>CAWFFK010000008.1:0-377712 GCA_963815075.1 uncultured Bacteroidales bacterium
CTCGTCATCTGACAACTTAGATTTTATCATAAAAATGGGATTAATTGTTTCCAGTCATTCATTGACTATTGATTTCCCTTAGGAGTTGAATTCTTAAGAAATAATTAATGGATACTCTTTTTTTATTGTTGATTTAATCAAATCTTCAATTGCTATGTTAGTAATATCATAAACAGGATTCAAGAGATCAAAATCTTTGCCTTTTTTATAATTACTTCCATTAGATAAGAAACTAAGTGCATCCCTTGTTTTTAAAGTGTGATTTGAATATTTTGCAGCTCCTTCAACCATTGCCTTTATTGAGTGGCCATCCATTAACAGAGAATAAATATCGTAGTAATCTCTAAAGTTACTTCTACGCAAAACTAATTCTACCTTCATCGACCCTAGGGAATCAAGATCTGCTGCTTTTATATTATTTAGCATTGGGACCAGAGTATTAACAGGGCTTAGGTTTTCTTGTTTTGTAAGGAATGATATTTTAACATTATCAACAACAAAATTAACCTGGTCAAAACCAAGAATATCTAATTTGTCAATTTTACCAATTGTTTCAAGTTCCTTTTTTATTTGTGGCCAGTCAACAGTTGGTTTATCCTTTTTAATATTGGTTGACCACTTGCAAAAATCCAGATCCTCACTTAACCGTTTACCTATCTGCACAGAAATGGCTGTGCCTCCAATCAGAACATAATCTTTTATGCAGTTCAACAAAGAAACAGCCTCAAATATCTTTTCTGTGTTTTTTGTTAATCCCTTCATACAATAGACTTTATGTGTTTATTCTTATAAATACGAATGTACCTGTCTGGGTGCTTAATGTCAAATAAAAGAAAAGCATAGAGTCTGTTTAAATTATGATAAAGGGGGTCACGTGGCAAAACGACTTCTTGCCAGACTTTTTGTATTCTCTTTTTAGGAAAAAGTGAGAAAAGGGACTGGACATCCTCAATATCGAGATGTAATAAAACCTTTTCAATAAATTCATTATCAGGTATTATATCGATACTGGATTTATCGTAAGACCAAAAAGCATTTTCTTCAATTAGCTTTTTCTCCAACATTTTTCGTAATAATATATTATCCACGGTCTCCTTGAATTAAATAATTTATTTGCTTTTTGTAAAACCATTAACCGTTACACCCTCTTTTCTAAGATATTGATATATTGTTGATCTGCTTATATTTAAATTATCCTCAATAAAGTTAATTGTATTTTTTTGATTATAAAGCGCAACAACTGCAGAAGCTTTCTTTTTGTTATAAGATCCTGCCGGCCTTCCTCCCTTGATACCTCTCGCCCTCGCTGCTTCTATTCCTTTAATTGTTCTTTCCCTAAGTACGTTTACCTCCATAGCCTTCAGAATGGCAATAATTTGAAAGATGGCCTCTCCCATCGGGCTTGACGTGTCAAGAATTCCTTCAGATAAACTTTTAAATGCTATTCCTTTTTCTTTAAAATCATTTAATAGGATTATCAGCTCTCTGGTAGTTCTTCCCAAACGGTCTACGCTAAAAACTATTAAAGTGTCATCTGGTCTGATTTGTTCAAGAAGTTTTAAAAGTTCTGGACGTTTTGGAGATCTCCCTGATACTTTTTCCTGAAAGATCCTTTCACAACCGGCTTTCTTAAGCGCATCGGCCTGTAAATTCAAATTTTGTTCTTTCGTAGAAACCCGTGCGTATCCAAAAATCATAATAGTTCTAATATATGTGCTGGCAAAGATAAAAAGAACTTTGATTAATAAAAAGCGATTAATCGAACTTTTTATTAAAAATACATGTGGTTTTAGATAGTTTGATTAAACGGTCGTTTAATAAAACTTTCTTAAGATTTGGCTCACAACGATTTTGAAGAGTTCAGGTTCGATTCCGAGTGGCACCACACTCTTAAAACAAAACTCCCGTAAGATAAATATCTTGCGGGAGTTTTGTTTTAAGAGGGGGACGTCTTTGTTGACGAATTTTACAATGTGCACGTAATCTAGTAATTACATCGGTTATCATCTTTGAATTAAAAGGTAGTTAATATTTTGTAAGATTGGATATAATCAAATAAGTTAAGGATATTAATCAGTATTTTTATTTATATTTTTTTCAGATTCTTTAAAATGAACAGGGGACTCTGGCCCTTCCCATATATTACCGTTAATTAAATAGATCTCATAGAATAGAATCCATTCGCAAATCCAAGGTATGGTGTATTCATGAATTTTTATTCTTTCATTCCAAATCATATCTATCGGATAGTGCAAACATATACTATGATCTTTATACATATGTATTTCTTTGGACGGATCAATAGTTGGAAAGAGAATAGTTGTTTTGGGTTCATAACCTGCAACATATTCAATTTTAATAGAATAGGTGTTTATACAGTTAGTAGGTTTTAGCTTTCCTGTACAAACTAAGACTTTATTAATAATTCTGCATTTTAAAAAATTATAACTGTGCTCAATTAGCTTCTGTTGATGTAGGAGCAATGCATATTTATTATACTTACTTCCAGGAATCCTTATTTTCTTACTCATAGTGAAATCTATGTTCTCTGTTTTTTATTCCATCAGAATTGCCAGAAATGTTCCCATTCTGGTTAGTATATCCATTACTCGAGCTTAATAGACCTGCAGTATTTCGTAAACTATTAAGCCTGATTCTTTCTCGATTCTCTTGGTCTGATTCAAAAAAAAGTTCACCAGTATCATTCTGATAAATGAAGGGAAGTGTTTTGAGGTATTTTAACCAATCAAATTCCAGGGCTTTATAGTAAACACTTTTGTCTTTATCTTCGAATACATATCTTTGTTTAATATTTCCAGTTGAATCCCTAACCCAATCAAAGTAATCCTCATTAATGCGAGAAAAACTCTTCACATTATCTCCGACTACTATTCCATTTGTATTTGCAATCTTTAGCATTTTAGAGGCTAGGCTAGTATGTAGGCTGTAAGTAGTTATTTCGCTACAATCACCAATACCTGCTACAGACCACAATACTTGATGATCATCACCGAAATCAATCCCTATTCTAGTATTAATATCTTCAATACCTTCTGTTTCGAACAATTTTCTTAAATCGTTTTTGACGAAGTATGTAAACATACTTGTAGCATTAAGAGAATTTATAATTGAATCGTTTTTAGGAATACTCTTCCCCCCAAAATATACAAATAGCCCATCACCTTGTAACCTTTGTATATATCCACCAAAAATTACACAAGTATGAATAGCTGCTCTTTGAATTGTATTTGTAATAACTCGAACAACATCAGGGTTATACTTTTTGAATAAACCTGTAGAATTCTTTATATCAATGAAGGTTGATGTTATATAATGATATTCTGAACCATTATTGCTCTTTAAATGCTTGAAATCTGGATGCTCCCCAGGTTTCTGATCATGAATGCCATATTTACCCACAGTAGTTAATAGTGGTTCCAGGCTATTTAAGGGTTTATAGCTTAAAATAGTGTTTTCTGACATAAACCTATCAGTAAAAGCATTTGTTTCAACTTGATGTTTTTCAAAGTGATTTCTATTTCCTTTCAAAGACTTCTCTTTTGCAATAACATTTTTAATGTTATCAATATAATTGTCATACAATTTCATAAACTCTTAGTATTTAATAATTAATATTATTGTGAACAGCATTATCAAAATCAACTGTATACTTGTAAGAAATGTCGCCCAATTTATTTTTTGGAATTTATTTCTTAATCCACAAGCAAGTTCATGTACTTGAGTTGCAGAATCTTTTAACATTTTTTTCTTAGTAACATGTTGAAATAAGTTTAAATATTCTTCCTGGTGTCTATTTGCGACATTATTGAAGAATAAAAGAGAGCACCCTTTTTTACTTAAAAAAGGTTTAATAGCCAACACAGTAAATATTAAGGCTGCTAAATTTAAAAGTAAGACTATGATTGGGATATATTCCATAATTCCTTTAAACTGATATTCTTTGTTTAGAATCGGATAACCGGTCATTATACCTCCAATGATCAAAGTATTAATAGCCATATAAAAATTACTCTTACTGTTAATTGTTTCATAGAAAAAATCGTATCTGTTTATTATAAACTTTGTTTCTTCTAACAAATTAATTTTATATTCTTTTTTCACTTAAAATATTTTTTTATGTTATAATCCACATGAGCATTTAAAATGATAAATATGCCAGCTGTTGATAATACAATTAGCTAGATCCTTTTGGCTCTGTATGTTTCGAATTATTTAGAAACCGGATTAACAGGGAATGTTAATTTAATTGTTTCTAAAGAAGAATTACATTATATTTGAATAATATTAAAGGGAGAAAAGGGTGAAGTAACCCCCATTTGTACAAACGAATAATCCCATTTTTAAAAGCGAATACAGGAGCCAACTGTATTCGCTTATTTTATTTCTTACTTCGTCCCTCCCGCTTTATAAATTTATACACAATTTTATTTTCATATAAAGTATCAGTTTTAACAATATCAAAAAGGATTGTTTTATTTTGATAATTATATTGAAGACTATCAAACATAGCTTTAGTATTTAGGTAGTAATAATTTCCAGCTTTATTAAATTTAAATGCTTCTTCATTTAACTCATCTAGTATAATAGCATATAAAGCTCCATTACCTCCATCTTCATCCATTGTAGCAAACATTATACTCTTATTTGTGTCAATCCCAAGTCTAGAAATAGCATTACTTGAAAAACCAAGTTTTCCGTTCTTGTGTATACTACATTTAATATTAGCTACAAAATCATTTGCTTTGATAAACCTTAATTCCATGATAAATAATTTTTACAAATATAAGAAAAATATTTGACATATGCCTTATTTATTTGATTTACATAACGCAATACATAATTAATTATAAACATTATATGTTTAAAATATGTTAAAATGTTTCTCTGCATAATTGACTATGCTTGCTTGTATGTGTATTTGTTTGTGACATTGTGTGTGTTTTATTTGTGTAGTATTTTAATTGGTGTTTTTAAAATTAACCTTTTATAATTTAAAATTAGCAAACAAGATATTGAGTTAAATTGCACAAATAGAGTATGTTAGTAAATAAAATGTTTAGTATTTAATTAATTCTATTATTTATGACAGAGAAATTTGTAATGACAAACTTTGAAAAAAATGAATTTGTCACATTAATTAGAGAAGCTTTCTCAGAAGAGCTCAAATCGATCTTAAAACAGAAGGATCAGCAAAATGAATATGATGAACTTCTAAATCGTAAAGAAGCTGCAAGATTCTTAAAGATCTCTTTAAGGACTATTAGCAAGTATCAAGAGGATGGAAGAATACCTCATTACAGACTTGGCAGAGCAATCTACTTTAAGAAAGGCGAGCTAAAGGAAGCACTTGGGCTGCCAGCGAAATACCAATACCGTAATTGGAATAAGCAATAGATGTGTGGTTATATTAAAGTAATGGAATTGATGTTAGTATTGGGATGTAGTTTGAAAAGATGCTCTCATAATTACCTTGTTGACGTTCTCGTTGACGCTTTTTTCAATCAGATTGTCTTAGCTAGCATCTTATAAATCAAGCACATAAAATGGTCAAAATATGTTTATTTAGCGTTAATTGTGATGAATTTATGAATACATTGAAAATATACGCAAACGGCCATCTAATCGATAAATCAGAAAACTACACAAGGACTCTTTGGGGGCTGGTGGCACCACTTCTTTAAATCGCAAAACCCGTAAGATCAACGTCTTGCGGGTTTTTGTTTTGAAGGGGGTGACGGAATCGGTGATGGATTTTGTAACATACTGATCTTCAATAAATGTTTGTTGTAGATCTGGATCTCCTGTAATTGGAAAAATCGGACATATTGACCACCCTAGATCGTTTTCGTGAGACCATGTATTTCCGGCTGCCAAAGACCACCCTAAGTTAACATCCTTTTTTGCCTCATTTTCATCATAATTTACGGGCTGATTCTACAAAGTTATTTTTTTAGTCTGTTTCTCCAAGTGATATATTTATTTTATTAACGTGTTTTCGCATCGATTCTCCTGAGAGTTCAATTCGATGCGCCTGATGTACAATGCGGTCCAGTATGGCATCTGCTATGGTATTTTCTCCAATGATATCATGCCATTGTAATACCGGGAGTTGTGAAGTGATGATTGTAGAGCGCTTGCCATGGCGGTCCTCGATAATTTCCATGAGTGAAGAACGGCTTTGATTATCAAAGGGCTGGATCCCAAAATCATCGAGTATTAATAGATCCTGTTTTTCGATTCGTGCTATTTCTTTTATATATGAACCATCAGCCTTCGACATTTTTAGTTTAGCAAAGAGCTTTGTAGTATTTGTGTATAAAACTTTGTATCCCAGCATGCATGCCTGATTACCGATAGCTGAAGCTAAGTAGCTTTTTCCAATGCCTGTGCTACCAGTGATAATAATGGTTTCCGATTTATTAATGAAGTTACAATCGGCAAAGCGCATGATTTGGTTCTTATCAAGGTTTCTTTCGGTAGCAAAATCGAGGTGTTCAATGTTTGCCTTGTAGCGAAAACGGGCTTGGTTTATGTGTCGTTCGATGCGGCGGTTGTTACGATAATCCCATTCTGATTCAACCATGAAAGCCACCATCTCATCTGCTGTCATGCTGGTCATACGCCCGTCTTCAAGAGTGGTTTTAAAGGCCATAGCCATACCATGGAAGTTCATTTGTTTTAGTTTCTGTAATGTTTGATCATTCATATATTTATATTTTTAAAGTTCGTAATTTGATTAATCCAGCCACGGGTTTATCGTGACTGGATTTCTGATTAATAAATTGATTATTTGTAGTATCCACCACCACGCACATTGCGATGCCCGGGCATTTTTTTATTTTCATCCTCTGAGTCGAAAGGCTCCTGATCCAGCCTTTTCTCGATGATTGTGCGGATGGCATTATAACTGAACTCACCATAATATAATGCCCTTTTACAAGTCATGTTCAGTCGATCACCGCCCACACGCGAAGCAAAGCCCAGGATACCCTGACATGTTTTATAGGCTTGCTCGGGATGCTGCCTTATCTCAAGAATACGGGTTATATAGTCCCTGGTATCGCTGCCAATGAAGGTTGCCCTCTGAATGAACTTCTCAGGTGTCCAGTCGCTTTTAAACTGGTGGTGAGATGCAAGATGGTCTTCGTTGGTAGTGTATCCGTAAAGCTTTAAATTGCGTGTATGGCTTGCTATCTGGTCGTAATGGTAATAGATCTCTACAAGATCCTGAGTGTAAAGAATGGTAACCTTCTTTCCAATGTAGCGATAAGGAACACTGTAGTAATGCTTGTCTTCCGCCAGGCATACATGATTGTTTTTCATCACCGTAACTACTTTCTTACGTTTAGCCTGATACCTGTGTTTCGGCAATGGCTGAAGATCTGATTTTTCTATTTCTTCAAACAGTTGTCTTCGGCTATATGGGCGGCCAGTCATCAGCTTGTTATTATGATCTGTGAGTGCTTCCCGGATCGCAGTATTTAAGTCTGCTAAAGAAAAGAAGGTACGTTGTTTTATGGAGTGAAAAATCGTCCGGTATATTATCTTAACCGCCCCTTCTACCAGAGCTTTATGTTTCGGTTTATAGGGGCCGGCCGGAAGAGCTGTCATATGATAATGTTCCACAAAATCCCGGAACATCTCGTTTAGTGTGGGCTCGTACCGGTCGCTTTTAATAACAGCCGATTTTAAGTTGTCTGTTACAATGGCCTGTGGCATACCTCCGAAGTAATGAAGTGTATTTTCACAGGAACTTACAAAGTCTTCTTTGCGCTGAGTCATTGAAGCCTCGACGTAGGTCAGCTGGCTGGAGCCAAGTATGGCGACAAAAACTTCTACCGGTATCACTTCTCCTGTAGACTGATCAACGAAGGACAGCTTATCGCCCGTGTAGTCCACATACATCTTGTCACCGCTCTTATGCTCCATATGCATCGAAGTGTTTACCTTCTTACTCCATAAATTATAATGTTCATTAAACTGCGTTTTTCGATAACCATCCGGATGTTTAAGAAGATATTGCACCCACTGTTTTTCTCTGGTCTCACCTTTGCGTTTTAGAGCTTTCTCCATGCCAGGAAAGAAGGCCATCAGATCTGAATTTCGCTTGTCCGAAGGGACCTCTGGCCGTGGCGTTGAAAACAATGTTTCCAGCTGTGTGTCACTGAGTTTACTAATCTCTTCCAGCGTCTTACCCAAAGCAATGAATTGCCGGATATACTTCTTTACCGTGTTTCGCGTAGCTCCTGTGCGGAGACTGATAGATTGTTTACTTACACCCTCGGTGTACATTTTTAAGATCGTTCTTGCTTTACTCATAATAATTAAATTGTTAGACATAAATGATAGGTATTTTATAATACCCTCAACGTTAATCATTCAGCCTAATAAATCATGATAATAAAGCAAGACGAAAGGGGGTGGTCTCTTTGCTCCGGTTTTGGGTGGTCAATTTGCTCCGGACAAGGGTGGTCAGTTTACTCCGGCTAGGGGGTGGTCTCTTTGCTCCGATCTTAGGTGGTCATTTTGACCGTTTTTTCCAAAAGTCTTTGATTCGACATCTTTTAATTGGTATGGATCCCGTAAAGGACTCTTCATGAACCAATGTCCTGCCCAATCAAGGTGCTCGAAATGATTAAACCTTGGATTGAATTTTTTTGATTCTTGAAAATAATGGTCGAAAATCTCAAACTCAGTCAATAAATCATATCGTACCGGGTTTTTGCAATCCAAAGGATCTTCGAAATCTATGGGAGCTGAAAAATAAATACACGGTTGAGTGAAAGCTTGTCTATGATACTCTTTACTCCATGTTCTATATTTATAGAGCAGGTTTGGAATATCAATATTCTCTAAAGGCATTCTTTTCAATTTTATTTTATCCATACTTTAAATTAAAAAACTTGAAGTAGATAGCCTATATAAGAGTCAAATTTACCTTTGATCCTATCATCTGATGATTTTAATTACTGGTCTAGATTCTATTTCAAATTCATTCTGATATTTAAATCTTCGAGATAGTTTTTCGATATTTAAAGGAGAGCATCAGGAATCAAACAGAAGCCTGTAAAGGATAATTTGATTATCCGAATTACTGACGAATTGTAAGTCAGGTATTGTAACTTAATGATGGATTTGTAGACAAAACAGTTGTCCCAGCCCATTCTTACTTGAGAAAACAGGGATTTCGATATACTCTTCTATACTTTGAACTCTTATCTGGAATGCTTGTAGAAAAACATGCAGGTAAAAGAGATTAATCCCCTTTCTTATGCTTGTGTGGCTTAAGAGTTGGAGTATTTTTAGGAGTTTCCTTATTATCTCGTTGACGCCTGTCTGGTTTACCTGTAGTTGTAGCAATTCTTTTTGGACCTGGTTTTATTCCCATAATACACCTCCTTTGTTAATATTATATTATACGTATTGCAATTTCATTATTATTTTTCAAATATTAAAATAAAAATATGGATTTTGCTTTAAGCATGTACAGACAATAATTAAAGCAAATCTCAATCCTGGCAATTTAGATTTCTACAATCATATCTATGTATAGCATTTCGTAAGGCTTGTTTCTATATATCTACTTTTGTGCTGATCTTCACGAGTTCCAATTTTCGGATTTCGAAGTAAATTGGATGGTTGAGATGGAACTCGAACCTTTTTGCGTAGCATATTAATATTGAATGACTTATAAACGAGGCCTTCGATCTGGCTGATGGATTTGATGACAGATTGAATAATTTTCTGATTATTTGAAACTTAAATCATCAAGATCATTTTTTGCCAGCTGTTTACTTTATTAAGCAGATCAAATATATATATGTGAACCTTTAAAGAATAATTATTCAATACATTATAGGGGCTACTCAGAATTCACAAATAATTCCCATCTCTTTCCTCCTCATTTTTGCACGGGAGCAAAAATGTATAAACAATCATTTCGGAATGGGCTTTTGCGCCGAAATGGTAGTGACTAACACCTTTTTTGTATTTGAAAAAATTCTTAATCAATGTTTTTTCCCTTAAAAACTTCTTTATTTCTTTTTTAAAAAAGGGAGAACTCAATTATGCATCGATTCATGACATGATTTACAGACGGAAACTAGCCATTCAATGGGTTCCCTTCCAATGTTCCATCTAGCGTATTTCTTGTGGTGGACTTGGGTTGCAGGAGCTCCACAGTATACACAACGCCAATTGTCTCGTTTAAGCACTACATAGCGTTTCCGCTGCCAGTCATCAGATTTTAGGTACTCGTTTCTGTAATAGCTGCGATGTCGCTCACGTCTTTTCCATGATAACCAACGACTTAACACCAGTATGACACCGAAAAGGATTACAATGAGAAGGATCTGATTTTCCATATTATTGTCTCAATCGTCTTTATTTTGGGGGCACAGTTTGGGTTCGTTTTTCTTGCAAAATCTTCTTTTCATTTTCGGATAAGCGCATTCATGATGGTGGTAGCTGGTCGTGTTTTATTTTTAAAGTTTGTTCTGAATGATTTTAATTAATTCTTCATATTCTTTTATTGTTATTGAATCCAGAAAAGACTTGAAAAGCCGCAGTTCTTCCTGAATTTGAACTCCTCGGTCTCGTAAATCACAAATAATATGAAGAGTATTTTTTAAAATATCTTCTTGAAGATTATTTAAATCCAGGCATTTAATTATTGTCTTTAAGGCCTTTTTTTTAAGATCGTCATCTTTAGCGCTATCTCCTACCATATACATCGCTAAGGCATACCTTTGAGATAGAATAGTGGCAGGATCTAGGTCATAGCTTTTTTCAAAGTATATTTGTGCAATTTTGAATAGGTTAGGCTTTTTAAAGCCGTTAGTTTCGTCACTTGCCTTTTTCATGAATATTAGGGCAAATCTTTCATAGACTTTTGCCAGAATGAGTTTTTCAGGTTGCCTATTTCTTTTCTTTATGACGTTATATAGGTGTTGAAGCAGTCCATCATTTGAATGTATTTTTTCTTTGGATAGAAACCTTTTTAACTCGTCTCCAATGTGCCTGTCTAATTCAGAAGGAGTATTCAACCTTATATTCCAAGCTTCCCAGAAATTGTCCTTAAGTTTTATTGATGAACCATTAGCTACAAAGCCAATTAATCCATTTTCAGATCCAAGAATTTCAATGTCAATTAATTCTGGAAACCTTCCTTTAATTCTCTTGTTTGTTTTATATGAGTTGTAATGGGCTGTGTAGCTATCCTTGAATGCAGTGTAAAATTCAAGTACCGAATTTGTCTTTGGTAATATGAATTTATTTATGCTTACCGAGGATTGGCCGACCTCATTAATAAAGATAGGTTCCGAGTCATGAAGTATATACTCATCATTTTCAAGAGAATAGGATGAATGGAAAAAAGTATTTCGTAATTCTTTATGATGTACCTCCTCAAAGAATTTCTGAATCTCATTAAAGCCCGAATCTAATAATAGGTCATTAATTAATCCTATTTTTTCCCCAGTCCCATACCATCTATCGGCAGAGTCATGTTTGAAAAACAGGTAAGAAGAACTTCTAAATCCAAGAGTAATTCGACATAAGCTGCCTATAATGTTATACAAATCACTTGACTCAAAAAATGTTGAATACAACATAAGTGTAATCCTAGCTTTCTTATGAATATCATCTGTTTGGCCAATTAGATTTTGGTAGTAGTCAATTGATTGAAACCATTCGAATAGATTTGAGGTATTCTGAACTGTCCCCATTCCCTTAAAATTAATCAGGGTACAAATGAATTCAAATTCATCTTTTTCTCTTGCTTGGGTGAAAAGTCGATTAATTGATTCAGGAATTGTCATAAGTTAATTGTAGTTAATCATGTTATAGAATGTGTCGAGGTTCTATGGCATGCCAGCTAACTGGCAAATAAAAGTATGTTTTTTTGATAAAATATTTGCTGGTGATAAAAAAAAAGTAACAAAAGACTAGTTTTGAGAAATAAGCTCTTTTGGTATATGGTTTAAACTCAGAACATTCCAGGTATTGTCCATGACCTGGCTCTTAAATGCATCGGTAATCTTCAGATATTTCTTCAAATCTTTTTCTTTTTTTGGTGCCCCCATATCCTGTAAAGCCTTTATGTTTACCCCAAGCATGATGCTATTGGTAATAAAAGTCTTTCTGGCAGTGTGAAAAGTGATAGATTCATGGAGAGGCAGTGATACCTCTGTTGTTTCACTGCCTATAACACTTTTTTTTATCACCAGCCGGTTAAATTCTGTTTTGGGAAGTTGTTTTGAAGCAATAATTCCACAGGCTTCTTTCAAATATTCGTTAATATTCTGAATGGACATTTTCGGAAGTGGATCTTCATCCTCTTCATACTTTTTAAGTATTTTAAGAGCAAAATCATTAAGAGGGAGAGTTTTAACATACCCTGTTTTTACTTGTGTTTTAGTTAAGAGTTTATTATTTATATGCTCTCTCTTAAGAGAAATGACATCACTATATCGGAGTCCTGTAAAGGATGCAAAACAATACAAATCTTTCACTTTATTTAATCGGTGGCTCTCAAAGTTATAATCCATGAGTACCAGAAGCTCATCCATGCTTAAGAATACAACCTCTCTTTCGGGTTCATCAACTTTAAGTTTATCGTAGATCTTGCCCTGATAATAGTTACGTTCTTCTGCCCAATGCAGGAATGTTGAAAGTACCCTGGTAATCTTGGCATAGTACCCCACCTGCTTCCTTTCGGTTATGAACGTATACTTTTTTAGCTTATCAATAAAATTAACATCAATATTGTCCCAGGTTAAAGTATATTTTGTAGATTCCTGAAATCGGGTTATATAGTTTTTAACAGTGGTATATCCCTTTATTGTGCGCTCAGCTTTATCTGGTTTGTTAGATTCAATAAAATCGCTGAAAACTTCCATAACTGAAGTTGATTTAAGCACAGAGGATACTTCGGGAGTATTGAGAAGATTTGTCAACTCAAACTCCGAAGGTTTCCTTCTTTCCTTGGTAACCTTATTAAATAGCATTCTGGCCTGGGTTTCAACGTCATCGATAAATGCGTTCATTTTTGAGTTTTCTTCATAAGCTTTTGTATTCTGAGAAGACAACCTTAGGCGTTGTGATTTTTTATTCCAATCACGAATTCTTACTTTTCCCAGCTTCATTCTATAGGCTTTATAGTTGCTGTAGATCGAAGCTAAAAGAGTAACCTTTCCATGTTTATCAAGCTTTTCAGATTTAAGATAAAATTGAATTTCTGTCATTTTTGAGCGTTTTATATCAAACTATATAAACCAAAAGTAGGTGCAAATTAGGTGCAAACTTATACTCAAATGTAATAAAATGAAATCCAATAAACAAAATACAAATTGTTAATATGCTGTTTTTCAAGTATATTAAAATAATGAAGTCAAATGCAGTAAAATAGATTCAAGTCCCGCTCCGGGTACTGAAAAAGAGTGAGAGTGAGAGCGAGTGCGAGAGTCCCGAAAAACACAAATCCATAATTTGTGTTTTTCGAGGATCCTCGAAAATCAAAGATTTTCGGGACAATCGCGAACACTCTCATTTCTTTTTCCTCGAAACTCACTCTCACTCGCACACTTTTTTGGAACTTCCCAAAACCCCACTAATCATGAGGATGAGTTGGACTGGGTCCGTGAAGACAGGAGTTGCAACTCTCCCATTTTTATCAATATAAAATTCACTTTCCAAAATGATCTTACCCTCAGACTGAAATAAGAAGGTGATGGCCTATAAGAAGCAAACAAATATTTTTTAACCACATTTAAGAAAATCCGCTATTCAAACTTCAACGAATCAACAGGATTTCGGGAAGCTGCTTTAAGAGATTGATAACCCACAGATAAAAATGCAATAAGTATGGCTAAAATACCTCCAATTATAAAACTTAAAACTCCAATGTTAGTCTTATACGCGAAATTCTCTAGCCACCAGTTTATTGTAAAATATGCAAGTGGAACAGCAATAATGAATGAAATTAAAATCAGGTTCATATATTCCCGGGATATCAATCCAATAACGCTGTTTGAAGAAGCTCCCATAGCTTTGCGAATACCAATTTCCTTTGATCGCTGTTCAGATGTAAATGTTGCAAGCCCAAGTAATCCCAATGACGCAATAATTATTGCCAGAATAGTAAAAACCATAAATATTTTACTTAGTTGTTGTTCTTTTCGGAACTTTGCACTAAAATCATCTTTTACGTAAGAGAAATCAAATGAACCTTTATTCTGGAATGATTTCCAACTCGATTGAACTAAGTTGATTTTTCTGCTGATATCACCAGGTGTGAGCCTTACTAAAATATTATTCCCTTCAGTCCCAGGGAAAATAATCAGAGAGCTTATGTCTTCTTCCAATGATTGAAAATTATAATCCTTAACAACTCCAATTACCTCCCTTTCATCTTCATTATTTTCTTTCCAGAAGGTCTGAATCTTCTGACCAACAGGATTTTTCCATCCAAAAAGACGAACGGCAGATTCATTGATTACAACTCCTTTGGAATCAGAAGGAAATTCTTTTGAAAAAAATCTTCCATCAACCATTGAAGTTTTCAATGTCTTTATCAGATCCTCATCGGCAAAACAATAATTACTTCCTCGTTCCTTGTTGTCTGATCCAACCGGACTGAAAAGATCAGAATAATTAACATTTGGAGGAACCAGGTTGCAGATACTAGCATTTACTACCTCAGGGATCTTAAGTAATTCCTCCTTAAAAGCATTTTTGTTAGAGCCTAACGATTCTGCATTTTTTATTACTATTAGATTATTTTTATCAAATCCTAAATCTTTTGTTTGAATGTACTGCAACTGTTTATAGATGAGCAAAGTACAAATTATGAGCCCAATAGACATGGTAAATTGAAAAATCACAAGGATACGTCTGATCCCTTTGCTTTTCATCCCAGTTCTTATCCTTCCTCTCAAAACTTCAACAGGCTTGAAGGATGTCAGATAAAATGCCGGATAGCTGCCAGCCAGTATACCAATAATAACTACAATTAAAATAATGAAACTCAAATAATAAAAATTATATAAAGATTTAATAGTAAGTAACTTGCCAGAAAGAACATTAAATTGAGGAAGAATAATTGCTAAGATAATCTGAGCGATAATCAGTGAGATCAATGTATACATTACTGACTCCATCAGAAATTGGGTACGAAGCCTGCCTACTGATCCTCCAAGTGATTTTCTTACTCCAACTTCTTTTGCCCTTCCTGAAAATTTTGCTGTTGACAGATTCATAAAATTAATACATGCAATAACAATGATGAAAATTACTATTCCTACAAGTAAATAGATTGTATTCATATTACCACCAGGCTCCAGCTGAAGATCAGGATCCTGAGTAAAATGGATATCGAGCAATGGTTGAAGGTAAAAACCATAAGCTCCTCCCTGCTTTAAGAATTCTTCCAATGTTATCCCCAGATATTGCTGTGCCTGAGGACCAATGTTCTTTATTACCAGGTTCGGAATTTTTGATTCAACATATTTCCAATCAGCATTTTCATGAAGTTTGATGTAGCTAATCAGGGAATTTCCTAACCAGCTTGAATTCCTGCTATAATCCCATGATCCCATCGAAAGGATCATACTAAAGTGGAAATGAGAATTCAGAGGCGGATCTTTAACAATACCCGTTACAGTACAGATCCATTTTTCTGTTCCAAATTCCAGTGTTTTACCAATAGGTTTGCTGTCACCAGGTCCGGTATACCCAAATATTTTATTTGCCGCGGTTTCTGTTAATACAATGCTGTAGGATTTGTTCAAAACCGTTTTGGGATCACCATGAATAAGCTTAAAACTAAAGAAATCAAAAAAATTTGAATCAGCCAGCAATACAGTTTTTTCTGTATATGAATCTTCCCCATTTACAATAGAAATATCCTTCCATGGTGCTATCCGGCACGCATTATCAATCTCAGGAATTTCTTCAGTAAATCCTGCTGCCAGAGGTGCCGATGAGTATGCAGATTTGAATTCCTGACCAGACATGCGTCCCATAAGATTAACTCTATAGATCAAACGGGCATCTTTGTGAAACTTGTCGAAACTGAATTCATCAACAACATAAAGTATAATAAGAAAACTTGTAATTACTCCAATTGTCAGACCTGTAATATTGATCAATGCATAGAATTTCTGTCTTCCGATGTTTCTAATAGCGATTTTCAGATAGTTGAATAACATGATTTTAGTTAATGTATTATTAAATTTCAATCTATTCTTTTACATTTTCCATTTTAAAGACATAAATTTCTATAATTTGATGCATATTGAATAGTGTTCATTAAACTACTCACCATTCTTAGACCCACGGGTTTGAAATATAAGTTTTTCTTCTGTTCTATAAATATTTGTTGTTATTGCATGAAGATGATCAACAACCATAGTACAAAGTTTACAGACAAGCTATCTACCAGTATGACAAATAAAACCAGGTGTACGAAGATTAAAAGACATAAAAAGAGGCTTTCTCCTCTCTTAAATAATCTTGTTACCTCTTCCCAATAATCCTATCCATACAATATCAGCGTCAGATAGAATTATTTTTAAATTAAAAATCTCACTTAACTGGTTGCAACTTTTGTCCGTTCGGGGTACAGCGCCCGCCGAAGCTAACCCTGAGCTTGCCGAAGGGAGCGTAGGCGGGCTGAAAAAGAGTGAGAGTGAGAGTGAGTGCGAGAGCAATCGCGAACACTCTCATCTCTTTTTCCTCTAAACTCACTCTCACACTTTGTCCTCCGTAGTTTTAACGAAGGAGGACTCACACTTTTCAATCTCCCCCTCTCCCCTTCTCCTATTCTCCTCTTCATTTTCCTGTTGGCTCAATCTGACTCCCTGAAATATTCCAGGAGGGTTTACGTCAATAATAAAGTTATTATATCAAACTTTACCTTCCGGAAATGAAACACCTGTAATCTGCTTACAAATGTCCATAAACCGCTCCTGTAACTGCACATCTTCTGACTCGGGGTTAGACCGTACTTCTTTCATATGATAGAAAAAACGTCCGCTTACTTTTACGTTATCATCGTTGCTTACGGCAAGCCACACCTGTGTCTGATACCCGCTTTCAAAACTATCAGGTGCGCCTGGCCCTCCCATTTTTGTCGGAACCCAGCCTGGATTCAGTGCATTGGCATAGACGTCCGGCCATTTCCCTGCAACTGCCCTGCAAAGTATTACCACATGAAGTTTTGAATCAGAATAGGTGATGCGGTTTATGCCGGAATTAAAACTTTCCAGTTTTGACCGTCCTCCCTGGTGCAAGCCAGAACTAAGATAGATTAATCGCTTTGGCTTTTCTATCAGGCAGGTCAGAATATACGGTGCTAATGTATTAACAGCTAAAATATCTTCGGCTGAAGCATAATAAACACCTGCGTTGTGAATAACTGCATCGAACGTTCCCAAAGCATTCACTTTTGAAGCCAGCTGTTTTGTTTCTTCTGTATTGGAAAGATCGGCTGTTAAGACAGTTTCTGCATCGGGCACTTTCTTCAAAGCTTCTTGTGCCCTCTTATCATTGCGTGCATGAAGCACTACCTGGTGCCCCCGGGCAATCAGTGCCTTTGCAGCCAGCTGACCAAGACCATCTGTCGAACCTGTGATAAATATTCTTGCCATTTAATCATAATTATTCAAACCTTTATTGTTTCTCAATCAGAAAATCCGGCATTTGTGAGCACCCTGTACCTATTTAATGTGAGCCGTTCACAGATAAATTAATTATACAACATGTTTGCATTGATATTGTTCTGTTTAAATTCCGGTTTACAGTGCTTGATCATTTACGGAATCGCTTGTTCTGCTGCTCCCGAATCTCGAAAATTAAAATACAAGGCGATCGCTATCCTCCACAAGAACAAAACAAAGTTGGAAAGTAAAAATCAGATTATTTAGGTTTGGGGCTGTTGAAAAAGTGAGTTTTCTTAACCTTATTCCTTAGTGTTCCTTAGTGATGTACTTCGTGATCCTTTGTGGTTCAATGATTTATATTTTAACACAAAGGGCATAAAGGGCTTTTTCAACAGCACTGGTTGCAACTTTTGTCCGTTCTGACGAGCTCACACTCAATCTTTCATTAATCCCTGATCCGTTATTGCGGTTTTTACGATCAATGCTTAAATTTGACCAGGCAATATGATACATGAAATACCGGCATTCCAAATAATAATATCAATTAATATGTTTTTGATTAAGCAATCATTTAATCTAAGAAGAATCATTTTAACCTCAATGATTTCAATCTTAAGTCTTTCAGGAACATCTGCCCAATCAGGCAATGTTTGGCCATGCTTTCACGGTTCTGACCGAACTAATAAATCACGGGAAAACGGTTTGTTAAAAGCCTGGCCTGACGGGGGACCAGAACTGTCATGGGCAATTACAGGCATTGGTGAAGGATACAGCTCGGTAATCATAACGAATGAACATCTTTATACCGAAGGAAGATCAGGAGGTATGACAGCGGTATTCTGTTTTGACCTGAGTGGGAAACAGATATGGAAAAAAACATGTGGTAAGGCATGGAACACCAGTCTGTCTTGGGCTTCATCATATATAGGCTCGAGGAGTACACCCACTTATTCGGAAGGCATGCTTTACATACTGGGAGAAGCCGGTCTGCTGGAAGCTCTTGATGCAGAAACAGGCAAAGAGTTATGGTCAAGGGAATTAACTGCTGATTTTAATGCTTCAATACCTGAATATGGTTATTCTGAATCAGTTCTTATCGACGGGGATAACCTTTATGTGAGACCTTTTGGAAAAAAGGGTTATCAGGTATGTCTTAATAAAAAAAACGGAAATATTATCTGGGCCACCAACGATAACAACGGTAAGGAAGGATATGCATCATTTGTAATGAGTGATTTCGGAGGATTCCGGCAGCTTATAACCTCGACGGGAAATACCTACTACGGGCTTAATTCAAAAACGGGCAGGCTCTTGTGGAAAATTGATTTCGCAAACCAGAGGGAACTAAATGTTGTCGATGCTGTAACATATAATGACTATGTTTTCGTTTCAAGCGGTTACGGAAAAGGATGCATGCTTTTCAAACTGAAACCTTCAGTAAAAGGAATAACAACTGAAGAGGTCTGGGAATCTGACCTCATGGATAATCATCATGGTGGGGTCCTCCTGCATAAAGGGTATTTATATGGTTCAGGTACAAATAGAAGAGGATGGTTCTGCCTAAACTTTACTACAGGGAAAGAGATGTGGAACACAAAGGGGAAAGGCTCTCTCACATTTGCCGACGGCATGCTTTACCTTCTTGATGAAAGGGGAACGATGAGACTTGTTAAAGCTGATCCGGGCAAATATGAGTGCACCGGTGAGTTCACTGTTCCAAAAGGAGGGGAAAGCTTATACTGGGCTCATCCTGTGGTATGCGGGGGAAGACTTTATATCAGGCACTCCGATAAGATCTTTGCATATGACATAAAAGTGAAGTAGTTGCGAAAAAGAATTTTTACATTCTGTTTTATTCAAATAGACTTATTCACGAATTAGTACAGACTTTTTCACTCTTTCATCAAAAAACTGTACATTTCGACTCTTTTTAAAAACACCGAAGTTTACTCTGAAGTGAATCTTTATTGATCAGAAATATAATATTGCAAACAATGAAAAAGCTATCAATTACAGCAGCTGGCATACTCTTTATATTTGTTGCAGCATGCACCTCAAATTCAACTCAAAAAAAATCTATGGAAAATGCGAAAGACCTGGCTTCAAATCCGTTTATGCAAGCCAGCACTCTCCCCTTCCAGGCACCTGATTTTACCAAAATCAAGGACAGTGATTTTGCACCCGCATTTGAAGAAGGCTTCAAAGAACATTTGGCAGAAATAGACACTATAGCCAACAGTCCTGCGCTTCCGACATTTGATAACACTCTTGTGGCCCTGGAAAAAAGCGGTAAGCTTCTGCGAAGGGTCAATGGGGTATTCAACATGCTCTCGGGAGCTAATACCGATTCGGTTCTGCAGAAGTTGGATGAAGATATTGCTCCAAAACTGGCTGCACTGCAGGATGCGATATTCCTTAACGATAAGCTTTTTAAAAGAATCCAGGCACTATACCAGAAGAAAGATGAACTCGGTCTGGATAAGGAATCAGGACGATTGATCGAGTACTACCATACTCAATTTATCATTGCTGGTGCCAACCTGTCAGCAGAAGACAAGAATAAGTTAAAAAAACTGAATGAAGAAGAAGCTGGCCTAAGCGCCAAATATACCAATCTATTGCTGGCTGCAGCTAAAGCCGGTGCCCTGGTGGTCGATAACAAAGAAGCTCTTAAGGGCCTTTCGGAAGGAGCTTTAAATTCGGCTGCTCAGGATGCTGAGACAGCCGGGAACAAAGGTAAATGGCAGTTGTCCTTACAAAACACAACACAGCAACCCGCCCTGCAATCACTGGAGAACCGCGACACCCGCCACCAATTATTTGAGGCGTCGTGGACCAGGGCTGAAAAAGGGGACAAAAACGATACACGCGCAACAATCATACGGCTGGCAGAAATTCGCGTTGAAAAAGCAAATCTCCTGGGATTTCCCAATTATGCAGCCTGGGCCTTACAGGATCAGATGGCCAAGACACCTGAGGCGGTTGAGACCTTTCTGAAGAAACTGATTCCTGCGTCCACCAATAAAGCACACAAAGAAGCTGCCGATCTTCAGACATTAATCAATAAAGAAAAAGGCGGATTCCAACTCGAACCATGGGATTGGAATTATTATGCTGAAAAAATACGAAAATCGCGGTATGACCTGGATGAGAATGAAGTAAAACCTTACTTTGAATTGTTCAATGTACTGGAAAACGGTGTGTTTTATGCCGCAAACCAGTTATATGGACTGACCTTCAAACGCAGAACAGATATTCCGGTTTACCGGGAAGACATGCGCGTTTATACAGTCTATGATAAAGACAGCACCGAGCTCGGCTTATTTTATTGCGACTATTTCAAGCGCGACAACAAATCAGGTGGAGCCTGGATGAACAATGCAGTAGACCAGTCAAAGCTGCTGGGGACAAAACCGGTGATTTACAATGTATGCAACTTCACCAAACCGGCTCCCGGCGAACCTGCACTAATCAGCTTTGATGATGTGACCACCATGTTCCACGAATTTGGGCATGGCCTGCATGGTTTGTTTGCAGATCAGTTCTACCCCAGTTTATCGGGCACCAGCGTAGCCCGCGATTTTGTGGAACTGCCATCACAGTTTAATGAGCACTGGGCATTAGATCCGAAAGTATTCCGCCATTATGCCGTAAATTACCTTACCGGGGAACCGATGCCTCAAAAACTGGTAGATAAGATCAGAAAATCGCAGGAATTCAACCAGGGGTATGCATTGACAGAAATACTGGCTGCTTCCGAACTTGATATGGAATGGCATACCATTCCGTCCGGTGACTCTATAAAATCGGCCGACGATTTTGAAACCGCAGCACTGAAGCGTACTGATCTTGATCTTCCACAGGTGCCTCCGCGTTATCGCTCGAGCTATTTTCTGCACATCTGGGCCAATGGATATGCTGCCGGTTACTATGCATATTTATGGTCGGAAATGCTGGATGACGATGCATACAACTGGTTTAAGGAAAACGGAGGTATAACACGAGCCAACGGACAACGCTTCCGTGATATGATCCTCTCACGTGGAAATACCTTGGATTATAATAAAATGTTTTACGATTTCATCGGGCATGAGCCTGACATTAAACCAATGCTGGAAGCCCGCGGATTAACAAAGAAATAAATCAGGTGTTATCGTTTAGCCGGCCTTCCCTTAATATGGCAGTCCGTACATGCTACAAAATGAATGTTATTCGGGCTTGACTGATCTTTATATGTCGTGTTCATCTTCTCCACATCCAGCTTGCAATTGGAAATAGCAGGATGACAATTCTTACAGGAAGCTATTGCTGAGTTGGAATGTGGATCATGACATGCCAGGCAGCTTATTCCTTCATGAACTCCCCTGGGGGTACGATCATCAGAGGTGCCCGCCATATGGAATGCATTGGGTGAATGGCACTGAATGCACAATCGCTGATCAGGATCCCCGGAAATTTTAACCGGCACTGATCGGTAATTTATCTCCAGAGAAGCAAGCGATAAAACAGGAAAATAACTTTTACTGCGCCTGTACCAGAATGAGGTAAGCGTTTGCTTTACCCTTGAATAATGCAATGAAGCAGGCTTTTCAAGATCCTGCCTTCTCCCGGGATTTCCTGACTGATGAATCTGGTGGCACGCAAAACAGGGAATTGCAGGGCGATCGGCAAGGTTTGCATTTTTCAATTTCCATGGACCGACAGTGTCAATCGGCTCAACAATATCAGCAACAGTACCCTTGTCATAAAACATACCATGGCAACGAAGGCAATCATCGTAAATGGTTTCGGCTTTGTTATGAACTGTATTCAGAAAAACCTCGGAGTAGTTAATCGCATGGCCGCCTGAATTCCATTTGGCAAACTCTGCCTGATGACAACCCATGCATCCCTGCATTACCTTCATTAGCTGATCTTCGGAAATTCCTATATCTTCCGGTTTAGTTTTACTATTATGGTGAAAAACCATACTCCCCTTCTCTTTCATACTGTGCAAACCTTCGCTCAGGGCAGTACCATGACATTCTTTACAGGTAATGTTCCTGTGGGTGGATTTACCCCAGATGTCCACTGTATTCGATATTTCATGACAGCTTGCACAGGTCCTTTCCGGTGAAGCTGCATTCCAGCCGGCGTATAAAGCAAGAGATGTTACAACTATCAGGAAAAAAACTGAACCAATAATTATTATCTTTTTCATAAGGCCGGACATTCTTTTAAATTCAAAATAGGGAGGTCGCTGATAGTTCTGCTACTTCATCTTTGTCCCTTTCCAGGTCTCCGTAATATAGCTTCCAACCCAATAACCTAGTGCAAGTATTGTTAGTGCAGGGTTATAACCACCATTATTGACATGAAGACTTCCATCGGCAATGAAGATATTATCGATTTCATGCAGCTGGCCATATCTGTTTGTCACTGAGGTTTTAGGATCATTCCCCATGCGACAGGTCCCGGCCTGATGTTGGCTGGGTGTACTTTCCTTCCCGGGAACTGACTGCCATGTATGAGTTGCCCCTGCTTCCCTGAGCCATTTTTCAGCTTTATCGGCAAGGAAATGTGCCACTTTAATATCATTGTCATGCCTGAGACCGCTTATACGGGCTACAGGTATCCCCCAGAAATCTCTGACAACAGGATCTACCTCGACCTTTTTGTCAAATACCGGCATTTCCTGTACGGGGCCGTGTATGGCGACATGTCTTTTAAAGTAATGCTTCTGAAAATATTTATGGTCCTTTCCCCACGTCCTGCTGCCCGGGGGGCGTATAGAGGTAAACTGATATGGCATTCGTATAAATTCGTTGCACAGCACTCCTCCCCCTATAATGTCAGGAAAGCGATGGTTGAAGTCATTTATTGCAATACATGCACCCGGGCCAACATCGTCATACACCTCATCCTCAAAAAGGCCGTATGCTCCTGTATAGGCATGATCCTGAATATTCCTGCCCACCCAGCCATTATTATTTCCTGCTCCTTTAGGGAATAACTTTGATCTGGAATTTAACAGAAGTCTTGCGGTTTCACTTGCGGAAGCCGACACAACTACCAGATCAGACGTCTGTTCCCGCAATTTATTATCTGCATCAAAATACCTTATCCCTTTTGCTTTGCCCCTGTCGTCGACTATGATTTCACTAACCATGCAGTTGATCCTGAGTTCACAATTTCCCGTTTTTAGTGCAAGGGGAATTACGGTATTCTGTGTGCCTGCCTTGGCGTCTACAGGACAGGCATAACCTACACAAGTCCTCATGCGTATGCAGGCAGGACGTCCACGATAAGGCACTGAATTTCTCAGCATGGGTATTGGAAAGGGATGTAAACCCAGTCTTTTCGCAGCCTTTTCCAGAATAACTCCTTCCCTGTTATATGAAAAGCCGGGCATTGGATAAGGATTCTTTCTTGGCGGCACGAATGGATCATTTGTCGGGTCTCCCGCAACACCCATCTCATATTCAGCTTTCTCATAATAAGGTTCCAGCTCATCATAACTCAATGGCCAGTCATCGAGAGTACTTCCGGGTATGGCGCCATATTTGGTTTTAAGGTGAAAGTCTACAGGCTGGTACCTCCAGGCCATTGCTCCGTAACATACTGTTCCGCTGCCAACGCATGCTGCATTATTTCCATAGCTCCAGTCGTTCGGAAAGACTTTTCGCCATCCGTTTTTTCCATCCGTAGCCATTCTCCAGTTGCGTTCATTATCCGGACCATAACCGCATTTCAGGGGGAAAGTCCGTTGAGAAGTCAGTTCATCATCCCCATGTTCGTCGAATGTATGCCACCTTCCCCTCTCAATCAGCACAACGGTGAGACCTCCTGAAACGAGTTCCCCGGCCACCACACCTCCACCAGCTCCCGCCCCGATCACAACGGCATTAACATGTCTATTTGCCATATTCAGAAGATTTAGCATTATATATACGCCAGCTTAAATCTTTGTACCTGTTTTGTCCGATCACATTCGGATAATCAAGTCCCATCATACGATAGCTGACATAGTCACGGTTCCCCCCGTGAGCAGGACTACCATAATAACCCTGCAAAGAATGCTGCCTGACCATATCGAAGAAATTAGCGGCCGGCTGATTTTTCCAATAATCCCCCGTGAATTCTCCTGCTTCCATCTTCTCCAGGATTGCCGTCTGGTCAGCAAACGGAAGTTCTTCAAACTTTTTGCTCTTCATCCGGATCACGGTTTCCTGCAATGCAGCAAGGCCTTCACGATATGCAGACTGATGTTCCCTGTAATAGGTATCAAGTTGCTTATCGATAAAATTTGACACATTGGCCCACCTGCCGCCAGGGAAATCATCTGTTGGAATCAGCTGTTCAACAACTGCATCCAGCAGAGTAATTTCTTCATCATTGAGAAAACGCCACCGACTGATTTTATTCCTGCAGGCAGTATTAAAGGATATTAGAACTGCCGCTGTTCCTCCTGAGGCCAGCCTGATAAATTCTCTGCGCGAAAAAAAATGGCTTCCCATGTAATTTGATTTTATACTAATGCCAATTTAGCATAAATAAAATAAATATTATACCCCGAAATACAGGCCAAAACACTCCGGACTAACTAAAAATTCTGTATCCAGGTGAAGTTATCGGGTAATTGTTAAAATTAAATTATTCATAGTTTTTGGATCAATAAGAAGAATAACTATTAACTTTTCATCAATTATTCCTGACAAAAATTAAGACATATTTGCCATGAAAAACCTGTTCATTTTCATTATCCTGTTCTCGACATTTCTGACCACAGCTGCCAGCAAGGAAGAATGGGCACCGAATGGTCCTGCTGAAAACTACGATCCGGTTATCCATATCAGGGAAGTTTACAAAACTGTTGACACATTCAAACTTAAAATTGATGTTTTTTACACAGCTCAATCCTTAGAAAGAGAGAATAATACAGCAATTGTTTTTTTCCATGGGGGTGGCTGGGCTTTTGGCACCCCGGATGAGTTCTTTACAACCTGTGAACGTTATGCCAGAATGGGGATTGTTACGTTTTCCGTAGACTATCGTTTATCAATAGAACATGGTGTAACTCCCAGCAAAACGATCAGTCCGATAGAATCTGTTATGGATGCCAGATCGGCTATGAGATGGGTTCGGGAAAATGCCGGGAGATTCCACATTGATAAAAATAAAATAGTCGCAGCAGGCCAGTCTGCCGGAGGCCACCTGGCATTATGCACGGCAATGATTGATGAGTACAATGAAAAATCAGACAATACCAGCGTAAGCTGTCGCCCTGACGCAATTCTGCTATTTTCATCATGCGTAAACACTGTGGAAGGCTGGTGCGACCGTTTACTGGCTGATCGCAGGAATAAAATATGGAGTATCTCTCCGGCCCATAATATTAAGAGTGGAATGCCTCCGATGATTGAATTCCATGGTGTGTATGATGATCAGGTTCCTGTCTGGACTGTTCAATTCTTTGCGAGTGACATGAAAAAAGCAGGCAATTATTTTGAACTGCATACATATGAGGGAAGGAGGCACTATCTGGGGGAGGGAAATCCTAAATATTCACGCTACTTTGATGACGAAATACTTAAGATAGCAGATGATTTTATTAGAAGATTTGGGTTTTAACGCAGTCTCTTAAAGCCTCCCGGTTTCTCTCCACATTTTCAGTTCTTCGGCATACCTGTCATTAATAACCTCACATTTGGTATCTATACGCATGGTTGGCCTGTTTTCCAGGTTATAGGCCGGCCATTCAGGAACATCTTTGGCAGCAGGTTTTCCTGTACTGGCAAAGGTAGTCCATAGTTCAGCCATATGGTGTGAAGCAATAAACCGTTCAGGTCTTGACCCGCCAAAATAGCTTTTACCGTTAGTACCGTCTTTGGGAGGTACTTCATTATTGAACTTGAAAGTGATATCCATGGCATGAGGAGTTCCCAGGGGATAATCCGTACCCGGAATAAGAACTTCCGACTTGTACCCGAAATTATACAAATAAGCCGGAGCACTATTTTGTTTTGCTTTCTTTTCTGCAATATCCACCGAACCCAGACCCATCATGTTTATCGACTCCACAGCAATAAAAATATCCACTGCAGATGCATCCGGACGTGTTTTGCGGTACGTGTCGATGATCCTTTGTGTATCTTCACCAAACTGTTGCTGCAACTTTCCGGGCAATCCGTCGAAATCAATTTTAAACACACTTTTATCAGACGACATCATGGCAAAAAAAGCATATTCATCTTCGTTCCACCCTACCATAAGTGGTTTGTCTTTGGATATAGCAGGTGCAACCGGGTCAAATGGATGATGTGGAAGCGCAACACCATCCACTACCGGGGAAAAACCTCCGGGGGATGACTCCATTATCCCTCTCTTCTTATTGGTTATTGAAACCCGGGGTGCCATAGAGGGTAATTTTTGCTGTAAGTTAAGGAGATCAGCTACAGGAACATCGAGCAGTTTTTTCCAGTCTTTAGCATCTATTTGTAATTCTTTCAAAACCATTGCTGTAGTTTGTGCGGCAGTCTCACGGGGGGTCATACGTACTCCCGGACCACTCTCAATGGAAGCTTTATTAAAGAAGGGCACTGCAGACGGCATGGCATACAAACAGGAAGTTTTTGCACCTCCTCCTGATTCGCCGAAGATCATTACATTGGTAGGATCACCTCCGAATGAAGAAATGTTCTGATTCACCCATTCAAGCCCGTCTACTATATCCAGCATACCCATGTTACCCGACCCGGCATAATCCGAACCTGCTATCTCGTCAAGATAAAGATAGCCCATGATCCCCAGCCTGTGATTTGTTTCTACAACCACAACATTAAAATTCCGGGCAAGGCTGGCGCCATCCTGTGCTACCGAGCCTCCCGATCCGGTTGAAAAGCCCCCGCCATGATTATAGAACATTACCGGTCTTTTTTTAGAGTCGTTTGCCGGAGTCCACACATTAAGAAACAGGCAGTCTTCTGCAGGTTTAGGTTCATTTATGCCATAAGTCTGATTTGGCGGTTGTATGGCAGGAACTCCCAGTTGCAGGGCATCACGCACACCGGCCCATGGTTCCAGCGGAGCAGGACGGCGAAAACGTCTGTCACCGGAAATTCTTCCTGCATAAGGAATACCCTTGAAAATGTTGACCCCTTCTGTTCTTATCCCTCGGATTTTTCCATGCCTGATCTCAACAGTTACATAATCTTCGGCCTGCATCAAACCTGAAGAGTAAACATATTTTGATAATACGATTGTAGCTGCTGTGGCAAGTGACATCCTGGTCACAAATTGTCTTCGATTT
Source organism: uncultured Bacteroidales bacterium (assembly GCA_963815075.1). GTDB lineage: Bacteria > Bacteroidota > Bacteroidia > Bacteroidales > VadinHA17 > LD21. Next base: position 27,970 of record CAWFFK010000008.1, read on the forward strand.
ATCATAATCTGGTCTTTATTCAAACATAATTTAAAGTTAACCAGATTAAAATGATTATCAAATTAAGTCACTCTTAATACACGGATTCACTTGTTTTATTCACCTCTTCTCCCCTTCTCCCCTTCTCCCTGTCATTTTATATGCCTACTACCTACCGCCTCTTGCCTTTATTATCATTCATATTTTAGCGACCTGGCAGGATTTACCCTGGCAGCCTTAATTACGCGGTAACTTATTGTTATCAGGGCGATGCCCAGTGCAATTGAAAGACCTGCAACGAAACTGAATAAACTGAGATTTACCTTATAGTAAAAATTCTCGAGCCATTTTCCTGAATAGTAATATATTACAGGCCAGGCTATGAGAGCTGAAACAGAGACAAGCACTACGATTTCCTTAGAGATTACGATATAAATGCCTGCAATAGATGATCCCATTGCTTTTCTGACACCTATCTCCTTGGTTTTTTGTTCCACAGTATAGGATGTGAGACCAAACAATCCAAGCGCTGCGATAAAAATTGCCAGTAATGAAAAAATCAGGGCCATTTGTGCGCTTTGCTTTTCCTGGCTGTACATTTTTTCAAAATCAGCATCCAGAAAATAATACTGAAGCGGATTGTTGGATGCATATTCCTTCCAGACTTTTTCAACAGCATCAATCGTGGAAGCAAAATTTCCCGGAGATAGTCTGACAGTAATATAGCCCCAGTAATTATTTTCACCCTGTAGCAGGAGTACGTATGGTTGAATAGGATTACGTAATGATTCAAAATTAAAATTTTTAACCACTCCGATTATCTGTAAAGGTGTTGAACCGTTGTCACCAGGCCTGAGAATCCTGGTCTTCTCCATGTCGGTTATACTGAAATTCTTCATGGCACTTTCATTGAGAATGCAGGCCTGCTTGTCAGTAGAGAACGATTCATTGAAATTCCTCCCGGAGTCAAGTTTCATTCCGTAGGTATTCAGAAAATCGTAATCGACCCAACTGGTTGTCATAAGAAAAGTTTCATCCTTCCGGCCTTCAATCATATAGCCGTTATTATTATTTGTACGTCCAGGGATAGCCGTTGCACTTGATATGTCAAGCACTCCGGGTATCATTTTAACACTCTCCTTAAAGGCTTTCATCTTGTTACCTACCACATGTGCTCTCTCTATAACAATAACATTCTCCTTGTTAAAACCCACATCTTTATTAAGCATGTATTTTATCTGCCTGTTCATGATCATAGTACCAACAATAAGAAGGATAGATACCGCAAACTGGAAAACAACAAGTATCCTTCTGAGTCTTCCGTTGGTAGACCTGCTACTCACATCGCCCTTCAGCACCTCATACGGATTGAACGATGAAAGGAAAAATGCCGGGTAACCTCCGGCCAGGATCCCAACAATTAAAGTAAACAGGATAAGGGCCGGGATCGTATACCAGGTTGTAAAAAGGCCGGGGGTCAGTCTGGTACCGAGAAGATTATTAAAATATGGCAGACTTAGCCTGATTAAAACAAGAGCAAAAAGCAGTGAGATAAATGCAAGGATAAATGATTCGGTAAGGAACTGAGTAATCAGCATACCCCGGGTTGAACCTCCTATTTTCTTTATCCCTACCTCTTTTGCTCGTCTGGCTCGCCTGCGCAGTGGCCAGGTTCATAAAATTAATAGCTGCTATTAACACTATTAAAATTGCAAGGCTGCCGAAAATGATAAGATATTTCGGATCGGCCGGAGCTTTAAATCCTCCCTGTACGGTATTGTCGAGATGAATATCCGTCAGTTTCTGGAGGTAATACCTGAACTTATTTCCCCGCTTAAGAAACTCCTCTATGGTAGTTCCCATGTATTTCTGAACTTCCGGACCTATATATTTGACTATAAGATCCTTGAATTTGGCATCAACTGTTGCAGGACTTGAATTGGGCCTGAGAAGAAGGTACAGGCTGAAGCTGTTGTTCATCCATACCTGGTCCTTCGACCTGGGATTTGTCATGAAAGAAGTCACCATACTGGCATCGAAATGTGAATTCGAAGGGACATCTCCCATTACCCCGCTAACTACATATTTTATTGTGTCAGAACCTATCTTTATTACTTTGTCAATCGGATTTTCATTTCCAAAGAGTCTTTTTGCGGTTGTTTCCGACAGTACGACTTTATGTGGACTGTTGAGGAGGTTATCCTTATCTCCTTTTAGTACCGGGATCGAGAAGAAATTAAAAAACGATGAATCTGCCTGTACTATATTGTTATCGGTAAAAACCTGCTGGTTATACTCCACTACCGTCGTACCATCACCATCCATACGCAGAAAGTCTTCAACTTCCGGGAATTCCTTTGGAAGTGTGGGTCCCATCACTGCAGGAGTAAATGCACCTGTTATCTCCTGCCCTCCTATTTTTCCATTTAAGACAACTCTGTATATCCTGTCCTTTTTCACATTGAACTTGTCATAGCTTGCTTCATTGATCACATAAAGAGTTATAAGCAGACTGCACGCAATTCCTATAGCCAGTCCAAGGACATTTATTATTATATATGCACGTTGTCTTTTGAAAGATCTGATACTGTGCTTCAAGAGGTTGTTAAACATATCCTAAAATAATTTTAAGGTTAATGCATGGCTCAGATCAGGATATTCAAGTAAAAACCTGTCTGATTTTTTTCACTCTAAAGACTGGGAAATCATTAAAATGTTGCAACCTTTATCCATCTTCCCCCCGCCAGGCATTTTCCTGCACCATTATATCAGTGAACCCATATTGGAAAATCTTCCAGGAACTTTCTCTGCCTGATAAAAGCAAACTCGATATAATTAATTAATATTACGCATGGAAACGATCAAAACCAAATTAAGAACCAAACGCTAATACATACCATGAAGATTAAAATCAGTCTGCTTGTTTTAACCAGTGTTCTCAGCATTACATTAGGTGCTCAAAACTATCAAAAGGGACCATATACCCTGAGTACCATTGCAAAAGATGTCTACCATATCGAAGATGGCAATAGTGCCAATCCGCCGGGCGTTCATTTGAATGACAACCTCGAAAAACTTAAGTTCCCAAAAGGTTTTCTTTGGGGCGCAGCATCAGCTGCTTACCAGGTAGAAGGTGGAACAAAAGCTGATGGAAGAGGACCAAACATCTGGGACAAGTATATGAATCCACCCTATAACCTGGTAAAAATGGCAACCGGTCAGGATTCCAATGCAGATATTGCGATAAATGAATATAACAGGGATCAGTTTGAGAAGGATGTAAAGTTGATAAAGGCCCTTGGAATTAATACATACAGATTATCCATATCGTGGCCTCGGGTATTGCCGGAAGGAACAGGTAAAGTAAATGAAGCAGGGATTGACTATTATAATTTTGTTATTAATACACTACTTAAGAATGGCATAAAACCACTGGTTACACTTTACCATTTTGACATGCCACTTGCACTTGCGAATAAGGGTGGATGGATGAACAGGGAATCTGTAAAGTGGTTTACCGATTATGCAAACCTTTGTTTTGACAGATTCGGTGACCGTGTGAAGATCTTCCTTACATTCAATGAGCCGTCAATAGAAATGTTTTATATGCAATCGGTCTTTGATGCCATTGATAACCAGCAGATGCCTTCTATCCCGGCATCTGAAAAGTATATCTCAGAACACTTTGCACATATTCATCATTTAATACTTGCCCATGCCCGTGCCGTAAATCTATACCATCAGAAGAACCTGGGCGGGAAAATCGGCATTACCTACAACTTTATGCTTTGTGACCTCGACAGTATCGCTTCAAATGAAGGTAAATCCTCACTCGAAATTGTCAGGAGGGTCTGGAATAATCTTTTTATGGATCCTGTTCTCACGGGATCATATCCGCCGGATCTTCTTGATCGTTTAAATGCATCAAAATATGGGGATATTGAGCCAGGGGATATGGATATAATAAAATCAGCAAAAACTGATTTTCTGGGTATCAACTATTATGGAGTGAACATGTATCACGAAAAACCGGGTGCCGGTTTTTTCGGTCTCATCAATGGGAAAAATCCTGATAAACCTGAGATGTTTAACGGATTTGTAGATCCTTCTGCATTTACAAAGGGTCTGTTAGGTCTGAAGGAACAGTATAATAATCCGGAGATAATCATTACCGAGAATGGGGCCGGATACGGTGATACTGATGATAAATTGGTTGGCAGGAAGATAAATGACACTCTGCGTACTGCCTACATTCAGAAACATATAAAGGCCGTTTACGATGCGATACAGCAAGGGGTTGACATAAAAGGTTATTATGTATGGAGTATGTTTGATAACCTGGAATGGCTGATGGGTTACTCCAGACGTTTTGGTATTACTTATGTTGACTTCAATACCCAGGAGCGATATCCTAAACGCAGCTACCTTTGGTATCAATCGTTTCTGAAGGCTCAAAATGAATAAATCCTGATAATTCAGAATTTAAAAATCGTGAAAAAAAGAGTTCTAAAAAAGCAGTATATCTCAAGGATGTGTTTTGTATGCGGCGAAAAAAATGATTTCGGACTACATGCAAATTTCTACGAAACAGAAGCCGGTGAACTGGTGGCTTTGATCCATCCCTCGGAGGAACACCAGGGTTATCCCGGGAGATTGCATGGAGGCATAGCAGCATCCATTCTTGATGAAACTATCGCCAGGTCAATCTGCATCGGGAAGGATGAACAAATATGGGGTGTGACACTTGAATTGAAGACCAGATACAGGAAACCTGTGCCACTGGGACAGGAATTGAAAGTAGTTGGTTGTGTTACACGTGAAGGAACACGCTCTTTTGAAGGTAAAGCAGAGCTTCTTCTTCCGGATGGGGAAATAGCTGTGTCGGCCGAAGGCAAATATATTAAGTTAACCATCGGACAAATAGCCGATGATCAGAATTTGAGTGATGATTGGTTTTTTGCTGATAATCAGGACGATCCTTCAGAAATCGAAATACCTTGAAATCATTCTTCACTTAAACTGCGGACCTTGTCCGAACCTGATTATGGAGGTAGTAATGTTGAAGTTATGAATTGTTAACTTATTGCAACTTTTGTCCGCCTGCCGGCAGGCAGGTTCACTCACTATCTTTATTGTGCAATTTTGCCGTCTTACTGCTCAACAATCTTAAGCTTCAAAGAATAATCCTGAATTTTCTCCTGAATCAGATTTTTCATACTATTTGGCAAAAAACTTTTCATAACTTTGATATAAGATCAGGTGATCAAAAATTTAAGGTATTGAAAAGATATAGATTTTTATTTATCTCCATCCTCACACTGGGTTTAATACAGGGATGTACCAAGAATGATTCCGGTAATGATCTTACCAGCTTAACCATTGGTAAAATAAACATTGGAAATTTCATACCCGCCAAAGTTGTTGCATATAAATCACTTGAAGGATATATTGTAGAGCTTGCCTCCGATACAATAACTTTTACAATACTTTTACCTGATCTGAAAACAGGTGACTATTCAATTACAAATCAAAAATTTTCAGAAGGAAAAGCAGTTTTTAATATTGGGTTTAAAAAGTCAGCATATTCTGCGTCAGAAGGGACGATTTCGATTACCGATACTTCTAATAATAGTATTTCAGGAACTTACTCAGTAACCAATTCTGCAAATGGAAGCGGGGAATCACTGAAAATTTCCAACGGTAAAATCGATAAGGTGCCGGTTGAATCTTTTGTATATGGCATTGTAGAAGATTATGAGCACAATCAATATAAAACAATAGATATCGGGAGCCAGACCTGGATGGCGCAAAACCTGAAATCATATATTTATTCAAACGGTGATTCGATAAAAGAAGCTTATCGGTATGACAAAAGCGACAGTTTAAAAAATATCTATGGCTTATATTACACGTGGCAGGCTGCAACAAATAACAACAATGTTGAAATGACACAGGGTGCCTGTCCTGTTGGATGGCATTTGCCTTCCGATAATGAATGGCAGCAATTACTGACTGAATTGGGTGGTGAAACGATTGCAGGTGGAAAGCTTATGAGCATGTTATCATGGGATGTTCCAAATGGATGGGCGGATGATGGAAGCGGATTTTCTGCCCTCGGTGCAGGTGTACATCATCCGGTTTCAGAGTACCCCGATCTTTCTGAACGGATGGGTATGCAGACCTATTTCTGGAGCAGCACTTTTTATGAAGCGGATGGTAGTCTTTCTACTGCCTGGTCTGTTGCACTTTACACCGGAACCTCTAATGTTTTAAGATCTCCATACTTTCGCACAGATTTAGGCTTTTCTGTGAGATGTTTAAAAAACTAACCTGTTAAATTCTATGAAACCTGTGCCAACGAACTGATCGCTTTGGTCAATCCCCCGGAGCAGCACCAGGGTTATCCGGGACAAATGCATGCAGGTATCGCAGCTTCCATTCTTGACAAAACAATTGCAAGGTCCATCTGAAACAGGAAAGATGAACATTGAAAGAATTTCTAACGATCTGTTTGTTAATGATGACTTGGTTTTTGCAGGTAGTCCCGATGATCCTTCAGAAATTGATATCCCCTGAGAATGCTTTAAATGAATTAATGACAATTTATTATAATTTGGTTCACAGATATTTAAATATTATCTTGTTTTAAATTTTAAAGCTTTGTCAATGAAAATTTATTTTGTTCCGGCATTATACAGAGAATGTGGTTTACAATGCGTAATTGTTTCTCTGAAATGATGAGATCAGTACATTTGCGAATTTATTGTGATGGAGAGACCAAACCAGCAGTAGATGTACCTTTTGGAGATTTCTTCGGTTATGGCCTGTTGACAGGGACTATTTTTATCATAAATCAAAAAATATAAAATATGAAAAAGTGCTTTCTTTTTCTGCTTTTCTTTACTTCATTGTCAGCCTATTCTGAAGCTGAAATTTTTCCAACCCAGTTACTATGTGAATATCTGGAGAATCCACAGGTTGTTGATGTACTGAATCCACGTCTTTCGTGGGTAAATATTGCTGAAGCAGGTGACCAAGGACAGGTTCAGACTGCCTGGGAGATAAAAGTCGCAAGTTCAAAGGACAAACTGTTGAATAATCTGGCTGATTTGTGGACCAGCGGAAAGGTTGTGTCCAGCAAATCCGTCAATATTTATTATGGAGGCAAGCCATTATTATCAAGGCAGGATTGCTGGTGGCAGGTCAGGACATGGGACAAAAACAGCAAAATATCCAAATGGAGCAAGCCGGCTTTCTGGAGTATGGGGCTATTAAGACCCGATGAATGGAAAGCAAAGTGGATTGGAGCTCCATGGCAGGGTGAAGAAGCTTTGCCAAAACCCGGATTCAGGAATCCGGGAGATACTGTGGTACATGAGGTCTTGCCCCCTCCTGCGCCCTTATTGCGGAAATCCTTTAAGATCGATAAGGATGTGGCTTCTGCCAGGGCATATGTTACCGGCCTGGGTTATTTTGAATTTTATGTAAACGGGGAAAAAGTCAGCCAGGATGTTTTAGTGCCAAACCTGACACTTTATGGCAAGCGTCCGGGTCTGGAGAATAACTACATTCCTATACCTGACAATTTCCGGGAATATCGTGTAATGTATTTATCATACGACATTACTGATATGTTGAAGAAAGGGGAAAATGTAATCGGAGCCATCCTAGGTAACGGTTTTTATAATGATCCGATACGCTGGACTCAATCCTACGGGTCTCCCCGCTTTATAGGTCAGATTTATGTTACATATACAGATGGAACGGAGGATATAATAGTAAGCAATAATAGTTGGAAAGCATCAAAAAGTCCGATTGTAATGGATCTGGTATATGATGGAGAATATTATGATGCCCGTTTGGAACAACCTGGTTGGTGTAGTCCGGGGTTTGATGATTCAGGCTGGGAAGAAGTTGCAATCAGGAAAACTCCTGAGGGCAAAATGAAGGCACAAATGTCGCCTGCTGACAGGGTTATGGAAAAGCTGGCACCGGTAAAGATAGAATCTATGGGAGAAGGGAAATACAGGGTTGATTTCGGGCAGGAAATATCAGGCTGGCTGCATCTGCTGAACATTAGAGGTGAAGCCGGACGTAAAATCAGCATTAAATATATCTGTGAATCGCCTGTCGGTGCTAATACTTATACCATGAAAGGCGGAGGCCCTGAATCGTATTCTGCCCGGTTTACCTGGTTTGTATTCAGGGAGGTGGAGATCTCGAACTGGCCAGGTGTATTAAAACCGGAACAGCTGAGAGCCGAGGCAGTGTATACAAACATTGAGAACACAGGCAACTTTGAGTCTTCAGATACTTTATTTAATAAGATAAATCAAATATGGGTGCGCAGCCAGAAAGACAATATGCACGGAGGAATAGCCAGCGACTGCCCTCACCGTGAACGGTCGCCTTATACGGGCGACGGGCAGGTTGCATGCGTTACTGTAATGCAAAATTTCGATGGCCGGGCCTTCTATACAAAATGGATTCAGGATATTCTCGGGGCTCAAAATCCGGAAACAGGTTATGTTCCGAACGGAGCACCCTGGCAACCCGGGTGTGGTGGAGGAGTGGCATGGGGTGCTGCAATCAGCATTATGCCCTGGGAATTCTATCTTCAATATGGGGACACAGCTATGTTAAGGCGCAATTACGAAGGCATGAAGGGATATATTAAGTATATGCTTACCTGGACAGATGAGCACGGAATAATGTTCTCCCAGGCACCAAACAAGGCAAATCCCAACAAATGGCTGAACCTGGGTGACTGGGCTGCACCCGGTAAATTGCCTCCTGATGATTTGGTCCATACTTTTTATCTCTGGAGGTGTGCGGATTTTACTTCAAAAACTGCCGGGGTGCTTGGTTATAACGATGAGGCTGAAGAATATTCCCGTCTTGCAGAAAGAACCAAAAAAGCTTTCCAGGATAAATTTTATGATAAGACAAAAGGAACATATGGTCCCTTTGGCGGTAATATTTTTGCATTAAAAATGGGTGTACCGTCAGATCAGAAACAAAATGTTATAGCAGCTCTTAAATCAGATATAGCTAACAATGATGGTCATTTGGATACTGGGATTTTTGGTACTCAATTCTTTTTTGAAGTTCTTGCAGAAAATGGGATGCAGGAACTTGCATGTAATGCTATGAACAAGACAACCCAACCATCATATGGGTGGTGGATTGAACAAGGTGCCACAACAACATGGGAACAATGGGATGGGAGTGGTTCACGCAATCATCCTATGTTCGGCGGAGGTATCACATGGTTATATCGTGAACTTGCCGGTATGAATACCGATCCGTCAGAGCCGGGGTATCGGAATATTATCTTCAAACCCCGGCCTGCAGTCTATGTAACATCTGCTGCTTTTTCCAATGAAACACCTTATGGCAGGGCAGCAGTCAGCTGGGAAAAGAAATCGAATAGGTTCATATTAAATACAAGTGTCCCGGTAGGAAGTACGGCCACTGTTTATGTACCAGCATCAAAGGCAAAAAAAGTGAAGGAAAACGGAAAGAAAATTAAGAGTAAAAGCGAAGTAAGTTTTCAAAAGATGGAGGAAGGATATGCTGTTTTCAAAACTGGTTCCGGAAATTATTCGTTTGAATCACATCTCAGTATAAAAGATCAGATGAAGTAATGTCATTATATAAATTAATCCACGAATCTGTTTCTATAAACTCTCTCTCACACTCACACCAAATATCTCATCACAAAAGAATAGTACCGATTCCGGGCACCACAAAATTGCACCGGCTAAACGAGAATCCCGGAGCACAACCATAGAACTTTCACCTGAGGATCTCCGGGAAATAAATACCGTTTCTTCAAAAATTAAGGTGCAGGGTGACAGATATTCAGAAGGTAGTACAAAATTGATTAATCATTGACATTTTTACCTTTGACTATTTGACAGAGCATAATTGAAACATATTAAACCAGGTTAAAATTTCAATGCTTATATTTAAGGGCTCATTTCAGGAGATGAAGAGTCATCAACTGATATTTAAAAGTTTAACTAAAATCACTAAACTGATTTATTATGAAAACAAGTGCTTTATCAATTATGCTTTTAGCAATTCTTTCATATTCCATCGAAGCGCAAAAAATCAGCGAATGGCGACCTGAAAACCGGACAGGGGTATCTGCGGAAACTGGCTTACTGAAATCATGGCCCGCTGACGGACCAGCTTTAGTTTGGTCCAACCTCGACGTTGGTAAAGGTTTCTCTTCCCCTTCTTTCGGAACCAATACTATATATATAACTGGAAACACAGGTAACATAGGCGCTCAGGATATACTTTATGCCCTGGACATGAATGGAAAGATCCTGTGGCACACTGAAATTGGCCGTGCCTGGACGGGTGCCAATCCGGAAAGCAGGGCTACTCCCACTGTTGAAGGCAATAGAGTTTATACCTGTAGCGGAGATGGTGATCTCGCATGCGTTGACGGAACCACCGGAAAAATTATCTGGTCGTACAAGGCAAGTGAACTGAATAAAGGGACTTATGGTTCCTGGGGTATTGCAGAATCACTGCTGATTGATGGGAACAAGGTCTATTTTTCACCGGGAGGGCCTGAGACCATGACAATTGCTCTTGATAAAACGACTGGTAAACCTATCTGGAAATCTTCCAGTCTGAATGATAAACCGGGTTATGTATCTCCAATCCTCGTCAATTTTGCAGGCAAAAAAATGATCATAAATGTTTCATTAGGGCATGTTTTTGGAGTTGATGCTTCAAACGGTGAAATTCTTTGGAAAGTCGCCCATGAAGCAAGAGAGGGTGGACGTGATCTTATCAAATGTGTCACCCCACTATTTCAGGATGGCCGGGTATATGTAACCGGTGGTTACGATACCGGAGGTATGATGGTAGAAATAGCTAAAGACGGGAAAAGTGCAAATGTTGTCTGGACAGATAAAGTACTTGATGTTCACCATGGCGGAGTAGTGCTTATCGACGGCTATATATATGGTTCAAACTGGCTGAACAACAGCAATGGAAACTGGTGCTGTATCGATTGGAAAACAGGTAAAAAAATGTGGGAACAACACTGGAACTGCAAGGGATCCATAATATCTGCCGGGGGTATGCTTTATATATATGAGGAAAAAAACGGAAATGTCGGCCTTCTAAGGGCTACCCCGGAAAAATTCGATCTTGTAAGCAGTTTTAAGATAACCCAGGGAAAAACCGGGCCATTCTGGGCACATCCCGTAATACATAACGGAATACTTTATCTTCGGCACACCAACGCTCTGATGGCTTACAATATTAAAGCAAACTAAAATGTTTTGGTTTTATAATATCATATATTAATCCTTTCATTTGTACTGAATGATATAGGTATTAGCGCACCTCTGATTAGTATGCGTAAAAGCAGTGCCACATCGTGAGGCTTTATAAGAGGTGCCTGAGAAGCCGGTATTATTTTAAAATTGCAAGCTCAGGAATGAAAATAAATCTGGTAATTGAAAAACACTTCTGGATCCTCCTTTTAGCTGGTATCGTGATCGGGTTATGGCAACCATTTCAGTTTACAACACCAGGGTACCTTCCAAAAGTCTTACTTGGGATGATGCTGTTTTTTGTTTTTCTGAAAATAGACGCCCTGGAAATTATTGAAAATATGAAAAACTACAGGCTGATGATCTATATTGCACTTGTATATGCGATCATTATCCCTGTTCTCTTCTTTCTGCTTGTCAGCATTTTTGACAGGCAACTGGCGTTGGGTATACTCTTGCTGGTATCAATGCCTGCAGGAGTTTCATCTCCTGCTCTGACAGACATTCTCAAAGGCAACATCTCCCTGGCAATGAGCATAGTGATCATCACCCAGATCATTGCCCCTTTTACAGTTCCTTTTTTATTCTGGATAATCGGAACCAGGGGTATTGAAATAAATAAATTTCTCTTATTCAGGGATATTGCGATACTGGTTTTCTTACCTCTTATACTTGCCCAGTTTACAAAGAGATACTTGCCTTCATCTGTAAAAAGAAATCAGCATCTGTTCACCTCAGCTAATATTTTGATCCTGTTCATATTTGTTTATATAATGATTTCATCGCAGAGGAATATTATTCTGAATAACCCTTTAAGCCTGATATGGAAGACCGCAATACTGTACCTTGTCTTCGTTCTCCTCCATGTTATAGGTTATTTCATCAGATTCAGGGACAGCAAAGATAAAAGAATTGCGATGTCGGTAACTGCTGCCTATATGAATAACGGCCTGGCAATAGTTCTTGCATCGACCTATTTTGGACCTGATATTCTAATACTTATGGTACTTTCGGAAATCCCGTGGAATACTCTTCCGGCACTATTCCACAGAATTGTGCGGAACCTTTAGTCAAATACTCTCTTTCTTTTGAATCTTCTGTTAAGGCAGGTCAGCTTTAAAATTCCTTATTCTCCTGAAATAAACGAATAATTTCCTGATACCAGCTCGTAGACTGCTTTTCCGTTTTCCATCCTTATAAAAGTAACACCCTTTGATTTTCCGGCAGGCTTTCCACCTTCAGTTATACCTTTCTCTGATGTGGCCGGAAGATATAGTATTGCAGTTGTATTTGCCGGAACCGTGGTGTTATAGGTAAGGATCCCGTTTCCCACCTTCCATGAGCTCTTTATCCTTCCGTACATCGAATCATAATAGCCCTTTGCCCATGTACATTTGCCGGAAGGATCCGGTTCAGGCTGAAGGATGAATTTTTTGAATCCCGGTTCATCACGCTGGATACCCAGTGAATAAGCCATCAGCCATTGTCCTACTGCGCCAAAAGAATAATGATTAAAGGAATTCATGCTGTTGTTGCCTCCGAAACCGTTTTCAACCGTATAACCATTCAGGCGCTCCCAAATGGTAGTAGCACCCTGATCGATGGGATAAAGCCAGGAGGGATATTGTTCGTTCTGAAGCAGTTTATAAGCCTGTTCAACAAAACCATTATCAGATAAAGCCTTGCTTATCCAGGCGGTTCCGATAAAACCTGTCATAAGTGAATATTTCGGACGCACCTTTCCGTCATCATCCTTATTTTCCCTTTCAACAGTTTCTTTCAGGTTCCTCGTCATGTAAGGCGTGTTTTCCTTGTCAAATGCCCCTAGAGCCAGACCAACTGCATAAGATGTTTCATTATCTGATAGGGTTCCCTTAGAATCCTTTATAGTCTTTTTTTCTGCATTAACAAAAGTCCGGTTGAAGAATGCCCTGCGTTCATCATACATTTTCCTGTATTTTTCAACATCTGCACTTTGATTCAGGATAGTAGCCGTGCTTATCATTATCTGCAGGTCAAATATGTGATAAGCCGTTACAATTAACTGCGTTGCTACTTGTCTGGTTTGCGGACCCAGCCAGTCTCCAAGCTGACTTTCGTAACTGAGCCCTGTTTCTTTGTTAATCCTGGATTGAAGGAAATCCATATATGCTTTCATAGCAGTATAATGTTCCTTAAGCAATCCGATATCATCATATTGCTGGTATACTTCCCATGGAACGGTCATACCAGCACTCCCCCAGAGAAGACCTCCAAAACCTCCTCCAAGGGGAGCAATATCAGTAAATTTTCCAGCCGGGGACTGAAGATTTCTCATTGCAAGCATATGACGGCTCAGAAACTGATCGGAGTTGGAAATATACGTGGCTGTGCGGGAAAAAACGGATAAATCACCCGACCATCCCATACGTTCGTTGCGCTGAGGGCAATCAGTCGGGATCGATAGAAAATTACCTCTGGCAGACCACACAATATTTTCCCAGAGTCTGTTTACTTTCTGATCAAAGGTTTCATAAGAAGAGGCCAGCTCATGTATAGAACTTATTACCAGCCCCTTAACAAGATCCAAAGGAACAGGTCGGGAAATACCTGTTATCTCAATGTACCTGTAACCGTGAAAAGTAAAGTGAGGTTGAATTATGTCATTGTTACCTTTCAAAATATAAATATCCTGTGACAAAGCAGCACGTAAGTTTTCGATCATGATCATCCCTGCATTTCTGCTATATTCAGGCAGATTGGGATATTTCATTTCAGCATAGCGCAAAGTAACTTTATTACCCGGTTCACCATTGGGTATTGTAATCTTAGGTATACCGACCATATTTTGTCCCATATCATAAACAAATACACCAGGGCGAACCTCTTCCACACTAAGTGCTGTCAATTCCTTAACAATACCTGCATCCTCACCGATCTGTCCTGTAATTGCCAGTTTATCAAAGCTCAGACTATCCCTTGATCCATCAAAATTTAAAGAGGATCCGTTGTATACGGTTCCCTTTAAAGGCACTTCTGAAGCTGCTACCCATGCGCTATCATTAAAACTGGCATTATTCCACCCTCTAATCATTGATTCCTTTGTTGCATCGTACAATTCTCCCTGGAAAAAACTTCCATAAAGGATGGGGCCGTCATTATAAAACTTCCAGTCATGGTTATTGGTAGTTATTAACTCCCTTGAACCATCGGCATACGTTATTACCAGTTTTGCAAGCAGCGACTGGCGATCGCCAAAAAAGTTCCAGTTGCTCCCTGTAAATGTGGCATTTCCGCTCCACCATCCTTCTCCCAGCCACGCTGCCAGGGCATTTTTGTTTCCGGTAACGATAAGGTTTGTCACATCATAAGTCTGGTACATATGAGTGATATTATACTGGGTAAGTCCGGGGTTGAAGTAATCATTGCCAATCCGTTTCCCGTTAAGATAGATTTCATAAATACCCCGGGCGGTTACGTATAACCGGGCAGCCCTGACAGTTTTTTCGTAAGCAGTAAATTCTGTTCTCAGCATGGGCATTGAATTGCGACTGGGATCCGCAACTATAAATATGCCTTCCTTCCCACCATCCAGCTTATATGTTTCATTATTCACTGAAAAACCCGATGTCATATCTTTCGTAAAGCTTCCAAAAATTCCATTGTAACCCGATTTACTCAGATCTTCAACAAACAAGACATTTGAAGGCTCACGAAAATTAGTTACCTCGACATCTGAAAAACCGGCCATTTGTCCGCTGTCGACTGAGAACCCGATGTCCGCAAGCAGCGGAAACGCTAAATAATCACCCCCGCGTCCGACAGGATTAAGGTTTAATCCTCCCCCACTGCCAAAGCCCCCTGTCTGAGCAGGTGATAATCTGTGTTCATTATCCCTCCTGTCAAGATATATTACAAATGATCCGAAAACACATTCAAGAAAAAAAGTATGTTTTTCATACTTGTTTTCATTATCCAGTACTTTATGAGGAACAGGGACACTGAAAAAAGGCTTATTTTCACTATCCCCCGGATGATAACCAACACGGTAAACATTTAGTTTTGCAGGACCGGATTCAGAATCTCTTACCGAAGAGATATCCAGTTCAAATCTTATATAACTGCCATTTTGTTTAGATTCAATGTTATAAATGTTCTTGTTTTTATCTAGTAAACGGCTGTCATTTGCCCCCAGTATAAATGAAGCTTTTGAGCTTTTTGATTGCCGGTCCAGCTGTAATGTATATTTTACTTTAAACACAGACAAATATTGAGATTACAATACAAGATCACCTGAACCGCCGCCTATCCATTTTGCACCCTCCCAGGCTGACAAGTCAGGATTAAAATTCATCAGGCCGGTCTCAAACCAGGAACTGTTTGAATAAGATTTCCCTGATTGGTCCCATACAATAACCGTCCATGAATAGCGGGTGCCAGCTTTTAAGGAAGAGCCTGAATAGACTTTACCAAGTGATGTCCCATCAATAATTTTTTTAGAATCCCATGCGACAGAGCCTTCAGGATCTTTAACAACAATTTCAAATGCAGTTTGCATCTGACCACGCTCACTCCCTGAAGCGGTCATTTGCCAGCTGAAACGGGGCTGCCTGATATCAATCCCAATAGGGGTTTTGCTATATTCAACCTTTAAATTTTCAATTGAAACAGCAGCAAAGAGTTGTGATAAAGCAGTGAAAAATCCGGCTGAAACGAAGAATACCTTCAACATACTTGACCTGAAGTGCTTTCTCATGGCTGATAATAATTATATAATTATACTATATTTATAATTGAACATTTACAAAATATGGTCAGGATAAGCTAAAAGCCAGTAGCCTGCCAGTTATTTTTGTCCGGACATTAGTCCCTGTGCTGCTAACCAGTCCCCAAATCTGTCAATCCAGGTATCAACCGGTAAATCTCTTTTCTGCATGCCAAAGCCATGACCACCTTTTGAATATAAATGTAGTTCGACTGATTTACCAGCTGCCTTCCATGCCAAATACATCTGAATACTGCTGTTGACTGTCAGTCCATCATCACTTGCAGCCAGAATGAATAGCGGAGGGGCATTGTCCGGGACCGGCTCATTTGACCATGGGGTATAAATTGCGCCTGCAAAATCAGGTTTGCTTTCTTTGTCACTCTTTAATAAAGTACCCATAGTAACCATGCCTCCGGCAGAAAATCCCATAATTCCTATTTTATTGGTGTCTATATTCCAATTAATCGCGGATTTTCTTACGATCCTTATCGCCTGTCGTCCGTCTTCCTGTCCGAATACAGCTGCGGCGTTCATATCCGGGTTCCCGCTGATGTTGCCTCCCGGTTTATTTGCATTGACAATTTCCCTGTAGAGGCTGATCAATGATTGCTGAAATTCCTCCTTTGTTGCACCGGTGTTCATCGTACGATACTTCAGAACAAATGCCGTTATTCCTTTGGCTGCAAGCCATTCAGCTACCTCTGTACCTTCAGTCTGCCGTGAGAGAAACCGGAAACCGCCTCCCGGGGCAATAATTATTGCCGTGCCCTCTGGTTTTACTGAGGCAGGTCTGTATACAGTGAGAGAGGGAGTTACTACATTTCTGATCATCTGCTGGTTCTGATCATTGAGGTATTGAACCTCTTTCTGGGTCCAGGTTTGGGAACCGGGGGCTGTTCCGGGCCATAAGGGAATTTCTTGTTGCTGAGCATTAAGATGAACTGTTATTAAGATTAATAACAGGCAAATAATGTGACTCTTTATTTTCATGCTTAAAAAATAATAATTCATACTTGCTCCTAATCAATATTTTCCGGATGTATATAAAAATTAAATTTTTAACCTAACCTTTAAAATTATGAAAAAAGTAATAGCTATTATTTCAACAATTATTATGGCTTTTATTGTAAACTGTAGTTCAGTAAAAGCTCAGGCCTGCAATACAGGAGAAAAATATTTTACCTGTTAAGAGGTCAATTCCGCCCTCTTCCTTATATGCTTTGTCCCAAAACGTTAATTAAAATGTCGGTTTGAAAATGGAAATATAATCAACCCAGGAGTGGGAAGAACAACACTTGGTCTTTCTTCGAACTTCTATTTTTTGTAATTAATGATCTCATCAGCTTCTTTCCTTGGAGTTGCTGCCGAAACTGCGTCCACAGTTTTATCAACATTGCCGATTCGTAAAACTACCACAGCTTTAAACCCTGAAGGGATCTGAAACAGATCTTTCTTTTCGTTGATGTTTCCTGCCGGGCTGCCATAAATACGTGCTCCAAGACCGAGTGCGTGTGCAGCCACAAACATGCTTTCGGTAGCAAGGCCGCAATCGAAATCGGGGGTAGTCCCGTTTTGAGACTCCGGTCCTGAAACAATTATGAGTACATTCCCTGCAACCACATTATTGATCGCTTCCTTCATGGTGGCTTCGTCTTTTATTACCGTGAACCTCCATGGCTGGTTGTTCCTTGCACTTGGAGCCTTTATGCCGCACTTTAGTATCAGATCGAGCTGCTGGTCCGTCACTGGCTCAGAAGTGTATGCCCTTTCAGAGTAACTTGAAAGGATCAGATCAGTAACACTTTTGTCAGAAGTCTGACCACATAATTTTGAAACTGCAAATAAAGCAATAACAAATAAAAATAATTTGATTTTCATGTCAAATCGATTTAAAAGGTTAATAAAGCCGAGTGCCATTAAATTAAATAAAATAATCGATTCCACGTGTGTCCAACCGCATAAAGATTCTGCGTCTGATTTTGCTTTAAAAGGAATGTTAACCGGACAATATTTTACCGGATTCAAGTTTAACCTCATTCCAGACAAAGTTTATATTCAAAACTTTCAGGATTATGATTTGTTACACTGTTAATTAATTATCAGCAGATATTGTATTTTAAAAAGGAAAAATCATGAAATACAAATTAACTGTTTTCCCTCTTCTTTTTCTGTTCTTCACCTTAAACGCTCATGCTCAGGACAACCTCATCAGCCATCAGATAGGTGCTGTTAAATGGGTTCGCAAAATTGATCATATAGTCCATATCAGAACATTGGATAATGAGGAGGTACAACTAAGTGTTTATGCTTCTTCAATTGTGAGAGTAAGGATTGCTCCGCCTGATCTTACAGGAAGTCCCTCATTCGCGGTTATTCAAAATGCAGATAAGGATTTCAATAAGGTTGTTGATGGACAAAAGGACATTACACTTTTTACCGATTCTCTGAAAATAGTGGTACAAAAGAATCCTTTACGGATTGATTTTTATAATGCAAAAGGGCAGTGGCTTGACGGTGATGCTCCTTCACTGGGTGTTTCAAGGCAGGGGGAAGAAATAACAAGCTACCGCAAACTGACAGATGATGAAAAGTTCATAGGCCTTGGGGAAAAAACAGGCCCGCTTAACCGGCGGGGACTTTCTTATGTAAACTGGAACAGCGATACACCTGGTTATGGGCTGAATGATGATCCCCTCTATTCAACTCTGCCGTATTTTATTGGTATTCATTCCGGTAGCGTTTTCGGTATATTTTTTGATAACAGTTATATGTCATTTTTCGATTTTGGCGGTTCTACTGATGGCTCAATGTATTTCTTCGGTGCTGAGGGAGGTGCAATGAATTATTACTTTTTTGGGGCATCCGCTGTTTCAGGACAGATCAAAGATTATACCTGGCTCACAGGAAGAATGGAGATGCCTCCCCTCTGGAGCCTGGGTTATCAGCAATGCCGTTACAGTTATATGAGCCGGCAACAATTACTTGATGTTGCCCGAAGGATGAGGCAGGACAGTATCCCTTGTGATGTTGTGTATTGCGATATTGATTATATGAAAGGATACAGGATATTTACCTGGAATCCGGTTACTTACCCTGATCCGAAAACTTTAACCGATTCTCTGAAAGCAATGAATATGCACCTGGTAACAATCATTGACCCGGGTATTAAAATTGATTCTGATGGCTATCAGCCATATATTACAGGTCTGTCAAACCATTATTTCGTCCGCTACCCCGATGGCAAACCATATACCGGTAGTGTATGGGCAGGCAGGAGTCATTTCCCCGACTTCACAAGAGATGCTGTAAGAAAATGGTGGGGAGAAAATTTCAAGGTCCTGGTTGATGCAGGTGTAACCGGCTTCTGGAATGATATGAACGAGCCCTCTGCATGGGGACAGGATATACCGCCCCTGGTTGAGTTTGGTGAGGGGAAAAACACTGCTACTTTGAAGAAGGAACGCAATATCTATGGAATGCAAATGGCACGCGCCACTTATGAGGGAACCAGAGCCTTATTGAATGGTGATCGGCCATTTGTATTGACCCGTGCAGCTTACTCAGGTATACAGAGATATTCAGCTATGTGGACCGGTGACAATAACCCTACCGATGATCATATGCTGCTGGCCTACAGGATGATCAATAGTATGGGTTTGACAGGAGAAGCATTTGACGGTGTGGATATAGGAGGCTTCACAGGCAATCCTGCGCCTCAGCTGATGGTTCGCTGGATGTCACTGGGTGCTTACACTCCCATGTTCCGAAATCATACAGCGAAAGGAAATACCTCGCACGAACCATGGGCATGGGGAGAGAATAATGAAAAGCTAATGAGACGTTCCATCCAGACACGATATCGTTTGCTACCCTATCTCTATTCATCATTCTACGAAACCACACAAACCGGCATGCCTGTTAACAGAACCCTGGCTATAGACTATACTCATAATAATAAAGTGTATGACCGCCGCTTTGAAAACGAATTTTTATTTGGTCCCTCAATGCTGGTAACTCCTGTTTCAAGCTCCAATAATGCTGTACAGGTCTACTTACCTGCAGGTACATGGTACCGTTTCGGCAATGATGAAAAATCAGAGGGAGATAAAGTTCTTTGGGTAGCATCGCCCATAAATAACTTACCGGTATTCGTGAAAGGCGGAGCAATAATACCTATGCAAAACATTACCCAGAGTACCAGGGATAAAGGAGACGGTATAATGTATGTGAACATCTGGTATGGTAAAGTTCCTGGCATTTTCAACTACTATGAGGACGACGGTACGACATATCAGTATAAGAATGGAAGATATTATGATAGAACCATCGAGTTTAACCCTCAGGATCATGAAATTATAATGAATAATGTGAAAGGCGATTACACTTCAAAGTTTCATTCTGTCGAATTGATCCTTCATGATTTTCCGGCAGAATCCGGATACAGTGTTAACGGCCGGTATGTGAAAACAGGTGGAACAGGAACGATACAAACTCTTTCTTTCAATAACGAAAACAGTAAAATCTCTGTTAAATGGTGATCTGATTTTAACAGAAGCCTTCACTTACTGCGCTTAACCATTCACTTACTCACGGCCTCTGTTCGATATAACCTGTAATTCTTTTAAACTGTATGTTCGTACCAGCCCCGTCAAACCCGAAGGTTTCAGTGGTGAATCAGCCCGATAGAATGGCATCGTTGTATAAGTTATTTTCTTAGTGACTCCCGGTTGCATATCTCCTGTCAGACGATTAACCCTGAGATTCGTAACCTTTATTTCCAAAATGTCATTCCCGGCAGTTATTGCTTTGGTTATATTAACACTGAAAGGCTTTCTCCAGACAATTCCCGGGTTTTTACCGTTAACCAGCAATTCTGCAATATTTTTATCCGCAACACCGCACTGGATTAATACAATTAATATTAACACAAAAGGAATTACATTTTTCATAACCGGTATATTAAGTTGTCCGGAAATCCATTTATAAATTTAACAATGATCTTTTAATTCGTTGAGGCTGCCATTGTTGTTGTAGCTTCCCCTATTTAAAAACTTTCCATGCCTCATTGAAATATTCCTGCAAAAACCTGATTACTAAACATAAGTTCATAATTCTTGTTTTAGTATTATAGAAACAGGGCGTAAGTTTCATTGTAAATAAAAAAAAGATGAAAACTATAAAAGAGAATAAAAAGTATTCCCTGATAATATTACTTCAGCTAATTTCAATTTTTATATTGTTATTAAGTGCATGTGGTGAAACAATAAATAAAGAAAAGAAGATGGAAAATGACAGCAAAACACCTTCAATAGCTTCTGGCTCTGATAAGGCAGGTAATCCATCATCAGTTGATATTATTACTTTAGGTGGCGGATGTTTCTGGTGTGTGGAAGCAGTTTATGAAAGGCTGGATGGAGTCATTAAGGTGGAATCCGGTTATTCAGGCGGCACTGTAAAAAATCCCACTTACAGGGAGGTTTGTACCGGTTTGACGGGTCATGCAGAGGTTGCACAAATTAC
Source organism: uncultured Bacteroidales bacterium (assembly GCA_963815075.1). Lineage (GTDB taxonomy): Bacteria > Bacteroidota > Bacteroidia > Bacteroidales > VadinHA17 > LD21. The sequence continues at coordinate 49,519 of CAWFFK010000008.1, forward strand.
GTTTGATACCACAAAGATCTCTCTTGATGAAATCCTGAAAGTCTTTTTTACGGTTCACGACCCTACATCCTTAAACAGACAGGGTGACGATGTGGGGACTCAATACCGCTCAGTGATTTTTTACAGAAATGATTATCAGAAAAAAGTTGCCAGGAGCATTATTGATGATTTAATCAATGCTCATGTATATGAAAACCCGATTGTTACTCAGGTAGAACCATTCACTGCTTTTTATAAAGCAGAAGATTATCATCAGGATTATTATAACCAGAACAAAGATGCTCCTTATTGCAGACTGGTTATCCAGCCCAAGCTGGAAAAATTTGAAAAAGTATTTAAAGACCGGTTAAAGAAATAATTATGAAACCATCTGAATCAGTTTCTTTTAAAATCATAATAGTATTATCCCTTATCACAATACTTACTTTAAATGCATGCGGGCAAAACAGAAACGTTAATCAATCAACTCAAGACATGAATACTATAAGTAAACCTAAAAATCCTTATTATTCTCATACCGATACAGCCAAATTGAATCTTACTGATGCCGAGTGGAAAAAGATTTTGCCTGAAGATCTTTACGAAGTATCAAGGCATGGAGCTACAGAAAGACCGTTTACCGGGAAGTATTGGAATTCGGATGCTAAAGGTACCTATTACTGTGCCGCTTGTGGCAGAAGACTATTTCGCTCTGAAGCCAAATTTGCAAGCACCTGCGGCTGGCCAAGCTTTTTTGAACAGGAAGATAAGAATAGTACCGTATTCAGACAGGATACCTCATACGGAATGATACGGACAGAAGTACTTTGCGGCAGATGCGGGGGACATTTGGGACATATATTTGATGATGGTCCTCCACCCACAGGAAAGAGGTATTGTATGAATTCAATTGCACTGGATTTCGTTCCGGATAAAAAATAGAACTATTGCATTCTTTATAGCTGTTGCTTATGATTAAATTGCAACATTTTACTTAACTTCAGGAATATAAGTTATTATACTGAACTATTAATTTTCATCAAAGTTAGGAGGATAGCACAATGGCAGAGACAAGCCCGGTTGTAGAAGGTATGTTAATGATACACAAGATTATTTCCAGGGGACTAAGTATTTCTATTCGTAAATGCGATGAGTACATCGCAAAACAGGGTATTCCACCTGACGAAGCCAAAGGCTTTTTAATGTATGTGACCACTCTGAAGAAAGTAACGCATTCACATCATCTCAGTGAAGATGAAATAGCCTTTCCCTATTTTAAAGATTATATTGACGCTCCGTACAATCGTCTTAAAGATGACCACCAGAATATTTCCCGTGTTTTGGTCGCAATGGACCAATGTCTTATTGAGATTTCGCTGGCTGGAATAGTAAGGCTTCGCGAAGTGCTGGGCGAATTCGAAATGTTGTGGGTTCCGCATATCAGAATCGAGGAAGAAAATTTTACAATAGGGAAGTTGCAGGTGGTCCCAGGAGAGGAAGAACAGGTGAACCTTGCAGATAAGTTAGCCCGACATGGCAGTAAAAATAGTGGCCCCGGTCCTATTTCATTGCCTTTCTTATTCTTTAATCTTGAAGGTAAGGATCGTGAAGCCTTTATGATGCCCTTCCCCTGGGCAGTCAAAAAAGTTCTTGTACCAATTATCTGGAAAGGGCAATGGAAACCAATGCGCCCTTTTCTTCTTTGATAAATATGTCTCTTTTATCGAAACCGAAGGGAACACCATGAGCATATTACAACCATTAATGAGGTAAAAATTGTACCTGCCAATACATTATACAGATAAAATATTCATTTCTGAATTTCCCAATAATGCAAATTCCTGAATTGATCTAATATTTCTTTTCCGCGGCAACAGCTTTTTTTGCGTCTTCAAGATGAAGATATAATGAATGGATATAATAAGGTTTTAAATTCCATGCCTTTTCAAAGATATTCCGGGCTTCAACGTATTTACCCTGTTTATAAAGCCCCAGTCCTTTTGTATCAAGTAATAAATAATCATCAGGTCGTATTTCCAATGCCTTATCAGCCAGCATTATACCTTCGTTAATGTTCAGATTACTTTCAATCAGGCTCAAAGCAAGGTTATTTAACCTTACCGGATTGTTGGGTTCCAGGGAAAGAGCCTGTCGATAGTATTCTGCTGCTTTGCCTGGAATATCAGCTTCAGTATAAATGTCAGCCAACGCGGACTTAATTTGCGCTTCTGATGAAGATTTTTCACTGAGACCGGAAACAAATTTCCTTATGTCGCGGTTAGCCTCAACTGTATCTCCTTCAGCCAGCAACAAAACTGCCTGCCTGTAAATCAGGGCGGTATTATCAGGGAAATCCAGTTCAGCCTTTTTATACAGAGCTTTTTCCTTCTCATACTGGCCTGTTTTATGGTATGCATATCCTAAATTAGTGTAGGTCCAGACAGATTCAGGTTTTGATCCCCACTTTTTATATAGGGCAAGTACTTTTTCAAATTCCGTAATTGCTTTATCATAAAGGTTCAACCTGCTGTAATTAATGGCTAAGACTTCATATAAAGTGGGTACCTGGTCATCAATTTCCAAAAGTTGCTTTATATATTTTATTGCCTCATATGTTGTTTCGAAGAACACAGCATGAATATATTTTACGAATATCTGCTGCTTTATGGGCAAGTTGTCTCTTTTTTCATATGTTTTGAGACACCACTTTCTTGCCTGCTCATATAAACCCTGATTCCTGTATGAAAAGGGCAACATTATAGCCGGATAGGTAAAATTTGAATCGATTGCGATTGCCCGGGAATACATTTCCGTAGCTGTTGAAAAGTCAGACTTCAAAAAGGCATTTTGTCCTAAAATAAAATATTTGTAAGCTTCAGGAGAACTGGTCGATGAAAAAATCTTATAACTCTGAGAAAGTCCGCTTTCTATTTTGGATACAAGAAGAAAGTCCTTCACCAATAATGAAAGAGAATCAATAATATGAAGTATATTCCCGATGTTTCCGTCTATCTGGAATGATTTAAAGACCTCCTCTGTTTTTGAGTCAATCAATTTTGCATTTATCCTTATTGTATTGCCTGCCTCATTTATACTCCCATAAATAAAAACATTTGCATCGAGTTTCTGTGAAATTGTACTTGCAACAGCCGGTGTTAATGAAGCGTAATTTAAAAGACCCTTGCTCTGCAGCAGGCGGGTGATTGATTCTGTTTGCCTTACTTTAAGTTCACCGGTATTCGAGAGAGAGGTAATTAAATTATCCTCAATGCCATCCTGCCAGACATTCCAGATGGTATCATTCGTTAAATTCTGGAATGGCATTACTGCAATGGTTATTTGTCTGCCTGAAGATATCATATTTGCCAGCCTTCCAGATCTGAATATCTTTGGATACAGAAATACAGCGGCAACTATTATCAATGCCAAAGCAACTATGGCATAGAAGTATATTTTATTAGTAATTTTAAATTTTGTCCGAAGTGCTTCTTCTTCACCTACCTTTTCTATTTTAGCTCCCTCTAAAACCTTCTCTTGTGACTTGTCTTCTTTTGCAGTGAGGTTCATATTACTCTTCAATCCCGAAATAATCTCCTTTATTGCAAGAGCTACTTTATTTATCTGAATTCTGTATTTGGTCTTATTCAGATTCTTCTTTTCATCATCTTCCGCAGCAAGTGGTTTGTTTACGCCCGGTTCTTTATAAATAAATTCAATTCCTCGAAGGATTCCTCCGAGTACTGATTCGCAAAGTTTTTTGTCTTCATTATCCAGATCATGGATACGAACAGGCAGTACCCTGCTTGTGACATTCCCGTTGCTTAATTTAACTTTCAATCCAAACTGATCTCCAGATGCCTGTTGTACAAATGCTTTAAACTCATGCTCCCATGCAAATGATTTTGGATCGCAATAAGTCCGGGAAATAACAGGGATGAAGATAAGACACTTCAGTTTAGTTTTTAAAGAGCTATCGACATCGTGCGTCTCCAAAAGCCCGTCATTTGAATTTGTGTCAAGATAGACACTTATATCCTCTTTGAAAGTGGCTTCAAGTTCCCGTTTAAGATTATCAGCAAATTCCGTCACCCAGCTATCATACTTATTATCCTTCTGGCGATAGCTGATAAAGATATCATATTCAAAACCGGGAATAATACTGGGCATGTTTAGTGCTTCATTTTGATAAATTTAGGAAAGAATGAGATAAAAGCAAAATATTTTTTTTCTTAACTTATCAAATTTTTGCGGATATTTACATATTCCGATTAACAAAAATTTGAACCAATGCAGAAGAAATTTATTCCATTTGAAGTCCTGGAAAAATTCATGGTGGATGTTATGGTAAAAGCAGGCATCCCTGAAAAAGATGCCGGAATAGTTTGCGATGTATTGATACAGGCTGATAAATTTGGATTCGACTCTCATGGAGTAAACCGTCTTAAGAGCATATATCTTGATCGTATAAAAGATGGTATATTAAATCCTGTAACCAATTATAAGATAGTAAAAGAGGGACCCGCAACAGCAGTAGTGGACGGTCAAAACGGGATGGGCCATGTTGTGTCGTACCACGCTATGAGACTTGCAATTGAAAAAGCCGGAAAATATGGCATAGCCATGGTAACAGTGCGGAATTCAAGTCACTTTGGCTTTGCAGGGTATTATCCGTTGATGGCTGTTCGTGAGAACATGATTGGCATTACGGGAACCAATGCCCGTCCGTCTATCGCTCCTACTTTTGGTGTGGAAAATATGCTGGGCACCAACCCTATGACTTATGGTATTCCAAGCGATGAACCCTACCCTTTCCTGTTAGACTGCGCCACTTCAATAACCCAGAGAGGGAAAATAGAACTTTATGCCCGCGAAGGAAAGGATTTGCCCAAAGGATGGGTAATCGATGAGAATGGCGAAAGCAAGACCAATTCATCTGAAGTGCTTAAAGACCTTATTTCCGGGAAGGCTGCTCTGACCCCTCTGGGCGGAGCGGGTGAGGAAACGGGCGGATATAAGGGTTACGGATATGCCACTGTAGTGGAGATTTTTTCGGCCGCGTTGCAACAGGGATCTTTCATGAAGATGCTCACTGGATGGAAGGATGGGAAGAAAGTTCCTTATTATGTAGGTCACTTCTTCATTGTTATAGATATAAGTGCTTTTACTGATCCTGACGATTTCAAAAAGACCACAGGTGATATCCTGCGCGAATTAAGAGCCTCAAAGAAAATGCCTGGTCAAACACGTATTTATACCGCCGGCGAAAAGGAATATGATACATGGATCGAAAGAAAGGACAAAGGGGTGCCTTTTAATAAGGAACTAATCGATGAATTCCGTGGATTATGCAATTCTTACGACCTGAAAGAATATCTGTCCTATTTCAGCGACTGATACAAATTAAGTAAGATCTTCGATGGCCATGGGTACTAAATTGCAATTTGATTTCAACTATCTTTAGATCAAAAATGCCAAATTTTAAAACCAAAGCCGGAATAAATTTTCATTCCTTTATCTTTGGCATAACCATTACATTAATATTCAATTGCATAGCGTGCCAGAGCAATCGCTCTGGCATGAAAAAAGGACTGGTGTCTGTTCCCGTATCAGATTCAATGAAAAAGAATGGAACACCTGATGAATACCAGTCTGAAATTACCATACTGGTTTTACCAAAAAATCCCTCACCGGGAGAAGCATTCCGTATTTTGGCGACAGGAGGGGAAAAAATCCGTAAAGCAAAGATCACCGTAACTGGTCCATCGGGTACTTTGGAATCATTGAGGAGTAAGGCCGGAGAAGAATTTCCTTTCTGGAGGATTGATGATTTTAAGGAAAGCTCCGCTGGTAAGTATAAGGTTAGCTTAATTGATGATAAAAAGACGGTAAGTGAAATGGAGTTTACAATTTCCAATAGGATGGTTACTCCAATAACCAGGGAAATATGGAAGACCCGCAGGGGTTGGGACAGTAGCATGGAAGATTTATATTCTGCCTGGATAAACGCCTTGTTTTTTGGCTGCACCGAGCAAGCTTCCTGGCCTGCACTGCATGAAGTAACCCAAAATAAAAATCAGAATTTTCTTTATGACTATCTTTCTCTGGGGGAAGATGACCCTGATGGAAAAAACAGGTTGGTAATGCAACCTGACTGTGCGGATAATCCATTTTATCTAAGAGCTTATTTTTCATGGAAGCTGGGGCTTCCTTTTGGTTATCATCTTTGCGACAGGGGTAGTCTGGCAAGAAATCCAAAAGCCGGCCAATGGGTCACAAATGAAACTCCCGCTTCGAAAAGCAATCCCGTACTATCCCTCAATTCCTTTCTTAGAAAAATCATGGATGGGGTCCATTCAGGAACAGCCCGGACCGCCCTGGATGATGAAAATTCCGATTATTACCCGGTTCCTCTTGAACAGGGAGCTTTACGTCCTGGTACTGTTTTTGCTGACCCTTACGGACATACGCTTATCATAACAGGCAGGGTGCCGCAAACCAGTGAACATCCTGGATTACTTCTTGCAGTGGATGCCCAACCAGATGGGACGGTTGGGATCAAACGGTTCTGGAAAGGGAATTTTTTGTTTAACACCTCCGGAGTGATCGGAGAACCAGGCTTTAAGGCCTTTCGTCCTATAACATTAAAAAATGGTATGCTGTGCCTTATGCATAACAAAGAACTGACAGCAAAAGCAGGGTTCGTACCTTTTTCGCTTCAACAGGAAAAAATGAAACCTGACCTTTTCTATCATATTCTGGAGAGGATAATCAACCCGGAACCTCTTGATCCTAAGACTGCTCTGATAGATCTTATACAGGCGCTCCATGAACAATTATTGGTGCGCGTCACTTCAGTAACTAATGGTGAAGCTTATTTCAAATTACATCCAGGGTCTGTCATTCCTATGCCCTCCAGTGCAGCCGGTATTTTTCAGGCAGGTGGCCAATGGGAAGACTTTTCAACTCCGAATCGCGACCTGAGGCTCCTGATCGCAATGGATGCGGTGCTCGATTTCCCCGATCTGGTTACCCGTTCTCCTTCGGATTATAATATTTCAAAACAACTTTCACCGGAACTGATTAGGAATAAACTTCAGTCGATCCTCGATCGGAAAGTTTCCGAGCTTTCGATCAGTTATACACGCTCAGATGGGTCTGTGCAAAAACTGACTCTTGGTGAACTACTTAAAAGAAGGGATGCTTTTGAAATGGCCTATAATCCGAATGATGGGATCGAAATCCGATGGGGCGCACCTGAAAACAGTGTGGAACGGGCTACATGTCATCGCCACAGCCCTCCGAACCAACTTGCAAAGATGCAAATGGTACGGACCTGGTTCATAAAAAGACTGCATCCGCCAACTTAAATACCCCCCACCCCCCAAATGGGGGGTTAAGTCTTTTTGTTCCCCTCCCTGGAGTCTCCCGATACATATCGGGACGGGAAGGGGTGGGTTAAGGTAAAGGTTGAGATTGAGGTTGAGGTTGAGGATGAGGTTGAGACAGAAGGCAGAAGTTTAAAACAGTCCTGCCTTCTTCATCATCATGAAATTCTTATATTTGGCTAAGTCCCCCATATGGTGGATTTAGGGGGTAATTTTTGTTTTGGAATATCTTCTTTTAATTAAAAAATAAACCGGTATTCCTGATAAGATAAGGATCATACCTATTGCTGCTTCACGGGGCCGTGTAATAATTGTATTGAAGAACAGACCGATACAAAACAGAATAAATATTGCCGGCACAAAAGGAAATCCCCACACTTTATAAGGTCTGTAAGCCTCCGGCAATCTACGACGCAAAATGAATACTCCCAGAGTAGTGGCACCATAAAATATAAATACAGCAAAAATAATCATGTCAGTCAACTGGTCGAAGGTTCCTGAAAGAACCAGCACCGAAGCCCATATTCCCTGCCATAAAAGTGCGTTGGAAGGAACATTGGATTTGTTAATCTTGCCTATACCCCGGAAGAAAAGCTTTTCACGTGACATGGCGTAATATGGACGCGCTCCTGTAAGTATACTGGCATTGGTACATCCTAGTGTTGTGATAAGTATTAATAAAGAAATAAACATCACCCCTCCTTTTCCCCAAAAAGTCCTGACTGCTTCAACAGCGGCAATCTGATTGCCTGCTTCATTAATGTGAACAAGCTGAGGAATAGATAAAAGAGTCAGATATGTGAAATTGACCAGCAGATAGATCGATATAACAATAAAAACACCTGCTACAATTCCTTTGGGAATGTTTCTTTTTGGATCTTTAATCTCTCCTCCGATAAATCCTACAGAGACCCATCCCTGGTAAGCCCAGAAAGCAGCCAGCAAAGCAGTATAAAAAGAAGAGACAGTAACAGGGTTACCTGTCAGCTCTTTAAAGTCCAAAAAAATTGCAGGACTGGCTGTTTTACTTCCCAAACCAAAAATGACAATCATCAGGAGACCTGTAAATACAAGAAGCAAAATGGCTTTACTGACGCTTGCTCCGCTTTTTAATCCGGAAATGTTCAGACCCGTCAAAATTAAAATAAGGAGAATTGCAGTCAGCTTGACTCCAAAATCCTGAAAGGGGTAGAAAACACCTCCTATGGTGAAATTCTGCAGCGATCTAAGAATCCCGGGTATCGGAATAACACTGTTCAGAGATTGTGCAAATACATACGCAAGGGAAGAGATTGTGGCAGTCTGAATGATTGTAAAGAGGGACCACCCATAGATAAACGCAAAAAACCGGTTATAAATTTTTTTCAAATAGACAAAATCGCCCCCCGTATCGGCCAGTAATCCTGCAACTTCTGCATTACTCAGTGCCCCGAAAAGAGTGATAATTCCACCAACAATCCATGCAATGAGTATCCATACTGAAGAGTGAAGCTCTGATGCCATAGGCGCAATTTTTTTATATACGCCTGATCCGATGATATTTGCAACCACAAAAATAACAACATACCCCATACCCAAAGCTCTGACCAGATGCCTTTGATTACCCATAGCTAAGCGTTTAATGCTGATGATCACAATGTAATAAATTATTCAGGAATCAACCATACAAAATAGGCGTGCGTTAATCAATTATTACTCCTTCCCTGCAGTTTTCAACTGGTTCAGGCCATAGATTGTTAATGATGCCAAAACTGACCAGCAGGTGCCACAATGGAAAAAATTACTATATTGCATATAAGCAAAATCACTTATCTTATATGGGACCTGTTCTTAGCATATCTTTAAATTTTAATTACTTTCCCTTACTGGTGGTTGTTGGACTTGCATGGATAATTCCCATGGCTTTATCGGTACTCAGGATCAAAAAAGTCCCCTCGGTTGTCGTTGAGATATTAATGGGCTATCTGGCAGGTAGATTCCTCCTTGCAGATATTGACCCTGAAAGTATCAAAATACTCGAATTCCTTGCTCTTTCGGGGTTTATATTCCTTATGTTTCTGACAGGGCTGGAGATAGATATGGACCAGGTTACCCTGTCGTTTCCGCGTAAGCGAACTGACTTCTCCAGAATATCAAAGAATCCGTTGATCATAGCAGTTGTATATTTCTTAATCACTATTTTGCTTTCATACATCGGAGCAATAGGGCTCTCGCATATAGTCAATGTTACTAATAAATGGTATTTCTCCCTTATTATGGTAACCACTTCAGTTGGTATAATTATGCCGGTTCTCAAGAACCAGGGAGAAGCATCGGGTGACTACGGGCAGATGCTGATCATAACTGCAGCCGTAGCAGATATCTTAAGCATAGTACTTTTTACTTTTACAGCATATATACTTACAAACGGCTTCAGGCTGGAGATCACCTACATTCTCCTTCTATTTGCACTTTTTTATCTCTTCTACAGGCTTGGAAACCGTTTCAGAAACTGGTCGCTGCTGAAAAAAATTACATTTCAGCTCTCCCATGCTGCATCGCAGCTCAGCATCAGAGGAACAATTTTTCTGTTACTGATATTTGTTGTTATTAGCCAGTATATCAGTCCGGAAGTAATCCTCCTTGGCGCTTTTCTGACAGGTATTTTGCTTTCACTTTTTCAACATAAGGAGCGATCGTTGCTGCTTATTAAACTCGATGGGATGGGCTATGGCTTTTTTATCCCCATATTCTTTATAATGGTTGGTGTGAAATTTGATCCTTCAGCTTTAAAGGAGTTTGAACTTACGCTGATACCCTTTCTTGCCGTTTTACTTTTGTTAATGTTTGCTATAAAAGTAATCCCGTCTTCACTCTTTATCAGGCAATTTGGTAAAAGAAAAGCACTTTCTGCCGGATTTCTTCTCTCATCACGTTTAAGCCTTATAATTGCCGCATCCGCAATAGGGATTGAACTTGGAGTAATTTCTCCCGGAATCAACGCCAGTTTTATTATAATGGCTATTGCGACCTGCCTGCTTGGCCCTGTACTGTATAATTTAATAAACAAACAGGCAAAACAACCTGCAAACCAGACCATTATAGTCGGAGGAAGCAGCAAGGGTGTCTTACTTGCAAGAAGGCTGAATATTCATGGAAAGGCATCTGTCATAATCGAGATTAATGAAACCAGGTATAAAGATCTGCTCTCCAAAGGGCTAAAGGTTTATCTTTCTGACGGGCTCAAACCTGTCACATATGAAAATATTGGGTTAACACCATCCAGCTATGTGGTAGTTGATACCGGATCAGAAGAGCTTAATATCAGGATTTGCGAAATATTAAGAAAGGAATTTAATCACGAAAAGATCATCTCGATGGCAAATGGCAGAGGCGTTGAACAACAACTCAAAAGGCTGGATGTTGAAACAATAGATATAAGACGAGTGATGGCCACAACTATCGAAACACTTATTGTACGTCCCACTACCTATCATGCCCTGATTGAGACATTTGAAGATTTCAGAGTTGAAGAGATCCCTGTAATGAATCCTGATATTGGGGGTCTCAGGGTAAAGGAGATTCCTTTTCACAAAGATGCTATACTTATAATGGTGAAACGTGGTAACAGCCTCTTCATACCCCACGGTGAGACTTACCTGAAAACAGGAGATATCCTGAATATATTCGGAACTGATTCAGCCCTTGAAGATACACGGGAAAAGCTTGGGTAATAACACTCGCCAGTTGAATATCAGATTTTATTGCTTTATATTTAAAGAAGACAATTACAACAAAACCTGCTTCAACTTTGTTTTATTTATTGTATTAAACAAAGGAGGTTAAGATGTATGACTTTTTATGTCCCAAATGTATGGGCGACATACGTGTAGGTGAAAATATCATCTTCAGGGTTAAAAATCACCGGAAGCAAACAGGTCTTCTTCTGTTAAGTCCTCAGATAGGTAATTATACCAGCATTAAACATCCTTCATTTGAAATACAGACAGGTGAGTATCTTGAGCACTATTGTCCTTTATGCAATGCTTCTTTGATTTCGGAGATTCACCCCAATCTTGCCCACGTTATTCTAAAGGACGAAACAGGCAAAAACAATGATGTTTATTTCTCCCAGATTGTTGGTGAGCAAAGTACATTTGAAACTGATGGAGAATCGGTGCATGTCGAAGGAGCAGATGCGGTCAGATATACATATTTTAAAATCGGGGATAAATTCAGAAAGTATTTTTAAAATATCTATTCAGATTCAGTTTTTATGTAACTTTACCTTTATTCAAGTAAACTTATTATAAAAACAAATTTATGAAAACAAAACCAACCATTATTTTGCTGGTCACTGTACTTCTTATGATTTCCTTTAATTCCTATGCCCAGAAAACTGATTTTGCGGGAGAATGGAAACTAAACAGGGAAAAGACTGTACTGGCTGAGAATCAGCTCTTTCTTTCAAAAGTCACCATTCAGATTAAAGGTGACAGTCTTTTCACAACACGTGTTTATGAAAACGATAACGGAGAAGAGTATCCTTTTGATGAAAATCTCACCCTTGACGGGAAAGATTGTAAAATTACCATTTATGATATGCCAAGAACCTCAAAAGCATCCTTGTCCGATGTTGACGGATCGATTAAGGTTGAATCAAAAACTACTTTTTACGGAGATAACGGAGAAGAAGATCTCACGGCAAATGAGATCTGGAAAGTTGATCCTGACACAAAAATGCTGACTGTGGAATTCACCAATAAAATATCAGGCAACGAAACGACAGGAATAAACTACTATAATAAAGCAAATTAGGGATCCCTGACTTGATATATTTTCGTTAGCACGGACCCGGTAACTATTTAATAGTTCAGAATTGTGGTAACAAATTATCGGATTTGTATTTTCAAATGTATTTTTCAATGGGTGAAGGAGATTCTTTGCTTCGCCTCGGAATGACAGGATGAATAGGAAGTCTTGGGGGGAAGAAGCGGCGATTCGCCATAGCAACCTGGGAAAAGTAATATATTATTTGCGAATCGCCGCTTCCTCCCCCTACAGTGTTCACCAAATAGACATGTCATTCCGAATGGAGTCCCGATTTATCGGGACGGAATGAGGAATCTCCTTCTCTTTTTCACTAATGACCCTGGAAATCTTTCTTTTCAGTTAATCACTAGTTCCTTTTGATCCACATTCCAGCCTGAAATTTTTATGACAGGATTCCTTCCATTCAATTTAACAACAGGGCAGCTTACAGTCACAATTGTGCTCTCAGAAGGTGCCAGCGTGAAATAACCCGACGACCAGTAACTTGGCAATACCTCTTCATTATCAATCATCAGCTGAGGCCGGACAAAAAAGGCAATTTTGTCAGTATTATTGGAAATCTTAATGGCCCAGCTGTCCTCACTTTTTCCTTTTTCTGAATTCAACACTTTCATCTCAACAATTGTTCTTTGCATGTCATTCAGTGAGGTATAATTCTGATCATTCGACAGCCAGTAAACATTATGCGAAATAATTTTCCCTCTGTTGTTTTTCATGTTCAGTACTACAAATTTTATTCCCGCAGAGCCTGATAAGACTGATGTTAATGACGTTGTTTCTTTTACTTCAGTTCCTGACAGATTTAGGCTTTTTTCATTGTGAAATATTGATTTTGAGTCTATTCCGAAAACATCCACCGTGGATGTCAGTCCCTGGACAGGCATGTATGTTCTGTTTATTACAGTAACCATCAGATTACTAAGGTTCAGTTGAATATGAACTGGTTCACATGCGTTCTGCATAAAATAGTAACCTGCATTAGGCATAAGGTACCAGTCGTATACCTGCCATACAACACTTGGAAAGGCGGCATTCAGTTTCCACAACATAACACCTCCTATATCATTAAGTTTATGCCCGGCTGCTTCAAAAATACCCTGATAACCGACTGCATTCATTAACTGCATCTTGTTGCAAAAATCCTCCATACCTGAAGGTTCCCCATACCTCTTTATCATTTCTTTATAATACAGATCCCATCTGCCATTACCTGTAGCGGCGTCGTGATATCCCCAGGTGTTGTTAAGAGGGAAAGGCAATGTCTTATCCCACACCAGATCAGGAATAATTTTTGGCATAATATTATATGGCGGCTGCGATGGCAGGCCGGTCTCATCTTTAAATACCCAGTCGCGACCGGCATCTGCCTTTTTGTAGTAATTCAAAGGATCCTGCCAGGTATACGGGCCACCGCTGTAAACACCCGAAGGAAGATTATCGGGCCATGATCCCTTCCAGCTTGCAGGAAGTTTTGCAAATCCTGAGGAGCTTGGTATATAAGGCCTTGTTCCATCGAGTGTTATTATGTTTTCTCTCATTGAATCATAGAGCTCTTCCCTTGCATGTCCTTCATTTCCGCCTGTCCATACAAGCAGGCTTGGATGGTTTCTGATACGCAGAATAGTACTCTTAACGTTTTTAATAAATACATTCCCTTCTATTGGCCAGTCAGGAGATCCTTTAAATTCTCCCTGGGTATCACCTGTAATCCAGAAATCAGACCAGACCAGCAGTCCATAACGATCGGCCGCATCAAAAAATTCATCACATGGCGTGACGCCACCTCCCCATATTCTTACCAGATTGATATTTGAGTTCCGGCAAAGATGCAATTCATAATCATATCTTGAAGAATCCCGATTCAGCATCATATCAGGCACCCAGGCGCCTCCTGTAATATGTATGCGCTTATCATTAACATAAAAATCGCGACGCCAGGTACCATTTACATCAACTGCTTTTGAACCTACAGTCCTGATTCCAAATACGAATGATGTATCATCAGATAGTCCGGCATTATTTATATACTTCAATCGTAACCTGTACAAATTAGGTTTGCCATATCCGTTTGGCCACCAGAGAGCCGGATCTACAATACTCAGTTCTTTGGTGTTTTCTGCATTAAGATCAACGACAGAAGTACTGTTTCGTGAAATCGAAACATTTTTTGTGAATTGCAGAGATTTTCCTATAAAATTCTCAGGAGTTATTATTATTGCAAGTTTCCCCGATTCATCCTTAATACTGTGGTTTATCAGACCAAGACTCAATGAGATATTTGCAACAGTTGTATCAGGAAGGCCTGGAAGGGTGGTGACAATCTTTGGATCTGCAATTGTGATGCCTCCTGTTGTCCTCAAATATACCGGAAGCCAGATACCCATATTACGGTCTCTAACCGGTGGTACCCAGTCCCACCCGATTGAGCAAAGCATCGTAACATTCTTACCAATATCTCCTGTAGGACCTCCATTGGCAAAAAAATCCCCAAGAGCTTTCAACTGCTCTGTCGACGGCAACCCGGGATAATCCAATGGGTATATCTTTACAGCCAGCACATTAACTGAACCGGTTTTGATCTGTTTGCTCACATCAAGACTGTATTCAGCAAACATGCCTGCCATTTGTGTTGAATCGGCTATCTGGTGACCATTAAGCCATACAGCGGCGCGATAATTGATGCCTTTGAATATCAGCTGAAAATTCCTTCCCTGGTCTGAGGAGGGAATATTGAATGTTGTGCGGTACCAGTAAGGCTTTTTCCATGGATTGGGATCATTGGGAAGATGGCTGAACTGTTCAAGGTTGTACTTTTTATTAAATTCATCTGAGGCATCCGGAATAACCATATTGTTTAACCCGGAATACGGATCAGGATATATGCCGTTAGCTACCAACCCGGTAAGTACAGTTGATGGTACTTTTACCGGGAACCAGTATACCTTTGAACGATATGCCGGAATTGATATCTCTTCTCCTGTTGATGATATCAATGAAGAAGATTGCAATTCAAACTGACTCAACCTGACCTGTCTGACCAAACCGGTCTGGGAAAATACAGGTATGGCAAAAGTCAAAAAAATTGAAGCTAGATAATTAAATTTGATTTTCATTTGGATAAAATATGGGTTTATTTTCTCATTTTCAGAAAGTGATACGGCTAAATGTTCACAGGGAATACGGGTCCTTTCTTTTCTGTTGGAAGATCTGCGACCGTTTCGTATTTTCTCTTATAAAATATGTTCCCTATCATCATAAATAATATTGTCATTAAAATTACCAGGGTTATGACCTCTTCACTTATAATGGATACCTGTGATGACACTGGAATACTTATAAATAAAAGAATCGTAATTAATCCTCTTGGTGAAAAAAACAGCAGAGGGATAACCGGCATTTTCAGTACAATTTTAAGAAAAATCATTCTAAGTAAAAAGATACCGGCTGTAATAAGTAAACCAGTAATAATATTTTGGTAATTAAGGAGGCCATCGATCCGGGTATAGTAGCCAAACATTATAAAGAAAAATGATCTCACCAGGAAAGTGAGCTCTATCAGGATCTTTTTGAAAGATTCAAGATCATTTCTGAATTTGGTGAAATTAAAAACTTTATTTACAAAAGTATGTTCCAGAAACTGATTATTGGTCAGTACCATTCCAAAAGTCAGAACAAGCAACAAAGCAGGAAGGTGCGACAATTGGGCAAGCATATATATGAGAACAATGGAGGCCATTATAATAACATAAGTGACATGATATTTTATCTTGAAAAGCAGGAAAGCTAGTATGGAAGAAGTTATTATGGCAATAACCAGGGTTATAACAATGCTCAATGCAAAATTAAGAACACCCAGGCCAATATTTCCCTGACTTGTAAGTATAAAATCAAACAGGATAATTCCAAAAATATCTGAGAACGAGCTTTCATATATAATAAATTCCTTGTCATCCGTGGGTAGAAAAATAGAGGAAGGTATTGCAACTGAGCTACTTATTATGCCAATAGGAATACTGTTCAAAAGAGAATCCCTGACCGTATAATCAAAAAAGTTTACCAGAATATACGATAAACCTGATGAGAAGAATACAAATAATACCAAAGCGGATGAAATGGATTTAATTATCAGATTTTTTTTTCTTTTCTCAAGTTTAAGATCGAGGCTGGCTTCCATTATTATCATAACTAGCCCTAAGGTACCTATGACGGGTAAAAGTGGCCTGAGATTTGGTATTTCAAAACCGACGGTCTTACGGATCAACTGTATCCCAATGCCAAGTACAATAAGCAAAATAATCCCGGGTATTTTTGAATATTTGCTTGTTATGTCAAATATATAGGCAAGAATGACTATTATACAGAGTACCAGAATAATATAGTATGTCATACAGCTAAATTTTATAGAGCAACCAAAACTTGTATATTTGATAATCAGCCTGTTACATCACACGTATGCTTTAAAAAACTTCAAAAAAATTTGAAACAGGTCCGGTCTTACTTATTCTTATATCAACAATTTTGAGAGCGATATTGTTCCTTCAAACCGGATTTACAGTGGTGAAATATGATTTATAAGATGTTTTACTCATAGTGATATGAATCTGAACTCTGATCCGGCTCTGGAAGAGTCAGTAAAAAAAAGAAAGTCCGCTCTTATAACGGACTTTCCAAAAAATCAAAGTATTAAAAAAGAAAAGGTTTACTATTTAAGCTGCACTCTGCAATTACCGATATCTATTCCTTTACAGAGAATCTCAATTTTATATTCGCCTTTAACAAGTTTTTCTGTCGCAGCATATGTCAATACTACCTGCTTTGAAGCCTCAATCAGACCAGGTATGGCAGATAAGCTTGCAGTATAGTTCTTTGAGTCCGGAACAAAGTACCAGGATAATGATTTATTGTCTGGATTTATTGTTGATCCTGAAGGAGTTACAATTTTAAAACTTATTGTTTCTGTAAGATTATTGGGCACATCAAAGGTCACATTAAGCTTCTTTGTCCGTGATGCACAAATCACTATTTTCTCCTTTTTCTTCCCCCTGGTTGCAGTTACCAGGTAATTATCAGCCTTATACAAATTAGCACTGTCAAGTTGAGCAGTGAGTTTATTATTTTTTGCTTCCATCGCGGCAAGAGAACTTTGAAGATCGTTGCTTTTTGTCAGCAATTTGTCATAGTCAGATTTTAATTGGTTTGACTCTTTTTCAATTTCAGCTTTTACCTTCTGTAAATCCTCCAGCTCCTTTTTACTTTCGCGCAATGTCCTGTTTTCGCCGGCAAGAGAATTTATTTTCCTCTGGTTTTCCCCTATCTTCTTATTTGTTTCGGCCAGCAATTTCTCATTTGCGTCGTTTTTTTGCTGAAGTGAAGTGAAATCTGCTTTAACACCTTCCAGTTCCTTTTCAACCTGCAGCTTCTCTGAAAGGAGTTTTTCCGAGTTAAGTTTTTCTGCATTCAAATTCTTTTTATTCTTCAAATTGGAACTTACAGCAATAACCAAACCAATCAGCAACAGCACAATAATTGCTGCACCAATATAGGTCACAACCTTGTTTTGTTCTCTATTTTCTTCCATTATTAATATTTTTAAGGTAGAAATACAATAATACTAAACTGGCATTAAGAAGAAATTAAAAGGAGATTAAAAAGCGATTAAAATTCGGAATGGCCCATAAAATCTTTGTATCGACTGGGAGGTGTAATAGTCTCAGGCTTCAAAAGCCGGCAGTTTTAAAATGACCCTTGTACCTTCACCAATTGATGAACTAAGACTGATTACACCGTTATGGTTCTTTATTATGCTGTTAACCAGGGAAAGTCCTATACCATGTCCGGGGATAGTTTTTGCATTACTCCCCCTGTGAAAGGGTTCAAATACATGTTTCAGGTCGGTTGAATTAATACCGATACCATGATCGATGAAGCTTATACTGATCCAGCCTGAAGAGCATTCCAGAGTTATACTCACTGAATGATCATCCGAGTATTTGCATGCATTCTCTACAATATTTGATATTGCGGTCTTCAACAAATAATCATCCCCGAAGATCGTCATCTGGTTTGTATCTGTCAGCGAATCATCCATTGATATACTTATATTAAAATTCTTATTAAATCGTTTAAGTTCATCAGTTGCCTGCCATAATATTTCATCGATCTGCACTTTCTTAAACATATTCCCTGACGATTCGGAACTTGTCTGAGCAAGCAGGAGCAGGCGATTGGACAGATCGATAATGTTCCTTATATCCTCAAGAACTGATACTATTGCCTTCTTATATTCCGATGTGGACCTTTCTTTCATAAGAAGCACTTCCAATTGACCGTTAATGGAGGTAAGTGGTGTCCTCAGTTCGTGTGATGCATTTGATATGAAATCCTTTTGTGTTCTGAACGCTACTTCAAGTCGTTCAAGCATCTTGTTAAATGTCCTGGCCAGGATGGCAATTTCATCTGTTCCATTACCCTCATCTACACGAAGGTTCAAACTTGCGATAGAAATGTCTTCCACCTGTTCAACAACGCTTGAAATTGGTGCAAGGGCCCTGCCGGCATAAAACCATCCTGCAAATGAAAAAAGGACAAGGCTGAAAAACGAAACCACAAAAAGAATTATTCGAAGGTTCCTGAGTTTAAGAAAACCAACAATATCGGTTGCAGCTGCAATAACGACGAACCTGTCGTACTTTTCTGTGTAAAGAAGTCCCAATACCTCATATTCGCCCTGTTTAATCCGGACCCTGCCTTCAAGCCTGATTTTATCGAGTAATGCATCATTGATTTTAAGAACCTTTTCTTCATCCGAACTATACAGAATCCGGTTCTCAAAATTATAAATGATTATCTTCTCCTTTGGCAGGTTAACGGGATTATCCTTTTCTATCCGTCTCAGGAGGTCAGCATCTATCTCCTTAACTTCAATAAGAAGTTTGGCTGTTATCCTTGCCTTATTCTCAAGCCTGGTACTAAAGTCGTCTTTTCGATAACTTGCTGAAGAAAAATATATTGCAGTTGATGCAATAATCATAATAACTCCTCCCATCAGAAGGAACTGTAGTGTCAGTCTGGCACGGATCCGCATTCTAGATATCTCCAAAAATGTAACCAAGACCTATCCGGGTGTTAATTAGTTTTTTATCAAAGCCTTTGTCTATCTTCTTTCTCAGAAAGTTTACATAGACATCAACCACATTAGTACTAAATTCATAATTTATATCCCATACATTTTGTGCAATATCATTTCTGGAAAGTACCCGTCCGCTGTTTCTCATGAAATATTCGAGCAATAAAAACTCCTTGGCAGTTAATTCTATGGTAAAACCTCCCCGTCTGGCCACTTTCTTATCAAGATCCAGTTCAAGGTCCGCAATCACTATCCTGTTCATAGTATCATGTTTCAGGCCCGGAGTTTTCAGCAAAACCTTGATGCGGGCCAGAAGTTCCCTGAACTCGAAGGGTTTTACCAGGTAATCATTAGCTCCGGCATCAAAACCAAGAAGCTTATCTTCTGTAGTGCCCAGTGCGGTAAGTATAAGTACCGGGATATCAGGTTTCTTCTGTTTAAGGCTTCTGCACAGATCCAGGCCATTGATATAGGGTATTACTATATCTACAACGAAAAGATCGTAATTATATTGAATAGCCAGTTTTTCAGCACTCTTTCCGTCGTAAACGACATCTGCTTCATAATGATTTTCCTCAAGTCCGTGTTTAATGAAGGCAGCAACTTTAGGTTCATCCTCCACAATAAGTATCTTCATTTAATGTTGTATTAACATCCTGTAAATGACCTTTTTAAACAGTCAGAAATCACAATATTCTATAAGGGGAATTTCAATATGCAAAATCGAGAATCTCCATAAAACTCTTTTCCTTGATTATCCTGTCAGCAACAAGGTTTAGAAAACTGTTGTCGGAACAGAAAGCAATTCCAATTCCGCTCTCTTTTATAAGGCATATATCATTCTCGCTGTCACCGATAGACATAATATTCTTTATATCAATTTTGTAACTTTCAGCCAGTTGCTTCAGAACGTTTGATTTACAGACTTCATGATTACATTTGCTATCATGGTTTCTGATAAAAGCCGAAGGTATCTTAACTTCGCCTGTGGCAATACTCCTGGAGAATTCGAGTTCGTTTGCAATTGAGAAATCCAGTGTTAACTTATTCTTTATGTGATTAGTTACAACGTCGTAACTATCGCTGATAATACCGCATATATAACCTTTGCTTTTTAATTCCTGAATAACATACTCCGCATCTTTTACAATTTCTATCCTGTCAACTACCTCAAGTATCTCGTCAAACGATTTGCCCTTTAATAACCTGGCAATAGATTTCGTCCGTGTAAACGGATTAGGGTTTTCAGTAACTATCTTTATTAGCTTATCCTTAAAACCAAATGAATCGGACGCTGTGGCAATAAAACTTCCTAAAAGGATGGTATTATCCATATCAAAAACGATCATTTTGTCAAGTCCTCTCAGGCTCTCGCGAATTGCAAAATCCATCTGTGTTCTGATTATATTGATATGTTCGAGTGTATCAAGGTTCCTGACACCAAAATTTTTAACCCGTCTCAAGATTGCCCGCGAGACTTCTCTGGACATTTTTGCCAGTTGTTCCCAGGGTTGCATCCTGTTCTCAATATAACCTATGTTCACCTCTTTGATCTTTGCACCCATAGAGTACATATCAAGAAGAATACCTATATCAACACCATAATCATTTTCAAATTCAATCTTTTTAAGTAAGCTTTTCCTGGCTGCTATCATCCCGCTCAGAGGCTGGGAAAGCTTCATAAGATCCGGGAAAAGTAAATTGAGCAACGGCTTTGCAACAAGCTCAGTCACCCTGCCGGCCTGGCGGTCAAAACATGATTTTACAAAGTCGGCCTCTCCATTAATGACAGGACCCGCCAACAATTCAATGATATCCGGAGGATATGTAACGATATCTCCATCGAGGTACACAATTATATCATTCTTTGCCAGCATCATCCCATCACGCATAGAGGCACCTTTGCCAAGAAATGAACTGGTATAGATCCTAACTTTTGGTAATCTTGATTCCTTAACAGTATTATCGTTCGATTTGTCGTCAATAACAAGTATCTCATTAACGATTTCGGATTTCCTTATCAGAGTGATGACCCGCCCGATCGTTTTCTCCTCGTTTAATGCTGGTACTATTACTGTTACCATGAAAATTAATTTGTTTCCTTCAATATACAATTTTTTTTTTGAAGAGGGGCTATTTCAGATACTTTTTGATGCTGTAAAGCTTATTTAATGCCTCAACGGGAGTCAGATTATCTAAATCAATTTCAAGTATTTCATCACGTATCTGCTTAAGAACAGGATCGTCTAACTGAAAAATGCTGAGCTGCATACCCTCCCTGTGACCCGCAATGTCTGCAATTGGTTTTACAGGCACCTGCTGGTCGTGACTTTGCTCCAGGTCTTTCAGTATCTCATCGGCCCTGGTTACCACACTCCTTGGCATACCAGCCATTCTTGCAACGTGGATTCCGAAACTATGTTCACTTCCCCCTCTCTTCAGTTTCCGCAGAAAAATAACCTTATTATTAAGCTCTTTAATAGATACATTGTAGTTTTTTACCCTCGAAAATGAATTCTCCATTTCATTAAGCTCGTGATAATGAGTAGCGAAAAGAGTCTTTGCCCTGAGTTTATTTTCATGAAGGAATTCCACCATTGCCCAGGCAATTGATATGCCGTCGTAGGTACTCGTTCCCCTCCCGATCTCATCCAGCAAAACCAGGCTTCGATCTGAAAGATTATTAAGAATACTGGCAGTCTCATTCATCTCAACCATGAAAGTTGATTCACCCAGACTGATATTGTCTGATGCACCTACCCTGGTAAAAATCTTATCTACCATTCCAATATTGACAGCTTTTGCAGGAACAAAGCAACCGATCTGCGCCATTAGCACTATAAGCGCCGTTTGTCTCAGGAGAGCCGATTTTCCTGACATATTTGGTCCGGTAAGTATTATTATCTGCTGATCTTCAATATCCAGCGTAAGGTCGTTTGGAACGTACAATTCCCCGGTTGGCAATTGCTTTTCAATAACCGGATGACGCCCCTCAATTACTTCAAGTTTCCTGGAATCGTTGAGTACCGGCCTTACATAATTATTTTCACCTGATAAAACAGCAAACGACTGAAGGCAATCAACTCTTGCCACCAGCGAAGAATTCAGCTGGATCGGAGGTATATATTCAAGAATGGCAAGAACAAGATCATTAAACAGTTTTGTTTCAAGTGAAATGATCTTCTCTTCTGCTCCGAGTATCTTGCTTTCATATTCCTTAAGTTCCTCTGTAATATAACGTTCAGCGCTTACAAGAGTCTGTTTGCGGATCCATTCCGGAGGCACCTTATCCTTATGGGTATTCCTGACTTCAATGTAATAACCGAACACATTGTTAAAGCTGATTTTAAGTGATGTAATACCTGTTCTTTCACTTTCCCTGGCCTGCAAGTCAGCAAGATAGTCCTTTCCGCTGTAAAGTATGGTCCTGAGTTCATCAAGGTCGTCAGATATTCCTTTAGCTATGGCATTTCCCCTGCTTATTTGTACTGGAGGGTCATTATTCAGTTCTTTATCAATCCGTTCAGCAATCAGCTTGCATGGATTCATTTGATCCGCAAGCTGAACAAGCGGTAAACAATCACTTTTATTACACAGCTCCCTGAGCGGTCCAATGGCATTAAGGGCTCTTTTAAGTTGTACGACCTCACGCGGGTTGATCCTGTTTACGGCAACTTTGGATATGAGTCTTTCAAGGTCGCCTATCTGCCGTATCAGTCCAGCCAATTCATCCCTGGATGAGACATTATCCACAAAATACTGAACAATATCAAGCCTCTCATTTACGGGTTGAATATCCTTAAGAGGAAGAGAGATCCATCTTTTTAAAAGCCTGCCTCCCATAGGAGAAATTGTCCGATCGATTACATCTATAAGAGTTCTTGCACCTTCATAAGGAGAATGGAATAACTCAAGGTTTTTTATTGTGAACTTATCAAGCCATACATACCTGTTTTCTTCAATCCTTGAAAGACTTGTGATATGTCCGAGTTGCTCATGTTGTGTAATATCAAGATAATAAAGGATGGCACCTGCAGCAATTATACCGAATGAAAGATTCTGCACCCCAAACCCTTTCAATGAACTTGTTTCAAACTGTTTGAGCAATCTGTCCGTTGCAGCATCATTTGTAAATATCCAGTCATCCAGTTTAAACGTATAGAATTTCTGACCAAAATATTCGAAAAAAAGTTCCTTTTTCCCTTTCTCGAACAATACCTCCTTAGGTTGAAAATTATTAAGCATCTGATCGATATACTCAATTGTACCTTCTGATGTAAGGAATTCACCTGTTGAAATGTCGAGAAATGCCACACCGGCTATTTTTTTATCAATATGAACAGCTGCCAGGAAATTGTTCTCCTTATGATTAAGTACATTTTCGTCCAGTGAAACACCTGGAGTAACCAGTTCAATTATCCCTCTTTTAACAATTTTTTTTGTGAGCTTTGGGTCCTCCAGCTGTTCACATATTGCCACTCTTTGTCCGGCTCTTACCAGCCTCGGCAGATATGTGTCAAGCGCGTGGTAAGGAAATCCGGCAAGCTCAACAAATGATGCTGATCCATTTGCCCTTCGCGTAAGTGTTATTCCTAATATCTCTGAAGTTCTGATTGCATCTTCACCGAATGTCTCATAAAAATCACCTACTCTGAAAAGAAGAATTGCATCAGGATGCTTGGTCTTGATATTATTATACTGCTTCATCAGCGGTGTTTCGACATATTTCGGGAAATCAGCCATTTGAAAAGTATTGTAAATTCCTGTTATTGATAAGCCGAATCGTTCTGAACAAAGATACACTCCCGGGAAATTTAATGAAAGTGTTTTTGAATATTATTATTTCCGTGAATATAATGAAAACAGGATACCGGTTCTCTGTGCAACTCTGCGCAACCTCTGTGTAACTCTGTGTAACAATATTTTAAGAACTTACACAGAGAGCCACAGAGAAAACACAGAGGGCCACAGAGAGAAACAAGACATCTGACTTTAAGTTAAGTTCACTTTCGGTCAATTTATATAAGAAATATCATAGAATCTGTAAAAGCGTTTCTTTACCTTGGTCTGAATAAAAATTCAAAAAACTCAGTATGAAAAAAGTTCTTATTCTCGGCGCAGGGCTCGTTGTAAAACCAATGGTTGAGTTCCTCCTCGAAAATGATTTCAGGGTTATGGTAGCCTCCAGAACAAAAGAAAAGGCCGATGCCCTTATTAACGGACA
Source organism: uncultured Bacteroidales bacterium (assembly GCA_963815075.1). Taxonomy (GTDB): domain Bacteria; phylum Bacteroidota; class Bacteroidia; order Bacteroidales; family VadinHA17; genus LD21. The sequence continues at coordinate 74,045 of CAWFFK010000008.1, forward strand.
CCCCCATGGTAAATCACTTGGCTGGACGATTGATGACAAACAGACACTCGAGAAACTTATTATGGAGTATGACATTGCCATGAGTCTTCTTCCATACAGACATCATACAGAAGTTGCCAGAGTTTGCATTCGTCATGGTAAACCACTGGTGACCACATCATATGTTCAGAAGGAAATGTTTGACCTGGATGCAGAAGCAAAGAATGCAGGGGTGATTTTACTGAATGAGATCGGACTGGACCCGGGGATTGATCATATGTCGGCAATGAGAATTATAGACCATATCCACAAAAAAGGAGGTGACGTAAAAGAGTTTTATTCATTATGCGGTGCGCTGCCCGCTCCGGAAGCAGCGGATAACCCCATGAATTACAAGTTCTCCTGGAGTCCTGAAGGGGTTGTCCTGGCAAGCCGTAATGATGCCCGGTACCTGAAGAAAGGGAAAAAGATATATATTGAACCTGTTAATCTTTTCAAGGACAGATTCAATCATAGCTTTCCGGGTATAGGCGAGCTGGAAGTCTATCCCAACAGGGACTCAATAAGTTATATAGACATTTATAAAATACCTGAGACCAGTACAATGTACCGGGGAACATTTCGGTACAAAGGGTGGTGCGAGACTCTCGATGCAATGAAAAGCCTTAATATGCTCGACGATGCACCTATCGATTATAAGGGAAAGAGTCTTATTGATTTCCTTGCTGAGAGGGCCGGCAGCGATAAAACCGGTCTTAAAAAGAAGATCGGTCTCAAACTTGGAATAGATGAGACATCCGCAGCCATAAAATCACTTGATTTCCTGGGTTTTTTCAGTGAAGAAAAGATTGAGGAAAATGCCAACTCTCCTTTTAAGGTTACTGCCGGAACAATGATTAAGAAAATGTTACTCGGGAAAAAAGAGCGCGATATGGTATTGTTGCAGCATATTTTTCTTGCTGCGTATCCCGATGGAAAAAGGGAGGTTATAAAGTCTTCCATGATCGATTTCGGTTCCCCGGCGACCAATACGTCAGTGGCGCGCACAGTGGCACTTCCGGCTGCAATTGCAGTTAAACTGATACTTGAAAATAAAATTAAACTTTCTGGTGTTTTCAGGCCCGTACTACCTGAAATTTATGATCCGGTGCTTGATGAATTGAAATCTCTGGGGATAGAAATGAAAGAGGAATACGGGTTACCTGAAAGTGAGATGATTCAGTAGATATTATCATTTCAGTTACACAGAGTTTCACAGAGTAGACACAGAGGGCCACAGAGTAATCATCTTATTGATAATTTACAGTAAGAGGGAATGGATTTCTCTGTGCAACTCTGTGGATACTCTGTGTTTCTCTGTGTAACAAAAAAACATTCCCTTAATGATTTTTCAGATTAGAATTTAAGATAGAAATCTTTTGTAAGGCTGATGTAATCTTCAGTGAATTCATGCCGCTTCCCATGTTCGATGGTAAGGAATTTTTCTGTGGGTTTCTGGCGGATTTTACTGAAGGAGAGGATTATTCTTCTGATATCCGAAGTTGGTAAGGGCCTGATCTTCAATAAAGAGTTACAATAAAATCCGTATTGTACCGCTTCAGCAATGAAAACATTGGCTTCGGCATACGGCAGTATCAACTGAAAGCAACCATATTCTTCCAAAAGTACCGATACTCCTTCCAGAATTTCCATTCTGGTCAGATTTACATTATGTCGTGCTGCTGATTTACGAGGATCAGGATTTAGTAAGGAATCATTAAAAAACGGAGGGTTGGTGACAATGAGATCAAACTTATCCCCGGTTGTCGTAAAGTTCTGAAGATCTGTTTGTTCAATTTTTATCCGGTTACTCCATTTACAAAGACTGATGTTACTTCCAGCCTGCAGGAATGATTCCCTGTCAGGTTCAATAGCCACAATTTCGGCCTTGCTCCTCTGGGCAAGCATAATTGCAATGAGTCCTGTGCCGGTACCTATATCGAGTATTCTTTTCCTGCTGTTCACATCAGCCACTGCTCCGAGCAAAACACCATCTGTACCCACTTTAAAGGCAGTTCTGTCCTGATAAATGGTGAATTCTTTGAAAGTAAAATAGCTGTTTGCCATTATCAGAAATGTTCATTAACTCCAAGACCGAAAAGTGCAAAATCATATTTCACCGGATCAGATGGATCGAATTCACGAAGCACTCCGGTTAGTTCTTCTACCGCCTTCCAGTCATTCTGCTTTCGTGTAAGCAGGCCCAGTTTCCTGGCTGTGTTTCCTGTATGCAGGTCAAGTGGTATGAATAGTTCGGCCGGACTGATCCTTTTCCAGATGCCGAAATCGACGCCTTTGTTATCATTTCTGACCATCCACCTGAGAAACATATTAATCTTTTTTGCCGCTGATCCTTTATATGGATCAGAAATATGTCTTTCAGTCCGGTGATTATGAGGTAATTCAAAAAAGATGGCGTATAGTTTATGTATTGCCGGTTTCAAAGATTCTTCGATTTTGTATTCGTTGAAGATTGTTTCCAGGCCCCCCTTAATCATATAAATATGTTTCAATGCTTTAAGAAAATAGATAAGATCCGAAGAATTGAATGTTCTGTGAACAAACCCTTCTAATCTTTCCAAATCAGGTGCCTCAGAATTCATAATAAAATCGTACGGTGAATCATCAAGTAATGCCATCATTCGTGTTGCATTCCTGAGAATCATTTTGCGATTTCCCCAGGCAATAGATGCTGACAGAAATCCGGCAATTTCTATATCTTCTTTACTGGAGAAGAGATGCGGGATACTTATCGGATCGAGCTCAATGAAGGAGGGCCTGTTATATTGTTCCACCTTTTCCTCGAGAAATTCCTTAAGATCTGATTTTTTTAAATTCATATCCCTGATTCTGGGTAGGTAAAATTAAGGATTAATGGTGAATATATGCGCTACTTCATTTATCCGTAGAAACATATTTATTTTTTCGCCGCTGATCCTTTGACTGGATCTGATATGATTTTCATCGGCATGCTATACAAAGTGCAAATATAAAATAGTGCCAATAATAGTTTGATTCCCGTTGACTTTATTTTTAAAATATTCTATACTTTTGGTATACTTAAAGCCAGAAATTTCAGATAATTCCCTAAAATAGATGTATTCCCCAGATTATCATTTATCAGGATTACCTCGTCAGTTCAAAATCGCAATATTGATATCATTGCTCGCGGTGTATCTTTTAAGCATTCTTGACCTAATAGGCTGGGGCTTTAACATTTCTGTTTTTAAAAGCATTTATCCTCAATGGGAACCAATGAAGATAAATTCCGCATTGTGCTTTATTTTTGCTGCAACAGCACTACTGATATTGCATTCAGATTTGCCCCCGAGTTTAAGAAAAGGGATGGCTGCGTTATTTGCCGTTATCATTTCCGGTATAAGTCTGATAACTATCTATGGATACTATATTTCCTTCAATTCCTCCCATGAATCTTCAATGATAGGTGTACCAGCACTCGCTTTTATCCATTCTCCAGAAATGAGAATGCCTTTTTTAACTGCCTTTAATTTTCTGCTTATTGCAAGTATACTTTTTCTTTTTTTATCTGAAAAGAATAAGTTATCTGGTATTGCACATATAATAATCTTACCTTTTTTTATAGTAAGTTACTATATTATTGTCAGTTACATACTTGGAGTTGAAACAGTATTTAAATTGGGAGATGTACAGGTGGCTTTGAATGCCGGTATTGCTTTTTTAGGCGTAGGTATAGCAGCATTATTAATGAGACCTCATACAATGCTTTTAAAACTTCTAAATCCGGTAAATACCGGAGGAATGATTGCAAGGAAGCTTTTGCCCCCATTAATGCTTTTACCAATAGTTGTCGGTTGGCTGAGCATACAGGGAGAACGGATTGGCATATTTGAATCTGAAAAAGGTGTTGTTATAGTCGCAATAATATATGTCGTTTGCTTTCTTATACTTATATTACTGACTGCCAGATCGATAAATAAAGTTGACTTGAAACGACGCATTTCGGAGGAAGCCTTGCGCGAAAGCAGGGAGCAGTTATCCGCCGTATTTAATGGCGTTTCCGAAATACTGATGTTGATAGATATTGAAGGAAATATTATCACTGCAAATAATACTGCAAACATTCAATTAAATAATGGATTACCTGGTCTGGAGGGTAAATGCATATATGATTTAATCCCTGTCAATTTGCATATTAAAAGAAAAGAACAGATATCAGAATTGGTGCTTACAAAGAAACCGATAAAATTTCAGGAAAGATCTGGGGATGTAGTATATGATATGATTTTTTATCCTGTATTTGATCCTAACAATAATGTCATTCAGTATATATCACTTGCAACGGACATAACTCTGCGCATAAGAGCAGAAAACGCTCTTCATTACAGGGCAAAAATGCTGGAAGCAATTAACGATGCAGTGATTGGAACGGATCTGTCCCTGAATATTAATTTCTGGAACAAGGCAGCAGAAAAGATTTACGGATGGACGGCAGAAGAGGCATTAGGTAAACCTTCGAAAGATATCCTGGGCTCGGAAATGACCCAGGATCAACGTGAAGCTATCCAAAAAGATCTGATTGAAGGTAAATCTTCCTTCACAGAAATACTTCAATATACTAAGGACGGCAAGCCCTTATTAATTGAGGGGTATACTTTTCCACTTTATGATTCTGATGGAATAATTACCAACATAGTGGCAATCAACTCGGATATTACAGAAAAGAAAAGGGCGGAAAATATCATGAGGCATAGCGAACAGAGGTTAAAGTATCACCTTGAAAACTCGCCGTTGGCAGTGGTTGAATGGAACGAAAAATTTAACGTCGTCCAATGGTCAGATGAAGCTGAGAAAATATTCGGACTGGAAAAAGAGGCAGTCATTGGGACTCGCATTGATTCACTGAATATTATCTATGAGGAAGATATCCCCCTGGTTGAAATAACAATGGAGCGACTGTTAAGCGGAAAGGAACTGAAAGTTGTTTCCAGGAACAGAAATTACAATAAAAACAAGGAAATCATTTATTGCGTATGGTATAACTCCGTTCTTCTTGATGAAAACGGTAAAATGAGTTCTGTAATGTCACTTGTGGAAAACATTACCCTTCTGACAAAGACGGAAAAGGAACTTAAAGAGAGTAAAGCGGTTTACGAAGAACTTGTATCAAGCGCCAGAAGCATCATTGTAAAAATCGATACAAAAGGAAAATTTACATTTGCCAACGAATTTGCTCTGGGTTTTTTTGGTTACTCTGAAAAAGAACTAATAGGGAAATCTGTCATTGGAACAATTGTACCACAAATAGACAGTGATGGCAGAAGTCTTGAAGAAATGGTTGTTAATATATCAGAAGATCCGGATAAATATTCAATAAACATTAATGAAAACATTAAAAAGAACGGTGAAAAGGTCTGGATAGAATGGTATAACAAAGCTCTGTTTGACAGTAACGGAGTCAGGACAGGTCATACAGCCGTGGGAATTGATATTACTCATAAGAAAAAGGCTGAAGAAAATCTCATAGAAAGCGAGAACCGGTTCAGGACAATTGCTGAGTCACTTCCCGTACTGATCCTGATAAATCGTATCAGAAAGCCTGTTATATCCTATGTTAACGAAGCATATGAAAAAGCATTCGGATTTAAAAAAGGTGAACTGGCAGGAGGGAAAATTCATGACATTTTTTATTACCCGCAGGATCGGCAAACAGTAGCCACAACATTAAAAGAAAAAGGCGGAATTTATAATGCAGAAATTAAAGTTAAGAAAGCAGATGGCACTCCATTTTGGATTATGACTTCTATACGAAGAATCATATTCATGAATGAACCCTCATACCTTACTGCCTCTATCGATATCACAGCTACCAAGAAAGCACAGGAAGAACTTTTGCGGTTAAACAATGCACTGGACGCTCATAGCAAAAGCAGTCAGGCTATGATGCATTCTCACGATGAATTGCAATACATTAATGAAGTGTGCAGATTGATTATTGAAGATTGCGGGCATTCAATGGTTTGGGTCGGTTATGCTCAGAATGATGATCGTAAAAGTGTAAAACCAATTGCCCATTACGGTTTTGATCAGGGATATATAGACCGCATGAACATTTCATGGGACGATAATGAACGAGGTAGAGGTCCTACTGGTACCACAATCAGAACAGGAAAACCGACAACGTGCAAAAACATGCTGACTGATCCCAACTTTGAACCATGGAGAGAAGAAGCAATAAAAAGAGGTTATCAGTCGTCATTAGTTTTACCACTAATTTCTGAAGGGAAACCATTTGGCGCCATTTCAATATATTCAAAAGAACCCGATTCGTTCTCTGATACCGAAATAGAACTTCTTTCCGACCTGGCTGATGATCTTGCTTATGGAATTTCATATATCAGGTTAGAGGAATCCGAAAGGGAAGCTGCACGAGTCTTAAAAGAAAACGAAGCTAAATTAAAGGAACTCGTGGCAACCAAAGACAAATTTTTCAATATTGTTGCCCACGATCTGAAAAATCCCTTCACCAGTCTTCTTGGGTCTTCTGAACTGCTATATGAAAATATCGATCAGATGAATATGGAAAGCATTAAGAAACTCTCAATGATTTTGAATGATTCAGCAAAAAGCGGTTACACGATACTTCAAAATTTACTCGATTGGTCAAGATCACAGACCGGATCATTAGTAATAAAACCACAAAGTATCAATTTAAAGGAATTAATAGATAATAATATTTCCAACCTGCAATTACCTGCGGATAATAAAGAGATCAGCCTGTACACTGAAGCAGAAGAAGACATTTGCATCTATGCAGATATGAATATGATCAACACAATACTGCGCAACCTACTTAGTAATGCAGTAAAATTTACACACAGAGGCGGGTCAGTTGTCGTAAGTGCAACCATTGTATCCAACAAAGCTATAATTTCTGTAAAAGATACCGGAATAGGGATTCCGGAAGAGAAGATTGAAAAGTTGTTCAGAATCGACACCAGAAATTCAATGCCCGGAACAGAAAATGAACAAGGTACCGGTTTAGGTCTGAAATTGTGTAAGGAATTTGTTGAAAAGCAAGGTGGCCGGTTGTGGGTGGAAAGCATAGAAAATAAAGGGAGTGAATTTAAATTTTCAATACCTGTTATAACTATCAGAAAATCTATGCGGAATTGAGACCTGGTCGCACGGAATAAATGATGGATTATAAAACTGAAGATATTTCTATTTAAGAAATATTTTTATTTCATCGAAAGAGAACCCGTTATATGATCTTTTAAGACTCATTAACGATAAGTCCGTCTTTGATCTGAAGAATCCTGTCAGACATGGAGGCAAGCTGACGGTCGTGAGTAACAATAACAATTGTCTGACCAAAAGTGTCTCTTAATTTAAAGAAAAGCTTATGAAGTTCATTCTTATTCTCTGAATCGAGGTTACCTGATGGCTCATCAGCAAGAATAACCGATGGGTTATTAATCAATGCACGGGCTACGGCTACTCTTTGTTGCTCACCTCCGCTCAGCTCGGAAGGTTTATGATCGAGTCTGTCAGAGAGGTTGAGAAAACCAAGAAGCTCTGAGGCCTTATTTTCAGCTTCAATTTTAGTCTTACCGGCTATGTATGCCGGGATACAAACGTTCTCAAGAGCCGTAAATTCAGGAAGCAGCTGGTGAAACTGAAAAACAAACCCGATGTTATTATTTCTGAAAGATGCGAGAGCTCTTCCTTTCAATTTGTTAATATCGGAGTCATTATACAGGATTGTTCCGTTATCGGGTCGGTCAAGTGTGCCGATTATCTGGAGAAGTGTTGTTTTCCCGGCTCCGCTTGCGCCCACGATTGAAACCACTTCCTTATCATTGATCAGCAAATCAATCCCCTTCAGAACCTTAAGCTCTCCGTATGCTTTTGTGATACCGGATGTTCTGATCATAATACTCTGCCTGATTGTTCACCTTTTATTTATTTCCGCCGGAAGTTTCATCTGTACTCTTGTTGAGGTTATCTGCAGCTTCCTGAGCATCTTTTTGAAGGGTATCTTTAACCTCTACCATATTCCTTCGGACTTCTGAGGTAACGTCATTCATTTCATTCTTTATCGAGTCAGATACCTCGTTCATATCCTTATTGATTTTTTCAGCATAGCCGGTTACATCTTTCTTTATTGAATCAGTAACCTCATTCAGATCCTGGCGAATATCCCTGGTGCTTGTTTCAAGCTCTCTCCTTATCTCATCAGTGGCCTTCTTGAAATCGCGCATCCCCTTTCCCAGACTTTTTGCTATATCAGGTAACTTTTCAGCGCCAAAAAGAAGAAGGGCAACAATGATGATTACAAATATTTCCTGTCCGCTCATAAAATATGTAATATATGTTCCTTCATTTACATCTCACAAAGTTAGAAAAGTTTAATGATATTCCCAGAGAGTTAAGTTGCATTAAAATAGAATGAGGGTTTCTCAAAAGTTAAAATCAATAACCACAAAGGGCACAAAGTTCTTTCACAAAGGTTTCAAAGGTTTTTATACTATGCTTTTACCTTTGTGTACTTTGTGAAACCTTAGCGTCCTTTGTGTAAAAATATGACTTTTGAGACAGCCTCATTTTCAAATAAATGTCAATTACTTATTTTCTGACCTAGGCCTTTTTTTTGGCTCTCGGGTCCTCATCAACGTTGCCTTTTGGAGATGTGTCGTACATTAATGCTGTAGCCACAAATACAGACGAGTAAACACCTGTACCTATGCCAATCAGAAGTGCAAACATGAAACCGCGTATTACAGCGCCGCCAAAGATAAACATAGCAACAATCGTAAGAATAACTGTCAGTGTCGTGTTTATGGTTCTGCTGAGAGTAGCATTGATAGCCATATTAAGAACCTCTTTCATGGGACGTTTTCTATACAGAGGTATATACTCCCTGAGCCTGTCGAAGACAATAACCGTATCGTTTACGGAAAATCCTACAACGGTAAGTATTGCCGCTATAAATGCCTGGTCAATTTCCATTGAAAATGGCATTATTCCCCAGAAAATGGAATAAACACCGATAACCAGCAGAACATCGTGGAACAACGACATAACTGCTCCAAAGCCATACTGCCAGTATCTGAATCTCAGGAAAATATAGAAGAAAATAAGAACGAGGGCGATACCAACAGCGTAGAAAGCATTAATCTTGATGTCGGCTGCCACAACGGGCCCGACTGTCTCAGAACTTTGCCGGTACTTACTGAGGAATTCTTCTTTGCTGATATTCCCTCCGACCATACCCTTCAGTCCATCGTATAATTTTGTTTCAACTTCATCGTCAACACCTGATTCATTTATTTTATATTTAGTGGTGATCTTTACCTGGTCAACATTTCCATAGGTAACAACCTGGGGCAGTTCTCCAAATTCAGGTGTAAGTCTGGATGCAATTTCCTCAGTGGTAACCGGTTTATCGAATCTTATGACATAGCTGCGTCCTCCGGTGAAATCTATTCCGGGATTAAGGCCTCTTACAAACAAAGAAACAACGCCTGCCAAAAGAATGACACCTGAAACAACATAGAAATATTTCCTGAGGCCGATGAAGTCTATTTTTGTGTGTTTGAAAAGGTTCGCTGTTATTTTAATGGAAAAATGAAGATCTTTATTTCTTTTAAGCAGAGCTTCATAAATTATTCTTGTAATGAATATTGCAGTGAATAATGATGTAAGAATTCCTATTACCAGGGTCGTTGCGAAACCTTTGATTGGTCCAGTTCCAAATACATAGAGCACAACACCGGTAAGCAAGGTCGTTACGTTTGAGTCGATAATTGCTGAATAGGCATGTTTATATCCGTCAGCAATGGCAAGCTTAACACCTTTCCCGGCTCTCAGCTCCTCCCTGATACGCTCAAATATAAGAACGTTGGCATCAACCGCCATACCCATCGTAAGAACGATACCCGCTATACCTGGCAGTGTAAGCACCGCGTTAAGTGAAGCAAGCACTCCGAAAAGGAGGAAGACGTTTGCAACAAGCGCAATATTTGCAATTGTTCCTGCGCTCTTGCTGTAATAGAAGATCATGAATCCCAGTACAAGTACAAAAGCTATCAGGAATGATACAAACCCTGAATGAATTGCCTCCTTACCCAGAGTTGGCCCGACCACAGTATCTGAAATGATCCTTGCTGGAGCAGGCAATTTACCTGACTTGAGAATATTTGCCAGGTCGTCAGCTTCCTCTATGGTGAAATCACCTGTAATTTCCGTACTACCGCCTGTAATCTCATTCTGTACCCTTGGGTATGAACGGACATATCCATCGAGAACAACTGCAATACAACGACCGATATTTTCACGTGTCATTCGTGCCCATATCTTGGCCCCTTCCGAATTCATTGTCATATCTACTTTCACTTCAGACCCATTAGCGCCTGATGAAGTTCTGGCGGAGGTAATCACATCACCATCTAGAGGCGGACGTCCGTCGCGGGTCGTTATCTTGATTGCATGAAGTTCGTATAATGATTTTGTGGGATCATACTTATAAGGATTCTGGCTCCACAAAAATTTAAGATCGCGTGGGAACAGAGCCTTTATTTGTTTCATTTTAAGGTAAGCATCGACCTTTGCAGTATCTTTTGAACTTGCCAGTCCAACCATACATGAAGGCAAGGGTTGTCCCTGGGCATCAACACGGGGACTGAGGATACCAAAAAGTGGATTCTGTAGTGTAAATGCTTCACGGGTTGTTGCTTCCGGAGCCTTGGTCGTATCCTTTCCGATTAGTTCAAGAAGAGACTGATCCTTTTTGGAAGTATCTGCAACAGCAGCCTTTTCTGATGGTTTTGCTTCTTCCGTTTTAGTTTTCTCAGTGTTTGCCTGAATCTCTCTTAACAGATTATTTGCCTGAGAAAGGTAACCTATTACCTCACTGTTTTCATAAGTTTCCCAGAACTCAAGGTTAGCTGTTCCTGAAAGCAACTCCCTGACTCGTTTCGGATTAGTCTGGCCAGGCAGTTCGATCAGGATCCTTCCTTTTGTAGATAGCGCGGTTATATTAGGCTGAACAACACCAAAACGGTCAATTCTGGTGCGGAGGATATTGAATGCATTCGTAATGGCACCATCAACTTCATTATTGAGTACCTTCAGAACCTGTTCGTTTGTTGAATTGAAATTTATTTTATCCTTAAGGTCAACAGTACCAAATACTGAAGAAAGCCTGGCATTTGGATCTAATTCCTGAAAAGCTCTCCCGAAAAGAGTAAGATAATCAGCCTGGCTTTGTTTTTGCATTTCTTTTGCCCGCGCCAGAGCTGCATTGAAAGTCTTATCGGGATTATAATTGGAAAGTGCCCTTAATATATCTTCAACAGATACTTCCAGGATCACGTTCATACCTCCTTTAAGGTCAAGTCCAAGGTTCAGCTCTTTTTTCTGACACTCTTTGAATGTATTACCAAGGAAACTCCATTTATCCTTTGGCAAGGTGGAAATTGAATCGAGGTAATTGGTTTCTTTAACCAGGCTTCCCTTTGCATATGCTTTAGCGTCTTTCGTAACTTTGTATGTAGCGAAAGTAAAGGAAAGCTGATAAATAGATACCAACCCTAATGCAATTGCCAGAATGATGATTGCTGCTTTATTCTGCATTTGTTTGCGCTTTTGGAATTATTTCGATAAATTTTCGTATTCTACTTAATTGAGGCGCAAATATAAAAAAATTTATTGAATAAGTTTCTCGTAATCGGCTTCGAGTGGTTTCCTGTTAATGAAATCGAACAAAGTCAGGCTGCGCATATTGTAGAAGTATGTCCAGTAATCCTGCAAAGCCTGAACATATGCCCGCCTGTTCTGGTCCTTCCTGTTATCAGCATCGTTAAGGTCTAGTACTGCAATCTTGCCGATAAGGAATCGCTGTTTTGTAACTTCATATCTTTTCATTGCCACTGTATCGGATTTTGCAGCTATTGCAACCTGATTTTTCTGAAGGTTGAATTGTTCCACATCAAGAAAAAGGTTCTGCTGGAAGTCAATAAGAGCCTGTTTTGCCTGAACCTGTGCCAGTTCCAGACTCGACTTGGCTGTCTGATACCTTCCTTTGCCAAGGCCCCAGTCAAGCAGAGGCATGGTAAACCCAATCCTGACTCTCTGGGAATTACTTAATTTATTATAAGCTTCCGCAAAGTCAGGAGACTGCTGAGAATAACCAAGAGATGCCGTGAGGCTTGCATTAAGTCCTTTTGAAGCTCTTGCCTGCGCTTCATTGCTCTGGGCATTAAGCACACTTATCTGCTGAGTCAGTATATCCGGATTATTAGCAAGTGCCAGATCAAGAACCTCCTTCATATTAACCTGCAAATCGGGCACTTCACTGGGAAGAATTAGCTCAATTCTTACATTCTCATTATATCCCAGGAATGATCTCAGCCTGATTTCCCGGTCGCGTAAATTCATGTCAGCCTGTTTTCTCGCGGTTTCTGCGTTCAGCCACGAGAGCTGCATTTGCAAAAGCTCATCCTCGGCTATTGTCCCCAACTGGTACCGGCCTTGCGCAATCCTGTAAAGAGTATCAGCATTTGAGAAATTCATTTCAGCTATCTGCTTATTTATCTGGGCCAGGGCAAGAGAAAAGAAATTCATCACAGCCCTGACATGAACGTCCTCAATATCTGAAAGATAAGTTTTCTGGGCAGCTTCATATTTTACAGGTTCTATTTTCTTCTGCCATTTTAATGTGTTATAGGTTCTTATCGGTTGAGTGATATAAACACTTATAGGATTAGTTATATAATTGGTCGGAATATTATTTGCTATATCCCTGAACAAAGTAAGGTCAGATCGGACTCCGATTACAGTTCCGGTTGGCCCTATATTCTGAGAAAGAGATAAAGTTCCAAGGTTGCTTATCGTGTTTGTTGATCTGTACTCGTACTGGTCAGTCTGAGAATTATAAACTTTATCCAGTCCGTTGCTGAATTCAGGAGTTGTTCCTGATAAAGTCAGCGATGGAAGATATTGTGCCTTAAACGATCTGAATTGCCAATAGCTTGACCGAAACCTGTGCTTGGCAATAAGAGCATTTGTTGACTGCTCTTCGGCCAGTTTTATAACTTCCTGAAAGGTAAGTTTTTTAACTTCCTGTGCATTGGTAAAACTGGAGACAAATAAAAGCACAGTAATGATGGAAAATAAATAGGATTTCTTCATTTTTAAAAATTTATTCATACCTCAATGATTCGATCGGGTCCTTCTCTGAAGCCCTTTTTGCAGGTGAGTATCCGAATATTACCCCTACGGCAGCTGATACTCCGAAGGCAATAAATACCGAAAAGAAAGAGACAACAGTCATAATACCCGCTATCTGTTCTATCAGTTTAGCCATTATCACACCAAAAAATACGCCTATAAACCCCCCTGTAACACTTATTAGAACTGCTTCTGACAGGAACTGTACCACGATATCCATTTTCTTTGCACCAATAGCCATACGTGTGCCTATCTCCTTTATCCTTTCCATAACTGACGCAAACATAATGTTCATTATACCTATACCTCCAACAATCAGTGAAATACTGGCAATTGCGCCAAGGACAATATTGAAAATGTCTTTTGTTCTTTGTTGTTGCTTAAGCAGCAATTCCGGAACCGTAATCTCAAAATCTTTTACTCCTGTGTGCCTTCTGGTCAGCATGCGGCTTAGGATCTCAGTTGTAGGGGCCAGCTGTTCAGTTTCATTTACCTGTACAACTATCCTGTCGAGCTGATTATAGTTGGTCTCGGCATCGCTTGAAGCATCTGAGCTGCTCGATACTACCCTGGCCATTCCGGGTCCTCCGAAGAACTGAACTGATGTCGCCTCCGAAACAAGTTTAGTATTCAGGAGTGCACGGTTCTGATATCTCAACAACATTGTCTGGATAGGTATATATATATTATCATTATACACGTTGACCCCTTTTTCTTCAAATCCTGTGAGGCTGACATTTGTTTTCTGAAGGACTCCGATTACTTTCAGCCATATCCCGTTAAATTTTATATATTGCCCCAGCGGGTCAATTTTGCTAAAGAATTTTGCCCTTATATTTGCCCCTATAATACAAACCTGGATACCATTTTCTTCCTGAAAATCATTAAAAAAACCGCCAGCCACCAATGGAAGGTTATAGAGGTAAAAATAGTCATTAGAGACTCCAACCAGTTTAGCTGTGTACTTAACACCATTCAGCATCGCAGTTGAATTGAATGAGATCTCGGGACTGATTCTCTTCACTGAAGGAATTGTTCCCCGTATAGCATCAACATCGAGAAGATCTAATCCTCTCGAAAACTTCTTCTGTTGTTTTTCCCCTTCATCATTTGAAGTAGTCTTATCGGGAATGACAGGATTAATAAGTATATTATTAACACCTACCATCTTCATCTGTTCCATTATTTCCTGTTTCGCTCCTTTACCTATAGCCAGCATGGCAATAACTGCAGCCACTCCAAATATTATACCCAGTGCAGTAAGCATCGATTTTAGCTTATTTGAGATTATGGATTCAACAGCAATTTCAATATCGTGAAAATATCGCAAGATAAATTTTAACATTATTTCTCTGTTTAATGATTAATTTCTTACTGGTGTTTGTGCGGGAACCGGATTTTGTGAGCCACCCCGTTGAGCCGGTTGTGAGCCCACCCTCCGTCTTGCTGCCGTATCGCGTGGTTCTCCGGGCTGCCTGTTTTGATTATTCATCATACGTCGTATAGCTGCGGTATCTCCGGATCTTCCCTGACCGGGGTTTCTCATGTTCTGAAATCGTTGCATCATTTCAGGTGTGATATTCATCCCTCCCCGGCCCATCACGCCACCTCGCTGCTCTCTGGCTTTTACTGCCTCCTGCCTGATCTTGTTTTCTTCTTCTTTCCTGGCTTTTTCGCGCTCTTTTATGACTGAAATCAGTTCTGTACCAGCCAGTTTGAATTTATCAGGTTTTTCAGGTGTACTGAGATAAACCTGCGTACCAGGCCCAATTCCCTGTTCAATAACAACATCGTTTTCGTTGGATTCTCCAAGAACAACTATTTGTTTGGTTCCGTTTTTCATATAAACAAAAGGAATACTGTCAGTTCCTGTCTGAACACATTCAAGTGGAACAAAAGTGACATTATCTATTGTTTTTGTAATTATCTTATTCCCAGTTGTCATTGAAGGTCTCAATATAGGATCAGATTCATTCACCGAAATAAGCACTTCAAAGACTTTAGCATCAGCATTTGGTAATTGTTCACCGATGTTTGCCACACTTGTCACCTCACCTGTATATTTCTTTTCCGGGAAAGCATCGACTTCAATCTCAACTTTCTGATTGGGCTTGACTTTACTGACATCAATTTCATTCACATAGGTTTTTGACAGCATCGATGACATATCTGGTAGCGTAGCAACCACATTATCCCATGGACTTATTGAGGACCCGACTTTCCTTTTCGCTCCCATACGGTCTCTTTTGTATATAATCATTCCATCGGACGGGGCAGTAATAATAAATTTGGACAATACTGTTTGCAGGTCATTCACTCTCTGACGCTGTTCAGAAAGTTGTGTTTTATTTGTACGCATATCAGATTTTGCCTGTTCAACACGAAGAGCATAACCTCTTATAGCCTGATCGAGCGATCGGTTAGCCTTATCGAGGGAAATCTCTGCCTGACGTATTGTGGTGGGAGGTTCATATTTAGATTGCTGCAGGGTAATAGCAGCCTCTTCAACAGAAAATCTCAGGTTTTTAATATTATCCCTAAGGTTACTCAGTGTTACAGCAGTATCCAGCTGTTTCATCTCCAGGTTGGTCTCATATGTTGTCAGCCTGTCAAGTTCATCTTTCAGGCTATTGTCAAATGCTGTCCTGTCGAGAGTAGCAACATAGTCTCCCTTTTTAACCTCCGTCCCTTCAGGAACCATATCGGTTATTTTAATATCCATTGCCCTTATATTCCTGCTCTGAGTGAACTCAGGGCCCGTAATATCTGTCGATTGTTTCGCCTGCAATTCACCTGTTGTATTAACTATAATATCAAACTGACCATTCTGGGTCTCAGCATAAAGATTTGCCAGATCTTTCTTTGAACTTGCCTTGTTAATGAAGATTAGAGCGATGATTGCCACCACTGCAACAATTGCTGAAATAATAATTGTTCTTTTCATTATAAATTGAATTTTATTTTAAATGTAGGATGCAACTCGCATGTAAGGAGTATTTTACTAAAATATCTTAAATTGTGTAACATGCTCGCTTCATCTGAAAATGTTATAACTATAATAGATTTCTAAAATAAGCCACAAAAGTATTAAAAAGGGTTTCCTTTTTTTAGTCATTAACAATATTTAACATCATTACTTTTTGCCTTCTGAATTTATGACACCCATTCCTCCTGATTTATTCCAAGGAATTCGCAAAATAAAGAAGAAATTAGGACTTTTTAACAATCTCGATGACTGTATTTGCAAGATCTTCTGCTTCTTGTATTGTTCTGCCTTCAGCATAAATTCGCATTACAGGTTCTGTGTTTGATTTTCTTATTTGTACCCAGCCAACCTTATGATCTATCCACAGGCCATCTCTCTCATCAATTGAATGATCACTGAAATGAGTCTTGACAGAATCAACAATCTGACTGAACTGTGTAGCAGGAGAAAGTGTAAGTTTCTTTTTAGCAATAACATAGTCAGGATAAGTGCGCCTCAGATCCGAACATTTTTGTCCGCTCCTGCTAAGATGTGAAAGAAATAGAGCTATCCCCGCCAGGGCATCTCTTCCATAATGAAGCTCAGGATAAATAATGCCCCCGTTACCTTCCCCTCCTATGACTGCATTTCTTTCTTTCATTACTTCCACCACATTAACTTCCCCAACTGCAGAAGAGTAGTATTTGCAGCCATACTTCTCAGTTACATCTTTCAATGCTCTTGTTGATGAAAGGTTTGATACTGTACTTCCTGGCTTGTTCCTTAATACATAATCAGAAACTGCTACCAGTGTATACTCTTCCCCAAACATTGTTCCATCTTCACATATAACAGCCAGTCTGTCAACGTCAGGATCGACAACAAAACCAATATCTGCTTTTGATTTGGAAACCAGTTCCGATATATCTTTCAGATTTTCAGGCAGGGGCTCAGGATTATGAGTAAAATTCCCGTCAGGAATAGTGTTTAACTCAATTATTTTTTTTACTCCTAGGGCATTTAATAAATCCGGAAGGATCATGCCGCCGACTGAATTGATACAATCTATAGCAACAGTAAAACCGGCAGCCTTGATATCCTTAACAGCCACAAGATCAAGAGCCAGTATCTGATTTATATGCCTTTCCCCCCATGTTTTATCGTGTTCAAGAGTACCGGCAAAATCGTTGGAAGCAAATTTAAAGTCCTCACGTTCAACTAACTCTAATACCTGCATGCCGTCTGAAGATGACAGGAACTCTCCCATTTCATTAACTAGTTTAAGGGCATTCCATTCTGCAGGATTGTGGCTGGCAGTAATTATAATTCCCCCGTCAGCATTAAGGCCGGTGACTGCAATCTCAACTGTAGGGGTTGTTGCCATCCCTAAATCGATAACATTAACTCCAAGGCTTCTCAGAGTAGTAATCACCAGGTTGTTTACCAAACTACCCGATTTCCTCGCATCCCGTCCGACAATAAAGGTTAGTTGTTGCTTATTAAGCCTTATACCTGCCCATGTGCCAAAAGCTGCAGTGAACTTCACAATGTCAACCGGGGTGAGATTCTCTCCGGGTTTGCCCCCGATAGTTCCTCTGATCCCGGATATAGATTTAATTAATGCCATGATTATTCAGATTTTCCCGTTTACAAAGGTGCAAAAAAAACGCCAAATCATAATATCACTAAATAATTGTACCTTTGCACGCTGATAATTAATTGATATGGAGAACAGAAAGCCGGGTGGAAGGCAGACCGGGAAATATAAAAAGCATAGCAGCGATGAATTAATGAACCGTAGGCCTTCAGGAAAAGTTATTCACGGACAAATCAAAACAGTCACCAAAGGTAAAAAACAGGAGCTTACCCTTATAAGACTTAACAGGTTTATTGCCAATAGCGGTTTATGTTCCAGGCGGGATGCTGATGAGCACATTAAAAACGGTTTGATATCTGTTAATGGCCATCTTGTACGAGATCTTGGTACAAAGGTCTCTTATAATGATGATGTACGTTTTAAGAATAAAAAGCTTTCATCAGAAAAAAAGGTCTATATTCTTATGAATAAACCAAAGGATTATGTGACAACTGTTGAAGATCCACATGCCGAACATACTGTACTTGAACTAATTGGTAACGGGTGCCCTGAAAGGGTTTACCCGGTCGGCCGTCTGGATAAAGCAACTACAGGCGTTCTCCTTCTTACCAACGACGGCGACCTTACCGGGAAACTAACACATCCAAAATATAAACGGAAAAAAATTTACCATGTTTTTCTCGATAAAGTAGTAGCGAAAGACGATCTTTTTAAACTTACTGAAGGCATTGAACTGGATGGAATATCAATAGTAGCAGATGCAGTATCATATGCTGATGCAGAGGACAAAAGCCAGATCGGTATTGAACTTCACTCAGGACAGAACAGGGTAATCCGCCGAATGTTTGAAACACTCGGGTATAAGGTTAAAAAACTTGACAGGGTATATTTTGCCGGCCTGACAAAAAAGAATGTCCGGCGTGGGAAATGGAGATTTCTTACAGATAAGGAGGTGAGTATGCTTAAACGGGGTATATTTTAGTAAAACGTTATGAGTCACAGATCAGGTTTTGTAAATATACTAGGTAATCCCAATGTGGGTAAATCAACTATTATGAATGCCCTGGTTGGCGAAAAGCTTTCTATTATTACATCCAAAGCCCAGACCACACGCCACAGGATTATGGGGATAGTAAACGGAGAGGATTTTCAGATAGTCTATTCCGACACTCCGGGTATACTCAGGCCGAAGTACAAACTTCAGGAAACAATGATGAACTCTGTCAACACAGCTTTGTCCGATGCTGACATGATCCTTTATGTAACAGATGTCACGGAACGTTCAGCCAGTGAAGGTGAGTATATTGATAAGATAAAAAAATCGGGTATCCATGTGATCGTTGCTGTTAACAAGATCGATCTGACTAACCAGGATAAGCTTGGGAAAATTGTTGAATCATGGCATGATGCATTCCCCGATTCTCCTATAGTACCGCTTTCAGCACTTAAAAATTTCAACCTCGATCACCTTCTGAATGCAATACTTGAAAAGCTCCCTGAAAATCCTCCGTTTTTCCCAAAGGACCAGCTGACCGACAAATATGAAAGGTTCTTTGCTTCTGAGATAATTCGTGAAAAAGTACTGGTTAACTATAAGAAAGAGATCCCTTATTCAGTTGAAATAGAAATTGAAAGTTTTAAAGAAGAGAAAAATATTATACGGATCAGAGCGCTCATTCATGTTACCCGCGATAGTCAGAAGGGTATAATAATAGGCCATAAGGGATCCATGTTAAAAAGAGTAGGGACGGAAGCCAGACATGATATGGAAGATTTCTTCCGGAAGAAAGTATTTCTTGAATTATACGTTAAAGTAACCAGGGACTGGAGAGACAAACCATTGGTACTTAAAAGATTTGGTTACCGTTAATACAAATATTAATGTTGGTATGAGTGGAATAGTTGCAATAGTTGGCAGACCAAACGTAGGTAAATCTACTCTCTTTAACCGGCTCGTCGAATCAAGAGAAGCCATTGTAGACGAAGTAAGCGGGGTTACCCGCGATCGCAACTATGGAGTATCGAACTGGAACGGGATTGATTTCTCAGTTATTGATACCGGAGGCTATGTAAAAAATTCTGATGACATTTTTGAAGAAGAGATAAACAAACAGGTACTGCTTGCTATTGAAGAAGCTGACATAATACTTTTTATGGTTGATGTCACGGTTGGAATACATGAACTTGATACTGCTGTGACCTCTCTTCTCAGGCGAGTTGACAGGAAGGTTTTACTTGTGGTCAATAAAGTTGATAACGGGGAAAGACTTCTGGATGCCACTGAGTTTTATAATCTTGGACTTGGTGATTATTTCCCCTTGAGTTCCATAAGCGGCAGCGGTACAGGAGACCTTCTCGATGAGGTTGTAAAATACCTGCCGCCAAAAGAGTCCGTAATAATTCCTGACTTGCCTAAGATTGCAATTGTTGGCCGTCCTAATGTGGGAAAATCATCGCTTGTTAATTCTCTCCTGGGGGAGGAAAGAAACATTGTTACGCCTGTTGCGGGTACAACACGCGATTCCACATTTACCAGGTATAACAAATTTCACCATGACTTTCTTCTTGTTGATACTGCCGGATTAAGGAAAAAAGGTAAAGTGAGTGAAGACATTGAATTTTATTCAGTTATGAGAGCCGTCAGGACAATAGAGGGTTCGGATATATGTCTTCTTTTGCTTGACGCCACAAGGGGGATTGAAGCACAGGATCTCAATATCATGTCGTTGATACAGAAGAACAACAAGGGCATGATAATACTCGTCAACAAGTGGGATCTTATAGAAAAAGAAAACAATACCGCAATACTAATCGAAAAAGATATAAGGGAAAAAACAGCACCTTTCACTGATTATCCCATTCTCTTCATTTCAGCTATTAATAGACAGAGAATTCACAAAATCCTTGAATTAATTGAACAGGTTAATCAGAACAGGAACAGAAAAATAAGCACCTCGGAATTAAATGAGGTAATGCTTCAGGTGATAAAAAATAATCCTCCGCCAGCTTTGAAGGGTAAATATGTTAAGATAAAGTATGTGACCCAATTACCTGTTCATACTCCGGCATTTGCTTTTTTTTGTAACCTGCCCCAATACGTGAAGGACCCATATAAAAGGTATCTTGAGAACAGAATGAGAGAAAAATTTGATTTCTCCGGTGTTCCTGTCAGAATATTTTTTCGAAAAAAATGATCAAATTTGGTGTGGTTTTTGTATAATTAAAATTTATTACCGGAAACCCATGAATAAATTAACATATCTTGGAATATTTCTTTTTATAGCCGCTGCAACAGGCTCCTGTAAGAAAATTGAACAGTTATCTGCAACACCTCATATTGAGTTCACGAGCTTTGCTATTTTTGATACAGTAGATATACTGGGGAACAATGCCAAGGGGGGCAGACTTAAGTTTCACTTTGAAGACGGGGACGGAGACCTTGGCCTTACTGCACCAACTGATTTTCAACCTGACACAACCAACCTGTTTTTTACTCTTTACAGGAAAACCGGAGGTGTTATGGTACAAGCTCCCGATGATGATCCGTTAAAACCATCATCATACAGGATTCCATACCTTGAGAGACTTGGACAGAATAAAATCCTGAAGGGTACAATATCTGTTACATTCCTTTATCTTTTCTATAATCCTGCCGATACAATCAGCTATGATTTCTATATTAAGGACAGAGCTGAAAATGAAAGCAATGTAGCTTCAACAAGTGAAATAATTGTATCTGATAATGGTATCTATACCAAATAGGAATTTCATACTTTTACTCCCATAAAGAGGATATCGTCCACCTGTTCATAATTGCCTTTCCATTCAAAGTAGAATTTTGACAAAGCCTCTTTTTGTTCATTCATCGGCAGTTTTGAAATCTGTTCTATTATCTTTTTCAGCCTTGCTATCTTCATCTTCTTACCGTCCACTCCCCCAAACTGATCAGGAAGACCATCGGAGAAGAGGTAAATAGTATCTCCTTCACTGAGATAGTATTCCTGGTCGTCAAAATACTTCTCCATTACAGATTCTCCGCCTACTGACGACCTGTTGCCCTTTATATAATAGGGTTCACCGTCAAGAACAATTATTACGGGACGCATAGCAGAAGCGAACCTTATATGGCGGGTTTTAATATTAAATTCACAAACGACCATATCCATCCCATCATTAGAGACTCCCAGTTCCACGTTCTGATTAAGTGTGGAAAAGATTTGTTTATCAAGCATAGTAAGAATTTCCGAAGGTTTCGAAACTCTTTTTCTTGTTACTATATCCTGCAGCAACGTTGATCCTATCATTGACATGAATGCACCTGGCACACCATGTCCCGTTGAATCGGCACATACCAGTATAAACCTGTCTCCTTCAATATGATCAAACCAGTAAAAATCACCACTTACAATATCACGTGGATGGAACATAATAAAGGCATCTTTAAACGTCTCCTTCAGCTTGTTTATATCGGGAAGGATGCTCGTCTGAATGCGTTTGGCATAATTTATACTATCCGTGATCTCAATATTCTGCAGCTCAATTTCTCCTTTTTGTTTCATTACGACCCTGGTCCTTGCCTCAAGCTCTTTCTCGAGATACATCTGAATTTTCTTCTGAGATTTATCCCTCTGCCTGATTATAAATATCAAAATAGCTGTCAGTAATAAAATCCAAATCAATATAGCCCACCATGTTCGCCAGAATGGACGTTTGATAAGAAGGTTGAAGGTTACAGGCTTTTCCTGAGACAGACCTTCCTCGTTCACAGATATCAGGTTAAACTTGTAGTTGCCATCTCCCAGGCTGTAAAGGACCTCCCTCGATGTAGACAATTTACTGAAGTCAGGATCAAAATTCTCAAGAAAAGTACTGTAGTACACTTTATCAGGTTCACTGAAGTTGATGCCCGTGTAATTTACCATTATTCTGTACTTCTTATAGGGAAGAGTGTATGATGACTGAAAAGGATACTGCACATCATTTATTGTAATATAATTGATATTGGTAAATGGAGGGATCGCCTTCTGCCTGTCCTTCATCCTGTCATAAATAATAAATCCTTCAGTTGTACCAATAAGAACTTTTTTATCGGACGATTCAATCATAGCACTTGGATTACAGATGCCGTCCTTAACATATTCAGTACCGTAAACCTTCATTATACCCGTTGCCGGGCTATATCTTGAAAACCCTTTAGAATGTCCTATCCATATATCATCTTTAGAATCAGCCATTATACTGTAACAGTAATTTGACATTAAATCGTTGGATTTATTAATTGATAAGATGGAATCATTCTGGAATTTGAAAATACCGTTGCCCTGTGTAGCTACCCAAATATTTCCTTCCTGGTCCTGTGCAATTGAAAGAATTTTATTTTTATAGCTGCCATACATTACCTGGTCATTATTCTTAATGTTGAAATTGCTGTCTATTGAATAGAGCCTGTCACTTTCTGTAGCAACATATGCAGTTCCGTTTCTGGCAAGTAATATTTTGTTAATGCTGCTGTAAGGCAATCCGCTATTGGTATCCAAAAACCTCTTTGTTGCTCCTGTGACCCTGTCGAGAACAATAACGCCATTGGTAGTGGACAACCAAATATTATTATTATCCATTGTTATATCCTGTATCTGGTCAGACCCCGAATCACCTGTCCTTTTGAACAACTTCACCGCACCTTTATCATCTCTGACAAACAACCCGTTTCCTCCGGTTCCGATCCAGAGGTTTTTATTGCTGTCCATATAATAAGAGGTTATGTTAGCCTTCCCTACCTTTGAAACAAGGTTTGTAAAAGAGACTGATCTGCCCTTTACAGGATCGAAAAGATGAAATCCGGCAGGAGTCCCGAGAAGATACATATTATCATAATCACAAATAAATATTATATCATTTTCCTGTGTGTTTTTGCCAGGTGTATAATAACTGAAGGCATAAGATGTCAGTATTGAGATACCCTCACCATATAATCCTACCCAGTAATTCCCCTCCATATCCTGAAAGACTGACTTTACGTCATTCCCATTTAGTCCTGAATCATCATTATAGTTGTGGACCAGTGTTATATTTTTCAAATTATCTGAAAACTGAATTTGAATAACGCCAGAGCCGAAAGTTGATATCCAGAAATTATTTTCTGAATCTTCATAAATTGACTGAACGTTCAGTGATTCCCATTCAGGGTGGTCCTGGAATCTGGTTAAAGTGCCTCCCTTTTCAGAAAGAATGAATTGAAACAAACCATTGTCGTCAGTTCCCAGAATAAACCTGGTGCTGTCCAATGTCTGATGGATAGCCGTAACGGCAGAATAATCAAAACCTTCTACAACATTATCCACCAATACGGAATCGTTTCTTAGGCGGCATATAAGAACATTACCCTGTGTTCCGATGAGCAGGTTTCCCCGGCGGGAAAAAGAAGCCGAGAACATTACGGGATCCACTGCGATAGAAAATTTATGTACTTCAGCTGGCTTCAGCGGATTTATATTAAAAATAGCTTTACCCTGGGGAATAATATAGATCAGTCCGTCGGGGCCTTCAATTATGTCGCTTATACTCTTTGAATTTAAAAGGGGAACAGGGATCAGGTTGTTATTCTCTGAATAAAATACTGTACCGTCGCTGCAACCAAACCAGAGAGTTCCGTTTTTATCTTTCAGACTTACGTTAGGATAACGTCCGTTTAAAGAATCTGGAAAAGGAACATTATAAAATCTGAATCCGTCAAATCTGGCAACTCCGTTGCCGGTTCCTACCCAAAGATATCCGTTTTCCGATTGGCTAATTGTATACACAAAACCATTCGGTATGTTATTTTCTGCACCATAGTTTTTAAAACTGTAGGTCTGCCCATTTAACACAACTGAAAACAAAAACAGGCACAATAGGGTGCTGCCTGATTTTTTTAGAGTATTGTAAAACTTCATATCAGATTACTTATTTTTTCTTAGGAGGTATACTTTCGATTTTCATTTTCGGCTGGTAAATAGGTATTCCGCCTATTGGAGAGCTGAAGAACTTAAGTCCGTCTCCTCTCTGGTTTTGAAGTGTAATTACAACGTTATTATTTTTAACCAGTTCCCCCTGTCTTTTGTGAAATTGAAAATCCAGAGAAGCCCCTATCTCTGCCGGTTCAATAGGAATTTTTGACGAAATCTCGTTATCTTCTCCCGATATAGGGACCGAGACCCCCTGTTTGTATTTAGAAACCACCATTATGGTACCATCAAAGTCCCAGTCGAAATTTGTTTGTTTAATATAGACTATACCAGTGTCCACATACGGATAGATATGTGAAACACTTCTGAAATCATTCCACATCCTGAAGGTATAGGAATATGTGAAAGCATTGGCTCCTTCAATCGGAATATTGTTATTCGGGTCGCTGCTCAGGAAATATCTGTAAAGGTTGCCATCGTCTCCACTGATACCTTCACAGACAATTTTGAATATATTGCTGTTCCATTTCTTATTAAAATCACCTTCAGAAGGGTTAAAAGGCCCAAAAGTATAATATTTGTTATCATACCTGGCTTCACTTCCAAATACCTTTGATGCTAATAAATTGCCCGTTTTATAGTTCAACCCCTTTTCCAACCCCTTTGATTCTTCATTCTTTTCAGGGTCAACGCCTTTGCCGCCGAACACAGAAAAAAGAGTTTTGGTATTAAATTCGCCCTGGATCTCATCGTTCTCTCCACCGCAATCAGGATCAAAAACCCTTATATAAAATGGTTGCTTATAGTCTTGCGGGATGGTAAAGAAAAATATCTCATAAAAATTTTTATCGCCCCACGATGTCTTTCCCTCTTTGCCAAAAGTAACAAGAAACGGAATGTTTTCATCCTTTCCGGGGACTGGTTGTCCTTTCATCTCCGGAGATATGATTAATCCAAGTAATAAGATAAAATTCAGGATCCTATATAACGACTTGTTCAATTTCATTAATCCAAATTTAGTTAATTTCATCATCAGGGCTTTTGTATTACAATAATATTTTTTGAAATACACGCTTCCCTTGTCATTCCTCCGGCTTCCGGTCTGGTGGTAACAATAAGCTGAATATTATAGGTTCCCGGCTTCATATAACTCTTATCCACATCCTTACCTACTGCTATTGTCTCATCACCGAAGTTCCAGTAATACTGCGCAATATTCCATCCCGGAAGGTTTGTACTGTCAGCGCTCATTTTAATCATATTTCCTGATTCAATCTTATCGGGTGCCGAGATATAAGGTTGTTCGACCGCAGTCAACTCCAGTGTTTCCGATTTTTCGTTATTGATAATCTCTTTTGTAATAAGGTTTACAACATCGAGGTGCACCTGGTAGGTACCTGGTCCTTTGAAACAATGTTCAACTACCGGACCTATACCTTTCTCTCCGTCTCCAAATCTCCATTCATACCGGAACGGCAGTGTGTCGAACTTGGCTGCATTTTCTTCAATAAACCTGTAACAATAGCTATTTTCAACAAGGGTATCGCACTTCGCCTTCCTTATTATCGTCGAAACAAATTCATAAATATCATCATTCCCGCTGCGACTGGATGAGAAGTATCCGGTCTGCTGATCGTTTGCAGACACAAATGCAAAATCATCATAAGTCGAATTTATGGGTTCAGGAAGAAGTTCAGGAGCTTCCCATTTGCCTTTATTAAATGAAGTAAAATATACATCAAGCATTCCTATACCACCAGGCCGGTCGGAAGAGAAATAGAGTCTGCCTGATGGGTGGATATAAGGGTAGTTTTCGGCATCAGGAGAATTAACAACCGGGCCCATGTTTACAGGAGCAGACCACTCATCATTAACCATTTCACAGTAGTACAGATCGGATTTACCCTGCCCTCCCGGCATATCGGATGCAAAGTAAAGATACTTTCCATCGCTGCTTATTGATGGCTGACCTATATCGTACTGGGGATCATTGTATTTAAAGGGGCGGACAGAATTAAGACTGGTCCCTGACATTTCAGCTATAAATATCCCGCTGTGGTTTTTAAAGTTTCTTTTAGTAGCAGCTTTCCCTGTTTCCACCTCGCTGGTGAAATAGACAGTCTTTCCGTCGGGAGCAATACATAACGGCCCGTTATTAAAGAATGTACTGCGTTGACTGGTCAGTTCAACCGGCCTTCCCCAGTCTGTTGAGTCCTTCTTCTCAACAAGATAAATATTGTAAAGGCGACGTCCGTCAAAGGAAGTGCGGTCTTTCAACCCGCTGAAACGCCTGCTTGAACAGAATACAATACCATCTTTAACCATTACAGGAGAAATCTCGCTGAACTCTCCCGTATTGAATGACATCCTTATGACTTTATAGACAGACGGCTGCTGAGCTTTTGAATCAGGTGATGCATTAAGCGCAACAAAAACAGCTGTTATTATATAAAATAATCTCTTCCTCATAAATCAGAAATAGCGCGGGTTTGCAGCGCTTACCTTATAACCGAACTCGTATCTTAATATAAATTCACTCGATCCCTTAGAAAAAGAACTTAATTGTCCCGCCGGATAATCATAGGAGAATCCGAACATAAGCTGTGGATTCAACTGTACCTGAAGGATACCCACAGCAACTTTTTCGTTAGTCCTCCAGGAGCCGCCTATCCAGATAAGGTCCGCCAGAATAAAATTGCCGTTTAAATCAAGTTGTGTAAGCTTTTTTGTATTCTGAAACGAATAATCAACCAAAACAGATGGCTTGAATTTGAAGAACTGGGAAAAGGTTATAAGCCCTCCCGCTGAGAAGATCACATCATATTCGTTGAAACTATGATATGGTTCGACTGAACCTGAGGAGTTCTTTCTGTAACTCAGAAATGCCGGCACAGCCAGTCCTGCAAACAGCTTGTCGCTGAAATAATAGACACCGGCCCCCACGTTTGGAAGAATATATGGTTTGTCATTAACAAAAGCAGGATCGTTGGAAGTGGTAAGAAACCTGTCTTTATCATTATCGGGATATACTGTGTTTGATACATCGGCCCCTGCTTTCAGTCCGAAAGAGAGCCTCCCTTTTGCCAGTTTTATACGATAAGCATAACTGGCATATATACTTGTGGACTTGGTAAACCCATACTGCATAAATTGTGCTAATAAGCCAAGAGCTACCTTATCGTTTTTCATCGGGGTGTTTAAGGAGGCAGACTGGAACACCGGCGACCCCGATATGCCTATCCACTGCATTCTGTATGATAAAAATGCACTTAGTGCTCCTCTTGAACCCGCATAAGCCGGATTTATTACAAGACCATTCTGAAGATATTGACTGTAAACAGGATATGCGAGGCTAATTGCTGTAGAATCAGGTACAGCCCTTCCCGGAAGACTTGACATAACTGAAAAGAATAATAAAAAGTATAATACCTTTATTTTGTTCATCATCCGAGTATCAAAAAATATTTTAAATTTCCTTTTAATCATTGCCTCTTAAGAATTATAAATCCTTTGGTAAGCTTACTGTTTGAATTTGAAAGTAAATAATAATAAGTTCCTTCCGGCAGTTCTATACCTTTTGAGTTTTTACCATCCCAGGTCAGATTATTTGTTGCCCCTTCTGGTGTTGTTGTCGAAAACACCTCTGTTCCTGCACTGTTAAAGATCATAAGTTCTGGCTTATTCTCCCCGGAAAAATCCAGACCTTCGATAATAAACAGGTCATTTATCCCATCACCGTTGGGTGAGAATCCCCTGGGTATAAAAGGCTGGTCCAATATAATGACTACAGAATCAGATAGCTGGCAATTACCCTGGTTAGTTGTAACTGTCCATAAAAAGTAGTTTGCTCCTTTGGAAAGCTTCGCAACTTCGGTATTATAACTGTCGCTGACTATCAGCTGAGCTGTCTGTGGATCAAGTACTTTCCAGGATCCCGACTCTTCTCCTTGTTTTGGAGGATTGGCATTCAAATATGCAATGCCTCCTAACGAGTTAATTTCCTGGTCAGGACCTGCATATGGGGTATCAGGAAGCGGGTCAACAGTTATTTTAACAATATTAGAGACCTCAACACCACAATCATTTTTGCCTGAATATACAACCCTTTTATACCAGGTATCTGAAGTAAGTACAGGAGGCTTATAATTTGCAGAGTCGACATGATCAAAATTAGTTATTGTCTGCCAGTCATGGAAACTTGTGCTGTCCTTCCAGGTAAACTTATACCTGCCGTTGCCTCCTACAAGTAGTACATTCCCTCTCAGCCTTAAAGGCTTGCTTTCTGAACATATTTCCTGGCTAGCAGAAATATCTGTATTAACGATCATGGGAAGAACGGTAACCAGTACATAATTACTTTGTGTTGTCGCACGTGGGATTACTGCCGGGGAACTTATATCTCTCCTGAACCAGGTTGACTTGGTAAGCACCCCCGGATCGCACTGGGTCATAATGCCGGGAATCTCTGCCCAATCGGTTTCAGCGGGGACAGAAGCAGTTGATTTGTACCATTTGAAAGAATATCCATCCGAAACATTGGCACTTCCTCCTGTGGGTACCGAACCGTTTATCTGGGAAGAGGTTTGTCCTGTATAAATTGTATCCAGAGCTGTATTTCCGAGAGATATTGAATTTGTTATATGCGAATCAACCGTGATCATTACCTGATTGCTTGTATCTGCACATGCTGAAGAATTTAAAATTCTCATAAACGATACGGTCCACCTGAGATTTGGCGGCTGATATTCATTCTGATTTGCCGGATCAGGCCCCGGGGCTGAAGGTATTCCAAGAGTGTCCTTAACCCAGGAATATTTGTAAGTAGAGATCCCAGCTCCACCGCCAGGTACAGCAGCCTGAATAAGCTTTAAGGGGATGCTGTCGTAACCGATAGTCTGGTCAGCCTGGATAATATTGTTTGTAATTACCGGCCACACTTTTCTTGCAGCCCCCGGAGTGGTGTCCTTACATGCATCCTGTTCCCCGGAATAGACAACTCTTCTGTAAAAATGATTGCCAACAGGAAGTGATACTGAAGCATCAGGATCAAATACCTTATTTGTTTCTCCGGGAATTGCTGTCCATGTACCGGCATTGCCTGTACTGCTTTGTTCCCACTTGTAACGGTAATCAGTTGATAAACCGTCTGTCGGTCCGGGAATTGTATTCAGATCAGTATTCCCCCCAAAACAAATCGTATCAAATAATTGAGAAAAAGCATTATTGGTTAATTTCTTAAGTATTTTAAATTTGGCTACTGCTGTATTATCTACACAACGACCTGACACCACAGTACGCCTGTACCAGGTATCCTGTGTCAACCCTCCTGAAGGATTCGGGTCGTACTCTTTATTTAAGGTATCCGGTGTGCTCCAGGTTGACCCGTTATCCGAACTGTTCTGCCAGATAAATTTCAGATATTTTGAAGTCGGAACAAAAATATCCGGTACTCCCTGCTTAATGATCTGAGGATCGGAGCCAGAACAGATCGTGTCAGGATCAGCTACAATCAGGTTATTAAGGATCTGAGGCTGAACGATGATTTCCACGGCTTTGCTGGTATCTTTAAGAGCAGTTGGTATTGAAGAATCTGATATTATCCTCCTGAACCATAATGTATCAGCCTCTGGATCCGCAGGTGTATAATTATTCGGATCAGCGTCATTTGTAAGAACAATCGGCGTCGTGAATTTCTTATCATAGCTTTTTTCCCATACAAATGTATATGGCGGAGTTCCTCCTACCGGCTGCGTCCCGGTAATCTTTGGAGGAAGCATATTTGAACATACTGAATCGACCTGGTCGCCTGTAACAGAGGACCTGATGGAGTTATACAGGAACCCATTAAGGACGGCCATAAAAGACAGCCGTTTTTCTCCGGCATTACCATCAAATGCCGTAGATGAAGGATAGTTCCCTCCTTTGCCCCCATCCATGTAATTAGTTACATTCCCGGTTAAATCGGTACTTATGAATAAGAGACCTCCGCCTCCGCCTCCGCCCTCTCCAAAAGTACCCGGATTATCGCCCCCGTTTCCTCCTCTGACTGAAAACTGCAATGGCGATGATTCGTAGCTCTTAATATATAAAGCTATCGATCCTCCGGCTCCTCCTCCCCCTGATCCTCCTAATCCGGTATCAGTTCCTCCCTGTCCCCCGTCAGCAATAATACCACCCCCATTACCTGTTATCGTATCTGCAACAATAATAACAATTCCTCCGCCATTGCCTCCCTGCGAAGAGCTTCCTGTAACAGAGGTAGTTGACGCTCCCCCGCCACCACCCAAAAAAATCCTGTTTAACAAGCTTGGGTGTATCGCCTGGTTGCCGCCTGTACCACCTACCCACGGAGCGCTGCATATTGTCTGATCTTCCTGTCCTCCGGCACCTCCTTTCCCACCGTTAGCTCCGCCTCCTCCCCCAGAATACCTCCCGTTACCTCCGCCTCCTCCATTCCAGTTCGGGCCAAGACCTTTTGTATAATTTGGTATGAGCAGCTGACTGAATTCAGTAAAATTCGCAACGCCTTCTCCCTTGTAACCTGCATTGGTAAAACTCCATGAATAATATTGCTGACCTAAAAGCGGTTGATTATCTAACAGGCATATCCCGTCTCCAATTGTATCTTTACCCCCGGTGAATCCTAACCCCGAAACATCTATGTCTGCGTTAAGCTTAAGGGTCCGTCCTATAATCAATGCAAGAACTCCGCCCGACTTTGTAGCAGGGTCCCAGGGATCGCAGGCAAGTTTCCCTGTAACAGTAGCACTGTTGTAATAGGGTACACTTACTATCTGAATATTACCAAGGATATCATATGAATTAATAATATTATTCCTGAAAATTATTTCGTTCGTGCCCGTATTTACAGATTGTATTATCATAAACTCATGCAAGCCGGGCACCCCCAGAATGTCCTGAACACCACCATAAATGGGATCTAAACTAATCTTTACTCCCTGCATCTGGATCATCAGAATGGTATCATTGGCAACAAATCCTGTTACATCGTCCACAGTGACCCTGTCAGCACCTATGGTAACCACATGTGAGTGAGGTTGATTGATATTACCCGACAGGCTTACCTGAGAAAACGCAACACTACCGCTGAAGCCAATAAATATCAGCAGGCTAAGTACAAGTCTTTTGTTATGACTCAAAAAATTGCCGGTCATCAGTTGAATATCAGAACCGCTAATATAACTATTAAATTGAATTATTCTAAAAAATCGCCATTTAATGTGAGCTGAAATCCGGAAACTTTATCCTGGTTTTTCCACAGTATATTTCAGTGGTAATTCTACATAAAAAACTGTTCCCTTATCTGCTTCCGATTCAAACCAGATCCTGCCGTTTGAGCTTTCAATATATTTCCTTACAATTGACAGGCCCAGCCCCATCCCGGATGATTTGGTCGTAAAATTTGGAGTGAACAATTTCTTCTTAAGGTCTTCCGGTATTCCGGTACCGTTGTCGGCGATAGCCACTATCACCTTGTCACCATGTACATCCATATTAACCTTTATTATCCCTTCCCTGCCCGGAGGGACTGACTGGATACCATTTTTTATCAGGTTTGAAAAGACACCGTTAATTTGTTCCCTGTCAGCATAAACAATCACCCTGCTTTCGTGGGGCCATTTTACCCTGAAAGTAATATTGTCGGTATTCTTAAAAAGTTCTAGTGATGTTTTTACCTGTTCTATAAGGTTTACCTCAACAGCGTTTGTCCCAGGCATTTTTGCAAATGCGGAAAATGCAGAAGCAATGGAAGAAAGGTTATCAATATATTCAATCTGGTTTCTTGTAAACCGTTCCAGCTTCTTTTCAAATCCGGGTATTTTATCATTCCACGATTTTAAAAGCTGCTGAACATTCAGTTTCATTGGAGTAAGCGGATTCTTTATCTCATGCGCAATCTGTTTTGCCATTTCTCTCCAGGCATATTCTCTTTCTGAATTTGCCAGTTTTTGGGCGCTTTCTTCAATCTCATCGACCATCCTGTTATATTGTCTTACGAGTTCGCCGATTTCATCATGACCCATGTAAGAAAGATGTTCACTCTTTTTCCCCACACCTACAGATGCAAGTCCTTCGCTCAGCATTGACAGGGGTGCGGTAATCCTCCCGCTTATGAAGACGGCTAGGCTTATCGTTATTACTACCAGCAGGAGTGTGAAATTGATAAAAGCAACAACCAGGTTCGATATCTCCTTTGCCAGAACACTCTGCATTCTGAAATAAGGAAGGTTAAGAAAAGCCAGTACTTTCCCCTCCGTGCTTAAGAAAGGTACATATGCCGATAAATATTCCAGATTGCCTATTTTCTCCTTGTGGATATATTCACTTTTATTAAGGTAAGCCAGGTTATTCAGGGCAATATTATTCATTCTGGTGCTGATAAGGTTACGGTCAAAGATCTCTGGTCGTGAAGTTGCAATCAGAAATCCCTTCAGGTCATACAGGTTTATATCGGTGTTGAAAATATTTGAAAGACTTATTAAAAGGTCATTTAATGATGAATAATTATTGTTGTGCCAGTCTGCCAATAAATGCTTTTCCATTGAAAGTTTGCTGTCGAGTTCAAGATAAACAGAGTTGAGCGTTTCTTTAATGTTTTCAGTGTGTTTCGACTTGTACTGGCTTATGGTCAGCGACGCCACAACAATGCCAATCAGGATAAATGAAAGCAGAAGTATAGCAATATATGAGAGCTGTAGTTTCTGTCGGAAATTAAATACATTCAGGCTTCTGACAACCGGACGCCTGATAATAAGGAAGAACAGGTTTGAAAGGATAAGAATAAAAGCAAAGAGATACGCAAATGATATAACAATGTCTCCTAAAGTCAGAACCGGCCTGCTGATAATTACCGTTGCATTCCCGTTCTTGTAAAGAACATGTTTAAATCCATCTGATTTAAAGATCCTGTATTCCCTGATCTTGTCAACATATTCAGCATCACTCTTATTATATGCAAAGTCGCCTGTCCTTAATACAATCTCACCGTTTATATACTTTGCAAATGAATAGTCCTTTAGTCCGGTATAATTCTGGAATTTTTTATCGAGCAGCAGGGCTGAATAGCCAGGCTGAAAAATATTAACATCACTGTAGAGTTCAATGAATAGTCCGTTTGTGTTGTTTTTTTCTGTCTTATAAAACAACCTGCCAAGATAATACGACCGTCCTCCCTGGTTATCGAGAAAATAAAAATTGGTGCCTGTAAGCCTGTGTCCGTTCAGTTTTATCCTCTTATCAAAAAAATCAAAACAGTTTTCGAATATCTCATTTCCCGAACCAACGTGCAAAGGCTGATCATAACGGCATATTACTATGTTCGAATTGAAATTTCCCCAGTAACCAGTAAAATATGTATCATGCAGATAATCTTTGATCCTGTAATAATCCTCGGTGTTGAAGATTTCAGATCTCATCATTTTTTTGAGGACATTATCATCCAAAATTTGCGGCCACATATCAAGCAGGAGTTGTTCAGCTTCAGGATCATTTTCAGTTGACAATGAAACAGCCTGTATTTTAATGTTTTCCGTTGTTTTCTTTTCGGATAGCACAGTGATGAAATATAGGGAATAAAGACCAAACAGAAGAGAGAAAATAACAGTCATATTGAAAACACCTGTTTTCTTCCTGCCTGTTATCCACATTGCACATGTCAGCAAAAGATAAAACACGGTTAAAGGTATCAGCGTGGTACTGTCGCGATACCATATCAATACAATAATTCCTGTGGAAGATAAAATGGACAACAATATTACAGGCGCAGAGTATTTTTTAACACACTGAAAGGTTTTCATGAGAAAAAACACAGGAACAAGTAATAAAAAGAACATCGAGACAAATCCTGCAACACTAAAAAGGCTGAGATCAAGTACCTTATATGTTTCAAAGTTGATATTTGAAGTGGATATAAGCTGACTGAAGATCCCGTGGAACAAGCTTATGAGGAGTGCACCGGCAACCAGAAATGATGTAAGAAAAAGATAATTCAGCGCACCGCTTTTAACCTCTCGTTCAGTCAACGGATAAAGACGGAAAAAAACACCTGAAAAAACGGCTGCCAGAACACTTAGAAGAAAAAGGTGGCCAAGCGAAGGGATGGCATCATTCAGAGAGAATCTGTAAGGAGAAAAGAGTTCTGTCTGAAAAAATACAGTTGGTTTGTTCGTAAGAAGGACCAGAAGGTATATCATGATGAAAACCATCAGGACGAAACCAACTGCGAACCTACCCTTATTTCTTTTAGCCAGCAGTTTAACAAACTCAAGAATCAGAAGTATAATCATTACAAATGCGCCGGTCCATAAACAAATAGGGATGAGGATAAAATATGTATTTTCCTTTTCCTTTGGAAAAACGAGTGAAAAAAGAAATTTACCTGCTAAATTATGGATATGAAATTCCGATGCACCTTTGCTGGTGCTCAATCCGACATTTCCCGGTAATTTGAATTCCTTATCAAATCCGCTCTTAATTATATCATTCTCAAAACTGTATTCAGTGCGTATCCTCATCAGGCCAATCAGTTTTTCGTTCCCCTCACTGACAGTCTTTGACATGAACCAGCCATTCTGGAGGAAAATCAGAGGCCTGGTAAATAATGTGTCGATGAGGAATGGAGGTACGTTGAAGTCATTATCTGTCCAGAAAACCAGATTGCCATCGAAAAATTCAAGTATGGTTATATTGTTTTTTTCTGCAAGGGAATAGAGACTGTTTTCAGGCAGTAATCCATGATGGCTGTCTTTTGCAAGAACTGGTTTCATCCCTTCCAGGCATTCATCAAGGATTTTTTCTTTTTCGTTCAGGGTTTTGTTGAACATCCGTGTTCTGAAACGATATTCAAAATCGCTGAAATAGACCGATTCTGCCACCACTGCCATCATTACCAGCACAACAGCCAGTATGACCAGTAAAATCCGGAAGCGTTTACTCTTCATAACCTGGAATTTCCGATTTATTCATGATGATAGGGTTCCCCTTTTATTACGGTAAATGCCCTGTATAGCTGTTCAAGAAACAATAATCGTACCAGTTGGTGAGGGAATGTCATCTTTGACAAAGACACTTTAAAATCAGCTCTGCCGTATACCTCGTCAGAGAAGCCCCATGGCCCTCCGATAACAAAAACAATACGCTTTCCGGGGAGCATGAACATCTTTTCAATCCATGCTGAAAAATCCACCGTTCTGAGCTCTTTTCCTCTCTCGTCAAGCAAAACCACATAATCCTCCGGACTCAGAGATCGCAAAACCCTTTTGCCTTCTTTCCGGTTTTGCTCCTTAACCGTCAGGTTCCTGGTATTCTTCAGATCGGGTAATGTAATTATCTCGAATACAGCATATTTTTTTATGCGACCCGAATATATGTCAGCCACTTCCGAAATATTCTTATCAGCGGTTTTGCCTGTCTGCAACAAAGCTATTTTCATAAATAGTACTTCCTTCTGTTTTGTCCAACATGCCGTTAATCACAAAAATAGCAATTTAAAGCTATATAATTTTGACATTCATATTTCACAAGGAGGATATCTTTAACAAATTATATTAAATTTGTATTTGTCTTGTACTGTTTAAAACTGCGAGCAATAATTAATATGAATTGAAATGAAGTCATTATATATTATCCCGGTATTGCT
The DNA here is from genome assembly GCA_963815075.1 of uncultured Bacteroidales bacterium. Taxonomy (GTDB): domain Bacteria; phylum Bacteroidota; class Bacteroidia; order Bacteroidales; family VadinHA17; genus LD21. The sequence continues at coordinate 110,440 of CAWFFK010000008.1, forward strand.
TATATCATTCAGCTGTCTTTCATCCAATGCACAGGATCAGGCGAACATACCCGGTGAAATTTCCATTGCATTTAAAGCCGGTAATGCTGCAGAATTGTCAAAGTATATGAATTCTACCATTGAACTTCTTCTTCTGGATAAAGAAGATTTTTATAAAAAAAATGTTGCAGAAGCAATTCTGAAGGATTTTTTTACCGAGTATCAGACAAAGGATTTTGCTATTCGTCATCAGGGTGCAAAGAATGATGCTCAATATGCTATTGGCAACCTTAAAACAGAGAAAGGAGATTTCAGGGTATATTTTCTTCTTAAGAAAGTCGGACCGGATCTTCTGATTCATCAGATACGTATTGAATCTGACAATGGAAAATAGGATTCTTAAGGAATTCATCTCCAGAAGTCTCGCCGAGGATCTGGGAAACGGCGATCACTCATCGCTAGCTTCTGTTCCGAAGGGGGCAACCGGCAGGGCGAGATTACTCATAAAGGAAGCAGGCATCCTGGCAGGAATTGGTGTCGCAAGGAAGTTTTACCCTGTAATCGATAATGATCTTGTTCTTGATGTGCTCCTGGAGGACGGAACTGAAGTCAGACCGGGTGACATTGCCTTCTTCATTTCCGGAAAAGTACACTCAATTCTGAAGTCGGAACGCCTCCTGTTGAATATCATGCAAAGAATGAGCGGTATCGCAACAAAAACCCATGAATATACCAGCAAGCTTAAGGGCCTGAAGACCAGGATCCTTGATACGCGTAAAACCACTCCCGGTTTCCGGATGTTCGAAAAAGAGGCGGTAAGGATAGGTGGGGCTATGAATCACAGGATGGGCCTTTTCGATATGATCATGCTGAAAGATAATCATATTGATTATGCCGGGGGAATTGAGAAGGCAATTATTAAAACCTGGGAATATCTTAAGAAAAATAATCTGGATCTGAAAGTAGAAATTGAAGCAAGAAGCCTCGATGACATACATAAAATAATTTCAACAGGTGGAGTGGATCGTATTATGCTTGATAATTTCAGCATTGCGGACACTATCGACGCAGTAAAAATTATATCAGGACGTTTTGAAACAGAATCATCAGGAGGTATAACACTTGCAACCATAAGATCATATGCAGAATGTGGTGTTGATTTTATATCTGTAGGAGCCCTGACTCATCAGATAAAAAGTCTGGACATGAGTCTTAAAGCCATATAGCCGATGAATTTTAAAGAGATTACATTTGTTAAAGGTGCACACAAAATAAAGAAACTAGTTTTACCTGGTTCTGACGGGGTACCTATTACACAGGTAATCACATTTGTAATTAAGGGATTTCGTAAGGGAGTACTTGTCACGAGGGCATCATCTATTGCATTTAATCTTCTGATAGCTCTGTTGCCGGCCTCCATTTTCCTTTTTACTCTTATTCCGTTTGTTCCTATCCAGAACTTCCAGGAAGAGCTTATAAGACTTTTCGAAAATATTCTTCCCGCCGATGCTTTTAAGTTCCTTGAGACAACAATAATTGATGTAGTCACCCATAAAAGCGGAGGACTTCTTCTTTTTATGTTCCTGGCAACTATTGTATTCTCCACCAACGGTATACATGCTGTAATTCATGCATTTGTTGTATCTGCTCATACATTTAAAACAAGGTCGTGGGTTAATCAGAGAAAAATATCCGTTATACTGTTGCTAATTGTGATCATAATGATCTCTACCGCAGGTTTCCTGGTATTATTTGGTAAAATGCTAGTTAACAGGCTTGTAGCCCTTCATGTTATCGAAAGGAACCTGGTGATATATATACTTGTATTTTTAAAGTGGATATTAATAATCCTTCTTCTCTATCTTGCAATTTCTTTTCTCTATTATCTTGCCCCTGCAAAAAGAACATACTTCAGGTTTTTCTCCCCGGGGTCAACTCTTGCAACATGTTTGTTCATACTCACATCTCTTGGATTTTCGGCATATGTAAATAATTTCGGGCAATACAATAAACTTTACGGTTCAATTGGTACATTGATGGTCATACTACTGTGGCTGTATCTCAATTCCATTGCTATCCTTATCGGTTTTGAATTAAATGTCAGCATAAAGGCAGCCCAGGCGGAAGCCGCAGAAAGCCCTCCTGTTGTCAGCCGCAAAGAAGAATCTGCCTGACCATCTGGTGACCATAATTCCACTGAAATTAAGAATTGTAATTCCTTTTGCTTCAATAAATTTTATGATGTCTTCACGGGTAAATTCCATCGATGGCTTTTTTAGTTATTGAACCAGTTCATTCTGATTAAGATGGATGTCGTTATTATCTGTCATCTGCAATAAAGCTTAAATATTAGTCAGCATAAATAGATAAATCACGCAAGGCGTATGATGGTGTTTGTCATATTCTTATTCATGGAAATGAAAATGAGGGCGTTCTTACAATATTTGACTTTTTGCATTTTTTTTCATTACTTTCGGGCCGACAAAGGGGCCAGAATGAAAAAATGGATATTTATCCCAATCTTACTGTTTTTGATTGGTTGCAAAACAGAAAAGACAGATACATACTTGACACCGGATAAGGCGAATCAATACTTTAAAAGTATTAAGGAAATTTGCGATCGTGATGATGGAAAATTATGGGGAAGAAACCTCTATGGCCCTTTAATGTTTGTTGACCGCTCTAACCGCAGAATTGTTGCAAATAAACCCGATAATGAAGGTCTTCTGAAATTAAAAGAGGGTATTTACACAGGATTATATCCAAAAGAACTGATCATAAATAACGCTCCCGTAAAATTTGGCGGAACCAGGTTTGCTATGACGCCATTACCTGCCAGGGAAGATGACTACAGGATAGAAACAAGGGCAATTCACAGTTTGTTTCATCTCTTCCAGGAAGAGGAAGGATTTGGCAATACTGGTTATATTACCAGTAATATGGATGAGAAAGAAGCTCGTTTATGGATAAAACTTGAATGGAAAGCTCTCAGGAAAGCTCTTACTACAACCGGGGATGATCAGTTGCTGGCAATCAGGGATGCCCTGATCTTCAGGGGAGCAAACAGGGAGTTATATCATAAATACGCTGCTGACGAAACACGGTTCGAAACTTATGAAGGCCTTGCAACTTTTACATATACACTCCTTTGCACCAGTTCACCTGAGGAATTCAAATCAAGACTTTTTGAATTCCTTGATAGAATTTATTCGATGCAGTCGTATTCAAGATCATATGGCTTTATTGATGGTGCACTTTATGCAGCATTACTTTATGAGAAAGGTTACGATTTTAAGAATATTAAAACAGATAATTTTGATCTTGGAAATGAAGTCAGACTGATATACAATATAAAACTTCCTGCCATATGCAGGGATGTTGCCGGAAGTATCGCAGTAAATTATAACATTGATGAAATAAATAAGGAAGAAGAAAAAAGGCTATCAGATATTAAAGAAAATATCAACAAACAGATCAGTACTTTTACAGAAAAACCTGTTGTCTTTATTGAACTTGAAAGTCCCTATTTTGATTTTGAACCGGAAGATGTCCACTCCCTCGATACACTTGGAACACTCTACAGTTCTCTGAGAGTATCAGATAACTGGGGCAAGCTTACTGTCGAAAAAGGCGGGTGCCTTGTGGCAAATAATTATAAATATCTGCGTATCACAGCTAAAGGATACAAAGCAGATAAAAACCGGATCACCGGTGAAGGATGGCACCTAATACTTAACAACGACTGGGAACTCGTGCCTGTTGAACAGAATTATTTCATCAGAAAACTGATGCCTTAGGTATGTCCTGCAGGTCTTGCTTTGTCAGCCGAAGCTTTAGCGAAGGCTGGCGGTCTTCCGCTATAACATAATTTTAAACTGCACTCAAAAATAATGATATCAGCCCCCCTTTAGGGGTGTTGGGGGGGGTTTGTCAGAGAGACGAGAGCCTCTTCCAACGATTTTATCTTGGATTCCGCGTCGCTCTTTTTCTTTCTTTCCATTTCCAGGACATTGGGGGGGGCATTTTTTACAAAATGTTCATTCCCGAGTTTTTTCATCACTGTAGCAAGAAATCCTATGTAATATGTCAGCTCTGCTTTTATCCTGGTAATTTCTGCTTCAACATCCATATTTCCGCTAAGCGGAATAAAATATTCGGTTGTATCAACCATAAAAGATGCAACTCCATCAGGTTTCTCCCTGACGAATGAAACTTTTGAAAGATTACAAAGCTTGCTGATAACCGGAAGAAATTCAGTGTCAAAATCATCTTTGGCATATTTTATTATCAATTCAATTTTCTCCCTATTTGGGATACCCTTGTTCTTTCTGACCGTTCTTACAGAACTTACTGTTTCCCTGACAGTATCAAAACCCTTCACTATCTCTCTGCTGAATTTTTTATCGGTCGGTATCAACGACACCATGATGCTTTCCCCTTCTTTTCTGTCAATAATCAGCTGCCATATCTCCTCTGTTATAAACGGCATAAAAGGATGTATTAGTTTCAGGAGTTTATCAAATACAGAGATAGTGGAATCGTAGGTTATTCTGTCAATATGTTTTTGATATCCGGGTTTAATGATCTCAAGATACCATCCGGAGAAATCATCCCAAAATAGTTTATAGGTTATCATCAGAGCCTCTGAAATTCTGAATTTTCTGAAATTTGCATCAATTTCGCCGGTAGCCTTCTTCAATACTTCATTCATCCATTTTACAGCAAGCAAAGATGAATCGGGCTGAGAAATATTTTCATCAACCTTCCATGTTTTTACAAGCCTGAAGGCATTCCATATTTTATTTGCAAAATTCCTTCCCTGTTCAGGCAGGCTGTCATCATACAACAGATCATTACCCGCAGGCGAACATAATAACATACCAACTCTCACACCGTCGGCTCCGTATTTATCTATCAGGTTAAGAGGTTCCGGTGAATTACCAAGCGATTTTGACATTTTTCTTCGTTGCTGATCCCTAACCAAACCCGTAAGATAAACATTTTCAAATGGTTTCTCGCCACGATATTCATAACCTGCAATGATCATACGTGCAACCCAGAAGAAGAGAATTTCAGGAGCTGTGATCAGATCATTTGTTGGGTAATAATACTTAATGTCGTCATTATCCGGATCATTTATACCGTCAAATGAGGTTATTGGCCAGAGCCATGAAGAGAACCATGTGTCAAGGACATCTTCATCCTGCCTGAGGTCATTTTCGCTTAAAGACTGATTTCCGCTCTTTTTTCTGGCCAGGACAAGGGCTTCAGAAATATTTTCTGCAACTATAAATTCTGTATTATTATAGTACCAGGCCGGTATCCTGTGCCCCCACCAAAGCTGTCTGCTTATGCACCAGTCGTGCACATTCTCCATCCAGTGACGGTACAGATTTTTAAATTTGGCAGGGTAGAGCCTGACTTCTTCATTTAAAACGGCATCAAGAGCAGGCAATGACAGTTCTTTCATCTTAAGGAACCACTGAAGAGAAAGGCGGGGTTCAATAACTGCATTTGTCCGTTCCGATCGGCCTATCTTGTTATTATAATTTTCTACCTTAACAAGATTCCCTCTTTTTCGAAGCTCTGTCTCAGCCAGGTCCTTAGCCTTAAACCTGTCGACGCCCTCAAACATTCCAGCTTTGCTGCTGATGGTACCATCAGAATTAAACACATCGATGGAAGGAAGATTGTGCCTTAGTCCAATCTCATAGTCATTGATATCATGGGCTGGTGTGATCTTAAGACAACCGGTTCCAAATCCGGGATCAACATAACTGTCAAAAATGAAAGGAACCTCGCGGTTAGCCATCGGAACTATTACCTTTTTACCTTTCAGGTGTTTGTAACGCTCATCGTCAGGATTAGCACACACTGCCGTATCACCCAGTATAGTCTCCGGTCGTGTGGTTGCAACCATCACATAATCATCCTCTCCGACTATTTTATACCTGACATAATAGAGCTTCGACTTTTCATCTGTATAATTAACCTCTTCGTCCGATACTGCAGTCATTGCCTGGGGGTCCCAGTTAACCATTCTTACTCCCCTGTAAATAAGCCCCTTATTAAAAAGGTCGACAAACACTTTGATAACCGATTCATAGCGTTTTTCATCCATTGTAAAAAGAGTGCGATCCCAGTCGCATGAAGCTCCCAGCCGTTTCAGCTGTTCAAGGATAATTCCACCGTGCTTATGAGTCCATTCCCAGGCATGGCCGAGGAAAGCTTCCCTTGTAATGTTTCTTTTTTCAATTCCTTCGGCTTTAAGCTTTGCCACCACCTTGGCTTCAGTGGCAATTGAAGCATGGTCGGTACCCGGGACCCAGCATGCATTTTTCCCCTGCATCCTCGCTCTCCGCACCAGAACATCCTGGGTGGTATTGTTAAGCATGTGGCCCATATGCAAAACACCCGTCACATTAGGTGGAGGAATAACAATAGTATATGGTTCCCTTTCGTCGGGAGTGCTTCTGAAGAAACCATGCTCCATCCAGAATTTATACCATTTGCTTTCCGCTTTACCGGGCTCGTATTTTGAAGGAATATCCATTGTTATTTAAAATGTAATTAATTCATAAAACAGAAATGCAAAAATAGGAAATTATATGTTCATTTTTTGCTCACCCAAAAAACGAACCAAAAAAGATCTGGAGGTATTGCTCGCCTAACGGCGATAAGGGTTCCCTTCTATTTTTTTTAAAAATCTCCAGTATTCCAAGGACCGTATACGTATAACTGAGCCATATTTAACTCTATAGAAAAAATCCTAAATATTCCTACTTTTGTCAGAGACAAAATGTCATTAATTAATTTTCGCAAATTTGCTTCTTTAGCGGCGGGAGGGCAAACCGGAAATGACGCGAACTTTAGCCAAAACGGGTGCGCCAATAAAGCCTGTGTAGCGGGCGTCCGTTTTGGCTAAAGTTATCATTTCGGGCCTCTTTTTCTTTGGTTCGTTTCTTTTGGAGGAGCAAAAGAAATGAACAAGAATATAATTTCCTTATTTTTGTCACATGATAATTAAAGAATTAAAATATAACCACTATGCCATCAGTATCAGACAGAGGCAAAGCAATGCCTGCCTCACCCATCAGGAAGCTTGTTCCTTTTGCTGAGGAAGCAAAACGTAAAGGAAGAAAAGTTTATCATCTCAATATAGGACAACCGGATATCCCCACTCCTGAAGTAGCACTTAATGCACTCCGGAATATAAACCTGAAAGTGCTGGAATACAGCCATTCAGCAGGTAATGAATCTTACCGACGTAAACTGGCTTTATTTTATAAGAAAATTGGCATAAATATCGACTACAATGAACTGCTGGTAACAACCGGGGGATCAGAGGCCATCTTATTTGCTTTTATGTCGTGTGTAAATCCGGGTGAAGAAGTCATAACTCCTGAACCATTTTATGCAAATTATAATGGTTTTGCAAACACGGCAGGAATAAAAATTGTTCCGGTCACTTCCTACATAAAAGAAGATTTCGCCCTGCCTCCCATTGAAGAGATTGAAAAAAAGATCACCGCAAAAACCAAGGGCATAATAGTCTGTAATCCCAATAATCCAACAGGATATCTTTATTCAAGAGAAGAGCTGAGCAAACTGAAAGATATTGTAAAAAAACATGATCTGTTCCTCTTTTCCGACGAAGCGTACCGTGAGTTCTGCTATGATGGCGCTGAACATTTCTCTGCCATGAACCTTGAAGGAATTGAGAATAATGTGATCATGCTCGATTCGGTTTCAAAACGATACAGTGAGTGTGGAGTCAGAATCGGTGCTTTAATAACAAAAAACAAAGATATAATTTCAACGGCGCTTAAATATGCGCAGGCCCGTCTTTCACCTCCGGGTTTAGGACAAATAGCTGGTGAAGCTTCAATAGATGCGCCCGATGAATACTTCAGAAAAGTGAATACTGAATATACTGCACGAAGAAATTTTTTGGTTGATGCTCTGAATAAAATACCCGGCGTTTATTGTCCAAAACCTAAAGGAGCATTTTATACTGTTGTAAGCCTGCCTGTTGATGATACCGATAAATTTGCCAGATGGCTTCTGGAAGAGTTTGAATATAAAAACCAGACTGTTATGATCGCACCAGCATCAGGCTTCTATTCAACATCAGGATCGGGAAAAAATGAAGCCCGCATTGCGTATGTTCTTAAAATCGATGACCTGAAAAATGCTGTGGCCGTTCTGGCAGAAGCATTGAAAGTCTACCCGGGAAGACAGGATTAAGGGGTAGTATGTATAATGTAATATTTATTATAGGCGACAACGGGCTGAGCGCTAAAAATTTGCCCTGTGGGCAAATTTAGCGAAATCGCCAGACTGCCAGACTGCAGGGATGGCAACATGTGGTAGTGAAAGAATCGCGAAGGGGTGATTAATACTTAATGAGTCGGGTAGACCCACACATTAGATTTGTTTTTGCTCTGGTAGGCATTCCCGTAACTGACAGCTTCCTCGAAATTATCAAACGTTTTTATCGATACTAATTCGATAGTTTGTCCGCCGCTGTTAACTGCCTTTATAATACTTGTTTTATATCCCTGTCTGCTATATTCATCGGCAACCGATTTCGCGTTTTCAGAATTGGCGAAACTGCCAATAATCAAATAGTACATTTTTTTGTTTTCCGCTTCAGGAGTATTCTCATTCATATCCTGTACAAAAGAATCCGGCTTTGCCTCCTGAGCAACGTCTTTGAAGGCTGCAGCTTCTTTCAACGAATCAGCAACACGCATACTGTCCTTTTGTGCCCACAATAAAACCTCTTTTCTGTTTTTTTCCAGGAAAAGTCCTTTCTCTCTTAAATACCTGCAGGACGGAAGAAACAACAAAACGGTAATCAGGGAAAGGGCTGAGAAAAAATTCCTGCAGTATTTTGAGCTATGCAGCATAGTTTACGGTTGTATCATTAAAAATCAAAAATACAAAATATTGAAACCAATCCAAATAATCTGCTTCAATGAAATACAAAATTTAGTTTTAACAGCATACCACAAGACTGCAGGACTGCAGGCTTCAGGACAATTATTTATAAAGCAAATACTTATCCCTTATCCTTGAGAATTCTTCCAGGTCAGGCTTCCATGTTGCCCGTATCTGACTGGCATTCATTCCTTTCTGTATTTGTTCCCTCAACAGAGGTCCACCAGCCAGGACATCAAAGTAGGGAGTAAAGAATTTGTCTTTATCAGGAAAATCATTATAAGCCTCTATCAGCCAGTCAAGATTAATCTCAGGTCTGGGTACAAGATTATCTTCAATTGCATTTCTCAGGTCAGTACCATAACATTTGATACCCTTGTAAAGCGGATTTTTTGCTCCGGCAACACTTTCCGGGATAAAACTGAATCCCCTGTCCGGAAGATCCGGACTTCCGTATGCCTGGAACGGGAATGAAGTTCCTCTTCCGCATGAAATACTGGTCCCCTCGAAAAAACAGATAGATGGATAAAGATAAACAGACGTCTGATTCGGCAGGTTTGGGGAAGGTTTTACTGGAAGTTTATAAAATGTTTTATGAGTGTAATTTTTACACTTAATAACCATTAGATCACATTTTACCCCATCCTTCAGCCATCCCTCACCATTGAGCATGCAGGCATATTCTCCCACTGTCATTCCGTGAACTACAGGTACAGGATCCATCCCCACGAATGATCTGTATGCAGTATCCAGTATATTACCATCAAAATAAAAGCCGTTTGGGTTGGGTCTGTCAAGAACAATGCATCTAATATGATTCTGGGCACATGCCTCAACCACATAATGCAGCGTAGATATATATGTATAAAACCTGGTGCCGACATCCTGAATATCAAATATCACTATATCTACACCTTCAAGGTCGGCCCGGGTTGGTTTCAGATGGGACCCATAGAGGCTGATCAATGCAATTCCTGTCTGAGGGTCCTTCCCGTTATCAATTGTTTCACCGGCATCTGCAAGGTCCCTGAATCCATGTTCTGGGGAGAAAATTTCTTTTATGTTTATCCCTGCAGATAGCAGCGTGTCCACGAGGTGAGTCTGCCCGATCATTGAAGTCTGATTAGCAACCACGGCTACTGTCTTCCCTTCGATCAAAGGTTTATAAAGCTCTACCTGTTCAGCACCCGGAACCGGAACTTTTATAATGCCGGTATTGAAAGATGATGTCAGAAACATCAATATTAAAAGGGTTGCAGCAATGCTCTTCATTTGGAAATTACTTTGTACATGTAAATCTAAGATATTTTATTAAAATTTGAAATTGTAACTCCGCGGTTCTCTGAGCAACAAAAAAGAAATTACACAGAGTTGCACAGAGGAGACACAGAGGTACACAAAGAGGTTTTGTTCTGAGGGCATTGTAATTCGCTCCGGATAGTTTTCTCCTTATTATCATTAATTTCTTAAATTTGAAGCCTCAGAAAAGAAAATGAATTTTCCATATTTCATAGCTCAGAAGTTAATAAAAGCCAGACGTGAAGGCACATCATTTTCACGTCCGATAAATGTCATTGCAATAATCGGTATCGCCATGGGGCTTGCCGTGATGATACTGGCAGTGGAAATACTTACCGGCTTCAAACAGCAGATACGTGAAAAAGTTGTTGGATTTGGTTCAAATATCCAGATAGTGAATTTTGATTCGAATATATCATTTGAAACCACTCCCATAAGCGATAAACAGGACTTTGTACCTAAGATTAAACAGATTCCGGGAATTAAACATGTGGAAGTATTTGCGACAAAAGCAGGTATCATACAAACCGACCAGGATATTCAGGGAGTGGTTCTGAAAGGCATCGGTAGTGACTATGACTGGAGTTACTTCAGGAGTAACATGATTGACGGATCTGTATTTCATGTTACTGATACGGGGCGGACCGATAAGGTGATTATTTCTAAAAAGATCTCAGATATGCTGAGGCTAAAGACAGGCGACTCATTCATAATGCATTTCATCCAGGATCCGCCGCGAATGCGAAAATTCATTGTCAGCGGAATATATGAGACCAGTCTTGAAGAATTTGATAAGATCTATGTCTTCTGCGATATAGGACAGATACAGAGGCTTAACGGATGGACCCCTGACCAGGTGAGCGGGCTGGATATTTTCATTGATGATTTTGACAGGCTTGATGAAATGACAATGGAGGTGAGGGATGCAATAGGTTATAAAATAACTGAAGAATCGCCAAAATTCAAAGTAACAAATATAAGGACCAGGTATCCGCAGATATTTGACTGGCTGAACTTTCAGGATATGAATGTTATAATAATAATTATTCTCATGCTTTTGGTTGCCGGATTCAATATGATTTCCGGACTTCTTATACTTATTCTTGAAAAAACCAACATGATAGGGGTGCTGAAAGCGCTGGGTTCAGATGATAAAACAATCAGAAGGGTATTCCTTTACCAGGCTGCTTATCTTATTGGCAAGGGATTATTATGGGGAAATTTTATCGGAATAGGACTGGCAGTTCTTCAGCTTAAGACCGGGATAATCACACTCGATCCTTCTTCCTATTACATTAAAACAGTTCCTGTGAATCTGGAACTTGTACATATTATCCTTCTGAATGCAGGGACCATGACCGCCATTATAATCATGCTGCTTGTCCCTTCTCAACTGATAAGCAGGATATCTCCCGTAAAGGCAATCAGGTACGATTAAAAGCTGAGACAGAACAGGGTTTCCTTACCGGGTACAGATTTCACTTTAAGATTCCCTCCATGCACCCTCATAATCTGTTTGGAGATACTAAGGCCTATACCGGAGCCGGTCTGTCGGGTAGTAAAAAATGGCACAAATATTTCATCAATATTTTCTTCAGGAATTCCGGGACCGTTGTCAATAACACAAATCTCCGGCCTGTCATTAGCATCAATGCCTGTGACTATCCTGATCTGACCGTCAGGATTTTCTTCGTTGGCTTCAAGTGCATTTTTAACCAGGTTCAGCAAAACCTGTGAGACAAGATTCTGATCGGCAAAAATCTCCTGTTCCTGATCTTTCAGTGAAACAGATAAACTGACTTTGTCGCTTTTCTCAAGAGAACTATAGAGTATCTGAACACGGCTGACCAGGTCAGCTACCTTAAATTTTTTCTTTACCGGTTCAGGAACACGGGTCAGTTTCCTGAACGATTCGACGAAAGACATAAGTCCCTTGCCCTGTTCTTTTATTACATTAAGCCCCTGAAGTGTCGTGGTGATGGTCCTTGATGTGACCTGTTCCGGCATTACAGGTTTACCAACTGAACCATAGATATGCGAGAGGCTTTCTGAAAGAGATGTTATTGGTGTAATGGAATTCATTATTTCATGCATTAGTACCCTTATCAGTTTCATCCAAGATTCAAGTTCCTTTTCATCAAGTTCATTCTTTATATCCTGGATGGAGAGTATAACCAGTTCTGCATTATTTGACCTGAACGAAGTAGCCTTTAATGAGAGCTGTGTTTCGTTCTGATCGGTAGAGATGGAGATGAGCCTGCGTTCAGAGGGCTTTATATTTTTTATCGTCTGGTATAACTTCTCATCGATGCGTTCGATTTGCTGAATATGGGTCAGCACTTCTGTTGTCAATAATTTTCGTGCTGATGAGTTAGCATGAAGTATATATCCTTTATTATCATACGTTATAATACCCGTTGCCAGGTGTTCAATAAGGATCTGGAAGTACTGTTCCTGGCTCCTGTTCTCTATTTTCAACTTTTGAATCTGTTGATTTACTGTATTCATGCTCTTATTCAAATCTCTGAATGTCTTGTTCTTTACATCAGTCGGGAACGAGAGGCTTGAATCATCATTTCTTACCGAATCAAAGAAAAAACGCACCTTTCTGTTTGTCGCATTAAGGTAAGATATAAGGCTGACAGTCAGAACAACAATTGCCATAATACAGATCAGAGAATACCTGAATGACTGGTCTTTAACCATCAGGTACCCGAGAAGAACGGAAAGAATCACAATTAGTAATACTCTTAAAATGATATTTAAATAAAGGTTTCTGCTTATCATTGATTTGATTTTTTAAATCTGTTGTAAAGGGTCTGGCGGGTTATCCCAAGTTGATCAGCAGCCGCAGTGAAGTTTCCGTTGTTCTTCTCGAGGGCAAGCCTTATCATTTGTCTTTCCATCTCCTCAAGGGTAGGAATGGAATCATTGTTAATGGCAGCACCCGGATGTTTCAGAAACAGATCTTCAGGTCTTAAAATGGATGATTCACTTAATATTACAGCCTTTTCAATTGTGTGCTGGAGTTCACGGATATTACCGGGCCAGGAATATCTGAGCAGTTTATCGTGCGCCTGCTGGTTGATCCTGAGTTCAGGTTTACCGTACTTAAAGGTATATTTTTTAAGAAAAAATTCTGCCAGGACAATGATATCATTACCCCGTTCCCTTAAAGGGGGTAACTCAATCTGGATAGTGTTTATCCGGTAAAGCAGATCCTCCCGGAAAAGACCTTTTTGGACCATTTGTTCAAGGGTTCTGTTAGTTGCACATATAAGACGGATATCGGTAGGAATAACCTGGTTTGATCCGATACGTGAGATCTGCCGGTTTTCTATGGCTGCAAGCAATTTTGCCTGCAGATGAAATGAAAGGTTGCCTATCTCATCCAGAAACAATGTACCCTTATCTGCTATTTCAAATTTACCCTGGCGGTTTTCACGGGCATCGGTGAAAGCTCCCTTAACATGCCCAAATAACTCGCTTTCGAACAGAGTCTCGGTAAGAGCTCCCATATCTACGCTGACCATCACTTCATTTGCCCTTTGCGAAAGATGATGGATCTCCTGCGCTATAAGCTCTTTTCCGGTTCCGTTTTCGCCGGTTATCAGAACGTTTGCATCGGTTCTTGCAACTTTTTTTACCATTGCAAGAACTTTCATGACCTGGGGGGAAGACCCTATAATTAATTTCTGCTCACGATTAATTTCCTTTTTAAGTTCCGACTCCCTCTCTTTTAGCTGTTTTACCTCCTGCTTTGACAGATTGAGTTGCAAAGCAAGTTTCAGTGTTGCCAGGAGTTTGTCGTTATCCCAAGGCTTAAGGACAAAATCTGATGCGCCATTCTTTAAGGCTTTCACTGCAAGATCGACATCTCCGAATGCCGTTATCATAACTACTGATACCTCAGGATGTGTCTCCTTGATTCTCCCCAGCCAGTATATCCCTTCATTTCCGGTATTGACGCCTGCATGAAAATTCATATCAAGTATCACAAGGTTATAATCCTTCTTTCTTAATTCTTCAGTTATCTGGTTCGGATTTGAGAGTATTGTAACTTCCCTGAATTCAGGTGTCAGTAAGATCTCAATGGCGCTTAGTATGCTTTTGTTGTCATCAACTACCAGGATATTTCCTTTCTGAGGCTGCATATGTTTTAATATCACATTATTAATGTAAATGTATCTCATCTTTACAATAAAACAAGTAAAGTGTAAAATATTTTTACGCATTATCGTATAATATTTTTACATTTTTAACGGAAAACAAGTTTTAAGTAACTGTATTTTAGCTACATACATTTATGGCATAATTATAGTATTATACTAAAAATAAAACAGAAAGCCATGCTTTTAATAGATTTTAAAATCGCTGTCAGAAATATTTTGCGGAACAAAGTTCATTCTTCAATCAGCATTCTGGGGTTGGGGATAGGACTCGGATCAATAATCCTTCTGATAGCATTAATAATTCATGAAAATTCTTTTGACCATTTTATTCCCGGTTATCGCGATGTTAACAGGATAGTGTTCGGTCAATCATATAATACACCATTCCCTTTAGCTGAGGAGATGAAGAAAGACTTCCCGGAGGTTAAAGATTACTTCAGATTCTGCCAGGGTTATAATGTGTCAATAGGAACTAAAAAAAATGAAATGGCCTTTGAGCAAAATTTTGCATTTTCCGATACTTCAATTTATAAAATTCTAAAAGTTAAACTTATCGCAGGAAGAGCTGCACAAACCATTAACGAAGTAGCTATTTCGGAGAATATAGCATCAAAGTACTTCGGAAAAACGGTTCCTCTCGGGTCAATATTACTGGTAAAACTTAATCCGAATGAACTCTTAAGTCTTACAGTTTGCGGTATCTTTAAAGAGTTACCCCCTAGTTCAACCCTGTTTCCTCAATTCATTGCAAATATCAGACTTTCTGAAAAACTGTTTGTCAATTTTCAGACTCAATTGGGCGAATTCGGAACCGGGATATCAACAGCTCTGAACTGGAACAATCCTCAGTTTTTTTCCTATGTGGTTCTCGATAAGAACACTGACAAACAGGCACTTGTCCTGAAAATGGAAAAATATAAAGAACTATTGAAAGATCCTGCTGCAAAGGATCAGAAATATTTTCTCCAGCCTGTGAATGAAATTTATTTAAAATCTGCAGGGCTTACAGGAAGCTATACGGCAGTGAGAACCGGAAATGCAAATGAGCTAAAATATTACTGGGCAATATCCTTTCTTATCTTGCTTATATCGGTAACAAACTATATTTTTCTTACCAGGGCTGCAACATCTGGCAGGCTTCACGAGCTGGGAACAAGAAAAGTTCTGGGAGCCACACGAAATGCTCTCCGGAAACAGATATTGGCCGAATCACTGCTGGTAACGATTCTGAGTCTCATACCGGCAACGTTTATTATTGATTCAGGTATGACTTTCATAAACAAAACACTCAACAGAACCTTATCGAACGAAGTTTTTACAAATCCTGTGATGTGGTTACTTTTGCTTTCCGTAGTGATTTTTACAGGGGCAATGTCAGGGTTGCTGATCGGATCCAAAATATCAAGAACTAACTCTCTTTTATTACTATCAGGAAAAACCTCTGAGAAAGCAAGAACAAAAAAGTGGGATTACTCTTTCCTTGTATTTCATTTCAGCATTTACATGATACTGGTTGCAAGCGTTTTGACGGTAACAAAACAGATCAACTATTCACTTAATGATATTAAAGGAATGAATCCAAAGAATATCCTTGTGTATTATCTTAATTCCCCAAAATTGCAATCAGGATTTAAGACTATCTGCAATGAAATGGAAAAAATTCCGGGAGTGGTAAAGGTTGCAGGATCATCATTCATTCCACCTTTCAATTATTTTCTTCCTGTTACATTGGCTAATCCCGAGGGTGAGAAAATGAAATTTGACGGACTTATCATGGGAGAAGGAATGCCGGAACTCCTTGGTATGGAAATAATCGATGGTTCATCATTCGGACCATATCAACCACCGCGTGTAGATGTACTTTTCAATGAATCAAGTGCCAAAAAATACAATCTGAAAGCCGGTGACATGTATCTGGGTGTATTTAATGTAAGAGGCATTTTGAAAGATTTCCATTCACATTCATTTCACTCCTTAATACAGCCAATGGCAATCATCCAGCAGAATCCTGACAAAATGGGACTTGTGGCTATCAAGACTGATGGAATAAATGACAAGGTTATTATTGACCGGTTCAGGGAAGTTATATCGCAGTTAGATCCCGACGAAATATTCATTGCAAATTATCTGACAGATACGATCGACAGTTTCTACTCACCTGAGAAAAATCAGGCTGATATTATGGGAGCTTTCTCAATCCTTGCCACAGTACTTGCTATTATGGGATTATTCGGAATAGCCCTGATAAGTATTTCAAGGAAAACCAAAGAAATAGGGCTCAGGAAGGTAAACGGAGCCTCTGTATGGGAGATAATCTATCTGATTAATAAAGATTTTGTAATATGGATACTATTATCGATGGTAATTAGTATACCTCTCTCATTTTACCTGATGTCTGACTGGCAAAACCGTTTTGCGTATAAAACTGAATTAAGCTGGTGGATATTTGCACTAGCCGCAGTATCTGCAATAATAGTCGCAGTATTGACAGTAAGCTGGCAGAGTTGGAAGGCAGCAACGAGAAACCCGGTTGAAGCCCTCCGATATGAATAATTATAAAATGAATTAATTAAAATATTAAGGAGATGAAGTATCTTTTTAAAACAATAATCCGGAATTTCACCCGGAGGCCGGTTACTAATCTGATAAATCTTCTGGGATTATCCATTAGTCTGGCATTGGTAATAATCCTTTCTGTTTATTGTTACAGTGAGCTTACTACAGATAACTTTCATAAGAATGGTGAACGGGTATATCTTTATGGGCTGGACGACCATGTTTATACCCCTGGTATTCTTAAAGAAAATATTGATGCCAAAGTTCCCGGTGTGGAATCGACAGTACGAATTAGCGGAACATGGGAAGCTCCGGTTTTCCAGTCGGAAAACAAAGAACCATTTACCTCGGACCTGATTTTTGCAGATAAAGATTTCTTCAGGCTTTTTACGTATAAATTTATTGAAGGAAACCCTGAAACAGCTCTTAAAGAACCAATGTCAGTCGCTATTACAAAATCATTATCTCACAAGCTATTCGGAAATGAGAGCGCTATGGGAAGATCTATAAAACTGAACAATGATAAAAGCCTTATAGTAAGCGCAGTTATTGAGGAGCCAAATGCAAATTCCTGCCTTACATTTAGTTCAGTTACAAATATGGCCACCAGGAAAATTGTACAGGAGAACGAGGGTGAGTATACTGAGTGGGGATGGTGTGATTTTCAAACATTCCTGCTTTTAAAAAAGGGCGTCGATCGCGACAATACGGCAAAAACGATTCTTTCTCTCTTTCCGGAAGAGAGTCAAAAAGATTATATGAACGCAAAATTGACTCCGTTAAAAAAAATCTACTTTTCAAAATTTTCACTTTTTGGTAGCAATTATCTTGTAAACGGCGATAAGAAGAAAATCCAGATCCTGCTCCTCGTTGCTTCACTTGTATTGCTGATTGCCCTGATCAACTTCATTAATATCTCATCATCTCAATGGCAGGAAAAAATCAGGCAGACAGGGGTACTGAAGATAATGGGCGCAACGAAATTTTCAATTCTCCGTAACACCCTGGCAGAGTCATTCCTCTTTTTTCTGGCAGCTCTTATTATTTCAATTGAACTCGTTAATGTGGTCAGTCCTTTTATTAAGAATTATACCGGGATACACTACAATCAGAGATTGATAAATTCAGCAGGTTTTATAATCATATCCATCACAATTATAATTTTAGTAAGTATTGCCTTAAGTATTCTCCCGGCATTAAGGATTTCATCTTCAAAAGTGGTTGATAATCTGAAAAAAACAATAAGCTCAAATAAAACAGGCTTTTCATTTAGGGGCTTTTTGGTCATTCTTCAGTTTACTATTGCAATAGTGCTTATATCTTTTACCGTCCTGGTCCAGAAACAGGTTAGATTCGGGAGTAGTAATCTTGGGTTCAACCAGAATAATATTATTAGTATCAAACTGACTGACCAGCTAAATAAGAAGAAAGACGTCCTTAAAAATATTCTTAAGGAAATCTCTGCTGTAAAGAAGATTTCATTTTCTGCATTTTATCCAGGTAATACAAATCAATCGAGAGATACGGAGGTAACCCTGAATGGAGAGAAAAAACCAGTCAGTTTTGACCTGTTCAGCGCTGATGCTGAATTCTTTGAGATGCTAGGCATTAAATTGGTCTCCGGACGGTTATATACCGATGACCTTTCAACTGATAAAAATAAAATTGTAGTGAATGAAACATTCCTCCGTGAAAATAAAATAGCCGATCCCCTGGGCGGAACGGTCGTTATGGGTAACAGCTACGAGATTATCGGAGTTATAAAGGATTTTCATTACAAACCTCTTAATCAGCTTATTGCCCCGCTTGCTATAAGGAATGAGGCAAACACTTCATATTGTCTAATAGCTCTTCAAACGAAGGATTTTAAATCATTATATTCAACTGTGAACAGCATAAGAAAATCGATGTCTGATCTGTCACCTTCCTTCCCTGTTGAAGTCACTTTTTTTGATCAGGCAATACAGAATATGTATAAATCGGAACTCAGGTTTCGCAGGACATTCTCATTATTCGCTGTATCTGCAATTGTAATATGCTGTCTGGGCATTCTTGCGATGTCAATTTTTGCCTCTCAGCGGAGTGTCAAAGAAATTGGGATCCGTAAAGTGAACGGGGCGAAAATCTACGAAATACTATTGATGTTAAATAAAAACTTTGTGAAATGGGTTGGAATAGCATTTATAATTGCATGTCCTGTTGCCTGGTTCATAATGCATAAATGGCTTAATAATTTTGCCTATAAAACAGAAATGAGCTGGTGGATTTTTGCACTGGCAGGGATAATTGCGCTGGTTATAGCATTATTGACCGTAAGCTGGCAGAGCTGGAGGGCAGCAGCGAGAAACCCGGTTGAAGCATTACGCTATGAATAACCGAGTGCGAAGATCCTCGTCACGATAGCTATCGGTAGCAAAGCGTATCGGGATATAAGCTCTGAGCTGTCCGCTAAAAACAAACTAGCAGCAAATGAAAAATTTAATATATATATTCAGAAAACTTGGGAAGAATAAAATTGGTACTTCCCTGGGAATTGCAGGTCTGGTAGTCGGAATGATATGTGTCATGTACATCTTCCTGCTTGTAACCGATGAAATCGGCTTTAACAGGTTCCATAAACAGCTTGACCGGATTATTGTGGTTCACGCTTATCTTGAAGGCGGTACTGAAAAAGTAACCTTCAGCGGTTGCCCTCCCGCAGTTGCCACTGCTTTAAAGGACGAATATCCGGAGATTGAAACAGCCTGTCGTTACATTCCTGCATATTTTCAATACCTGATCGTTTCAGGAGAAAATAAATTTATGGAACGAACAGCAATGGCCGACTTTTCATTTTTTGATATTTTTTCATTCCCATTTGTTTACGGAGATAAGGGAGAAGCCAATGCGCTTAACCGTATAGTTTTGACAGAGACAGCAGCGCAAAGATATTTTGGGAAAACCAACCCTGTCGGAAAAATTGTGCGGGTGGATAACAGGATCGATATGACAGTTACAGGTGTTATTAAAGATATACCAGCCAACTCGTCTCTTACCTTCGATGCAATAATTCCACTTGAGAATGTTGGCGTCTATTATGGAAGAAGCGACTATTTGTCAAGCTGGTATAACAATGCTTTTATTACATATGGACTGCTGACCAAACCGGAGGGTTTTGAAAAAGTTGCATCGACAATTACCAGGCGGATACAGAAGGAGCTGCCTGAATCGACAAATTACCTGAGAGCATTTAAATTCAAGAATCTTTATTTATATGAACAGAAACATATTCGCGAAGTTCGTATTTTCATACTTATTGCACTGCTTGTTTTGCTTGCAGCAACTCTTAATTTCATCAATCTGAACACTGCGCGGTCAACTAAGCAGGCTAAAGAAACCGGTTTGCGAAAAACATTCGGGGCCTCACGCGTAAATGTCGTCCGGTTGATTTATCTGGACATTGCAATAATTTGTTTTCTGGCATTCCTGGTGGCTATAGTGCTCGTTTATATCGGACTGCCATTAATAAACAGGGTAATCGGGAAAGAGATCAGTTTTTCAGTACTTTTTTCATTCATCCCACTGGCTATTTTAACAGGGATATATCTGTTAACAGTCCTTTTTGCCGGCAGTTATCCTGCATTTTTCCTGTCGTCATTTACACCGGGGCAGATACTGAGCTCTAATTTCCAGACAGTCAGGAGCCGGGGCATTTTCAGAAATACCCTTGTGGTTGTAATGTTTGTCATTTCGATCATATTGCTTTCATCTACGCTGGTGATCTCGCGTCAAACGCGTTTCCTGCAGACTATGGATCTGGGGTTCGAAAAAGACCAGCTAATGTATGTAAGTCTGAAAGGAAAACTCAGGGATCAGGTACAGGCTCTTAAGCAGGAACTTGGACGTTCTCCCGGTGTGATCTCTTCATGCGTCGTTTCACATCTTCCGGTCATGATAGGCAATAATGGTGAAAACTGGGACTGGGAAGGGAAAGATCCCGCTTTTAAACCATTGGTTACAAGTTGGGAATCAGATGAAGATCTTCTTAAGACATTCGGTGCAAAAATGGCCGAGGGCAACTTTTTAACCAGGGATCAGGAAGGCATTGTGATCAATAAAACATTTGCCGATATAATTGGCTGGGATAGCTTTGCAGGCAAAACACTTAAAAATGGTGACTCGCAGTACAGGGTTTTGGGAGTAATAAAGGATATTCATTTTAATTCTTTATCAGAGGCGACAAAGCCCATGGCCATTGAAATGATCAGCAACCCAGCTGCCAACTACCTGATATTAAAAGTAAATACTGATAATATAATAAATACTATGGCATCTGTCAGGAAGACATGTCAGGCCATAGAGCCATCCTTTCCTGTGGAATATGCATTTTTAAACGAGACATATAATCAGTTGCTGGCCTCCGAAATCAACCTGAAAAAACTTGTCGGCATATTTTCAGTTTTTGCTATTGTGGTCCTGTGTCTGGGATTGCTTGGAATGGTAATGTTCCTTATAGAACAAAAAACCAAGGAGATAGGCATAAGGAAGTGCCTTGGGGAGAGTGTTCTGCCCATCAGCGGTCAGTTAATAAAGCCATTTCTTATTTCAGGAATAATTGCCTCCGCTATTGCAATTCCGGTAACCTGGTATATTATGAAACACTGGTTGCAGAATTATGCCTATCACATCTATCTGAATATGTCGATTCCTGTACTCTCAGCAATAATAATAATCGGAATAGCATTATTGACAGTGTTCTGGCAAAGCTGGACAGCGGCCAGGAAGAACCCTGTTGAAGCTCTCAGGTATGAATAACCCCCCATCCCCTCCATAGGGGGGGTAAAAAACAGTAAAAGGAAAGATGGAAGAATTAAACAAATCAATGTATTATGGAGCAAAAACTGAGACTTTTGCTGCAGCCAGGATATTAAGAAAGAATATGACAATACATGAAAAATTACTTTGGGAAGAACTTAAACTTAAACAAATTTGTGGTAAAAGGTTCCGCAGGCAGCATCCAATAGATTTCTTCATAGCTGATTTTATTGTCATGATGCAAGATTAGTAGTAGAGCTTGATGGAGAAATTCATAAAAAAAGAAAAGAATATGATGACGGACGATCTGCAGAAATGGAGAATTATTGTATTAAAGTAATCAGATTTAACAATTCTGATGTAGAGAATGACATAAAAAATGTCGTGAAAAAAATCGAGAATGAGGTTGAGATAAGAATGAAAAGTCCCCCTTGGGGGATTTAGGGGTGGACTTCTGGCAAAGCTGGACAGCGGCCAGGAAGAACCCTGTTGAAGCTCTCAGGTATGAATAACAATTATAAGCGGAATATATAATGCTTAGACACTATTTTATAACAGCCATACGTAACATCTGGAGAAATAAGCTCCATACACTGCTTAATATTATAGGGCTGGCCACAGGGATTACATGTTTCATACTCATATTTCTTTTTGTCAAATACGAACTCAGCTACGACAGATTTAATAAAGACGCCAGTCGTGTTTATCGCATTGCAGTAAACGGGATGCTGGGAAACACTGAGATCCATCAGACAGGGACGCCTCCTCCCCTGCCCGTGGCCTTATACCAGGACTTCCCTGAGGTTGAATCCGTGTCAAGGGTCATCTCAGTGGATAATGTCCAGTGTATATACCAGAGAAAAATATTCACTGAGAATAATATTTTTATTGTCGATTCATCATTTCTGGATATTTTCACGGTACAGGTCGAAAGAGGAAGTACTGTTTCAGCCTTAAATCAGCCCGATGAGATGCTGATTACGGAAAAGGTTGCCAAAAGATATTTTGGCGATGAGGATCCAATAAATAAAACCATAAAGCTCAGAATTAGCAATTCATATCATTTAGCCAGAGTGACCGGAATAATGAAGGAATTTCCTTTTAACTCTCACTTTCACCCTGATTTTCTTATCTCTATTCTTTCATTTAAAGGTATATACGATAGTAAAAACTGGTTTATGAATCCTGAAGCCACATATCTGAAACTAAAACCACATACAAGTTATAAGGCTCTTGAAAGTAAATTCCCCGATTTCATAGCCAAATATTTCTTCAGTGAAGGATCTTATTCTGATTTCATAAAAAGAGGGAATTACTGGAAATATTCTCTTCAGCCCCTCACCGGTATTCATCTGACCTCAAAGCTCAACGGTGAGTTCGAAGCTAATGGAAATAAAGATTACATATATATTTTAGTTATAGCCGGTTTATTTATATTGGTTATTGCCTGCATCAATTATATGAATCTTTACACTGCGAAATCTTTTATCAGATCAAAAGAAATAGGACTGCGCAAATCTTTGGGAGCATCACGAAGTAAACTGATACGACAGTTATTGTCAGAATCAGTTGTGCTGACATTTATTTCTGTTTGTGTTGCCTTGCTGACAATTGATATCTTATTGCCTTTATACAGGAATTTTACAGGGAAACCCATTGAGCTGAATTATTCTGACCCACTAACTATTGCATTACTGATCCTTTTTATAATTGTAATTGGCGTTTTCTCAGGAAGCTACCCCGCAATTTATCTCTCCTCGTTTAAACCTGCAGCTATAATAAAGCAACAACCCGGAAACAGAAGAAATCTAAACTTCAGAAATATTCTTGTCATTCTTCAGTTCAGCATCTCTATATGCCTGATTGGCGGAACTTTAATGGTATACAGGCAATTGCGTTTTCTCAGGAATGAGCACCTGGGATTTGATAAAGAAAATATACTTGTGGTCAAAAATATTCCTGGCCTCGACAAAAACGTTAATGCTTTTATGACAAAATTATTGTCAGATCCCAGAATCAGCAGTGTTTCCTTATCTTCTGATATTTTCGGTTCTAATTTCATAAACTGGGGTTACGGAGCCGAAGGGAAACAGACCTTCACGCTTAATACTTTTTATTGTGATACATCTTATGCCAGGGTATTAAATCTTCAGATGGCAGATGGCCGATTTTTTTCACAGGCCTTCCCTTCAGATTCATCAGGGATAGTCATTAATGAAGCGGCAGCCAAAATGCTCGAATGGGAAGACCCTCTGAATAAGCTGGTTAATTTGTATACTATTTCAAAGGATTTGCACATTATCGGCGTTGTGAAAGATTTTAATTATGAATCCAAACAGACTCATATCAGGCCCATGGGGTTGATTCTGCTGAACGGTGTAGCAAGAAATGATGAAAACACTCACGGAAATTATATTCTTGCCCGAATAAGTCGTGGAAACTATGACAAAATAGTCGATTTTATTAAAACCACCTGGTATCAGTTTGCTGACGGAGAATCATTCAAATACTCTTTTCTCAATGATGAATACAATAATCTTTACAGAAACGAATCCAAGACTCAACAATTGTTCCTGCTCTTTGCAATATTATCTATTTTTATTGCCGGGCTTGGATTGTTCGGGCTCGCATCGTATATGGCAGTGCAACGGACAAAAGAGGTAGGGGTGCGGAAAGTGAATGGAGCAACACGCCTTGAAATAATTATGCTGCTTTCAGAAAACTATGCATTGTGGGTATTTATAGCGTTTTTGATAGCCACACCGGTAACATGTTATATGCTTAACAGGTGGCTTACGAATTTTGCCTATCATGCCAGTATGACATGGTGGATATTTCTGATCTCGGGACTGACTTCGCTGATCATTGCCCTTGGTACGGTCAGCTGGCAAAGCTGGAGAGCGGCAACAAGGAACCCGGTCGAAGCATTAAGATATGAGTGATTTACCCCCTGTCCCGATAGTATCGGGACCTGCAAATGGTGAACTTAAAAAGAAAGAACCTGAAACAAAATTATGATTGATAACATATAATAGAGGTAAAAAGCCCCCCAAATGGGGGGTTGGGGGGTTAAAACATCTTGGGGAGTTGGGGGTAAAAAGGTATGAAGAAAGAGGGAAAGAAGTGGCAGTAACAATTATTTGACTTACTACATATATTAACGCCTATGTTCTGGTATTATCTGAAAATTGCGCTGCGTAATATTACTAAAAATAAGAAGTTTTCACTTATTAACATTTCCGGATTCGCATTTGCCATATCTATTTCACTGGCAATCTTTTTATTCCTGATCAAGGAAAATTCTTATGACAGGTTCAATGAACATGCGGATCAGATTGTAAGGCTCATTGACACAAAAGATAACTCGAGTCTTATCGATTATCGCGTAGAGGATATTCTCAGGAAAAACTATTCTGAAATAGCAAATGCATGCATTATTATACGTGCAGTACAGCCCATCGAGGTAAGATGTGGAGAAAAAGGCTTTTATCTCAATGATATCATGTCAGTTGATGCCCATTTCTTTGAAATGTTCACTGTTAACTTCGTGGCAGGTAACGCATCATCTCCCTTTACTAACATCAATTCTGCAGTTATTACCGAAAAAACCGCGAAACTGATATTTGGTAATGACTCCCCGGTAGGAAAGGATCTGACCATATGGGGAGAGATACCTGTTACAATTACAGGTGTGATCAAAGACTTCCCTGATAACTCAAGCATCTCGGCAGGGATCCTGGTTAATGCTGAAAATGAGAAATTTAAATTTAACCAGTGGATAGAAGATTCGAGGGACTTAAGTACATACAGATGGCCATTTCAGATCTATCTTCAGCTCAACAAAAGTGTCAAACCCGATCAATTAGCTGCCAAAATTAATGAACACATTGACTTGCTAAAGCCTTTGGACAAATACTATCAGCAGATCGGATTTATAAAATTAAAAGATATCTATCTCCATGATTCTACAAGTGGAAGTGATACCAAACAAGGAAATCCCGGTTTATTAAAATTACTTACTGAAATAGCGCTTATAATACTGGCCCTTGCTGTGATAAACTATGTGAACCTTACGGTGGCACAGCAAAATAAACGTAATAAGGATACAGGATTAAAAAAAACAATCGGTGCCGACAGAGCTATAATTCTGTATCAGTATTTATTTGAATCTGTTATAGTAATATTTCTCGCCTTTGTCCTGGGAGTTCTTCTGGTCTGGTTATTGATGCCTTTTTATGAAAAAATTTTCAATACAACAACTGACATAAAAATCTTATTCGGGTTTCCTTTTATAATTCTTTTACCGGTGATCATTCTTATTATTGGTATAATCAGCGGATGCGGACCGGCAATTTTTTTGTCAGGAACCAGCCCGATAAAAATTTTAAGTGGGTACTCCGGATCAAGATATAAAAAGAATCGTTTGCGCAATTCGCTAACGATTTTTCAATTCGCAATTTCAATAATTTTAATTTTTAGCGTGTTAATAGTCCAAAGGCAGATCAACTATGTGAAACATAAAAATCCGGGATTTAATGAGGAACTGCTGCTCAGATTAGACCTCCCAAACATCCTTGAAAATGACATGC
Organism: uncultured Bacteroidales bacterium; assembly: GCA_963815075.1. Lineage (GTDB taxonomy): Bacteria > Bacteroidota > Bacteroidia > Bacteroidales > VadinHA17 > LD21. Next base: position 136,772 of record CAWFFK010000008.1, read on the forward strand.
AAAAAGCCAATATTCTGATAAGCGAGTTCAGACAATCTCCATTTATTAAAAATCTCTCTGTAACACAGGGTGTGCCCGGAGAAATAAGAATGTTTATGAGTCCAAACTTAGAGAATGCCAAAAATAATGTTAGTGTTCCTTGCATCATGGCAGATACTGCATTTCTCGGGACCTTCGGTCTGAAAGTAATCAGGGGGAGAAATCTCGAACCGGGTGATTATGAGGAAGTATGTATGATAAATGAAGCAGCCTATAAAGATTTTGATTTTGAAAATCTGGAAAACAAGAAATTTAATAATTATGGAGGCTTTGATATAATCGGAGTAGTAAATGACTTTAACTTCAGTTCTTTCCATAAGACAATCGGTCCTGTCTGTATCATGTTTACTTCAAACAGCCATCCATCAGCCGTAAATATCAGGTTTGTATCAAATGGTGTCGGACAGGGGATGAACTTTATAAATGAAGAATGGCAAAAAATATTACCGGGATATCCGCTTAAATATCAATTTTATGATGAGTGGTTCGAATCAATGTACCAGTCTGAGGAGTATTTTGCCAGAACCATAAGCCTTTTTGCAATTCTGGCAGTTGTAATATCATGCATAGGAATTCTGGGACTGGCAATCTTTTCCTCTGAGCGACGTACCAAAGAGATAGGTATCAGGAAAATAAACGGTGCAAGAATTTCAGAAATCCTTATCATATTAAACAAGGAATTTATTCTCCTTATCTCTTTCTCAGTTCTGATAGCTGTACCTGTTGAATGGTATGCAATGAATAAATGGCTGCAGAGTTTTGCTTATAAAACAGAGTTAAGCTGGTGGATATTTGCTTTATCAGGATTAATTGCCTTCATAACAGCATTGATAACCGTAAGCTGGCAAAGCTGGTGGGCAGCGACAAGGAATCCCGTAGAAGCGTTGAGGTATGAATAAGACGGATTTGCCATGAATAAACATTTTAAAATAATATTCAGAAACCTGGTCAGGAATCCTGTTTCAGGATTTGTGACAATTGCAGGGTTTGCGTTCAGTCTGGCAGTCGCCTTGCTACTGGCTTCCTACATCTTCAATGAATCAGGTTACGATAAATCATTCCCTGGGGTGGACAGGATATACCGCTTGTGTGTTGAAAGCGGGATTACAACATTCAGGGGAGATCTTGCTGCCGAAATGCAAAAGAATTATCCTGAAATAGAAAAAATGTGCAGGTATGATAATGAGTCTAACGAACTTGCTTATGAAAAATCACCTTATGCAGTAGCAAATATTGTGAAAACAGATAATGATTTCTTTAAGATATTTTCAATTAAAATCCTTAGCGGAGATTCCGAAAATCCACTGCCGGATAATAACAGTATGGCAATTAGCTCCTCTTATGCCCGCAATATATTCACTAAATCTGATCCGGTTGGCAAAACAGTTAAATTGCAACATACAAAGGATTTCATAATTACTGCTGTTTTTGATGACCTGCCTGAAAAATCAAGTATTAAGGCACAGGCTGTCATCAGGTGGGGAAATGTGAATGATTTGGGAGGTGAATGGAGAAACGGAATTTTCTATTCACGTCTGATATTTCTTCTGAATCCAAAAAGTGATCCGGAAGAACTGGAAAAAAAATTAACCAGGGAATATTCATCGGATCATTATATGAAACAACCCTTCAAACTTCTTCCCTTCAGGAAAAACTACATGAGCCCTTTGACTTTACAAAGTTCAAGCGCTACTAATCATGCTGACCTTCAATCGATTTTGCTTTTCAGTATAGTTACTTTTTTAATACTGGCTATTTCGATTCTGAATTTCATAATTCTATTTACTTCCACTCATCTGGGTCGCATAAAAGAAATAGGGATAAAGAAAGTAACCGGCGCCGGGAGAAAAGAAATATTCAGGCAGTTTATCTTCGAAGCTATTGTGATAACTTTTATTTCTTTTATTCTGGGAATTTATTTTTCCATTCTTCTGGAAGCTCCCTTCACTTCTTTGATCCAAAAGGATTTTTCGATATTGGAGGCACTGCATTTTCCTAATATTCTGCTGGTTATACCAGGAGTGATTATTATTGGTCTCATTGCCGGGTTTTATCCGGCCGTTATCATTTCGAGGTTTAAACCAGCTACCATTTTTGGGAACACTGCAGTGAAAGGGAAACTGAAGATGAAAAGCGGATTATCAGTAATGCAATATGTAATCTCTATTGTGATGATCGTTTCCCTGATTGTAATGACTCGCCAGAACAGCCTGCTGACGAACAAGGACCTTGGATTTACCAAAGAACAACTTATCAATATTAAAGTTCCATGGGAGATAAAAGATAAACTCCCGGTAATAAAAGAGAGAATTCTTAATATCCCTTATGTGAAAACCTGCGCTGTATCGCATGGTATTCCTGGAAGGGTAGCTCTATGGGGCTTGTGGGATGAAGCTCACAGTAAATATGGATATAAGGGAAGTCTTCCGTGCTTTACAGTAGATCCTGATTTCTTTAAAGTTTATAATGTGGAATTCCTTCAGGGAAGGGATTTTGAGGCTAGTGATTGGGAAAAGTCTGTAATAATGAATGAAACTGCGTTCAGGCTAACAGGGTGGAAATCAATTGAAGGTAAGGTATTAAAAGGGATCCCTACACCCGAACAGGCATTCAGCGGTTCAAAATCTGATTATGAAAATAATTCATTAAATGTGGTCGGCGTAATTAAGGACATAAATGTTGAAAAGCTGAATCAGCCGGTATCCCCCACTATCTTTGAATGTTCAGATCATTTCGGGATCAGCTATTTAACCTGCAGACTTTTCCCGGGAGATTATGCAGGAACAATTAATAAAATTAAGCAAATTTGGAAGCAGGTATCTCCGGAGTCACTATTTGATTACCAGTTTTATGATGAATGGCTCGATACGCTTTATAAAACCGAAATTCATGCGGCTTACATTATCCGTTTGTTTGCAATACTTTCTTTACTCCTCTCATGCCTTGGTACATTTGGAATTATCCATTTTATTTCAAGACAAAAAACAAAAGAAATGGGAATTCGTAAAGTACATGGTGCAAAAATCAGAGATATTATTATGATTCTGATCTGGAATGTTATCAAATGGATCATAGCCGCCTGTGTTTTAGCTGTTCCATTGTCATATTTACTCATGGAAAGATATCTTCAGGGGTTTGCTTATAAAATTTCCCTGAGCTGGTGGATCTTTATATTTGCAGGTGCCACAGCAGTTGGAATCGCTATCCTGACCGTAAGCTGGCAAAGCTGGTGGGCAGCGACAAGGAATCCTGTAGAAGCGTTGAGGTATGAGTGATTTACCCCCTGTCCCGATAGCTATTGGGACCCGCATATGGGGGACTTAAAAAGAAAGAATTTGAAACAAAATTATGACCGGTAATATATAATAGATGTAAAAAGCCCCCCAAATGGGGGGTTGGGGGGTAAGAAACCTGGGAGGTTGTGGGGTAAAAAACATGGGAGGTTGCGGGGCAAAAAAACAAATGAGTTTTGATATTAACTATATTAACAACAAATATTTAACCATGATAACACTGAAACACATTTACAAGTACTACGATTCGAAATTCCAGAGGACATTCGTATTAAAAGATATCGACATTCAGATTGCTGAAGGCGAGTTTGTTACCATTATGGGACCAAGCGGAGCCGGGAAATCAACTCTCCTTAACATTGTGGGAATGCTCGATGAACCCAATGAAGGAGAATATTTTTTCCTCGACCGGGCTGTGCAGTCCATATCTGAAAAACAGAGGGTTGAATTTCACAGAAACTATGTCGGATTTATTTTCCAGGCATTCCACCTGATAGACGAGATGACAGTATACGAAAACATTGAAACGCCGCTTGTTTATAAAGGAGTAAAGTCCTCTTTACGAAAAGGTATGGTTGCAGATATGTTAGACCGGTTCAACATTGTCGCAAAAAAAGATCTTTTCCCCGCTCAGCTATCCGGCGGACAGCAACAGCTTGTAGGAATTGCCCGTGCTATAGTCGGTAAGCCAAAATTGTTACTGGCCGACGAACCTACCGGAAACCTTCATACCGACCAGGGAGAACAGATCATGGAGCTGCTCGAACAACTTAACCAAGAAGGTATTACTATTCTCCAGGTGACACATAATAAAGAATTTGCGACGTATGGGAGCCGTATAATTCGACTAACGGATGGAATGATATCAAGTGATGAAAGAATAAAAACCAGCTAAACAATTTTCTCAGATGCTTTTGAAAACAATAATCAGAAATATTTCACGATATAAGCTATTCTCAATCTTAAATCTCGCCGGTTTAAGCATTGGTTTAACAAGTGTAATGCTTATTGCCATATGGGTATATAATGAGAATTCTTATGACAAATTCAATGTCAGTTTTGAACGCATATATCAAATTAATTTCAAAAACAATAAGGGTGAATTCAGCATGGCCGGGACTCCCGCTCCTCTGGCACCAATGATAACAGAAAATGTCGCAGCAATTGAATCAGCAGTGAGACTCAGAAATTCTCCATCCTTTGCATTCAAATATGGTAAAAACATGTATTTTGAAGATAATGGACTTGTATCCGATCCTCAACTTTTCGACATTTTTAATTTCAAAACATTAGAAGGCGACCCAAAAGAGGCCCTTGACAGGTTAAATTGTATTGTTATAACTCAGTCGTTCGCAAAAAGATATTTTGGATCAGATGATCCCTTAAATAAAGAGATTCTGGTTGAAGGACAAGATTACCTGATAGTAAGTGCTGTTATTGAAGATACTCCTTCAAATTCTCATATTCAGTTTGATTACCTGCTTTCCTATAAGTTTGCGGAAAAATATCATTTTTGTGGTATGCAATGGGGCGATCCCAATTTCAGAACCTATATTCTTTTAAAACCTGAATCTGATCCGGAAAAGACCGCCTTAGCTATTACCGGCGTTGCTAAAGACAATGGTATGCCGCATGTCAAATATGGAGGTAATATTGCTCTTCTCAGACCACTAAAGAACATTTATCTTGATTATAAAGTATACAACAGACTTGGTCCTACAGGTGATTATCGTAATATTTACATCTTTACATCCATAGCTGTACTGATTCTTCTGCTGGCATGTATCAATTATATCAATCTCACAATATCTCTCTATGTGAAAAGGTATAAATGTACATCTGTGAGGAAGATTTGCGGCGCAAAAAATATTACAATTTTTCGTGATAGTCTCCTCGAAAACGGGGCTTTGATTTTATTGGCTTTTTCCCTATCCCTGGTCATATTATGGTTTCTTGATCCATTTATAACAACCATTCTTGACAGGAAGGGAATATATCAGATTTTCAGCTCCTCTTTTTTAATAATTCTCCTGGGAATATTTGTAATAACATTATGTATATGTTCATTTTATCCATCCTTACTCTTTTCAAAACCAAAAGCGATAGAATTGTTAAGTGGTTTTTCAAAGAGAAAGACAGGAATCCTGAAAAGCATGGTAATATTTCAGAATATCATTGCCATAATTCTCATTATTAATACAATTGGAATAGCTCTGCAGATGAAATACCTGAGAGAAAAAAAGCTGGGATTTAAAAGTGAACATATAGCTTACACCTATCTGAGAGGAGATATATATAAAAAGGTGGCGTTTTTAAAAACAGCTCTTCTTGAAGATAGTCATATTAAACAGGTCAGTTTAAAAGATTGTCTTCCTTACACCCAGATTAACACAACTGTAGGTCTGTCGTGGAAAATTAACGGAGAGTGGCAAAATCAGGGGAAAGAAAATCCCGTTGGAATGGAAACGACCCGTATCGATGATCAGTATTTTAACATGATGGATGTTGAATTTTTATATGGCAGGAATTTTTCTAAAAATATAGCTGAAGACAAAAAAGATTATATAATAAACGAACGAGCTATGCAATTAATGGGATTATCTGATCCTATAGGAACTGAATTTATGCTTTACGGACAAAAAGGCAGAATAATCGGTGTAATAAAGGATACATACTTTAAATCATTACATGAGAATATCAATCCACAGGTATTTCATTTATACCAGGATGAAGCATCAGAGTCATATCTTGGAGCACTGTTTTTCAAAATTAACGGGAGCATAAAGGAACCAGTCGCTCGCATTCAAAAAATCTGGTCAGAAAATAATCCTGGTGTTCCATTTGAATATCATTTCCTCGATGCTGACTATGAAGATCTGTACAAAAAAGATACACGTTTTGCCGGTATGATAAGCATCTTCTGCTGGCTTGCTGTATTGATTGCATGCATGGGATTATTTGGTCAGTCAGTTATCACTGCCGAAAACAGAATACAGGAGATTGGAATAAGGAAAGTTAACGGGGCCAAAATCTCAGAAATACTGGCAATGTTAAACAAAGACTTTGTAAAATGGGTAATAATAGCCTTTGTGATAGCTTCTCCTTTAGCCAGTTACACACTAAACAGGTGGTTACAGAATTTTGCATATAAAACTGATTTGAAATGGTGGATATATATTCTGGGTTGTGCAGTTGCTCTCGTTCTGGCTATTATTACCGTTAGCTGGCAAAGCTGGAGAGCGGCAACGAGGAATCCGGTCGAAGCATTGAGGTATGAATAATATACCCCCTAAATCCACCATATGGGGGACTTAATAAAATAAAAGAATTTCAAGATAATGAAGAATTGGAAACCGAAAACAAAATGAAAGGATTAAGTGTCGAATACCCTATGTATTTTGGAGCAACTCCTGATGTTTTTAAAAAGGCAAAAGAATTAAGGAAACTGGAGACCCGGGCAGAAAAAATTATATGGACCAGGCTTTGTAAAAATCAAATCTTAGGGTTACAGTTCAGATGGCAACATCCAATAAATCGATTCATTGCTGACTTTTATTGTCCTAAAATTAAGCTGTCAATTGAAATAGACGGAAGCATTCATGATATTCCAGAAAACAAGGTATACGACATTGGAAGAAGTGAAATATTAAATGATTTCGGAATTGCAGTAATTCGTTTTACCAACAAACAGATCATTGAAGATATTGACAATACAATTAACCAAATAAAAAAAACAGTCAAAGAAATATTACCAAAATACTAAAGCCCCCCAAATGGGGGGTTGTGGGGTGAAAAAGAGTAAGAGTTAGAGGGAGAATAAAAGCCCCCCAAATGGGGGGTTGTGGGGTCAAAAAGATGCAGAAAAAACTGTAAATTAGAATATTATAAGCTTATTCAAACATTAATAAATTTTTACCATGAAAACTCAGAAAAATGTAAAAACGTACACCCTGATTGCGATGCTGGTAACACTGCTTTCATGTAATGGATTTACCCAGGAAAACAGGACACCTACCATTGTAAAAACTTTCGATCTGGATCAACCTGGTATGCTGAATGCCAAATCATCCGGCGGAGGAATACAGGTAATGACTCATGATCAGAATAAAGTAGAGGTACAGGTATTTATTAGAAAAAACGGAAGTCTATTATCTCCTTCAGATCCGGCTATAGATGATGTTCTGGAAATTTATAATCTGGACATCAGTAAGGATGGTTCTGTCATTACTGCAAATGTTGAGCAAAAGTTACGCAGGAATCCCTGGCAGAATACTGGCATTTCACTGACAATTATAGTACCACGGGAAATGTCGTGCAATGTATCCTCCAGCGGCGGGGGATTAAAAATTTCAGGTGTGAAAGGCACCCATAATTTTTCGAGCAGCGGAGGCGGAGTACATCTGGAAGATATCACAGGAACCACTACGGCAAGTTCATCAGGAGGTGGAGTGACAGCTAATAATCAAAACGGCGATATTCAACTGTCCTCAAGCGGGGGTGGGGTTACTGTTGATGATGCAAAAGGCAGCGTTGATGCGCATAGTTCCGGAGGTGGTGTACACCTGAATAATATTCATGGTGATGTGGATGCAGGCAGCAGTGGAGGCGGAGTGAGTGTTACCGGGGAGGCAGGGTCCGTAAAAGCTACATCCAGCGGTGGGCCGGTCCGTATTAATATATCCGGCTTAAGCAAGGAATTATACCTGCAATCCAGCGGGGGAGGAATCAGTGCAACCATCATTAACGGAAATAACCTTGGTCTTGATCTGGACCTGAGCTCAGATAAGGTTAATATTGAGCTCCATAATTTCTCCGGAAAAGTTGAAAAGAACCGCGTAAAAGGAACATTGAATGGTGGCGGAATTCCTGTTTATATGCATTCAAGCGGAGGAAATGTCAATGTGCAGTTTGAGGATAACTGAATAAACTAATATGGGAAAACTGATCTTTTTCTTAAAGGTTAATATCAGAAACCTGTTTACAAACAAAAAGTTTGCATGGGTAAACATCATAGGTTTGTCAATAGGTGTTACTGTCAGCTTGCTGATCCTTCTCTATATCCGTTATGAGACTTCCTTTGATGAATTTAATCCGGAAGGGAAACATATATACAGGGTGGTTACTGAAAATTTGCAGGATGGATCGGTAAAAGCCTACACCCCTCTTGCTTTGTCGGATGTACTTAAAAAGGATTACCCTGAACTTGATAAGGTAGTCTCATTAATGAATACCTATTTTGATTTGAAAGCGGGACAGGAGACATTTGAAAATGAGAAAGGTGCTGTAGTAGAAAAAGACTTCTTCACGCTTTTCAATTTCCCTTTGATTGAAGGTAACCCTGAAACTATTTTCCAGGATCCGGACGAGGCGGTTATAACCAGGAAAATGGCATTAAAGCTATATGGTACAAGTGATGTAATAGGAAAAACTTTTGAATTTGAAAACTTTACATTCAGGATTACCGGGTTAATAAATAATATCCCCTCCAACTCAATATTTGATCTTGACTACTTCATTTCAGATAGCTTCAGATATAAATATTTTCCCGATTTGCATGAAAGGTGGTATCATTTTGGCCTCTTCACATTTGTGACATTCAAAGGGAACAGGCCACCAGGAGATTTTGAACGGAAACTGACAGGAATAGAGGGGCAATATTACCCCGATTTCATGAAAGGCAGGAATAAATTCCTGGTGACTCCCTTTAAAGGCAGTCACCTTAATCCTGTATTAGAGAACGATATTGTACCGGGTATTAATCCGATTTACTTATGGATACTATCCGCTATTGCCCTTGGAATTCTTGTGATTGCCTGCCTGAATTTCATGAATATTTCAATAGCAAATGCATCAAAAAGAAATGTCGAGATTGCAATAAAAAAAGTCAGTGGTGCCTCACCGGTAATGCTTATTGGTGACTTCTTTGCTGAAATTTCATTTCTGGTAATAATTAGTCTTCTGATATCTTTTCTTGGTGTTTACCTGCTGTTACCTCTTTTTAATAACCTGATCCAAAAAGATATATCAGTAAATCTTTCAGATCCGGTATTGTGGTATGGTATAGCCGGATTTGGCCTTCTTACAATACTGATTTCAGGGTTATATCCATCTGTTTTATTATCAAAACCATCGCCAGTGAAGGTTTTGTTGCACAATACAAATGCTGCAAAGAACAAACTGAATTTTCAGAAGAGTTTCGTTATTCTGCAGTTCACTTTAACTATAATACTGGGAATCGCTCAGCTATTAATAATTAAGCAGATAGAATTCATGAAAAACCATGAAACGGGATTCAATAAAGAAAATCTGGTCACCATTCCTGTTGGATCCCTGGGTAATAACGGAAATGAGAAGATGAAGAATACCTCACTTTTCGTTCAGGAACTCGACAAATATCAGGCTCAATTTGGTTATGGAAAGGCATCTGTTACGGAATTTGTCCCGGGATTCGGTTTCAGGAATCAGTTTAAAATATATCCTGGCGATGATACCTTTAAAGATGGTTTTGAGCTACTTTCATGTGATGCAGATGAAAACTTTCCTGAAGTATATGGTTTGAAAATAATAAAAGGAAGATTCTTCTCAAAGGATTATCCAACAGACTATGATGCATTAGTTATTAATGAAACTGCATGGAAAAAACTTGGCTGGAATTCTCTTGAAAACAAAAGTGTGGATCTTATATACAGAGGTAACACAAAGCATGTAATCGGAGTAATAAATGATATAAATGTCAGGTCATTACAGTATCCCGTACAGCCTATGATCTACCAGTTCGGACGTCATCACAACTATCCCGGATATGTTACAATGAGAATCGATCCGCAAAGAAAAGCAGAAACAATTGAATTTATAAAAGGTCTATGGACCTCTATGTTCCCTGGCATCCCATTTGGATTTGAAAGCGTCAGTGAAAAGTATTTGAATTTTTATGGAGAAGAGACAAAACTTTCAAAGATAACAAGCGTCTTTTCCCTGCTGGCTATGTTTTTATCCCTGCTCGGTATTTTTGCCTTAAGCAGGCTTGCTGCTGAAAAAAGGATTAAAGAAATAGGAATCCGTAAGATAAACGGAGCAAAGACACAGGAGGTGGTTGCAATGTTCAACAGGGACTTTTTGAGCCTTGTTTTTTTAGCCTGTATCCTTGGATACCCGGTAGCATGGTATGCCATGAGCAGCTGGTTACATAACTTCGCTTACAAAACGGGCATAAGCTGGTGGGTCTTTGCTGTGGCCGGTATTATTGTAATCGGAATGGCAATGCTGACTGTGAGTGTTCAGAGCTGGAGGGCAGCATCGAGGAATCCGGTTGAGGCATTGAGGTATGAGTAACAACCCCCTCTGCCTCGCAAGCCCGGCATCTCCCCCCTGGGGGAGAAAGTATGTTAAAAAATTAAAATGAATTAAGAATGAAGAACAAACGAATTAAGAATGCAGAACTGTTTTAAACTTCTGATTTCTGACTTCGAATGTTCAATATTCTGACTTCTTAGCCCCCCAAATGGGGGGTTGGGGGGTAAAAACACCAGGGGTTGGGGGGTAAAAAGAAGGGGGAAAAAAACAAAGAGTAGACTTAGCCCCCCCGGGGGGAGAAAGTATGTTAAAAAATTAAAATGAATGAAGAATGAAGAACAAACGAATTAAGAATGCAGAACTGTTTTAAACTTCTGATTTCTGACTTCGAATGTTCAATATTCTGACTTCTTAGCCCCCCAAATGGGGGGTTGGGGGGTAAAAACACCAGGGATTGGGGGGTAAAAACACCAGGGGTTGGGGGGTAAAAATATTGTGAGGTTGGGGGGTAAAAAGGAAATGAAAAAGCAGTTTAATTTTAAGTAATAAATTATGAACCTGTTATCAATTAAAACCAGCTTACGGTCATTGCTGAATAAGAAGTCGTACCTGATTATTAATATTTTAGGCTTGGGAATCGGGTTTGCTTCATTTCTGATACTGTCGTTATATGTGTATAATGACCTGACATATAACCACTTTAACAAACACTTTGATGACATATACAGGGTCAGGGAAGGAGAAATGGTGCAAACAAAGGGCCTGATATTGCAGAAAATACTAGAAGAGATACCTGAGGTGGAAAACGGTACGCGTATTTTTGGCTGGGACGGGTTCAGGATCAGTTATAAAGAGGCTGCTTTCCCGGAAAACATCCAATATGCTGATACCGGATTCTTCTCAGTATTCTCATTCCCTTTCAAAGAAGGCTCACCTGAACAGGGTATTTATGAAAAATACGGTGTGGTGATAAGCACAGATTTTGCAAAAAAGTATTTCGGGAATGAACCGGCTGTCGGAAAGAAACTTCAGGTCAAATTTGAGGACATCTTCCTTACAGTGAATGGAGTAGTAGATATACCTGATAATTCGTCGGTGAAATTTAATATTCTGGCATCTTATGAAACAGGCACCTCCATTTCTCCCTGGATTAAGGATGTTCACGACTGGTACAATACTTTTTCGATTACCTACGTGCTTTTAAAACATGGTGTTGATCCGAAGAGTTTACATGATAAGCTTCAGAAGATCGTAAAAGAAAATTTCATTCCTGTGGGTGAAAACAATACCGACCTGAACCTTCTGCCTTTCAGTAAATACCATGCATCAGAGGAATCTAATCCGACCCTGATAATTATTCTTACTATAGTAGCATTTGGAATAATAGGAATTGCAGTTGTTAACTTCATAAACCTGACCATAACCAATTCATTCTCCAGAACAAAAGAAATCGGAATAAAACGAGTACTTGGGGCATCGGGGACAAGCTTATTCAGTCAGATGATGACGGAGTCTTTGCTTGTCAGCTTTATTGCATTGCTTGCCGGTGTTGAGTTGATGAATATAGTACTCCCGTCCTTTAATAAACTATTCGATACACATTTGCAATTTCACCTCTATCAATATAAATTTCTGATACTTTTACTCATATCGGTCTGGTTAATAGTTGGTGTATCATCTGGTCTGATTCCCTCTGTATTCTGGGCAAGGACTAAATTGATCCAGACACTTCATGGTAATCTGATAACTTCAGGTAAAAGAGGCTCATCACGATACTCGCTGGTAATAGTACAGTTCGCCATAGCCATTATCCTGATATCAGGTACAATTCTTATCCGCAAACAGATCCATTTCATGATCAACAAAGATCCCAAATTTGATAAGGAAAATGTCGTGGTTGTCGATCTGAACAAATGGCAATATCCCGATATGAAGAGTGCATCTCAGAAGTACAGCTATGTTTCAAAAGAGCTGGAATCGAGTCCATATGTTGAATCGGTTTGCTTTTCCCAGAATACCCCTGGTCTTTACAGTCAGAACTATAATAATTTTTATCCTGAAGGTTCATCTGAGGTAAATGATATCCATTTAAGAAAGGCATATGTTGGCCGGAATTATTTTAAAACTTATGGCATTAAAATATTGAGTGGTACAGGGTTTGACCAGCAATTGATATCTTATAAGGATTGCATGGTCCTGAACAAATCAGCAATGAAAAAACTAGGATTTGGAGAAGCTACAGGTCAGATCATTCATGAAAGTTCCAAAACAGGTGATCCGTGGAAACTTATCGGGGAAGTAGATGATTTCAGTTATCAGGGAGTTCAGGGGGAAATGCAGCCCCTGGCTCATTTTTTCATTGATAGTGAAGATCCGACAAACTTTAGTTTTCTTTCGGTCAGGACTAAACCGGGAGCCAGTCTAAAGGTTATCAACCTGTTGAAAGATCTATGGCAGAATACCGAACCCAAAACTACAGTCAGCTATTTCTTTGCAATAGACAAGCTTAACGAATACTACAAAGAATATATCCAGACAAATAAGATAATTGCCTGGTTTTCAGCCATTGCAATTATTTTGTCCTGTATCGGGCTGTTTGCTCTTTCTTCATATGCCTTGACCCGTAGGACAAAAGAAATTGGAATTCGTAAGGTTAATGGAGCTAGAATACGTGAAGTAATCATCATGCTAAACAGTAATTTCATAAAATGGGTTGCAATTGCATTTGCTATTGCGGTACCTGTGGCATGGTTCTCCCTCCATAAGTGGTTACAGAACTTTGCAGCAAAAACCGATCTCAAATGGTGGATTTTTTTACTGGCAGGATTATTAGCCATGGCAATAGCATTATTAACTGTTAGCTGGCAAAGCTGGAGAGCAGCAAGGAAGAATCCAGTCGAAGCTCTCCGATACGAATGAAGTACCCCCTAAATCCCCCATATGGGGGACTTAATACAACAAAATAATTTCAAGATAATGAAGAAATATAAATCGAATATAGAATGAAAGGATTAAGCGTTGAGTACCCTATGTATTTTGGAGCGACTCCTGATGTTTTTAAAAAAGCAAAAGAATTAAGAAAAATGGAGACCATAGCAGAAAAACTTTTATGGTCCCGGCTTTGTAAGAATCAGATTTTTGGATTACAGTTCAGAAGACAACATCCAATAAATCGATTTATTGCTGACTTTTATTGTCCTAAACTAAAACTGGTAATCGAAGCAAACGGTAATATCCATGAAATTCATGAAAACAAGGAATATGACATTGGAAGAAGTGAAATATTCAATGCTTTCGGAATTATAGTAATTCGTTTTACCAACAAACAGATCATTGAAAATATTGAAAATACAATTACCCAAATAGAAACAACAGTCAAAGAATTATTATCAAAATAAGAAAGCCCCCCAAATGGGGGGTTGGGGGGGTAAAAAGAAGAGAGAAAAACAAAGAGTGGACTTAGCCCCCAGAGAGGGAGAAAGTATGTTAAAAAATTAAAATGAATGAAGAATGAAGAACAAACGATTTAAGAATGCAGAACTGTTATAAAATTCTGATTTCTGACTTCGAATGTTCAATATTCTGACTTCTTAGCCCCCCAAATGGGGGGTTGGGGGGTAAAAACACCGGGGGATTGGGGGGTAAAAAGAACAGGGGTTGGGGGGTAAAAACACCATGGGGTTGGGGGGTAAAAAGAAGTGGGCTGAGGGTAAATATTTTTAATGTAAAAACAATAATATTCATTCTATATGTTCAGAAATTATTTAAAAACAGCTGTAAATGTCCTGGTTAAACACAGGTTTTTTTCTTCGATTAATATTATTGGATTGGCACTTGGAATAACTGCAAGCCTTCTGATACTGATGTATGTTGTTAATGAACTGAGCTACGAGAGTTTCCAGAAAAACAAAAATAATATTTACAGGATCGCACTGGAATGGGGAAATGAAGGAAACATCATGAAATTCGCAGGATCAATGCCTGCTCTGGCCCCCGCAATTGAACTTCAGATGCCGGAAGTTGAAAAAGCTATTCGCGTAAGGAAAGACTATGATGCTGTAATTAAAAACAGGGATAACCAGGAGATAACGGAACATAATCTGTTTTTTGCCGATCAGGGGATCTTTCAGGTATTTTCATTTAATATGACAGAAGGAAATACAGAAAATGCTCTTCTTGATCCGTTTTCCGTAGTGATTTCAAAAAAGATAGCAAATAAGTATTTTGGAAATACTGATCCCCTGGGACAGGAATTATCTTACCACGATATACCATTGAAAATTACCGGTCTCATGGATAACATTCCTGAGAACACACATTTAAAATGTGACTTCCTGGTCTCATATTCCACTATTAAAGCAATGGGACAAGGTTCTGAACAACCATGGAATAGCTGGGGTGATGATCTGACATATATCTTAATGAAAAAAAATGTACCTGTATATTCTATCATCCCAAAACTCGACGATCTTCTCAAAAAAAATGCAGGAGAATGGCTGGCAGCAAGAATGAAATTTGTCATTCAGCCCCTGACAGATATTCACTGGGATACCGAAACACGCGGTGACATTGGTGATAAAGGGAATAAAACTTATGTATATATCTTCCTCTCGGCCGCAATTTTTGTCTTATTAATCGCATGCTTTAATTTTCTGAACCTCTCTATCTCTCAATATCTGGGAAGGATGAAAGAGGTGGCAATACGGAAAACTGCTGGGGCATATAAAAGACAGCTCATACTTCAGTTTATGTCCGAATCGATGATCATAATTCTGATCTCAGCAATTATTGCTGTCTTTCTTTTTGATAGTTTTTATCTTAACCTTTATTCCTATCTGGGAACAAGCTTTGTCCTCAAAAACAGCTATTTCAGAGTGCTTTCAGTACTTGTAATTTCAATTATTATTGTTGTTGGTGCAGTGGCCGGAGGATATCCTGCATTTTATATTTCAGGATTTAATCCGATTGAGATAATAAGAAAGGAAACTGAAGGTAAAAAAAATAAGTTGACTCTCAGAACGATTCTTGTTATGTTCCAGTTTGCCGTATCAATAATCCTTCTGGCAGGAACAATTATTATATTCCGGCAGACAAACTTCATGAAAAACAGCAGCCTCGGATTTGATAAAGAAAACGTAATCCTCTTAAAGTTCCCGGGCCCCGCACAAACAATAAATAATAAATATGAGACACTTAAAGATGAACTCTTAAAAAATTCTAACATACTTAATGTTTCCGGAGCGTATACACTTCCAGGTATCAACAGCCAGATGAATATAGGCGTGACCCCTGAAGGTTCACCTCCCGACAAATCAG
Organism: uncultured Bacteroidales bacterium; assembly: GCA_963815075.1. Lineage (GTDB taxonomy): Bacteria > Bacteroidota > Bacteroidia > Bacteroidales > VadinHA17 > LD21. Next base: position 152,713 of record CAWFFK010000008.1, read on the forward strand.
TAAATGTGCAGGCACTGCCCGCGGATTACGGATTTGCAAAAGTCATGGGACTGGAAATAGTTGACGGCAGGGATTTCTCAACTGAATTTTCGACTGACCGGTATGAAAGTGTTCTTTTAAATCAGACAGCAGTAAAAGCGCTTGGCCTGACAAACCCTCTGGGAACAAAACTGACAATTCCGGGAGATGAATTTAAAAACGGGGTTAAAATAATAGGTGTTGTCAGGGACTTCCATGTACAGTCGTTCCATAGTAAAATTAATCCTGTGCTGATATTTATTAATCCTAAAATGTATATTTTTATTGCTATAAGGATAAGTCAGCAAAATATGAATGGTACTCTTGACTACATAAAAACTTCATGGAGTGATGTCATGCCAGGAGTTGGATTGAGTTACGACTATCTTAAAGATGCATATAATAATTTGTACAACCCGGAAAAAAAGACCGGTCAGCTACTGACCATTTTTACAATACTGGCTTTGTTTATCTCATGTCTGGGATTATTTGGATTTGCTTCATTCATTGTCACCGGGCGTATTAAGGAAGTCGGTATTCGAAAAGTTTTGGGGGCCAGGTTGTCAGGTATTTCTGCGTTACTATCGAAGGAATTTATTATATGGATCATAGCTTCAAGCTTTGTGGCTTGTCCGGTTGCTTACATGCTTGCTGATAAATGGCTGCAGAATTTTGCATTTCATATTGAAACAGGCTGGTGGGTATTTATTGTCGCTGTTTTATTTGAACTTTTAATTGCAATTTTTACAGTCAGCTGGCTGATCTGGAGAACAGCAACAAGGAATCCTGTCGAAGCCCTTAGATATGAATAAAACCAAGCACCTAGTACCCAGCACCCAGTAACCAGAAAAAAATGTTAAACATAAAACTCATACTTCGAAACCTTTTCAAAATAAAAAGCTACGTGGTTCTTAACATCCTTGGGCTGGGTATTGGTTTAGCTTGTTCCTTCGCTGTAATAGTCTGGGTTAAAAATGAATTCAGCTATGACAGAAGCCTTCCTGATGCTGACCGTATATACAGATTGACATTTGAAACAAATATCTCCGGTACCAGGTCCCATTTTGCCCGATGCTGGGAGAAATGGGTGTGGCAGATGCCGGAAACATTTCCTCAGATTGAAGAAATGGTCAGGTTGGACCCTTATCGCCATACCGCGGTAAAGATTGGTGAAAACAAGTTCTATTCTGATAAAGTTTTCGCTACGGATACAAATTTTTTTAAAGTTTTTGATATTGACTTGCTTTACGGCGATGTTGATCAAGTTCTTAACGAACCATATTCCGCAGTAATTTCAGAGTCCCTGTCCCATAAATATTTCGGTAATTTAAATCCTGTTGGCCAAACCATATTGTTTTCAGGAGAATACGATACAAAAATGGGTCTTTTCAATATAAAAGGTGTAATGAAGGATATTCCTCCCAACTCGCATATTCATTTCGATGTGCTTACTTCATTTGCAAAACCCGATGAACCGCCCGACTGGGCTTATGTTTATCTTCTTTTAAAACCAAACACAAGCCCTGATGCTATTTTAAAAGGCTTTCCGGCTTTTATTAAAAAAGTAGTCGACACAGAGTATCAGAATGTTTTTACACCAGATCTTCAAAAGATTACTGATATTCATCTTTTTTCGGACAAAGACAGGGAAGTTGAACAAAACGGTAGTATTAAAAGTGTCTACCTGTTCATTGTAATTGCATTTGTCTTGCTTCTTATATCATGGGTCAACTATTATAACCTTAATAAAGCAAGATTAATGTCGCTTCAGAAACAAATTCACGTACAGAGGATAACAGGCTCGAATAATAAAAATATGATATTACAGTCTATAACAGAATCTGGTATATGTGTATTCTTGTCTCTGATCCTGGCAATGTTACTTATTGGTATAGCTGAAAGTCCTGCAAAGACCTTGTTTGACATTAATCTGCTGCCCAACGGATATATCGACCTTGTCAGCACCTGGATTATTGTCCTGGGTTTTTTGATTGTTTCCGTAATTGCCGGAAGCTTGCCCTTAATTATTTATATAATGAAAGGAAGAAGGGCAATTTCTGGTTTTAAAGATGCTTCTCATAATATCCTGCCAGGGATTTCGTCATACGCAATATTAATGACGACACAGTTTTGCCTTGCAATAATCCTGATGGTTGCATCTGTAACCATTTATAAACAGAATGAATTCATGCTCTCACGCAGCCTTGGAGACATGAGTAATGATATCCTTGTATTGAAAAAACAGAATTGGGAAATCCGATCCAAATACAATGCTTTTCGTAACAGGGCACAGCAGGATCCATTGATAAAGAGTGTAACGGCTTCCATGGAGGAACCTTCCGGCGAAACGCTAGATGCCCTTCAGGTAGAATCACCAGGGATAAAAGATAACCTTGAAAAAAAACAACTATACGTTTTATCGGTTGAAGACAATTTTTTCGACTTTTTCAATATACCTTTAGTTGCTGGCCGGAACTTTTCACAGTACAATCCTGACAGAAAAGGGGAAGATTATATATTGAATAAAACTGCCTTAAAGCTTTTGGGATGGACACCTGAAGAAGCCATTGGCCAGCCTTTCAAAATAAAATTCGATACACCCGATATCTTTTACGGAGGAACAGTTGTCGGAGTGGTACCCGATTTTAATTTCACTACAGTCAGACAGAAAATTAAACCGTATGTATTTTTTCAGAAACCCATCTTTTATCTTTGTTTTCTTGTTAAAGTTGATTCCGCAAGAAGAGATGAGGCTATTGCAGATCTGAAAAATATCTGGGACGAGGAGCTGCCAGATTATCCTTTTCAGTATGAGTTCATAGGCGATCTTTACAGATCGGCCTACAGCAAGGAGTTTTCACAGGCTAAAATGACGGGGTTTTTCTCTTTTCTTTCTATAATAATTATCTGCTTCGGTCTTTTTTCAGTTACTTCCGTGCTTGTTGCAAGACGAACAAAGGAGATAGGTATCCGTAAAGTTAATGGGGCCAAAACTGGTAATATGCTGATCATGCTTAATTCAGGATTTATTAAATGGATGACCATTGCTTTTGTTATCGCATGCCCTGTTGCCTGGTTCCTCATAAACAGGTGGCTTCAGAATTTTGTTTACAGAACAGAGATGAAATGGTGGTTTTTTGTATTTTCAGGTATTATAGTTCTTGTTGTTTCTCTTCTTACTGTAAGCCTGCAAAGCTGGAGAGCTGCTGCGAGGAATCCTGTTGAAGCTCTCAGATATGAATAATTTTGCACCCCAAACCCCTAAAGGGGCTTAAAATAAATGATAAATAATATGACAATTAGCGTTAATGTTTCGATGTTTTATAATGCAAAGCCTCACATTTTTGAAAAAGCTAAAATGTTGAGAAAGACCATGACTGAATCGGAACAAAAGTTATGGGAAGAATTAATAGGGAAAAAGATGTTAGGTCTGCGATTCAGACCACAACATCCAATTGACATTTTTATCGCTGATTTTTATTGTCATTCATTAAAACTAGTAGTTGAGGTTGATGGAGGGATTCATAAATCTATAGAACGAAAAGAATATGATTTTGGCCGGGAAGGAGAATTGGAAAACCGGGGAATTAAAGTAATAAGCTTCACAAATAAAGAAATTGAAAATAATATTACTCAGGTAAGAAAAGAGATAGAACGTATGTGCATAAAACTTAAATCGGAACTCCCCGAAAGTCCCCTTTAGGGGATTTAGGGGTGGTAAATTAGCCTGCAAAGCTGGAGAGCTGCCGCGAGGAATCCTGTTGAAGCTCTCAGATATGAATAATTTTGCACCCCAAACCCCTAAAGGGCTTAAAATAAATGATAAAAAAATAATGATTTAAAAGCAGAATATACAATTTGCCAAATAAAAACAAAAGTCAAAAACTATTATTTAAAAAGATATAGGGGCTGTTGAAAAAGTCCTTAGTGCGACTTTGTGTATACCTTCGTGGCCTTAGTGGTAAAATATAATTCATTGAACCACAAAGGATCACAAAGTACATCACTAAGGAACACGAAGTAGTAAAGCAAAAAAACTAACTTTTTCAACAGCCCCTGGGGGGGGGTAAAAATGATGAATTTAAAACAAATCTTCAGAAGCATTTTAAGGGACAGGTTAAATACTCTGGTAATCATTATCAGTCTTGCTGTGGGAATGGCAAGCTTTAACCTGATCATAATGTTTATTACGAGGGAGTTAAACACCGATAGCTTCCAGAAATATAAGGAGCAGATATATGCTCTTAAATCAGATGACCCATGGATCCCGGGAAAGCAAATGTACTATTGCAAATTTGGTTCGGCTGAATATATGAAAGAAAATTTCCCCCAGGTAGAAGATTTCTGCAGGATAAACAATTATGGTACCCAGAAATTAAAGGTCAATAATATTGATTATTCTGATCCTCCAATTATTATTGCTGCTTCAAAAAATTTCTTCGAGTTCTTTTCGTACAAGCTTTTAACAAATAATCCTTCAACAGTACTGGCGGCAAAGAACAATATTGTAATAGCCGAAGATCTTGCGAAAAAATATTTTGGCTCAGATAATCCTGTAGGCCAGGTTATTGAAATCCTCAGGCGTAACAAGGTTGAAAACATGATCGTAAGTGGAGTGTTTAAAAGGCCGGATGAAAACAGCCAGATTATCTTTGATATGGTATGTCCAATTGAGGAAACAGACAGTCGTTGTTATATCAGGTTGAAGAAAGGAACAGATCAGGGGGAAATGGAGAAGCTCTTTTCTGAAAAAAAGGAGTCTATCCCCATTATTAATACAGGCATCCCTGGGCAGTATTTTCTGGAGCCTTTCAGGCAAGCTTATTTCGATACAACCAGGGCTTCTGCTATTGAAGCCAGTCGTGACAAAACAGATATCTGGATTGCTCTGGTTATAGGATTGATGATAATCGGTGTGGCATCATTCAATTACCTGGGAATACTTACGAACAAATATCTCGAAAAAATAAAGGAGTATTATGTCAGGCGTATTAATGGCAGTTCCCTTTTCAGTCTTATTGCCCGGTTTTTGCTCGAAAATTCAATTATGGTAGTTATTTCTTTTTTGTTAAGCATATATTTAATGTCTGAGCTACTTCCGTTTTTCAATAATCTCACAGGCAGCACCATAGACCTTAACTTTATTCTCAAACCCGCACAAATGGTTGTTCTGGCAGTGGTATTAGTATTGATATTGATAGGTACATTGTTATTTGTTTCATACCTGATATGGTCAAATCTTAATTTACATCTTTTAAAGACAGAACAGAATCAAAAAACCAGGAGTATCCAGATTCCTGTTTTCAACATTTTTCAGATAGCCAGTTCCATTGGTCTGATAATATGCTCAATGATAATCATAAGGCAAATGAATTATATAACAAATAAACCAATAGGCCTTGATAAAGAGGTAATTGAGATAAAACTACCCGCTAAGTATGGGGATAAGGCCGGTGTATTCAAAGAAGAATTATTGAAAAGCAGTTCCATCGATAATATATCTGTTACCACCGCCTCACCTGTTCTTGAACATTTTTTGGTAGCATTAAAGTACCGGCAGGACGGAGTGGAAAAACAGTATTCCCCTGCTGGTTTCAGTGGTGATGAAAACTTTCTTAAAGTTTTAGGTATCCAGCTTATTGAAGGGAAGGATTTTTCTGAAACCCTTTCCTCCAATACCAAAAAATGCCTTATAAACGATTCATTTGCCAGGCTCTTTCCTGATCAGGATCTGGTTGGAAAAGGTCTCCCCGGTATGGAGGAAATGATCATTATCGGTGTTGTAAAAGATTTTCACTATTCTGATCTTAAATCATGGGTGGAGCCTGCTTTTATATCATACGACAATCATGGCAGTCATCTCCTTGTTAAAGCATCGAAAAACCAGTCAGTACAGGCAAGGCAAACAATTTCACTGGTTTGGAACAGAATTATTCCTGATTACCCTGTTAACATTGAATCCGTGGGAGATCGCTTTGACTGGATGCACAGGGAAAATAAAAATTACCTGAGATTAATTGCATCGTGCTCTTTTATAAGCTTGTTTCTATCAATGATAGGTCTTTTCGCTATCTCTTTTCAAAGATCCCGTTGCCGCACGAAAGAAATAGGTATTCGTAAAATAAACGGCGCAAAAATTAGTGATATTATAACACTTATCAATAAGGACTTTGTAAAATGGGTTGCAACTGCCTTTTTTGTTGCGGCACCTGTATCATGGTATGTCATGCATAAATGGCTCGAAAACTATGCTTACAGGACACATGTTACCTGGTGGATATATATACTGGCCGGAATAATTGTTTTGTTTATTGCCATGCTTACTGTCAGCTGGCAGAGCTGGAGAGCTTCAACTGCTAATCCGGTAGAGGCATTGAGGTATGAGTGAATTACCCCCTATCCCGATTGCTATCGGGACCCCCAAATGGGGAACTTAAAAAGAAAGAATCTGAAACAAAATTATGATTCGGTAATAGATAATAAAGGTAAAAAGCCCCCCAAATGGGGGGTTGGGGGGTAAAAGACAAGGGGGAGAACCAAACAAAGGCTGACTTAGCCCCCCCTTGGGGGGTTGGGGGGCAAAAACAATGGGGGGGGTTGGAGGGTTCTAAGCAACTTTTATTACAAAAATATTGATACATTTAACTTCAAAATATAATTTATGAAAACCAGATTAATGCTGCTGATATTTCTGTTGTCCATTTCTCACATAACACTTGCACAGGATGGCTACTCAGAAATACACGCCTCTCTGAATTCCGGAATTTTGAAGCAGAGTCGAAAGATGAGTATATTTCTACCGGACGGATATTACGATAGAAATGTCAAATTCCCGGTTATTTATGTATTGGATGCTGACGGACGGGATCAGCATATCGTTCCAACTGCCCGATTCCTTTTTGTTAACAATAAAATGCCAAAGGCAATTATTGTCGGAGTATTTAATATTGACAGGAACCACGATTTCCTGCCGGATTCAAGTAAAAATGCACCAACGGGGGGTGGGGCAAATAAATTCCTGCTGTTCTTTAAAGATGAGCTCATCCCATATATTGATAAAAACTTCAAAACGGAACCATATAAAGTTCTTATAGGTCATTCATATGGAGGTCTTTTCGCTATGTACGCCCTCCTGAATGACCCCGATCTTTTTGATGCTTATATAGCCATAGATCCAAGTTTCTGGTACAAAAACAGGATGATGATAAAGAGCGCTCAGGATGAATTTTTAAAAACAAAAAACTGGAATAAAACGATCTTTATAACCGGGCGCCTGGGCGGAGGAATGAAGGATATGGGCATCACTCCCATGGAAAATGTACTCAAAAAAACTGCACCTGAAGATTTAAACTGGAAGGTGGCTGAATATGCTGATGAAGATCATGGTTCAGTGCCTTTTAAAAGTGCATATGATGGGTTACGTTTTATTTTTGATACCGGAGGCAACTTCATGGTTTACCCTGAATCAGGCATAATCCCAAAAGGTGCTTCAGCGTATGCTTTGATCCAGAACAATAATCCGAATCTCAGGTATACAACTGATGGTACTGAACCAACAATTAATTCCCCTAAATGCAAAGACAAAATCATACTAAATAAAGCTTGTACACTGAAAGTTAAAAGCATCTCAAAAAAATATAATAATCCGCCTGCTGTCACCAGGATTTTTACTGAAGGTGATTATATGAATGGACTTCAATCAGTTGAAAACCTTAAACCTGGCCTAAAGTATTCTTATTATGAAGGAGTTTGGGATTCGGTTCCTGACCTTTCATCGATGGTACCGAAAAAGACGGGGATAACTGAAAATCTTGATCTTAAGTTCGCATTGAAAAAAGATAGTTTTGCCGTTAAGTTTGAAGGGTACCTTCATATTACAAAAAAAGATATGTATTATATCTGGGATACATCCGATGATGGTTCAAAAGTATACCTTAATAATCAATTGTTTTTAAATAACAACGGGCTTCATTCAGCTGATAATCCTGTGGTTAAACTTGTTCCATTGAATCCGGGTTACTACCCTGTGCGTATAGATTATTTCGAAAGAACAGGGGGAGAATCAATATCTCTTGGAGATGTCACTTTTGCTAAAAAAACTACACCTGTGTCTTTCCCGAAAGAAATGTTTTTCTTTAAGGAATAAATGAAGAAATTTTCTGAATTATTAAAAGCCGGATTACAGAAAGATCTGCCGGGGACTGAGGTTCAGTGGCAGATGTCTTCCTTAGAGAGGATGCTGAGAGATTTTCCTAAAGTGCCAGGTAGTGATGCCCGTATTGCAGCAGTTCTTATCCTCCTGTATCCTGAAGCAGGATCTGTTTTTACTGTTTTTATGCAACGTCCTGATTATGAGGGCGTGCATAGTGGACAGATAAGCTTTCCCGGCGGCAAAAAAGAACCCATTGATATTGATATTATACAAACAGCTTTGCGTGAGGCAAATGAAGAGACGGGTGCCGATACTTCAAAAATAATGATACTTGGTACTCTTACTCCGCTTTTTATTCCTGTCAGTAACATGATAGTGACTCCGGTAGTCGGATGGACTGAAACAAAACCAACATTTCATTACAGGACCGAAGAAGTTGTTTTCCTCTTCGAAGCATCCATAGAGCGACTGCTTGACCCTGCGATAATAAAGATAAAACCCTTCGAGATAAGAGGGGAAATGATCGATGTTAAGTATTTTGATTATGACGGACATGTGATCTGGGGGGCAACCGCCATGATGCTTAATGAATTACTTGCAATTATCAAAAAATTTGAATCTGAAAGCTGAATAAAATCCAAATCCTGAGGGACTAAAGTCCCGATCAAAGAGTATGTCTGTTACCGTCGGTTAAAACCGACGGTAATTGAGGTTAATATAAATGACATTATAACTGGGATAAAAATATACTTCTTATTCAATTACTGTTGGCTTTAGCCAACTGGTCGTGTCACCTCGTATTAAGGATTATTGAATTCGTTCAATTACCGTTGGCTTTAGCCCAACAAATCCCCGGAGACTAAAGTCCCTGTAAGAATGCATTCCTATTAACCCCGGGCTTAAGCCCGAAATTAGTTAACTATATCAAGAAATGGGCTTTAGCCCAACAAAATAAAGCTAATTAAGCTTCTCCTCCGGAAGGATATTTTTATAATGTTCGAACCTGTCAAGGACCTCGGTAACAAAAGCTACCGATTCAGTTCCTTTGAAATACCCGTTTTTCACAACAAAATCATTATAATACTGAGGCTCTGTTTTTTTCAACATTCATACTGCAACTTTACTTTTCCATTTATGGGGATCCATCCCATTCTTTTCAGCCAGGTCCATCGCATCAAGAACATGACCCGGACCAGCATTATACGCCGCAAGAATAAAATTCAATCTTTCATTTTCATCGGGTATTTTACGGTCGAAAATCGAATGCAGATACCTGATGTATTTTATGTCGGCTTTCATATTATTTTCGGGAGAAGAGGTTATATCAATTCCAAAATTCTTCCCGGTCACTGCCATTATCTGCATTAAGCCTGTTACCAGGAACACCAAAAGAAATATTAACTTTTTTATCAAAGATGTTGTATTCGTTAAACAAAATTATTAAAAATGCGTGCAAGGGTACAACAAAATTTTAATTATAGAAAGTCCAGGCAATCCCGTAACATAACATCCTGATATTCATTGGGTAAGTTGGAACCATGAAATAGTTATTAACTATATCTGAACTCATCAGTCCGTAGTTGAGGTGGTCCAACATAATAAAGATTCTTGTCCTCTTTAGTTTTATATTCAGAAAAGCATTGATGTAGGGATAATCACCTTCAGTCACTTTATCCTGCCTGTAGAATATTCCTGTGGCAGGCATGAAGGCATATGCATGATAAGCAGTATTATAAGTTACATCAACACCCAGCTGGGTATTAAGTTTGCCTCCGGTTTTCGGAAACCTGAACATATGTTCAAAATATCCGGCTGACCTGACAGTGACCAAAGGAAGATCAAGAATTGTGGGATTACTGCTTTTCTGAATGATGAGATCAGTTGCAAGATGAAACTTCCAGGCTCTCAAATCCTTACTTAATTTCAGTGAAGCTACCGAAAGTCCCCCGGCGTATTGAGATGGATAGGCCGCTGTATCAAAATCAGTGTAATTTTTGATTATTGCATAATTGAATTTGATTTCCATTTTTCTTCCGGGATAAGAAAAATCTGAACCAACATCTATCCTGAACTCCTTGTTCAGATTATTTTGCCACTCGAAGTTGTTACCTCCCCACTGCTGATACCAGAAAGAAGGTTGTCTGTTAGTAATTCCTCCTGTAATAAGCCAGGCAGCTCTTCCCTTTTTCCAGTCAAAATATTTTGATATCTCCCCGTTAAGTTCAAAATCGCCGGCCCTGTAGCCTGTCAGGTATAATTCACCTGTTGCCAGCCATCTGAATTTATTCCCGATATTATTAAACAATCTCCCCACAAGGGAATTATTGCTCCTGTTCCAGGTTGCAGTATCGGCATGCAAGGTATCATGCGAAGGAATGATCTGACTGTAACGGAATATTTCATTTCTGATACCCACACCCCCGCCAAGGCGGAACTTCCTGGTTTCATCGGTTGTAAAATCAAACCTGAGAGTATTCTTGAAGCTTCTCGAATAAAGTGAATCAAATGTGACTGACTGACTTATATATGAGGTATCATAAAATCCGCCTGCGGGATAATTGTCTATGTAAGTCCTCTTATTTGTTTCAAATGTAAATACATGTGAAAATGTGCCGCTCAGTCCCAGAAATCCGGACTTTTGATGAGAAGAAGTATCCTTTTTTGTCTCACCGGTGCTTCCAAGTGTATACCTCTGTACTATAAGAAGGTTCTTGTTTTTTAACACCCCCTCCGCTGTGTTAAGTCCGCCCAGGTTAACAGGAACATCGCGTGTATTAGCTTGATTTAGCTCATTTATGTCTGTTATTCCTCCATTAAAATAAGAGGTAATATTATTTATACCGGCTGAAAAATAAAGATTATACTTTCCACCTGTATATGATGTGAAAAATGTAAAAGTTTTGTCCTCTGCCCGCTGATAATTATACTGCCCGAGACTGAATACAATATCATAAATTAGTCCGAAGTTAAAGAACCTGTTCACGTTCTGTGAATGCATGACTCTGAATGTCTGTTCAGCTGTTTGGCGGGGGCCTGAAAAGGACCAGTCAAGTTCGGTATAAGGAGCCTGAGTATTCATAAACACAGCATTGTCAGGCACATGCATAAAAGGATAATAGTACTTATAAAGATATTCATCAGGGTCAGTAACCCTGTCAAAAAAACTCAGCTGGTAAAAAGGCAGTCCATAGTTTCCGAGTGTTGCATTTACCGGCGAGTACTTGTCAGCAATCTTGTAACGGTTAAATAATGAGAAAACAGTGTCTATTGAAACAGGCACCTCTTCTGAATAATCAGGAGATAACTTCCATTCCTTTAAAATACGTGGCTTTTTAACTGAATCAGCTCTTTGTGAATTTTTACCGGGAGAGAAATAAGCGGCGTTCCGGGAATTTGAAAATGAAGCATCAGAAGTCGGTTTCTGGGCCATTAATTCCGAAGACAGGGCAAGAAGCAGTATTATAGAAATACGTCTGATCATCAGGTACAAATATAGAAAATCTGATAGGGGGTTCTCCGGAAAGTGAAATAAAAATTAACCGCAAAGAGCGCAAGGAATTGCGCAAAGGCCGCAATAAACTGTAATTCAGTATTTTAACTTAATATGTTTTACCCCTTACTTATGTACTTTATGGTTAACCTTTTAATCAACATTATCATTCAGATAAGCATTGTTTTCTCTGAGAACAGGCTCATCATTATCATCAGATGTGAGGGTGAATTTTGACAATTTGCTTTCCGACGCGCTGTCGGGTGCATCGATTGACAGATTCCTTCTTACGTAAGCAGGGACATCTTCAAATGTGTCAATATTCTCCTTCATGGTCTTGTTTGATAGTCCCTCCCTCTTCAGCAAATTCTGCATATGTTTTACTTTCCTGAGGGTTGTTTCAGGTTTTTCAGGCTGATCATCATCGTCCTCGGATCTTCTGCCCCTTATATCATTCCTATCTTCACTCTTCTCCAGGCTGAAATCAATCTCCCCCTGTGATTCTTCTTCAAAGTCGGTTATAATAGATTTCTTCCCTTTCTCATGGACAGAAAATGCATCCTTGCCTGCTTCAGGTATTATACGGTTGGGTATGGGGCTTTTATTTGTCATCAGTTCCACCGTAGCAGGTTTTTTGGGTTTATAAGGCTGGAAAATGCTGTTTGCTTCAAAGCCGGTGGCGATCACCGTCACACATATCTCTTCCTTCAGATTTTCATCTTTCGAAAGACCTCTTATTATCAGAGCCTCATCCGATGCTGCTTCATACATATAATCGGTGATTTCACCCAGTTCATCCATAGTGATTTCGTGTTCTCCTGTCCCGGAAGAGATATTGATCAAAATGCTGTTGGCACCTGTTACATCATTTGAATTCAGCAGAGGAGAAGCCAGTGCGTCGTCGATGGCTTTTATAGCCCTGTTCTCACCTGAAGCTTTACCCATTCCCATAATGGCAACACCGGAACTTTTCATCACTGTTTCCACATCGGCGAAGTCAACGTTAATATAGCCTGTAACGGTAATTATCTCCGCGATACCTTTCACTGCTGTCGTCAGAATATCATCTGCCTTTGCAAAAGCAGTTGAGACGGGCTGATTGCCATATATTTCCCTGAGTTTTTCATTATTAATAACCAGTAGCGAATCAACGTGGTCCTTAAGATCAGATACCCCATCTATTGCCTGCCTGATACGCACTTTCCCTTCAGATTTGAATGGAATCGTCACTACTGCAATGGTTAGCAGACCGATGTCCTTGCAGGCTTTTGCAATAACCGGTATAGCTCCGGTTCCCGTTCCTCCTCCCATCCCTGTAGTGATAAATACCATTTTGGTGTTACCAGAAAGGGCCTCCATAACATCATCTATATTCTCGATGGCAGCCTGGCGGCCTATTTCAGGCTTGCTACCAGCCCCCCTTCCTTCAGTTAGGGCCTCTCCTATCTGAACCTTTATCGGGACAGGGCTTTTGATAAGAGCCTGGTGGTCGGTATTGCAAACAACAAAATTCACATCCCTGATACCTTTTTCAAACATGTGATTAACAGCATTGTTACCGCCGCCGCCTATTCCCAGGACTTTAATAATAGATGATCGCTCAACGGGCAGATCAAAGTTCATTAAATCGTCTGACATAGTCTAGGTTTTTAATTAATTGACTGATCTTCAACCTCAAACATTTTAGACAACATAGCCTTTATTTTTTCGGTAAGTGGAGTTTTTTCCTCTTCATGAGCAGGAGGCTTCAATGTCTTTTCCCTGTTGTTTTCATCCGATCCCTGCTTCAGATCTTCCCCTGCAGGCCTTACATATTCTTCAGTAGTACCGGCGCTGAACGTCTTTTTATACGTCTCAAGATACTCGAAACCTCGCATTATCAAACCAACGCTGGTTGCATACATTGGCTGGTTGATCTCATTTTTTGCAGTACCTGCCAGATGTTCATTAGGAAACCCAATCCTGACATCCATTGCCGTTTTAAACTTCATCAGCTGAGGAAGATGGCGCAGCATCGCTCCACCCCCTGTAATAACAACACCAGCTGCCAGTTTATCTGCGTAGCCGGAATTCTGTATTTCAAAATTCACTGCATCGATGATTTCCTCCATCCTCGACTGTATAATATAAGCAAGGCTCTTAAAGGATATCTCTTTCGGCTCCCTCCCACTAATCCCGGGGATAGATACTACCTTATCTTCGGGAGCTATATCGCCCAGTGCCGATCCGTATTGAATTTTGAGCTGTTCGGCATGCCTGTGAAGGATAGCACAGCCTTCTTTGATATCTTTAGTCACAACATTACCGCCGAAAGGAATTACTGCTGTATGACGTATAATATTGTCATAATAAACGGCCACGTCGGTTGTGCCGCCACCTATATCAACCAGCACAACACCCGCTTCTTTTTCATCGTCAGTAAGCACTGCATCTGAAGAAGCCAGGGGTTCAAGTATCATGTCCTTAACAGTCAGGTTGGCCTTCCTGATACATTTTTCAATGTTCTTTGCTGCAGCCACCTGTCCGATAACAATATGAAAATTAGCTTCCAGCCGTCTTCCACACATTCCAATAGGACTCTTCACACCTGTTTCATTATCGACGATAAAATTCTGAGGGATGACATGAATTATCTCCTCTCCTATTTCGATATGGATTTTATGCATATCCTCAATAAGCCTGAAAACTTCCTCCTTCTTGATTTCATCATCATACGCTTCGCGCATGATATAGCCACGGTTCTTCATACTTTTAATATGCTGACCGGCGATTCCCACAAAGACTTCCGAGAATTGTATGCCCGATCTTTTCTGCACATCATCCACAGTTGTCTGAATAGCATTTACAGTCTCTTCAATGTTCAGAACGACGCCTCTCTTCACACCTTTGGAGAGAGCTTTGCTAAGTCCGAGAATCTCTATCTTACCGTTCTCGTTTTTCTTGCCGACAATGGCAACTATTTTTGTTGTTCCAATGTCGATTGCTGCTACATACTGTTCCTTTTTACTCATAGCTTAAATATGATTATTTCTGGTTATCTTTTTTTACAAACTATCTGGTCCTTAAATTCAAGGTTTATCACTGAATATTTATTCCACCCAACCTCAGGTAATACCTTGTCATAAAAGGCCTCCAGGTTTCTGAGTTTTCCTTTAAAATCTTCAGCAGTCCCAAGGTGTATCAGCTGGTTTCCGACACGTGGTATCAGATCAATTTCATTGTTACCGTCAATATATATCTGATCTATCTGTGCTGACCAGAACTTGTCTCTGTTGATATAATCGACCAGGTAATAAATGTCTTTCAGTAATGAGTTTTTAATACTTGTGTCAAGAACACTTACACCATTAAGCATTGCAGAACTGATGTTTATATTCCCTTCAACGATGTGTAATCGGGGATTATACAGGTTTCTTTTTCTTACCACAATACCATCTTCATCAATAAAATAATCACCTCCGCTTTCGGGCATCACTCTCATAACAGGATCGCGCTGATCAACATAAACATGCATTGTTCCGCCAATATCCATGTACACTTCGGCCGATTTCAGCTCCCTTAGGTTATCTAACTTGTTTTCAATGTCTCCAACTGCAACATCTTTTAACTGCTGACCCAGGATTTTCCCCGTACTTCCATAGACAAGGTTTAACAGCTGTCTTTTTGTAACAAAATGATAATCAGCAGAATCTTTTATATCAATAGATATTCCTCCACACCTCGTGGACCCTGTTGACATGGCAAGATAGACCGGTATCGCGATTAGGTATAATACAGGAATGATCAATAATATTTTAAATACCTTCCTCATATCATTTTTTCCTTTTTGATCTTTTCCTCAATTGGTTTGACCAGGGTATCAATATCGCCGGCACCTATTGTAAGAAGAACATCCAGCTTTGTCACATCCAGTTTCTCCGGGATATCCTCTTTTCGCATCATCCTCTTTGATTTTAACCTCATTTTGTTAAAAATCATTTCAGAAGTAACTCCCTCAATCGGGTTTTCCCGGGCAGGATATATCGGCAAAAGAATTACATCATCCAGTTTATCGAGTATTCTGGCAAACCCATCAGCATGGTCGCGTGTACGTGTAAAGAGATGGGGCTGGAATATCCCTGTGATCTTCCTGTCTTTGAAATACTCTTTCACCGATTCTATGCATGCATTTATCTCGTTTGGGTGATGGGCATAATCATCGATATAAACAATATCCTCTCTGTTAATCCTTATATCGAACCGTCTCACCACACCACGGAACAGTAATACAGCTTTTCTGATTTCATTTTCGGTAACTCCGCACATAAGCGCCACAGAAATGGCCGCCGTAAGATTCTCTATATTAATTATTCCGGGAAAAGCAAAATGAAGATCATTTATTCTATCCACAGGTGTTTCGATGCTGAAACTGTAATAATCACTCTTATGCATTATATTTACAGCCCGGTAATCAGCATCCGGACCGGTCCCATATGTAAAGCAGGTTATGCCATCCGGAACGATAATTTCATTACGTATTTTGCTGTTAACAACGAGCGTCCCTCCCGGTCTTATCCTGGAGCAAAACTCGTTATAAGCAATTATCATATTTTCCTGATTGCCATATATATCGAGATGATCAGCATCAAGGGAGGTAACAATAGCCATTAGAGGACTGAGTCGATGAAAGGATCTGTCGAATTCATCTGCTTCCATTACAGTATATCTGCTTTCGCCAAGGATCAGGTTTGAGTTATAATTCCTGGATATCCCTCCGAGAAAGGCCGAACAATCAATATGCGACTGTTTCAGCAGGTGTGCTATCATTGTCGACACTGTAGTCTTTCCATGTGTCCCTGCTACTGCCAGCGTATCGGTTTTTAAAGATATCTCTCCAAGTATTTCCGAACGTTTATAGATCCCGTAGCCATTATTTCTGAAATGAGTAAGCAATTTACTTTCTGCAGGAATTGCAGGTGTATAAACAACCATTACCCTGTCCTTTTCCGACAGGTCCCTGAAGAGATCCGGCAAAAGAGAAATGTCATCGTCAAATATAACTTTGCAGCCTGCTTCAGAAAGTGAATGAGTCATCCTGCTTTCTGTCCTGTCGTATCCTCCGACAGAATATCCGCCCTTCTCAAAATACATAGCAAGGGCACTCATGCCGATACCTCCTATACCAATAAAATATATTCCTGCTATATTTTTGAAATCAATCATTTTCCTGCAAGTTTAAGCACCTCCTCAGCTATCCTGATGTCGGCATCCCTGTCAGCCATTTTAAGGATATTTTCAGAAAGCGTGTCTCTTTTTTCTTTGTCTCCAATTAATTTTATAGCTTCATGGACGAGAGTCTTGACTGCCTGCTTATCGGGTATTAATATCGCTGCATTCCTTTCTGTTAGTGCACGGGCATTCCTGGTCTGATGGTCTTCTGCAACATTGGGTGAAGGAACCAGGATAACCGGTTTCCCTACCAGGCACAATTCAGAAATTGTACCTGCTCCGGCCCTCGACACAATAATATCAGCAGCAGCATAGGCATAATCCATCCTGTCAATGAAATCATGCACCGATATGTTATCGGTGAATGATAAAGAGACGAGTGCATTTACGTTCTCATAATAGTATTTCCCTGTTTGCCAAAGCCACTGGCAATCGGAATCTCTTAGCCTGCCTATGTTGTCCGTCAGGCTCTTATTTATACTTCCGGCTCCAAGTGATCCTCCGAGCACCAGAATAACCGGAAAACCCTTTTTAAGATTGAAGAACGAGAGGGCTTCATCCTGCAGACTCAAAAGATTATTAATATTATGCATTACAGGATTTCCGGTTTTTATAATCTTCTCAAGGGGAAAATATTTGTGCATTCCGTCATATGCAACACATATTTTTGAAGCTTTTTTAGCCAGCAGTTTATTTGTAACTCCAGCATAACTGTTCTGCTCCTGTATCAGGGTCGGTATTCCCAGTTTTCCAGCCTTCCTCAGAACAGGCCCGCTGGCATATCCGCCGACACCTACAACAACATCCGGCTCAAATTCCTTTATCACTTTTTTTGCCAGGCTGAGGCTTTTCAGTAGTTTAATAAAAACTTTAACATTTTTAAGAAACCGTCTCCTTTGAATGCCGGCAACAGGTAATCCAATTATTTTGTAGCCTGCTGCCGGGATCTTCTCCATTTCCATTCTTCCTTCAGCACCGACGAAAAGGATCTCAATACCCGGGTCAATGCTCCTGAGTGCGTTGGCAATAGAAATAGCAGGGAAGATATGCCCTCCCGTGCCTCCTCCGCTAATGATCACCCTCTTATGTCTTTGCCGGTTCATAAATTTTTTCTCCTTCATCTGAGATCTCCTCTTCGGGGAGTTCCTCATTTTTTATTCTTGCATTGACCACCCTGCTCACGCTCAGTATAGCACCTATTGCAAAACTCATCATAAGCACCGATGTTCTTCCCCAGCTCACCATTGGAAGAGTCTGCCCTGTCACGGGGAAAAGACCTACCGCCACCAGCATATTAAGCATAGCCTGAATGACCATCATTACTATTAGCCCCATGACAAGAAATGCAGGAAATGCTGTTTCGCATTTCCTGGCGATTGTAATACCTCTGAATAAGAGTATCATATAAGCCAGAATCAATGGGACGGCACCAAATAACAGACCGTATTCTTCGATTATTATAGCAAATATAAAGTCAGAGTTAGACTGGGGCAGCATGTTCCGCTGGGTACTTTTACCTGGTGCTTTTCCGAATAAACCGCCTGTTGAAATGGCTATTTTAGCCTGGTTCGACTGATAATCGCCATCTTCATCAGCAGTTCCTGATATAAAGTGTTCCACCCTGTTCTTCCATACCTGCACCCTGTTATCTTTTTTTATGGCTGTAAGCAACACTGCAAACAGCAGTACGGCTACAACTGCCATACCAACATATGCCAGAAGAAATTTTACAGGAACTCTTCCAATGAACATTATTATCATGCTTATTCCGAATACCATCAGGGCTGTCGAAAGGTTTTCGGGCAATATAAGACCTGTGACAACGGCAACAGGGATAATAAAATATTTCGATACAACCATGAAATTATTAAGGTCTTTCTGATATTTGGCGAGAGATCTTGCGAGATATATTACCAGTGCAACCTTGGCAACATCAGATGTCTGAAGCCTGAAGCCTGTTCCGGGTATAACGAGCCATCGGGTGGCCTCGTTCACCCTTGACCCAAAAGCAAAAGTAAGTATAAGCAGTCCGACAGATCCGATCAGTATCAGACCTGCCATTGAGAAATAGATTCTGTAGGGCAGGTAGTGCACAACAACAATTATAATCAGGCTAAGGATAAGCATGAAAAACTGACTTCTTAAAAAATATGTAGTATTGCCACCATATTTCATAAAGGCCACACCCACGGAAGAACTGTAAACTGCCAGCAGGGAATATATCATAAAAAGAGCAACAAGACCCCAGATAGCCTTATCCCCTTTAAATGTCTTTGTCAACCAGCCCTGTTGCATTTATCTCAATTATTAAAGGTTTCTCACAGCTTCTTTAAACTGGCGGCCCCTGTCTTCATAATTTTTAAACAGATCAAAGCTTGCGCAGGCAGGTGAAAGCAATACTGTTTCTCCTTTTTTTGCAAGGTAATATGAAGATCTTACCGCCTCTTCCATTGATGTCGTTTCCACTATAGTTGGAACCTTGTCCTTAAAGGCCTCAACTATTTTCCGGTTATCCTTCCCCAGGCATACAATTGCCCTGACCTTCTTCTTTATAAGGGGAAAAAGTTCTGAATAGTCGTTTCCTTTATCTACTCCTCCGACAATCCATACAATTTCATCTTCCATGCACTCGAGAGCATACCATGTGGAGTTGACATTAGTTGCCTTTGAGTCGTTTATGAAATTGATACCGCAAACCGTTATAACCGGTTCCAGCCTGTGCTCAACTCCCTGAAAATCAGCGAGACTTTCCCTTATTACCTCTTTGCGGATATTAAGGACTTTCCCTGCAATAGCTGCTGCCATTGAATTGTAAGTGTTGTGACGGCCTTTAAGTGCCAATTCATGAATGGTCATAAGGTTGGTTTTATTAGGATAATCAACTATTAATTCATTATTATCGATATATGCTGTCATTCCTTCCTTTATCTCATCGGAAAATGGTAGAAGGGTCATTTCAGGCTTTCTTTTAAGCAATTCATTTTTAATGATCGGATCACCTTCCCAGAAAATCAGGAAATCAGATTTATTCTGGTTCTGTGTAATCCTGAATTTCGAATCAATATAATTCTGGAGCTTATACCCGTACCTGTCGAGATGATCAGGTGTAATATTCATCAGAATGGCAATATCAGCCCTGAATTCATACATACCATCAAGTTGAAAGCTGCTCAGTTCAATAACATAATAGTCATGAGAACCTTCTGAAACTGCCCTGGCAAAACTGTTACCAACGTTACCAGTCATCGCCACATTTTTACCTGCTTTTTCAAGGATATGATATATAAGGTTTGTAACGGTAGTTTTACCATTACTTCCTGTTACGCATATCTTTATACCATCTGCATATCTTCCTGCAAATTCTATTTCAGATATGACTGGCACACCCTTTTCGTGCAATCTGACAATTAAGGGTGCATTATCAGGTATCCCGGGGCTCTTAATGACCTCATCTGCCGAGAGTATAGCTTCCTCGTCATGTTTTCCTTCCTCCCACCTTATTTTATGATTATCAAGTATTTCCCTGTATTCCGGTTTTATATGTCCATTATCAGATACAAATACATCAAAGCCCTGCTTCTGTGCCAGTACTGCTGATCCAGCACCGCTTTCTCCTGCTCCCAGTATTATAATCTTCTTCTTCATACAATTACCTGATCTTGAGTGTTACAATGCTTATTACTGCAAGTATTATTGCCACAATCCAGAACCTGATCACGATCTTTGGTTCGGGATACCCCTTCTTCTGATAATGATGATGAAGAGGGGCCATGAGAAATATCCTCCTGCCTTCACCATATTTTTTCTTAGTTCTTTTAAACCATGAAACCTGCATCACTACCGACAGGTTCTCAACGAGAAATATACCGCAAAGAACAGGTATCAAAAGTTCCTTCCTGATCACAATTGCAAAAACTGCTATTATTCCTCCCAGAGCCAGGCTGCCGGTATCGCCCATAAAAACCTGGGCAGGATATGAATTATACCATAGAAATCCGATTGTTGCCCCGATAAATGCACTGGCAAAGATTACCAGCTCTTCGGAACTGGGTATGTACATAATATTTAAATAGCCCGCATAGATGAGGTTACTCGAGAGGTAAGCAAGTATTCCCAGCGCTGTACCAATTATTGCTGAAGTGCCTGTCGCTAGTCCGTCAAGCCCGTCAGTTAGATTAGCCCCGTTTGAGACAGATGCAACAATGAATATTACTATTATCACAAATACAATCCAAGTGTAAGGCTGTCTGTGAGCTTCGTTAATGAATGACACCAGCCACGAATAATCAAATTCATTGTTTTTTATGAAAGGGATAGTGGTTTTTGTTGACTTCCTTTCCATAAGGATCTCTCCCTGCGAAGGAATCTGAGCCGAAGGATTGATCATCTCCTGTCTGTCTTTTAATGTCAGGTTCGAAACATTTACATTTTCGACAACTCTGACCTGTGGGCTGAAGAAAAGGGTCAGTCCCACTATGATTCCGAGGATGATCTGACCCAATATCTTGAACCTTCCAGCCAGCCCTTCCTTATTTTTTCTGAATATCTTGATATAGTCATCCAGGAATCCGATAACGCCCAGCCATATAGTGGTTATCAGCATAAGGATGATATAGATGTTCTCCAGTTTTGCGAATAACAGAGTTGGAACGATTATGGACGCAATTATTATTATTCCGCCCATAGAGGGTGTTCCCTGTTTCCTGTACTGTCCTTCCAGTCCAAGTTCTCTTACAACTTCTCCAATCTGTTTTTTCTGAAGATAAAGTATGATCCATTTACCGATGAGAAGGGAAATAATAAGCGATGTAATAACGGCCATGGCCGATCTGAAAGATATGTAATTAAATACTCCTGCCCCGGGAACATTCAGTGTATGAAGATATCTGAACAAATAATAAAGCATCTTTTATCTGTTTATTTCAGTAATAATGCGTTCTTCAGTTCCTCCCTGTCGTCGAAGTGATATTTCACACCCATGATTTCCTGGTATGTCTCATGGCCTTTACCGGCAACCAGAATCACGTCGCCGCTGTTAGCAAGCATGACCGCTGTTTTTATAGCTTCCCTTCTATCTGTAATCCTCATTGTTTTTCTTTTCAGGTCAGGTGTTATTCCTGTTTCCATATCATCGAGGATTCTTTCAGGATCTTCTGTTCTCGGGTTATCGGATGTAAGAATGACTTTGGTGCTCCCTTCTGCAGATATTTCGGCCATTTTCGGACGTTTTGTCCTGTCCCTGTCACCTCCTGCTCCTACAACAGTTATCAGTTGATCACTGCCTTCCCGTATTTTATTTATTGTGCCTATCACATTCAAAAGGGCATCAGGAGTATGAGCATAATCGACAATTCCTGAAATGCCGTCTTTTGATTTGATCACCTCAAGCCTGCCGGCAACCGGATAGAGATCGCTGAGAACCGTCAATATTTCTTTTCCGGCTGCCCCAAGAAGTGCAGATGCGGCATATACAGCAAGCAGGTTCGATGCATTATAATCCCCTATGAATCTTGTCCAGACTTCTTGGCCCTGAATTTTTAATGCCATACCTTCAAAACCCTGTTCAATGATATTACACCGGAAGTCGGCCATTGTCCTTAACGAAAATGTATAATGCCTGGCTTTGCAGTTCTGAATCATTACCTTGCTGTTCCTGTCATCGGCGTTAACCAGGGCAAAAGATTCATTCGGAAGAGAATCAAAGAATTTTTTCTTGGCAGCCAGATAGTTGTCGAATGTTAAATGATAGTCAAGATGATCGTGGGTAAGGTTGGTAAAAATACCTCCTGCAAATTTCAAACCTGCAATGCGTTGCTGATCGGCAGAATGCGAGCTGACCTCCATAAATGCGTAATCGCAGCCTGATTCAACCATTTCTGCAAGCAGACGGTTAAGTTGAACAGGATCGGGAGTTGTATGAGTAGCCGGCAGTTCTTTACTGTTGATATAGTTGCAAACAGTGGAGAATAGTCCGCATTTATATCCCAGCTTCATGAACATCCTGAAAAGAAGCGTCGCTATTGTCGTTTTGCCATTCGTTCCTGTTACTCCGACAAGTATAAGAGAAGATGATGGATTTCCATAAAAATTAGATGCAGCCTGTCCCAGGGCCTTCGCTGAATCACCTGTTCCAATCCAACAGATATTGCTGTCGGGATTATCAGGCAATTTCTCACAGATAACGGCCACTGCTCCTGACCTGACAGCGGCTGGAATAAAATCATGCCCGTCAGATTTGTGTCCTTTGACAGCTACAAAAAGAGATCCTTCAGTAACATTTCGTGAGTCAAACTCAATACCAGATACGAACCTGTCTGTTTCCGCGGTGAAAGAAACTACTTCAATATTTTTTAATATATCATCTATTCGCATCATATCACATGTTCATGTCCAGACTGACAACTGTACCGTCGAAATATCTCGCGCCGTGTTCCGGTGATTGCCTCAGCACTTTCCCTTTTCCATTGATTTTTACTCTTAGTCCACAGCTCTCCAGCAGATAAACAGCATCTCTCAGGCTCATTCCCCTTACATCAGGGACAAGGCCCTGTTCGACCTTCAGGCCTGCCAGCCTTATGGTATCCCCGCTTTCGCGTGTTACCACCCAATCGCCATTAGCTGTCTTTCTGTATCTGACATTAAGATTCCTTAATACATCATTAATGTCAGCCCGGTATCCATTACCGGCTTCGGGAGCAGACGGTTTTATATCATCTTTATTTTCTTTACTATAGTCGCTGAAGAATCTTGTTGCATAAACACGATCAGAGATCTCTTTGAAAACAGATCCCGCCACAATGTTCCCGTAATAAACACCATTCGACGGAGAATTAACAACCACAATACAGGAGTAAAGCGGGTTTTCTGCCGGAAAATACCCGACAAAAGAGGCCTGGTATGACATGCGCACACCCTGGCGATAACCGCTTTTCCCTTTTGCTATCTGGGCTGTTCCTGTTTTCCCGGCTATCCGGTAATCGGCATTCTTAAGGTTTGTTGCAGTACCACGCTCCACCACACCTTCCATCATCTTTTTGGCCTTCCTTATAGTAGAGCGCGAAGCGAGAGAGTTAATGATAACTTCAGGATCATAACTCTTTATCACGCTTCCGTTATGGAGTATTTCAGTCACAAACCGCGGACGCATCATCCTGCCATCATTTGCTACTCCATTATAGAAAGTGAGAATCTGTAAAGGCGTTAGCTGCACCTCATAGCCATGCGACATCATGGGAAGGGAGAGACCTGACCAGAGTTTATCTCCGGGGTATCGTATAAGCGGTGTCCCTTCTCCTCTGATCTGAAGATTAAGCTTATCATTAAGTCTCATCGCATAAAGTCGGTTCACAAAATCTTTCGGTTTATCTTTGTAATGCTCATAAATAAGTTTGGATGTACCGACGTTTGATGATTTTTCAAATACCTGTTTAACAGTTAATTTTCCGTTCCCTCCCTCTTTTGTATCTCTGATTATCTTATCATAAAATTTGATGCTTCCTGTTCCGGTGTCGACAATATCACCCGTATCAATAACCCCATCTTCAATAGCTGCCATAAGAGCGGGAAGCTTAAAAGTTGATCCGGGTTCGGTACTTTCGCCGATAGCATAATTGTACGTTTCATGATAATCTCCATCATCACCGAGTTCGAGGTTGGCTATGGCTTTGATATCGCCTGTTGCCACTTCCATAAGGACAGCACAGCCATGATCAGCATCGTTTTTTCTCAGCTGATTCAGAAGTGCAGTTGTGGCAACATCCTGCAAATCAATATCGAGAGTAGTTACAACATCATTTCCGTCTCTCGATTCGACGCTATTTGGGCCATCCACTGTTATCCAGTCGCCTCCGGTAAGGCGCTGCTCAATAGCAACACCGTTCCTGCCTGACAGATCCTTATCGAAGGATCCTTCTATGCCAACTTCATTACCATCACCGCCCATACTGATATATCCTATGGTGCGGGCAGCAAGTTCATTATTTGGAAGCTTTCTTCTGTTCTCAACCTGGGCAACCATGCCACCTTTGTACTGCCCCAATCTGAAAATGGGCAATTCCTTGAGTTTTTTAAGAGTCTCATAGTCAACTTTGCGTTTAATCAGGAAATAGCGGTCCCCTTTCCTCCTGGCATCAGCAATAAGCTGCTTCCATCCTGCAGCAGATCGTTCTCCAAGTAACCTGGAAAGACCTTCTGACAGACCGTTTATTCCATTTGACCATGTGTTACCAGACATACCTGTACTGCGGGTATCCATGTAAATTGTATAGTATGGTATCGAGCTTGCAAGGAGACGGCCGTCATCTGCTAATATGTCGCCTCTGTTGGCCGGTATCTCAGCAGTTTTAAATACATATTTCTCACTCATGGCGGCCCATTTGCCATGCTGAACATATTGCAGGATGAGGATACGTACCAGTAATGCAACAGCTATCAGGGCTATTGCAAAATATACAATGCCGCTACGCCATACTATTTCATCCCTTACTGCCATCAGATCATCTATTTACTTACTATTAGCTTATAAGGAGGGATCTTAAGCTCTTCGAGGTTGAGACCTTTTTCCCTTACCAGCCTGATCACTTCAGATTGCCTGCTCGCCTTCATCAGGTCTGCTGAAGTTGAAAGTGCCTCAGCCCTGAGATCTTTAACCTCACTCTGTAGTCTTGTAGTTTCTCTTGTTATTTTTTCAGCATGAAACCGGTTACCTATATAAATAGCTGCTAACAGGGTAATCAGTGCTATGTAACCTAGGTTCTTCAATATGATTTTTTCTGAAACCATGCTGCCGCTCAGCAGTTCCTTCATGAAACTACCGGTCTTAACCTGTTTTTTTCCGTTTTCCTTTTTATCCGCCATTTATCATATCTTTTCTGCAATCCTTAATCTTGCGCTTCTCGCCCTCTTGTTAACAGCAATCTCCTTTTCGCCGGGAGTTGTTCCTTTCCTGTTGATCAGCCTGAAGGGAGTTACGACGTTCCCATAAAAATCCTTTTTCTCCTCACCCTCAAAATTGCCTGTCCTCATAAAATTTTTAACTACCCTGTCTTCAAGCGAATGATAGGTTATTACCACAAGTCTTCCTCCCGGATTGAGAAGAGAAAGCGTTTGCTCCAGCATCTCTTTCAGGTAATCTATCTCGTGGTTTACGGCTATCCTCAAAGCCTGAAATACCCTTGCGAAGAATTTATGCTCCTGTCTGAACGGGGCCAGCCTTCCTATAGCATCCATTATATCATTTACCGATACCAGCTGTTTGATTTCCCTCGCTGCAATTAACTCTTTCGCTATCCTTCTGGAATTAGTCAGTTCACCATATTTATAAAACAGATCGGCAAGGGCTTGTTCATCGAGTGTCTTAAGCAGAAGGGACGCTGTAATAGTACCGCTCTTATTCATCCTCATATCAAGCGGGGCATCCTGACGAAAAGTGAAGCCTCTCTCAGGCTCATCAAACTGGTGAAATGAGACTCCCAGGTCAGCTATCAGACCATCGATCGATTCAATGCCGTTAAATCGCAGATTGTTTTTAAGAAAACGGAAATTCTGATCAAGAAACAGAAACCGGCTATCGGAAGGTGCATTAATCCTTGCATCTTCATCCTGATCAAAGGCAATAAGTCTTCCTCTTTTAAGCCGTTTCAAAATCTCCATTGAATGTCCTCCTCCTCCGAATGTAACATCGACATAAATCCCGTCAGGCCTGATATTCAGACCGTCAATACTCTCATTGAGCAGTGCGGGAATATGGTAAACCATTATATTTCAGGATCATTTATATTACCACCCATTAGCTTTTCTGCCAGGTTCGCAAAATCTTCTGCAGGCATATCGATCTTATCGTAAATATCGGCCGCCCATATCTCAATCCTTCCATCCTGACCTGCAAGAACAATATCCCTGTCAGCTCCTATAAGATCCATTAATCTTTTCGGAATCAGAAGACGGTTGCTGTTATCAAGCGAGAGCTCGGCGGTCCCTTTGAAGAAATTCCTCAAAAACCTGTTATGCTCACGGTTATAGGGATTCATTCTCTTCCTTATCTTGTCCAGCTGCCTGTTCCAGTCTTCAATTGAATAGAGCACCAGGCAATTTTCGAAGATATCCTTCCGCACCACAAAATGATCCTGTGCATCAGAAGGCATCTGCTTTTTGAATGCCATCGGGAGTATTAACCTCCCCTTGACATCCACTTTGCATGTGTAATCTCCTATGAATGTGGCCATCCTCTCTTATCTAAATAAAAGGCCAAAATAAGTAAAAAATATCCACTTTACTCCACTTTGCTCCACTTTTTTTCAAAATTTGTTAATAACTTTTACCCATTGGATGGTGTTTTCATGGGGTTTTAGAGCTTATCATCGGGTATAAGACTCGTGTTAGTTACGTTTTATCCTCTTTATGATCGGCAGTTTTGGGACTACACCCCCTCTGTCAGCTTCGCTGACATCTCCCCCAAAGGGGGAGAATATACTCTTGTATTTAGTTAAATTTCACTTACTTGCAGTTTTTCTCCCCCTCCCTCGCCTTCGCGTAGCCGTTACGGCGGAGCAAGGCAGGGGGAGTGCCCGAAGAGCCTGCCCCGCTTTGCGGGGGCGAGGGGGTTGTATCAAGTTTCAGAAATTCTCTTATCTCCCCCTCCCTCGCCTTCGCGTAGCCGTTACGGCGGAGCAAGGCAGGGGGAGTGCCCGAAGGGCGAGGGGGTTGTATCAAGTTTCAGAAATTCTCTTATTTCTCCGTACCAGGGGGAGTGCCCGAAGAGCGAGGGGGTTGTATCTGATTTTTTTTGGTAATTTTGAATTTTGTTTGTTTTATACTCACTTAAAACATGGAATATAATCGGGATAGAACAGAACCTCCACAGATTGATGTTGAAAAAGTACTCTTTTCGAAGAATCCGGCCCTGTCCAGAGTAGTTCCAGGTTTCCTTATCAGATACCTGAAAAGAATTGTACATCAGGATGAACTGAATGATTTTCTGAAGAAATGGGGCCACCTCAGGGATTCTGATCTGATTGAGGCAGGGCTGAAACATTTTAGTATTAAATACAAGGTTTTTGGTCGGGAAAACATCCCCTCAACTGGGAGGTACATATTTGTCTCTAATCATCCTCTGGGAGGACTTGACGGTCTGGTTTTTATTTATGAGTTATCAAAATATTTCCCGGATATAAAATTTCCAGTCAACGATATTCTTACCAACATACAAAACCTTAACGGAATTTTTCTTCCCGTAAACAAACATGGGGCTCAAGGGAAAGAAGCAGCAAGGAGGATTGAGGAAGCATATGCTTCCGACAGCCAGATCCTTTACTTCCCTGCA
The DNA here is from genome assembly GCA_963815075.1 of uncultured Bacteroidales bacterium. Classification (GTDB taxonomy): domain Bacteria; phylum Bacteroidota; class Bacteroidia; order Bacteroidales; family VadinHA17; genus LD21. Next base: position 180,901 of record CAWFFK010000008.1, read on the forward strand.
GGTTTATGTTCAAGGAAAAAAAGAGGGGTTATAAATGATCTGAAATGGCATAAAAGCTTCATAACAAAAGCAATCCAGCATAAAAGAGACATTATGCCTGCCTATTTCTCAGGCAGAAATTCCGACTTTTTCTATAACCTGGCCAATTTAAGGAAATTCCTGGGTATCAGGGCAAATATCGAGATGCTTTATCTTGCTGATGAGTTGTTCAGGCAAAAAGACAAGGAAATACTGCTGGTCTTCGGCAAGACAATACCTTGGGAAACATTTGACAGGACAAAATCGCCATTAGAGTGGGCCGATTGGGTTAAGGCGAAATCTTATGACCTTAAATCATTTATACCCGGATAAATTCGGAATTGAAAAAAAGAGTAAATTGCACGAAAAAAATTTGGAAAATATTCGTACGAGAAATTTCCACCTACATTGCAATCGATGAAACCTATTGTTGCCCAGTTGCCAAGGGATCAGATAATTTCTGAATTAACGTCGGATAAGCTCCTTCGAAAGACCAATAACGGCAATAACGAGGTCTATATCTTCGACAATAATAACTCTCCTTCACTCATGCTTGAAGTGGGAAGGGTAAGGGAACTGACTTTCCGGCATGCCGGAGGAGGTACCGGAAAAGAGATTGATATTGATGAGTTCGACACTGCTGAAGTTGATCCACAGAAACAGTTAATTGTTTGGGATCCTGAGAACAAAGAGATAATAGGAGGTTATCGTTTTTACTTTCCGGAGAAAGGTTGTACAAATTGTGATATAAGCAAGCTGGCCTCTTCTGCATATTTTCATTTTTCAGATAAATTTCTGTCAAAATATTATCCACATCTTATGGAACTTGGCCGTTCCTTTGTTCATCCCGATTATCAGAGTCGATCCATGGGAAGAAAAAGTCTTTTTGCCCTTGATAACCTTTGGGATGGACTTGGTGCAGTAGTAATTGACAATCATCATCTTAAATATCTTTTCGGTAAGGTAACCATGTATACGCATTTCAACCAGAAAGCAAGAAACATGATCCTTTACTTTCTGAATAAGCATTTCAGTGATCCCGACAATATGGTCACTCCCATTGAACCGGCCAATATTGACCTGCATGTTGAGGAGATGAAAAAAATCTTCAGAAGCTGGAGGTATAAAGAAAATTATAAAACACTGTCAAGAGAAGTCAGGAACCTGAATGAAAATATCCCTCCGCTTATTAATGCCTATATGAACCTGTCGCCCACAATGCGTACTTTCGGCACTTTCATAAATCATAAATTCGGCAATGTTGAAGAAACCGGTATAATGATAACACTTAAAGATATCTATGTTGAAAAGATCAACAGGCATCTCGCTTCATATAAGAAGGATTTTGAAATTACGTGGTTCTCACATCAGAATCAGTAAGCCCTGATGTTCCTTCCTTCAACATAATAAATAAAAGACTGATTTACAACTTTATTGCCTCCGGGTGTTGGATAATTACCAGTAAAATACCAGTCGCCGGTATGTCCGGGACAAGCCTCATGAAGGCCCTCTATTGACTGAAATACTATTTCAACTTCCGAGTTTATCTCATTCGACTTCAGCATGGAGGATATTTTTGCCGATATCTCTTCGGTCGAAAAAGGTTTATAGATCTCCCTTACAACATTTTTTATCCTGTCAACAGGTTTTTTAAGTTCTTTCAAAGCTTTTTCATAGACCTTTGTTATCATCTGTTCTCTGCCGGTATCTTTTAAAAGCTCAATGGCAGCCTTGAAAGCAATAAAATCACCCAGCTTGGCCATATCTATGCCATAGCAATCGGGGTATCTCAGCTGGGGCGAGGAAGATACCACAATGATTTTTTTCGGATCAAGCCTGTCAAGAATTCTGATGATACTTTTTTTGAGTGTGGTACCCCGAACTATTGAATCATCAATCACAACCAGGTAATCTACCCCGCGTCGGATAACACCATAAGTTACATCGTATACATGGCCGACAAGATCATCACGGCCCTTATCTTCGGCTATGAAGGTCCTGAGTTTGGCATCTTTTACAGCTATCTTTTCCACCCTTGGACGCTGCTGAATTATTTTTTCAAGCTCTTCCCTTGCAAGGTATTTGCCCCTGCTCAATATATGATCTACTTTTACATGATTAAGGTAGTCTTCAACCCCTTTTACCAATCCGTAAAATGCACTTTCAGCAGTATTGGGGATATATGAAAACACAGTATGGTCCAGGTCATAGTCAACTGCTTTAAGGACCCTGGTCGCCAGAAGCTCGCCGAGTTTTTTTCTTTCCTTGTATATATCTTTATCTGTCCCCCGCGAGAAGTAAATTCTTTCAAAGGAGCATTTTCGAAGTTCTGTCTCTTCCCTAATCTTCTCAATAGTAGCTTCGCCTGAAGCTTTAATAATTAAAGCCCCGGCAGGAGGAAGCTCCTTAACCTTATTCGTCCTCACATTAAAAATTGTTTGTATTACCGGGCGTTCGGATGCGACCACTACTACTTCATCGTCGATATAATAATATGCAGGTCGTATCCCTGAAGGGTCTCTCATAACAAAAGCATCTCCATGTCCCACCATTCCAGCCATTGCATAACCGCCATCCCAGTTCCGGCTTGCTTTTCGGAGTACAGAGGCCACATCGAGGTCTCTTTCGATTAACGGAGATATCTCTTTTTTTGAATAACCCTCGTCCTTGAATTTTCTGAACAGCCTTTCATTTTCTTCATCCAGACGATGGCCCACATTTTCAAGAATTGTCACTGTATCGGAAAAATCAACCGGGTTCTGTCCTAACTCAACAAGGCTGCTGAAAACCTCACCGACATTTGTGAGATTGAAGTTACCAGCCATTACAAGATTTCTTGATTTCCAGTTATTTTCGCGACTTACGGGATGCACATAGTCTATATTATAATTCCCATATGTCCCATAGCGCAGGTGCCCAAGATATATATCGCATGCAAAAGGAACTTTTTCCTTAATAAAGGTTGGATCATTAATATTGTCCAGGTTCGCTCGCGATACCTTATCAATATCTTCATAAATAAAACCAAAGATCTCCTTAATTGGATTGGACAGGTTTGATCGTTGCCTGAAAATATATCTGTTACCCGGAGGTACATCCAGTTTAATCCCGGCAAGTCCGGCACCATCCTGCCCCCTGTTATGCTGCTTTTCCATCATAAGGTATATTTTCTGCAGGCCATAACCCCATGTGCCATATTTCTCAATATAAAACTCCATCGGCTTCCGCAATCTTAACATCGCAATGCCGCATTCGTGTTTGATCCTGTCGCTCATAGCTATTTTTTAATCAGGTCAGGAAAATTTATAAAATCAGGAACGATATATGAATCGGGGAACACCTTACTAATTGCCAGGAACAACTTTATTGCCTCGGTCTTGGTTCTGAAGTCACCTACTCTGATTTTGAAATATCCCGGCTGGGCATATAAGGCGTAAGGCGTAATATCAGGGAATTTGCTCATAAAATCCGCCATTGTTCTGGATGATTCTTCCCTCGCATTTCTGTTTGAACTATTGTAAATCTGTATTCTGAAGCCCGGCATGCCATAATGATCGTTTTCAACTTTTAAATCGTTGTTTATCATTATATACCGGCTGATAAGAGAGTCTATGGCCCTATTCTGAATAATATTCAGCTGCCCGATATTTGAATAACTATCAGGTCTTTTGAAAAGATCTGATGTTTTAACAAAGGATTGAGCCGGACAATAACCGGAATAGAAGACCAGAATAACCAAATACAAAATAAGTTTTCTTATCATGGCGCAAAAATAATATTTCGAGGGCAGATAAAAAACGGATTTCCCGTTTTTCTTAATTTCTTCAAAACTTTGTGGCTATTGCGAAGATTTAAGTGCCAGGAAAAAGCTGCCTCCCAACGATCCGGCATCCGATGTTTTTTCCCACAATTCATTTCCTTCTTTACTATATCTCATCAACAACATTTTACAGTTGGTATTTCCACCGGTAATATAACGAGATGTATCGAACCATGCTGAATTGAATAAACCCTGCTCATTCGTACTGAAATCCAGAGTGATACTCAGTTTCTTATTAAGTCTCACGAAACAGGGTTTTCAGTCTGACTGTCTGCATGCAATTAATCCTGAATCAGATAATGTCCTTATAAAGAATGCAGAGCCTGTACCAAAAGATTTTTCCCTGATAAAGTCGGCTGTACTTTTACTTTTTTTTCATGATGAAAATAAAATAACAAGAATGAGTATGGGGAAAAATCTTTACATGATAAGGCCAGTTAAGAAGGCAAGCTATTTATTCCAGTGCAGCTGCCAGTTCATCGGTCATTTCAAGATTGTGATAAACAAACTGTATATCATCATCGTCTTCCAGTGTATCAACAAGCCTGAGGACTTTTTTTGCAGATTCAATATCGAGTTTTTTGGTATCATGCGGTATTCTTTTCAGGCCTGCCTCTTCAGGTTCAATACCGAGGTCATTCAGCTTCCTGTTAACACTTCCGAAATCTTCTTTGGCACAGGTCACCGTTATCATGTCGCCATCAACCTCAAAATCCTCTGCCCCGGCATCTATCATTTCAAGTTCTATATCATCGAGTTTATATCCTTCATTTCTGATTGTAAAAACACCTTTTCGCTCAAAGAGGAAACTGAGAGATCCGTTAGTCCCGAGGTTGCCTCCATGCTTATTAAATGCCGATCTCACAGATGCCACTGTTCTGTTATTATTATCTGTAAGGCACTCCACAAAAACGGCGATTCCCCCCGGAGCATAACCCTCAAATGATGTTTCAATGAAACTCTCGGCATCAGCACCGGTAGCCTTTTTTATTGCTCTTTCAATATTATCCTTGGGCATATTTGCACCTTTGGCATTCTGAACAGCGAGCCGAAGCCTGGCATTTGATTCAGGATCACCTCCGCCTTCTTTAGCTGCAATTATGATCTCCTTGATAATTTTGGTAAATTTTTTACCTCGTTTTGCGTCTATCGCTCCCTTTTTCCTCTTTATGGTTGACCATTTACTATGACCTGACATACTTTGAATATTAATTTTATTGATGCAAATTTAAATAATTCTTTTATACCTCATTCATACTTTATAGATTTGTGCCGGGATGAATGTTGCAAAGGCGCAAGGGCAAAATGGCAAAACGGTAGCTTAGATTCTAACGATTATATTACCATTGAGTCGAAGTGCCATTGAGCCGTTGAGCCGATTTAAAGAACAAAAGAAGAAAATGAGTAAAAAAGTATATATAGAAACATATGGCTGTCAGATGAATGTAGCTGATAGTGAGGTTGTTGTGGCGATTCTTTCGAAAGCCGGGTATGAACAGACAAAGGACCCCGGCGATGCTGCATTGATTCTTATAAATACCTGCTCAATCCGTGATAATGCAGAACGGCGGATATGGGGACGACTTAAGGCGATGAGTCATCTTAAAAAACGCAGGGACGATCTGAAAATAGGTGTTATCGGGTGTATGGCAGAAAGGCTGAAGGAAAAGCTTATTGAGACGGATCAGGTGGTAGATATTGTAGTCGGACCCGACGCCTACCGAGAGCTCCCTTTGCTTGTTTCCGAAGCAGAGTCGGGCCATAAAGCTGTTAATGTTTTGCTGTCGCGAGAAGAAACATATGCTGATATAGCTCCTGTAAGAATGGATAAGAACGGAGTATCATCCTTCGTTTCCATTATGAGGGGCTGCAATAATATGTGTTCATACTGCGTTGTTCCATATGTACGGGGAGCTGAGAGAAGCCGTGATCCGTACTCGGTACTGACAGAGGTCAATGAGTTGTTTGAAATGGGTTATCGGGAGGTGACACTCCTTGGTCAGAATGTTGACTCTTATAAATGGATATCCGGTGATGAAGTTGTTGAGTTTCATGATCTTCTTGAAAAAGTGGCTTCGATCAGTAATCTTTTAAGGATCAGGTTTTCGACTTCTCATCCAAAAGATATTTCAGATAAACTGCTTTATATTATTGCAACTCATGATAATATCTGTAAACATATTCACCTGCCGGCCCAGAGCGGGAGCAGCCGGATCCTTAAGCTTATGAACCGTGAATATTCAAGGGAGTGGTATTTGGACAGGGTGAAGGCCATACGACGGATTATTCCTGATTGTGCTCTTTCAACAGACATGATAACAGGTTTTTGCACAGAAACAAAAGAGGACCATAAGGAATCTCTTTCACTAATGGAACTGGTCGGATTTGATTTTGCCTATATGTTCAAATACAATGAAAGACCAGGTACCAGGGCTGCAAGAAAATATAAAGATGATGTACCGGAGGAGATCAAATCGGAACGATTGAGCGAGATGATTGCCTTTCAGAACAAGCTTTCGATTAAATCGAAAAAGGAAGATATTGGCAAAGTTTTTGAGATTCTGATTGAAGGATTTTCAAAAAGATCCCCGGAATATTTGTCAGGACGCACCTCTCAGAATAAAGTAGTTGTTCTGCCCGCTGCAGACCTGAAAAAAGGTAATTATGTGAAAGTGCTTATCGAGAGATGCACTTCCTCCACTCTTATAGGAAAGGTATTTACTCATTGAATTATTTGCTCTTATCGGCACTAAGATATAGCTTGCAATGGATTTTAGGCTGACTTAAATGGTGCTGGATAAGTTCTTTGGCTTAGTTTTTGCAGGTTATGTAACTTATAATGAGGATGGTCAATATCCTTATATGAGCCTCAGAACCAAAAATGAGAGCGGAGCTTGAAAAAAATGCGTTGGAAACTGGTTATTTAGCAAAATCATATTAAAATATTTAATGTTATGAAAACAAAACTATTATTCTTAATGATGTTATCTTTTTTATGCGTCACCAATATATCTGCGCAAAAGAGTAACAAGAAAATAACAATTACAGGTACTGTGCTGGATGCTGACAGTGTGCCTATTCCCAACTCAATTATTATGATCGATGGCGAAAAAACCAATTCAGTTACCGATTCCAAAGGAGAATATAAAATTAAAGTTAAGCCCACGGTGCAAAGAATCGGGATTTTCTCTTTTAGCAACGGTTTCAGAGAGGAAGCTATAAATGGCAGAACCAATATCACAATCATATTAACAAAAGTGTCGGCACAAAAACCTGACGAGGTTAACGCTCAGGGAGAACAGGGTGTAGGTGTTGGCTATGGAAATGTGAAGAAGAAAAACGTTACCACTCAGGTTAGTTCAATTGACGGAACAAATAAAAAATATGCCTCGTACAGATCAATAGGTGATATGATACAAAGAGAAGTCTCGGGTGCCAAGGTTAATGGGTCAACCGTAATAATTCAGGGTGCCAGAGATTTTTTTGGCCCCGTTCCGGCTCTGATTGTGGTTGATGGTGTATATGTGGACGGCCTCCCTGAAATCTCTCCGATACAGGTTAAATCAATTGAGGTACTAAAAGGTACAGCAGCTGCAATATATGGAAGCAGAGCATATGGCGGGGTAATAGTGATCAAAACCAAGCTCCAGAATGATAAATAGAAAATCATTTATTATTTTTTCCCGCCCAAAATAAGCTGCAATTCATCTAATTGTTTTTTTGATATCTGCGACGGAGTATCAAGCATAACATCACGGCCTGAATTGTTCTTTGGGAATGCGATGAAATCGCGTATGGACTCCTGTTCTCCGAACATTGCAACCCACCTGTCAAAGCCAAAAGCCACCCCACCATGAGGAGGAGCTCCATATTTAAATGCATCTAGTAGAAACCCGAATTGCTCATTAGCCTCTTCATCGGTAAATCCCAGAACCCTGAACATCAGTCTCTGAACAGAAGCATCATGTATTCTTATCGATCCTCCGCCAATCTCAACACCATTAATAACCAGGTCATAGGCATTTGCTCTCACCTTTGCGGGATCACTTTCCATCAAATACAGGTCCTCAGGCACAGGAGAAGTGAACGGGTGATGCATTGCATAAAATCTACCGGTCTCTTCATCCCATTCAAAAAGAGGGAAATCTATCACCCATAAGGGAATGAATATGCCTTTTTTTCTCAGTCCAAGTCTCTTCCCCATTTCAAGCCTTAGCTCAGACAAGGCTGAAAGGGTCTTTTTCTTCTCACCTGAAAGCAAAAGAACAAGGTCACCGGGTTTTGCATTCAAAAGTTCAACCCATTTACTGAGCTCCTCAGCTGAATAAAATTTATCGGCAGATGATTTTAAAGAACCATCTTTATTGTATCTTAAATAGATGAGGCCCTTAGCTCCTGTTTGAGGCTTCCTGACAAATTCCGTAAGTTCATCGAGTTGTTTCCTTGTGTATTCCGAACAACCTTCAACACATATACCACCGACATATTCCGATGAGTCAAATACAACAAAGTCAGCTCCCTTTACAATAGATGTCATATCATGCAACTTCATCCCGAAACGCAGATCGGGCTTGTCTGATCCATATGATTCCATCGCTTCATCGTATGTCATTCGGACGAAAGGTTGGGAGAATTCAATATTTTTTATCCGTGTGAAAAGATATTTTGCCAGTCCTTCAAAAGTATTAAGCACATCATCTCTTTCAACAAAAGACATTTCGCAATCAATTTGTGAGAACTCAGGTTGTCTGTCAGCCCGCAGGTCCTCATCCCTGAAACATCTTACTATCTGAAAATATTTGTCAAAACCTGCCACCATCAGAAGTTGCTTGAGTGTCTGAGGTGACTGAGGCAGCGCATAAAAACTTCCGGGCTGCATCCTTGACGGCACAACAAAATCACGTGCACCTTCGGGTGTTGATTTGATGAGAACCGGGGTTTCAACTTCAACGAAACCGATAGAATCCATATACTTGCGTACTTCCTGCGATACCCTATGCCTGAGGATAATATTATTTTTCACAGTAGTCCTTCTCAGGTCGAGATATCTGTATTTCATTCTCAGTTCTTCCCCCCCGTCGGTCTCCTCTTCAATTGTAAAAGGAGGGATCTCACTGCGGTTGAGAATATTAAATTCACTTACGTCTATCTCAATTTCACCGGTAGGTAACTTAGGATTCTTATTGCTTCGTTCCCTAACATTACCCGTTGCCTGTACAACAAATTCTCGGCCCAGCTTACGTGCTTTCTCGCACAGTCCCTTGTTTTTCTCCATGTTGAATACAAGCTGTGTTATACCATACCTGTCGCGCAGATCAATAAAAGTCATTCCCCCCAGGTCTCTCGATCTCTGAATCCAGCCGCATAGAACAACGTCATTCCCGACATTATTCAAGTTTAGTTCGCCGCAAGTGTTCGTTCTGTACATCTCTTCCTTCTAAATTTTATCAAAAATAAGAAAATATAGCATAAATTTATTATGAATATTCCTGAACGGCAGTTTTTATTAACACTGTAATTAACTTACAGTTTGGCATAAGCAGACAATTTCAGCTTTTAGAACCGAACATTCACAAGCGATTCTGAACTCAGGCAGCATTATGATATCCACAATCGGGTGAAGAACATGAACAAACTGATTTTCACTTTGTTTATATAAAACAGTTATGTGTTCAGATAAGAAATATTTATTTGCAAATTTCTAACTACACAGAACTTTGAAGAAGTAATTATGAATTAACATTTTAAGTAATAGTTGTTTTTTAAAATAAGTCAAATAAGAAACACGAGTTAATCCTTTAAAAGAACCCGAAAATGATTTGACATATTTTGTTTCAATATAGTATTTGGCAGAAAAGAAAATAAAGCAGCAGACTTATTTCACCTGCAGTCTGATGAGAAAGATTCCGCGAGGTATATAAACGGGTTGTTAAAAGTTACAATAATAACTCTAAAATTGAATGAAATGAACAACAATGATGCTGAAAACAGGCTGAGAGATCTGGAATTTGAGTTGAAAAACCTCGATTCGCAGGCAGCTGACCAATCATTGAAAAAAGAAAAAAAATTCAGAAAAGCAATTGAAGATACACTCCCGAGTGGAATAGCGGTTATAGATGACAAAGGCAGACAGATATATGTCAATCGATCATTCTGCGATATGGTTGGGAGGAACAAAGATGAACTGCTTGGAATACATCCCCCGTATATTTATTGGGCTCAGCATGATATGACAAACATAAATAAGGCAATGGAGCTAACACTTAATAATAAAGCTCCTAAGGAGGGATTTGACCTTATTTTTTGCCATAAATCAGGAAAATTTATTCCTGTTAAAGTAGTCATTATGCCCTTCATTCAGGATGACGGAAAAACATTCTGGTTAGCTAATGTTGTGGATACCACTGAACAGAAAGCAAAAGAGGAGGCTTTAAAAGAATCCCAGATGCTTCTGAAATCCAGCATTGAGAGCCTTAAAGACACAACAATATTTTCAATTGACAGGAATTACAATTATTTGCTCTTCAACAAGGCCCACCAGGATGCAATGAAATTTGCCTATGATAAGGAAATAAAAACGGGGATGAACCTGCTTGAGTGTATAACTATTGAGAAGGAGAAAAAATTATTAAAGGATAATTTTGATCGTGCATTAAGCGGAGAATCCGTATCAATTATACAAACTTTTGGAGAGATCAACATTGCCTATTATGAGGTTTTTCTTAATCCGATACTAAATGAAAACAATGAGATAGTTGGCTGTACCGGGTTAGCAAGAAATATCAACGAGCGTACGAGTCTCGAACATGAACTCAGGGAAAGTGAGGCAAAATTCAGGGAAATAATTGACCAGATCAATGATGGAATAACTGTTTTTGACGAGCGGGGGAAAATATTAATCTGGAACAAGGGTTCTGAGAATATAAGTGGAATTAAATCGGAAGAAGCAATAAATAAAAATATAGTCGATGTCAGGTACCAGTTTTCACCCCCCGATTCAAAAGACAGAACAAAAATTGAAGACAGGATAAAGAGTATTGTAACATTTCAGGCACCTGAAACTTTAAACCGTATTATAGAAAATGAAATAATCTCACGAAATCCGCCCTATAAAAGAAATGTACAAAGCAATACCTTCCCTATTCAAATGGAGGGATATAATTTATTTTGTTCTGTGATCAGGGATGTCACTGAAACAAAACGTTACGAAAAAGAGCTGGTTCGGATAAGTGAAGATAAAGACAAATTCTATTCTGCCATTGCTCAATACCTATATGCTCCATTCAGTACCTTTCATAACTTTACAAAGGTGATGACAGTGGAAATGGATTCTCTCCCGATTAAAGAGCTTCAAAAGATGGCTGTAATTATGAGAAAATCCGCAACCAACCTTTACAGTCTGTTAGATAATCTTCTTCAATGGACAAAGATGAATCAGGGTAAGATCACTTTCAACCCTCAAAAACTAGACTTATTGTCAACAAGTCAGGATGCCCTTTCCATTCTTATATCAAACGCCGAAATGAAAAACATCAGGATAAATCACCATACCAAAGAAGAAATAACAGTTTTTGCAGACATCTTCATGCTCAAAACAATATTGAGAAATCTCGTTTCCCATGTTATAAAATGTACCAAAAAAGATGCAGAGATAGATATTTCAGCTTTCGAAACCCCTCCGGATATAACAGTTTCAGTTCTCGATAAGAGTTCAGGAGTGTCGGCTGATGATTTAGCCAACCTGCTTACGGCCTCAGAAATATATACTGCAATAAATACAGCTGAGGAAAAAGGTACTGCTCTTGGTCTGCTGCTTTCCAAGGAATTTATTGAAAAACATGGAGGCAGGATCTGGGTTGAGAATTCCAATGGGGACGGAACCAGCATTAAATTTACCCTTCCAACGTCTGCTGAAAGCATTAAATAAACTTTAAGTTGATTTAAAAAAGGCAAATAGCGGTTTTCTTTTTACTTTTAGGCATCAAAAACAATAGTCGTGGCTCAGAACAATAAAGAGCACTACATGAGAGCTGCCATTGCTGAGGCAAAAAAAGCATTTGATAAACAGGAGGTTCCTGTAGGGGCTGTTGTTGTTTGTAATGATATTATCATTGCCAGAGCTCATAATCTTACGGAGACATTAAACGATCCAACGGCACACGCCGAAATGCAGGCCATCACAGCTGCAACCAGTTGGCTTGGTGGCAAATACCTCACAGACTGTACAATATATATTACACTGGAACCCTGTGGAATGTGTGCAGGAGCATTAGGATGGAGCCAGGTTTCTTCTCTTGTTTTCGGAGCAGAAGATGAGAATAAGGGTTACAGAACAGTATCTGATTCACTTTTGCACCCGAAAACTGTTGTTGAATCAGGATTGCTTGAGAAAGAATGCAGAGATTTGATGGTCAGATTCTTTAAGGCAAAAAGGCAGAACCTGGTCAAAAAAGATTAATTTTACACAAAACTGCCGGGATGACCCTTGATAACAGCAAGACAATTATTAACCTGAGAATTAAATTATTCGGAGCCACTATTGTATTCATTGCCTATATAATTCTGGCTTATTTTTCAAAAACGATAAATTTCCCTTTACTGGGAATGAGTGATACAACCTGGACACTCATCCTGGTGGCTGTCTATCTTTTCATTGCATTTCTGCCACTGATATTGAATTACCAGTTCATTTTCTTTTCAGATGATAGTGAAAAGATCGTTTTCCGCTATTTTAATGCAGGTATTGTAGGGGGTAAGAAAAATTCAATTGAAATAGACAAGAGAGCTTTTTACGGTTACAAAATGGAATCAAAACTTTTTGGCCTTATAATAAGCATCATTCTTTTCCAGAAGTTTCAGGAAGGGGTTGCAAAATACCCGCCTGTATTTATTAGTGCACTTTCGGGTGAAGAAAAGAAGAAGATTTTAAAATCATTAGATTCCTGTTCACCTCCATCGTGAGTGTTATCATCTGATAACATGAGATTTATCATTTTTATTCAATTTGTATCAAAGCAAATTTGACAAACTTTTTTTTATCCTGAGAACAATTAAAAAATTATAATAATGAACGTAGATAAAATCTTGAACAACCTCGAAAAGAAACATCCGGGAGAGGTTGAGTATTCACAGGCAGTCAGAGAAGTTCTGGAATCTATTGAAGAGGTGTATAACGATAATCCGCAGTTTGAATCTGCAAACATTATTGAACGCATCATTGAACCCGACCGTGTTATAATATTTAAAGTACCATGGATTGATGATGAAGAAAATGTTAAAGTAAATCTTGGATACCGCATTCAGTTCAATAACTCTATTGGCCCTTACAAAGGCGGTCTTCGTTTCCACCCAAGCGTGAATCTTTCAATTCTTAAGTTCCTCGGTTTTGAGCAGATTTTCAAAAATGCACTTACGACCCTTCCTATGGGCGGAGGCAAAGGGGGTTCGGATTTTGATCCTAAGGGTAAATCAAATACTGAAGTGATGCGTTTTTGCCAGTCATTTATGCTGGAACTCTGGAAATATATTGGTCCGGAGACAGACGTGCCTGCTGGTGATATTGGTGTTGGAGGTCGTGAGATTGGTTACCTGTATGGTATGTACAAGAGGCTGGCAGGCGATCATTCCGGGGTGCTTACCGGAAAAGGCAGTAATTGGGGAGGTTCATTGATCAGACCCGAAGCCACCGGTTTTGGTTGTGTCTATTTCGCTAAGGAAATGCTGGCAACCCGTGGGGAAACCTTTAAAGGCAAAAGAGTAGCAATAAGCGGCTTTGGAAATGTTGCGTGGGGAGCAGCACTGAAAGCCACAGAATTAGGCGGCAAGGTTGTCACAATTTCCGGACCTGATGGTTATGTATATGACCCTGAGGGCATTTCAGGGAAAAAAATTGAGTATATGCTTGAGCTGCGTGCTTCAAATGAAGATATTGTTAAGCCTTATTCATATGAATTTCAAGGTGTTGAATTCCATGAAGGCAAACATCCCTGGGAAGTAAAGGTCGATATAGCCCTGCCATGTGCAACACAGAACGAGCTTAATGGTGAAGATGCTCAGAAGCTTATCAATAACGGATGCATTTGTGTCTGCGAAGGTGCCAACATGCCAGGTACTCCGGAAGCAATTTCCCTCATCCAGAAAAACGGATTGCTTTTTGCACCAGGGAAAGCATCAAACGCAGGAGGTGTTGCCACCTCGGGACTTGAGATGACACAGAATTCCATGAAACTTCGCTGGAACAGGCAGGAGGTAGATAATCGCCTGCACGAGATAATGTGCAACATACATGAACAGTGTGTAAAACATGGCAAGAGGGAGGACGGCTACGTTGATTATGTTAAGGGTGCAAATATTGCCGGATTTCTGAAAGTCGCAAACTCAATGCTCGATATGGGGGTTATTTAAAAAATACAAAAACATCTAAATAATGTTGTAGGGACATGCCATGGCATGTCCCTACAATTTTTTATATTTGTATTGTCTCAATTTCTTGTGCTATGCCAGAAGTTTTACTCAAGCATAAAATTGCTTTAGGGCTGATCCCGCGTATTGGGGACATTAATGCCCGGAAACTGGTTTCCCATTTCGGAAGTGTGGAAGCAATTTTTCATGAGCCTTACAGAAATCTTGTAAGGATACCCGGAATTGGTTCGGGCCTGGCAGGATATATCAGCAACAGATCATATCTTGACATTGCCGAGAAAGAAGTAGAGTATGTTACTAAAAATAACATCAGAACCTATTTCTATCTTGATAATGATTATCCATTCAGACTCAGGCAATGCGATGATTCGCCGGTGGTATTCTTCTTCAATGGCAACTGTGATCTTAATGCCGCAAAGATATTAAGTGTAATTGGTACACGCAACGCTACAAGCCGCGGGAAAGAACTATGCGAAAAAATTATTGCCGGACTGGCTGCCGGTCACCCTGACCTGGTTATTGTAAGCGGACTTGCCTATGGTATTGATATTGCATCTCACAAAGCAGCTATGACAAACAACCTGAGAACAATCGCTGTACTCGGGCATGGATTTAAAACGACTTATCCCTCTATTCATACCTCAATTGCCAGATCAATGCTAAAGCAGGGAGGTCTTCTCACGGACTTTCTTTCAGATGCCCTGCCGGAACGCAATAATTTCATTAAACGAAACCGGATAATAGCCGGGTTGTCCGATGCCACCCTGGTTATCGAATCAGGCATTAAGGGAGGTGCACTTATTACTGCCGATATAGCCAGTTCGTATAACAGGGATGTTTTTGCAGTTCCCGGCAGACCCGGAGATCAATGGTCGGCGGGATGTAATAGTCTTATAAAAGAAAATAAGGCAGCCCTCACTGAATGTTCTGATGATATTGAATTTTTTCTTAGCTGGAAGCCTGAAAAATCAAAGGCTCCGGAGCAGAGAACACTGTTTTCCGATCTCGATGATAACGAAAAAATGATCTGTGAATTACTGATGAAACAGGGCGAAATGACCATCGACGATCTTTGCCGCTCACTCAGCATGCCTGTTTATAAGTTGTCATCGCTGCTACTCCGGATGGAGTTCAATGGTGTCTTAAAATGCCTGCCCGGCAACCTGTACCGTTTTACCTGAAAAAAATATTGTTTTGAAAATATGGAAAAAAAGAAATAACTTGCTTATATTAAAATAATTAAAAGATCACCTAAATGAAAAAAATCGCTACACTATTATCTGTATTGCTGCTGATAGGCGGGAATCTGATTCAATCCCAATCGCTGGAAGAAATTCTTAAAGATCATTTTGCCGCAATTGGGCAGGACAGTGTCCTAAAAGTGAACACTCAAAAACTCATTGGAAAAATGATCCAGGGAAGTATTGAAATTCCTATCATCCAGTTGGCCAAACGACCTGATAAAGTTCGTGTTCAGGGTACATTTCAGGATCTGACATTTATACAGACCTATAACGGAAAAGAGGGATGGAGCCTTAATCCTTTTTCAGGTGTAACAGATCCCCAGCCAATGTCTGAGGATGAACTTAAAGCAATGAAATATCAGGCCGATATGGATGGCATGCTCTGGAACTGGAAAGACAAAGGTTATACTGTCACTTACGATGGTAAGGATGATATGGAGGGGACTCCCTGCTATAAGATAAAAGTCGTCACCAAAGATGGCGACACTTTCACCTATTATATTGATTCTGATTCATATATTTTATTACGGACAAATTCTAAAATCAAAATAATGGGTAATGAGTCGGAATCAGATTCTTATTATAGTAACTATATGCAGGTACATGGTATAGCCATACCCGGTAAAGTTGAAAATAAAGTTCATGACCAGCTGGCAGGTACCATCGTAATTGATACAGTAAAACTAAACATTCAACTTCCTGACAGCCTGTTTAATAAGCCTTCGAAAAAACCTTAAAGTCCTTTTAACTATCCTTTAAACTCAGATTATGAAACTTAAAGCTCTTAACATATTTATTTTCATCCTGGCAGGCATGCCGGTCCTTCATGCTCAGATAACTGATGCAACATTCGGCGACATCGAAGGCAGACAGATTGGTCCGGCCAGAATGAGTGGACGTATTACCTGTATCGACGCTGTAAATAAAAACCCCGATATTGTATGGGTAGGAGCAGCAGGAGGAGGAGTGTGGAAATCAATCGACCAGGGAACAACTTTTAAAGATGTTTTTGACGAATACAGTCAGTCCATCGGAACCATAGCGATCGATCAGAACCATCCCGATACAGTATGGGTCGGGACAGGTGAAGTATGGACACGCAACAGTGTTTCCATCGGAACAGGTATCTATAAAACCATGAACGGAGGAGAAAAATGGGAATTAATGGGACTGCCAAACAGTGAGCGTATTGGCCGTATTTTAATCGATCCTTCAAATCCCGATATTGTGTATGCAGCTGTAACGGGAGCATTATGGGGCGATAGCGAAGAAAGAGGTGTATACAAAACGACCGACGGAGGTAAGACGTGGAATAAACTGCTATATATAAGTCCATCAACTGGTTGTGCCGATATGGCCATGGACCCTGAAAACCCATCAGTAGTATATGCAGCAATGTGGGATTTCAGGCGAAAGGCCTATACCTTCAGATCAGGCGGACCAGGCAGCGGGCTTTATAAATCCACCGACGGCGGAACAACATGGAATAAAATAGAGAAGGGATTACCCTCTGATACGCTTGGGAGAATTGCAATTGCCGTTTCTCCTTTAAAACCCTATTACCTTTATGCACTGGTGGAATCAAAAAAATCAGCCCTTTACCGTTCCTCTGACAAGGGTTCTGCATGGGAAAAGATGAGTGATCAGATAATGATGGGCGACAGACCCTTTTACTTTAGTTTAATAGTTCCTGATCCAAAGGATACGAATCGTATCTATAAGCCCGGCACCTCGCTGTGGGTAAGTACGAATGGCGGCAAACTGTTTCAGTCACCTTCCATAACGGGAGGTAACTATCACAGCGACACCCATGCCTTGTGGGTTAGCCCGATAGACAATCGTCTGGTATACCTTGGAACAGACGGAGGTGTTTATATTTCGGCCGATAAGGGAAACACCTGGAGATTTGTCCAGTGTCTTCCCGTTTCTCAATTTTACCATGTGAGTACTGATAATAACGACCCTTATAAGGTCTATGGGGGATTACAGGATAATGGTTCCTGGATGGGACCCTCAAAAAAGCCCGGGGGCATAAGAAATTCTGACTGGACGAATATCGGTTACGGAGACGGGTTCTATGCTTATTGCGACGTTTCTGATCCTGACATAACGTACTCGCAGTACCAGGGAGGAAGAATAAACCGTACAAATCAAAAGACCGGCGAAAGCAAGTATCTCAAACCTTTTCCGGAAGAAGGCACAAAAGAACTGAGGTTTAACTGGAACACACCAACTGTCTTTGGCAAAAAATCCGGATGGCTTTATGTCGGATCTCAATATCTCTACCGTTCAAAAGACAGGGGTGATTCATTTGAAAGAATTTCGCCTGACCTGACAACCGATAATCCCATGAGGCAAATGCAGGAGAAATCGGGAGGGATTACAATTGACAACAGCACAGCAGAAAACAATACTACTATTTACTCAATCTGTGAATCTCCGCTTGATGAAAATATAGTATGGGTCGGGACCGACGACGGGAATATACAGCTTTCCATTGACGGAGGCAAAAACTGGTCAAAGCTCAACAGTAATATTCCCGGGTTACCGGCTCTTGCTTTTATTTCGCACATTGATGCTGACAACTTTGACAAAAATGGAGCATGGATAACAGTCGATGCCCACAGAAACGGGGACATGAATCCATACACCTATTATACGAATGATCTCGGAAAAACCTGGACCTCCCTGGCGACCAGTGATATTAAAGGATTTTGCCACGTAATTAAGCAGGATCCTGTAAACCGCGACCTGATCTTCCTTGGAACTGAAATGGGGTTATATTTAAGTCTTGACCATGGAAAAACGTGGGTTAGATTTAAAAATAAGGTTCCCAGGACCGGAATTTATGATATGGCATTCCAGACTAAACAAAACGACCTTGTTCTGGCTACTCACGGAAGGGGTGTAATCATAATTGATGACCTTACTCCCGTCAGGGATTTCACTCAGCCTGTTATTGATAAGGATTTTGCATTTCTGCCGACACGTCCATATTATTTCCCTATAGGCAGCGGTACCCAGGATTTCCCTGGTGATGCAGAATTTATGGGACCGAATCCGACTACTGCTGCTACGATTTGTTATTACCTGAAAAAACGACATGTATTCGGTGAGATGTATATCGATATCTTTGATACTGATGGCAAGTTCCTTAAAAAACTTCCGGCCGGCAACAGGAAAGGGATCAATATTGTAAGGGTTGCAACGTCGATGGATCCGCCCAAAGTCCCTAAATCGCCTAATATACTTGGTGATGCTGCCTTTGGACCTGACTATCTTGCAGGCACTTATACATTGAAACTGGTTAAGGGCAATGAAACCTATACAACCAGCCTTACACTTAATGATAACCCTGAGCTGAAACATTCTGCAGAGGACCGGAGACTTCAGAGGGAAACTCTTATGATAGCCTATAACATGCTGGAAGAACTTGCCGGAGTCGACCAGCGTATTCTGGATACCCGCGATGAGCTCAAAGCTAAAGCTGCTTCATTGAAAGGCTCCAGTCTAAAAAAGGTTAAGGCTCTTATTGCCAGTTGTGATGCAATGCATGGGCAGATATCAGCTACCCAGGCAGGAGAAGGTGGAATTACCGGCCAGGTGCGTCTGCGTGAAAATATAGCTGAAGTCTACAGTGCTGTTGGAGGTTATGCAGGCAAGCCTACTAACCTGCAGATAAAAGCTCTGGAAAATTATGGGGACCAGGTTAAGGAATTTTCATCCAAAATTGAAAATATGGTCAAAAATGACATTCCTAAAGTTATTAAGTAAAAAATGTTAGATTTTAAATAAAGACCAGGCTTTTCTGGTCTTTTTTTTTATAATATAGGCCTGAATGATTTAAATATTTTTATGCTCTACCCTTTCTAAAATATTGAAATAGTTAATATTCTGTTAAAATAAAATAATATCTGGTATTGTTTTTATAATTTTAGACCTCCAATTAATCTTTTAACTAAAACGGTATTATTATGGATCCGAGAGTACAACAATTCATGGCTATGATCAAAGCCAGAAATCCTGGGGAAAACGAGTTCCACCAGGCAGTTCAGGAGGTCTCAGAATCGCTGATTCCTTTTATTGAAGAAAATCCTAAATATAAACATGCCAAGATTCTTGAAAGAATTGCAGAACCTGAGCGCACAATTATTTTCAGGGTTCCATGGCTCGATGACAAGGGAGAAGTTCAGATCAATCGTGGTTTCAGAATAGAGATGAACAGTGCCATTGGCCCTTATAAAGGAGGCCTCCGGCTTCATCCAACAGTTAATCTCGGAATTCTCAAATTCCTTGCCTTTGAACAGGTATTTAAAAACAGTCTGACAACACTTCCTATGGGTGGTGGGAAGGGAGGATCCGATTTTGATCCGAAAGGTAAATCGGATAATGAGGTAATGAGATTCTGCCAGAGTTTTATGTCGGAGCTTTTTCGCCATATTGGCCCTGATACGGATGTGCCTGCCGGAGATATTGGTGTAGGTGGGCGTGAGATAGGTTTTCTTTTTGGCCAGTACAAGCGACTGAAAAATGAGTTTACCGGTGTTCTCACCGGAAAAGGAATTGAATGGGGGGGCTCACTAATTCGTCCGGAGGCAACAGGATACGGTGCCACCTATTTTGCAAAGGAGATGCTTGCAACACGTGGTGAGAGCATGGAAGGCAAAACTGTATGTATCTCTGGTTCAGGCAACGTGGCCCAGTATGCTACAGAGAAGGTGACCCAGCTTGGAGGTAAAGTAGTAACCTTATCAGACTCAAACGGATTTATTCATGACCCCAGTGGTATTGACGCTGGTAAACTCGCGTTCATAATGGAACTTAAAAACATCAAAAGGGGAAGAATAAAAGAATATGCTGAAAAATTTAATGTCGAATATTATGAAGGGAAACGCCCCTGGATGATAAAGTGCGATATTGCAATGCCCAATGCTACACAGAATGAGATAAATGGCGAAGAGGCTAAAATGCTAGTGAAAAACGGTTGTATTTGCGTTTGTGAGGGTGCAAACATGCCTTCCACTCTTGAAGCTGTTGAGGTGTTTTTGAAGGCTGAGATACTATATGGCCCCGGAAAAGCTGCGAATGCAGGAGGCGTTGCCACATCGGGACTTGAAATGACACAGAACTCAATGAGAATGCCCTGGTCGCGTGAAGAAGTTGATGATAAGCTTCATACAATAATGAAAAACATCCATGCAACCTGTGTTAAGTACGGCACAAAGAAAAATGGATTCATTAACTATGTCGATGGAGCTAATATCGGCGGATTTGTCAAGGTTGCAAATGCAATGATCGCACAGGGAGTTGTTTAATGCAGCTTATCGATACCCATACACACCTTTATCTGCCGGAGTTCGATGCCGACAGGGATGAAGTGGTAAACAGAGCAGTAAAAAGCGGCGTCGTAAAGATGCTTATGCCTAATATTGATATATATTCTGTCGACCTGATGCTGTCAGCTGAAAACAGATATCTTGATATCTGTTATCCAATGATAGGGCTTCATCCCACTTCGGTAAAGGATGATTTTCTCTTTCAACTTGATGAATTGGAAGGATCTTTTAATAAACATAAGTTTATTGCAATTGGCGAAATAGGCATAGACCTTTACTGGGATAAAACCTATCGGGAAGAGCAAATGATAGCGCTCAGAAAGCAGGTTTCTTTTGCTTTGGAGAACAGGCTGCCGGTAGTTGTTCATTCCAGGAATTCATTTACAGAAGTATTTACTGTGCTTAATGAATTTAAGGGAAGCGGTCTGAAAGGTGTTCTTCACGCATTCACCGGTGGTATCGATGAAGTTAAGAAAGCATCAGATCTGGGTTTTATGCTCGGTATCGGTGGTATAGTTACTTTCAGAAACTCAGGACTTGATAAAGT
This sequence comes from uncultured Bacteroidales bacterium, assembly GCA_963815075.1. Lineage (GTDB taxonomy): Bacteria > Bacteroidota > Bacteroidia > Bacteroidales > VadinHA17 > LD21. The sequence continues at coordinate 202,288 of CAWFFK010000008.1, forward strand.
TGTAAAAGAAGCCGGTCCTGAAAATATTATTCTGGAGACTGATTCTCCTTACCTTGCACCTGTCCCATACAGGGGTAAGAGAAACGAGAGTTCTAATATCTGCTTAATCAATAAGAAGATCGCTGAAATTTTCGCAATGAAGGAAGAAGAAGCCGCAGAGATAACATACCATAATTCCGTTGAGCTTTTCAACCTCTGAAATGAAAGCATATTAGCTGATGAAAACCAATAAAGAAGTTTCGATACTTATAATATATACCGGCGGAACTATCGGGATGGTTCACGATCCGGAATCCGGTTCGCTTATCCCCATCGATTTCCGTCATATTACAAATCATGTCCCTGAGCTCAGGAAGTTCGGTTATGATTTGCACTCTGTATCATTTGACCCGGTAAAGGATTCCTCCAATATTGATCCATCAGTATGGGTCAGGCTGGCTGAGATCATTGAGGAAAGCTACGACGATTTTGACGGATTTGTAGTACTTCATGGAACGGATACCATGGCATATACTGCATCAGCACTAAGTTTCATGCTAGAAAACCTTGCCAAACCGGTTATTCTTACCGGTTCACAGTTACCTATCGGGTTGTTGAGAACCGACGGCCGTGAAAATCTCATAACCGCCATTGAGATAGCCGCTGCAAGAGAAAACGATATTCCGGAAGTTCCTGAAGTATGCATATACTTCGATAACAAGCTTACCAGGGGCAATCGGACAACAAAGATGAGCGCAGAACATTTTGATGCTTTCTCCTCCCCTAACTATCATCCGTTAGCTGATGTGGGATTGCACCTGAGATATTTCAATAATCTGATCAGCTTTCCTGAAACAGACAAAAAACTTGTTGTCCATAAATCATTTGATACAAATGTTGCTATCCTGAAATTGTTCCCGGGTATAAACAGAAAACTGGTAAAGGCTATTATTAAGACTGAAGGCTTAAGAGGGCTGATAGTTGAAACTTTCGGATCAGGTAATGCGCCTACATACCAGTGGTTTCTCGATGACCTTAAACAGTTTATTGATAGTGGAGGAATAATTCTCAATGTAACACAATGTCCAGGGGGAAGCGTTGAAATGGGTTTGTATGAAACAAGCCGTCAGATGCTTGCAGCTGGTGTAATAAGTGGAAAGGACATTACATCTGAAGCCTCCATAACAAAACTTATGCATTTGCTGGGCAGGTATTCATCGCGGGAAAAAGTGTCAGAGTCACTGAAAATATCGCTGGCAGGAGAAATCTCATGACAACACCGTTTATAAAAATATTTTTGTAATTTCGCCGCTGTTTTAAAATACCATATGCATTTGTCTGGAGAGATGCAGGAGTGGTTTAACTGGCACGCCTGGAAAGCGTGTGTACCTCAAAAGGGTACCGGGGGTTCGAATCCCCCTCTCTCCGCAAAGCCACAGCAAACCCTCCGCCATCTGGCGGAGGGTTTTTGTTTTCAGGCTGGCCGTTCAAAGCTTGCTTTGATAAGGACAGGATGAAAACAAAATAACCCGCAAAGCGGGTTTGCTGTGGCTTTGCAGGTTCTCCCCCGGGGATCACGCCCGAATGAAATGAGGGCGTAATCCCCCTCATGCTCATGAACTCATCCCTATGCCACCCCTGCAGTCTTAATCAATAAATACCCTTTATACACATTTTTTAATATAACTTAGTTATAAAAATGAGAATGACGCTGGAAGCGTCAAATCCCAATAGCCACAGTCACGTCTGTGGTCAGCATACATGATATTATCCAACACCGGAGGTGTTGAATTCAAAAATTTTAAATTAAAACACTCACAAGTAATATAGTTGACTGGAATTTAGTAAATTTACAGGTAGTGCTAAAATGAATAAATATGTCAACATATACTCAGATTCTATATCAGATAGTTTTCGGATCTTTTGATTATACCCCCTTTCTTAATAATGAGAATGAGAATATCCTTTTCCCTTATATTGTGGGGATCCTTAAAAATAAATCCTGCCATTCATACATTGTTGGAGGAGCAAGTAATCATGTTCATATAATAACTCATATTCATCCAACTGAGGCTCCTGCATATTTAGTTAAAGATATTAAGCTTGCAAGCCATAAAATGATCTTAGAAAATCGTAAGTTATTTTCTCACTTTACCGGATGGCAGGTTGGTTATAGTGGTTTCACTTACCATATTTCTTCTAAAGACAGATCCGACCACGGACGCTACCGTGGCTATTGGAATTAAATGCTTCCGGCATTTAATTTAAAACAAAGCGTACTCTCTTCAAACCATACATCTGCTCACTAAGATAATAAAGAGGTGTATAAAGGGTAGTAAACAATAAGGGAAGGAGAGATTCAGCGAGCGTGTTGGGAGGGATATCGTCTCAGCTACTTTTAGCCGGTATGAAACGATCCTGAATTGAGTTCAGATTACAATATATTCCGCTATTTTCCCCAGAAGATTCTCCTTATTTATTGGTTTACTAATATAACTGTCGAAACCGGCATTGAGAATTTTGGCTTCATCGCCAGCCATAGCATATGCCGTAATGGCTATAACAACTACATTCTTTTTTAAAGCCTTTATTTGTTTAGTAGCTTCAATGCCATCCATTACCGGCATCTTGATATCCATAAGTATCAAGCCGATATCAGGGTTTCGGACAAATATATCTAATGCTTCTTTGCCGTTTGAAGCATGAATGATTTCTGCTGAAGTGTTTAGATTCAGCAAAGTTTTAAGATAAAAAAAGTTGATTTCATCATCCTCTGCAACCAGGATTGGTGCTTTGCTTATGGACTTTCTGTTCTTACCACCGGAAGTACCTGATGGTACTGTCTCATTATTTCTCGTCAGCGGAATCGTAAAAAAGAAAACTGACCCAACTCCCGACTCTGATTCCACCCTTATACTCCCCCCTAGTATTTGAATCATTCCTTTTGCAATTGATAACCCAAGTCCACTTCCTTCAGTAAATTTTAAAGCCCCCCGATCTTCCTTTGCAAAATTATCGAACACAATTTTAAACGATTCCTTACCTATTCCTATTCCTGTATCCTGAACGAAAAATTCAAGTTCTCCCTTTTGAATTTTATACCCAAAACTTATGCTGCCATTTTCTGTGAATTTAATTGCATTATTCAGAAGATGGCAAGTAATTTTCTCGACAATTTCCGGGTCAGAATTGATTGATATGTCGCTGTCTTGTTCCCTAATGACCAGCAATAATTTCAACTTTTTATCTGAGCATAATGGTTTATAATTCTCAAAAACTTTCCTCAGTATCTGCGCCGGGAAAAAGTCCTTTTTATAAATAGTCAAATTTCCAACGGTGATTAATGAGATATCCATATAATTTGTAATCGTATTCAGCAGGCGATCGCTGCTCTCCTGAAGCATTGAAATGGAATCTTTTTTATCTTCATCAGAAAGATCAGGCTCAGACATTATTTCAGCAAAACCCAGAATCCCGTTAAGAGGTGTACGAACTTCATGGGAAATATTGTTCAGAAAAGCAGTTTTAAGCCTGTCGCTTTCTTCAGCCTTTTCCTTAGCTCTTACCAGTTCCTTTTCATTCTCTTTCCTGACAGTTATATCCTGGAAAATTTCAAGCATTGCCTTCTTCCCCTGGTAAATCATACCGGTGTGGTTGATCTCAAATATTCTGTTTCCGAGAACACCATGCGATTCATAAACCTCTGTATCCCCAACAGTAATACCATGAGTAAGAGGACAATCACTACACTGTTTTTTATCATCACGATACATCTCCCAGCATTTTTTCCCCATTGCCTCCTCACCGAACATTCTTCTGAAATTTTCACTCTGAAAAAGTATTGTACCGGTTTCATTGACAATATCCATCCCGAATGGAATTGTTTTAAGAAGAGACTCACTGAAGGCAAAGCTTTGCCGTAGCGCTTCCTCAGCATTTTTGCGTTCGGTGATATCCCTGCAGCTACCATAAATAAGGCCCCCAGGTAATAAAACCGAATTTAAGTCTGTCGAAATGAAGTGGCCGTCCTTTTTTAAAAGCTCTAATTCAGTAAAAACTTTACCTTTACTCATTACTTTCTTAAAAACCTCAAAATATTCATCTGTTTTGTCAGGTGGTGCAAGGTCAATGATTGTCTTACGCTGCATCTCTTCCGGTGTAAACCCGAGCATAACTGTTACTGCTTTATTGGTATACAGGTACTTTCCCTGTTGGTCAGTTATAAAAATGGCATCGGCCGAATTTTCCATTATTGACCGGAACTTTTCTTCACTTTCCCGCAAGGCATTTTCTGCCTGCTTGCGTTCGGTAATGTCTCTTGCTATACCTAATACCAGAGTCTGATCCTTTATTTTAACCGGGTGAGTAATTATTTCAACTGAAACTTTTGATCGGTCCTTCCTCGTTAATACAAATTCATTGGGACCAGTCACCTGTCCAATTGTATTTTTAACTAAAAGCTTAGCTGCTGCGGGTAGTTGGTTAAGAGACAATAGCTTTAATTTCAGGAAATTCTTTCCAATTAACTCTTCTCTCTTATAGCCCAATAATTTTTCAGCAGCAAAATTACCATCAATAAAATTCCCTTTAAGGTCGTTTAGATAATATGCATCCGGTGCATAATCAAACAAGATTTTCAACCTTTCTTCCGAACTTCTTAATTTATCTTCTGCCCGCCTGCGTTCGGTAATATCGATAATTACACCTTTTAATTTAATAACTTTATCATGTTCAATAACAGGTGATATATTGTTTTGAATCCATTTTATAGTGCCATCAGGTTGAATTAACCGCAATTCAAAACTGAAAGGAGCTTTGTCCTTTATTACACTGGCATGTATTTCGTCCAGGATATGAACGTCATCCGGGTGGATTTTGCTTCTGAATAATTCAAAGCTTGGTTCAACCTCGGCAGGCTTAATACCATGAATAGCAAAATAATTATCGGACCAATTGGTTATTTGTGTAACCATGTCCCATTCCCAACTTCCCATTTTGCCAATTTCCTGAGCATCCCGCAATGAAGATTCACGTTCTCTCAACACATCCTCCGCCTTCTTTAGGTCGGTGATATTTCTAAAGTAAAGATTGACATAACCTTCCTCTAAAATCGGAACAATACTTAATGAAAAATTCTTGTTGTAATGTTCTGTCTCAATAGTTCTTCCGATTCCCTCCTTCAGAACTTCAGAAATTATCTTCTTCAAAAATGAAGGAATTTCTTTCCCGATTTCCAATTTCCAGGTCAGGAGATTAAAACTGACTTCATTTGCATATAGAAGCCGGCCATTCACGTCAACCCGTAATACAGGATCAGGATTTTCGGAGGGGAACCTTGCCAGAACCCTGATAGTTTCTTCTGCCTTTTTACGTTCTGTAATATCCCGTACGCTCCCAATGATTTTTTCCGGACGGCCTTGTGCATCAAAACAGATTTTCGACGAAACAGAACAAGGAACACGTGAACCATCTTTGTTCTTAAGTGTGATCTCATAATCAGAAACTGCACCTTTCTCCCTTAATTGTGATATTAGCGTGGTTCGTTCATCGATGTCAGAATAGAAATCATACATCGACTTTCCTATAAGATCATCTCGTTGATATTTCCCTTTTGACAGAGTCTCAATTGAAGGACTAATATTAATGATCGTTCCTTCTATTGATGTTTCGTAGTACAGATCCTGGACATTTTCAAATATCCTGCGGTATTTTTTTTCACTTTCCTTAAGTTTTCCGGTAATCTTATTGCTCAATTTTATCTCTTCAGAAAGATCCGCGGTTCTATCTGCTACCATTGATTCCAACCGGTCATTCAATAATCCCAATTCTTCCTGGGTCTGGATAAGCTTTTCATTTTGATGAATAGCTCCTTCATAAATATCAAGTATCAGTTTAATTACGTTTTGCTGTTCCGCCTGTATTAAACGTTTTTTCCCTTTGAAAAGAATTTGAATACCGAAGGGCACTTTTATTTTGTCTTCTTTATTCCCCTCAGAAAATAATTTTTCAACATTAGAAAGAAGATGCTTTTCATTGTAAGGTTTGGTAATAAAACTGTCTGCCCCGCAGGAAAGTCCTTCAATTATTTCCTCCGGATCGGCCAATACTGTAAGTAATATCACAGGAATATCCTCAGTATTCTTATTGGATTTAATCTTTTTGCACAGCTCATACCCATTCATCTCAGGCATCATTATATCTGAGATAACCAGAGATGGTTTATGCTTCGAAAGCCTATCTATTGCCTCTTTCCCATCCTTAGCAACTGTTACTTTATAGTCTTGACTTCCCAGAAGATGCTTAAGCTGGGTTGCCTGGGTGATACTATCCTCAACCACAAGAATTTCAGCACTTTTCTTTTCGGAAATATTTCTTTCCTTTTTTCCCCCGGTTTCCATTTCCTTTTCTCCGTTTTTTGTAGTAAAGTATTTCCAACTAATAAATTCAAAGTCCGGAATATTGCTTCCAAATCATAGTTTTAATCCTACTATAGTTATGTCGTCAACCTGATCTCCAGTACCTCTCCAGCTATTATGAGTATTCAGGAGCATTTCTTTCTGGACTGCCAAAGCATATTTATGATTTTTTAACAAAACCTCTTTAAATCGAGACGCCCGGAATTTTTTCTCCAGCTCTCCGCCAAATTGATCCACGTATCCATCTGTAAAGAGATAAACAAGGTCATTTGGTTCGGTTTGTATTTCCTGGCGTGTAAAATCAAAAATATTATCCTGGTAAGATAATGACATTCTGTCTCCCCGGAGTTCAATTATTTTATTGTCGCGGATAAGATAAATCGGATTGAATGCTCCCGAATATACCAATTCTTTATTTTCCAGATCATACCTGATTATTGAACCTTCCATACCATCCTTAACATCCCAGATGTTCCCTCTTTGCCCTAATGCTTCAATGATCTTTTCCCTTAACCGGTTTAAAATCAAATCAGGTTCAATTATTTTTTCCAGAATTACCGTTTCATTTAACAGGGTGACTCCAAGCATGCTCATAAATGCACCGGGAATTCCATGCCCCGTGCAATCAAAAACACTGGCAAATATCTTATTTTCATTTTTATGAAACCAATAGAAGTCGCCGCTGACAATATCCCTTGGTTGGAGAATATAAAACATCTCAGGAAAAAAATCTGAATCTGACAGTACTGTTTTCAAAACTGCTGATTGAATTGTCTGAGCATACCTGATGCTACTGGTAATAAGTTCATTCTTATATTCAATCTCTATCAGATTCCTGGCTATTACGTCCCTGCCCTTTTTAATTTCAATCTGTGTCTTAACTCTGGCAATCAACTCTTTCTGGTTGAATGGTTTTATAATATAGTCGACGGCGCCAAGATCAAATGCATTTACAATGCTTTCTGTATCTACTTTGGCAGTAAGAAAGATCACCGGAATTTTTTGTTTGACCGGGTCACTTTTAATAATTTTATAAACTTCAAATCCATCCATCTCCGGCATCATAATATCAAGAAGAATCAGATCAAATTCTTCCTTCCTGATCCAATCGAGGGCTGATTCCCCATTCATAGCGAATTCGACCAGGTACCCTTCTTTCTGTAAATAATTTCCAAGAACCTGAAGGTTTTTCGGGTTATCATCAACGATCAATATAAGAGGCTCAGCTATCATTTAATTTTTCTAGAATTCCCCCAGTTTTACAACAGAGTCTTCCATCCGTTTAATGATTTCATTAAATTGATTTTTAATATTTGAATCGTCCCTGATCGGGATTAGTTTTTCGATTTCATTAATCGATGTCCTGAGCTCAAGGCGAATATCTCTCAAAACAAAACTTTGATTTTTATCGAACGCTATCATTTTTGCACTTAGATCATATGTCTCTTTACTGGCCTGTGTAGTAAGACTCACTTTCAACCAGCTTTCAATTTTCTTCCCCAGCCATTTATTTATTTTTTCCAGCTTTTCGGTTTTTGATTTAAGCTCAAGTTGAGTCTTGACTCTTGCAAGCAACTCCCTGCTGTCAAATGGTTTGATAACAAAATCCTGGGCGCCGACCTCAAACCCTTTCAGAATGCTTTCCCTTTCAGATTCGGCTGAAAGGAATATAATAGGTATCTCATTGGTTTCTTTGTTGGAGCGAATTTTTTTACATACCTCAAATCCGTTCATCCCCGGCATATTAATATCAAGTAAAATCAGATCAAATTGCCTGTTTTTTAACCAGTCCAAAGTCGCTTCTCCACTTACTGCAAACTCGATCTCATATTTTTCTTCCCGCAGCAGGTTACCTAAAACCTGCAGGTTATGAGGGTTATCATCTACAATCAGGATGACCGGGCTGTTTGGGTGTGCTGTATCCATATTCTTCAGCATTTTAAATTTTTACACCTTTTAATGATTCGACAATTCCAGGAAATTTTCTAATCAGATTTAGTATTACTTCAATATTGAAACTGTTTGCTGAACTGATTAAATCTATCCCATACTCTGAAATAATATCCGCATTATGGGTTTTCCCGAGCTCTGACAGGTGATTTCCAAAGGCTTTGATTTCGCCGATAGGCTGCCTCGTCTCAAATGTCTTTAATATATCTGTAAAATTGGTTTCAAGGGAGTTAATTAACCCGGGAAGGTCAGATATCCCTTTAATGAGATCAGTTTCTGATACGGTTTTTCCCGATCCTGTAGCTTTGATTGATTTATAGGGTAAATTATTCATCAGTTCACTGAATAATTCTGTGACCTTAACAGGTTTTATCAGTAACCCGGAGAATTCGCTCTCACGGATCCGGTCTCTCTGAGCTTTCATTACTGAGGCAGAATAGGCGATTACAGGAATACGTTTCAGTATATCATCATTTTTTAGTTTTTCTAATAAAGAAAAACCATCGAGAACAGGCATCCTGATATCAGTAATAACAAGATCGGGCACTATTTTTTTAGCAAGGTCAAATGCCTTCTGTCCATTGTCAGCTTCAATAACTTTAATATTTGTCTTTTTCAGAGCATCAATCAGGTACTTCCGGTTATGTTCAACATCGTCGACAACAATGATTGTCGCTTTTTCAAATACAATATCTTCAGTATCAAGTTGAATTTCCTCCATTCTTTTTTCAATATCCCTCAAATAGGAGACTTCCGGGATCCTTATTTTAAATGAACTTCCAATATTTAATCCGGATTGAAGTGTTATGGTCCCATTCATAAGATGTACCAGCCTGTAAGTTATTGCCAGGCCCAGACCGGTTCCTCCATATTTTTTTACATTCTGTCCCTGCACCTGTACAAATGGATTAAATATCTCCTCCTGCATCTCTTTAGAAATTCCAATGCCGGTATCTGTCACTTCAATTATAAGATCAATAAATTCCTCGGTCTTGTTATTTGAAGAGCTTGTGATTTGAGGATTTTCAGTATATACTTTTAAAGTGATGTTTCCTTTTTCAGTGAATTTTACTGCGTTCCCTATCAGGTTAAGAATGATCTGACGTACCCGGGCATCGTCGATATAAATACCATCAGGTGTACCTGAAGAGATTTCAAGAATAAATTTCAACCTTTTTTCAGATAACCTTAATGAAAAGATTCGTTCGAACTCAGAAAAGAATGATTGTGAATTTACAAACTCAAACTGCAACTCGAGTTTTCCGGCTTCAATTTTGGACAGATCTAGTATGTCGTTGATGAGTGTAAGAAGACTTCTTCCGCTTGATTTGATAGATTCAACATAATCTCTCTGGGTTTTATCCTCAAGCATGAATCCTAGCAGTTCGGCATAGCCCAGTACAGCATTCATGGGGGTACGGATCTCATGACTCATGTTGGCAAGAAATTCACTCTTTGCTCTGTTGGCTGCATCGAGCTGAACAGTTCGTTCAAGTATACGTTGTTCCAGTTCTGAATTGAAAGCACGAATTTTTTCTTCATCTTTTTTAAGCTCCTTAGTTCTCTCTTCGACCAGGTCTTCCAGCCTTTCGTTCAATAGTCTCAATTCATCACGGGTCTTAATAAGCTCATTATTCTGATGAATGGCTCCCTGATAAATATTGAGAAGCAGCTTAATCACCTTTTGTGTTCCGATACGGATTAATCTCTTTTTTCCACCGTAATTAATTTCTGTACCCTCCGTATCTTTTTTAGCTTCCGGCACAATTTCTTCTGAAAGTATTTTTTTAATGTTGGAAATAAGATAATCGTTATCGTATGGTTTGGTTATAAAGCTGTCGGCTCCGCATGAAAGTCCCTCAATTACCTCTTCGGGATCAGAAAGTGAGGTCAATAAAATCACAGGAATAATTTCTGTACGCTCATCTGATTTAATTTTTTCACAGAGTTCAAACCCGTTCATCTCAGGCATAACTATATCTGAAATAACCAGTGATGGTTTATGTTTGGAAAGCCAGACCAAAGCTTGCTGTCCATCACAGGCGACCTCTGTCTTGAAGTGATGACTCTCGAGCAGATACTTTATCTGGGCAGCCTGTGTGGCGCTGTCTTCAACAATTAAGATATCTGTTGTGCTGGCCGATATATTTATTTTTTTGCCCATATTCTATTTCTTAGTGCCCATTTTAGCAAGAATTTCAGCTATCTTCTCCGGAGATAATGCCTGATCGGCTGCCCCAATACTGAGTGCCTCCCCCGGCATTCCAAATACAATACAACTTTCTTTATTCTGAACTAAAGTGAAAGCTCCCTTATCTTTCATGGCTTTCAGCTCTTCGGCACCGTCTTTTCCCATTCCGGTAAGCAGGACGCCACAAGCATTTGGCCCAAAAGCTTGTGCAACTGAGCGAAATAGGAAACTCACAGAAGGTTTTAAACCATTTTCAGGAGGTTGATCGTTTAAAATGATTTTTTTCCTCGGGCTGATCCCCATATGACAGTTATCGGGAGCGATATAACCAATACCATCTGATATGGTTTCACCGTCCTCGGCGATCTTCAGTTTAATGCCGGACGTTGCCGATAACCATACTTTAAATCCATTTACAAATCCTTTGGCAATGTGTTGAACAATAAGAACCGGTACAGGTAAGTCCGGAGTTAATCTTGAAAGGATTATCTGCAAAGCCATAGGGCCACCTGTGGAAGCTCCTATAGCAATGACCTGAATTCGTTTCAGATCATTTTCAAATATTTGTACAAACCGAATTGGTTTTATTTGCTCTCTCCTTCTTCGTGGGTAAAGTCTTACAACCTTTACCTCCGACATGAGTTTTACTGTCTGAATAAGCTCTTTACGCGATTCCGCAAAATGTGGATGTTCGAAACCGGGCGGACGAATAATAACAGCAAGGGCACCGGCTTCCAGAAGCCGGAATGTGCTGGTCACTTCTTTTTTGTTTGAGCTTCCGCTGACAATAACAATGGGAGTCGGAACTGTCTCCATAATTGTCCTGGTAGCTTCATAGCCATCCATTCCGGGCATATGAATATCCATAGTTATTATATCCGGCTTTTTTGCCTTAACCAGTTTGATTGCGTCATAGCCAGAATTGGCTATTCCAACTACCTGAATATCAGGATCGGAAGAAAGCAGGTGGGCAAGAAATTCCTGTACTACCTTTGAATCATCAACAATCAGGACTTTGATCATAACTATACTATGTGTTTAAATTCGTTATTTGTTATAATGGCTCAATGGCACAAGGGCCTAAAAGCCCAGAGAACCGTTTTTGCCGTTGCGCCTTTACGCCGTTATGCCTTTGCGCCGGTTTCATATCAATTTCTTTATTACTTCCAGAAGATTACCCTGGTCAAAGCTGCTCTTAATAATATAAGCATCTGCACCAACCTCAATACCCCGTTCACGGTCTTCACGCGATTCGAGCGCTGTAACAAGCACTACAGGAATTTCACTCAGCTTTTTATCCCCTCTGATCTTTGCTGTAAGCTCAAACCCATTCATCTTAGGCATATCCACATCCGAAACTACAATATCAAAATCGCCGGTTCGGGCTTTTGTAAATGCATCGGCCCCGTCAACTGCTGTGGCTACATGGTAACCTGCCGTTTCAAGGATGTTTTTTATCAGTGTCCTCGATGTTATTGAATCCTCCACGACAAGAATTTTATCAGATTTTGGAACGAAAATTTCATCAATGGATGTTTCGCTTTTCCGCCCTCTTATCCTTATCGCAGATTTCATAAGATCAATAATATTAAGTACCGGCACAACTTTGCCTGAACCCAGGATAGTTGCTCCTGAAATATTTCTGACGCGGTTAAGTAGTTTTCCAAGCCCTTTTACCATTACCTGCTGTTCTTCAACCATATCATCCACCCTGAAGGCAATACGATCATCTCCTGAAACGATAATAGCGATACGAATTTGATTTGAATTCGCCGATCCAGCATCTTTATTATTAGAACGTTTATACTTATTCTCATATAATCCAAGTGCTTCACCGAGATCTACTACTGATATGATCTGGTTATCCACAAGGAGGGTTTCATGGTTTTCAACTGTTTTGATCTCTTTCTGTTCCACCTTCATAACATGTTCGACATTCATGGTCGGAAGCAGGAACATGAATTCTTTTACTTTTACCAGGATACCTCTGAAAGTTGCAAGCGTCAGGGGAAGGAGTATGTGAAAGGTGGTACCCCTGCCTGTTTCTGATTCCACAGATATTTTCCCATTCAATTGCAAAACTTTTTCGGATACGATTGTCAATCCCAGGCCGCGTCCGGAAATATCCGTAATAATTGCACTTGTGGAAATTCCTGATTGATAGATAAGATCCAGAGCATCTTCTGGCACAAGCTTTTCGGAAGCTTCGTTAGAAAGAATTCCTGATTTTATGGCTGCTTTCAACACATTTGTCCTGTCTATACCCTTTCCATCGTCGGACAGGGTTATTTCAACCTGTCCACTCTCTTTGGGAACAAAGGCAAGGGTTATGGTTCCACGAACCGGTTTATTCTGTAATACACGCTCCTGTGGTTTGCCAATCCCATGATCAATGCTGTTACGGATAAGGTGGATAAGCGGATCTTTAAGCTCTTCCAGTATGCGCTTATCAATTTCAAGTTCTGCTCCAATGATAATAAAATCGATCTCTTTTTTCTGTTCACGTGAGATTTCCCTTACCATTCCGGGAAATGTTTCGACCATATAGCTTACAGGAAGCATCAGCACCTTTTTCATTGCCTCAAGATGATTGTCGACGAGGAGGTCAAGAGTGTGCTGATTACGTTCCATTAATCTGAGAATTTCCAACATCCGGCTTTCCAGTTTATTCAGGTGCATTTCGCTAATATCGCACCATTCATTCCATGTATCCAGTGTGGCAGCAGACCTCCGGTTTCTCCATTTTTGTTCTTCATTTTTCCATGCACTCAGCTCAGAGTATAAATCCTTAAGCTCATCGGTTCGCTGATCGATCGCTATTTTTGACTGGATCATCTCCTCTGCCTGCGTAAGCAACGGATCAAGTTTTGATATCGGGATGCGAACCATCCCAATTTGTACGGGCAGACTATTCGACTGATTAACATTTTCTGACTCATTTTCCGGAACTGCGTCATGATTAGCCGGACGGGATTTTTCACCATCCGGTAAAGATGTTTGCAACGGGTCATTGGCAAAGGCTTCTCCTGAAGCTATTTCCTTCAACTGCCGTGTCAATTCCATCCTGGTTTGCTGAAAGAGAGCCGTTTGTCCAACTCCTGAGGTGGCAACATGTTTTGAGAGCCATTCTACTGTTTTGTAAAAAAGATCGATTGACAAGGGAGTCAGGCCAATTTCCTGGCGTTTCAGAGCTGAAAATATACTTTCCATAGGTTGACATACGTATTCGATATCCTTTTGATCGACAGATCGGGCTGCACCTTTCAGGCTATGCACTTCCCTGAACAAGATTTCAATGATCTGAGCTTCCTTTTTCTTTGATTGTGTCTTCTCTAATTCACTTAATCCCGCCGAAATTGAATGAAGATGTTCTTCCGCTTCAATCCTGAAAGTTGCCTGGATCCGTTTCTGAAATTCAATGTCTTTCTTATCCATGGGATTATTATCTATATCTTATTGTTTGTTTCTGATTATCACACCTTAAACCTGTCCACCAGGTCTTTCAATTTCTGTCCCAGTTCATGCAGGTTCTTTGCCGCTTTCTCCGACTCCAGCATGCTTACCGCAGTTTCCGTTCCTGCCTGGTTAATGTTTTGCATGGCTAATCCTATTTGATCCATTCCTATAACCTGTTGTTGACTCGATGCTACTATTTGTATAGCTGCCTGAACTGCTTCATTGCTGCTTTCGGTCAGTATACGGATTGCGTCGCCGGTCAGTGCCGACTGTTTTACCCCTGCCTCCACCGCATTGCTGCCCTGTTCAGTTGCCATTACGGCGGCGCTTGTTACTTTCTGGACATCATTAAGTATGTTTCTTACCTGTGAAGTGGACTGCTTCGATTGTTCTGCCAGGTTTTTGATCTCACGTGCTACGACAGCAAAACCTTTACCCTGTTCGCCGGCTTTGGCTGCTTCTATTGCAGCATTTACTGCAAGCAAATTTGACTGGTCTGCAATGTCGGTTACAGAGGCGATGATACCACCAATAGACTGACTCTGTTCACTCAGCTGAACGACAATCTGTGCAATAGAATCCATCTGTTCGCTAATGCGATTCATCCCTTTTACGGTCTCATCAACGGCTATTTGTCCGTTCTGAGAGACCTGTGCCAGCTTCTGTGCGCTATCGGCGACATTTTTTGCTTTTTGTGCAGAGAGTTTTGCGGCCTGCTGCACCTCTTCCACTGTCGAGGTAGTTTCGCTGATGGCAGAGGCAGTCTCAGCAGTTCCCGATGCCACCTGGGTAGTGGCTGCCAAAATCTCACTGGCCGATGAACCCAGCATGTTTACTCCCTCATTTATATCTTTAACGGACCGCCGTAAATTTTCAACCATTTTGCTGAAGGACTGTAACAGTAAGCCTACCTCGTCACCTCGTTTCCCAGCAGAAGCAGGATCAACGGTCAGATCTCCGGAAGCGATCATGTCGGCTGCTTGTACACTTATTTTTAAAGGTCTGGTGATACTTTGGGTCAAAAAGATAGATATAATTATTGCCAGAGAAATGGCGATTACTCCAATTAAGAGCATGAATGAACGTGCATTAACAGCTGCCTTCTCCGCCTCTTTATAACGGATAATATTACGTCTAATATTATTATTAACCACAGCATCTAAATCATTTATCCATTGCAATCTTTGAGCCGCTGCTCCGGAATTAAGTACATATAATGCATCATTATACCTGCCTGACAGAAGCAATTCGATTATTTTGTTGTTATCTGATCTGGTAGAGTCCCTGGAAATATCAGTTTTGTCCAATAAATTATGAGCTTTAATATCATCAATGGGAGTTAATTCATGAAGTGTCTTACTATTTTCATCATAGATCTTTCTTCTTGTTTTAATGCTGTCCTCCATCTCTTTAATACTGCCTTTATCATTTGGAGCAAGCATAATGTTCCTCATCGAAATAGAATTATCTCTGGCAATATTACCCATCTTGCTTGCCAGTAACAAGCGGGCATCGTTTACTTCCACGATACGTTTGAGCTTATTTTGACTTGCTTTTATCTCAGTTAAACTTGTTATGATTATGGCAATCAGTAAAACAAGTACCGCGCTGAATCCCAGTAAAAGACGGATCCTGATTTTCATATTTTTAAACATGGTGCGTTCCTCCAGTAATTAATTTGCATTTCAGACTTTTTATTTTAATTCCATTTTTTTATTCGACTCACGACTCACGACTCAAGGGAGATTAATTTTCTTCCTTGCGTCTTGCGTCTTGCGTCTTGCGCCGTCAAACCTTAAATCGTTCCACCATATCTTTAAGTTTTTGACCAAGGTCATTTAGGTTTTTGGCTGATTTCTCTGACTGTATCATGCTTACTGCAGTTTCTGCTCCTGCCTGGTTAATGTTTTGCATAGCCACACCTATCTGATCCATTCCCACAACCTGCTGCTGGCTCGATGATACTATTTGCGTTGCAGCCTGAACAGCCTCATTACTGCTTTCGCTAAGCATACGGATGGCTTCGCCGGCCCTTGCTGACTGTTTTACACCTGACTCCACTGCTTTACTGCCTTGTTCTGTTGCCATCACCGCTGCACTGGTTGCTTTTTGTACGTCATTCAGTATGTTTCTCACCTGCAAAGTGGCCTGCTTCGACTGGCTTGCCAGATTCTTTATCTCCTGTGCAACGACGGCAAATCCCCTGCCATGTTCACCTGCTTTGGCAGCTTCAATTGCTGCATTAACCGCCAGTAAATTGGATTGGTCGGCAATTTCAGTGACAGAGGCTATGATACCCCCTATTGACTGGGTCTGTTCACTTAACCGAACGATTGTTTGTGCGATAGAATCCATTTGCACCTGGATGTGATTCATACCGTTTACAGTCTCATCAACTGCTTTTTGCCCATTCTGAGATACCTGAGCCACCTGTTGTGCACTATTGGCCACATTTTTAGCTTTTTCAGAAGATAGTCTGGCGGCCTGTTGTACTTCCTCCACAGTGGTGGAAGTTTCGGTGATGGCAGTAGCAGTTTCAGCTGTTCCGGAAGCCACCTGGGTTGTTGCTGCCAGTATCTGACTGGAAGAGGAAACGAGAATATTAACAGTTTCCTTAACTTCATTGAGTACGTTCGACAGATCAACTGTACGTTGTTTAACCATATCTTCCAGCTGGTCGCGATACTTTTTTAATTCCTCTTCAGCCAGCTTTCGATCAGTGACATCTATCGAAACACCAATGACACCAATGACCTCGCCTTTTTCGTCCAAATAGGGGATCTTGGATGTACTTACCCACCGAATGCCATCCTTGGTCTCCCAGGATTCATCAATGTTTATTCTAGGCTGTCGACTGCGTATTACCTGCAGGTCATCTTCCCAATAGGCCTGTGCCTGCTCTTTGGGGTAGAGATCCTTGAGATCAGCTCCTTCCAACTGCTTTTTAGACATATTGTGTGCTTCACATATATATTTATTTACCCGTATATACCTGTTTTTTATATCCTTATAAAAAACCAAACCGGGAATATTGTCGATGATGATTTCCAACTCGTTTGATAATAACTGAAGCTGTTCAGATTTCTTCCGCGATTCTATTTCTGCCAGTTTGCGCTCGTTAATATTCTGGAACATTCCGCCAATCTTTACAATTTCGCCGTTTACCCGATATGCTTCTCCGACAGCCCTTATCCATAGCCTGTTCTTCTTCGCTGTAATTAACTCAAGCTCAACATCAAAAGGTTCACCCAATTTAATCGCTCTGTCGATGCATCCTGAAATGACAGGTATAGCCTCAGGAGCATAGAAATTAATTGCAGTTTCCAGGTCAGGAACAAAGCCAGGTTCAACCTCATGTATTTTAAAAGTCGTAGCCGACCAGTATAGACTGTTGGCTTTAAGATCAATCTCCCAGCCACCGACACTAGCCAGCCTGCCAGCTTCATCAAGTAATTTTTTGCTTTTTAGAAGCTTCTGTTCAGCATTCATTTTATTTCTTCCGTTTAGATTAAATATACTTTTCATCGGTTTGCCTTATTTAAATTGTCTCTTAAATTACTTGCTCATTGACCATTATTTTCTCATCGTTTAATATCCTTTCTGCGTCAAGCAGAACAATATGTTTTTTTGTGATCCCTTTCAAATAATCTTCACCTATACCTGTAACTGTAGATGGAACTGCCTGGATATCTTCGAGTTCTATTGATTGTGTTCCAAGGACCATATCGGCAAGAATGCCAAATTCCATTTGCCCGTTGCTAAGAATTATTACTTTATTCAGCTCACCTAAACCTTTTTCCGGAAGGTTGAAGAACTTTTTAAGATCAATTACGGGAAGGATTTGCCCGCGAACATTTATGATCCCAAAAATATAAGAAGGGACTCCGGGTAACGGTGTAAAATCTGTCAATGTATATACCTCTTTGACAAAAACAGATTCAATACCATAGATTTCGGTCACAAGGGTGAACGCGATGACTTCGATAATTACAGATGCTTCTTTTTTCTGCCCAGGTACTTTTGCCATGGCTATTGCACGATTTTTAAGTATGGTATGTATTTCTTTCTTCATTTTGTCAGCTGTGTTTGCATATTTGATAGTATGATCTCCATGATATATTTTACTGATAATCCTTCCGATTCAGGTAGAATTTCATCATTTTCACGCTTGCTTAATAAATCGAGTACATTATTAAAATACCGTTCTGCATTCTTGGTGTTACCCTGCCGGATGAATAAGTTTCCGAGTGTAAAATGACCCATTATATAATCCGGATCGATATAGATTGCCTGCTTTAGTGATATGATAGCTTCGGAACTTTTTCCAAGTTCCTGAAGAATAGATGCCCGCAGAAAATATAAACCTGAAACGAGTTTTTGAGTTGCAATAGCTTCATTGCAAAGAGAAAGAGCTTCTTCAAGTTGTCCTGCATTGGCCAGTAAACGAATTGCAAATATCTTGTCGTCTGAACTTTCTTCAGGAATTGTTAGAGGTTGTTGAATGGCAGAATGGGTGACGTGGAGAGGGGGAGATGGTGTGATGGGGAGAATAGGTTTAACAGGTGATGAGGTGAAAGGGAGAATGGGTTGAGCTTGGGCTGCGCTCAGCTCTATGGGTTGAATGGGTTGAAGGTCCTCCTTCGCTGACGCTATGAAGGAAAGGGGAAGGACAGATCCATTCGTGCCCTTTCGATACAAAACTGCTCCCGGGAAATTAACCGGTGTAAACTGAGGGAATACATAGGATGAGAGTTCGCTGGAAGAGACTACAAACCAGCCATCTTCTGACAGGGAATTAAAAAGGTTCTGAGAAATTTTGGTTACCCACTCACTGGTGAAATACATCAGGACGTTACGGCACAAGATGATGTCCATCGTACTGGCATTACTTAAAGCAGACATTTCAACAAGACTGAGACAGGTAAAATTCACCATCTGTTTTATCTCAGGAATGATCTCAAGCTGTCGGTCTCCCATATTGCGAAAATATCTGGTTTTTAACCATGATGGAGAATTACGGAACGACCATGTACTATAAATTCCTGAAACTGCTTTACTGAGTGCCTTTGGATTTATATCAGTAGCCAGTATAGTAATATCCCAATCTTTAATTTTTTGAATTGTTTTATGAAGGGCTATTGCAACTGAATAAGGTTCTTCTCCTGTTGAACATCCTGCGCTCCATATCCTGATACTTTTTTCTCCATTTTTTTTTGATTTTATTAATTCCGGCAGAATAAAATCTGTGAGTGCAGTAAAGACCTGCGGTTCACGCCAGAAATATGTTTCTGAGATAGTTAGGTGTGATGCCAGTATCTTTATTTGATCTTTGCTTAACTCTGAGGACAAAAGCCATTGAATGAATCCGTTCATATTCTGGAAACCGAACTCCTTCGCTGCAGATGCAAGGTCACGACTGAGCATGGGCCACCTTTCCCTGGGAAAATGCAATCCCGTGAGGGAAATGATCACTTCACAAACCATTGATAATTCGATATCTGTGAGACTGCGATTCATTTCTTCTGAGTTTTCAGTGCCTGTTCCAATATCTTCTCCTCCTCGATACTGAGAAACTCTTCAAGATCATAAATAAGGATAAGTTCATCATCGACCTTTGCAACTCCTTTAATATATTCAGCAAAAGGCATGTTCTCTTTTGAGTTTACAAATTGCCGGGCTGTAATATCTTTAATACCAGTCACGTTATCAACGAATATCCCTACTTTCCTTATACCTGTATCTGCAATAATCATTCTGTCGTCCGGATCAGTTTCTCTTTCAGGCAGTCCGAAACGTTTGCGGATATCTATGACCGCTATTATCTGGCCCTGCACATTGATGATACCTGAGATGATCTCCGGGGTTTTTGGCAAACGCCGAACCTCCACCGCATGGATAACCCTTACCACCACCTGCAGCATAAGAGCATATGCCAATTCATCAAGGGTAAATACCAGTATCTGGTCAGCCTTTGTCTGAACTATATCTTTCATGTTTTCCTGCATAATTATTTTTGGCCAGTCTTAAAATGACGTCTGACATCTGTTCAATATCCATGTTTTTATCGAAGAAATAATCGGCACCTTCATCAAGGCACCTCTCCCTGTATTGCTTATAGGGGTAGTTTGTGAGCATGCAGACCGTAACTTTCAATTTTAACTCCCTTATTTTCTTCAACACCTCTATTCCGTTCATTTCCGGCATCCTGATATCAAGGATTGCCAGATCAGGTTGTTTTTCCTGAATAATTTGAAGAGCTTCTGTTCCATTTTCAGCTTCGTGTATCACATAATTGTTATTGATATTTTGTAATAAACTTTTAATCCTGTCTCTTAAAAGAGAGGAATCATCTGCAATTAAAATTTTCATTTACGGTATTTTGTATAAGTAAAGGGGTCATTATATTTTAATGTTTCCCCCAAAAATAAATGTAGTTATTGCAAACATTCTAATTTATAGGGAATTAGCCAATTCTATTGTAAGGGAATTGATAATAATGGTGTAGGGGAAGGACTACAAAGAAAGGTGTAAAGGCGTAAGGGCTTAGCTGTTATGCCGTTACCCCGTTATGCCTTTATGCCTTTATGCTGTTACACCTTTAAGTCGGCCGTTACGCCGTTATGCCTTTATGCCCTTAAGCCTTATTCTATCAGATCATTCTTTATCGCATAAATCGTCAGCTCAGCATTTTTTTTCAAACCCATCTTTTCAAGGATACGGGTCCGGTATGTGCTAACCGTTTTATCGGAGATAAAAATTTCCTTTGAGATTTCCGTAACAGATTTCCCTTTTGCAAGCATTATCATTACCTGAAATTCCCTGGCTGACAGTTTTTCATGAGGTGACTTTTCACCAGGATCAATATCGTTAAAAGCCAGCTTTTCCGCAAAAGCTGATGCAATATACCTTCCTCCGGCTGAAATTTTTTTGATTGCAAGAGTTAATTCTTCGGAGGCACTATCCTTTGTAATATATCCCGAAGCGCCCAATTTAAATGCATGAAAAGCATACTGTTCCTGTGGGTGAACGCTCAGTATCAAAACCCGGGTTGGTAAATTCCTCTCTTTAATTTTCTGCAGTACGTCCAACCCACTCATCCCGGGCATTGAAACATCTAGAATTACAAGATCATATTCTCCGTCTTTGATCTTTGTCCAGGCTTCATTTCCTTCAGCGGCTTCATCAATCAATTTAACTTCATCCAGAGATTTTACATACTGTTTAAGTCCTTCGCGAACTATTGAATGGTCGTCGGCAATAAGTATTTTCATGATGAGTTCCTCCCTATTTGGGAATAAAAAAAGTCAGTTTTGTTCCTTTCCCTTCTTTTGATGAAACTACAAACTTTCCGTCAAACTGGCGCACCCTTTCGCGCATACTGATTAAACCCAGGGATTTGTATGATTCAATCTTTTCCTCAGGTATACCAATTCCATTATCCTGAATGGTCATGGTTATACCTTGTTTGGATTGATGGAGTATGATAATTACCCATGAAGCATTTGCATGCCGGATTACATTAGTCAGAGCTTCTTGCAGTATACGGAAAAATACCAGGTTCTTCTGCGAATCACCAAACATTGAATCATCAATCTTTACGCGGCATTTGATTCCGGTTCTATTCTCAAACTCTTCAGAATACCATTCGATTGCGGCTGCTAATCCGAGATCATCAAGAATGCCCGGACGCAGGTCGGATGAGATACGCTGAACATCTTTAATTGTTTCTGAAACAAGTTCAATCATACTTTTAAGTTTTATTACAGCTTCAGGGTTGTTTTCAACATATTTATGCATTTGGTTCAAATCGAGCTTTAATGCAGTCATAGACTGCCCAAGCTCATCATGGATTTCTCTTGAGATTATTAATCTTTCATTTTCCCTTATCTCAGTCAGATGCTGATTAAGTTTTTCAAGCAATTCCTTTGAGTTTCGTAACTCATCTTCCATTTTTCTTCTTTCTGTAAGGTCCACATATGAAGTCACATTATAAAGAACTTGCCCTTTGCTATCCCTGATTTCAGAAGCAGATACCATGACAAAGAATAGCGATCCATCACGTCTTACCATCTCAACTTCCCTTGCTCTGAAAAAGCCTTTTTTGTGCAAAATCTGAGCAATTTTTTGCCTTTCAACTTTATTAGCATATAACATTCTGGCATTTGTTATTTCATGAAGCATCTCTTCCGTGTTTTGGTAACCAAACATCTGTGCATAAGCCTGATTAATCTGAACCAGGTGACCTTCAGTATCAGCAACTGATATCGCCATCAGGGAGTTCTCAAAAAGATTGCGAAATCCGGCTTCACTTTTTTCCAAAGCGGATTCTGCAATTTTACGCTTTGTAATATCTGAATGAACAGCTATATATACCCATCCATAATCTGAGTGATCAAATATAGATACATTTACAGAACACCAGAAATGGTCACCGTTTTTCTTTATATTCAGGATTTCCCCGTGCCATTCACCAGTTATGTTTATTATGTCACTTATGTCTTGCTTTGTTTCTTCAGGACTTTTATTTGTTGGAGCATTTACTATAGAAATTTGTTTCCCAATTAATTCGCCATAATCATAACCAAACATTTCGTCAAATTTCGGGTTAGTGAAAACAATAATTTCATCTTCGCTTCTAATCAGACTAATACCTTCATTAATATTTTTCATTATTTCACTTTGAAGATGCAATTCCTTTTCAAATTGCTTGCGTTCAGAGATATCACGAACGATCATGCTTGTCATTTCATTTCCTGCAGTATCCATGAAGACAGTGCTGTTAACTTCTGCCGGAAATATTGTTCCATCCATTCTTAGACAATTGAGCTCTGATTTCACTTTACCGGTTTTTTTTCTTTCATTCAGGGCAGGCTTCAGGCGTGGATCATCTAAATCAACAACCCCACTTCTTCCTATTTTACAGATTTCTGCTTCGCTAATACCAAAAATCTTGCAGGCCTCCGGATTTGCTGAATAAATCGAACCATCCGGATTAGTAAGAAGAATTGCCTCACCGCTGTTTTCAAAAAGCAACCGATATTTTGCTTCACTTTCCCGTAAAGTTTTCTCAATCAGCATGTATTTAGAAATGTCTTTTTCATATGATTTTTTCAATGAATCATACTCATGATGCAATTTCTCCAACTCTTTAATGAGAAAATCTTTGGTTTTATCCCTGTAATTCATCATAATATAGTTTCTGTTAATAATATGATGGGACTCGTATGTTATTGATTATATTACTCAAGTGTTTGAGTATGTAAAACATGTCCGGGTTATGATTTTATATTTCAAATCAATTAATTTCAAAATATAAAATTATGACATAATGTTCACCTTATCTGCTTTCTTAATATTATATCATTTATCTCGCCCTGACCTTATATTTATTTTTAACTCTGTCCCTTCAAAGAAAACAGAGAATACTATATGATATTAAATCGGGAGTGAAAGGCTGTCTTGCGTAAAAGGTTAAATGCCATTTTAAGCCCCTGAGGGAAAATAAATAAAACCCGAAGTATTTATTTAATCTCCTTCTCTACACTTCTTATATTCCATCCATCAACTTTCAGAACAGGTTCTTCACCCCCAAGGTTCTTCGTATCGAACTCAACTGAGATTGTCCGCTTTTCACCGGGAAGAAGCGATATATAGTTATCATTCCAAAATACCGGCAGTACGGGTTCCATAGAAGTTTTTTTCAGTATCTTCGGATTTACGGCAAAAGCCAGCCCTGTCCCGGGGTTTTCAAGTGTCACTGAGAGCATGTTTTTATTACCCTCTTTCTTTATCGATGATGCAGTAACTTTTACATCAGTCACAGGCAAATTACCGAGATCTGTAAAATCAGCTTTTTCGTCTCCGTTGGAGCTCAACCAATAGAAATTGGAAGACACCTTTTTCCCTGATTCGTCCATAAGGTCAAGCTTGAGGAAATATACCTTTGTAATATTGCCCGGAACCTCAACAGTCATTATTTTTTTACTGTCATCAGCCACAACATCGGCTGCAACATCTTTGGACCACACTTCCTTCATGTTGAAATCATAAATTTTTGCCGATGCCTTCAAACCCTTGAAATCCTTGTAATAACAGTTCACAATTTTAATTGAATTGTCATCATAGCAATACTGTATATGAAGCGGTTCACAAGCTGTTTTTGCTCCGTAAAATGCACCGTTCGGATTGAAGAAATAATCGTAGAACTGCCAGTACATTTTAGGCCATGCTGAGTTATACATCCAGTAGATTATGCCACTCGATCTATATTTATTTCCGGCATAGGCTTCAAACATTGCTTTTACAGCTTCATTCTGAAAAACCTGAGATTTCACACAATATTCCTCCACGCTTGCAGGCTTTCCGTAACGCGAATCAAGTGCTTTCCTGGCAATAGGATAAAATGCTTTGTGAAGACGTATTTCCCATGAATCACTGATTGGCCATAAGTCGCTTTCCGGCATCATCATTTTCATTGTCTCAATAGGAGGAAGTTGTTCCCCTGAAGGTCCTGCTTCTGTGTTAAACTCAAGTTTTGTATACCAGTAAGAAGGGGGGAAATAAGCATACACAGCAGGGTAAGGTCCCATCCATACTCCGGTACGACCTGCAATAGCGCTGGAGTCTTGAGTTGCAGATGATTCATAGGGTCGTGTATTATCATAATCATCGAGCACTTTGATATATCTTTTTTCAACATCAGCAGGAGGGAAATTATCACTTCCATAAAGCCAGGTAAAAACGGAAGGGTGGTTGCGCAAATGGACAATAAGATCTTTCCAGCTCAACTCAGCTACATCGCCTGTATGCGGAGTCCAGCTTTTCCAACGTTCCCATGAACTGCAGCAGCACCATCCCACCATAAGCAAAATACCCTCTTCATCGCATCTTTGAAAAAGGTAATCAGAGCCCCTGGGAGCTTCCATCCTGAGAGCATTCAGGTTCATCCGTTTAGCATATGCAATGTCAGCATCAATCCGTTCATTTGACGGACGCAGCATAAGATCCTGGACATAGCCTCCACCTCTTATAACAATGTTTTTACCATTTATCTGAAACACTTTTGTATGAAACTTGTCAAAATTATTCATCCATGCCGTTATTTCGCGAATTCCGAATCGTACATTCTTTGCGTCGGTTGTCTTGCCGGAAGCTTCAAAACTCAGATTCAGATCATAAAGATTCTGAGGACCTACGGTATGTGGCCACCATAACCGGGGATCAGCTATGATCAGCTGAGGATACTTCTCAGGTAAAAAACTTACCAGCTTTGTCTCACCCGGTGCGAGCGTAACATCCTGTGAGAACCTGATATTTTCAATTGTGCCCTTCAGTGTCCCTTTCACCGGCTTATTTTCCGTATTTCGTACTTCAGCAGTTACGGTGAGTCTGGCCTGGTCAGTTTTCGGCAGGTTTAGTTTGGTCACTACGTGAGGATCTTCAATTGCCACTGCGCCTGTTGAGTTTATTGAAACGTCGTACCATATTCCCATCCCCCTGTCGGGTGGTGTAGGATTCCAGTCTACCCAGGTAATGGTAAGGTCCATCCCCTTGGGAGGAAATATCTCAAGTGCAAGGCAGTTAGTTTTGCCGGGTAAAGCAGCTTTCGAAATGTCGAGATTAAAAATTCTGTATGCCCCTTCAATTGTGGAGGTATCGGCAATAAGTTTGCCGTTTAGCCATACATTTGCTTTATAATTGATACTGTGAAACTGCAGCCAGGTGTGCTTACCCTGATAATCTGCAGGGATTTGAAATTCTGTCCGGTACCACCATGCCACCTTAAAAGGACTGTCTGCAGGCATTTCCCTGTTTCTCCCGGTAATGGCACCCGGCAGATTTTTGATATTCGTACCATAGTATGGATCAGGATAGACCTTATTAGCAACGAGAGCTGCCAGTACAGTTGTTGGAACTGAAGTCGGGTACCACAGATCTGTTTTAAAACCCGTGGTCGAAATGGCATTACCACCATTAACGGCTACCTTTGACGATTGTATTGTCCAGTTTTCTCTGAGAAAGATCTTACCGTCAGCAGATTTTTGTGCAATACAATTCAATGGCAAAAAGGTCATTACTGCAATAATCAATAGAATGATTTTTTTCATATCAATTATTTTTTAAATTGGATTTATCAATTTTGAGAATATTAAAATTACAAAATTTGAACAAATTTTTCATGTTTTATATTTAATATTATCTTTAATGCAAGATCCTAATCAATAATTATTATGAGTGTAGCCAATACTTCATCTGCTTCCGGTCCGGGTTTAAAACGGGTGCTTGGACTATCATCGCTGGTACTTTATGGGATTATTCTTATTCAGCCTACTGCTCCTATGCCATTATTTGGTGCTGCTGCAACACTTGCCAAAGGACATGTGGTCACCACCATTCTTATAGGTATGGTCGCCATGATATTTACCGCTATCAGTTATGGCCGTATGGCAAATGCATATCCCAGTGCGGGATCGGCGTATACCTATGTTAGCAGGGAAATTCATCCCGCATTGGGTTACTTTGTCGGCTGGGGTATGCTTTTTGACTATGTAATGAATCCTATTATATGTGTGATCTGGATAAGTAAGGCTGCCATGAATTTAATTCCTGAGATACCATTTGCAGTTTATGCAGTGGCGTTTGCCCTTCTCTTTACAGGCATGAACCTTCGGGGTATTGAGTCCAGCTCGCGGACAAATTCTGTAATTGCCGCCGGTCTGGGTGTAGTTATTGTACTTTTCCTGGGTGCAGCAGTAAGGTATCTTTTTCTGAATCCGCCTGCCAATGCTGCGGAATGGACAAGACCATTCTATGATCCGAAAACATTTTCATTTTCCGCAGTATCGGCCGGAGCATCACTGGCAGTCCTGACATATATTGGCTTCGATGGTATTTCAACTTTATCGGAAGAAGTTCATAATCCACGCCGTAATATTCTTCTTGCAACTGTTCTGGTTTGCCTTATTACAGGAGTGTTGGCATCAATACAGGTCTATTTTGCCCAGATGGTCTGGCCAGGTACAAAGTTTCCTGACCAGGATACAGCTTTCTGCTATATTGCCGGCAAGGCGGGTGGTCAGTGGCTTTTTCATGTTGTCAATTTCTCATTGCTGGTCGCCACAATTGGATCAGGAGCAGGAGCACATTTAGGTGCAAGTCGTCTTCTATATGGTATGGGCCGCGATAGCGCCATCCCAAAGAAATTCTTTGCTTTTATAAACCCGCGTACTCATGTCCCCTCCAATAATATAATGCTGGTTGGAGTAATAGTACTGGCAGGTGCCTTTCTTCTTACCTATCCATTAGGAGCCCAGTTGCTCAACTTCGGGGCTCTTATAGCTTTCATGGGAGTAAATGCCTCATCTTTTGCACTTTATTTCCTACGTAATGAACGCAAAACCTTTGCCAATTTTATTGTACCGGTTTTAGGTTTTACAGTGTGTCTTTATCTTTTCCTAAGCCTGGGTATCAAAGCAAAAATAGCCGGATTGAGTTGGCTGACAGTAGGTGTTCTCTACGGTGCATACCGTACAAACTGGTTCAGGAAACCGCTTCAGTTTGTAAAGTTTGAGGACAACGATGAAGAGAAGGAATCCTAAATGAACTAATAGCTCCTAAATTAGATTTAACATATTTCCTTTTGTTATTCTTAACCCCTCCCCTGTCTCCATAGCCGTCAACTTAAGGATTATTGAGAAGTATGGTGGAGTCTAAATATCAAATATTTAGTTTAATACATGCCATAAATTCAATATAATTACAAAATAACATATATATTTTATCAGGTTATTGTAATTTGTTAGAGGGAGATATTTATATAATAAGCTCTGAAAGAGCTGAATATGAATAACACCCGGTGTAACCGGGATAATATCTTCCACATTCCAATAAGCTCTGAAAGAGCTGAATATGAATAACCCCCGGTGTAACCGGGGGTATAGCGACCCTACCCTCTTCTCAGCTCTGAAGGAGCTGAATATGAATAACCCCCAGTGTAACCGGGATAATATCTTCCACATTCCAATAAGCTCTGAAAGAGCTGAATATGAATAACCCCCGGTGTAACCGGGATAATATCTTCCACATTCCAATAAGCTCTGAAAGAGCTGAATATGAATAACCCCCGGTGTAACCGGGGGTATAGCGACCTTACCCTCTTCTCAGCTCTGAAGGAGCTGAATATAATAGATTCACGGAAAATACCGCTCATTAATCTCAACTCCTGATTCTATCAGTAAACTTCGATACTCATCTTCAAATGATTTCTTACGATGATGTTCCTTTTGATTCTTTATATAATCAATGAGACTTGCTAAATCTGAATAAGAGCAGGTAAAGGACCCGTATCCATCTGCCCATCCATTAAATGAGGGAAAAATAGTAGGTAAGCTCTCCCTGGTTCTGAAAACAAGGTGATAGAGAAGTTGACGATAACTTGACATGGTTTGATTTATTAGATTAGTAATACAGCGAGAAAGAACAAAGTTACTAAAATCATTGCTATTTTTCAACTTTATTTAGCCCCTTCAGGGCTACAGATCAGTTGGTTAGTCAGAACCCCCGGTTGCACCGGGGGTTATTCACATTTAGCCACATTCGTGGCAGTAGTTCCTGAAATATCCTGAAATAAAATTCCGTGGGTTGACGATTATACGAAAGAAGACAACAAAGTAAAGTATAATGGTATCTATAAATCAAATATTTTGCTTAATACATGCTATAAATTCAACATATTTGCAAGACAACATATCGATCTTATCAGGTTATATTAAACATAATGAAGGCGAAATTTTATATAATAAGCTCTGAAAGAGCTGAATATGAATAACCCCCAGCATACTATGTATATAGTCAATACACATAACCGGGGGTTAGTAATATTATGCCACATTTGTGGCAGTAATTTTTGAAATATTCTCAATTAAAATTTTTAGGTTAACGGCTATGCCCCTGTCACCTTCCCTTAAGCAATAAGGGAAGGTGAATAGTGCCGAAATATTAACAGATTATATACTTAAGAAGATCCCATTTCCCAGTAACCAAGGATCTGCCCTCCTCCCCTTTATTGTTTAAGAGGAGGAGCTGGAGGAGGTGTTAATAAAAAATCAGAAAAACGCTTTTAGATCGCAAAAAATAATCAGATAATTATTTAGTATCCAACATAATAGGAAGACCCTTCCCGTTGGTCATAAGTATAAGTTTTGCGTTAGGCGAGGTTGAAATAGCTTTGATCATTTCGTACTGAAGCAGCTTCTCACTCAGTCCGGTACTTAATATTTTCTGATAGTCGGCTATTCCTTGTGCTTCGACTCTTTTTCTCTCAGCTTCCTGTCTTTCTTTTTGAAGGACGAACGTCATTTTCTGTGCATCCTGTTCGGCATTTATCTTTGACTCAATCGTTGCCTTAACTGATTCAGGAAGGGTAATATTCCTTACAAGCAGCTGCTCAAGCAATAATCCCCGTTCCTTAAAATTGGACTCAATAGTTGAAAAAATCCTGGACTGGAATTCATCTCTCTTGGTAGAATATAGTGCTACTGCATCATAATATACGGCGTTATCCCTGATCTTTGTACGGCATATCGGCCGAACAAGAACATTTCTGTAATCAGTTCCCACCTCCTGAAGTATTCTCGGCGCCTCAGTAGGAATAACCCTGTATAAAACCGTAAGGTCAATTACAACTTCAAGTCCGTCAGCCGATAATACACGAATTGCATCATCCCCCTGTTTATTACCTTCATCATTTGCTCCCGACATGGTATAATTTTCAGTTCGTACATCAAACAGAACAACTTTTACAAATGGATTAACAATATTAAGACCACTCTGAAGAATGTTGTCATTAACTTTACCAAAGAGTTTTTGCACTCCGACTTCTCCTGGTTCAATCTGAACAACACATGCCAATGACACTCCAATCAGAACCATAATAATTCCGGCAGCTTTAATCATTGATTTGTATTTGCGGAGAATCGGTTCATCAGCATGTGCAGCGGCAAAGCCTATAATGAGAATTACAATACCTACTAATATTAATGTCATGATAATTAAGTTTATTGGTTAGGTTAATTTAAATTTCAAAAAGAGTCTAAAGGTAATCAATAAATGAGAATATACTGGCCCCCTCACCAATCCTTTCCCCGGGATCTTCAGGAAGCAAAACTTCATTAACAACAATTTATGTGATTACATTACGACCCAACACCATCTTTATAATTGCTTTTCATCCATTCAAGATTTTCGTGCCGGAAAAAAGGTGATAACATCATTGCATATTTTAGTTTATCCTCATTATTCATCGGCTTGAAATTCCGCATCAGGCTTAAATTTGAGTCAACAACCTTTTTGCTGTCCATTCCTACTATAATTCCATCGGGACCCTCGAGGGATAAGGCAAACCTTACAAGTTCTCTGGCTTCGAGACCCGGGATTGTCTCTTTGGGCCTTACTGTTTTCATCATCATGATTCCCATCCCCTTTTCTTTAGCTGCAGGAAAAAGTGTTTCCTGCCTTTTTTCCTTATTCCCATCCCATTGATTCATGGCAAAAAGCATACTGTCAAATCTCCCTGTATCAACCATGGCTTTCAACGCAACAGCATTGCCATGTCCTGAAAATCCAATGAAACGGGTAATGCCTTCTTCTTTGAGTTTTGATATAACATCCAGCACACCACCTGATTTACAAATATCATTTACATCGTCCAGCGATTCAATTGAATGGATCTTCAACATGTCAAGATGATCTGTCTGAAGTCTTTTAAGGCTGTCTTCAATTTCCAGCTTTGCTTTTTCAGGATCACGCGCCGTGACTTTTGTGGAAAGGAAAATCTCCTTTCTCCTGAGTTTCACAATATGACCAAGCCGCTCTTCGCTTACGGCGCCTGTTTCATTATTCACATAGCTGTGTGCTGTATCCCAATAATATAATCCATTATCAAGGGCGTAGTTACACATATCCAGAGCTTCCTCAAGAGTTGGAATATTAAGGAATCTGCTTCCAAGACCGATTGCCATTCGGGGAATAACAACTCCGGTCTTACCCAGAACAGCGGTTGGCAATCCTTTTGGATCGTACTGGTCTTTTAATTCTTTTTCAATATCTATCGGCTCCGAAAATACAATCTGTGATGCCGTTATTGCGACACCGGCGCTTAGTGTCTTTTCAATAAATTTTCTCCTTGAATACTTATTTCCCATGACTATCTGTTTTTAACTCCATTCGGAAAATATATTTTAGCTATACCAATATACACTAAATCAGTTAAAATTCTATTGTCGATATGTATTTAATATTGGCAAAAATAAAGATGTTTATCAGGAATTACCCTTCGTGTCACTAAGTGATGCACTTTGTGATACTTTGTGGTTCAATGATTTAGAGTTTGCTATAAAGGACACTATAACGTAAATGTATATGTATATTTCAGCAAGATAGACCTGTTATTATACAGGGGGAGTCTGGGATTCTCAATATCCCTGTAAGTATTTCTTCCTTCGTTAAATACAATATACAGGTCATTTCCCTCCCGTGGATTGTATCTGAACCGTAAGTTGGAAATCATTGTATTTTCAGCGGTGTTATATTGTATGAAAGTGCTGATTGAAATTTTTGTTGTGAACATAACAAGGGCTTTGAACCCGGCTATCCCACCGCTAAATGACTGGTTGCGCTCCTTAAAATTCAGGTAGTTATATTCATATTTCAAACCCAGTTGAAGGCTTGAACCGATATTCCAGGAAGGCTCTGCGCCCAAAGTAAAACGGCTGCCGTCATAAAATGAACCTGCCCATCCATCTACTCCAAGAACAAACCTGTTTGATTGTGGCGAATTAAAATGGGTCTCCAGCTGGTTGAACCCATATTTACCTGCAGGGACAAATGAAGTTTTTGATAAACTGAATGTATCCGCCACATTTTCAAACAAATGGCTTATTGAGAACATTCCGCTGTAACCTGATTTGAATTTAAAATCATATGTTATTCCTGTCTGGAAAGATTGGGCTGAATTATCAGCATTGTCAGTAAACAGTATCGCATTGATGCCTATCTGATGATTCTGAAGAACGGATGATTCTCCCGGAATCCAGCCATATCCTAATCCTCCATAATAATGTGTATAATTGTTACGCATCAGGAATCCTATTTTAGGATCAAAATCTTTTCCGCTTCTTGTCCATGTAAAATTATAATTCAGCCCTTTCTGATTAAATCTGCTCCAGTTTAAAAACAGACGGGTCGGATTGAGTGAAAACATCTTATTCTGAAAAGAATTATCCATTACCTGCGCCAGCTTGACATCCAGGTAATCATTTTCTGCAATTTTAAAAATACCGTCCATCCCATAAGCAGTATTATATGAACCATCTGCTCCTATTCGTGATGTGACTATTCCCCCAACGTAACTGTTTTCATTAATTACCTGCCGTCTTAAGCGAAGTATTCCGAAATTCTCGGAAGACAGACCATTATCCTGAATGTCTCCCGGATTTATTGCCTGAGTCTGCATATCCATAAATCCCATATCCCATTTTCCTGCCATTCCTGTAATTCTTGCTCCTCCGTAAATTGGTACCTGTTCTCCATTATAAAGACCAATCTGTCTGCTGTAAAAAAGGCTGCTCCCGGATTCAAAATCAAACATGAAGACACTTGAGCGTTCCTGGAAGAATGTTCTCTTCTCAGGAAAAAACAGAGAGAACCTGGTAAGATTTATCTGTTCATCATCAGCCTCAACCTGGGCAAAATCTGTGTTTAACGTCAGGTCAAGTGTCAGATTGTTTGTTAGACCGTATTTCACATCCAAACCTGCATTTAATTTTGGATTATCTACAAGTCGGTAATCAGTTACTTCATCATTTAAAGCATAATCCTGTTGATGCCCGCCGATTGCATAGGGAGCTATATAAAATGGTTTCCTGGATTTTAGTCCTTCGAATATTATCTCCTGTGCCTTTGAAGGGCGGTAAGCACTCCATTCGCCCCAGTTTGGCGGAATTGCAGGGTAGATATCAACCTCATTCTTATGCGCAATTTTCCGGATACATATTAATCCCATCACAATCTTCCCATTATTTTCTTTGAACCGTATACTGGAAAAAGGTATTCTGATTTCTGCAAACCAGCCCTGGTCATTTTTTGTGGTTTTAACATCCCAGAATGTATTCCAGCTCATATTGAAAGGCCCCTGGTGGGGATCTCCTCCCATGGCATCCTTGGAAATAGTAAAATCACTCCTTAATCCTGTTGGTGTGGTTGCAAAACCAAGACCATTCTCTTTATCATTGAATGTATCAAAGATCAGCATCAATTCTTCACTTGCTACTTCCATTTCATCCCGTTTTTTTGATGAGATGAGCATTTTTGAAGGATCAGAATCGAACAGTCTGGCACCTATATATAAATAAGAATTGTCATAGCAGATCATAACCTCACTTTTTTCGCCAGGTTGATTGCCGAATGTCGGAGTGTGCATTACCATCGGGAGTGGCTTAATATTCTGCCAGCATGCATCGTTAACTATGCCATCGAATTTAAATTCCCCGGTCATTCTTGATATGGAAACGTGTTCCTGGGAGTATACGACCGGAGCCAGTGTTAATAACCAGCTATATATCCAAATATTTCTCAATGATCTGTCCATGAATTCTTGCCTGTAAAATTCCTCTTTTTTGCGAATCTAATCTAAGTTGTTTGGAATTCCATAATAATTAGACAAATCAGGTTTATTTCATGTTAAAAACCCGATTAACACCGACAAAAATGAATTGCCTGACATTGAATGAAACAAATCTACTGGCTGACAGCGCGATACATTAAAATATCCGAATCTGTGCTTTAAGATTAAACCATACTTGTAAAAACGATCTTTAAGTTACAGAACAAAGCCTTTGTTTTACTTCGATACAGCTATCAACTCTTTAACTTTGCTGATGTCGATTTCAATCTGCGGGTCGAATGATTCACTATTCATATAATTCAGCAGAGAAACCAGCAATTGTTTGGAAACCAATCTGTCATTAGACAAATTCCTGAGATCAATGCTACAAACCATCAGTTTGCCTCCTCCTGTCTTCGACTCAAAAGCAAGTCCAAGTCTACGGTTTTCAAACCAAGTATCTATTGGCTGAATAAGAGGTCTGAGGTCAGGCGGAAATGCGTCGAGTATCATTGCCTGCGAATGTGAAACAGGATCCCACCACTGCCAGTTACTGTGGTATTCAGTAGGAAATTCCTTAAAAAAAGGATTCTGGGGATCACAAAGTATCCCGAGAGTATGGGGAGGCTGGTTGTTGGTCCAGGCGGTATTCCAGAAGATGCTTGAGAATCCGATAGCTACTCCGGCTCCTTTGTCTTTTGCTACCTTTCCATAAGTGAGTAACAGAACAGATCCTCCTTTGGCAAGTACCTGTCGTGTGTTCTTATCAAGCTTGTCGGCTATTAAAACATTCCCGGGATTGATATCCTGCTTTTCAGGATATACCCAGAAATCCCACCTGTTCTTATACGGAGTGTTTTCTATTGAAACACTCAGCGTCAGTTTATGAGCTCCAGGAATGTTTTTCAGAGGAAATGATATAGAGTCTACCGGAATACAGTTCCCAATACCTATTTCATCTTTTGCAAAAGTTTTTTTGTACAAAACGTCACCGGAGTTATTTACGATCTCACATAATATCTGCGGCTTTTCCAAAGGTTTTTCTCCAAAATTGGCAACTTCAATATTTGCTTTAAATGACTCATTACCTGCAAAGATCCTCTTCCCCATTCTTGCCAGCGGCACTGTTTCGCTGCAAAACATCCTGAACTCTTCAGGAGTGACATACCCCTTTGACTCAAAGAAAGAGTTAAGGACTCCAACCAGTGCTGTCCCCTGGCCCGGGAAGTCATGCAGCTGCAAAAGGTGGAATCCTGCAAAACCAGGTGTTCTGAGGGCAGCCTCGATATCAGCTTTATAACAGAGGACCTGCAACATTCCTGAAGCCATAAGAAAATCATCTGCCTGTCCACCCATATGGTTTTCAGTTAATGTTTCCCGGAAAATCTCGAAGTTGGTCGGCTTCAGAACACCTTTGTAATCTTCCATTTCGTTGAAATTGGGATATGCACACCATTGGCCTATTTCATGGCTCACTGTTGGCACGGGATATTTTGAAACAAAATCGCGATAGTCGAACATAGTCTGGGGCGGCTCTGAGTTTATAATGCTCTTTAAACCCTCTCCCCAGTGCTGGATACGAGGCTCTGCCGTAAGATTAAAATCATTTTCAGGTATTATTGGCCAGCCGGCGGCTGATGTATAAACCCGTCTGTTATCCTTTGCCTTCCAGTACTTAAGAAGTTTGCCCAGGTATTCGTTCTGATGCTCTCCTGCCGGCTCATTTCCATAGGCCATCATACAAAATGACGGATGGTTTCCATATTCCTTCAGTATCCTGTCACCCTCGCGGTAAATAAACTGATCTATGCTGCCGCCATCTCCGATGGATGTTCCCTGGTTAGCCCACGAGCTGCATTCAATATGAAAATACATACCCAGCCTGTCAGCAGCTTCAAATGCGGCTTCAGGCGGACACCAGGAATGAAAACGTACCGTATTAAGACCATAGTCTTTCATTATCTTCAGGACTCTCATCCATGAATCAATATCTGTCGGCGGATAACCTGTCAGCGGAAATATACAGCATTCAAGAGTACCCCTTAAGAAAGTCTCAAGGCCATTAATTGTAAAACGGGTCCCTTCCGTTTTGAATTCACGCATACCAAAATCAACAGATCTGTCATTGATAACGTTCCCCTTCGATCCTTTAATACTAACATACAATTTATACACATCAGGATGAAACTCACTCCATGTCATCATTCTTCTACCCATCGGATACTCGACAATCAGCTGCAGTTCATCTGATTTATCATTGATCTTAACAACCTTACTTCTGATCCTTTGCTTTGGTTCGGAATTGAAACTCTCGGCGTGTATCGCTACCCGTCCATGAAAAGGGGCCCCCGTTTTGTTGATCAGTGCAACAATTACTCTGGCATTCTTCCGCTTAATATCCGGATATACCCTTATATCATTTATAAAGACCTTTGAAGTGGCTCTGAGACTTATATCTCCGGTTATCCCGTTCCAGTTTGTCTGAGTATGATCGGTAATGCTATGCGAATTGACTCCGATCGGAACTACAATCCTGTTATCAATCCTTATACTTATACTGTTTTTACCGGGCACAACAAAGTCAGTAATGTCGTACTGATGAGGTACAGCCAGGCTATTCTCACTCCCGGCTTTCTTTCCATTAATAAAAACGGTGGTTTCCCAATGTGGCCTCTCAAGAAACAAAGTAATCTCTCTGTTATCCCTTCCTTCAGGCAGTTCGAATTCTTTCTGATACCAGGCTACCCCCTTGTAGTATTTTACAGGTTTAAGCCAGAAAGGTATTTTAATGTTGCCTGGCTGACGATATTTTTCATATTTCTTATCTGTGAAATACGATCTGTCGACAATATCACCGGTCCAGTCAGTATTTACGGTGATATCATATCCTTTCCCGTTCTCAGCCATCGATCCCGGAAGAGTTATCGTCTCATCAGCCATTTCGTTGTACCAACCGTCTTTAATACCCTGGTCAAGCGAGTCGATCCTGAATTTCCATTCACCGGTAAGCGACAAACGTTCATTTGTTTTATTCTGAATTGTACTGCATCCTGTCAGAACCAGCATCAACCATATTAATTTCCTCATAACTCTTAATAAATAGTGTTCCGGAATAAAAAGACCCTTGCAATCTGACTATTTAATCAACAAATCAATACTGTATTCAGGTACGAATTTTAAACTGCTTATGGCTGCACTATCCGTATCATCCTTACTTAATCCCCTGTCGAAATAAATCCTGAAACCTGGTTTGAAAGGAAACAGATCAATTTTTAACTGCTGACCTTCAATCTGATCCCCAAATTGTTTCAGTCCTACTGACCATGTAGTAAAATTATTGAAATTATCCGAGATCAGCTTATAGCCGTTTCTTAATTCTCCCATATCACCGGAGTAATCAATATGCAGGTAAAGCTGATTAAGCCCTTCAGTATAATTATCGGGGATTCTTAAAAGATACTCATGAGTTTCTCCTTCCAGTTTTTCTGCCGTCTTATTTGGTAAAATAACCGGCCTTGAAAGACCTTTTAACTCCACCAGAGGAGACGGTATGGTATATTGTTCAACTGTCAGCCATGAAGGGTCGGACACAATTGTAATTTTATCAGAATTCATGTACTCCACCAATATTTTTGCGGCAAAAGACCTTTCACCATCAGTAAAAGGATAATCAAGCATAATAATGTTTCCTCCCCTGTTAACATATCCTGTTATATCCAGTTGATTCAGTTTTCCGGCCACAACCTTTTGATTTAGCCAGGTATTGTTAATTCTTATACTACAGGGAATATCTGTATCGAGTAATAATGTTGCCGACCTTATTTCAGAGGGATTACCCAAACTGAACTCCTTTAGAAAAACCTTATTGAACAACTGATTTGAAGGGTTAACCGTGTCTACCGAAAGTTTCAGCCTTTCAGAACCGGACAATACATCCGCCGGGGTGACCTCAGGTGAGAATTTAACTGGAGAGACTTTTGACCCGTACTGCTTATAATTGCCGGCATTATTCATAAAAACAGCAGCCTTATCTATTTCCGGATAATCGCTTAACTGGATGATTTTCATATCATTGTCGGTACTATAAACATGTAATTTATCAGCGTCGATGTACAGGTTGGCATCGCTGATAAATAATCCTTTTTTGCCATTTTCGTTTAGCAGCCAAACTTTATCCGATTCCTTATACGACAATACAAGGACATGTATTACTTTCCCTGCTTTGTCGGAGATGGTGATATAACTGTTTATCCCGGGTATGAACCCTGTTATAATATACTGATTTTTATCCCTGCTTATTTTTCCACTGGTAGATTCAATGCTGCTTATCGAACCGGAATCAAAACTCAGTTCGGGCTGAATACCGAGATCCTGAATAAAGAACCAGTCTGTACGATCTTTCTGGTCAATAGTGCACAATGGCTGTGCTGTAGCATATTTAAGGAGAATGCTGCCCATCCGGAAATTAAAGGGCCAGATGAATGTACTGCTGTCGGGGATATTCACCGGATCTGAAGGGAATACCAGGGTTTCTTCCTTAAGCTTTATTTTGAAACGTACATCCTTCTGTACAAGCTTTTGCATTCCACGGTAGTAGTTTGTTCCGAATAGGAAACCCGAGTTATCCTTCACCCTGACTGAATATTGGAGGTCCGTTTCAGGATCCTTCACTTTTGCAATTACAGGAAGCATCGGGGCGAGTATATCTCCAAACTCATTAAGGAAGTAATGAATTTTCTTTACCTGGCAGTATGACGGAGCAAGTTCTCCGCTCTCTTTTATTGCTGCCTGAAAATCGTAGGAAATCTTCGGATAGGAATTCCAGTA
Source organism: uncultured Bacteroidales bacterium (assembly GCA_963815075.1). Taxonomy (GTDB): domain Bacteria; phylum Bacteroidota; class Bacteroidia; order Bacteroidales; family VadinHA17; genus LD21. Next base: position 240,767 of record CAWFFK010000008.1, read on the forward strand.
ACCGGTCTCTTCACGGTCCTCTTCCATAGCACTAAGTATACCAACCGGATTGGAGCCTCCTGCAAAAACATAATAGCCGATAAGATTACTGCCTGAACCGGTTTTAATGGTGACAATGGTTGATCCGTCATACTTTCCTAATACCGGTCGCCGGTGCTGTGATATCTGGTTTCCTACTCCCAGTTCACATGTAAAAAAAGGGTAGATGCTGGTTACATTATCAGATCCCGAAGAGCGTTTCTTCTGATCATTACCTATGTTTTCGTCATCCTGATTATAAGCAAATTCAAAAGCGTAGTTTTTTGTTATCTTCTCTATATCTGAATTCCATGGTGCCGAAGGATATGCCCCCCACAACGGGATTACTTCCCGGGCCGGGACAGCTGCATTACCCCACCCTGTGACAGTATACATCGGTACATCAATTCCATATTTCTGAGCAGTTTTCTTAAGCCATAATATATGTTCATCACCTGCATTTCCTCTCCAGTATTCATTTTCGAGCTGAATACCTATAATGGGCCCTCCGTCCTTATACATCAGGCCATGAAGCTGTCCAGCTATCTGTTTGAAATACCTGTCAACATAAGCCTGGTACACAGGATCGTTACTCCTGTCAACAATAAATTTTTTCTTTAGAATCCAGTCGGGAGTGCCTCCGTTCCTAACCTCACCATGGCACCAGGGCCCAATACGCGGATAGACAAGAAGACCACATTCCTGACAAAGCTTAACGAAACTCCTGAGGTCCTTGTTTCCCGACCAGTCAAACTGACCTTCAATTTCTTCATGATGTATCCAGAAAACATAAGTGGCAATAATGTTTATTCCCGCTGCTTTCATTTTAAGTATAATATCCTTCCATTGTTCTTTGGGAAACCTGGAATAATGGAATTCCCCCATAACGGGAATTACCGGTTTTCCTCCGATTGTCATATACTCATTGTTGACAAGGATCTCTTTGTTCTCAGGGCCCGGATTACCCATCTTAAGCTGATCGCTCCTGATTTCCTTATGCAGAGATGAGGCATCAATATAATAATCCTGAGCCGATAAATGACATGATAAAACAAGTGCAGGTAAAACAAGCAGTTTCAATCTGATCATATAATTTTAGTTTTTGAGGTTAATTAGGAATAAAAACACTCTAAATGATTTTACCTTATGACCTTAGGCTGTGTAATTCCATATTCGTACAATTTCATTTAAATATAATAATTTTCAGTATTTGTCGATGAGATTCATAATTCTGCTGCGCTTCATTACTAATAACAACATTTTAAAAAATAAACATTTTAAGGCACTCATCTTTTTATCCAAAAGACCTTTTATGCATATTATTTTTATATCATAAACTGTAAAAGTAAGATTTCCCTGTAATATACGAGGGAGATCCTTTACTTCGTTCAGGATGACAGGTTCTTTTAGGGTTACTTAGGAGGAGGGTAGCAGAGAGCGGGAAGTTCCCGCTCTCTGCTACCCTCCTCCTCCTAATAAAATAAAGAGAACTGTCATTCCGAATGATCACGCGAAGCGTGAGAAATGAGGAATCTCCTTCGTTTTAACTTTATTACTTAATTCATTCTTTTTGTCCCTGCAAATTCATGCTCTATCTGTTCCAGCGATTTGCCTTTTGTTTCAGGCAATTTCTTAAGAATAAACCAGAATCCTGCAATACATATAAGCCCATATAGCCAGAAGGTTCCTGAGGCGTTAAGCAGTTTGTTAAGCAGCGGGAAGGTGTAAGTGAGGACGAAACAGGCTGACCAGAGCGCAAAAGTCGCAACTGACATTGCGAAGCCCCTTATCCTGTTTGGAAAGATCTCTGAAAGCACAACCCAGGTAACAGGAGCCAGCGACATTGAATAACAGGCAATAGCAACTACAACCATTATCAATAATGGCAGTCCCTGTATATGCAGGAAATACATTAAGCCTATAACGGCGAAGATGCCCGCAAGGCCACCGGCACCCAGAAGCATGAGAGCTTTCCGCCCCAGTCTGTCTACCGTAAACATCCCGACAAAAGTGAATATGAGATTGACACTGCCGGTAATTACAATATTAAAAAGTATGTCTGACACACTGTATCCGGCATTCGCAAAAATCTCCTGGGCATAATTGAATATCACGTTGATGCCGCACCACTGCTGGAACACTGCAATAATAATACCTATTACGAGGATCTTCCTGATACTGGTCGCCCCGAGAATGGAACGACCTGATTTACCTTCATCCGATTCTAAAGTGTCAGTTATGGAGCTCAGCTCTGCCCTGGCGAACTCCTTTCCTCCAATTCTCGAGAGAATACGAATAACACGGTCATGGTTATTCTTGTTTTTCGCCAGCCACCTCGGGCTTTCCGGGACGAGCCACATAAGGATAAAGAAGACACTGGCAGGAATTGCGCATGCATAAAACATCCATCTCCAGCCGGTCTGACCGTTCCATGAGTTCATAATATCGCTGATGGTAGCACCGGTAGGCACCGGCCGGGCAATCCGCCAGTTTATAAGCTGAGCCGCCAGGATACCTATGACTATTGTAAGCTGATTAATCGAAACAAATCTTCCCCTGACATCGGCAGGAGTTATCTCGGCAATATACATTGGTGAAAGGTTTGAAGCAAGTCCTATTCCAATTCCGCCAAGGATGCGAAAAATAACAAAAAGATTGAATGATCCTGCTCCACCTGTTCCAAAAGCCGCTGCAACAAACAATCCTGCGGACAGCAGCAGTAGTTTTTTTCTACCGAACCTGTCACTCATCCAGCCTGATATCACAGCACCTGCAAGACATCCTGTAAGGGCACAGCTCATGGCCCAACCCTGCAGGAAGGCATGCCCCGATATTCCGAAAAATGGTTCATAGAATGGTTTTGCACCCCCGATAACCACCCAGTCGTACCCAAAGAGAAGTCCTCCCATGGCGGAAACCAACGAGATGCTCAAAAGGTAATTCCAGTTATATTTAGTGTTTTTCATAGGGTGCTGGGTAAATAACTAGCACCCAGCAACTAGCAACTAGCAACTTCTCCATATCAGGAAAAAAATTTCATTCTCTACAAATCCTGAAGCGCATCGAGCATTGCTACAACATTTTCAAAAGGGACATTTGCCTGTATGTTATGAACAGTATTGAAGACAAAGCCTCCATTGTCATTGAGAATATAGCATTGTCTTTTAACCTGTTCCTTTACCTGTGCAGGGGTGCCAAAAGCAAAAACTCCCTGGGTATCAACACCTCCGCCCCAGAAAACAAGTTTATCTCCATATTTCTTTTTAAGGATTTTGGGATCCATGCCGGCGGCATTGATTTGAACCGGGTTAATAATATCAAAACCCGATTCTATGAAATGGGACATCAATGGTTCCACAGCTCCACAGGAGTGTTTAAATGTCTTCCAGTTTGTATTCTTATGTATCCAGTCGTTCACTTTTCTGTAATAAGGCATCCATAAATTATCATAGGTCTCAGGAGAACAGAATGTCGAATTCTGAGTGCCGAAATCTGTTCCGCATGTGAACACAACATCTATTCTGTTACCAATTACATTGTGCAATAGCTTCAGGTTTTCTATTGCAATATCGGTTTGTCTGTCATATATTTCCCTGATGTAATCTTCCCTTGTCAAAGTTGAAATATACCATTCCTCAACACCACGGATCCCCTTTGGATCTTTCAAATTAATAGCCGGCACAAGGGCTATATCTCCCAGCGCTGTTCCTCCGAGTGAGGCAACAACTGCTTTAGTATCATCAGAAAGAGAGCTAACCTGGTTTTGCCAGTAATCAATTTCCTGACCGGTAACAGGGCCAAATTCCTCAAGGTTATCTTCAACATTCAGAGTCGAATCATCAATTGGTTTTTGACGATCGAGAGCATCAAAAAAATAACCCGATTTAGGCATAATGGCGCTGGGAGGCACTGAAGTATCGCCCTCGGGATACATCAAAATATCCCCGTTTACAGTATAGGTATAATTAAAATTCCCCGGGAATAATACCTCCTGTCCCCACAAGGTTTTATGCACTTTCCAGTCTTTATTCGCCACGCCGAACATATTTTTTGCTGAAAACAATCCTATTACATCCAGATCCATTGCCTTTAACAGCTCCGGATCAATCTCTCCAAGCATCTGGTATGGTTCAATAACCTTCACAGGCTTTTTTCCCAGTCCATAGTAATCCCTCAGTTTTTCAACAACGAGCACATGTATCCCTGTTACAGCGGTAGAACCAAAATCGACTACCACCTTTTCAGGTTGCTGGTGATTAATAGTTTTTATAAAATTCTGTTTTGAAGTGGCTGACATATTTATAAAATTTAATAACTAATCTTTTCAATATTGAAGAATTTAAAATTACTAATTCCAAAGTTGTTCAATCTCTTCCAGAGATTTACCTTTGGTTTCAGGGATGTAAAAATAGGTGAAAAACCATTGTATCAAAGACATTAAAGCCAGAAAAAGGAATGTTTTGGCGCCTCCAAGTGATGCCAGAAAATGAGGAAATAGCAGGACAACCAGAAAATTAAATATCCACTGGGTAAAAGATGCAAATGCAACAGCCTTACCCCGTATGCGGTTAGGAAACATCTCTGAAACAAGAGTCCAGAATACCGGTCCTATACACGAGGCAAAAAAAGCAATAAACAGCATTATGCAAATAAGTGTAAATATTCCTTCCATTTTCCAGAAAAATGATCCGGCCAATAATAATAATGTAACCACCATTCCCGCCGACCCTATTAAATAGAGGAGTCTTCTGCCAACCCTGTCAATTAATGAGATGGCAATGAAAGTGAATATAAAATTGATAAGGCCGATCAAAGAGGTATTTAATAATGCATTTTTGATTTCGACACCTGTAGCAAGCAGGATCTTGGGAGCATAGTCTACAATGGTGTTAATACCGCTGACCTGGACCAGGATAGCCAGGATAAAGCCTGCAAACAATACTTTTCTTGAAGACGGCTTGAATAATTCCCTCATAGAAACTTCATTCGAGTAACCTTTCAGCGATTCGGCAATTTCCACTATCTCCGCTTTTGCAAGCTCTTCACCTCCAATTCTTGTCAGTACATTCAGAGATTCTTCTTTTCTTCCCGCCTTATATAACCAGCGAGGACTCTCCGGGATAAAAAACAAACCCACAAAAAAGAGAACTGAAGGCAAGATGCCCGTGGCGAACATTAACCGCCAGTTATTGTCAGCGTCACGCAACCAGTAATTAATTGTATATGAGCATAATATTCCCAGTACTATTGAGAGCTGATATATTGAAACCAAAGTACCCCTGTTTTCGGGTGGAGCAACCTCTGCCACGTACATGGGAGAAAGCACTGAAGCGGCTCCAACTGCCAGACCGCCAAAAAGACGGGCCGAAATAAATAATGCAGAATCAGAGGCAAGAGCTGTTGCAGTACATGAAGCTGCAAAAAAGAGAGCCACTACAATAAGGATCTTTTTACGCCCAAACCTGTCAGTCAGAATTCCTGAACAGAAAGCTCCTATTATAGCTCCTACAAGCAGGGAACTCACTCCCCACCCCAGCTGGAGTTCGTTCCATCCGAAATACGGCTGAATAAAAGGAACAGCGCCTGATATAATTGCAATGTCAAAGCCAAACATCAGTCCGCCCATGGTTGCAATTGCACAGATGAAATACAGATACGATGGTTTCTTAGTCATATGGCAATTTTCATTTATCGTATTTTTCAATAATTACTCCGGCATTGCGGGAAGACTCCAGCCATCACGATATGTATGTCTTATATATTCATTCGCACTGGCCATTGCATTGAAAGTTTTAAACTGCTTATCAAAGGTAGGGTGACCATCAGTTACTTTAAAATCATCAGAAGTCATTATTTTCAGTTCTTCATTATCAGGAATATTGGAAAATCTCATATTTACACCATCCCAGTTTAATGCCTTGTTCAATCCCTGAAGGCGGATAGCCAATACGCCAAGCAAAACCATTTCGTTGAATGGTCCGGCATAGGCAAAGTTAGAAGTACCCTCAATCCTGTTTTCAGGTGACTCTTTACAGGCGCGTATCCAGTCCTGTTCATGCGGACCATCGGGATAGAATACATCCCCTCCCGGAATTCTCCGTAAATATGGTTTCACATCAGGCACACGGCCGGAAAGCAATCTGGCATTATAGCCACCACAACCGCACATCAGTGTATCTTTTGATCCGATAAACAGGCACCCACCCAGGCCATCCGCCATTAAGTTTTCACCTTCAGGAAGCAGGTCCGAAAGGTTAGGAAGTAATCCACCGTCGTACCAGTGAACTTTTACAGGTGGCAAAGAAAGTTTAGGAAGATTGTCGCGCGACGGAAATGAAAATTCAACCGTTTCCGCCTGGGGTGCTGATTCAGTATTAATCGCAGTTGAGCTTCCACGTATTTTATCGGGATATCCAAGTTTCAGCGAGCGATATACCGGGTCGAGGACGTGGCAGGCCATATCACCAAAAGCTCCTGTACCAAAATCCCACCAGCCTCTCCAGTTCCATGGAGTATATATTTCATTATATGGGCGCATCGGTGCCGATCCAATAAAGAGGTCCCAGTTAAGAGTTTTTGGAACGGGCATAACCCGGGCAGGCCGGGGGATTCCCTGAGGCCATATAGGCCTGTCGGTCCATGCATGCACTTCTTTTATTTCTCCTATCTCATTATTCCAAATCCACTCACAAAGCTGCCGGACGCCATCACCCGAGTTACCCTGGTTTCCCATCTGAGTGGCCACTTTATATTTGGCAGCCAACTTTGTAAGTAACCTAGATTCATAAACAGAATGGGTAAGCGGTTTCTGACAATATACATGTTTACCCAGGGTGAGTGCAGTTGCAGCTATTGCAGCATGAGAATGGTCAGCAGTTGCCACCATTACCGCATCTATGGATTTTCCCATCTCATCAAACATCTTACGCCAGTCCCAAAATCGTCTGGCAGCAGGAAAATCTTTGAAACAGATATCTGCATACTTCCAGTCTACATCACATAAACCGGCAATATTTTCCGATGCCATTCCTTTCAGGTTAACATGACCCTTACCACCAATGCCAATACCAGCTATATTAAGTTTATCACTTGGTGCTTTATGTCCTAATCCACTGATTACCTGATTGGGAACAAGTGTTATCCCTGCAGAAACAAGTCCTGCAGTTTTAAGAAAATCACGTCGTGAAGTTGCTGACTTTTTCATATAATCTTAGATTTTAATTGAACTTAATCTCTTTAAGTTTTATGGAGCGGTACCATACTTTTGTGCCATGATTCTGAAGAGAAATATAACCTTCATCAAACTTTCCCCAATCAGGGTAATCAATCCATTTTCCACTATTCCTAAGCTTCTTCCACTCATTTGAATTTTTAACATATTTCACCACAACGACTCCGTTGAGTATCTGGGTCACATCATTCCCCTTTACGTAAAGCAATAGCTGGTTCCATTCGCCAACAGGTTTATATGGTTTTGCCATAGGCGGATACATTGCATAATTCGCTCCATTAGTCTGCCAGTCTTCCAGTTTATCAGGCCAGCCCTCATGATCGATCACCTGAAATTCCGGGCCCGTTTCATAAGGAAATTTGTAGATTGTATCTTCCGCAACCTGGAATATTACCCCACTATTTGCACCTTTAGTAAGCTTATATTCAAGGCTTAATACAAAATCACGATACTTCTTATTGGTTATAATATCCTGGTCCTCATGGCCCCCGGTACTATTCATTGTTAATGCACCATCCTCAATTTTCCAGCAATCAGGGAATATCCTCATGTTATACCCATGCCATCCTTCAGGAGTCTGACCATCGAACAGCAATTGCCACCTATATTTCTTTTCCATTTTTGAAAGAGTATTGGGATTCTGATTCTTTGTAACCTCTTTAAAAAGTGCCAGCGGATCGTTGTTATTGGAACTTCCGCATGAAGTAATTACCGCAATTATCAATGCAAATAACATCCCAGTTCTCATCTTTTTCATAGTAGCTATTTTTTTTGATTGAAGTTGAAATATTAACTGAATAAATTAAAATGAAAAATACAAATAATATTAGAAAAAAATAGAATGAAAATGAATATTCACCTTTTCAAAAGCGATTAAACTTAAAAGACACTTTTAACTTTCCTTATATTTGCAGCATGATGATGGATTACCAGATACCTGAACCCTTTCTGTTCAACCCTTTAAAACATCACCTTGGGTTCATGAGGGATTTCATAATGCAAAATACAGATGATTCTGCATCTGATATAAAATCGCTTACAAAGGAATTGAAACACCTGGGTACTTCAGTTATGGATGTATACACAGGACGTCTGACAATTAATATAATATGTAAAGAGATTGAAGAATTTCTTATCAATAATAAGTTGTACGAACTTGGGAATTATTCAGTCTGGACAGGGATAAATTCAGACAGCTTCAGGATAATTAGCCTGACAGACGGTTCTCAATGGACACTCAAATTTCATAATAATCTCAGGCGATTTGTGCATTTCTTTCCGGCACGTAACAGTCAACACAGCTTCCGGGTAAAATCCAATACACTGAAGTCGGCAATGATATACTCTATATTGATTGGGAAAGATTATATTACCGGGGAGGATCTTAATAAAGTAAGGCCGCTTTTAGGACTGTCACCCGTAAAAGATGCCATCGAAACAGAAGCCATTCTGGAGATGATAGAGATCCTGCGTGACTGAAGTTTCTTTCGCCCCTACGGGGCTTAAGTAAGAGTGTTAATTCCGGCTCAGAGCTCCGCTCTGAGAAAGGCTATATCGCCCCTATGGGGCTCATCCCCTAATGATGGCTTCCTCTTTTCCACATTACCAGGCCGTAGGCCTGAAATATACGACACATGGGCGAAGCCTATTCCTCTTGCATACCTAAAAACCCGACCAGGCCGTAGGCCTGACATATACGACGCATGGGCGAAGTCCATTCCTCAAGCATACCTAAAATATCCACCAGGCCGTAGGCCTGACATATACAACGGATGGGCGAAGCCCATACCTCTTGCATACCTAAAACCCGACCAGGCCGCAGGCCTGACATAAACAACGGATGGGCGAAGCCCATTCCTCATGCATACCTAAAAACCCAGACCGCAGGCCTGACATAAACAACGGATGGGCGAAGCCCATTCCTCTTGCATACCTAAAAACCCTGGCCGAAGGCCTGAAATTAACAACAGATGGGCGAAGCCCATTCCTCAAGCATACCTAAAAACCCAGGCCGTAGGCCTGACATATACAACGGATGGGCGAAGCCCATTCCTCTTGCATACCTAAAAACCAGGCCGTAGGCCTGACGTATACAACGGATGGGCGAAGCCCATTCCAAAAAGGCCAGTACCACTCAAAGCCCCGTAGGGGCGAAATAAAGATCTGACCAAACATTTAAATAAGTCTAAAAGTAATATTTGTTTACATATTTTAATATAGGTATCAAAGTGGTATTTTATAATTAAATTTACAAATGACAATAAGTTCTGAATTATGGCCGGTTACGAGTTAATATTCTGATATCTAAACCATTAAATATGACTAAAATGAACCGAAGGACACTTTTAAAATATGCCGGAACAGGTATAGCAGCGAGAGTATTTTCAGGCTCCCTTGGTAAGATTATGGCCACAGGTCTTTCTGAAAATAGTGGGGTCTCTCAAGGCCGCGGTTTCGACGGAAAGACTCCCTTTTCACTGATTATTGACGATGGATCACCAGTAGACCCTTTGTTTTACGAGCTTCCCGGATATGAAACTCCATTCCTGGTTCCGGCAAAGTTCACAAAAAAAGTGGGAGAAACTTTTGACAGGTTCGACCTTCATGGCAAATTTACTGTCATACCCATGCCGAGCTGTCTCGGGCGTATAGATCAGTCGCTTAAGCGGGTACCCCAGGATCACCTGCTTGAATTTCTGAAACTGATACGTGAAAGGGTCGCTCCAAGATTTGATATAACTCCCGAATTCCTGACCCATTTAAGCTCGTACGATCTTAAAACAGGTAATTACCAACGTCATCTTTATGAGGATTCCTGGATATCACAGGCTTCAGCTGAAGAGATTATGGAGTACTTTTCCCTTGCATTTACTATCCTTAAAAATGTTGGATTGGAATCTACAGGGATCACTTCTCCCTGGGTTTCCGGTATAGATGTGGAAAGTAAATATGCAAAAGCTCTTGCGGAGGCACAATGGAATCTCTTCAAACGTAAACTTACGTGGTACTTCCTGCATGCAGCATCTGATTATGAACAACCAATTCAATGCTCTGTTGAATACCAGATCCCTGAACGGGGTCAGGTCGTAGTTAGCGTACCTTCAAATGCGGGTGACATTTTCTGGTCTATGGATCTTCCGGCTAAGAAGGATCGCCTGAAAATGATCAACGATGGTATAGACCGTCTTGTTTCACCTGATGGAAAAACCGGGAGGATCCGGGAGCTTACGGAATCAGGGTTTCCCGTAGTTATTGTTACTCACTGGCAGTCATTATACACCCAGGGTACAGAGCTGGGACTCGAAGGACTTAAGGTACTTGCAGAACGGATACAAAAGGTATTCGGATCGGGCTTTGAGTGGGTTACTTGTTCGGAGATGGCCAGGAGGTACGCTGAATCGCTGACATGAGTTGCGTCTCAAACCTGTAAAATCTTAGAAGCAAGAAAGAAAATTAATCCAAAACTGAATATGCAAAAAAGAATTTCTGTATTAGCAATCGCAATAGTCTATATGTTGACGGTTGCGTGTAATAATTCCAGTGTCAGGGTTTGTCATGACAACAATCATTATTTCTATTACAGGGGGAAACCACTTGTTCTTATAACTTCTGATCACCATTACGGAGCAGTAATAGACAGGGATTTTGATTATGTGAAATACCTTAACTACCTGGCTGAAAATGGCATGAACCTTACAAGGATATACCCGGGCGCAATGTTTGAACCTCCGGATAAATATCTTTCTGGAAATCCACTGGGACCCCAGCAGGGCAGGCAATTATTACCATGGGTAAAATCTGACCAGCCCGGTGCAAATCCTCTACTGGCAGAGCCGGGACAGATATCTTACAAATATGACCTTGACAAATGGAATAATACATATTTTGATCGATTGAAAAATTTTGTGGAACTGGCGCAACAAAAAGACATCATTGTGGAAATTCCTTTCTTCAATGGTATGTATAACGATTGCTGGCCACTTATGGCAATGTATCATCAAAACAATATTCAGAATATCGGCGGGTATGAAGACAAGGATTGTGGATTATTTACATCCGCAGACATCCGCAACAAGGATGTAATGAAATACCAGAAGAACTATATTAAGAAAATTACAACTGAATTAAACAGGTTCAACAATTTGATTTATGACATAAGTGACGAACCATCTCTGCAGGGTTTGCCCGGGGGCAGTTGCATATTCCTTCCTGATAGCCAGGTTTTACCCTGGATACGAGAAATGAAAGAGGCTTTCCTTCAGGCCGAAGAATCTCTTCCTAAAAGACATTTACTGGGACAGACGGTGCAAAATCTTTCGCCAGATTGCTCTAATGAATCATGGTGCCAATGGTTGCCGACCGAATACGTAAAACCTGCAGAAAATGCGCTTAGAATCAACTATAAAAACAACAAACCCCTGGTTGATGTAGAATCAAACTATTACGGTATAAGCCTGACGAAAAATGACTATAATGTTGATGCTGTCAGGCTTGAAGGATGGTGGTTCATGCTGGGTGGAGGGGCAGGTTGTATAAATCTGAATGGGGATTTTTTTCGTGGGCATGAATTGGGAAGTATAAATACACAATCTTACATTGTTCCGCAAAGGAAAGTACTGAAGGACTTTATGAACAGTCTTGATTTAGAGGGATTATCCCGTTACACTGATTTTAACGGAACGCCCTCAGATGCGTTCTGCAACATACTTGCAGAAAACGGGAAACAGTATGCACTTTATATCTTTCATGGCACTTATGAAGGAGAGTGGGGTGCAAACTTTATCCCTGAATCGGGGAATTTCAGGGATACTGTTGCGTTAAATAAAATTCCGGCAGGAAATTACACTCTTGAATGGATTGATCCTGCATCAGGCTCTTTGAGGAAATCAGAAAAACTTAAATGTACCGGAGAAAAATTAGTGATAATGACTCCTGAGTACTCTTTGGATCTGGCAATGAAAATGCAAAAATATTAAATTGCTTTCACCCTAACTTTGACTTATATTTGATAAACATATTTATAAACCTTCCATGTCAGGCGTAATTGAAGGCTTTTCATATGATATATTCATAAGCTATCGCCAGAAAGATAATAAAGGCGAAAGGTGGGTCAGTATGTTTGTTGAGGCTCTGAAGACAGAACTTGAATCAACTTTTAAAGAAGATATTAGTGTCTATTTTGATATCAACCTGCACGATGGATTATTGGAGACACACGATGTAGATGCTTCCCTGAAAGAGAAACTTAAATGCCTTATTTTTATCCCAATTATTTCACGAACTTATTGTGATCCCAAATCATTTGCCTGGGAACATGAGTTTAAGACATTTGTTGAACTGGCATCAAAGGATAAGTTTGGCCTAAAGATAAAATTACCAAATGGTAATGTGGCAAGCAGGGTACTTCCCATAAGAATACATGACCTGGATAATGCAGATATAAAGCTGTGTGAATATTTTCTCCATGGAGTCCTTCGCGGGGTAGAATTTATATATAAAGAACCAGGCGTGAACAGACCCCTTACTCCTGATGATGATGAAAATAAAAATCTGAATAAAACAAGGTTTAAAAATCAGGTCAATAAGGTAGCTCTTGCTATTAACGAAATTGTACAGAGTTTAATGACCGAACCGGAATGGGAAAAGTTTGAGAAAAGGATCGGGGATGAGACTTTAAGCAAATTAGAGAAAATAAGTGATCAAAAGGAAAAGAAAGAGAGTCTGAAACCTGGCAAATCAAAAAATAAAAGAGTATCCCAGGGAATATTAATACTGATATTTTTAATTACAACTGCAATAATTCTTTATCCCGGAATCTTCAGACGCAACACTTTGAAAAAACTGAGAACATCGGGTGAGAGAATTTCTGTTGTTATTCTCCCATTTCAGAACATGACCAGGGATTCCACCCTTAATGTGTGGCAGGAGGTAATCCAGGACAATTTGATCAACTTTCTTGGTAACTATCCCTCTGAATTGCAGGTGAGGCAATCTGAATCGATAAATTCCATTCTCAAAGGCAAGTCTTCTACTATTTATAGTTCCCTCACTCCTTCCGTTGGTAAGGAAGTCTCAAACAGACTCAATTCAGATATCTTTATATTAGGAAGCCTCAACAAAGCCGGTAACAGATTACGAATAAATGCTGAATTAATGGATTCCAAAACTGAAGAGGTTTTGAAACCTTTTCAAATTGAGGGAACTTCTACAGAAGAAAATATTTTCGGGTACATTGATTCACTTTCAGTCATGATAAAGGACTTCCTAATAGTATCCAAATTATCAATGAAGGAATCCCCGGATATCCAATATCTGTCAAATACAAATTCTTCTGAAGCTTACATCTCTTTCGTTCAGGGGAAAAATTCTCTTGCAAAAAATGATTATCCGTCTGCAGTAAAGTTATTCTCGAAGGCTGTAACTCTGGATTCAAATTTTGTTTTTGCCACAATAATGCTTTCATTTTCATTTGGTCTTGAGGGTTCTTATGAAGAAGCCAGGGCTTTGTGTCTCAAAGTTTATAAAAGGAGAGAGCAAATGCCATTTGTACTGAAGAACTATGCAAGTATGTTGTATGCCACTAACTTTGGAACACCATATGACAGGATAAAATATCTGAAACTGATCCTTGAATCAGACGATCAACTGCCAGCTATGTATTTTCACCTGGCAAATACATACAATACTATACGTCAATTTGATAAAGCAATCCCTGAATTTGAGAAAGCACTTAAGATTTATCGTGAATGGGAAATAAAGCCCTTCTGGGTGGCCAACTATACATCCCTTGGTTTAGCTTATCATGAAACAGGACAGTACAGAGAAGAGAAAGATCTTTATGAAAGAGCAGAAAAAGATTTTCCTGATAATCCGATTTTATTATACAGGCAGGCCATTCTGTCTATGACAGAAGGAGATTCTGCTGGTTCTAAAATATATATTGAGAGATACATATCTGTACGCAGAGAAAACGCTGTACCTGAAGCAAATATAATGAGAGGGCTTGCAGATATTTACTCCAAGGGAGGGAACCTGGACAAATCGGAATCTTATTACCGGAAGTCGCTCGCATTACAACCCGAAAATCCAGTATGTATGAATGCCCTTGCTTACTTTTTAATTGATCAGGACCGGAATGTTAATGAAGGAATGGGCCTTATTGACAGGGCACTGGCATTATTAGATGGAGGTAAGGCTAAAATCTATCTTTATCTGGATACTAAGGGGTGGGGATTATACAAGCAGGGTAAGTATAAAGAAGCATTGGAATTCCTCCAAAAAAGCTGGGACCTTAAACCAATGTATAATCAAGAATTATATCTTCATCTGGAGGCAGCAAAGAAGGCTGTTTCCGGCCGGTTATGATACAAAGATTCACCTTCCTTTAACCTGCGGTGGGAATTTGAAGGCAGGCTTTTAATTTACTTAAGTTTTTACTGATGTAACTTGCATTATATTAATACGATAATTATTACCTGACACTAGTTCATTATTAGTGTTCTTATTTTTAAATAATAATTTATACTATGAAATCAATATCTCCTTCAGCAGGTTTTATCGTATTTCTAATGGCTTTGGCTTTAGTAAGCTGTAAAAAAATACTGAGGATTCTTTTATCGGTAAATGGGATGTGAATACTCATATATATACTGTATATCAGAATAATCTGAAATATTCTGAAGATAATTATACTTATAATTCCGGTGAATTTATTGTGGTTTTCGATGAAGATGGTGCTGGAAAGTTTTTAGAGGATAGCAAAGACGGAATTACATTCACCTGGGAAAAAATCGATGCAATAAATTCACAATTGTAGAGCAGGTGGACCCCTAGGCAACTCAAACAGCTGATTTAGAACTTGTAGTAAATAAGGATACATTAATATGGAATTCTTCTGTGATAATGGGTACTTCCGGTGAGTTTAAATTCGTGAATTATATGGTTTGCAGCAGACTTTGATATCATTTGGATTAAGAAAGTAGTTACACTTTCCAATTTTTGAGGTATTATAGTATAGTCCCTTTGACTGAGATAGCAGAATATTGTTGAAAGTACTTCAAATGGGGAACTACAAAATTACAAACACATTATTTCATATGTGCTTTGTTAACTTTATCCTTTCAGAATGATCTGTTATTTTATTAACAATCAATAAAATATAGGTTTTTAATATTTAAATGATTATCTTGCTGAGTTACAAACTTTTTACAGGTTAATTTTTTCAGTCCATTTCTTATTTGAATCATTTTCTTTGATTAACCTAGACTTCTCTCATACTGGGAACGTTTAATTTCAAAAATCAGTTCCCTTGTCAGCAGATGCAAAACGCAAATCTGTAATTCTTGACACAATTTTAGTCGTCTTCGTATGAAAATTGAAAAAGACGAATAAATAATAACTGATTCAACATTATTCTGACATGATATGAATAAAAAAGAAAAAGCGCATAACTCAGTCATTGAGAAGGCTAAGAGGACTAAACTTGCGGATGAGTTAGTCGATTCTGACGAAGAGAAGACAAGACTTGAAGATGAATTAATCATTGCCAAGGAAGAAAAGGCTGAACGTGAAGCTGAGTTAGTCATTGCTGATGAAGAAAAGGCAGAACGTGCTGCTGAGTTAGTCATTGCCGACGAAGAGAAAGCAGAACGTGCAGATGAGTTAGTCATTGCTGATGAGGAGAAAGCAAAACGGGCTGCAGAATTAGTTATTGCCAACGAAGAGAAAGCAAAACGTGAGGCAGAATTGGTAATTGCAAACGAAGAAAAAGCAAAACGTGCTGCTGAGTTAGTCATAGCCAATGAAGAGAAAGGAAAACGTGCTGCAGAATTAGTTATTGCTAACGCTGAAAAAGCAAAACGTGCTGCAGAATTGGTTATAGCAAATGCAGAGAAAGCAAAAAGTGCTGCAGTGTTAGTCATTGAAAACTTAGAGAAAGAAAAACGTGCAGATGAATTGATCATTGCTGACAGGGAACTTGTTTATCAAAACGAAGAAAAGGTAAAACGTGCAGCAGAGTTGGTCATTGCTGACGTAAATAAAACAAAACGTGAAGCAGAGTTGGTCATTGCCAAAATTGAGAAAGCAAAACGGATAGCAAAATCAATAATTGCTGACAAAGAACTCTCTTTTCAAACCGAAGAAAAATCAAAACGGGAAGCAGAATTAGTAATTGCTGATGCAGAAAAAGCAAAACGTGAAGCAGAGTTAGTCATTGCCAATATTAAGAAGGCAAAACGTTCGGCAGAATTAGTTATTGCAAATGTTGAAAAAGCCAAACGTTCGGCTGAGTTAGTTATTGCAAACAAGGAACTTGTTTATCAAAAAAGTGAAAAATCAAAACGTGCAGCAGAGTTAATCATTGCGAACGTGGAGAAAGCTAAACGTGCAGCAGAGTTAATCATTGCGAACATTGAGAAATCAAAACTTGCAGCAGAGTTTGTTTTTATGAACAAAGAACTTGTGCTGGCGAGAGAGAAGGAAAAACTTGTAGTAGAGTTAACCATTGTAAACAAAGAACTTACCCATCAGATTGAAAAGCGCATACAAACAGAATTGGCATTGAAAGAAAGCAATGAGAAGTATTTAAAGGCTTTCCAGTCATCACCTTATTCAATCACTATATCAAGGCTGGAAGATGGGGGATACATTGAAGTCAACGATACCTTTGCTTCGTTTTCAGGTTTCACCAGAGAAGAGGCTCTTTCTAAGTCAGATATTGGAACTAACATATGGGTAGATAAAGAAGAACGGAATTCGGTAATATCTGCACTTCTTTCTGGTAAGGATGTTGAAGGGAAAGAATTCAAATTCAGGAAAAAAAACGGAGAAATCATGACTGGTTTGTTTTCCGCCAAAATCATTTATATCAATAAAGAACCCTACATGATATCCAGTGTTGACGACATCACTGAACGTAAAAAAGCTGAGAATTTATTGAAGGAAAGCGAACAAAAATCCAAGTCAATAATGGAAAATTCAGCGGATGCCATCTTCCTTGCAAATCAGCAAGGAAAATATATATATATCAATAAGGAAGTTACGGCTCTGCTTGGATATACATCAGAAGAGATGATAAATAAAACAATAGCAGATATTTCACCCCCGGACAAAATAGAGGAATATTTTAAGTTTTTTAACCAGATATTGATTGAAGGTAAAGGTTTTACTGAAATTGAACTTTTAAAAAAGGATGGTAATCCTATTTCAACCGACCTTAATACTGTTTTATTACCTGATGGTACCATATATGGAAGTTGCAGGGATATTACAGAACGTAAAAAGGCTGAATCAGAATTAATTACAGCCAAAGAAAAAGCCGAAGAAAGTGACCGCTTGAAATCTGCCTTCCTTACCAATATGAGCCATGAGATACGTACCCCAATGAACGGGATACTTGGCTTTGCTGAACTCCTGAAAGAACCGAACTTATCAAGTGATGATCTACAGGACTATATTCAAACCATCCAGATTAGCAGTACACGTATGCTCAATACAATCAACAGCATTGTTGACATTTCTAAAATTGAATCAGGACTTATTCAGATTGATATCAGAGAAACAGATATTAACGAGAAAATGAAATTCACTTATAAGTTCTTTAAACCAGAAGCTGATATAAAAGGTTTGCAGCTAATTCTAAAAACCGGTCTGCCTGATAAAGAAGCCATCATTAAAACAGACAATGAAAAAGTCTATGGAATACTGACTAACCTTGTTAGAAATGCCATTAAGTTTACCTTCGAAGGTTCAATTGAATTCGGTTATGAGAAAAAAGAAGAATATCTTGAATTCTATGTAAAAGATACCGGGGTAGGTATTCCAAATAATCAGAAAGAAATGATTTTTGAGAGATTCAGACAGGGAAGTGAATCGCATGACCGAGGTTATGAAGGCAGTGGCTTGGGTTTATCCATAGCAAAATCTTATGTAACAATGCTTGGCGGGAAGATATGGGTGGAAAGTGAAGAAGGAATAGGTTCGACATTTTATTTTACAATTCCTTATAATGCTGTACCTGAAGAGAAAATAGAATTATTAAATACTATTACTAATGAACATAATGAGGATCAGTTAAATAGTCTGAAAATATTGATTGTCGAAGATGATGAAATATCATATTCACTTCTTATAAGAACGCTCCATAATATCAGTAAAGAAGTCTTACATGCAGTAACAGGAATTGAAGCCGTTGAGGCTTGTCGTAATAACCCCGACATTGATTTGGTACTAATGGACATTAGAATGCCCAAAATGGATGGAAATGAAGCCACTCATCAAATTCGTCAATTTAACAAAGATGTAATTATCATTGCGCAAACAGCTTATGCATTTAAGGGTGACTGTGAAAAGGCGATAGAAGCGGGATGCAACGATTATATTTCTAAACCAATTAATAGGACCTTATTGTATGAGTTAATCAAAAAGCATATTAGCAAATGAAAACGAAATACCTTACCTGCTGAAGAATACCTCCATTACAATAAATCTCTTAAACTACATTAAGTAATGATTAAAATAAGCATTAAAAAAATTCTTGATTATGTTTTTGCGGAGAAAGAAAATTTTCAATTGGAGCATCGAATTTTTTTAGCTGCAATTTTAGTTGGAATATTGATTAGTACACTTGGTGGATTAATAAACTTCATTCTTGTTTCTTCACTAATTTCAATAATAATACCATTTTTATTATCTGTATCTCTGATAGCCATTTACTATTTTGTAAGATTTAAAAAGATAGTCAGCCCTTTTATTACTCCAATTATTATAGTTGCAATATTTGGAATTTCACCAGATGATTTAATAAAACTTTTTGATATCTCTGAAGTTCTATCAACAAAAGGTACGATCGGAGAAAAAGGAACAGGTTTGGGATTACTTCTTTGTAAAGATTTTGTGGAAAAACATTGTGGAAAAATTTGGGTAGAAAGTGAAGTCGGGAAAGACAGTGATTTTAAATTTACTTTGCCAATATTCGCTGAATAGGTAACTAATAATAAATAAGTGATGTTAAGGCGCCCGGTAAAAAAGGCTAAATCAAGAAATTCCTGAACAAAAGTTATGCATTGCTTTGACTGATAACTTCAACCTTTGTACATAATGGGTTGATATTTAGCTGTATTATAAATTTGAAAAACACCCCCTCATCAGATACAATAACGGATGTTACTATTATTTTAAATGTGGTGAGCTTAATTTGATTGACTTTAGCATAATATATTCCTAATACATCTTGAAATAAATAAAAGTTTTAACCTGCTTTCGAGACAGGCTGACAGTCTTAACCAATAATTGGAATTTAGTCTGTTCCTCATATTTTTCAAATCAGGAAAAATTCTATTAACAATAATGTAAATAATTAAAAATAAATTAATTATGTCAGGATTATCAATAAATTATGCGTATATTACTGAATAAGTATTTTAAGCATTTATTAATAAACTAAAAATTTTAAAATGGTAAACACAAGTAGTAAAACGAAAAAAAGCAGAGATGTCATAACGTTAAAATCTAAAGAAACGAAAAGAATAATTTCTCAGGATGATATTCGCAAAAGAGCATTTGAGATTTATCAGGAGAATTACAATTCCACTTCTAATGAAAAGGATAATTGGTACTATGCTGAAAGAGAGTTGAGTGGATATTACAAATAGACTTTAAATCTTTATAGGTAAAAATAATGCCTGATTGCATTTAAAACAATAGTTCATAATATCATTTGAATGCCCAAATTTTAATATTTTGGGCATTTTTATTTTTAAATTAAAGTGCCGGCTTGTAAGCCGACACTACTGTTGTGATCCCGGGGCGACTCGAACGCCCAACCAACAGAACCGGAATCTGTCATTCTATCCATTGAACTACGGGACCATATCAATACCGCAAAAGTATAATCAAAAGACCATTTTTACAATTAATTAAGTTATTTAAAATAATAAACCTAAAAGAATACAAAGAAGATATCAGATCCAAAAATGAAAGAGAACTTACACAGAGTTCCACAGAGATTACACAGAGGAACACTGAGATTAAACAGGGAATTTTACCAAAATACTTCCTTTATTCCTGTCATTAGCCCAGAGATTTTCGATCTGCGACTTATTGAATCGCCTATCACCTATAATAAGTAATACATTTCCTTCAGTGATATTTGCTAAAGATTTTCTATTTTTGCAGACTTTATGAGGAAGATGGAGTCGGAAGACGGAAGATTGAGCCATTTTCAGCCCCCCATATGGAGGGTTGGGGGGTATAAAGACGGACTTCTGACTCAAAATAAAAACTTATCAAGTAACATTCAAGATGGACTACAATTTCCACGAAATTGAAAAGAGGTGGCAGAAATACTGGGAAGACAACAAAACCTTTAAAACCCCTGAAGATTTAACAAATCCGAAAAAATGCTATGTTCTCGATATGTTCCCTTATCCTTCCGGAGCGGGTCTGCATGTAGGCCATCCTGAGGGATATACAGCAACCGACATATTCAGCAGGTATAAGAGAATGAAGGGATTCAATGTCCTTCATCCAATGGGGTGGGACGCATTTGGTCTTCCTGCCGAGCAATATGCGATACAAACTGGTACCCACCCATCGGTGATTACCAACAAGAATTGTGATACCTTCAGAAGACAGATAAAAGAACTCGGATTAAGTTATGACTGGGATAAAGAAATCAATACCACCGATCCCAAATATTTCAAATGGACACAATGGATCTTCATTCGTCTGTACAATACCTGGTTCGATAGTAAATTACAGAAAGGAAGACCGGTATCAGAACTTGAGATACCAGAGGCTGTCAGCAGACAGGGAAAGGCCGCAATAATAAAATTCATCGATTCCAAAAGGCTTGCATATTATGATAATGCACAGGTCTGGTGGTGCCCGAACTGCAGGATAGTCTGCGCAAACGAAGAGGTTCTGAATGATGGCACTCATGAGAAATGTGGTACCAGGGTCGAAAAGAAGAATCTTAAGCAGTGGTTGTTAAGGATCCCACTTTATGCCGAGAGACTTCTGACAGGTATTGATAAACTCGACTGGCCGGAAGGAATAAAAGACATGCAGCGAAACTGGATCGGCCGTTCCACGGGTGCTGAAGTCGACTTCGCCATAGAAGGACTTAATAAAAACCTTACAGTATTTACAACCCGGCCCGATACCCTTTTCGGTGCAACATATATGGTAATTGCTCCGGAACATCCGATTGTTGAAAAGATAACAACTAAAGATTTTAAAGATAAGGTCAGTAAATATATAATAGCCACTTCACTGAAATCAGATCTTGACCGTACTGATCTGGCAAAAGAAAAAACCGGTGTATTTACCGGCAGGTTTGCCATTAATCCGGTCAACAAGAAGCAGATTCCAATATGGATAGCAGATTATGTACTGACAGGGTACGGGACTGGTGCAATTATGGCTGTACCTGCTCACGATGCAAGGGACTTTGAATTTGCAAAAAAATTCAATCTCCCTATAGCCTGCATCCAGGACCCTGATGTAAATGATCAGGAGCAGAGAAAAAGAATCCTGGAAGGCAATGAATGCTGGACTGAGGACGGCAGGTACGTCAACTCGGCAGATAAATCTACCGGTATAGATATTAACGGACTGAACAAAGAGGCAGGTATTGACCGGATAACCAGGTGGCTGGAATCAAAGAATCTCGGAACAGCCAAAGTTAATTATAAAATTCGCGACTGGCTTTTTAGCCGGCAAAGATACTGGGGTGAGCCCTTCCCTGTTATTCACTGGGAAGATGGTGAGATATCCGTGTTAAATGATGACGAACTCCCCCTCGAACTTCCGGAACTGGAAAAATATCTTCCGGGAGATTCAGGTGAATCGCCTTTGGCAAATTCAGATGAATGGCTTAACGTAACGGATAAGAATGGCCGTAAGGGAAGGAGGGAAACAAATACTATGCCTCAATGGGCTGGATCCTGCTGGTATTACCTCCGGTTTATTGATCCGCAAAACGATAAACTGATCTTCGATGCCGCTAAGGAAAAATACTGGATGCCTGTTGATCTCTACATTGGAGGAGCAGAACATGCTGTTCTGCATCTTTTATACAGTCGCTTCTGGCACAAAGTATTGTTTGACCTTGGGATTGTATCTACTGATGAACCATATCAGAGATTGTTTAACCAGGGTATGATCCTGGCTTTTGCCTATGAGACAGAATCGGGCTCCAAAGTTTCCGTGAACCTTGTTGAAGAAAGAGAGAATAAGTACTATCACAAAGAGACAGGTGCCGAACTGAAACAGATCGTGTCCAAGATGTCAAAATCTCTTAAGAATGTTGTCAATCCGGATGATATAACATCAAAATATGGCGCTGATTCGCTGAGGCTTTATGAGATGTTCATGGGCCCCCTGGACGTTACGAAGCCATGGGACGAGAAGGGAGTCAAAGGAGTATCCGGTTTCCTTGGAAGAACATTCAGGTTCCTGTCAAATCAGGATAATATTGTCAAAGGAGAGGAAGAGGAAGATTCAGATACATTAAAAGGGCTTCACCATGCAATTAAAAAAGTTGAAGGAGATATCGAGAATCTCCGTTTCAACACTGCGATCTCCGCTATGATGATTTTCATTAATCTTGCCACCAGGAAAGGAAAGGTAACCTTTGAATCTGCGTGTAAATTTATTAAGATCCTTTCTCCATTCGCACCTCACGTTGCTGAAGAATTATGGAATCTTCTTGGCAATAAAAAATCGCTTGCATATGAGTCATGGCCAGAATTCAAAGAGGAATATTTAAAAGAAGACACTTTCGAGTACCCGGTGTCTTTTAACGGGAAAACCCGGTTTAACATCGTGTTACCGGTAGATTTTACCACGGAGGAAATAATCAAAGCTGTACTGGCTGACGAAAGAGCAAAAAAATGGATTGGGAATGCTGTCCCTTCAAATATAATTGTAGTACCTAACAGAATCGTAAACATAGTTATTAAAATTTAAAAGCCAGAATACGGAAGTCGGAAGTCAGAAGTATTTAATAAAAGTTTACTTCTGACTTCGGTCTCCGGACCCCGGACCATAAATAATTAATCTCAGAAAATGATGCTCACCCGCCCGAAAGTTATAATATATATTTTGTTTGTACTCCTTTTTATTTCCTGTTCCAATTCAGATAAAACCAAAACTGAATCTGTTTCAGTTGCCTCAGACTCAAGTGCCACTCAGCAAATTTCCAGCCCTGTTTTTATGTATGGCATCCCTGTCGATTCATTCGACCTGGTTTCCGGCCACATCAAACCAAATGGATTCCTTTCTGAAATACTGCTTAAGCACGGAGTAAGCATGCAGGATATAGATCAGACAATAAGAAACTCGAGGAATGTATTTGACGTAAGGAAAATAAGATCAGGAAACAGCTATATCCTGTTCTGTGACAAAGACAGTTCTGCAAAAGCGAAATACCTTGTATACGAACATGATCCAACCACCTGTTATGTGTTTAGTTTTAATGATTCATTAAATATAACAGAGGTCAGAAAGCCGTTAAAGAGTGAAATTAAATACGCTTCCCTTACAATTGAAACATCTCTCTGGGATGCTATGATGGCCGGAGGCTTAAATCCTTCCATTGCTGTCAAATTGTCGGATCTTTTTGCCTGGACTGTCGATTTTTTCGGATTACAAAAAGGAGACAGTTTTAAGGTAATATATGAAGAACTTTTCATTGAAGGGAAGTCGCTCGGTGCAGACAGGATATATGGCGCTCAGTTCAATTCTTCAGGTTACACAGTTACGGCAATTCCATTTATCCAGGAAGGAAAAGAGAGTTATTTTGATGTTGACGGAAAGAGTCTGAAGAAAGCTTTCTTAAAGGCTCCACTCCAGTTCACAAGGATCAGTTCCCGCTTTTCATCAAGCAGAATGCATCCTATTCTCCGAATACGCAGACCACATTATGGCGTTGACTATGCTGCACCTGTAGGTACCCCCGTTCTTGCTATCGGTGATGGAAAGATTATTGAAGCTACCACCGAGAACGGCTCAGGAAAAATGGTGAAGATAAGACACAACAGCGTTTATGAGACGGCTTATTTACATCTCAGCAGATTCGGAGAAGGAGTCACCCCGGGAGCATTCGTCAGACAGGGAGATATTATAGGTTATGTGGGGTCAAGCGGTCTCTCAACCGGCCCACACCTCGATTTCAGATTTTATCTTAATGGTACTCCGGTTGATCCGCTGAAAGTCGACGCTCCACCGGTAGAACCAATTCTTGAAGAGAACAAGGTAATGTTTAATAAGATTAGTACCGTCGTTTTAGACCTGTTGGGCACTTTCAATTGAAAAATCAGGAAGTTTGACTACCAGGCTCTCTATTACCTCAGGAAAATGGCGATACTCAAGGGCATGCACCTTTTCTGCCAGAGTTTCAGGTGTATCTGAGGGATCCACTTTACATTTTGCCTGAAAAATAATGGCTCCTTCATCATACTTCTTATTAACATAGTGGATTGTAATGCCCGATTCTTTTTCATGGTTGCTTAAAACAGCCTTGTGAACTGCTTCTCCAAACATTCCTTTTCCTCCATATGCCGGCAGTAAAGCAGGATGAATATTTATAATACGCCCGGAATATTGCTCAAGAATATTTTCAGGTACGAGCCATAGGAAACCTGCCAGAACAATAAAATCGATTTTATATAATGAAAGATATCGAAGCACTTTCCCGGTAATGTAAAATTCCTTGCGTTCGAAAAAAACCGTTCTTATGTTTTGTGCCTCAGCTCTTTTTAAAACCATTGCCTGACGCTTATTTGACAAAACCAGACTGACTTGTGCCGTATTTTTGTTCGAAAAGTAATTAATTATATTCTCAGCATTGGTGCCTGACCCCGAAGCCAAAATTGCTATATTCCTCATTATTAGATAATTAATATTTTTATCAATTGATTATAAGAACCCTTTAAAATAAGATTATTTTTCTAATTATCAACACATTAAACAGTATGACAAATAAAAAACATCAAATCTCTTGAAAAATATGGGACAAATATATTTCTTTGCATGGTTCATAATTTAATATTAATTAAAATTTATTATTATGTCGGACATTGCCACAAGAGTAAAAGAAATTATAGTTGATAAACTTGGAGTAGACGAATCAGAAGTAACTCCGGAAGCCAGTTTCACAAACGATTTAGGTGCAGACTCTCTTGACACTGTTGAGTTAATCATGGAATTCGAAAAAGAGTTCAATATCGGAATTCCCGATGATCAGGCAGAAACCATTGGTACAGTTGGTGATGCCATCAAGTACATTGAGGAGAATGCAAAATAGATTGCATTGATAAAAACCCATTTATGAGAAGAGTTGTAGTTACAGGTCTTGGAGCATTAACTCCACTAGGTAATAATTTGCATGAATATTGGGAAGGATTAAAAAATGGTATCAGCGGGTCAGTAATGATCACCCGGTTTAATACTGAAAAATTCAAGACCAAATTTGCATGTGAATTAATAGGCTATGACTCAAAAAAATACTTTGACAGGAAGGAAGCAAACAAACTGGATCTGTTCACCCAGTATGCATTGATTGCCACTGATGAGGCAATCGTTGATTCAGGACTAAACCTTGAAAAAGTCAATAAAGACAGGGTTGGTGTTATATGGGCTTCAGGAATCGGGGGCATCGAAACATTTTATCTGGCTATCAAGGATTATGTCCTGGGAGACGGGACACCCCGTTTCAGTCCTTTTTTCATCCCCAAGATGATTGGCGACATTGCCGCTGGCCATATTTCCATTAAATATGGGTTCATGGGGCCAAACTTCGGAACTGTTTCTGCATGTGCATCTTCCACAAATTCGATCATAGATGCAGTGAATTATATACGCTGGGGAAAAGCCGATATTTTTGTTACAGGCGGATCGGAAGCGAGTATAAACGAACCGGGAATTGGTGGTTTTAATGCGTTGCAGGCTCTTTCAACAAATAATGATGAATTTAAAACAGCATCGAGACCATTCGATAAGACCCGCGACGGATTTGTACTGGGAGAAGGTGCAGGAGCTCTGATTGTTGAGGAGTACGAACATGCAAAAGCCAGGGGTGCAAAAATATATGCAGAATTGGTAGGGACCGGATTAACTGCCGATGCCTTTCATGTTACTGCCCCTCATCCTGAAGGACTCGGTGCACGCAATGTTATGAGACTTGCAGTTGAGGATGCTTCTCTGAAAGTGGAAGATATTGATTATATAAATGTCCATGGCACGGCTACTCCGCTTGGCGATATCTCTGAAACGAAGGCTATTGTAAGTGTCTTTGGTGATCATGCCTACAAACTCAATATAAGCTCAACAAAATCGATGACGGGTCATCTGCTTGGTGCAGCAGGAGCAACAGAAGCAATTGCCTCCATAATGGCAGTCGTTCATGATATTATTCCACCTACAATCAACTTCAGAGTTCCTGATCCCGATATTGATCAGAAACTGAATTTAACGCTTAATAAAGCCCAGCATAGAAAAGTTAATTTCGCCATAAGTAATACCTTCGGTTTTGGTGGACATAATGCATCTATCGTTATAAAAAAAGCTGAAATTTAGTGTCCTTATTCAGGAAAAGAATAAATGGTACGTATTTACTTGACGAACGGGAATTCAGATCCCGATTGAAAAAACTGTTGAGATTCAATCCGGGGAATCTCCGGTTATATGAAATAGCCTTTATTCACCGGTCAGCATCTTTTACTCTTCCGAATGGCAAAAAAGTAAATAATGAGAGGCTTGAATATCTTGGAGATGCCGTGCTTGATGCTATTCTTTCAGATTTTTTGTTCATTAAGTTCCCCGACGCCAACGAAGGATTCCTCACAAAGATACGTTCCAGGATTGTTAACCGTGACGTCCTGAATCAACTCGCTATTTCAATGGGAATAAATAAGATACTAATCAGTAATATTAATTCCTCACATCAAACAAAAAACCTTTACGGGGATGCTCTGGAAGCGCTTATTGGTTCAGTCTTTCTTGATAAAGGTTTTAAAAAAACAAAAAAACTGTTCCTCAGAAATGTGCTGAATAAATACCTTGACCTCAAGGTAATTGTAAGTACTGATACAGACTATAAAAGCCTGGTATTTGAATGGGTTCAGAAACACAAATCCAACCTTATTTTTACTTATAATGAAGAATATGATTTCAACCTGAAGAAATCGGTATTTTCCACAACCCTTTTTATTGACAGGCAAGTTTTAGGGGAAGGACATGGCTCTTCAAAAAAAGAGGCTGAACAGGAAGCTTCAAGTAAAGCATGGGAAAGGCTGAAAGATAATTTTAAGTGATTAGATTCTGGTATTCCTTTTTTACTTAACTTTATCTGTTAAGTCCATGTGAAATGAGGAGTCTTCAAAAAATTACACGGGTACAACTTAAAATGAATCACAAAGATGAATTCATCCTTTTAGGATTGGTTTCATCGGAACCTGACTATAAGCTCTCACTATCAATAAATAAAAAATTCAGCATTTCTCTGAAAAATACCTCTCCGTTAAAAATTGATGAAGGAACAGACAGGGAGCTGTCGTTCAGCAGGTTTTCTGATACCAGAAACTCTCCCGGGATTGTCTTTAATCTTGTTTCAAATCGATCGGATAAAAAATTCTTTCTTAAAAACATGAAAAACGTCGATTACATTTTCCAGGTTTATGATCCGGAAAATGATAAGAACATCGATTATCTGGCTGCCAGCCTGAGAGAAATTGAATTAATAAATGCTGTTTTCAAGATTAACCTAAATACTTTTAAGGATAAGAATTTACGTTACTTAATCCAATAGTTTATGGAAAACCTGTATTATAATCTCTCAGAAGAGGAATTTTCGAAAAGCAGAAAAATTCTTTTATGGGGTTTTGCGGTGCTATTTTTCCTGGCCGGTATTTATATACTGATCTTAAGTCTTGTTATTGGACATAAGAGCATCCAGGCAGTACTCTCCGTAGCTCCTTTTGGAATAAGCTTAATTGTAGCTGTTATTGCAGCCTTCGCAACAATTAAAAGGAAAGACCTTTTCTTTTCTATTGATTCCGATAAGATTGAATTCAGGTACGGAATATTCAGGCCTAAGAGACACTCCTTTAAATGGGATCTTATCAAGGAGATTATTATGCCTCAAAAACAGAAAAAGGCAATGCTTGTCTTTAAGGACGGTTCATCATTCATTATTAACCTGAACTGGCTGCAAAGGAAAAAAACGGGAATAATCCGAAAACGGATTTACTATTTTGCAAGAGAAAAAAACCTGAATGTAAAAAAGGTTAGTAACCTTACGAAACCAGTGTAGAGCCAGGTTTTAAACCCGGTTCTAGACTACCTTAAAAACTGTTCATACAACAAAAAAGAAGGGGCTGACGATCGCCAGCCCCACGTTTTGATAACCCTAAAACTAACCTAACCTATGAAAAAAACCTCTATATTTTTAATTTCAAATATCGTGCCAAAACCATTACAAATATAAGCCCGGTTATCCAAACAAAAAAATATTTTAACCTAAATAGCTGAAAATTAACAATACTTTAATGAAATGTTAATTTTTTTTACTTTTTAGCCATTATATACCCGGTAAAATAAACAAAAAATTCCTCCGGGTGTTAAAGAAAGTTAAAATATACCGGTATAACGTATATACAAGTACTTTTGTATCTGTATGAAGCGGATTACCATTGTTTTACTGGCCAGCTTTTTTTTTCTGGCTATATCTGGTCTGATTCTGATTCAGTTATACTGGATTCGCAATGCAATTGCAATTACTGACCAGCAGTTCCGCTATAACGCCAACAAAGCCCTTGAATCTGTTGTTCTCAACCTTGAGGAAAAGGAGCTGATCAAGAATATAATGGAAGAGATTGATCCTGCTTCTACCGATTCTGTGACAGCTGTTGCTCCGCATAATTCCCCGCTGGCGAGGAAATTACAGGGTTATCAGCCTAATTCTGCACTACTTGAAACATATGGACTAAATAATCCTGACCAGCCTATAGCAATCACAAGTTCCGGTCATAAAATTTATATCTCATCGGAAAATTTGCCTCAATTTCCGCCAGAAGAGACACCGGAAACGTCCCCGCAAATTACCAAATCAGAAATTTCCGGAAGGGTTACTAACAAAATAGTCTTTCTCGAGAAGATAATGGAAAAAATTCTTCGAACAACCCCTGATATTAGAGAAAGAATTGACCCTGAGGATATTAATAAACAGCTTCGTAAAGCCCTTAATGCCGTTGGAATAAACCTCAATTTTGAGTTTTCCATCAGATCGGGACGCTATGGTATTATCTGGAAAACGCCTGGCTTCCTTGATAAACCAGGAACAAACAAATTTATCATACAGCTTTTCCCTAACGATCCAGTGCCAAGCCAGAACCAGATAGTGTTGTATTGTCTCCAGGAAGGTCAGTATAAATTTGAAAAAATCGGAAGCCTCGGGTTTCTGTCATTGCTCTTTACCCTGCTCCTCCTTGTTCTTTCAACCGGAACATTCATTGTTATCTTCAGGCAAAAAAAGATATCTGAGATAAGAAGTGATTTCATAAATAACATGACTCACGAACTGAAAACACCTATTTCCACTATTTCGCTTGCCTCACAAATGATGGCTGACAAATCAATTTCCGATAAGGATAAGAATATTGACAATCTGGCTAAAGTCATTTATGATGAAAGCACACGTCTGAAATTCCAGGTTGAGAAAGTACTCCAGATGGCAATTTTTGAAAAGATGAAATTAAAGCTGAAATTGGTTGAAGTGAATATTCATGATATAATTGATAAGGCAACAGAAAATTTCACACTTCAGATCAAAAACCTTGACGGAAAGATAACAAGAGATTACCAGGCTGGCATCTCACTGGCTATGATTAATGAGATACATTTTCTTAATTCAATTTCCAACCTCATCGATAATGCTATTAAATATTCAAAAGATAAACCACAGATAACAATTTCCACCCGCAATAATAAAAAAGGTATACTTATTACCATCGAAGACAAAGGTATCGGAATAACCAAAGAAAGTCTGAAAAGGATTTTTGATAAGTTCTATCGGGTCCCGTCAGGGAATTTGCATAATGTAAAGGGGTTCGGACTGGGATTAAGCTATGTTAAAAAGATAATTGAGGAACACAATGGTACAATAAAGGCAGAAAGCCAGGTTAATAAAGGCACCAGGTTTATCATTTTCCTTCCACAAAACAATTGAAAATGGAAATTCCATGTTTTTCTGAATTCTTAGAAATTCAGTTACTTGTTAACTTGAAAGTAATTTCAAATCAGTAACAAATCAGAAGATGAAAAAAACAAAAATCCTTTTAGCTGAAGATGACAGTAATCTTGGCATTTTGCTGAAAAATTATCTCACTGCCAAGAATTACGAGACCATGCTGTACGAGAATGGGGCTCTTGCTCTTGAAGCATACTCTTCAGGCAATTTCGGACTTTGTATACTTGATATTATGATGCCTGAGATGGATGGTCTGACCCTTGCAAAAGAGATCCGGCTCAGGGACCCCAATATTCCAATAATATTTCTTACAGCCAAGGATCAGAAAGAGGATATCATTGAAGGATTTAAATATGGCGGAGACGATTATATGACCAAGCCATTCTCAATGGAAGAACTTTTATACCGAATTGAAGCTATATTAAGAAGGGCTGCCAATACTTCTGTGAAAAAGAAAGAGGACTCCTATGTAATAGGAGATTACACCTTTGACCCTCTTCATCAAATACTTACTCACAAAAATCAATCCATTAAACTCACAACGAAGGAATCAGAGCTGCTTGAACTTCTTTGTATTCACGGCAATGAAATACTCGAAAGAAACTATGCATTAAAAACAATCTGGATTGATGACAATTATTTTAATGCAAGGAGTATGGATGTTTATATAACCCGACTCAGGAAATATCTCAGGAAAGACCCCACCATAAAAATACTAAATGTCCACGGCAGGGGTTATAAGCTTCTGACCTAGATTTCTTGCCCCCCACACCCCCTAAAGGCGGGCTGAAACAACCCCCTCGCCCTTCGGGCACTCCCCCGGGGAGGGGAGATAAAACTGCAAGTAAGTGAAATTTAACTATATATAACAGTATCTTCTCCCCCCCTGGGGGAGATGTCAGCGAAGCTGACAGAGGGGGTATAGTCCCGATACCTAATGAACTTAATGGAAAATGTTGCGAAACGACAGGGGGCGATTCAATCGAGTTTCAGGACAGCCAGGAATGCCTGTTGCGGAACCTCAACATTACCTACCTGCCTCATCCTTTTCTTTCCTTTTTTCTGTTTCTCCAGCAGTTTTCTTTTTCGTGTTATATCACCACCATAGCATTTGGCAGTAACATCCTTCCTCACAGCTTTAACTGTTTCGCGGGAGATAATTTTAGCACCAATAGCCGCCTGAATAGCAATGTCGAATTGCTGACGAGGTATTAATTCCTTAAGCTTAACACACATTCTCCTGCCAAAATCGTAAGCATGGCCACGGTGTATGAGAGTTGAAAGAGCATCAACCATTTCACCATTAAGCAGAATATCGAGCCTGACAAGATCAGCTTTCTTATATCCTGAATAATAGTAATCAAAGGAAGCATATCCTTTTGAGATGCTTTTAAGCTTATCGTAGAAATCAAATACTATTTCAGCAAGGGGCATCTCGAAGGTAATTTCAACCCTGTCCCTGGTAAGATAGACCTGGTTTTTCAGAACTCCCCTTTTATCAATACAAAGGTTCATGATCGAACCGACATATTCCGATTGTGTAATGACCTGTGCAACGATATATGGCTCCTCGATCCGATCAATGTTTGTGACAGGTGGCAGACCCGAAGGATTATGTACATCAATCTCTTCTCCACGGGTGGTGAAAACCTTGTAGGAAACGTTTGGAACTGTCGTTATCACATCCATGTCAAATTCCCTGTCAAGCCGTTCCTGAACAATTTCCATGTGAAGCAAACCAAGGAAACCGCACCTAAATCCAAATCCGAGTGCTGCGGATGATTCGGGGATAAATGTAAGAGAGGCATCGTTCAGCTGCAGTTTTTCTATTGATAACCTGAGATCTTCATATTCATCAGCATCGACAGGGTAAATACCTGCAAACACCATGGGCTTTACATCTTCAAACCCCGAAATTGATTTGTCACAGGGATTCTTAACATGTGTGATTGTGTCACCCACTTTAACTTCAACCGAATTCTTTATTCCCGATATAATGTACCCGACATCTCCTGCTCCCATCATCTCTCGCGGCACCTGTTTAAGTTTCAGAACCCCTATTTCTTCAGCGTTATACTCATGATCGGTACTAACAAACTTAACCCTGTCTCCTTTTCGGATTGTACCGTTAACAATCTTAAAATATGCGATGATACCTCTGAAAGAATTGAAAATGGAGTCAAAAATAAGTGCCTGTAAGGGAGCATCCGGATTACCCTTCGGAGCAGGTATACGATTAATAATATCAGTTAGAATTCTATCCACACCCATTCCGGTCTTGGCGCTTGCTTCAATAATATCTTCCCTTTTGCATCCGACCAGGTCTGTTATCTGATCTTTAACCTCTTCGGGCATAGCTGCGGCCATATCCATTTTATTCAAAACCGGAATAATTTCAAGATTATGATCAATAGCCATATATAGATTCGAGATCGTCTGAGCCTGAATGCCCTGAGTAGCATCAATAACCAGCAGGGCTCCTTCGCATGCAGCAATAGAACGTGATACTTCGTATGAAAAATCCACATGTCCCGGAGTGTCAATAAGATTCAGAAAATATTTTTGCCCATCATGAAGGTATTCCATCTGAATTGCATGACTCTTTATTGTTATACCCCTTTCTCTTTCAAGTTCCATATCGTCGAGGACCTGAGCCTGGTATTCTCTTGCAGTTATAGTATTGGTCCTTTCAAGTAACCTGTCAGCCAGAGTACTCTTTCCATGATCAATATGAGCTATTATGCAGAAATTCCGGATATTGTTCATAGAACCCGCTTACTTTAAATCAGGTGCAAATATATAAAAATATCGATTCCAAAATATAAATACGAAGAGCCAGCTCTGAGAGCTGGCTCTTCGATTTAAAAATTGATATAAATAATATATTATAAAATATTATATTACATCATTCCGGGCATGCCACCACCCATACCCTGTGGAGGCATTGCAGGATGTTCTTCTTTTTCCTCTACTACAACCGCTTCGGTAGTAAGGAACATGCCTGCCACTGAAGCAGCATTTTCGAGTGCTACACGGGCAACTTTAGCAGGATCAATTACACCTGAAGTATAAAGTTTTTCGTATTTGTCGGTCTGGGCATTGTAGCCATAGTCAGCTTTGCCTGATTTAACATTCTGCACAACAACGGCACCTTCCTGTCCGGCGTTAATGGCAATCTGGCGAAGAGGTTCTTCAATGGCACGTTTTACAATTTCAATACCGGTTGTCTGATCCTCATTATCGCCTTTTAAACCTTCAAGGGAAGCCATAGCACGAATATATGCAACGCCACCACCAGGAACAATGCCTTCTTCTATTGCAGCTCGGGTCGCATGAAGTGAATCATCAACACGGTCTTTCTTCTCTTTCATTTCAACTTCTGAGGAAGCACCGATATAAAGTACAGCAACACCACCAGCCAATTTGGCAAGGCGCTCCTGTAATTTTTCTTTGTCATAATCTGAAGTTGTTGTTGTCATTTGCTGTCTGATCTGGGCTACACGTGCTTTGATCATCTCTTTGTCACCCGCACCGTTTACTATTGTTGTGTTTTCTTTATTTATTGTAACCTTTTCAGCTGTACCAAGCATGTCGAGAGTTGTATGTTCCAGTTTCAGACCTTTTTCTTCTGAAATTACTGTACCACCTGTAAGGATGGCGATATCTTCAAGCATCTCTTTCCTTCTGTCGCCAAATCCCGGGGCTTTAACGGCACAAACCCTTAGTGAACCACGCAAACGGTTGACGACAAGCGTTGCAAGAGCTTCCCCTTCAACATCTTCTGATATAATTAACAAAGGACGTCCGTTCTGAGCAGTTGATTCAAGAACAGGAAGCATATCCTTCATTGTAGAAACCTTTTTGTCGTAGATAAGAATATAAGGATTCTCAAGTTCTGCTTCCATCTTTTCAGCATTTGTAACAAAATAAGCAGAAATATATCCCCGGTCGAACTGCATGCCTTCAACAACTTCTACTGAGGTTGAAGTTCCTTTTGATTCTTCAACAGTTATTACACCTTCTTTATGGACCTTACCCATAGCCTCAGCAATGAGTTTTCCTATTTCCTGATCGTCATTGGCTGCAATTCTTGCAACCTGTTCAATTTTACCCAGGTCGTCGCCAATAACTTTAGCCTGCGATTTAAGATGCGCCACAACTTTCTCAACAGCTTTGTCTATACCTCTTTTAATATCCATCGGATTAGCGCCGGCAGTAATGTTCTTCAGTCCTACATTAATAATAGACTGGGCAAGAACGGTAGCTGTAGTAGTCCCATCACCTGCCATATCCCCGGTTTTGGATGCTACTTCTTTTACCATCTGGGCACCCATATTTCTAAATGGATCAGAAAGTTCGATCTCTTTAGCAACGGTTACTCCATCTTTTGTTATCTGGGGAGCTCCATATTTCTTTTCAAGTACTACATGACGTCCTTTAGGACCAAGTGTCACTTTAACTGCATCAGTTAACTGATCAACGCCTTCTTTCAAAAGGGCGCGTGCATCGATATTAAATTTAATTTCTTTTGCCATATCAATATTATTTTTATTTGTTTGCTAAAATTTATTCAATAAACAGGATATCTGACTGAGAAATCAGGAGATAATCATCTCCGTCAATGGAAAGTTCCTGTCCGGCATATTTCCCGTAAAGTACCGAATCTCCCTTTTTTACTTCCATTTCTTCATCTTTCTTTGCCGCGCCAACAAGGACCACTTTGCCCTGACGAGGTTTTTCCTTTGCGGAATCAGGAATAATTATTCCACTTGCAGTTTTTTCTTCAGCCTCATTAGGTTTCACGAGAACTTTTCCTGCTAAAATTTTGCCTTTCAATTGTGCCATTTTATCTAGTTTTAAAGTTAAACATCATTTACCGACTTCCTTCTCAAGCATAATCTATGCCAAATTAAAAAAAATGCCATTTTTGATTATCCCGGTCTGTTTTAAACTACCCGGGCTGACATAGATCATAAATAAAAAATATCTTATAATTATAAATTGCAGACATACAGCATTATGCGCATATAATAAAAAAGTGTCAGTATGTGACAAACTGGCACTTTTTAATATCATTCGATTTAGTCAACTTCTATTTTTTAGGCTGATCCTGACCAGCTGGTTGTGGCTCAGAGGTAGGAGGAACAGCAGTCGGCAACGTAGGTATCGCATTGGGATCAACTGTAGTTTTTATCTGGTTTTCAATTCTAGAATGTTCTGCAGTGGTCCCGCGCGGAATTGTCGCCGTGGCAACAACACAGAGTATCAAAATTGCACCTGCCAGGGTCCATGTCGATTTTTCAAGAAAATCTGAGGTTTTACGCACTCCCATCGATTGACCTGCCGAGGTGAAATTAGCAGCCAGTCCTCCTCCCTTTGAGTTCTGGACCAGTACGATCATAACCTGGAGGATGCATGCTATAATTACTAATACTGAAATAAAAATATAAATTCCCATACGTTCATGTTTTTATAAGCTCCTTAACTTTTTCAATTTGAGATGCAAAGTAACTGCTTTTTTCCGGAAATTTCAAACTTAATTTTTCATAAATATCTATTGCTTTCGAATAATAACCCTGACTTACATAAATCCTGGCAAGGGTTTCTGTGACTAAACCGCCTGTTTCTTCAATAAAAGGTTTTGAAATGTCTTCAACAGGTGATTCTGCTTTATCCCTGTTTGGTTCAATACGAGGATTAGCAATTATAAACTTATCAATTAACTCTGACTGCAACTGCCTTTCGGCGGTATTATCCTGTGATTTTAAAATATTCTGATCACTTTCTTCTTCCTCTGAAAAATTTGTATGGGTCTCATAAAGATCAAGTTCAAGAAGATCATTGTTTTCAGGAACTGAAATACCCGGATCCATATAAAACACTTTTTGATTGTAATCAGACGGCTCATCCTCTGTAAGTATAATTATTCCGGCAGATTCCTCATTTTCTGATTCTGAAGATATTAATATGGAGTGACCCGTTACAGGATTTTCTGTATCCCCATTTTCCCCGGTGCGGGTCTCCCCGGAATCCTTTTCAATTTCATATATCAGGTCTTCGCTGTTCCTGGCTGATTCAATTACAGTCTGTTGATTATTATAATCAGGTTTTTTGACAGAAGGTTCATTATTTATTACAGGGCTTTGTTCAGGAACCTGTGCGGATTTTCTGTTAAGAAAATAATACAGAACCTCTCTGTCGGCTATATGAATTGCAGAATTTCTGAGCTGGCTTTCAAATTTTACATCAGCATTGTTCTGCAATCCTTTTAAAAGAAGCATATGAGCACTCTGAAAATAGGGGAAAATATTAATCAATTCATAAACATCGCCAATTATCTGACGATTCATAAGAACTGTATCCTCAATTATATTTAAGAATTCATTCCTGTTCATGCCGGTCACCAGTTAACAAAGGCCTGATTAAAAATATCTTCCACAAGCTGGGCAACAATTTGATCAGACAGGTTCTTTTCAACATCGTTAAGGTTAAAAGTACTGGGATAATCCTCATACCTCGAAAAAGACTGTTCGAAACTAAGGTCGGGGTCAATTGCATTTGTAAATTTTACCTTTATTGTAATTGAAAACCTGTTCATAGCTGCCAGGGCATCGGCAGCTACAGTAAGAGGGACAGTTTTATAGTCGGTTATTTCTCCTTCAAAATTCACATCACCTATTCCTGTAACATATCTAAGATTAGTCTGAGCCTTGCATTTATCTATCAGAGCATTGGTTATAGACTGGCTCAGTCCGACCTGTACCAGCGATGCCCGGTTCTGGAAATATTGAACACTCAAAGTCTTTACCGCAGGAGAGATACTTGCTCCGGAAAAAGAATATGATACCTTGCACCCATCAAGCAAAACTATTACCAGAAGGGACAAAACTGCTGTAATTCTGACGCTTGTGTTTTTATTTCTTCCTTTAAGATTCGATCCCATATTCCTTAATTTTCCTGTATAGTGTCCGCTCGGAGATACCGAGTTCTTTTGCCGCCATTTTTCTTTTCCCGTTGTATTTCTCCAGAGCCTTTTTTATCATCTCTACCTCTTTATCAGCCAGGGAAAGCGATTCTTCAATAATCTCTTCCGTATCCTGTATATCTTTTCTGGACTGATGCTGTTTAGCCAGATCAGCTGCAGGAGTTTCGGTTTCCGAGCGACTGTTGCCACTCTCATTAGCCTCCCTGAAAAGATTCTTGATTACTCCTGAGTTTGCAGCCTGAAAAGAAACGTCAATATCACCCTTCCTGATCAAATCAAAAACAAGTTTCTTAAGGTCATTCATATCACTTTTCATATCGAAAAGTATCTTATATAATATCTCCCGTTCGGAAGAAAATGATTTATCGTCCTCCTTTTTAATAATCGCAGGAAGCTTAATTCCACCATATTCAGGAAGATAAGTACGAAGAGTAATACCATTTATCTCCCTTTCATTTTCAATTATTGATATTTGCTCAGTTATATTCTTAAGTTGCCTGACATTCCCGGGCCATGAATAACTCGTGAGAATATTTTTAGCTTCTGAATCCAGTCTGATGGCCGGCATCCTGTATTTTTCAGCAAAATCTACTGAAAACTTACGGAAGAGAAGAAAAATATCATCACTTCTTTCCCTTAAAGCCGGTATTTTTATAGGTACTGTATTCAGCCTGTAAAAAAGATCCTCTCTGAATTTGCCATTATCGATAGCTTTAGGTACGTCAACATTACTGGCCGCTATGACTCTTACATTTGTCTTTTGAACTTTTGATGAGCCAACTCTGATGAATTCACCTGTCTCCAGAACCCTTAGAAGGCGTACCTGCGTGGATAATGGCAGATCAGAGATTTCATCAAGGAAAATTGTCCCGCCATCAGCAACTTCGAAATAGCCCTTTCTGCTTTCTGTTGCACCGGTGAAAGACCCTTTTTCGTGTCCGAACAGTTCAGAGTCAATAGTCCCCTCAGGTATTGCTCCGCAGTTGACAGCAATATATTGCCCGTGCTTTCTGCTGCTGTAATTATGAATTACCTGTGGAAAAATCTCTTTGCCTGTGCCGCTCTCCCCCGTAATTAATACTGAAAGATCCGTTGGGGCAACCTGAACAGCTATATCAATTGCCCTGTTCAGACCATCGTAATTGCCAATAATTCCAAACCTTTGTTTAATATTTTGCAGATCTTTCATCTCCTGTTTTTCCAATGGTGCGAATTTAAGGTTTTTTTAAAACATTGGGAAATGCATTTTTTGTAATTTCGCATTATGAAAGAATATCAGCAATATAATTTTGGCGGTATAATTCCTGCGCGTTTTGCATCATCGAGATTTCCTGGCAAACCTCTGGCATTAATAGGTGACAAAACGATGATTCAGAGAGTATATGAGCAGGCGAGCAATTCTCTCGACCTGGTTTGGGTTGCTACCGACGATAAAAGGATATTCGATAAGGTAATCAGCTTCGGAGGGAAAGCAATAATGACCTCATCAGATCATATGAGCGGCACCGATCGCTGTGCTGAAGCAGTGACTCTTATAAATGAAGAGACTGTCCCTGAAATTGATATTGTAATCAATATTCAGGGAGATGAACCCTTTATCAAACCGGAACAGATAGATCTTATTAAGCATTGCTTCACCGGTGATGAGGTTGAGATAGCCACACTCGTAAGAAAGGTTGACCCCGGAGAGGACATTTTTCAGCCGAATCAGCCTAAGGTTATTCTTGACACCAAAGGAGATGCAATATATTTCAGCCGGGCAGCAATCCCTTATCTCAGAGATGTGAAAATGTCAGACTGGACATTGAAACATGTTTATTATAAGCATATTGGACTTTACGCATACAGGACTGAGACTCTTAAGAAAATAACAAAGCTTGCACGAAGTCCATTGGAAATTTCAGAATCTCTGGAACAAAACAGATGGATAGAAAACGGGTTCCGCATAAGAACAGCCATAACATCCTGGGAAAGCATCGCGATTGATATCCCGGCAGATCTGGAAAAAGCTAAACAAGTTATAGAACATTTTAAAGAATAAATGCTTAACTTTAGCACAATTTTTGATAGAGATATATAAATTAGATATTTATGAGCAGATTTCTACTCGTTATTATCTTCTCGGCATTCAGTTTAATTCTTCAGGCACAGAAGGATACCATCAATGCTATAGGTTCTCTGTCTCAGAATGATATTTCCAGAAACTCAACAAATGTTAATGTCTTAATATATCCCGTTCCTGTCAGACAAAACAGTTTCACAATTAAGACTGACAAAGATATCTCATTTATCAGGATCACCAATATTATTGGTCAGGATATTTACAGGATCAGGTATAATGACCCGCTGCAATTAATTAAGGTCTTGCTTGATAGCCCCAAGCGGGGAATGTACCTGGTAACGATCATTTTCAGCGATGGAACACGAACCGTAAAAAAAATAATGATCGAGGAATCCGATTAAAAATTATTTGCTGTTTTCGTCTCATAAGCGTATATTTTAAGGAAGAGATACCGCTTTAAACAACTTCCACAATATCTTAATAAAGCAGTGATAAACAATCGTGCATAATGATTGTTTAGTTAAATGGGGATATTATCTATAGTAAAATAATATTAGCAAAATATAGCTATGGAAGATGGTCTGAATGTATTTTCGATAAAAGATCTTGAGAATTTTTCTGGTATTAAAGCCCATACCATAAGGATATGGGAGAAAAGATACAGGATTCTCGAACCGGAAAGAACTGATTCGAATATCAGGACCTATAGCGAAACAGAACTTAAAAAAATTCTTAATGTTGCTTACCTGAACCGTAACGGATTGAAAATTTCCAGGATCGCCAGGCTGGATGAGGATGAACTTACCCAGAAGGTGATGACATTTAGCAGCAAACACGATACTATTAACCAGGATTTTCAACCAGGGAAAATACTTATGTCCGCCATCAGATTTAATGAAGTTTCATTCAAAGAAGCACTCATGCCATTTATCA
This sequence comes from uncultured Bacteroidales bacterium, assembly GCA_963815075.1. Classification (GTDB taxonomy): domain Bacteria; phylum Bacteroidota; class Bacteroidia; order Bacteroidales; family VadinHA17; genus LD21. The sequence goes on from CAWFFK010000008.1 coordinate 281,247, forward strand.
AAACACGTGGCATTGAAGAAGCTTATTCAACCAACTTTTATCCACTTCTCGAGAAAGCAAGGATTCTGTGGCAAACAGGCAGCCTCTCCAGAGCACAGGAACAATTCGTAAGAAATACCATTAAACAGATAATTATCATTGAAGATAATATTATCAAACCTCCAAAAAGCAAATCAAACCCGGCAATTGCCATGATCAATACTTCTGATAATCTTACTGACAATAACTTCCTGTTTTATAAATATGTACTTAAGAAAAGGGGTTACGATGTAATATTTACAGGGGGAATACTTCCTGCTTCGGAAGTAATTGAAATTCATAAGATAAAACCATTTGAATATCTTGTTGTAAATTCAAGCGCATTTGATTTTGCCGAAAAAAAGATAGGTTATTTCACGAGCATTGGAAAATCGCTGATGCTGAAGAAGATCATCCTTACAGATTCCCCTGAGGAATTTACGAAAAAAGTGTATGACAGGCTTATTATTACAAAAGATCCGTCAGCTTTTATCAGTGTTATAGATTCATTACGATGAACATGCGCCAACCATTCCTGCCAGACTGATGATAATTAAATTTCCCGGTAAAATAAGTTATTTAATGAAACCCATAAAATAATCCTCCTCAGATGAAAAGTCTATCTCCGGATAATTTTTTTTAATATCAGAAATCTGTTTAAGCATTCTCCCGGCAAATTCCTTTCTTTTGGGATCTGAGTCAACATTGAACCGGTGCTTGACAGCTTTGGTAATCTTAACAACTTCACGCCAGGTATTAAGTGTGGCATTTTCGAGGAGACATCCGGAAAAAGTCTCCCATATATAATTTACAGCCACGGAAGAAGGATGCAGCATATCGTCATCATAATATCTGTAGTCGCGTAAATCGTCCATAACTATTTCATAGGCAGGAAAATATTGCGGGGAAATTTTATGCTTCAGAAGTTCCTCAACAGCAAGGAACAATAATGCTTTGCTAATCTGGTTGCCATGAGCACCATCTTTCCAGTGCCTTACCGGGCTTATGGTAAAAATTATTTTTATAGAAGGAAAAAGTGTTTGTAATTTATCGAGTTGCAACGACCACAAATTTACTATTTCATTAACCGTGAGCAATTCAGAATCAAATTCCCCCGGAGGAATTTTATGACAGTTTGAAACCACCTCTCCTGATTTCTTAAACCTGTAAACTCTGGCTGTACCAAATGTTATAAACAGGAACTTTGCTTTCTCCAGAAATGAAAATGCCTCTTTTGATCTGTTATTTATCTTCTGAAGAATTTTCGACGGATCTTCAGATGAAAAATCGGTGTGATGACTGAAGCTAAGCCAGATACCATTATAAAAGAAAAGATCATCCCGGTTATATTCCCGGCCCGAAAGAATTGTATCGAGAGTGTTGCAAACGGAAACCGGATTATAGACAGTCCCTGAAGGATTGATCATTACCGGCATGTGCCCCGCTTCCATATGAGAACCAATTGCCGATGAAAAACAAGATCCAATGAACATAACAGGGTCCTTATAAGTGATTTTATAAGGATAGGGTTTAATATTGAAAGTCGTTCTGAGTTCCATTTATAACTTAAAAAAGTTTATCCCCCGGATCATCTGTTTATCCAGTTTAGAATATATCTGAATACTTCCTCTTTAAAAGGCTCATTGTGTAACTCATGATATCCGCCATCCCATATCTTCAGCTCAGCCATATTGGTTTTCCCTGCAAATTCTTTACTGCCTTCCGGAGAGCATATCAGATCATCACTTCCATGAATAATTAATGTCGGAATTTTCAATTCTGAAGCATGCGCAAGTGAGTATCTGGCTGCATTAATTGTGCTAAAGAACAGGCCGACAGATATTTTATCATGAACAAGCGGGTCGGATTTATATTTCTCCACAACACTCTCATCATGTGAAATATGATCTGTAATCAGACCTGATGGTTGTACCAATCCCGGAAGAATATATCTTATCACAGAGGCCATTAAAACCTTGGTCTTTGATGGTTCAAAAGATAAACGCAACCAGGGTGAAGTTACAATTGCTCCTTTAACTTTCGGAGATTTTCTAAGAATATAATTAAGAACAAATCCGCCTCCCAGGCTATGACCATAAATATAAACCGGGACTCCCGGGAAGGTCTGATAACATGTTTTCAGAAGGATCCCGATCATTTCATCAAGTTGGGCAAAATTTTTTATATTGCCTCTCCTACCGTCCGAACGGCCATGCCCGGGAAGATCGAGCCCTGCAAAGCCCATTCCTTCATTCCTGAATAATTCGGCCCAGTAAGTATACCTCTGTATATGTTCCCCTAAACCATGGACCATTATTATCACAGCTTTACTGTTTTCACCGGGACTCTGAATCATACCTTTTAAGACCTGCCCGTGTTTTAACCTGATGTTGAAATCCATATTGAATTTTCCCTAAAAATACGAAACTTAAATGTTCAATAAAAGTACTCTCTGAATATTAACCTGTATTTAATGTAACCTTAACCCATTCTTAACCTTATCCTCGCAATTGCGGTCTAATTTTGTAATTAGATAATGAAATTACCAGAATAGAAAAGAGTTTCAATGATACAATTCAGAACAGGAAAGAAGAAAATGATCAAATTTTAATTTATACAATATTTAGAAAACATTAAACAAAATGAAATTAACTCACTATATATGTGGATATTACCAGTACCTGCTATTTATAAAAAAGACAGAATATAACGAGTTTAAGATATTAAGATTTGGATATCTTTATTTATCAGTTTAAATTTGTTTCAACAATATAAAATTTTAAAATTATGACACAGTATGAATTCAACGCCAGCCTCATCGAAATGAAAAGTAATCTTCAGAGATTTGCGATGAGCCTTACATCAGACCGTGATACAGCTTTAGATCTTGTACAGGATACTTATCTGAAAGCAATTACATACAAAGACAAATTCGTGGATTATACTAATCTCAAAGCCTGGGTTTTTACTATAATGAAGAACACCTTTATAAATAACTACCGGAGAAATGTCAAAGAAAATACAATTATAGACGGTACCCAGGATCTTTACTATATTAACCAGCCACACGACAAGGGTTTTATATCACCGGAATCACATTATTCAGAAGGTGAGATAGAAAAAGCCATTGATTCATTGAGTGATGAATTCAGAATTCCATTCAGGATGCACATTGAAGGTTATAAATATAAAGAAATTGCCGATGAACTCGGATTAAAAATCGGTACAGTAAAAAGCAGGATATTCTTTACCCGGCAGAAACTTATGCTCATATTAAAAGATTACGTCAGATGATAAAAGATACGGTTAGGTAGTTGGTAGGTTTTTGAGTTAGTTAGTTAGTTAGGGTAAAAAGGCTGAGTTAATCAGCCTTTTTTTGTTACCTTAATTATTACACCTGTAAGGACAAACACCAGGAATATGCCGGAAACAATCCATGCCCATCTGTTAGGTGTCTTTGATTCTGCCCACATCTCATACGGTTCAGTAAGAAAGTAATCTGATTTCACAGGCCAGATCAAAATGCGGCTGCTATCAATGAACCCGTTGGTGCCGGTTAGTTTTCCCGGCATAGATATCCTTACTGAATATTCTTTGAAATTGATCCAGAAGCTGTTTGTAGCAATATCAACTGCTGAATCAGCTTCGGTTTTGTATTTCAGGGCATTTTCTTCTCCGATGAACTGTCTGAGAATAATGCCATGCGACCATAGGCTATCAAGTTTATCCCCATTGGATTCGCAGATTTTCACAAATTCATCTTCGCGCGATTTTAGCGATGCCAGAGACAGTTCAGGTCCGGCTTTATCACCGGTTAGTTTTGCAAACTCTCCTATCCATTCGGAGACAAGGTTTTTCATTGACCATTCGTCTGTCTTCACCTTAATTGAATCGTTCAGGGACTTATATTTCAAACTGTCCGGTCCATGCTCTTTTTCTTCCTTAAGGTTATCGGGAGAATAGAAAAAATGTATTTCCTCACTGTTAAGAAAGTTACTTAGCGGATAGCCGTAGTCAAGTTTTTTATCTATCCTTTCGGTAAACCTGTATTCCGTATTGAACCATCGGAATTTTTTTGAGAACAACGCTTCCCTGGATATTTTTTTGTTGGCCCCCGAATCATTTTTATAAGTAAGATTAAGTTCATCAACATTCCTGAACGTTTTCTCGGCCCTTTTTATCCATGTAGTATCACCTTTCTTATCAAATTCCAGAGAGTCTCTCATTATCCATGTGTTGTCAAATGGAACCTGCAGGTCCGATTCTTTGAATTTATTTTCGTTGTTCCTCATTTCAATCTTCCTTGTTATAGATCCGTCGGGATGTACGATATCCGTCACCACTGTTTCAGGTTCATCGCACGATGCCACCAATAATAGAATAATGGTCAATGCCTGTTTTAACTGTCTGCTTTTCATGGCTTTAAAGATTAGTTTCGGATTTATTTTTTTCATTTAACTTTTGCTCTATATATTTTTTCAGCTCAGGATCGGAGTTGATAACATTGATAAGATCTCTGTACTTATACTGCAACTCATTGATCGATTCAAGCAGCTGATCCAGTTGTTGACGGGAAATATTAAATTCTCCGGCTGAAAATTTCTTTCCTGAAAATTTATATATCAGCAATCTTTTTTCGATATCGCCGGATAGAGGCTTTGGTGCTCCTTCATCAACAATCACTGTACGCCTGCTCAGATAATCAATCTGTTTCAGTATTACAGCCTGCTGATATACAAAGATCATCACCAGCAAAACAGAAGCTGCAATAAGACTCCTTCTTACCCATTCAATATAGATCCATCCGAAGAAGAAGTTAACGATATCGGAAAAGGTGATCGCGGCATGATTTTCTTTTGAGAGTCTTTTTAAAACATTCTCCTCTATGCTGTTTGCTGAATCAAGCAAGGGTTTTGATTTCCTCAGCAGATCAATCACTTTTTTATAATTTTCATTTTCTTTAATCATCATTACAAATATTTTTCCAACAATTCTGAGATCTTTTTTCTCGCATAATGCAGGTTTGCCTTAACGCCCGATTTACTTATACCTGTGATCCCCGATATTTCATCGTTAGACATCTGCTCAATTTCAGATAAAACAAAGACTGCCTTTTGTTTTGGGCTTAACTTACCTGTTAACAGGTTGATGATCTTGGCGTTTTCACTATTCTCCAGTTCAGAAGAAGATATATCTGCAATGCTGTTTGATATTTGTTCCCATGTATAGTCATCAGCACTGAATTCAGGGTTTCTCTTCCTTTTTCTGAGCTGGTCATAACATTTATTTATCACAATTCTGTATGTCCATGTTCTATAAACTTCGGCCGATTTGATTTTATTAATTTTCTGCCATATTGTAACCATGGTTTCCTGTACCACATCTTTTGCCTGGTCATCGTCGCCGAGCATCCTGAAAGCCACCGAGTATGCAAAAGGGGACGTAACTTCAATAAGTTTTCTGAAACTCGTCAGATTACCTCCCATGCACTCTTTTATAAGTTTTATATCAGTCAAAATACTTCCGGTATTGTAATAATAAGACGACAATTATTTACCAAGGTAAAAAACATATGGTAATTTTATATTGAAAAAATATAATCCATTAACCGCCAAGTTCGCAAAGGCCCGATAGCTATCGGAATTGCGCAAAGGCCTCACAGAGAATAGTGGCATGGTTTTGTCTTTGCATGCTTTGTGCCTGCTTAGCGAACTTTGTGATTAAAAAGATCTTTATATAGAATTTAAATAATTACTGTTACTCACTTAAAATAAATAGTTATGCAAAAGATAATCACTCTCAGAACCGACCGGCAAAATGGTTTGTATGATATTACCTCGGAGGTGGTATCCATGATCAAAGCAAGTAAGGTCAGAACAGGTATCGCATCAGTTTATGCAAGAGGGTCAACAGCAGCAATAATGATACAGGAAAACTGGGATCAATCTGTACAGAATGACGTTATTACGCTTCTTCGCAGACTAATACCACCGGGTGTATGGGAACACGACCATCAGGATAACAATGGAGATGCTCACCTTAAAGCAGGTTTAGTTGGAGCTTCAGAAACGATACCGATCGTTGACTATAACCCCGGGCTGTCAACATGGCAGAATATCTTCTTCTGCGAGTTTGACGGGCCCCGGGAACGAAGAGAAGTAGTTGTGACAATAATTGCTGAAAAATGATATTCAGATCAGTCCTTCGACTTTGTAACAAGTGTTACATTCCTCATAAAAGGTTCATATTTCCTGCGTGCTATGGCTGAAGTGCCAAAGAGCCTGTTAAACTTCTCCTCTGAAAGACTGACCCAATCCTCAACAGTCATATTCCTGATTATTTCCGGTAGTTTAAACGACTTAACGCCATTTTGTTTTACATTCTTGTTCCATGGACATACTTCCTGGCACAGGTCGCATCCATACACTCTTCTGCCAAGTTTCGGAATAATATCTTCCGGAACAGGTCCCCTGTTTTCTATAGTAAGATTAGCAATACACTTTCGAGCATCTATAGTCCGGTTTTCGTTTATTGCACCAGTCGGGCACAAGTCCACACACAATCTGCAGGTACCACAATAATCCTTTTTTATTGGTTCATCATAGTCAAGTTCAATGCTGAGAATCAACGCCCCTATAAAAAAGAAAGAACCTGTTTTTTTATTTATCACTATTGAATGACGGCCCTGCCACCCAAGGCCTGCCTCGCAGGCCCATGCTTTTTCAAGAAGTGGTGCGGAATCTACAAAATAACGTCCAGATGTTTCCGGCTTAATTTTCCCGATAAAATCAAATAGCTCCTTGAGCTTCTTTTCTATCACTATATGATAATCAGTTCCAAATGAGTACCTTGAAATAACCGGTACCCCTGATTCAGATTGAATCTTATCTGTATAATATCCAAGACCTGTGACAATCAGAGATTTTGCTTCCGGAACCAACGACCGTGGATCGATCCGCCTTTCAGTGTTCCTGGCAAGGTAACTCATTTCACCGTTCATCCCAGCGTAACACCAGTCTTTTAAAATTTTTTCCCGTTCTTTAAGGGGCCTGGCTTTTGTTATGCCACACAGGTCAAACCCAAGGCCGAAAGCTTTTTCCTTAATAAGAAGTGAAACGGTTCTGTAGTCTGATGTATCCATTCTCAGAAATTTTACAGGAAACCCAGCTCCAGTTTTGCTTCATCGCTGAGCATACTCTTATCCCATGGGGGATCAAAAGTAAGCTTAAGATCACATTCCCTTACTCCTCTTGTTCCGCCAACCTTATATTTAACCTCCTCAATAAGTTCCTCAACTAACGGGCAGTTAGGAGCAGTGAGCGTCATTGTGATATGTGCTATATGCTCATCGTCAACATTAATTTCATAAATAAGTCCCAGGTCATAAATATTTACCGGGATCTCCGGATCATATATACTTTTAAGTACTTCTCCGATCCTTGTCTCTATTTCAAGTTGTTCTGTCGGGTCCATAATCTAAATCTATTTTTTTATTGCATCGTATGCCATTGCATATAGTTTCATCTGACGAACCATTGATAAAAGACCGTTTGAACGTGTTGGAGAAAGATTCTGCCGTAGCCCAATTTTTTCTATAAAATAAAGATCAGATGATATTATCTCTTCCGGCGTTCTGTTTGACAGCACTTTTATAAGAAGCGCAACAATACCCCTCGTAATAATTGCATCGCTGTCGGCTGTAAAAGTGATGACCTTACCATCAAAATCGGGGTGCAGCCATACTTTTGACTGACAGCCTTCAATAAGAAAGTCTTTTACTTTAAACCTTGGATCTATAACAGGAAGAGCTTTCCCCATATCGATCAGAAGGTTATATTTGTCCATCCAGTCGTCAAACATTGAAAATTCGTCAATAATGCTATCCTGTATGTCGTTGATTGTCATACGATTTATTTATTCAAACATACTTTTAACCTTAAGCAGACCGGCAACAAGAGTGTCAATCTCTTCTTTAGTATTATAGAAACACATCGAGGCTCTTACAGTTCCGTCAATTCCATAACGGCTCATAACCGGTTGAGCACAATGTGTACCTGTTCTGACAGCTACTCCCATCTTGTCAAGTATCATCCCGGTATCATACTGGTGAATGCCGTTTAGCAAAAATGAAACTGTTGAAATCTTATTGTGTGAATTGCCAAAAATCTTCAATCCCTCTATCTCTGCCAGTTTTCCGGTTGCATAAATAAGAAGTTCTTTCTCCCTCAGAGCGATCTCTTCACGGCCAATCTTTGAAACATAATCCAGCGCAGCTGCCAGACCAATTGCACCAGGAAAATTCATTGTCCCGGCTTCAAATTTAAAAGGGAGTTCATTATATGTGGTTTTTTCAAATGTCACCTGGTCAACCATATCGCCTCCCCCCTGAAAAGGAGGCAATTCATTAAGCCATTTTTCTTTACCATAAATGACACCAATGCCTGCTGGTCCGTAGATCTTATGTCCGGAAAATACATAAAAGTCACAATCCATTTTTTTTACATCAACAACTCCGTGCTGTATGCCCTGGGCTCCGTCAATAAGTACCGGAATCCCCATAGAGTGTGCAGCTCCGATTATTTCATAAACAGGGATTATTGTTCCAAGAGCATTAGATACCTGTGAGACTGAGACAATCCGTGTTTTAGAGGAAAGCATTTTCAGGTATTCTTCTATTTTAATCTGGCCTGAATCATCAATAGGAATAACCTTTAAAACAGCCCCTTTACGCTCGCACATCATTTGCCACGGTACAATATTGGCATGATGTTCCAGATGACTTATTATTATTTCGTCGCCCGGCTTTATATATTTTTCACCGAATGAAAATGCGATACCATTTATAGATCCGGTTGCTCCTGAAGTAAAGACTATTTCTTCTTTTAACCCTGCATTGATAAAAGACCTGACATTTTCTCTTGCATTTTCATAAGCTTCGGAAGACATGTCGCTTAAGTAGTGAACTCCCCTGTGAATATTGCCGTAATAGGTTGTATACACCTCATTCAGTGCCTCAATTACGCATTGTGGTTTTTGAGTAGTTGCGCCGTTATCGAAGTATACAAGAGGCATATCGTATACTTTCCTGTTCAGAATAGGAAAATCTGCCCTTATATCAGCTATATCTTTCACCTTAATTACAATTTACCCGCATTTGACCATGCAACTGGCACATCTCGACAGTTCGCCTTTGAGACGTTGCATAACCAGGTTGTCCATCCTGTCGCGAAGCGCAAGTATTTTAATATTCTGTATCACCTCATGGGCAAATCCAAACATGAGCATGAGCCTAGCTTCATGTTTATTTATCCCACGCGACTGAAGATAGAAAAGGGCATCCTCATTCACCTGACCGACAGTAGCACCATGGCTGCATTTTACATCATCTGCATAGATCTCGAGCTGTGGTTTGCTATCCATTTTGGCATCGTCAGTCAGAATGATATTATTGTTCCTTTGGTAGGCCAGAGTTCCCTGAGCATCTTTCCTTACAAGAATACGTCCGTTAAATGCACCCGTTGACATATCATCAAGAACGCCCTTAAACAATTGGTTACTTGTACAATGAGGATAAGCATGATCAACATTTATGTAGTTGTCCACATGCTGCCATTTATCTGTAAGGAATAAACCATAAGAAAAAGTTTCAGCGCCTTCACCGCCAAGATAATGATAAGTACTGTTCCTGATGAGCCCTCCGTGCAGGCTCATATTATTTGAGGAAGTAACGCTGTTTCTTTCCTGGTGTATAAAAGTGTGGGTGACTTTACCTGCATTATTGTGTTCATTTTGTACTCTGATAATATCAAAATGGGAGTTATCTCCTACAAAAACTTCTGTTACGGCATTTGTAAGAAATTTTTTCGGGGAAAGAGTATGGTCACAGATAATAACTGTGGCTTCTGCATTTTTTTCAACAATGATCAGGTTTCTGTGCTGGTTGAAAATATCTTCTTCTGAATAAACAAGGTTTACGATCTGAATTGGTTTTGTAAGAACAGTGCCTTCAGGTACATATATAAACATGCCATCAGGAGCCATTGCCGTGTTAAGATGAATAAGCCCGTCAGAATCGCTGTCGGCATACTTTCCATAGTGCTTTTCGATCAGGTCAGGAAACTTTTCAGCCGCTGCATTTAGACTGCCAATCCAAACTCCACCAGGTAAATTCTGAAGCTTATTGTAAATGGTCGGATAAAACCCGTTTAGCAGCACTATTCCATGAGTATCAAGGTTAGCAACATCACATCTGAACTCTTCAGCTTTTATAAAATCAGAAGGTACAGGTATAAAATAGTTACTGTAATCATGATCGAAAAAGATATTCAGATTGGTGTACTTATAAGCTTCATTTTTCTTTGTAGGAATACCCAGTTCTCTGAATCTTTCAAAGGCCGGTTTCCTGAAAGTATTAATTCTCGGAGAAGAATTAGCGGAAATCTTTTCAATGTTTTCCGAATAAATCACCGAATATCTGTCTGCTAGTTCAGTTGCTACACTCATGCCACTATGCTATTTTCAACCTCTTTTTTTATCCAGTCATATCCCTTTTCCTCAAGCTCAAGGGCCAGTTCCTTCCCGGCTGTTTTAACTATCTTACCATCGTACATTACATGCACAACATCCGGAATGATATAATCCAGCAACCTTTGATAATGAGTAATAACAATAAAAGAATTATCAGATCGTTTTAGCCTGTTTACGCCGTTTGCCACAATGCGCAGTGCATCGATATCCAGCCCCGAATCAGTTTCATCAAGTATTGCCAGCTTTGGTTCCAGCATAGCCATCTGAAAAATCTCATTTTTCTTCTTTTCACCGCCTGAGAAACCTTCATTCACTGATCTGTTTGCAAGTTTGGAATCGATTTCGACCAGCTCTTTCTTTTCGCGCATCATTTTTAAAAAATCTGATGCTGAAAGGGGCTCTAGTCCCTTGTGTTTGCGGTGTTCATTAACAGCCGTTTTCATGAAATTAACCATACTCACCCCGGGTATTTCTGTAGGATATTGAAATCCAAGGAATATTCCCTCTTTGGACCTGTCCTCCGGTGCCATTTCCAGAAGGTTTTTTCCTGAATAAGTAACAGTGCCTTCGGTTACTTCGACTAATTCGCTACCTGCCAGAACTGCTGCCAGGGTGCTTTTCCCCGATCCATTCGGACCCATTAATGCATGGATCTCACCCGGTTTGACTTCAAGACTTATTCCTTTTAAAATATTTTTGCCGGCAATAGCTGCCTTTAAATTATTAATAACAAGCATAATAAAGTATTGATGTAAAATATATATTTCTAACCTACACTGCCTTCAAGGCTTATCTGAAGCAGTTTCTGTGCTTCAACAGCAAACTCCATCGGCAGTTTATTAATTACTTCGCGAGCATATCCATTAACAATGAGTCCAATGGCATCCTCAGTTGAGATACCTCGCTGATTACAATAAAAGATCTGGTCTTCACCAATCTTTGAGGTAGTTGCTTCGTGTTCAACTATAGCTGACTGATTGTCAACCTCAAGATAAGGGAAAGTATGAGCCCCGCATTTATCACCCATCAGAAGGGAATCGCACTGTGAATAATTCCTGGCATTGCTGGCATTTTTCAAAACTTTTACAAGTCCCCTGTAGCTGTTTTGCCCATACCCGGCAGAAATTCCTTTTGATACAACTGTGCTTTTTGTATTCTTCCCTATATGCATCATTTTTGTTCCCGTGTCTGCCTGCTGATGATTATTGGTTACGGCTACTGAATAAAATTCACCGGTTGAATTATCTCCTCGCAATATACACGACGGGTACTTCCATGTAATCGCAGAACCTGTTTCTATCTGCGTCCAGGATATCTTCGAGTTTTCTCCTTTACATAAACCTCTTTTAGTGACAAAATTAAAGACCCCTCCTTTCCCATTCTTATCACCCGGATACCAGTTCTGAACAGTGGAATATTTTACTTCGGCATTTTTCTCTGCAACAATCTCGACAATAGCGGCATGAAGCTGGTGTTCATCTCGTGAGGGAGCTGTGCATCCTTCAAGATAGCTTACATAAGCCTCTTCATCTGCAATAAGCAGTGTTCGTTCAAACTGCCCGGTATTTGCCGAGTTTATCCTGAAATAAGTAGAAAGCTCCATCGGGCATCTTACACCTTTCGGGATGTAACAGAATGACCCATCGCTGAAAACAGCCGAATTAAGAGTTGCAAAAAAATTATCAGTGTATGGGACCACACTTCCCATATATCTTTTTACCAGTTCAGGATATTCTCTTACGGCTTCACTGAAAGAGCAGAAAATAATTCCAAGTTCTGCCAGAGTCTCCTTAAAGGTTGTCTTCACTGAAACACTGTCAATTACAGCATCAACTGCAACTCCTGCCAGGTGTTTTTGCTCATCAAGCGGGATCCCCAGTTTGTCAAAAGTCTTTTTCAATTCAGGATCCATATCATCAATGCTGTTGAGAGTTTTCCTTTTCTTGGGAGCAGCATAAAAAATTATATCCTGATAATTAATCGGAGGGATCCTGAGATTTGCCCATGTAGGCATCTTCATAGTCAACCAGTGTTTGTACGACTTTAAGCGAAAATCCAGAAGCCATTCAGGTTCATTTTTTTTTGATGAAATAAGTCTTATTACATCCTCACTGAGCCCTTTAGGTATGCGGTCCATCTCAATGTCGGAATAGAACCCGTATTTGTATTCGCCTGTAGTTACGTCACTTAATATTTTGTCCTGATCTTTTTCCATCCGTTTGTTTTACCTCCAATTCTATACCAGTTTAAACAAACCTGTGCACTATTTGTTATTTTCTTAATTATATTAAATCTAAATAAGCATGCAAAAATAAGAAAAATATGGCATTTGAGAGAGATCCGTATCGGAAAATTGATCACAAAATGCTATTTGAAATTCTTATCCGATAATTATTCTAATCTTAGAACCTGAAAAAAAATATATTTACATTTGATGCCTTATTTAATTCCCCAATTAAGTTATTTCTCAATTTATTTTTACTGATGAAAAGTTATATACGGGCACTCTTCCTGAGTCACGGCAAGAAAATGCTAGTACTGTCAGTAATGCTTCTTGTGCCCCTGAGTTTGTCTGCAGCATCCGGAAAGGTACCCTCCATAGGTCCGGTAAGGCTGGAATTTGTAATTTTCGGGCTTATTCTTGTAGGGGTTGCCTTGTTTCACAAACACACATTCCGTGTAGCACTTGCGGGATTGACAGTTTTGCTGATCTTTAAAATGTTATTCGATCCCGGGTTCAATGTTATTCAGCATATTTTCGGACAAACCCCTTTCACAGAACAACTTTTGCACAAGAATTTGAGACAGGGAGAATGGGAAATTTTACTTAATCTTCTGGGATTACTTCTTGGGTTTTCAATTTTGTCAAAAATATTTGAACAATCAGGCGTGCCCGGGGTATTGCCGAAATTTCTTCCGGATGACTGGAAGGGACCTTTTACACTTCTGATATTTGTATTCATCCTGTCATCATTTCTTGATAACATTGCGGCCGCGTTAATTGGAGGCACAATTGCGCTTGTAGTATTTAAAGACAGGGTGCATATGGGATATATTGCCGCAATAGTGGCAGCAAGTAATGCAGGAGGAAGCGGAAGCGTGGTTGGGGATACAACAACTACTATGATGTGGATTGACGGCGTCTCCGCATTAAACGTAGTGCATGGATTCATTGCAGCAATAACTGCTTTGCTTTTTTTCTCATGGTTTGCCTCGCACCAGCAGGATAAGTACCAGCGGATCCAGAAAGATGCGGATCCGAATGTGAAAATCGACTGGGTCAGAATTTTTAACGTAGCCCTTATACTTGTTGGTGCCATTATATCCAATATACTTTATGAAATGCCTGCACTGGGGGTGTGGGTTGCAATCGTTTTAGGATCTGTTCTCAGGCCGGTTCCCTGGAAAGAGGTTCCGGGAGCCATCAAAGGAACTGTTTTCCTTCTATGCCTCGTTTCTTGTGCATCGATGATGCCTGTTGAAGAGTTGCCCGATGCGTCGGTGATTACTGCTTTTTCACTGGGATTTCTTTCATCGGTATTTGATAACATTCCACTGACAAGGATTTGTCTTGAACAGGGCCATTTTGACTGGGGAATGCTGGCATACAGCGTGGGGTTCGGTGGCTCGATGATATGGTTTGGTTCATCTACAGGTGTGGCAATCACCAACAAATTCCCCGAAAGCCGCGATGTTATACTCTGGGTAAGAAATGGATGGCATATAGCAGCTGCTTACGTTATCGGTTTCTTTGTCCTGTATCTTGTCATGGGATGGGAACCGGCTGATAATAAAGAGCATAAAATTGTAAATTGCCCGGTACCAGGATGTCATATGGGAATCCGTACAAAAAATATAAAACCAGATGGAACCGTAAGCTATTATGATGCGACTAAATAATTTCTTTGCATAAGGGTTATCTTTAGCCGGCGAAAAAATCTTTTTTTTATGAAATAGAATTTTTAAAAATCTGAGACAATAATTATATGATAAACCGATTTAACCTTCTTCCTCAGAAACCTTCAAAAAAAATCTTCATTTTACTCATTTTACTTATCTCTCCGTTTCTGATATTCGCCACAACCGGTAAACCCCCATCGATTGGTCCGATAAGATTGGAATTCATTATTTTCGGACTTATTCTTCTCGGCGTAGCTCTATTTCATAACCAGACATTCTGGGTTGCCCTTACCGGATTGACAATCCTGTTGATTTATAAATTTATTTTCGATCCCGGATTCCATTTCGCGGAACATATGTTTGGCACCAATGCAATTTGGGAGCAATTGATAAATAAGGAATCACGGCAGGGAGAATGGGGTATCATACTTAACCTTCTTGGCCTTCTGCTTGGGTTTGCTTTACTCTCGAAGATATTTGAAGAATCAAAGGTACCTGATATTCTGCCGCATTATCTTCCGAACGACTGGAAAGGGCCACTTATGCTCCTTGTTTTTGTTTTTGTCATGTCAGCTTTTCTTGACAATATTGCTGCGGCATTAATAGGAGGTACAATAGCTCTTGTGGTATTTAAACACAAGGTTCATATCGGTTACATTGCAGCAATTGTGGCTGCGAGTAATGCCGGTGGAGCAGGCAGTGTTGTAGGAGACACTACTACAACCATGATGTGGATCGACGGAGTAAGCGCTTTTAATGTATTACACGCATTTGTTGCATCATTATTTGCTTTTGTAATTTTTGCATGGTTCGGTTCGCATCAGCAAGACAAATACCACAGGATACAGAAAGATGCAAAACGTGGAATTAAGATTGACTGGACCAGAATATTTGTTGTCGTACTTATCCTTATTGGAGCAATTATCTCAAACATAGAATATGATATGCCGGCTCTTGGCGTTTGGATAGCTCTGATAGCCGGTTCATTTATTATAAAGGTTCCGTGGAAAGAGATCCCTGGAGCCATTAAGGGAACAATATTTCTTCTTTGTCTGGTTACAAGTGCTTCATTAATGCCTGTTGAAGAACTGCCTTCCGCTTCGTGGCTTACTGCCTTTTCCCTGGGATTTTTCTCATCGGTCTTTGATAATATCCCGCTGACCAAGCTATGTCTCGATCAGGGTCATTTTGACTGGGGGATGCTGGCGTACAGTGTTGGCTTCGGAGGCTCAATGGTCTGGTTCGGTTCATCCGCGGGTGTGGCAATAACCAATAAATTTCCAGAGGGTCGTGATGTATTTCTCTGGATCAGAAAAGGGTGGCATGTGGCTGTAGCTTATGTTGCAGGCTTTTTTGCCCTATATCTTATTATGGGATGGGAGCCTGCAGATAATAAAGAACATAAAATCATCGATTGTCCGGTACCCGGCTGTCCGATGGGAACCAGACATGAAGCCGGCAAAGACACCTTAAGTTATCTTGAACTGATTAAATAAGAACGCACTCTTATTAACTTTCTTTGTATTCCTTTATTAATGACTGGAAGATCTCTTTTACAGAAGATATTTTTGTTGCCCTGAAAGCATTTGATCCGGCAAAAGCATACCCGTTTTCAAAATTTCCCTTAAGAGCATTTATCAGAGCCACAATAATACAGTAAGGGCTTTTTGATATATCACATGTCTTTATGCATTTAAAAGGACAAATCTTAGGTTGTTTTTTCCCTTCCCTTACTTTTTTAATAAAGTTGCTTAGTATTGCCCGACCTGGCATACCTACAGGACTTTTAATAATTTCGATATCGGAGCTGACAGCATTAATATAAGCCTGCTTGAATTCAGGAGAAGCGTCACATTCCTCTGTTGTCACAAAACGTGTACCCATCTGAACACCTGAAGCGCCAAGGTCAAGTATTTTGTGAATATCTTCGCCCGTATATATTCCCCCTGCAGCAAACAGCGGTATTTTCGTATTATATTTGTCCTCATAGGTTTTCAGTTCACTGACAATTTCAGGAACAAGCTTCTCAAGCGAATAGTCATTATTGAAAATCTGATCCTCTTTAAAACCCAGATGTCCGCCTGCTTTTGGTCCTTCCACAATAATAGCGTCAGGAAGATAATCATAATTTGCCTTCCATTTTTCACATATGATCCTTGTGGCTCTTGCTGAAGAGACTATCGGTATAAGTTTTGTTACACTGTCCTTCTTCAGAAAAGATGGCAGATCAAGCGGGAGTCCTGCGCCTGCAGTAATAAGATCAACTTTTTCAGATATGGCTGTTTTAATCATATCGGTGAAGTTCGTCATGGCAACCATGACATTGACACCTATTACGCCCAATGTTTTTTCACGTGCTTTGCGTATTTCTTCCTTTAGTCCGACGATACTCGCTGTAAGAAAATCAGATGAAAAATCTTTGTACAGGAGTCCAAGCCCTGCGCTCGATATAACTCCTACCCCTCCCTCATTTGCGACTGCCGAAGCAAGTCCGGAAAGTGATATTCCTACCCCCATTCCTCCCTGAATAATTGGAATTGCTATAGCAAGATTCCCAATTCTTAGTCCATTCATTTTGATTATTATAAACTTAGCAAAGGTAATCCAATAATAATAGCTTACGCACTAAAAGAGGAATTTAACATATATTAATGTTTAAAGGCGCAATGGCTTTATAGCGCAAAGGCGCAATGGTATTATTACCTCTGAGGTTTTTTACCTTTGAGACGTGGCGTCATTGAGCCATTTTGATGCTTTTTGTCAAAAAAACATTAACTTTAGAGTTATAATAATAAAACAAGGTATGAAAAGGACAATAAATGTATTTATTACACTTATTCTTGTTGTATTAAATATTTCGGCTCAGGCTGAAAAAAACTTAAAAGCTGAAATAAAACATGTTACAGTATTTCCCGACAGGGCACAAATTTATCACGAGACTGCTGTTTCCATTTTACCCGGAAAAACAATTCTTAAACTGACAGGTCTTTCTCCATACATTGATAGCCAGAGTATTCAGGTGAAAGGCTTCGGAGATTTCACTATTCTGTCCGTGAATCAGCAGAATAATTATCTTCAGAATCTTGAGGACACCCCTGAGGTAAAAAATATCAGAAGTCAGATTGAGTCCCTCCGGCAAAAAGTTGAAGATGAAAAAGCAGCTATAAGTGTTCTGAAGGGGAAAGCTGATTTTCTTGCAGCAAACAAAGCCATACTGGTTAAAGAAACCACCTTTTCAATAGAACAGTTTAAAAATGTTATGGATCTGTATACCAATAATTTGGACCAGGTTACCATGACTACATTAAAGAAAGAAAGACTTATTAAAGATTATGAGAAACAGATTGATGCACTTCAGCAACAATTATCGGACAAGTTAGGCAGACAGCAGCTTCCTTCCGGAGAAATTCATGTTACTGTTCAATCTGAAAAGCAGGTGTCGGGTAAACTGACCTTCAGTTATGTTGTATCAAATGCAGGCTGGTATCCTTCATACGACATAAGAGTGGATGATATTAATAATCCTGTTACAATTTTTTATAAAGCAAACGTATATCAGAATTCAGGAGTTGAATGGAAAGATGTCAGGCTGAGTTTTTCGAACGCCACGCCATGGGTGGCTGGTAATATTCCGGTTTTATCTCCATGGTTTATAAATTTTTATAATCCTTCTCCGGTTATGATCAGGGGTGTGGCTTCGGTAGCAAAAAGATCCGAAGCTCCGGCGATGATGGAAATGGCTGCCAAAAGCAGTAAAGCTGAAGAAAATGCTGTGGAAGCAGCTCCGGTAACAGTTAACAAGCAAGTAGGTGAAACCACTGTAACATTTGATATTGGAATTCCATACACTATACCGGCAGATGGTAAAATCCAGACAGTGGAGATTCAAAGGCTCAGTGCGCCTGCTCAGTACAGGTATGTTACTCTTCCAAAATTATCACCTCTTGCATATCTTACAGCAAATATAACCGATTGGGCAAAACTCAGCCTTCAGAGTGGCGAGGCAACACTGTATTTCGAAAACTCCTTTGTAGGAAAATCAACTATCAATGTTAACCAGCTTACAGACACGCTGACAATTTCCCTGGGGACAGATAACAGCATACTGGTAAAGAGGGAGAAACGTAAAGATTTCACAAGTAAAAAAATAATCGGATCCAATAAGACAGAGACATATTCCTTTTTGCTGACTGTAAGAAACAATAAAACAAACCCTGTTAACATTACTCTAATGGACCAGATCCCTGTTTCATCAAATAGCGGAATCAATGTTGATCCGGTTGAATTATCAGGCGGAAAGCTTAATACCCAGACTGGCGAAATCAAATGGAACCTGGAAATCAGACCCCAGGAAACAAAACAGCTTGTATTGACATATTCAGTTAAATATCCAAAGGACAAAACAATTATTCTGGAATAACCATTTAACAATATACCAATGAATCTAATTGGAAATCTTGTATGGCTCATTTTTGGTGGTATAATAATTGCAATTGAGTATTTCATTGGAAGTATTATGCTTATGCTGACAATAGTAGGAATTCCATTTGGCATCCAGACGCTCAAAATGGCTTCCTTGTCCATCTGGCCATTTGGAAGGGATACTAAAGTACATTCGAGAGCTTCCGGATGTCTATATATTCTGATGAACGTAATATGGCTTCTGACGGGAGGACTGTGGATAGCAGCCACCCATGCTATCTTCGGTATTATACTCTGTATTACAATTATAGGGATCCCTTTCGGTTTGCAACATTTTAAACTTACAGCAATTGCTTTATCTCCCTTTGGCAGGGACATCGTCAGGAAATGATTTATAATTGTGGAACATACAGGGTTGTTGAAAAAGTCCTTTGTGCGACATTGTGTAACCCCTGCTGCCCTATGCGTTTAAAAAATAATTAATTGAACCACAAAGGATCACAAAGGATATCACTAAGGTACACAAAGGATTAAACCAAAAAAAGTAAATTTTTCAATTACCTCCGGAATGAAATCTAATTTTAATTTATTATGTCAGAAGCTGAGAGGAAAAAGACATCAATTGGAGAGTACGGTAAATTTGGCCTTATTAGCCATCTTACAAAAAATGTCAGGAATGTAAATAAAACCACGATTACAGGTATAGGAGATGATTCGGCAGTAATTGATTCGGGGAAAAACCTGACGCTGGTTTCTACCGACCTAATGCTTGAAGGAATACATTTCAACCTGATCTACACACCTTTAAAACACCTTGGATATAAATCAGTTATAAGGGCTATTTCCGATATCTATGCCATGAACGGCGTTCCCGGGCAGGTTTTATTTGCCCTGGGTATAAGTTCCAGATTCTCAGTTGAACAGATTGAAGAGATTTATGAGGGAATAAGCCTTGCCTGTGAAAAATACCTTATTGATCTTGCCGGGGGAGACACAACAAGTTCTCTTACAGGGCTCACTATAGGAGTAACAGCTATTGGCTCTGTTGAAAAGGACAAAATTGTCAGACGCAATGGCGCCAGGCCAAATGACCTTATTTGCGTTACAGGAGATTTCGGAGCATCGTATATGGGGCTGCAATTGCTGGAAAGAGAAAGAAAAATATTCAGCGATGAGAAAACTGTACAACCTGATCTTTCAGGTTTCGAGTATATTATAGGAAGGCAGCTAAAGCCTGAAATACCTCTTGCATCTTTAAAAGAGCTTTCTCAGGCCGCGATACTTCCAACCTCAATGATCGACATTACTGACGGGCTTGCCTCCGATCTTATTCATATCTGTAAACTTTCAGATACCGGATGCAGAATTTTTTCAAATAAAATACCGATCGATTACGAAACATTAAAACTTGCAGAGGAATTTGGCATTGATCCATTAATACCTGCACTTAACGGTGGAGAGGACTATGAATTTCTTTTTACCATTCCTCTTGATCTGTTTGAAAAAGCAGAATCATTAAAAACAGTAAAAGTAATTGGCCATATTACTCCCTCAGGATCGGGCAATTTTCTTATCGGGGAAGGAGGTACAGAAATAGCGCTATCTGCCCAGGGGTGGATGCAAAACAAACAATAAAGGGCCCTATCTGGCCCTTATTACTCCTCTTTGGGAATTTCTTATGAATTCCAGAATATAATCTCTGTCAGGAGAAGGGTTGAATGTCTTTTCAACATGCTCCAGTGCCTTGGAAAAGTTCATTCCATTAAGATAAATAGCCCTGTAAATATTATGAATTTCATCAATTCTGTCCTTTTCAAATCCCCTTCGTGTAAGCCCGACAGTATTCAATCCCATGTATGCCAGGGGGTCACGATCAGCCTTTATAAAAGGAGGTACATCAATTCGGATTTTTGCACCCCCTCCAACAATTACATGCGCTCCGATATGGGTGAACTGGTGCACAAGGGTGCCTCCGCTGAGAATTGCCCAATCGTCTACTTTTGCTTCACCAGCCAGACCAGTACTGTTACCGATAATACAATTATTACCTATATCACAGTCGTGGCCCACATGAGCATATGCCATCAAAAGACAGTTGTTTCCCACTAAGGTTCTTCCGACTGCGGCTGTTCCCCGGTTTACGGTAACTCCCTCTCTTACAGTTGTGTTATCCCCAATTTCAGCTGTTGATTCTTCTCCTCTGAACTTAAGATCCTGCGGTATTCCTGATACGACCGCCGAAGGAAATATCATGCAGTTCTTTCCAATCCGCGCCCCGTCGAGGATGGTCGAATTAGGACCGACCCATGTACCGTCACCTATTTCAACATTGCCGGCAACGTATGCAAACGGATCAATGTTCACATCTTTACCAATTTTGGCATCCGGATGAACAAAGGCTAAATTTGAGATCATTAATTATAACTATATCTATTTATTCTTTATTATCTGAGCAGTCAGTTCTCCTTCGAGTACAAGTTTATTGCCCACAAATGCCTGACCGAACATTGTCACGATCCCTCTTCTTATAACATCAGCCAGCTCCATTTTCAGTATGATAGTATCTCCGGGGACAACCTTACTCTTGAATTTAACCTTATCAATTTTAAGGAAGTAGGTAGAATATTTTTCAGGCTCTTCAACAGTGCTCAGAACAAGTAATCCGCCAGTCTGTGCCAGTGCCTCAACCATCAGAACCCCGGGCATGACAGGCTCTCCCGGGAAATGACCCTGAAAAAAAGACTCATTGAAAGTAACATTTTTGATACCCACTATTGAAGATTCATCAAGAGCAATTATTTTGTCGACCAAAAGAAACGGGAACCTGTGCGGAAGTCGTTTTTTGATATCATCCACCGTATACACCGGTGGTTGTGACGGATCATATACAGGTATATCTCTTTTTAAAAGAGCCTTTTTCATCTCCTGTCTCATCACCTTGGCTAAACGTATGTTTGCATAGTGACCTGGACGAGTTGCAACTACCTTGCCTTTTATGGGATGACCGACAAGCGCCAGATCTCCCATAATATCAAGAAGTTTATGCCTGGCAGGTTCATTCGGGTATCTTAATTCTGTATTATTCAATACGCCCGCCTTGTGTGTATTTATGCCCGGACGTTTGAACATCCTGGCAATACGATCTATTTCAGATTGCTCAACTTCTTTCTCGAGTATTACTATTGCATTATCCAGGTCACCCCCTTTTATAAGTCCCTTTTTAAACAGGGGTTCAAGTTCATGGAAAAATACAAATGTCCTGCTCTTGCTGATCTCTTCTTCAAAGTCGCCAATGTTATCAAGTATAGCGTACTGATTTCCCAGTATCCTTGAGTTATAATCAATGAAAACATTTACACTGAAATGGTCATCAGGGTAAACCATAAGATCAACTCCATGTTCCTCATCAGAGAAAGTGATCTTCTGTTTAACTACAAAATAATTCCTGTCTTCTTTCTGTTCTACAATTCCCGCTTCCTTTATAGCATCAACAAATTTCCAGGAGGAACCTCCCATAATGGGAGCTTCCATCCCGTCTAATTCAATAAGAGCGTTATCAACCTGTAATCCGTGAAGCGCTGCTAAAACATGTTCTATTGTCGCTACGGAAGCATTATTTTGAATGAGGGTTGTTCCTCTCGAGGTATCAGAAACATGCTCAGCCAACGCATCAATTAATGGTCTTTCAGGAAGGTCTATCCTGCAAAATTTATATCCGTGATTTTCCGGAGCCGGTTTATAAGTCAGAGTCACGTCTATCCCTGAATGAAGACCTTTCCCGGAAAGACTTACCCCTTTTGCAAGAGTCCTTTGTTTTTCACTCATCAATTTCAGATATTAAGTTAAATTCAGGGTACAAAAAAATAAAAAAATTTCGAACAACACATAATTTTGCTTTTTGACTCAATTTAAAACAAGACATTCTGTTCCGAATGTAAAGCAAAACTACTTATTTTTCAATGACTCTATCTCTTTTTCAAGTGAATCTATTTTAATTTTCATTTCAGGCAGTTTTTTAAAAACAACTGAAGATCTTAAGAATTGTTTCAGATCGAATGCCGGAGTTCCGAGAAGAACTGTATTTTCTTCCCTGATATCTCCCGGAATCCCTGCCTGTGCTCCTATCTTGGTTCCATTTGACACTTTAACATGTCCGGAAATACCGACTTGCCCGCCAAACATGCAGTTCCTGCCTATTTTTGAAGAGCCTGCAATACCAGTCTGAGCTGCCATAACAGTATTTTCTCCCACCTCAACATTATGTCCGATCTGAATAAGATTATCGAGTTTAACTCCTTTACGTATAAAAGTCGATCCCATTGTAGCTCTGTCAATTGTGACATTCGATCCTATTTCTACATTATCCTCAAGGATGACATTACCCAGTTGAGGTATTTTCATATATTCGCTTTCCGACTGGGGAGCAAATCCGAATCCATCCCCCCCTATTACTGATCCGGCATGAATAATACAATTTTCGCCGATGACGCAATCGTGGTAGATCGTCACTCCGGGGTTGACAGTACAATTAGATCCAAGTTTTGTATTGTCTCCTACATAAACATGCGGGTAAATTGAACATCCGTCACCTATAATGCAATTTTCACCTATATAGGAATAAGGGCCGATATAAACATCATAACCAACTTTAGCAGTAGATTCAATTATTGCTGTGGGATGAAGGCCTTTTTTCCTTGGTCTTGCCTGATCAACAAGACGAAGAAGAGATGCAAAGGCCTCATATGCATTATCGACCCTGATAAGTGTTGCCTCTACCTTTGATGAAGGCACAAAGGTCTTATTGACCAATACTATCGATGACTTTGTAGAATAAATAAAATGCTCATACTTCGGGTTGGCCAGGAAAGACAGTGCCCCGCTATGGCCTTCTTCTATTTTGGCAACTGTGTTAACCTTTGTTTCAGGATTACCTTCTATTTCACCCTTTAAAAATCCGGCTATTGCTTCTGCAGTAAATTCCATTTTGTTCAATTTTAAGTTATTTGCATTCTTTTGGATAGCAAAGAAAATATTTAGTAATTCTTTCTGAGAGGAACCTGTGATCGAACATATCAGAAACCGTGGATATGTTGGCAATCTTTCCGCTCTTAAGCAAGATTTTCACCTCAGGGGCATCAGGGGCATATGCCAGGTTTGAGATGCTTTCGGTAAAAACGTAATAATCTTCATCTCCGGACTTTATCTTCATTCGCTCACCTGCAACCGATCTTAATTTTCGCACCCTCTCAACAGGGAAGGGATCATTTTGTAGTTCAATGGCAAACAGATCCCTTTGCATTAACCGGCGTGATAAATCAGAGAGGACCTTATCGGAATTATCGCCCCAGTATTTTGCTGAAACGAGGATATCAGTATCATCTAGCCGGGTAAAGTTATATGCTACCAGGCCCGGAGTAAAGTTTCCCTCTTTAGTCAGATCCTGATATTCTATTTTATTATAAAGGAAAAACCTCAAAGATGGAGTAGCATAAAGGTCAATACCCGCTCCGGCAAGTTCTTTAGCCCTTTTAAGTGTTTTAACAAGAAGACTTTCAGATGAAAGTACGGTTTTATGCATATAAACCTGCCAGTACATAAGTCTTCGAGCAATCAAGAATTTTTCGAGCGAATAGATCCCCTTTTCATCGATAACCAGTCCGTCATCGACCACATTCAGCATTCTTATGATCCTGTCCGATCCCACTGATCCTTCAATCACCCCTGTAAAAAAGCTGTCGCGTCTCAGATAATCAAGTCTGTCCATATCCATCTGACCTGATATCAATTCGTGGAAAAACTTTCTTTTGTATGTACCTGTGAAAATTTCCATGGCCAGTCCGAGTTTTCCATGAAATTCCTCATTGAGTTTTTTCATGATCAGAAGAGACAAGTCTTCATGTGTTATTCCACCGATAATTGATGTTTCAAGAGCATGTGAGAATGGACCGTGTCCGGCATCATGCAGCAGAATAGCAATATTGACTGCTTCCTCTTCCTCCGGAAATATCTGAACTCCTTTGCTTCTGAGAGTATTTATCGCAAGTTCCATCAGATGCAATGCCCCTATTCCATGCTGAAAGCGACTGTGATTTGCCCCCGGATAAACAAAACTTGTTAATCCAAGTTGCTTTATGTTCCTTAATCGTTGAAACCACGGATGTTCGATAAGATCAAATACAAGATCACCGGGTATGCTTATAAATCCATAGACCGGATCATTAATTATTTTTTTCTTATTTGTAATATAACCCAAGCAATAAATATTAATCTACAAAAGTATGAATTAGTTTTGAGAACAGAAACTCAACCAGCGATCTCCCTTCCCTGTGCTTTAATTCACGTCTCTATGAACTGAATAGTCACTATTCACTACTTTTGAAAAACGCGATAAGAAAACCCTTTGGTAAAATGTTTGAAAGCTTCCAAAGCATAAAAATATTTATGTGTTTTAAAACATGAATTATTAGTGCCACTTTTTGAAATAAAAGACGTCTTTAAAGGGTCAAATGCTAGTTGGTTTCTTATCTTTTATAACTTACCTGCACTTTTGATGAAATCAGGTCGCTGATCAAAAATATATTTATAATGAGTTCAATTCATCGCCAATTACGTATATTACCCTAAGGTTTTAACAATAAATTATTGACCTATGAAGATTGAAATACAGGGACTTAATAAAATTTATCCGAACGGCAATCATGCATTAAAAAATATAAACCTTGAATTCGGAACAGGTATGTTCGGGCTTCTGGGGCCAAACGGGGCAGGAAAATCGAGCCTTATGAAAATTATTGTTACCCTGATGAAACCTTCTTCCGGAATTGTTATGGTAGATGGCAGGGATATACAGAAAACCAGAAAGGAATTAAGGAGTATGCTTGGATACCTTCCTCAGGATTTCAGATTCTTCACCTCTCTTAAAACATGGGAATTTCTCGACTATTCAGGTTCTCTTGCAGGATTAAGAAACAAAAAAGAAAGGCTTAGCCAGGTAGACAGACTACTTGACCAGGTTGGACTTCTTGAAGTTCGCGACAGGCGGGCCAACAGGTTATCGGGAGGCATGAAAAGGCGGCTGGGAATTGCCCAGGCATTAATTGGAAATCCAAAAATTATTGTTGTGGATGAACCAACAACCGGCCTCGATCCTGATGAAAGAATAAGGTTCAGAAATATTTTATCCCAATTGAGCCAGCATGATGTCACTATTATTCTCTCGACTCATATTGTTGGCGACATATCATCGACATGCCAGGGTATGGCACTGTTAAACAAAGGGGAACTTGTTTTTTCAGGTTCTCCGGAAAATCTTGTTAAAAATGCAGAGGGTCATGTTTTTAAGATGAATCTCAGTCAATATGAATACGACAGGGTTAAAGAACGCTATAATGTAATCTCTACCATTCCGGTTGATTCAGGATGGGAAGTGCAAATCGTTTCAGATGATGCTCCTGAATACAGTTCGACCAGTATTACACCGAACATTGAACATGCATATGTCTATTATATGGAGCACAAGTTACATGCTGACATTATTGACTAATAACAAATTTAGCTATGGCATTTCTTCATAATATAGGTACAGTCGCAAAATATGAAGCTAAGACCTTAAGGAGAAGCTGGTTTTTCAGGCTCTTCTCTATTGGGGCCCTGGTTATTTTCACATTTTTAAACATTGGCCTTTTCTCTCCTGTTGGAGGTGAGCAGTGGAGCCTGGTATCAATATCATCATCAGTGCCGCTTATCAACCTTTACCTGCTAAATATAGGGCAGGCTATTGTTGTCATTTTCCTTGCGGCCGACTTCCTTAAAAGAGATAAAAAGCTTGATACGAATGAAGTCCTTTATACCAGGTCGATGTCGAATTTTGAATATGTCATTGGAAAAACATGGGGAATTCTCCGTCTCTTCATTAGCCTCGACCTTGTAATTCTTGCGATCGGACTGCTTATAAATATCATTTCAAAAAGCATGACCGTCGATTTCATGTCGTATATTTCATACCTTTTGATTATAAGCGTACCAACAATAATTTTTAGTCTCGGACTGGCATATGTACTTATGTCAGTAATAAAAAATCAGGCTATAACATTCCTTATACTTCTTGGAATAGCTGCTCTCGACATGTTTTACCTATGGTTCAGGATGGGATCCATCTTCGATTATATGGCTTTTGGAATGCCATTGTTCAAATCGGGGATCATTGGATTTGACAACCCCTGGCTTATTATAAACCAGAGACTGCTATATCTCTTTCTGGGATTTGCACTGGTACTAGGTACAGTATTATTATTCAACCGGTTACCTCAATCAAAATTACATAAAAACCTTACAATTATTTTCCTGATTCTTTTCGGTGCAGGAGCAGCTTTCTGCGGATATAATACATATTCTGTTTACAGCAACAGTATTAAGGAAAAAAGCATAACAATAGAAACCAACAGACAATTTGAAACCAAGGATTTTGCTACTCTCACCGATGCTTCAATTGAATTCATTCACCGGGGTGATAAATTTGAAGCTTCAGCTGACCTTAAAATAAAAAATGACAACAAGGCCTCGCTCTATCATTACATTTTTTCTCTTAATCCATCATTGATAGTTCAAAAGGTAACATCTGCCGGGAAAGATCTGAATTTCAAAAGATTTAATCATATAATCGATGTTGATCCAGGGAAGGCACTTGATCCCGGACAAACCGACAGTCTGCTTATATCCTATAAAGGGACCATTGACGAATCTTTCTGTTATCCTAATTACAGTGATAATCTGAAAGAGAATCCTTACAGGATAGCTATGGTCAATGTTAATAAAAGACAGGCATTCGTGACTCCTGACTATTTGCTGTTAACCCCAGAGACTTATTGGTACCCGGTTACGTCGCTGAATTATTATCCTTCCAATCCTGCACGTATAAAGATTGATTTTACGAATTACACACTTCGTGTTAAGAATGAAAAAGGATTAACTGCAGTTTCACAGGGAACATCAAAAAATATTGAGGGGTACCGGGTTTTTAAACCGGAAAGGCCGCTGACAGGCCTCACCCTGGCTATTGGAACCTATAAAACTGATACACTCAAAGTAGATTCAGTACAGTACCTGAGCTACTACTTCCCCGGTCACGATTACTATAAAAAAGATCTTTCAGAGTTAAGAGATACTTTGAAAAACATGATATCAGGCATAATGAGAGAGCTGGAAACAAATTACTCAGTTAAATATCCTTTCAAAACATTTAGTCTTATTGAAGTTCCCGTTCAGTTCTATTCATATCCCAGGGAAAGTACACAAACCAGGGCAGAAGTACAGCCTTCACTGGTTTTGTTGCCCGAGAAACTCTCAACGCTCGAGAATGCAGGTTTTTACAGGCAGTTCGTAAGACAGAAGAAAAGAAATACAAGAAATAACCAGGTAATAACTGATAAGGAGCTACAGGTAAGGCTGTTTAATAATTTTATACGAAATACATTCATCAGCGGAGAAAACTTCAGGTTTTCTAATGGTAATTTTGTAAATGAGCCGACAAGGTATCTTTTGGGGCCTAGTTTTTATTTTTTCAGAAACAATTTCTATTCCTCAGAATATCCGGTAATAAATGCGGTTTTCGAATCACACCTACAACAAATTAATGTTAATAACCGTGGTGGTTTCCGTTCAATGTTTGGCATACTCACAGATAATGACAGGGCAAATCTTATTCTGAATAAAATAAGTTTCAGGGATCTGCTGACTAAAGATCCCAAAGGTGATACAATAAGAACAGTATTGAGAGTAAAAGGTGACTGGTTGTTTAATCTTTTAAGATCCAAAGCCGGTATAGATGAGTTTAAAACCTGGTTTGCCACATACCTTGATAATCATAGCTTTAAGAAGGTTGATATAGAACAGTTCAATAATGATATTAAAGAAAAATTCGGATTTGATTTCTACCCTTATCTTAATGACTGGTTTAACGGGAAAGAACAGCCGGGCTTTCTTTTCACAGATCTCAAAGCAAGCGAGATTATTGTTGGAGACAGATCGAGATACCAGGTTACTTTCACTGCTTCAAATCCTGAGACAGTTGCAGGTTTGTTCAATGTCTCTTTCCGCATCGGAGGACAAGGAGGTCAGGGAAGAGGAGGAGGACAGACGGCTATGTTCTTTCAGGGTGGCGGCGGAGGTGCCGGAGGAAGGTTCTCAATCTCAATGCAGGGCAGGGGGATGGAAGCCGAAGATATATCCAAAATTGTTCTATTGGGGTCTCATGAATCAAAAAGGATCGGTATAGTAATTGATGCGCAGCCCAGAGCCATGATGATAAACACCCTTTTTGCAAAAAATATTCCCGGCGAAATTACTATACCCATAAATGATATAATCAAAACCAGGGGAGTCGTAAAAGAATTCACCGGAGAGGAGATACTTACAGCAATGCCGCCTTTCACGGATCCTTCCGAGATTATTGTTGATAATGAGGACCCCGGATTTATTACCAGTAAACAAAATACATCGAGCCCTCTTAAAAGACTCCTGGGTATCCGGAATAACAAAGGAAGGACCTACCAAGAGTTAAGTATGATATTTATTCCTGAATTCTGGCAACCGGTTGTACAAAGCTCTTACTATGGCAAGTTTGTCCGTTCAGCTGTTTACACGCGCGGTGGCACTGGCGACAGATCAGTAACATGGTATACTATAATTAAAGAACCCGGGTATTACAATATATATAGTTATATCGGAAAGACTGTCGACAGGATGATGATCAGAAGGGGCGGACAGGGAAGACAAGGCGGGCCGGGAGTTCCGGGACAGGAGGAAAAACCGCCTGAAAGTCAGTACAAGGATCAGCATTATAAGATTTACCACGATGAAGGAGTTGACGAGATAACAGTTGATTATGAAAAGGCAGAGGGAGGGTGGAACGATCTTGGCAAATTCTACTTATCACCCGATACAGCTAAAGTTGTGCTTACAAATAAGTCAACCGGAAGAATCGTAATCGGGGATGCTATTAAATGGGTGAAGCAGAATTGAAGAATGAAAGGGTGAGGGGGAGAAATGGAGAGGGGGAGAAATGGAGAGGGGGAGAAATGGAGAGGGGGAGAAATGGAGAGGGGGAGAAATGGAGAGGGGGAGAAATGGAGAGGGGGAGAAATGGAGAGGGGGAGAAATGGAGAGGGGGAGAAATGGAGAGGGGGAGAAATGGAGAGGGGGAGAAATGGAGAGGGGGAGAAATGGAGAGGGGGAGAAATGGAGAGGGGGAGAAATGGAGAGGGGGAGAAATGGAGAGGGGGAGAAATGGAGAGGGGGAGAAATGGAGAGGGGGAGAAATGGAGAGGGGGAGAAATGGAGAGGGGGAGAAATGGAGAGGGGGAGAAATGGAGAGGGGGAGAAATGGAGAGGGGGAGAAATGGTGAGGGGGAGAATAGTTAGAGTGGAAGATGAAATGACTAAGTGACAAAGAGACAAAAGTATTACATAAAAGAAGGACAAGTTTTAAATGAATGAGATTCCTCGCTATCGCTCGGAATGACAGGTTAAGTTGAGGGGACAATGGTGGAGATCAGAGGTGATTCGCCTCAGCGAATCGCCTCTGATCTCCACCCAATATTAAAAAATAACCATGTCATTCCGAATGAAGCATAGCGGAATGAGGAATCTTCAAAAACAAAATAAAATGATACTTATTTGAATATTAAGAGTTCGGCTTTAAAAATAAACATATACGATTATCAAAATGAAAATAAAAACAAATAAGAAAATCAGGGCTATCCTTTTGATACTGATATTGTTGCTCACCAATATGCTCTCTGCCAGTGCCCAGAATGGGCTCACACTTGAACAGGCATTAAGTATTGCAGAAACTAACAGTCCGACAATTAAAAAGACCCGTTTGAACCTGATCAGAAGCCAGGAAAACCTGAATGCCCAGAATGCTGCATTGAAATCGAACTTCTCACTCACTCTTAACCCTATTGGTTACAACCAGAGCAGAAATTTTAACGACCTGATCTCAAAATGGAACACAATGACAACAACCACAAGCTATGGAGTGTTTACGGTGTCCCAGCCAATAGTTTTAACCGATGCAAGGATTTCACTCACTAATAGTTTCGGTTATACAGATTCATACAGCGAATATGCTAACATAACAACAAAAGGATTCAGTAATAATCTGACTCTTTCGATTGATCAGCCGCTTTTTACCTATAACAGGACGAAGCTCCAGCTTAAGGAACTTCAACTGGCTCTTGAGAATGCACAGCTTAACTATGCAATCCAGCTTCTCTCAATGGAAAATAGTGTAACCCAGGCATTTTATGCCGTTTACCAGGCCCAGCAAAGTCTTGACATAGCTGACCAGGCTTATCAGAACATGCAGAAAAGCTATGAGATCTCCAAAAACAAAGTAAACGCAGGTATTTCAGCACAGTCAGAAATTTACCAGGCTGAAGTGAACCTTGCCACTACAAGATCTGATTATGAAAACAAGCAGGTTGCTTTTGAAAATGCCAAGGACAACTTTAAAATACTCGTTGGAATCGATCTCTACGATGATATTATTGTAATACCAAATATAGCTGTTGACACTGTAAAGGTAGATATAGCTTACGCTATTGATCAGGGACTTGCAAACAGGATGGAATTAAGACAAAGCCAGATATCGATCGAAACATCCGAGTTTGATCTTATTCAGACAAAGGCGCTTAATGAATTCAAAGGTGATCTCGGTCTTTCGATCGGACTTTCAGGCGATAATCCCAAACTGGGAGATATCTATTCGAAACCAACGGATAACCAGAACATTGCATTATCGCTGACCATCCCGCTCTGGGACTGGGGAGAGCGAAAATCAAGGATAAAGGCAAGCGAAGCATCAATTGAATCAAATAAAATTGACTTCTCATCCGAACAGGATAATATTATCCTAAGTATACGACAGAGTTACAGGAATCTTAACAACCTTAAAAATCAGATTGAGATCACAAAACAATCTGTAAAAAATGCTCAGCTGACATATGATCTGAATCTTGAAAAATATAGAAACGGAGACCTTACCGGCATAGACCTGAATATATATCAGAACCAGCTTTCAGAAAATAAACTTAATTACACCAATTCATTAATATCTTATAAACTTGAACTTCTTAATCTTAAAATACAGACACTTTACGATTTTGAAAAAAAACAACCCGTAGTTCCGGTAAAGACATTAAAACAATAAAAATAAGTACCCATGAAAAAAAATATATTTATTTTTCTTGCCATAGTTTTTGCAGCTGTCAGCTGCAAAAATGATATCCAGAATCTCAATGCCGATGTCGAAATTCCCGTTTCAGTACAGGACGTCAACCTGAAATCTATTGAAGAATTTGTCAATACCTCAGGAACTGTCTATCCCAAAGGCGATATTGAATTAAAATCTGAAATCACGGCCAATTATTTCCTAGAAAAGAACCCAAGAAGCGGGAACTCCTGGAAATTGAATGATAAAGTCGTTGCAGGTGATCTGATTGCCAGGTTAGAGGACAGAGAGTATATCAATTCCATTAAAATGGAAACGACACAGCTTAATCTTGACCTGACGGAAAGTGAGCTTAAAAAACAGGAATCATTATATGAAAAGGGAGGAGTTACTCTTAATGACCTGAAAACAGCTGAAATTAACAATGCAAATGCCAAAACAAATCTGGAAACAGCAAAACTTCAGATGGCAAAAACAAAAATCGTCACTCCAATAGCCGGTGTAATTGTAGATCTGCCATATTATACCCAGGGTACGCAGATACCATCGACGTCATCTATAGTGAAAATTATGGATTACAAAACAATGTATATGGATATTCAGTTACCTGAAAAATATATTTCAGTAATTAAACCCGGACAACCGGTTAAACTGACAAATTATACCATCCCTGAAGACACAATAATGGGTAATGTAACCCAGCTGTCTCCTGCAATTAATCCTGACACAAGAACTTTTAAAGGCTATATTTCAATTAATAATCCCAATTATCTGCTTCGTCCCGGAATGTTCGTAAAAGCTGATATTGTTACAAATCATAAAGATTCCGTTATAGTTATTCCAAAGAGCATAATTCTGTCACGCCAGAGAGGTAAAACAGTATTCATTGTTGATCGCGGAGTTGCAGCAGAAAGAATAATTGAAACCGGTCTTGAAAATATGACTGAAGTTGAGGTTACAAAAGGACTGACAAAAAACGAACGTTTAGTGACAAGTGGTTTTGAAACTCTCAGTAACAGATCAAAGGTTAAAATCATTAAATAACTGATATGAACAGGATTGCCCAATTTGCTGTAAAATACCCCGTTACAGTTTTAATGCTGGTTCTTGGAATTGTTCTCCTTGGTTTTATATCATTCGGGAAATTGGGAACGGATCTGTTTCCCGACCTTAACAATCCTAAGATCTATATCGAGCTTAAGGCAGGCGAAAAACCACCTGAAGAGATCGAGAAAAATTATGTTGATCAGATTGAATCTCTTTCTCTTCGTCAGAGTGGTGTTGTACAGGTATCTTCAGTTTCACAGGTCGGAACTGCTACAATAACAGTGGAATACGACTGGAATAAGGATATGGATGAAGCATTTCTTGATCTCCAGAAAGAGCTCAATTCTTTCCGTCAGAATTCTGACCTTGAGGACCTTACCATATCGCAGTACGACCCGAATGCATCGCCGGTAATGATAATAGGTCTGAGAAACAGGAGCATTACCAACCTCGATGATGTCAGGAAAGTGGCAGAAAATTATATCAGGAATGAGCTTGTAAGGATCGAAGGTATTGCAGATGTAAAACTTACAGGTGTTGAGGAAAGCGAAGTAGTCATTGAAACAAATAAATACGTTCTTGAATCCTACGGACTCACCTCCGATGCTATTGCAGCTCAGATAAGTAATTATAACAGGAATGTTTCAGGAGGATCGATTGTTGACATGGGTCTGAAGTATGTTGTTAAGGGTGTAAGCGTCCTTAAGGATATCAACGACCTGCAGAATATAGTTGTAGGATTTAAACAGGCAACAAATACTGCGTCAGTTACAGGTCAGACAGCGGCTTCCACATCTGTCGCCGACAGGGTACCTGTTTATCTCAAAGATGTTGCAACAATAAAATATGAGAATAAGGATCCGCTTAATATTGTTACAATTAATGGTGAGCGGTGTATCGGGTTATCGATCTACAAAGAACCAAAATATAATACTGTAGATGCAGTAAAAAGTCTGCAGGTTGCTATTACAGATCTGGAAAAAGCATTGCCAGGGTATGAATTCATAAGAGTGCAGGACCAGGGAAGTTACATCCATAATGCAATCGGGGAAGTCAAAAATACCTTGCTTATTGGCATACTCCTGGCGATATTTGTAATTTATATTTTCCTTAGAAGAATTGGTACCACCCTGGTCATAAGCGTTGCGATTCCGGTTTCAATTATCGCCACATTCAACCTGATGTATTTTAATCACCTTACTCTGAACATAATGACTCTCGGAGGACTGGCACTGGGTGCTGGAATGCTGGTCGATAATGCAATAGTCGTCCTTGAAAATATTACAAGGAATCGTGAAGAAGGTATGCCCCTGAAGGAAGCCGTGATAAAAGGAACAGGAGAAGTAGGAGGTGCAATTACCGCCTCAACAGTAACAACAATTGTTGTGTTTCTTCCTATTGTCTACCTTCACGGTGCCTCGGGTGAAATGTTTAAAGATCAGGCATGGACGGTAGCTTTTGCTCTTATTTCTTCGCTGGTAGTTGCCATGCTTGTTATTCCCATGCTTGTTTCTACACTTTTCTCCGATAAAAGGAGAGCCGTTGATACGAGCAAGTCTATCCATTTTAAATGGTACAAGCGGACACTTGAAAAAATTGTAGAAAAAAGGAACCTGGTAATTATACTGGCATTGGTACTAATGGGAGCTACAGCTTTACTCATCCCAAAACTTGGAAGTGAGTTCATGCCAAGATCAGAATCAGCTGAATTCACCATCGATATTAAGCTCCCTGAAGGAACCAGCCTTTCGCGAACCGAAAGTACTGCCATTGAATCTGAAAATGTTATACGGGAACTGCTGGGCAATAAAATTAAAATGATCTATTGTCAGGCTGGAGCAGATAACACATCAAACATAGATCAGTCCGCAGAAACAACGGGGGAAAATACTGCCTCACTAAAAGTGATCCTGACTGATAATTTGGCTTCAAAAACGGAAGAAGCCATCTCTGTTGTGGGTAATTACCTCAAAACCGTCCCTGATATGGAGGTAAGCTTTAAACGAGAAGAGACCGCTCTTCAGTCATCGCTTGGCACGGATGAGGCACCTTTTACACTTGAAATATCCGGAAAAGATTACACTGAACTTGAGAAGATAGTGAATGAATCAAAATCTATCCTGACGAGTAATCCCGGTCTATACAATCTTACTACATCGCTCGATGAGGGCACTCCCGAGGTGGATGTATCAATTGACAGGTTTAAAACCAGCTATTATAATGTAACTGTCGAAAGTATTATCAACCAGGTAAAAAGTTACTTGTCAGGAGCTTCCGCAGGCAGCTTTGAGAAAGAAGGTGAGATGAAGGATATCACAATCAAGCTGGGAGATATCTCACTCCGGCAATTACGCGACCTGATGATTACTGCCGGCACTGTTAAAGTCCCGCTTAGTGAACTGGCCTCTATCCAGACTGTCCTCACTCCCAGAGAGATAACAAGAAGAAACCAGTCCAGGACCTGTTACGTTTATGGTATGGTAAATAGTAAAACCCCATTTGACAAAATAATAAGCGAAGCCAGGGGATCTCTTAAATCCATCGTTTTACCGGTTGATTACAAGATGGAATTTACAGGCGAAGAACTTAAGAGAAAAGAATCGATGTCAAATCTGACTTTTGCACTTACTCTTTCTTTGGTCCTCGTCTTTATGGTACTGGCAGCACAATTTGAATCGTTGATACAACCGTTCATTATTATGCTGACAATTCCTTTAGCGGGAGTAGGAACAGTTCTTACCTTCTTCCTTTTAAACAAGTCGCTGAATATGATGGCCTATATCGGGATTATTATGCTTGGAGGGATTGCCGTGAACAATGCGATAATTCTTATCGACCGGATCAACCAGCTCAGGGAAACAGGAATGCAGAAGAAAGAAGCTATAGTTCTTGCCGCCACACAGAGGATTCGACCTATTCTGATGACCAGTCTCACGACTATCCTTGCCCTTCTTCCGCTAACGATAGGAATTGGTGAAAGCGCTTCACTGAGAGCACCTATGGCACTTGCCGTCATTGGGGGAATGGTCTCGTCCACCCTTCTGACATTAGTGGTGATCCCTTGTGTGTACTGGATATTTGACAGCTTCAGCAAGTGGGTGACAGGTGCAAATAAAGTAATTCCATAGAGCTGATAATATTCTTACCTTACAGGAAATGAACTTTATATTAAAAAGAAGGATCTTTATAAGCATGCTCTTCCTGGGCCTTACAATGCTTGGCTATGTGTCGTATAAGAAGTTGTCAGTAGAGCTGTTTCCAAATGCCCAGCTGCCAACTCTTATAGTCCAGGTGATGACCCCTCTTGAAGTGGATCCTTCATACATTGAAAATCAGGCTATTATTCCTATTGAAGGTGCTATAGGCACTCTTGAAGGCATCGAAAAGATCGAATCAAATATCACTTCCCGTACAGGGACAATAATAATATACTATAACCAGAATGCAAATCTTAAATACGCCAATCTTAAACTGCAGGAAAAAATTGATGTGGTAAAAAGTACAATACCAACCGAGTTTATAATAAATGTAATTAAGATCGACCTGCAACAGCTTACCAATCAGTTCATGGAACTTCAGGTAAGAGGCGAAGGCGGAATTGACAGGATCAGAAATTTTGCTGACAGGGAGATTAAACCAGAACTTGAAAACATCGACGGGATTGCCGGCGTCCAGGTCTACGGCGGACAGGAAAACTCAATCGAGATCAGGCTTAATGAAAAAGCCTGCAAGGCCAATGGGATATCGATCGGGCAGATCAGGAACCTCCTTAATAATAACGGAACCAGTAAAACATTTGTCGGGAAAGTGGCCGATGGTGGGAATAAGTTCTTTGTAAATGTCACATCGGACTATACGGATGTTAAGGAGATCGGAAATCTTACTGTCAAACCATCCGGACCAATATTATTAAGGGATATTGCAGATATCTTTTTCGGAGTAAAGGAACAAACGTCCTACAGCAGGGTAAATGGGCTTGATGCAGTAACAGTAAGCCTGGTGAATGATAACCAGGCAAACCTGATAGATTTATCGCATAAAGCAATTAAAGTGGTCAATGAACTGAATAAGAAACTTGCCTCCGCAGGTGTTGAGATTGTTGTTCAGAACAATAACGCTGAAATAATGGAAAAGAATATCAATCAGATCATACACCTTGCTGTTACAGGAGGATTGCTGGCTGTTTTGATACTCTGGTTCTTCCTCAGGAATATCCGTCTTGTTACAATTATTGCTGTTTCAATACCTGTTTCGGTATATGCTGCATTTAATTTTTTCTATGCCTTTAACGTATCAATCAACAGTCTTACCCTTGTCGGCATGGCCCTGGCCATAGGTATGCTCGTCGATAATTCTGTCGTCGTTCTTGAGAATATATACCGGCTCGCGGGGCAGGGAAAAGACCCCGATATAGCTGTAAAACAAGGTACCAGCGAAGTGTGGAGATCAATATTCGCTGCAACACTGACTACAATTATTGTCTTTCTTCCCTTCATCTTCTCGGCCAATTTTATGGTGAGAATAATAGGTAAAAACATTGGAGTTTCCATCATTTCCACGCTTGTTATTTCTCTCACTGTTGCTCTGCTTCTGATCCCCATGGCAACATATTTTCTCCTCACAAGATCGTCCTACAGCAATTCTGAAATATTTAAAAAGCTCTCCATTCACGACAGGCTCATACAGGCATATCATCTCGTTCTTAAAGCAAGCATGAGGAATCCGGCCGGAACCATTATTGGAACACTTGTTGTCTTTTTTGCCGCTCTTCTTATAAGCCTCACTTTAAGTATTAGTACCTCCCAGGAGGTACAGACCCCAAATTTCAGGCTCACAGTTACCATGCCCGGAGGATCCACTCTTGATAAAACCGATGCAGTTGTTGCTGAAATAGAATCGAGGCTGGCATCACTGCCTGAGAAAGAAGACATTATCAGTAAGATTGAAGAAGATAAGGCCACGGTAACAATTAATCTTCCAAAAGACTGGGATAAAAAAAGTAAAAGAACACTTCCCGAAATCAAAAATGACATATCTGAAAAGACAAAGAATATATCATCTGCAGAAGTCAGCATGGATGAACTATCAACAAGCGGAGGATTCTCAGGTGGTGGCGGAAGTGATGAAACTTATAACCCGGGCTCTGATTTTATGAATCTTCTGGGTATTGGTTCAACAAGAGAAAGCATAATTATTAAAGGCCAGAACTTTGATCAGATGAAGAACCTGGCGGATGATATCAAATCGTATCTCGATAATCTTTCGACCATAAACAATTCCAGTGTGAATGTTCAGGATAATAAACCTGAGGTACATCTTCTTTTTGATATGGATTATATAGGAAGGAATAATTTTACCCTCAACAATTTGTCATCTGCCCTTGCAACATTTGGCCAGGAATACTCCTCCGGCGCAACTTTCAAGCAGGGAACGGAGAGTTATGATATAATGATAAAATATGCTGATGAGTCAGGAGCTTTAAAAGAAACCAAGGATAAAACAATAGATGATCTCAAGCATCTGGAAGTTACCAGCAACAGCGGATCTGTTATGGAAATGCAGGAGCTTTCAAATATTATTATTTCTTCAGGAATGGGTAATATTCACCGCGAAAATCAGGAGAAAAGAGTAACAGTTACCTATAATTTCAATGATGAAATAAAAAACTCAAAGGACCTCCTTGAAGGGGCAAGACTAGAGATCGAATCAATTGTTTCAGGCCTTAATATTCCATCGGGTATTGCCGTAGAAGTAGTTCATGAAGAAGATCGGCTAAAAGATTTCTATTACCTTATTGGAGTTGCCTTTCTTCTCATTTATATGGTACTTGCTGCAGTATTTGAATCACTTGCCACTCCTGTTGTACTAATGTTCAGCATCCCTCTGGCTGCTCTGGGATCGCTGATAGCCCTTATATTGACGGGCAATACTCTGCTGAATGCAAACACTCTTACGGGTTTTCTGATATTGTTGGGAGTGGTTGTTAATAACGGGATCATCCTGATTGATTACACAAATATATTAAGGAAAAGGGGAAACCGTATGCACAGAGCTCTTATGACAGCGGGAGTTTCAAGGTTACGTCCCATACTGATAACAGCCTCAACAACTATTGTTGCAATGGTCCCGCTGGCTATGGGACAGGCTGAATATGTATCGGCAATAGGCGCCTCATTTGCCATTACGGTTATTGGAGGGTTATCTCTGAGCACCCTTCTGACACTGGTCTTTATTCCTACCTTCTATACAGGACTTGAGACTGCCCTGAACTGGTTCTATTCATTAGACTGGAAAACCAAAATTGTCCAGTTCATTTTAATGGCAGTTATGATTTTCCTGATCTACACTTACATAGATAAATTCCTCTGGAAGATTATTACTACTATTCTTGCAATAATTTTGATTCCGGCCTCAACATGGTTCCTGATAAACAGTCTCAGGAAAGCGAGAGAAACGATAATTGCACCTGAGGAACCTATTAATATTTACATCCAGAGCCTGGTAAAGATCTATGAAAGAGAAAACCGCTGGGTCAGAGAGTGGAAAGCCGGGGCAAGGATTAGAAAAAGACTTGGTCTTGAAACACAGTACAGATCCTGGAAAGATCTTGGTCAGCTTACCTGGCAGGTCCCAGTGCTGGTTTTCATTGTTTATTTCACCTATTTCTACCTCCACAAGGGATTCTGGATTTTCCTGTTCAGCATTGCCACATGGTTCTTACTGTCGGGAGTATGGACTATTTTCAAACAACTTTTCTCAAACCTCACTTATAGTGGAGAACGAAAATGGCTTAATAAAATAACCAATGTTGCAGATACGCTTATTTTCTGGATAATTCCAGCCCTTAACCTTATCTGGTTCCAGCTTAAATGGGATAATATTGTGGTTGTTTTGATCCTTGGCTTTATCTGGTTTACAGGATTGTTTATCTACAAAACAGGCCAAAAACTTACCAGGGAAAATATTGATATATATAGACTTGAAGGAAGGTTCAAGGGTATAAGAAAAACTATATATAAAATTGTAGCTGCAGTCCCTCTTATAGGTAAAAAGAAAAAACCCTTCAAGGCTTTAAGTTGTGTTTCCCTTAATATCGGTAACGGTATGTTTGGGCTTCTCGGTCCCAACGGTGCAGGAAAAACGACCCTTATGAGAATTATATGCGGAATACTGGAACAAAGTTATGGTAAGGTCTGGATCAATGGTCTCGATACCCAGAAAATGAGAGAAGAACTCCAGGGTTTAATAGGATACCTGCCGCAGGAATTTGGAAGCTATGAGAATATGACTGCCAATGAATATCTTCATTACCAGGCAATGCTTAAAAATATAATTGATGCCAGGTCAAGGGAGGAGAGAGTTACATATGTCCTTAGTGCCGTCCACATGGAAGATAGAAGGCACGATAAAATAAGTTCCTATTCGGGTGGAATGAAACAGAGAATGGGCATCGCCCAGATACTTCTTCATCTGCCCAGGATTCTGGTTGTCGATGAACCAACAGCCGGACTTGATCCGAGGGAGCGTATAAGATTCAGAAATCTTCTTGTCGAACTTAGTCGTGAAAGAGTTGTAATATTCTCAACTCATATAATCGAAGATATTTCAAGCTCGTGTAATCAGGTAGCTGTGCTCAATAAAGGCAATCTGAGATATTTTGGAAAACCAATAGACATGACTAAAGAGGCTGAAGGTCACGTTTGGCAATTTAACATACCGGTAAAAGATTTTGGGAAATTTGTTGAAACTCATCTGGTTGTCCACCACATGTCGGAAGGTGAGAATGTAAGAGTGAGGGTTATTTCAGAGTCATCACCATGGGAAGGGGCTATTAAGTCAACTCCTAATCTTGAAGACGCTTATCTTTGGCTTCTCAGGAAGAAGGATTTTCAGGGACCAATTAATAACTTAAATGCAACTAAATGAAAGTCAATAATATAAGTAATATTGTCAATCTTATTTACAAAATGATTATTTATAATCTCAGAATCATTTTTGCCAATAAGTTCATCTGGTTTCTTGCAGGATCGGTAATTTTCTTTATGGGCTTATCAGTTATTTATGTTTTTGATACTGATGTAGCAAATATGAGTGACATGTATGAAGTGTTACTCTTTCCTGGCATTCTTCTGGTTTTCTATCCTACTGTTTTCGGTATACAGAATGATCAGGATGCAAGAACGATTGAGATTCTTTTCGGAATTCCCAACTACAGGTATAAGGTCTGGCTTGTAAGGATTGTACTTATTTTTGCAATCGCCTTTTTGATAATACTGGTATTCACCTTTCTTTCTTCTTTACTTATTGTTAAATTTCAAATTGTAAAAATGACCGTGCAGGTAATGTACCCCGTTATATTTCTTGGCACCATGGCATTCATGCTGTCCACTATTGTAAGAAGTGGAAATGGCACCGCGGTTGTTATGATCATCTTTGGGTTATTCTTTATGATACTGAGTGACGGGCTCCGTAAAAGCCAGTGGAATGTATTTTTAAATCCCTACGGGCTTCCATACGATGTGAATGAAACAACATGGGCCATAATCGCGCTTAAGAACAGAATTATTCTCATTACCGGGACACTGTTGTTTCTGCTGGCTGCCCTTTATAATCTGCAGAAAAGAGAAAAATTCATGTAAAAAACATCTACATCGGCTTTTGAAAAAGTGAGTTTTTTTGACTTTGTCCCTTAGTGTTCCTTAGTGATGTACTTTGTGAGCCTTTGTACCTTTTATTCAAACGGATGCTCCTTGCTGAAATCGGGTCGGTAATTTTGAAAACTATCCATATCCTGTATCCATCCATTCCTGAAACCAAGATCCGCCATTTCCTCAACAACCGACTCATATTCCGATCTGTAAAGCGATCTGCTCAGCTCCGGATGATTTCTTACCAGAGGAGTTGGATGATACTGCGACATAAGTGATATGTTAACTCCAGGCGATATTTCTTCAGCAATCTTTCTTAAAACCATTTTGCTCTCCTCAGCATGGCCAGGCAAAACCAGGTGTCGTATCAGCAATCCGTTTTCAGCTCTGCCCTGATCATCTGATATCAGTGTGGATCCTTTCTGAAAATACATCTCCCTGATAGCTCTCATGGCAATCTGTGGATAGTCAGAAGCATCGGAATATGTTTCAGCCAGCACGGGACTGATATATTTATAATCCGGCAGATAAACATCGATCATACCGGCCAGGCTACGAATTGTTTCCACTTTGTCGTAACTATTTGTATTATAAACTGTTATCGGAAAATGCCCTCGCTCATGCAAGCCATTGATTATTGATTTTACCTGTGGTACAGCGTGTGAAGGTGATACGAAACCAACGGCTTTAATATCACGGTCTAATATATCTGATATTTTATCCAGCACAGAGATTAAATCCATTCCTGAATTATAACTCACATGGCCTTCATGGCTGATCTCATAATTCTGACAATAAAGGCAATGAAGATTACATCCGCTGAAAAAAATATTACATATACCGTCATTCCCGCTTATAGCAGGCTCTTCTCCCCTGTGTATGCAGATTGATGCAATATTAAACCCCG
Organism: uncultured Bacteroidales bacterium; assembly: GCA_963815075.1. Taxonomy (GTDB): domain Bacteria; phylum Bacteroidota; class Bacteroidia; order Bacteroidales; family VadinHA17; genus LD21. The sequence continues at coordinate 323,947 of CAWFFK010000008.1, forward strand.
CATCTGTTCCACAATAACCGGTTCCGCCTTCAAACCTGTCAACCCTGCATTCGCGTGGGCATAATGTACAATTTTCCAGGCCTGACCTGTCAGCTTTGCTGTATATATCCGGCAGTTTCACAGCGATATCTTATCAGTTTTGGTCAAATAAACGATGGACACATGTTCTTTGCAAATATCGAAATGTTTGACGATTTTCCAGCTACATATTTGAACCACAAGCCGAATACTTCATTATTAATGTTAATAATTTTGTTGATTAAATAATAATTTTTACCTTTGCATCCGAATTGAGGGGTATTTGAGACCTAGGGGACCAGAGTCCCCTATTTTGTTATCGGTTTTTGGAAAATGACAGATAAAAGGGACATACAGGAGATGGTTGAAGAGTTCATAAAAGGAACAGACCTCTTTATTGTATCTGTAAAAGTAAGCAGTTCAAACAGGATTACTGTGCTTGCGGACAAAAAGGAAGGAATAACAATTGATGAATGTGCTGCAATACATCGCCACATTGAAATGAACCTCGACCGTGATAAAGAGGATTATGAGTTGCAGGTTTCATCTCCTGGTCTTGACGTGCCATTTGCTGTTCTTGAACAGTACCATAAAAATGAAGGGAAGGGAGTTGAAGTAATTGATCTGGATGGAACAAAGCATTCAGGGAAGCTTAAGAATGTTACAGACGGAGGTTTTGAACTCGAGTCTGAACTTAAAGTAAAGGGAAAATCAAAAGAATTAACAGATATTTCTTTTAATTTTGACCAGGTAAGATCAACCAGAGTAATTTTAACAATTAAGTAATTATAAGGGATTTACACCAGATGGAAAATGTTAATTTGATCGACACTTTTTCGGAATTTAAGGAGCTTAAAAATATTGACCGCCCAACAATGATGAGCGTTCTTGAAGATGTGTTCAGGAGTATGCTGGCAAAGAAATACGGTTCGGCTGATAATTTTGACATTATTGTAAATATCGATAAAGGTGATTTCGAAATATGGAGAAACAGGGTCGTTGTTGACGATAATGATTTTAACGATCCTGTCATGCAGATTCCTCTTTCAAAAGCAAAAGAGATTGATGAGGATTATGAAGTGGGAGAAGAGGTCTCTGACGAGGTAAAATTCCTTGACTTCGGAAGAAGGGCAATATTATCTCTGAGACAAAATCTTACAGCCAGGATCCTTGATCTTGAGAAGAATAATATCTACATAAAATACAAAGACAGAATTGGTGAGATTGTCACCGGAGAGGTCTACCAGGTTTGGAAGAGAGAGATCCTTGTTCTCGACGATGATGGGAATGAACTTATTATTCCAAAAAGCGAACAGATACCCTCCGATCATTTCCGAAAAGGAGATTCAATAAGAGCTGTCGTTATCAAGGTTGAGATGAGAAACAACACGCCTTTCATAATTCTCAGCCGTACATCACCAGTATTTCTTGAGAGATTATTTGAGCTGGAAGTACCTGAAATCTTTGATGGGCTTATCACCATTAAGAAGATTGTAAGAGTACCCGGGGAAAGAGCCAAGGTTGCGGTTGAATCGTATGATGAAAGAATAGATCCTGTTGGCGCATGTGTTGGGATGAAAGGATCACGAATTCATGGCATTGTCAGGGAGTTGCGTAATGAAAATATAGATGTTATTAATTATACTTCCAACAATCAGCTGTTCATTCAGAGAGCACTCAGTCCTGCAAAAATAACCTCCATAAAACTTGATGATGAGGCAATGAGGGCACAGATCTATCTGAAGCCCAATGAAGTGTCTCTGGCAATTGGAAAAGGCGGCCTTAATATTAAACTCGCCAGCCAGCTTACCGGATATGAGATAGATGTTTACAGAGAACCGGGTGGAGAAGATGAAGAAGATGTCAATCTTGAAGAATTTGGGGATGAGATCGAGGACTGGATTATCGATGAACTCAAAGCTATAGGTTGTGATACAGCAAGAAGTGTGCTGAACCTGTCAATAAGCGATCTGGTTAAGAGAACCGACCTGGAAGAGGAAACAGTAAAAGAGGTCGTTAACATCCTTAGAGCCGAATTTGAATAATATAAACAATAACTGAAAAGGAGTTTCAGAATTTTTAACGAAGGCAAGGCATTTTATGACAGAAGATATTAAGGTTACAAGATTAAGTAAGGCAGCCCGCGAATTTAATGTGGGGATTTCCACTATTGTGGAGTTCCTTCACAAGAAAGGGTTCGATCTTGATCCCAACCCAAATACCAAACTTCCGCCTGAGGCATACATTCTGCTGGTAAAAGAATATAGTACAGATATCAGTGTAAAAAAGGAATCAGAAAAGCTTATTTTTAAAGATCTGCATAGAAAAAAAGAAACTGTTTCCATTGAAGATTTTTCAGAGAAAACTGAGTCAGAAGACGTTGAAAGGGATGAAAATGTTCTGGTTAAAGATTCTTCCGGCAACAAAAGCACAGTTGATATTAAAACAGAGATTAAGAAGCCGGATATCAAACTGGTTGGGAAAATTGACCTTGAAAAAACACTGAACCATAAGGTTGATAAACCTGCCTCTCCAAAAGAAGATGCCGAAAAGAAAAAGGTTCCAACTACCCGGGAACCTGAAAGTACCGAGAAGAAAAAAGCCGATACTGAAATAGTGAAATCATCTGAACAGGTTTCAGATGAAGAAACAAAATCAAAAACGAACATAGATCTCCATATTGTCGGTAAAATTGATCTCGACACCGTTACAAAGGATGCTAAACCCGGGAAAGGAGAGAAATCTGAAGAAAAGACAAAAGAAAAAACCAGGGCCGGATCAAAAGAAAAAGCAAGCAGGGAAGAGGAACAAAAACAACAAGAGAAAAAGGCAGCGGGGAAAAAAGAACCTGAAGACGTCAGGAAAGTTGTCCCTGAAAGAGCTGACGAGGAGATCCCGAATGATGAAATTAATGATGAAAGTTTAATTGAGGAAGTTGAAGATGATGTCGTTGCGTTATATAAAACTGACTTTAAAAAGCTGACTGGTCCAAGGGTTGTCGGCAAGATTGATTTACCTGTGGAAGAAAAGAAAAAGGCTTCATCATTTCAGCCTGTTCGTGTTAGCGGAGATCAGGATTTCAGGAGAAAGAAAAGAAGAAAAAGAATATCTAAAGAAAAGGAAGGATCACCCCTGGTAAAACCTATTCCCACCGATAAAAAAGAAAAGACAGGTGGCAAGAAGGTTGTAAAAAAGAGACCCTTAAGAGCCGAAGTCAACGAAGAAGAAGTACAGAAACAGATAAAAGAGACTCTTGCCAGGCTGACAACAAAAGGTAAGTCAAAGGGTTCAAGGTACAGAAGGGAGAAAAGAGAAGCTATCAGCCAGAAACACCAGGAAGTTGCCGATCAACTCGAACTCGATAAAAATATTCTTAAAGTAACTGAGTTTGTATCGGTTAATGAACTTGCGTCGATGATGAACATACCGGTGACTGAAATTATCTCAACCTGTATGAATCTGGGACTCTTCGTATCAATCAACCAGCGTCTCGATGCCGAAACCATGGCTCTTCTTGCCGATGAATTTGGCTTCAAGGTTGAATTTGTCAGTGCCGAACTGCAGGAAGCTGTCAGGGAAGAAGAAGATGAGGATGAAGATCTTAAACCAAGGCCACCTATTGTTACTGTAATGGGTCATGTTGACCATGGGAAAACAAAATTACTGGACTATATACGTAACACTAACGTCATTGCCGGGGAAGCTGGTGGCATCACGCAGCATATAGGCGCTTACGGGGTTATTCTTGCAGACGGACGTCAGATTACATTTCTTGATACTCCCGGGCATGAGGCATTTACTGCCATGAGAGCCAGGGGTGCACAGATCACTGACATAGCAATTATTGTTGTTGCTGCTGATGATGGTGTGATGCCTCAGACAAAAGAGGCTATTAATCATGCCTCTGCTGCAGGGGTTCCGATTATATTTGCTATTAATAAAATTGATAAGCCAACTGCAAATCCTGATAAGATAAAAGAGGCACTGGCAGCAATGAATTACCTGGTGGAGGACTGGGGCGGAAAATATCAGTCGCAGGAGATCTCTGCAAAAACCGGACTCAATATTGATATCCTGCTTGATAAAATTCTTCTGGAAGCCGAAATGCTTGAATTGAAAGCCAATCCTGATAAACCCGCTATTGGTACGGTCATCGAATCTTCCCTGGATAAAGGGAGAGGATTTACTGCAACCGTACTGGTGAAGGCCGGAACTCTGAGGATCGGAGATATAATGCTGGCAGGCAGCTGCTTCGGGCATGTCAAAGCTATGTATAATGAAAGGGGAAACAAAGTTGACGAGGTGGGCCCTGCAACTCCTGCTCTTATTCTGGGGCTTAACGGGGCACCCCAGGCAGGTGACAAGTTTAACGTTATGGATAGTGATCGCGAAGCCAAAGATATTGCTACAAAAAGAGCTCAGCTTCAGAGAGAACAGGGTCTGCGTACCCAGAAACATATTACCCTTGACGAAATAGGACGAAGGATTGCTATTGGTAACTTCCAGGAGCTTAATATTATCGTTAAAGGAGATGTTGATGGCTCGGTTGAGGCACTAAGCGATTCATTAATCAAACTTTCAACACCCGAGATCCAGTTAAACATAATCCACAAAGCTGTCGGACAGATATCAGAATCGGATATTCTTCTTGCCGCAGCATCCAATGCCATAATCGTGGGATTCCAGGTCCGTCCGTCGTTGAGTGCCCGCAGGCTGGCCGAAAAGGAGGAGATTGATGTTCGTCTATACTCAATAATCTATAATGCAATAGAAGAAATCAGGTCCGCAATGGAAGGTATGCTAATGCCTGAAGTTAAGGAGGAGATTGTTGCTACTCTTGAAATACGCGAAATATTTAAAGTCACAAAAGTCGGTACAGTAGCAGGCTGTTATGTCAAAGAGGGAAAAATAACAAGAAATACCAGGGTAAGAATTATCCGTGATGGTATTGTTATTTATACCGGTGAACTCGGATCTCTGAAGAGATTCAAGGACGATGTAAAAGAAGTTGTTGGGGGATATGAATGTGGACTAAACATCCACAATTTTAATGACATAAAAGTTGGTGACGTAATTGAAGGTTACCAGGAATTTGAAGTCAAGAAGACCCTTTAAATTTACCCCCCAACCCCCCATATGGGGGGCTAAAACACCTCACTCTTGGCTTACCTGTCCCTTTCAATGATAAAACGGGTAATTACAACAGAGCCTTATATTTTTCAGGAGAAAGGAGTTCCTCAAGTTCTGAAGGATTGCTGATTTTTATCTTAACCATCCAGCCTTTGTCATACGGATCCTTGTTAACAACATCAGGTGTATCTTCAAGAGCAGGGTTTACTTCAAGTATTTCTCCTCCCACAGGCATGAACATGTCAGATACTGTCTTCACTGCTTCAATAGTGCCGAATACCTCTTCTTTCTCAAGAGTTTCCCCAAGAGTTTCAATTTCTACAAAAACAATATCACCGAGCTCGCCCTGGGCAAAATCTGTAACGCCTACATACGCCGTGTCTCCTTCTACTCGAAGCCACTCATGGTCCTTAGTGTATAATAAATTTCCGGGAACATTCATGTCTGGGTTGGTTTTAGTTATTATATAATATTCTTTGTCTCCTGTTATTTAAGCCGGCCAAAAATAAAGATTTTTTTAAATATCCAAGATGACAAATGACAGATTTTAACAACAGGATATATACGATCCTAAAATAATCATATCATTAATTCACCGTAGATCCTTTCACCTTAAGTTCTGTCTTAATAATTATTGTACGTGATGAAAGATTATGTTTTTTCTCGAGACGATCAATAAGCAGCCTTACGGCTTCTCTTCCAACTGTATATCCATGCTGTTCGACAGATGTTAAAGCAGGGTCAGAAATATCAGAAATCGCCCCGCTTGTAAACCCGACCACCGAAATGTCTTTTGGTACTTTAAATCCATATCGTTTAGCAATGTTCATTGTTTCAACTGCAGTAAGATCATTTACTGCAAAAAAACCGTCCGGCTTTATTTTTCTTTTTAGCAACTCGGGAATAACCAGCCTGGCTCCATCATTTGTATCGCATATAATAATATTTTCATCAACTACAGGTATATTGTTGTCTTTAAGGGCTTTAATGTATCCATTTTTCCTGTTTTTACCAATTAACAGATTAGGCGGCCCTGCAAGATGAATAATATTTCTGCACCCGCTCCTGATCAGATGTGATACTGCATTGTATGCGCCGGATTCATCATCAACAATTACCTTGTCAGTGTCAATATCCTCACATACCCTGTCAAAGAATACAAGGGGAATTCCATTTTCCTGAATTTTTCTGAAGTGCGAACAATCCTTTGTTTCCTTTGAAACAGATACAAGTATCCCATCTACCTTGCTGGAAAGCAAAGTATACACTGATTTTACTTCTCTTTCATATAATTCATTCGACTGGCAAAACATAACATGATAACCCGAATCATAAGCCAGATCTTCAATTCCACTTATAACAGTTGAAAAAAAATAGTGAACAATTTCCGGGATAATCACACCTATTGTGTGACTCAGTCCGCTTTGAAGGCTTACTGCAACCTGGTCCGGTTTATAATTCCACTTCTCAACCAGTGCCTTAACAGCCTTTTTTGTTTCACTGCTTATATCGGGGTTATCCTTTAAGGCCTTACAAACAGTAGATGGAGAAATTCCCAGTTCTTTTGCAATGTCCTTAATTGTTACCTGTCCCTTGTGCATCTCTCGCCCAATTTTATTCATTCTACGAAAGATAACCCAAAAATTTAAGATTTCACAAATAAACAAAAAAATTGCTTTTTTTGAATTTTTTTTGTTTAGCTTAATTAAATAAATGATAAACGTTTTTCCGGGGTTTGGTCAATTAGCCATAAGGGATTTGTCATTTCAAACGTTTGCGAATCAAAATGCTAAATGTCTGAAATTTAATGTGTCAAAATCCATTTTGTACTAATTTCTTCATACTTTTGCTACAGGCATTACAATAAAATTTATACTGTAAAGAAATCTTTATTATCCTAATCTTAAACCAGTCAATCTATGAAAAAACGAATTTTTTCTATTATGTCTCTAATTTTTCTGGGGATAGTGTTTTCCGGAGCGGTTATGGCTCAGGGAATAACAGTCACGGGAAAAGTAACGGATGCAGCAAATGGTTCTTCTTTGATTGGTGTCACAATCCAGGAGAAGGGTACCAATAATGGAGTCATTACGGATGTGAATGGCAAATACATTATTACAGTTGCACCAAACGCCACATTAGTCTTTTCCTATGTAGGTTATACCAGTCAGGAAATTCCTGTAAGTGGAAGGACAACAGTTGACATTAAAATGGGAGTTTCAGTTGAGAAACTATCGGAGGTGGTGGTAATAGGTTATGGTACCGTAAGAAAGACAGATGCAACAGGTTCTATAGTTGCTGTAAGCTCCAAAGATTTTAACAAAGGTGCTATTACATCCCCGCAGGATCTTCTGGTCGGGAAAAGTCCCGGGGTTGTAATTACAACAGACGGAGGTGCCCCCGGTAGTGGTGCAACCATCCGGGTTCGGGGAGGATCTTCCTTAAATGCTTCGAACGACCCGTTAATTATCGTCGACGGGGTACCCCTTGATAATAATAATGTTGCCGGAAGTGCCAACTTCCTTTCATTTATTAATCCCAACGACATCGAAACATTTACTGTTCTGAAAGATGCTTCCGCAACTGCCATATATGGATCAAGGGCTTCTAACGGGGTAATACTTATAACCACTAAAAAGGGCAAAGCCGGCAGTAAAATGAGTATTACCTATGATGGTAATGTTTCTGTTTCAAGTGCAATCAAGTATTTGGATGTCTTTTCCGGCGACCAGGTACGAAAAATAGCATACGATAAGCTTGCTTTATTTGGAGCCGAAAGTTACCAAAAGCTTGGATCGCAAAATACTGATTGGCAAAAGGAAATTTTCAGAGTTGCCTTTTCTCAGGATCATAATTTAAGTGCAACCGGTTCATATAAATTTTTGCCTTATCGTGTATCCGTAGGCTATACAGATGATAACGGTATCCTGAAGAATACTGGTATGCAAAGACTGACTGGATCTGTAAACCTGAGCCCTACCTTTTTTAATAACACTTTAAAGGTCAGTGTTAATACAAAAGCTATGAATATCAATAATAATTTTGCTGATGCAGGCGCCATTGGATCAGCAATAGCGATGGATCCCACGCAGGTTGTAAAAGACGGGAATGACAATTCGGATGGTTATTTTCAATGGAATAATTATGGTGCCACACTTGGAACACCCAACCCTGTTGAACAATTAATGGCAACTGACAATAAATCGGTGGTTAATAGATTTATTGGAAATGTGGAATTTAATTATACAATTCCCTATTTAAAAGGACTGATTGCGAATTTAAATCTGGCTACCGATTATACGTCAGGCTCGGGTCATAACAATCGGCCAACTTCAGCACCGAGCGTGCTTACAAACGGATGGGGTCAATTAGATAATTATGATGGTAAAAATTACAATAAACTGCTCGATTTTTATCTTAATTATAAGAAAGATTTAAAATCAATCAAAAGTAACATTGATGTTACAGGAGGATATTCTTGGCAGCATTTCAAAAGAGAGGGACATGACTACAGACGTGGTATCACAGATGCAACGCATGGATATCAAATGGTCGACAGCACCGAATTCATAACAGAAAACTACCTGGTTTCTTTCTTCGGACGTTTAAATTATTCATTAATGGACAGATACTTGCTTACCGTTACTGTACGTGATGATGGTTCTTCACGTTTTATCGGTAAAAATCGCTGGGGAGTATTTCCATCCGTGGCGCTTGCATGGAAAATCAAAGATGAATCGTTCCTGAGAAATGTGAGTGTGGTAAGTGATTTAAAATTGCGATTAAGCTGGGGAGTAACAGGGCAACAGGATATAGGGAGCGACTATCCTGCAGAAGCTCAATACATTTCATCTGTTATAGGAGCCTACTATCCGATGGGAACCAATGGTACATTTATCGCTACATTGCGTCCTAATGCGTATGATCCGAATATTAAGTGGGAACAAACCACAACACAGAATATCGGATTGGATTTTGGATTCGCCAAGAATCGCATTACCGGTTCAATTGACGTGTACAAGCGGGTTACCGATAATTTATTGGAAAATGCTACTATCCCCAGTGGAAGTAACTTTTCCAATACCTTATGGACAAATGTGGGCAGTCTGGAAAACTCTGGTGCTGAATTCAATTTGAATCTTATACCGGTTTCTTCAACAGATATGACGTTAAACATAGGATTCAACTTATCCTATAATGAAAATAAAATAACTAAATTATTACTATCAAATGATCCTACGTATATCGGACAACTTGAAGGAGGGGACAGTTTTACAGGGTCATTACAGGTATCGCAGGTTGGTTCTCCTGCACACTCTTTCTTTATGAACAGACAGGTGTACGACGCTAATGGCAACCCTATTGAAGGGTTATATGTTGATCTGTCGGGTATAGGAGGTACAGTGAATGGTAATAATGCAGATAAATATATTGACCATAATCCTGCCCCGGATTATTTACTGGGGTTATCAGCGCGTTTTAGTTATAAAAAATTCGACATTTCCGCTTCCGGCAGGATAAGTCTGGGTAACTATGTATATAACCAGATTGCATCGGGAGCTTCGTTTGATCAAATGTATCAGATTGGTTACTGGCATAATCAACCAACCTATCTGGCTTTTTCAGATTTCGTAAAACGTCAGTTTACATCTGATTATTTTGTTAAAAATGCTTCGTTTTTTAAACTTGATAATTTGAGCGCCGGTTACTTATTTAACAAAATAGTTAATAAAGTAGATGCCCGAATAAGCTTAACAGTTCAAAATCTCTTTACTATAACAAAATACGAAGGGATTGATCCGGAAGTAAATGGAGGAGTTGATAACAATTTCTATCCAAGGCCGCGTACATTTTTATTCGGCGTAAGCTTAACCTATTAATTATCAAACAATATAAAGATATGAAGAAGATTATTTCAATATTAGGTATTATAATTTCAACATTGATGGCGACATCGTGTGTGAAAGATCTTGACGTTACTCCCATTGATCCCAACGTTATTTTGTCAGGGAACCTGACTCCTGCTCAGTATAAACAGGTTTTAGGCAAGATATATGCCAGTTTCATAATAGGTGGGCAGGGAGGCAGCCAGGCCAGTAACGGGGTTGATATCACAGGCACTGATGCTAACTTTGGTACAACAATGCGTTCATTCTGGAACTGCCAGGAGTTGACTACAGATGAAGCAATCTGCAGCTGGGGTGATGCAGGCATTGCTGATTTTAATACACAAACCTGGAGTTCGCAAAATCCATTTCTGACAGCACTCTATGACAGGTTAGTATTAAGTGTAACTTATGCCAATGATTTTATCAGGATAACTGAAGGTAATACCAATCCTGAAATCATAAAGTATAATGCTGAAGCACGCTTCCTGAGAGCTATGGCTTACTGGTATGCAATGGACTGTTTCGCAAATCCGCCTTTCACAACTGAAGCGGATGGTGTTGGAAAATTCTTTCCCAAACAGATCCAACGACCAGCCTTATTTCAATATGTGGTCAGCGAATTGCACAGCATTTCCGGTAAATTAGGCGACCCGGGGTTTGCATATCCCAGGGCCGATAAAGCTGCTGCCTGGATGCTATTGGCCAGATTATACCTTAATGCTGAGGTTTATACTGCTGATCCTGCAACTCAGACAGGAGGCACGGCAAAATATGACAGCTGCAAAATTTATTGCGACAGTGTAATTAATTGTGGTGCCTATTCATTAGCTAATAATTACAGGCACAATTTCTCGGCTGATAATGACTATGTAAACAACAAGGAAATGATTTTTTCATGGGTTGAAGATGGCGTAAATACACAGGGTTATATTGGAACAACATTTATCATCTCTTCAAGCTGCGATGGGACTTACATTAATGAAGATACGCTTGGATTTGACCCCAAAGGCAACATCAACTGGGGAGGTAACCGAACCAAACGTGAATTTATAAACGTGTTAATTGACACTCTGGCTACGTATGGTAATGTTCCGGTGCCAGCCTCAGATCCATTCTTCAGACAAAGTAAGGACAGGAGAGTCTTTTGCCGTCAACTGGCACACTGGAATATTCCGAGTGCTTCATCCAACTTTCCCTTTGGCATTGGTGTTTTTAAATTTACAAACAATAATGCCGATGGCAGTCAGGCGGCAAACTGGAACGGGAATTATGCCAGTACTGATTTCCCTGTTTTCCGTCTGGCCGATGCTTATCTCATGAGAGCTGAAGCAAACTTAAAAATGACTGGGGGCGATATTAACCAGTCAGTCACCGATGTCAATCTCATCAGGGCCAGGGCCTTTGGCGATAGTAATCATACGGTTAATTTGACTCAATTGCAGGCTACCACTAATGGAATTCCATTTAAAGCCATTCTCGACGAACGGGGACGTGAATTTTACTATGAAGCGCAGCGACGCACTGATCTGGTCCGTTTTGGTCAATTTACTGACGGATCCTACACATGGACATGGAAAGGAGGGGTTATGGCAGGTACGCAAACTTCTAAATATCTGAATATCTTTCCAATTCCTGGGAATGAGGTATCTGCTAACCCAAATATAAAGCAGAATCATGGATACAATTAATGTATTAAATTTTAGAGATATGAAAAAGATATCAATTATATTTTTAAGCCTCGCAGGGATACTTGGCCTGTTATCTTCTTGTCAGAAAGAAGAAATAAAAGTTGAAATTTTAGCCAATCCTAATGGCCCTGCTATTACAACGGTTCCTGATCTGACCCTTCAGCGTGCAAACGGACTGGATACAATAGTCTTTGTCGGGACTCCGGTCAATCCGGGGTTTCAGGCCTCCGCAAATTATTTTCTGGAAGCTGATACAGCGGGGAATCAATTTAAAAATCCAATCATACTTGCTTCTGACATCCAGGATAATGCTTTTAAATTCAGTGTAAGCGAACTTAACGGGCTTCTGATAAGGCGATACCCTGCAGATGCTGTTTCTCAACTCGAATTCAGGATCAGGTCAGTCCTGGTTCAGGATGCCGGAACAGGGTACACTCCGATGGTCTATATTTCACCTTCTCAAACTGCAAGCGTCACTATCTATGGTTTGCCAAGGCTGGATCTGATCGGTTCAGGTATTACTCAGAAAATAGAATCGGCTCTCGGTAATGGTAATTATTCAGGCTTAGTGAAACTTGATGCCTCCGCACCTTTTACTTTTAATGATCCTGATGCAGATATCCAATATGGTCTCACAGGCGGAGTCCTTGCTGTCAGCGGGACAGGAGGAATTACTTCTCCTGCCAGCGGATGGTATGTACTTGAGGTAAATACTAATACGCTTACCTATTCATTGACTGCAAATATGATTGGTTTAATTGGTGATTTCAATGGATGGTCAGCACCTGATCAAAAAATGGATTACAATTCCAAAGGAGGATACTGGTATACTACCGCTGATTTGATAGTGGGAGGAGTTAAATTCAGGATGAATGATAGCTGGAGCCCAGTCAACATAGGTTGGGGAAATGATGCCAATCCTCAGTATGATTTCTTAAATAATTTGTGGAATAATGGCAGTAGCGGTAATGTACCCATCACGGTGGCAGGAACCTATTATATTACGTTAACCATTGGTACTCCTATCGTGGCTACACTAACATTGTTAAATTAGCAATCAAATATTGATTACCTATAAATCAATTGATTAATGAAAATTTAAATACACATAAATGAAAAAAACATCCATATATCGAATTTTCGCAGTTCTTGTCACGATAGCAGTTATTTATACTGCATGCACCAAGGACACGTCGAATGTGATGCTCCCCGCGCAACTGACTACTTCCCAGGTACTAAATCTTTCATCCGATTCTGCCACTGTGGTTGGCTTTGTTATTGCAACGGCAAGCGGATTTGGTGAACGAGGTGTTTGTTACGGAACAGATACACTTCCCACAACTTCGGATAGTAAAGCGATATTTACAGGGCCGGCAAATAAGGCAACTTTTGAGGTTACCTTAACGGGTCTTGATTATGCTACAAAATATTATGCTCGTGCCTATGGCATTGGTACGAATTTTACAGTTTATGGTGAAGGTGTAGCATTTACTACGTTACCAGTTGTATCAACACTTACCACAGCTTCAGTTACAGAAATTACAGGTAATTCAGCTACAGGAGGTGGTGATGTTACAGTAAGTGGTGGTGCCGCCGTAACAGCGCGCGGAGTTTGTTATAATACAGCGCATAATCCTACAATTGCCAACAATAAAACTTCTGATGGAACCGGGACCGGGACATTTGTAAGTTTGCTCACCAGCCTGAAAGGAAACACTACATATTATGTCCGTGCCTATGCCACAAATAGTGCGGGTACAGGTTATGGACCTGAAGTGTCATTTACTACGCTGGTTGACTTACCTGCTGTAACAACCTCATCTGTAACAAGCATTACACAGATAAGTGCCCTGTCAGGAGGTAACGTCACTTACGATGGAGGAGCGACTGTTACGGCCAGAGGTCTTGCCTGGGGTTCTGCAGCTAATCCCGACATCACAGGTAATATTATAGCCGGAGGTCAGGGTACAGGCACTTTTGTAAGCAACCTTACCGGATTAACCAAGTACACTACTTATCATGTCAGGGCATACGCCACTAACAGTGCTGGTACTGCTTATGGATCCGATATTGCATTTACCACCCTTGCCGACATTACCAAATTCTGGGTCGTAGGTGATTATAATGGCTGGGATAACAGTGATGCTGCCAGTTATATTATTTCAACCCCTTCAAGCGGTGGTACTGCTCAGGGATATGTATATCTGACAGTCGGTGGATTTAAGCTGGTTACCGATCATTCATGGGATAATGCCCATACCTTTGGAGATGACGGTACGAATCAGGGTATTTTATCAAATGACAACGGAGGACAAAATATCCCTGTTACAACAGCCGGGTATTATCTGATTCAGGCTAATCTGGGGACCATGACATATAGTTATCTGTTAACAACATGGGGTATTATCGGAGATGCTACTCCCGGCGGCTGGAGCACAGATACTCCGCTTGCATTTAATTCAGATAATCAAATATTTACTGCTGCAGTGAATTTAACAAGCAGCGGTGCGTTCAAATTCCGTGCGAATGATTCATGGGATGCACCGAATCCAAATTATGGGAGTACTGCAGCTGATGGTTCCACATTAGATGCCGGAGGTTCGAATATTCCTGTAACCATAACTGCCGATTATGCCATTACCCTGAATTTAAGTATTCCTAACCAGTATACGTATAGCGCAAACACCTGGGGTGTCATTGGTGATTTTAACAGCTGGGCCAGTGATGAAATGATGACATGGGATCCAACAAATAAGGTCTTTACCACCGTTATTAACGTTTCCGCTGCCGGCTCCTTTAAATTCAGGGCTAATGCTGACTGGACAGTTAATCTGGGGGGTGATATAAACGCTCTAACTTATGGTGGTGACAATATTTCAATTGCAACCGCCGGAATTTATACCATTACCTTAGATCCATGGGGACTTAAAGCTACAATAACAATGAACTGACAGGAAAGCTTCATAATACATCATAATTAAAGTTCCAATTCATAAAAGAGGCTGCCGTCCGAATTAGCAGCCTCTTTTATTAAAACTCAATAGCAAAATTATTGTATTGAAAAGTATTATTTAAAACGTAAAAGGAATTTAAATACATTGCAACCTGATTTCAAATAATTGCTAAAGAACTCGTCTACCTGATTGAATATTAGTATTTTAATTTGAATTCTTTATCTTTATGAATGTCAATGCTTATAATTTATAAAAGCCTGATGAAAAAGTTGATAGTTTTTATATTAACTGCTTTTGCTGCTTTCAATATCCTGTATGGTCAGATGGTGACTACAGATCCTGCTGTGCCAACTCCCGGGAAGCTGATCAAGATCTTTTACAATAGTTCAAAAGATGCCGGTGATCTTCACAATTACACGGGCGATCTGTACGTTCATACAGGTGTCACTGTAAATGGAACAGACTGGCAGGATGTTATAGGAACATGGGGGAATAACCTCACCCAGCCAAAATTGTTATATCTTGGAAACTACCTTTATGAACTTGATATTACACCCGATATACAAACATTCTATTCATTGTCTCCTGCTGACGTTGTCACCAGGATTTGTCTTGTTTTCCGAAATGCAGGTGCTAATCTTCAAACCCGACCCGATATATTTATTGCAGTATTTCAGATCGGATTAAATGTAACATTTACACTTCCCTCCAAATCATCTTTTGTAACGGAACTGAATAAACAGGTTGTCATAGATGCCTCTGCTACATTGGCTGATTCTGTATCATTATATATAAATAATGAATTTATTAAATCAGGCAAGACGGCTGATCTTGTTACCGATACTATCATCCCTGACCAATATGGTGAATTCTGGGTCAAAGCAATAGCATGGGATAAACCTTCCTTTGCCGCAGATTCATTCTTCTTTTATGTCAGGAAACCTCTTATAACTGAAGCTCTGCCAGATGGAATGCCTGACGGAATAAATTATACAAGTAATTCATCAGTTACTCTCGTTCTGCATGCACCATATAAGAGTTATGTTTTTGCCATAGGTGATTTTACCGGGTGGCTGGCCCGTGAAAAGGGCTATATGAAAAGGACGCCTGACGGTGAAAGATACTGGGTAGAGATAGACGGACTCATACCAGGAAAGGAATATCGCTTTCAGTATCTTGTAGATACATCTCTGTATATTGGTGAGCCTTATTGCGACAAGGTTCTTGACCCCGACAATGATCAATTTATTCCCTCTGCAACATATCCTAATCTTATACCTTATCCTAAAGATACTGCTTCAGGCATAGTCTCTGTGCTTCAGACTGCACAGGTACCTTATGCATGGCATACAACCAATTTCACACCTCCAAAACAATCGGACCTTATAATCTATGAGCTTCTTGTACGTGATTTTACGGCCAATCATGATTACAAAACATTGATAGACACCTTAAATTACCTCGATTACCTGGGAGTAAATGCAATTGAACTTATGCCCATAAACGAATTTGAAGGTAACTTAAGCTGGGGATATAATCCATCCTTCTATTTTGCTCCTGACAAGTACTATGGCCCTAAAAATGATCTTAAAGCTTTTATTGATACCTGTCATAGCC
Organism: uncultured Bacteroidales bacterium; assembly: GCA_963815075.1. Taxonomy (GTDB): domain Bacteria; phylum Bacteroidota; class Bacteroidia; order Bacteroidales; family VadinHA17; genus LD21. The sequence goes on from CAWFFK010000008.1 coordinate 340,243, forward strand.
ATGGCATAGCCGTAATTATGGATATAGTCCTCAATCACTGTTATGAGCAATCTCCTTTTGTTCAGCTATATCTTAATTATATAGGATCTGATCAGATTTACATGAAACTGCCCAATCCATGGTTCAACGCACAATCGCCTAACCCTGTATATCATTGGGGAGCCGATTTTAACCATGAGAGTCCCTCAACACAGGCACTTGTTGACAGGATCAATGCTTACTGGCTCACAGAATACAAATTTGATGGATTTCGTTTCGATTTTACAAAAGGTTTTACTAATACACCTGGCGACGGGAATGCATATGATGAATCCAGAATTGCTATTCTTGAAAGAATGGCAAACCAGATTTGGAATGTTAAACCCGATGCATATATCATTCTTGAACATTTTTCGGCCAACAGTGAAGAAATAGTGTTGTCAGATTATGGAATGATGTTATGGGGAAACAATAATTATAATTATGGTGAAGCAGCCATGGGTTATTCATCTGATCTGACTGCTGTAAGTGCAAATGGAGCAGGCTGGAACGAGCCAAATCTCGATAGCTACATGGAAAGCCATGATGAAGAACGTATAATGTATAAAACAATCACTTACGGAGCTTCCAATTCTGATTATAACACAAGGGATCTGAAGACTGCTCTGAAAAGGATGGAACTTGATGCAACCTTTCTTCTTACAGTACCCGGACCTAAAATGATATGGCAATTTGGTGAACTTGGCTATGATATTTCCATAGAATCCGGCGGAAGAACCAGTGAAAAACCAATTAAGTGGGATTATTTTAATGATCCATATCGTCACAGATTATACCTGATTTATAAACTTCTCAATAATCTCAAAACAAGCCAGCCTGCTTTTCAGACAGATAACTATTCATATTCACTGATGAATCCGTTAAAAAGCATTCAACTGATTCATTCAACAATGGATGTTAATATATTGGGCAATTTCGGGATTACGCAGGATAATATAACACCTTCTTTCCCGGAAGCAGGTAAATGGTATGAATACTTTACCGACGATTCTGTTACAGTTGTAAATGTTAATGACCCGATTTCACTTCAGCCGGGAGAATACAGGCTATACACTACAAAAAAACTTGAATCACCAAGGTACCTGCTAAGTGCGAACGATCATATGAAAGCTGTCAACGGACTCTCTGTTTCGGTATATCCAAATCCTTCTCATAACGAGTTCACTTTCGATATTATAAATACTCATCCCTCGTCTGTTTCTTTATCTATCTTCGATTTTACTGGAAAAATGATAAGACAATTAGAGACCGGTATTTCGGCAGATGAAATGCAATCAGTTAAATGGGATGGGAAATCAGCCGAAGGAAAGTCTGCCCCTGATGGCATCTATATTGTAAAGGTTGCAGTTAAAACAGGTTTAAAAACCTTAAAGATCATTAAAAAGTAATACTTAATCCCTTTTCAGGATAGTAGCAGCCATAGGTTCAAGAGTTATCTCAATAATGTTATTTTTGCATTTAAAAATTTTGTTGCTGCCTGAGAATATGTCTTTATAATCCCCGTTGTTATTAACAACCAGTTTTGTCTGTTGTGGACTATCGGAACAATTAAAAACAGCTATTACTTCCTCATTATTATTCTTTCTGCTGTAAGCCATCAACATATTCTTATCGTCAGCCAGTATGAAAGAGAGAGCTCCATTATTTAAGACCGGATTTTCATTTCTCAATTTGCATAGTCTCTTATAAAAATTCAGCAGGACCGTATCAGGTCTTACAATATCGACGGGCCGGCTTTTTGCAGGATTATAATTTGCTCTTTCATCCTCATAGGTCAGATCGTCCCATACAACAGGTTTACGGCAATCGGGGTCATCAGCGCCCCACATACCCACTTCTTCCCCATTCCAGATCTGCGGTGCGCCTATAAAAGTAAACTGGTTTACTAATAACAAAATCTGTTCCTTTCTGGTCAGATCATCAGGTTTATTTATTTTATAATCAGGATTATCCCCTGGTTTTGCCTTGTATTTATACAATGTTTTATTATATAGCGATGTTGACAACCGGGGTGAATCGTGTGTCGATGCCACATTCATCATCGCCTCAAGATTATCGGCCATAATATCTCTGTCAATCTCATTTATTGCCCTAATGAATTCAGAAGGCCTAAGTACAGGTTCGGCCTGTCCGAACAGACCTCTGGCTATCCTGTACCATCTGTAATTCATTACCGCGTCAAACTGGTCACCTTTCAGGTATACTGCAGGATCCATAAGTTTGTCAGGCCATTTAAGCCACCATATCTCGCCAACCAGGTAAGCCTGCGGATTGACTGATCGCACAACTTTACGATACTCCCGCCAGAATCCCATAGGAATTTCTCCTGCCACATCAAGACGGAACCCGTCCACTCCATCTGAGGGATTCCCGTCTCCATCAGGATCAAGCCATCTCCTGGTAACATCAAAAATATGCTTTCTCAACGATTCAGAATGAAGGTTGCCTTCAAAGGGCATCGTCTTATTACCAGGGGGAATAATATCTTTTTTAAATACAGGCATCCAGGGATTATTGCCTCCCCATCCCTCATACCTGAATTCATCCTGAGGAGTGGATGGATCATCAAATTGAATGATGTTATACCAATCGACATACTTTGATTTCTTCCCATTCTTCCTGATATCCTCCAGCGCCCAGAAAACCTTCCCGGTGTGATTCCATGAATAATCCATTATCACCCTGATCCCTCTCTTATGACATTCATTTACGATCTTCAGAAAAAGCTTATCGGCGGTGGTCCATTTCCATGTTGAAGGATCATCATGTATTTCGGAATCCATAAGTTTAGTGTCTCCCTTTGGGTCTGGACCAAAATTCCTGTCAATGTGAGCATAGTTCCTTGCATCATATTTATGCAATGAAGGAGAATCATTTAAAGGATTAAAGTAGATGGCATTAACGCCCAGTTGCCGTATATAATCGATCTTATCAAGCACACCCTGAAGGTCACCGCCATAGCGCCGGGCCTGGATCTTTGAATAAAACCCGTTCACTCTTAAACTGTCGAGCCAGGGCTCATGCGAATACCAGTCGTGTCCCCACGGGGTAATAGCCCAATTTGGAGGCAGGTAGTCGGGATAAGAACCATACATATCAAAAGGAGTCGGGTCATTGGATGGATCACCATTTCGGAACCGTTCAACAAAGATCTGGTACCAGATCGCTTCTTTAGCCCAAACAGGAACTGAAGCAAGAGAACTGTCAGCAGAAATGCTGATTTGGCTTTGATGCTGACTGCATCCGGGAAGAAGACAAATGCAAAAAAATAATAGCAAAAGGGAAGTCGTTGTTATATAAAAGATACACCTCAACTTATATTTAACACCCCCCACCCCCCCCGAGGGGGGGCTAATGGAGAATATTAATAACCTTTTGATTTTTGCATTTTGCATTTTCTTTTGGTTGTTTATCAATTCTGACTTCTTGTTTGCGTTATATAATCACTACTTTTCAAAAAATTGAAAAATAAAGTGAGTTAGAGGGGCCAGTATGCTGCATATTATCTTACCAGTACCTTATATCCCCAGGGGCCCAGTCTAAGTGAATCAGTTAATGGTAGAGAAACAGTTGTACCTGAAAAAAAGTCCTTATAATCACCATTCAGATTTTTGATTTTCGGTTTTATTGCAACATTTTTCTTACTCAGGTTCAGAAAAACTACAACACGGTCTTTATCTTTTTCCCTGTAGAAGGCGAATATCCTGTTATCCTTTCTTGTGATTATCGAATCCATAGCGCCGCCATAATCTCCATTCCACAGAGCCGGATTCTTCTTTCTTAGTTCAATCAGATTTGTATAGAAAGAGGTCAGCTTACAGGTATCCCATCTTATAGTATCCTTTTCAAAAAACTTCAGGCTCTTATTCAGGCACACTTCCTGTCCGTTGTAGAGAAGCGGAACTCCCCTTGTTGTGAACATAAAGACAGCAAACGCCTCCTGGGCATTTCCAAGTCTGGAGTTTATTGTGCCATTCCATGAGTTCTCATCATGATTATCAAGAAATACCATTCTGTACACGTCTGACGGGTAGATTGATCTTTCTTTCCGGTAGTATTTTCTTAAACTTCGTACACTATCTTTCCCCTGTGCTATATTGTTCATAAGATGAAACAGGTCCCAGGAATAATTCATATCAAAACCTTTCTCTAAAAAGGCCGGCTTATCTTCATTTTCAGCAAGCATAAAGACCGGCTTGATCTTCGAAAGCTCTGTCCTGACCCTTTCCCAGAAATCAAATGGTGTGTTTCCCGGAAAATCGACCCTGAATCCATCCACTCCAAGTGTTACCCAGAATTCCAATGCCCCAAGCATATAGTCCTGAAGGTCTTTATTAGTCCAGTCAAACTGAATAACATCAGTCCAGTCTGTGCCAATGGGAGGGGTAAAATTACCTGTAGAGTCTCTCACATACCAGTCGGGATGTTGAACTGTAAGTTTATTATCCCACGATGAATGATTAGGCACCCAGTCGATTATAACATGAAAACCCATCTCATGAGCTTTGGAAACCAGGTCTTTAAAATCATTCATAGTACCGAATTCAGGATTGACATCCATGTAATCCATTACTGAATAATAACTCCCGAGTGGTTCTTTCCTGTTTTTAATACCTATCGGGGTGACCGGCATCAGCCACAAAACATCGACACCCAGTTTTTCAAGCCTGGGAAGATGTTTTGCAAAGGCATTAAATGTTCCCTCAGGGGTATATTGCCTGATGTTGACTTCATAAAAAACGGCATTTTTTGACCATCCGGGGTGTACAACATCGGATACAAAAGGTTTTAATTCCTTTTTACCTCTGAAAAGAGTGCATCCTGCAATAATTATTATGACTGCCAGCAAAAGAGCAAGCAGACCAGAGTGAAGTTTATCCATAATATTAAGAATTAAGTAATCTATTTCTGATTTGATTTCCCGATTGTCAACAATTTATCAAATTTACCCGGTTTTATGGTCAACTTCAAGTTTTTCCTCACCTTCTATCAGGTAATTCCTGTCTGAAATGATAAGTTTAAGCTGTTTTTTTGACAGATTCTTAACCAGCAGGCTGTTCTTCTTCACGATTACCTCAAACGATGTACCTCTGAAACACACATGAAATGAGTATGATTGCCATTTATCCGGAATTAACGGGTTTAGCCTGATCTTATCATTATCAATGCGCATCCCCCCGAATCCTTCAACAACTGCGAGCCATGAACCAGCCATACTAGTAATGTGCAGCCCGTCGGATACCTCATTATTATAGTCATCGAGATCCAGCCTGGCAGTCCGTAAATAAAGTTCGTAAGCCTTTTCTATATTCCCTATCCTTGATGCAATTATTGAATGGATACAGGCCGATAAGGATGATTCGTGAACACACATCGGTTCATAAAAATCAAAGTTTCTTTTAATTGTAGCTGTATCGAATCGATCTTCCAAAACATAGAGCCCCTGGAGAACATCTGCCTGCTTAATAAAACATGATCTCAGTATCCTGTCCCATGACCAATTCTGATTTATTGGTCTTTCCCCGGGAGGAATAGTATCAGCTTTTCTGATTTCTTTGTCAAGAAATCCATCCTGCTGAAGAAACACATTTCTCTCTTTATCGAAAGGTAAATGCATATTAACTATTATCTCATTCCAATGTTTTGTTTCTTCAGCATACCTGAAGTTAGATTTATTTAATACCTTTTTGAGTTTTTCGGAGTTCTCCTTTTCAAGTCTTACAATGCTTTTTAGTGTGTAGGATAATGTCCATAAGGCCATTACATTAGTGTACCAGTTGTTATTTGCATTATTTTCATATTCATTTGGACCTGTTACCCCTAAAATAACATATTTCTTAATATTTTCTGAAAAAGTTGCACGCTGGCTCCAGAATCTTGAAATGGCTATTAAGACTTCCAGTCCGTAATCTGCCATATAATTTTCATCGCCGGTATGCCTTATATAATTATATATTGCATAAGCAATTGCCCCATTACGATGTATCTCTTCAAAAGTTATTTCCCACTCATTATGGCATTCTTCACCATTCATGGTAACCATCGGGTAAAGAGCTGCCCCATTTCTGAATCCCAGTTTTTCTGCATTTTCAATGCTTTTCCCCAGATGTTTATACCTGTATAACAATAAATTTCTCCCCACTTCCTGCTCAGCTGTTTTCAAAAAGAATGGCAGTACAAATGCTTCGGTATCCCAGTATGTGCTCCCGCCATATTTTTCACCGGTGAATCCTTTGGGCCCGATGTTCAGTCTTTCATCTTTGCCTGTATAGGTCTGGTTCAACTGAAAAATATTAAACCTTATTGCCTGCTGGGCTGCAATATCACCTTCTATAACAACATCTGAAGCTGTCCATATTCTTTTCCATTCATTCTTATGAGCAAGAAAAATTCTATTATAGCCTTCTGCCCTGGCATTTGCAAGACGCACTTTTACATCATTAATTAAATCGTCTTTAGGGTTATTCAGTGAAGAAAGAACAGACACAAATTTATACAGGGTCATCTCTTCCCCGGGATTGATACCGAAAGAAACCTCATTAGCTACATACTCCGCTTTATCTGTTATTTTTGACCAGGGAATTAGATGTCTGTCGTTTTTTAAAACCCTACAGTACATACCAGTCGTCACATGAAAGTCGGTTTTCAATGTTCCGGAAGTCATTATCCCATAATCTTCAGACACGTCTCTTCGTACCTCCTTCCAGAATTTTTCACCATAATTAGTATCTTCATTCCTTACATTCCCGTTAATATATGAATTCAGGCTGATATTACCGGTGAAATCTATTGATTTTACTCTGTATCTGATTACTCCCAGATCAGGTTCTGCCATGCTGACAAATCTTCGGGAATTTATTTCAATAGTCTTATCTGATGAAACGGTTGTTTTGAAAGATCTCTCAAGATAGCCCTCTCTCATATTAAGTATTCTTTTAAAAGAGAGGATCTTTGCTGTTGCCAGATCAATATATTTTCCATCCGCTGAAATATCTATTCCTATCCAGCCTGGCGCGTTAATAACTTTTGCAAAATATTCAGGATATCCATTTTTCCACCATCCCACACGTGTTTTGTCGGGGTAATAAACGCCTGCAACATAGTTACCCTGCAGGCTATCTCCTGAATATTTTTCCTCGAAGTTGGCTCTCTGACCCATATATCCGTTTCCTATTGAAAAGATGCTTTCTGATTCCCTGTTGTTATCAGGGTGAAAACCCTCCTCAATGATCAGCCACTCATCGATTTTATACAAATTGTTCATATCAGGATAGTTTTTTCAACCATTTTCAATTTATCAAGGCTCATGTCAATTAATCCGCTAATAACATGATGGGCATTTTTCAGGACCTCAGGTGATCCTATCCCGATACATATCATACCTGCATTAAGTGCAGCCTGAACTCCGGCGGCCGCATCTTCAAAAACAACACATTCCCGGGGTTCCGTGCCTAACAGGGATGCTGCCTTTAAGAAGACCTCCGGATCGGGTTTTGCCTTTTCGACATTGTTCCCATCGGCTACAGCATCAAAGAGTTTCCTGATCCCAACCCTGTCGAGTATCAAGGGAGTATTTTTGCTTGCAGACCCCACTGCAACCAGAATACCGGCTTTTTTTAACTTATTAATAAAGTCAAGTGACCCGGGAAGGATCTCTTCAGGAGTCATCTTACTGATATATTCATTATACCATTTGTTCTTTATTGCAGCATATTCAATTTTTCTGTCCTGACTGATGCTCTTCCGACCCAGTTCAAGTATTATCTCCAGCGACTCCATCCGGCTAACTCCCTTGAGCCGTTCATTATCTACTTCGGTAAAATCTATATCAAGCTGTTCAGCAAGCCTTTTCCATGCCAGGAAGTGGTATTTGGCTGTATCAACTATTACTCCATCAAGATCAAAAATACAGGCGCTGATCCTCATACATAAGGTTTTTAATCCTTGTCTTCAACAAACTGAACAAGTAAAGCTGCAATAAACATTGAGGCTCCGCCGGTGACAAGGGCATATATGCTTTCCCCTCCAAAAAGGCTCTTGACAAGAAATCCAAGAATGCTCGCTGCCATTATCTGGGGAATGACAATAAAGAAATTAAAAATACCCATATATGTTCCCATTTTTTTTGCAGGGAGCGATCCGGTCAGAATGGCATATGGCATAGCAAGAATGCTGGCCCAGGCAAGACCAATACCCAGTTCAGATATAATCAGCAATTTTGGATTTTTTATGAAGAAAAATGATATCAGGCTTATACCTCCAATCAGAAGGCTGATCGCATGCACAGTTTTCCTGCTGGTATATCGTGCCAGTGCAATAAGAAGAAAGGCCATCACAGCAGCAAATCCATTATATACGGACATTAATACTCCTACCCAGTCAGCTCCTTTATTGTATTCCTTTTCAATATATAACAACCTTTCTTTTACCTTTTGATCTAACTGCAGAGCTGAACTCTTTTTAACATCGGTAAAAAACTGGACTACCCTCATTGTTGCAACAACTTTTTTATTATTGCTGAATTTCTTTTCAAATACCTGGAAGTCCGATTTAATGTCGTCAAGGTTCGTCCAGTCCTTTGCTTCCGGTAAAGCCGAAACCCTTTCAACTGTTTGTTTAAGCGACAGATAGGTGTTATGATCAAGGTTCATGTCATATTTGGTACTCGTTACTGCGGCTGTAGTGTAAATCCACATTGAGAAGAGGGCAAACCATGAAAAAAACTGTACAAAAGCCAGCTGAACCATAGTTCGCGGCATTTTAAACAAATCATTAATAACCACTACGAGTCCGCTGCCGGTTTTGTTCATACTGGTTAGCCACCCGGTCAAAAGCTGAATTAAACCAAAAACAACCAGTCCAAATCCAAGAATATGGACTTCTGCTTCCATTCCTGTCAGGTAAACCAGTGTACTGATAAGAAGGCCTCCGAATATCCAGAAAAATGAGGATTTGAAAAATTTCCCTGCCGGGTAATATTCTTCACCCGAAAGTAACGATTCCCCGGATTTATCTGTTTCATCGCCTGCAAATTCAGCCATTTCTTCAGGAGAATATTCTTTAGTCCGGATGACAGTCCATAAAACAGCCAGAAAAAATACCACCCCTCCTATCAGAAAAGATATTTTGACATGGTGTGGAATGGCACCCTCCGTAGCTATGCCTGAAACACCAAACCAGTTGGTAAGCATGTAAGGAAGTGCCGATGCAATAACTGCTCCTGTTCCTATAAAAAAGCTTTGCATTGAAAAACCTTTAGTTCTTTGCGTTGACGGCAACATATCGCCGACGAACGCTCTGAAAGGCTCCATAGATATATTTATGGATGCATCCATAATCCAAAGCATTCCGGCGGCGACCCATAAAACAGGGGAGTGTGGCATAATCAGCAATGCCAGCGAAGCCAGAAGAGCGCCAGTCAGAAAATAAGGTCGGCGACGCCCGAACCTGTTCCATGTATTGTCGCTCATATGACCTATAATAGGTTGTATTATCAATCCGGTGACAGGAGCGGCAATCCATAATATCGGAATGTTTTCAACTTTTGCTCCCAGTGTTTCAAAGATTCTGCTGACGTTGGCATTTTGAAGTGCGAAGCCAAACTGGATGCCAAAGAATCCAAAACTCATATTCCATATCTGCCAAAATGAAAGCTTTGGTTTTGTTTTTTTCATTTGCAAATTTTTACCAAGATTTATATTGATGTAATCTTCCAGGTTTTACTCAAAATTAGGGAAAATGGATCGATTAATACATCATCGTTTCAAAATATTTTACCAGAATAGTTGATTTTCAGAATGGAAGAAAATAACTACGTCTTATTGAAACAATCTATCAAATTTTTACTTGGACCGGAGACACTAAATTATTGTATCAATGTGAATTTCAGGCTGAAACCAAAATTGGTATTGGATGTGGGGAATGTAGTTGCAACAAAAGGATTATTCATCGTACGGTCTGCAAAGATCTGGAGATTGAACCTGTCGCTTAAAACATAGTCGGCAGTGATACCTGCAGAGAATGTTCTTAGACCCACAACAGGTTGATTTACATCTTCCACAAGTTTTCGTGCTATGGTTTTATCGTCCTTTATTGAAAGATCAAGCCGCAGGTTCAGGTCACTCTTAAGTGCTCTTTGTCCGTTGCGTGATTTGAGAATGATCTGAACATTATCAAACCTGTAGCCTGCTCCAAAGATCAGTTCATTTATTCTTGCATCGGCTACCTGGTTACTCGTCAGGTTAAGGGCAACCGTTCTGGATTTTCTCCATTCGAACCTGGTTGTAAGGCTGTTCTTCCAGTTCATATCCACATTTATCATAGGACTGAACTGCTCGCTAATTGTCACAACATCTATTGAGAACTGAGGAATATAGTTATTCTGAAGATCTCTGATCCTGCTTATTCCCGTTTCATCCGGAGCATAATTCAGATTTGTAGTAAATGAGCCCACCTGATAAGTGCTTCTGTACTGATGAGATAAGTTAATTGAGGTGAATACCTGCTGGACGAAATCGAACTTAGACAACCCGTCAAAAGTGATCCGCCAGTTTGGCATCATTCTTAAGGCCGATGGAAACGGGTCAAGTCCGACCTTCCTTGGATTTGATTTTGTGTAAGCTGCAATAAATGCCGGAATCAGCACTTCTCTTGAGGTCTCCCCATAACCGCTTTTATATGGCCCTGTAATCGGGTTGCCGGATGACGGGTCAACGTCCGGGTTGTAAGCAGGATCCACTTTTTGTCTCTCTTCGGCTCGTCTTTCGGATATAATAACAGTATTATTTTTAAAAGCCTCAAATGTTGGAGAAACATAGTCGTTTGATTTGGAGATCTTTTCGAAAGCAGTTCCCCAGGATATGACAGAAATTGAGAAGTTCCCCGAAACGACCCTGTTTCTGGTGCTGTCGGGGAAATTACCGTTATAATCAGCTATATAATATGAGCTTACCTGTTTTAGGTACCGCCTGTCTGCATTCATATCAATACGCAGGCCCGGAAATGGTTCTATGAGACTGCGGAGAGATATGCTTATGTTATTATTATACATTGCAGGTGTATTCAGCAAGGTATCTTTAGATATCCATCCCTTTGTAACAGCAGAATTAAAGAAATTCTCACTTCCGTATCCAAGGATAAAGGGCCATCCCGGAGAAAGAGAATTATTAAAGTCGGACATCCCAAGGTATCTGGTTTCCGGAAGGTAACCGGGCAGGTATTGTCCCTGGTCAGATGTGTAAGTTAAGCTTACCGACCTTATGCCCATTAATGCCCGTACCAGGTATTCTCCTGTAACAATGAACGGATTACGGTTTTTCTTTACCTTGCCTTCAACAGATACCGCGGCACCGTCTACCTTTTGGTCAGACGTGAAATTTATTCTGTTATCACTTATAATATCTACCTTCCCTTTAACCTCGGCACCTCCCTTATCAACAATCTTAACTTTTACATCTTTCGTTTTTAAATTATGATAAATTGCCCTTGCAACATTTGGTCTGAAGTTAACATTGTTCCTTGTGTATGTAACAGTCTTATATTCAGGTTTCATCCTTTGTCTTGCATCCGGTCTGGTATCATTCTCGATTCTCTTCATTAATTTTGATTTGCTGTACAGAGTTGACAGATTGGCCATAGTGGTCAATGTCATCTCGTTATGATTTTTGATGGAATTTCCCAGGTTTATTTTCATACTGTCTGGAAAAATGGGACCGGCCAGCCAGGTATAATCGGCAGAATACCGGGCATTGGCATTAACCCAGGAAAGGAGAGGGAGCTTATTGACAGGAATGTTATAAGTGATATTAAAAAAATGGTTATAGTCGGTCGTCCTGCCAAAATTCTTAAGATTGGTAAGGACTGAGTCGCGCCAGGCATCGTAAGTACTTGCATATCTTTTCTTGTCCACTCCACCTTCCGGTTCATCTATCCTTGCAAGGTTAGTGGCAGTAAAGTCAAATTTTAGCTGCCGGGTAATATCATATTTGAAATCATAAATCCTGCTCCACTCAAAATCTTTCCTGAAAGATGGTTCAATAAGCAGATAGGGATTGTCAATGTTCCTTGTTTTAATTTCGTTATAATCCCTGCTCAGGTCTGTCCTGAATGAGAGGCTTTTAGGAAAGACATAGAAGTTAAAATCTTTAAAAATCCTGAGCAATGGTGAATTTAAAAACCGCACATTTTTGAAAGGCATTAGATTTGCAGGCTGTGCCTGAAAATCATAATTAATGCCACCACGGTAGTTTTTTTCAAGATTAATCGCTGTATTTATGTTACTGCTGTAGGTTTCGTTATAGGTATAGTTAATGCTAAAATTTGCCAGATCCCATGCATGAGGTTTTTCACCCCTTTTGGTTATTCCTGCATTGCTTATTGTGATCGTCTTCCTCCTTGCATAATTCTCCGAAATAGATTTTATTGAATCACGTTCCGCTTTATTTTTAGCTGCGGCCAGGGCATCGTTCAAAGGGATATCAGGATCAAGGGGATTATATTGAGGTTTAATAACGCTTTCAGAATACCCTAAATATAGGGGGAGTCTGACGCCAATCTTATCCGGAAAGAATTTCCCAAATTCAATATTTGAAGAGATATCATACTTCATTGTCTCCTCCTTACTTCTGTCATTTACGCTCTTATCAATGCTCCCCCATCCCGGAGTACTGGCCTGTCCTACCATATCGATAGTACCAAGGTCGGCCAGATGTGCCTGCAGATGACCATTAGCAGCCCATCCTCCATTTTCAATAAAATCGTTCAGGCGAAGTTCATTTACCCATACCTCTCCAAATTTCGGAGCTCCGTCGTCAGTGGCCCGGTTCCTGCTTTTTATCGGATTCCGGACTCCTATCATTATGACCCTCACATTACTAAGGTTCGGATTACCTGAAACTGAAACCCTAGCAGTCCCATTTGTATAAACAAAAACATCGGAGATGCTTAGTGACGAACCGGGCAGATCCATCTGGCGATTGCGTTCCTGTTTTGCATCCTGCAAAACTGAAAGATCAATATCAAAGCTGTTTGCAGCGGGCCAGACTATTTCCCTGTCTGCATCTGAATTATTATCATAATGACGACCCGGGGGAGTCAGTTTAAGGGGAATCTCATACTCGTAAAAATTACCCTGGTAATCTGAACCCAGCCTGATAAAGGCTGTCAGTTCATCATCCCTTAAAGAATGTCCGATCATTGCCTCGGCATGAACTTCCATTCTTAATTTTCTATACTGCCTCATGTCGAGATCTACATTCCGGTATGCAGCTCTGGCATCTCCGTCATCAAGATCGAGGACCCTAAGCACCATAGATTGTTCATTCAGTTGCCTCAGCTGTGGATTCTGGGGGTCGGTAACCCTGTCAAATCCCGGAGGCAGAACATAATTAACAGGTACTTTACCCGAATTCTCCTCAATGCTTACCGAACTTATTTCAAATGTACCGTCTGTAGCTTCAGGGATCGTTATTCTTTCACCCCCCTCTCTGAACGACAAATTATATTTTCTCCATTCGGCACGTACAAGATTGAGTTCAGCAAACCGCATAATAACAGGTTCATTGAAATCTTTCAGGAACATTCTCATAAACCTTATCGATTTAAAGTCCTTTATCGGGCCAATTACCTTCTGATAATCTGTAATTGGTATTTTAAACTGATACCATTTAACATCCGATTTCTGGCCATTTGCGAAGGTTACTTTATCGTCAACTTCATCCACAACATAATTGGATCCGACTTTTATATCACCCGGTCGCATACTTACCTTGTACTGATAATAGCTTTCTGTCTCACTTAAGGTATTATCACGATTAATGTCTTCCATATCAGGTAATGTTGATCCGGAAGTCGGATAAGATTCTTTTGACATCTCTGACGTAGGAGAGTTTCCTTCTTCTCCGTTATAATTCTTATATCTGTCGAGTATTCCAAGTTGGTTGGCATCATAATCTGATCCACGGAAATAATGAAAATCATCGCCAGAGGGGTCTTGTTGAATTTTTTCAAAAGCCTGGGGTGAGGTTATCAACATTGATTTCTGCAAATAATCTTTGAAGAATGTATCTTCATCAGGATCGCGCAGACCGTCAAGGCCCACATCCTGGTATAACCTCGATTCCGGGGCATTATCAAAGGCGTTGACTACAGCCTGTATGGTCGGAACCCTGCCCCATGCAGTAGTGTCGATATTCTTCAGCAACGGGGAATCAGGCAAACCATTTTCAAAGCTTTTTCTTGAGTCGCGTAAAATATCTTCAGAAATGTCACCAAGGTCAATATACAGATCGCCACCTTCAGAGTTAGGATTATCAACATAAGGATCCATTACCCAGAATTCAACATATTGTATATTTGCACTTTCGAAGTCGCTTGTAAGAACTTCTCTCATTATACCACCCCAACGGGATTTTGGATCATTTAACTTCCCTTCTGAGTTCATACCGGCAGAATAGGTTCCCGCATCAGTATCGTAATTATAAGGTCCTTTTTCATCGGGGTAATATGCAAGGTTTAGAACCGCTATAGCTGTTGGTATTCCGCTCGGGCTCTCCTTATACGGGAAAATTTCATTTTCGTATATCTCCCGCACAAAATGACTTGATTGATAATCGGGGTTATTTCTTATATATGTCGGAGTGGATGAACCGTTGCGAAGGAACAAAGGATCGATCACGTACCATGCCAGTTTCGCCCTGTTAAATCCGCTGACCAGATCATTATTAAACCTTGATTCCGGAAAAAGCTGGTCCTGTCCCTGGGGAACGCTGGCTATCGACCAGGCATTGAATGATTTCAGGTCAAGGGGTATCTCACTGGCTTCAAAATCGTCGATATAAGAATTTCCTGCACTGGATATTGCTTTTGAATGGCCGGGTATCAGGTTGGCAAATTCACCAAAGAAAGATATTGTAGAAGGAGTTTTTGTATTAAGAAGTGGCAATTTATCAATTATTTTGGTAAGCAGCTGGGATTGAGATTTATATGAGGTATTTAAGCCCCAAATGGTATTAGAAATAGGTTCTTCCCCATAGTTAACTTTCTGGGTATATGGTCTTTCTGTAAGATGCAGGATTGTACCACCAACATCGAAATTATCTGAAAACTTATAATCAAGATGTGTTCCTACGAGTGTTTTAGTCTGAAATCCGAAAAACTGATTATTTTCGAGTGAAACCTGGATAGGAGTCTGGGAATCAATAAGAGCCCTGTTTATTATTCTTACCGTTCCCATGTTATAATCCACAGTATAATCGAGATTTTCAGTCAGGGGTACTCCTCCCGCGGTAACCTTAACTGAACCCTGGGGAATATTTGTGGCATTAAGCCTTATTTCGGAACCCGATTGTGAGGAATACTGTCCCGTAAGCTTGAACTTGTTTTTCTCAGCCATCTGCCTGGCAACAGTCTGGGTGGAATCATACAATTCCTGAAATACGTATTTACTTGCAATCTGCGGATCACCGATTTTATCCTTCAGGTGACTGCCGAATGGTTCATTCTCAGGAAATACAATCCTGCCTCTGTCGACCAATACGGTAACTCCATCGATGAAATCAAAAAAACCATCCGGTTGTCTGTCTAGTTGCGAATTCAGGTTATCAAGCCCCATAATCTGAAGAAGGATCTGGTTCGACAGTTTACCTTCGGGAAGATAGTTTATAGAATTACCGGATTTATCGTCCATGTAAAGAACATTCATCACAAAATCTTTCTGGTCAAGTTTGCCTGAACCCAGAGAATAAATATTTTTCATCATCAGTTTCCAGGTAGGCAGTTTGGGACTTAATGTTGTTCCTTTTAACAGTTTTAGGATAAGGGCCTGTGGTGCGGTTATTCCGTCAGATGAGAACTCACCAACTTTATATACCTGTCCATTATAGGTATATTCATAAGCTACTGCCAGCACTTCATCGGTATTAAGAGCTGTGTTCAGTGAAATATATCCCAGTTGCCTGTTGAAATCATATTCTCTTTCATCAAGTTTCCTCGCATTCTCAACCTTTTCAAAGTCGCGTCCAATCTGAAAATCCGGGTATAACGGGGCAAACGCGTTTGTAATCTGGTTTATATCCCTAATTATTCCATACGATGTAGTCAGCTCCTGATAAAGTCTATTTGCATTATTATCAGGATAGATCATTGCTCCCGGAGGCGACTGAAATGCAGGAACTTTGCTGAAGATATGGTTTCTATTCTCGCCAAGATCCATGAAAGCAACAATATTCCTGTTGCTACCTTCCTCAAAACGGTTTGTTTTATTTGTAACCCACACTTCAATTCGTTCAATATTAATACCAGAGCTCACAACGGGAAGGTTCTTGAGAGATGCATCATAAATGTCCCTGAAATATTGAGAAAGGAAGAAGTGCCTGTTTGCTTCATAATCGTCGGCATATATCTCATAGTCCGTCAGCTGTGCGCCTCCTTTTACATCGATTACTGAAGACTGCCCTTTCTGTTGCGACAGTACAGTAGTTACCGTAAGCTTTCCGAATTGCATCTCAGTCTTGAGCCCGAAAAGGCTGTAACTCCCGGTAATAAGAGTTCCCGTAAGTGGAAGTGTTACATCCCCGGCCTCGACCTTTTTCAGAATCTCATCTTCTTTACCGGCATACTGAAGCTTTGTCCTGTTCTCAAAATCAAACATAGCATCGGTGTTATAATTTACACCAAGCTGCATTTTATCTCCAATCGTGCCGGTAACGTTCATCTGAATCTTCTCTTTGAAATCGAAGGTCGGGATTGTCCTTAATTTTTCCGAAAGAGTTGGGTTCTCAGTATGTGAGATATTAATTCCAAATATTAATTCTGCCGATCCCTGGGGAATAATATTGATCGTATTGCTTCCGAATATCTTATCGAAGGCCGCTCCTCCCACCTCGATCTGGGGAATTAGTGTTGACCTGAATCCTGATTCCTTTCCTGAAATCCTTGATTCCCAGTATTCCCGCATAGCCTTTTCATATTCGTATTTACGATATTCTTCCGGATTCATATGCACGGGGGTACGATAATCGAATGAACCTACTTTTTCATAAATTATGTATTCATTCTTCTCAGGGTCATATATAACAGAAGATTTTATGTTAGAAGGTTTGTCGAGAAACAGGGGCGAGTTTTGCCTTGATTCCCAGGGGATTCCCGTATCATCCTTTAATTTCAGAATTGACTTGGAAGTTGTATCCGAAACTCCGGTTTTTTGTAACGCGGCCTGACTACTTGCTTCAGTGGAAATCAGAAGAAATGAAGCGAAAAGTACAAGATACGAAAATACCAGAAGATTTTTATATGATATCTCTGATCCCAATACGGCTTATATTCAGAATTACAAGTTTTTAAGCGCCCTTTTTATTAAATCCTCAACTGTCAGGTTTTTTTCTTCCCTAATAATATTATCAAGGACTTTTACGACAGCGCTTTTGGCAAATCCAAGCATTACTAATGCAGATAACGCTTCTTCACGTTTTGTATTGCCTGCAATTGCAAATATTTCATCGTTTCCTGCATGTTTGCCAAGTTTGTCTGTCAGGTCAACTATAATCCGTTGGGCAGTCTTCAGTCCTATCCCTTTTACACTCTTCAGAACATTCACATCAGATAATGCAATTGCCTTTTCTATCTCAACATGGGTAAGGGAAGAAAGCATCATTCTTGCAGTATTTGCTCCTACTCCGGTGACAGATATCAACAATCTGAAAATTTCCCTTTCTTCATGATCAGCGAAACCAAAAAGCTGATGGCTGTCTTCCCTGATCACCTCATGAACAAGAATTTTAAATTCGTGTTCGCCTTCAAGCCTTGAAAAGGTAGTAAGCGAAATATTTATTAAATATCCGATACTTCCGGTTTCTATCGTCAGGAATGTCGGGGTAATCCGGGTAATGGTTCCTTTAATATAATCTATCATAATGGTTGCTCGGGGTTAAAGATATCAGGAGGAAGTTCGTCAACACGGTCACTGTGAATCTCGATGTCCTGATGTTTAAGAGGATTACTGTTTATCTCTGAATATATCTGCCTGTTTTTGAAAATATCGCAGGCAAGATATATGGCATGTCGAAACGAATTTTCCGAGGCTTCTCCTTTACCGGCTATGGTAAAAGCTGTACCATGGACCGGCGATGTTCTGACAAAAGGTAATCCGGCAGTGAAGTTAACACCGGAATCAAAAGATAAAGCCTTGAACGGTGCAAGTCCCTGATCGTGATACATTGCCAGTATGCCATCGAACTTTGTGAATGATCCCGCACCGAAAAATCCATCGGCAGGGTATGGCCCAAAAGTCAGGATGCCTTCTTTCTGTGTCTGTTCAATTGCAGGAGTTATTACATCAGCTTCTTCATTTCCGATCAATGAGTTATCGCCGGCATGAGGATTAAGTCCGAGAACAGCGATGCGGGGTTTGCGAATCCCAAAATCAAGGATTAGTGACTGATTCATCAGCCTAATTTTACTTATAAGCCTGTCTTTTGTAATCAGTTCTGATACTTGTTTAAGAGGAACATGATCTGTTGCGATCCCTATTCTTATGCAATCGCTTACCATAAACATAAGGGCTTCATCAACACCTGCCACTGATTTCAGATAATCAGTATGCCCTTTAAAATGAAAATTATCCGATTGAATATTATGTTTATCAATAGGTGCAGTTATAAGAATATCAATTTTGCCGTCTTTCAGGTCCTGAACTGCTTTTTCAATAGATATAAAGGCTGCTTCTCCTCCCTGGGGGGTCGATTTCCCAAGCTCAACTCTGACATTATCGTCGAGGCAGTTTATCATATTTGCCTTTTTCAAATGAGCTTCTTCGGGTGTTCTGATATTATTAAAACTAAAATTACTGATGTTTAAAGCTTTGCGGTGATATGCCGCCACTTTTGGGGAACCATAAACAATTGGTGTACATATATCATTTATAATAGGATCAGCAAGTGTTTTAAGAATAACTTCATATCCGATCCCATTAATATCTCCTTGAGAGATACCAGCTAAAATTGTTCTCTTTTCCATATTATTATTTGTTTTCAGAATAATTGGCTGCCATCCTTCTTAAAAAAGTCGATAACAGTCTCAATCCTGAGGCGGGTCCATTCTTCACTCTGTAAAAATCATCCTTCTTAATCATTCCTGTTCCGGCAATATCCAGGTGTATTAACGGAAATTCTGCAAATCGTTCAAGAAATTTACCTGCTGTTATAGCACCGGCTTCACGACCTCCGACGTTTTTAATATCAGCGACGTCCGATTTTAACAGCTCTTCGTATTCTTCCCAGAATGGCAATTCAGCAATTCTTTCGTATACATCATTACCACATTCTTTGAGTAGTTCAATATATTTTCTCTCTGCATTGGTCATCACGGCTATTGCCTGGTTTCCGAAAGTCATAGCAGCTGACCCTGTAAGAGTTGCAATATCTATTATAAGCTCGGGTGAGTATTTTGAAGCATAACTTATAGCATCAGCCAGAATAAGCCTGCCTTCAGCATCGGTATTCCCTATTTCAACACTCAGCTTGTTATACATTTTAATTATGTCGCCCTGGGTATATGCGTTTCCTCCCGGACGATTATCTGTGGAAGGGACAAGGCCTATTATATGAAGGGGGATTCCTGTTTTTGCAACTGTATATAAGACCCCAGTAACAGTTGCAGCACCAGCCATATCTCCATTCATACCTGCCATGAATTCACCTGTTTTAATATTAAGTCCTCCTGTATCGTAAACTATCCCTTTCCCTACAAGGACCAAAGGTTTTTTATTAATACAATTTGCAGGATGCCAGTCGAGAATACAGAACACCGGTGGATCAACTGACCCTTTATTTACTGCCAGAAGTCCACCCATTTTAAGTGCTTCGATCTTCCCTTTATTTAAAACTTCTACACTGAATCCGGCTTTTTCACCCAGTTTCTTTATCTCACCAGCCAGAGCAGTTGCATTCAGGTGATTTACAGGCTCATTAATAAGATCGCGGGTAAAATAAACAGCATCCGTCAGATCAACAAGCCACTTAATATCCTTGTCAGCAATATCACCGTGAAGAAGTAATTTTTCAGGGAAATTCTGTTTCCCATTTTTTTCAACTGTTGTTTTGTATTTTTCGAACGAATAAATACTCAGTACCAGGCCTTCGGCAAAATCTTCAACCGCGCCTTTATATGCTTTAGAGGAAATAATTGCCAACTCAGTATGGTTGTTTTCCCTGATTATTTTCTTAAGATTATAAGCTGTTCTGCGAAGCTCTTCCCTGACTTTATTTTGCGGTATACCTTCCTTTAATCCAATTATGTAGGTACATTTATTATAAGAATTGAGGAAAATGTATTCATCCTTAGCTGCCAGATGTTTTTTGGCAAAATCCTTTTCGGCTTTGGTTAAAGATAATATTTCAGGGATCTGATCATTGCCAGCTATACACACAACAGATTGATCAGGTGATATTTGTGATATTTTCTTAATTTCAGGTTTCATATTTTTCAGCCATGATTTTTGAAGATGTAAAGTTAATTAAAAAATTGATAGTTTAGTTTCCAAAGCGTTACCTTTGCTCCTGAAAATCCGGCCTGTAATTCAGTTATAATATTGATGAACCGGATTAGGATAATTAGTTCAATTTTATGGTTTTAGAACAAATATATAAAAAGGCTCTTGCCCTTGATCCCATAAATGCTGATGAGGGTGTCGCTCTGTACGAACATGCTCCTCTCGAGGATCTGATGTATATTGCAAACAAACTCAGGCAGGTTCACAATCCGGGTAAATTTGTGGGATGGATGATCGACAGGAATGTCAACATTACCAACATTTGCTTTTCCCAGTGCTCATTCTGTAATTTTTGCAGGAAAAAAGGTTCACCTGATGCATATGTAACCACTATTGATGATTACAAGAAAAAGATTGATGAATTATTTTCATTGGGAGGAGATCAGCTCCTTTTGCAGGGTGGCATGAATCCTGATCTTGGAATGAGTTTTTATACCAGCCTTTTCAGGAGTCTGAAAAACCTGTACCCTTCTTTAAAATTACATTCCCTGGGACCTCCTGAGATCGTTTATCTGGCAAAAAAAGAGCATTTAACCTATGCTGAGGTTCTTTCGCAACTTATGGAGGCCGGCCTCGACAGTCTTCCCGGGGCAGGAGCTGAAATCCTCTCTGACCGCGTCAGGGGAATTGTTTCTCCTGCAAAAGCTACAGCAAATGAGTGGCTTGATGTTATGAAGGAAGCACATAACCTTAACCTCCCTACTTCTGCCACAATGATGTACGGTCATGTAGAATCTCCAAGAGAAAGAATTGAGCATTTAATTCTCCTCAGAGAGCTTCAGGACAGAAAACCTGAAAGTCATTATGGTTTTATAACTTTCATTCCATGGCCATTCCAGGATGAAGGCACTGTACTTTTGATGAAACACGGGATCAGAAGCAGTTATAACGGACCTGATTATATTCGGATAATTGCAATCAGCCGGATCATTTTGAATAATATAAGGAATATACAAGCCTCAATCCTGACAGTGGGCAAAGAGATTGGGATGTTATCGCTTCATTCAGGAGCCAACGATCTGGGATCAATAATGATTGAGGAGAATGTTGTTAGTGCTGCCGGTTCATCAAACAGGTTTAATGCTTATGAGATGCAGGAAATAATAAAAGAAGCAGGATTTATTCCCGGGAGACGAAATCAAAAATATGAAATGATTAATACCACCCAACCCCTCCACAGGGGGGGCTAATACACCCGAACATTTTTTTACCCCCCAACCCCCCCACAGGGGGGGCTAATACAAGGGTGATAAAACAAAAAACCTGCACAGCAATGCAGGTTCCCTGTTAATATTATTAAATCAGAATCAGTCCTTTTTGACTTCCTCCTTTGATTCATCTTCATGATCAAGTTTAGAAGCTTTTTTAAATTCCTTCATTCCCTGACCAATACCTTTCATGAGTTCCGGGATTTTTCGCCCGCCAAAAAGAAGAACAATTACAAGCAATATCAGAATTATCTCTGTCAAACCTAATCTTCCCATCTCGTTTAGTTTTTGAATTTATGCAAAGTTATAAATACTTTAACAATTAACAAACTGATGCGCATAAAACTATTTCCTCAAAAGCCTTAAGATATCATTCCCGTTTGCAAAAATCAGAAGCGACAAAAGTATCACCATTCCCACAATCTGAGCATATTCAAGGAATTTATCACTTGGTTTTCTTCCTGTAATAACCTCAAATAATAAAAACATCACGTGGCCACCATCGAGAGCAGGGATTGGTAGAATATTCATAACTGCAAGAATTATGGAAAGAAATGCTGTAAGGTTCCAGAAAGCCTGCCAGTCCCAGACTCCCGGGAAAATATTACCGATTGTAATGAATCCTCCCAGAGATTCATATGCCTTTGTGTGTCTTGAAAAAAGAAGCTTGAATTGTTTCAGGTAATCAGTGATAGTCTTGATCCCCTTATGAATACCGGCAGGGAAGGATTGAAGAAAACCGTATTTTATGGTTTTCAGGGTAAATATTTTATCGAGAGATACAGTCCTGTTTATCCCGAGAAATCCCGCAGTTGTAGGCTGTACTTTAACATTAATACTATCTCCTTTTCTCAGGAGGTTGAGCAATAGCGGATGATCCTTATTGCCGGAAAGATATTTCTGAAACTCATCATAATAAGTAAACCGCTTATTATCAAGTCCTATGAGCTCATCACCAAGCTGAACTCCGGCCAGTCTGCTTGGAGATTCCTTCCCAAAGGATGATACCACAAAAGGACCGAAAGGGAGCCTGTATTCTATCTGTCCCTTCCCTTTCAATAACTTGGGAATATAGTCAGGAGGTATATTAATATTCAAAAGCTTGCCTTCACGTTCAACCTGGATTGTTTTACGGTTATTCAGAGCAATGTCGGGCGTTATATGAAGAAAATCTTCAACATGCTGATTATCAATAGAAATTATCTTGTCACCATTCCTGAGCCCCATCTCATATCCAACTGAATCGGTAACAATACCATATTTCACATTTGAGGTGGGAAGATAAGTATCACCCCAGGCAAATAAAACAAAGACGTATATAAGTATTGCTGAAATAAAATTGAAGACAACGCCTCCTGTCATAATAAGAAGTCTTTGCCACGATGTTTTTGACCTGAACTCGTACGGCTGGGGAGGTTGTTTCATTTGTTCCCTGTCCATCGACTCATCAATCATCCCCGATATTTTGACGTATCCGCCCAGCGGCAACCAGCCTACTCCATATTCAGTCTCTCCTTTTTTATATTTAAAAAGGGCAAACCAGGGATCGAAGAAGAGGTAAAATTTCTCAACTCTTGTTTTGAAGAGCTTGGCAAATGTAAAATGTCCAAATTCATGTATGATCACCAGTATTGAAAGGCTCATTACAAACTGCAGTATCTTAATAAGTATCGTCATCTTTTTTTAACAAGTTTATTAATATAGTTTTTAGCTGTTTCTCTGGCATCATTATCAGTAATCTCGAGGAAATCCAGATCGGGAGATTCGGAAAAAGAACAAGTATCCATTGCATATTCCACAACGTCCGGCATTTCCATGAAACCAATCTCTTCATTAAGGAAAGCATTTACAGCTATCTCATTTGATGCATTTAAGATACATGGCAGATTACCTCCCCTTTTAAGGGCATTAAAAGCGAGCTGTAAGTTCCGGAATTTTTTCGTGTCAGGTTCAATAAAAGTCAGTGATTTATAATCAGTAAGATTCAGACGCGGAAGATCCGATTTTAATCTCCCCGGATAAGAGAGTGCATAGAGAATAGGGACTCGCATATCAGGCACCCCTAGTTGGGCTTTCACTGAACCGTCAGCAAAATGGACAAATGAATGTATCACCGACTGTGGATGGACAATTACGGCAATCTGTTCCGGAATAAGATCAAAAAGCCATTTTGCCTCTATAACCTCAAGGCCTTTGTTCATCAGAGAAGCTGAATCTATAGTGACCTTACATCCCATATCCCAGTTCGGATGTTTCAGGGCATCCCCGAAGCTTGCTTTTTCCAGCATCTCATCAGTCCAGTTCAGAAATGGCCCGCCTGATGCTGTGAGGGTAATCTTATCTATAGGATTGCCTGTTTCGCCGGCAAGACACTGAAAAATAGCGGAATGTTCCGAATCGACAGGAATAATACAGCTTCCCGATTCTTTTGCCAGTTTCCCGATTATTTCCCCTGCAACAACAAGAGTTTCCTTATTAGCCAGGGCTATCTTTTTCCCGGCCTTAATTGCAGCTACAGAGGATCTCAGACCTGAATATCCGACTATCGCAGCAATTACCGTATCTACTTCAGAAGAAGTCACTGCTTCTTCAATAGCTTTATTGCCTGAATGTACTTCGATACCCGTATCACTGAGATTTTTTTTAAGCTGCTGAAACTGAACATCATTACCTATAACCACGGAGCCTGGCTTGAATTTTCTGGCTTGTTGAACGAGCAGGTCAATATTATTGCCTGCAATCAGTACTTCAATTTTAAATTTACCGGGGAAACGCGAAATAACGTCAAGTGCCTGGGTACCAATCGACCCGGTAGATCCTAATAATGCTATTCTTTCTGGTATGCGAGGCATACTGGTTGTTAAAATAAAATATGTTTTTCAGGATCCAGAGGACTTCCCTTGTACCAGATCTCGAAATGCAGATGGGGACCTGAAGTATACATTTCACCGGAATCTCCAACAACTGAAATGGCTTCCCCTGCTCTGACAAGGTCTCCGGTCTCTTTGAGAAGGCTTTCATTATGTTTGTATACTGAAACAATATTATTCTGATGCTGAACTTCAATAACAAATCCTGTTTCCATGGTCCACCCTGTAAAAATTACTGTTCCGTCCAATACGGCTGAGACAATAGCTTTAGGTTTGGTCACAATGTCAGTACCAAAATGTTTTGTTCTAATATCATATTTCCCCGACACAATACCTTTAACAGGCGGGAAAAAATGCAATCCTGCGAGATTTGAAGCTGATCCGGCAGATGAGGAACCAAGTGTAAGATTATATTGTTCTTCCTTTTCAACATTAATTCTCAAAGCTGAATCATCTGGCGGGTTATTGAAATTAATAGCTCTATAGTCTTTAGTGCTATCCTGCTGCTGGTAAATATCTGCCGGTTTCTTTCCGGAAATAATGGAATTCAGGTCAGCAAAGTATTTATCTCGCAGTTTAAGTTCAAAATCCAGTGAATCAAGGCGTATTGCATTCATTAAAATATTTCGTCGCATGGTAACATCGGGATACCCGGGGATAAATTCTCTGAGGTTGGTAAATGCAATTAAGGAAGCCGTAAAACCTATGATAAACAGGATCAATAGAGTAATCACAAGAAATGCATTATAACGTGTCATGGCAATTCGCCAAACCTCTTCAAAAGTATGGTCATTTCTTACGGTAAATCTGTATTTATCGCGCCAGGTGCTTTTTTTCCTTTCGTTCTTAGCCATCCTTTAAAATATAATGAGTACGCAAAGATAATAATAATATCCGGCAAGCGGCTACCGGCTACCGGTTACCGGTTATAATAGGTTAAATCTTTGCAAAATCCGCTTACCGCATGCCGGAAGCCGGAAGCCGGTTTAAACAACCTTTACGGCTTTATCTTCACTTTGCCAGAGACCATGTTTGGTACACACAGCCATTGCTGACAGGTTCATGGAAACCTCTGGAGCAACTATGTAGAAATCAATTTCAAAATGCGATGGCTTATTCCCGTATACTCCTGCAGTATACCGGGCCTCCGCAAGCAGTGTTTCCCTGTTCCAGAGCTGTATAACGCTTATGAAATGATCACTCTCATCGGGATGAGTATATTCCTCACCCAGCCTGACCTTAACTTCAAATTTCTCACCTCTCTGTACAGTATCAGGGCAAAAAACATGAGGCATATGCCTGTCGAGATAATCGCGTTTTACCTCTTTTTCCTCTTTCTCTATTTCCGTGGCTTTAAATACTCTTGGCATAATAAATAATTTAATATTAATTAGATATCTGATTTTTTTGAGCAGTTTTTAACTGCCTGTTTTTGATGTAAACTTAATAATTAAATTATCAGAGTACATTAAAAATCAAAGATAGTCCTTTGAATTCATTTGTTAACCGGCATTATCTGAATTTCTGAAGCTTTGAGGTCGTTTTGACCCGGAGAGGAAGATTCAACCGGGTCGAAATATTTCCCGGTCGACAAATCAACCGGCATGTCTTTCTTAGGTACAGGATTACACCTGGTAATCCGGTCTATAGCATTGAAATATCCCTTGACGATCCCTTCCTGTTTTATACTTTCAACTGCATATACTGAACATGAGGGAGTAAATACACACGCATCTATATCCTGAGAGGAAAGAACTTTCTTGTAAAGGACAAAAGCAGTTGAAAATATAAAAGTTAACTCATTTTTACTGTCCCTGAGCTGATCTCCCCACTTATTATTCTGGCTCTTCCCGGCAAACAAATGTTCAAACTTCTTTAAATCATCCGGGTTTTGGGCAAAACACCTGAATGGTAAAATAAGAAGAAGGATAATAACCGCTGCTTTCATACTAATTATTATTTTCAACCGGGTTTTTTGTCAACGCTGTTATTTGAGAAAGAAAATGATTTTTTTGAACATAATTTATATTTTTTGCCATTTGAATTCCTTTAATTAACTCCTTCTGAAAAGCACGGGCTTCCTCTGTTTTTTTCATTTTCAATAAAAGTTTAAATTGCTCCATACAATAAACCAGATTATTTGGATGTTGCCGGATTAAAATCTGAGCATATAATAATGCTTTTGGATACTCTTTCTCTGTATCTGCATAAATTTTCATTAAAAAATAATTTGCTTCAGTTCTGATCATGTCATTATCGGATAAGGAACATGTCTCAAGGTAAATGAGTCCCTTGTTTTTATCTCCTTTAGGATATGAAAAGAATAGGGCATTTAATATAAAATATCTGTTCTCAATATAATCGATAAAATAGTAGTACAAGCCTAATACCAAATACAATTTCTCATCCGGAACATCGGTATCGATACATTTTTCAATATAGGCTGCAGATTTATAAAAATTAACAAATGCTTTCAGGGTATTTCCCCTGTAATTTTCAAGACGAGCCTTTAATGAATAAGAGAAGATAATATTAAATAACGAGGTAATATCGGTATAGTTATTCCCCAAATTCGTCCTGATCGATTCTTCCAGGTTTTCATTACAAATCTTCAGATTTGTCTCGATTTTGTCTCCGCTCAGCAATTTCCACCAGGCCAGATCAGCTTTTATATTTGAGAATGTTACCTGGTCCAAATTTGAACCCTCCATCAACACAATTAAAGAATCTGCGGCATTAAAGGAGAAATCATATAAATTCCTGAAAAAGCTACTGATCAGAAGATTCTCATCATATGTTTTTTGATCAACGGCAAAACCTGAACTGGCAGGAATAATTATAAGCAAAATAATCAATGAAGATATCTTCCTGTTTAACAGGGAAAATCCAAATGCGTTACCAATGTTCCTTAAAATACAATTATTGACCATTTTTATTTCTGTCAACAAGATTTAATATTTTGACATAAAGATCATTTCTATTCTCCGCCAGTTTTTTCTCTGCAATCTCCTTTGCTTTCCCATAGCCTCCGGTATAGTATCTCTGATACCATGGCAAAATAGCAAAAATTGCATCAACCGGACTGTAAATGATACTGATTTTTATTCCCAGGGCTATCAGTCCGGAGGTTAAAAGCAATGAATTTAAGCCGGATTTAATATCTCCCGAATAAGTTTGTCCCAATCCGGGCAGGATCATGCTCATTATCCTGGCTTTTTTCGGTGAAGGCGTGAACAATTTCTTACCTGAAAACAAAACCGATAGTTCATTTCTGTCTTCCAGTTCTGTACACGATTCAAAGTAAGTCTTAGCCTGATCAAAGTCCTCCAGTCCAAAATAACAGGTTGCAATATAGAAGTCCAATCGTCTCTGAATAATCTCGGAAGTATCAGTTACTGAAAACAGGTCTATCAATGCAAGCTGGTAGTTTTTGTTCAGTATCTGGCATGAAGCTTTATTAAAAAGAAACTCCGTTTTCTGACTGTCATTGTCTGACATATCATAAGCCAAGCCATAATATCTCTGGGCGGTTTCATAATCCATTTCCAAATACGAAATTTCAGCAATCTTACTGAACATATAGAGGTTTTGTCTTCCCTCACTGAAGAAAAGAGCTCTTTGATATGTTTTTAATGCCTCATCAAAATTGCCTGAAACGAACTGGCTGTCAGCAAATTTTATAGTTTCTGCAAAATTTTGAGCTGAAACTTTTTGTAATATAATCTGGCTAAAAACTATCAGAATTAACAAACCTAAATATCTGATTATCAATTTCATTTTTCTTATTTTTGTTATACCTTCCAGCGGCTTTCACAGAGCCAAAAATATTCCCGATATAGAAACTTGCGGAGATGGTTGCAAAAGTCCAGCCATAAGCACTTTTTGAACCATGTTCACTAAACCCCCTGTAGGCCTGCCAGGCGCTGCCTGCAACAAACAGCATTGAAATCAGTCCATCAGCCCAATTCTTAGTGTAGAACTTTCCTGTCCCTGGTATGACAGCTGAGAAGCTTCCGGCTATTAAGGGACTTTTAAATTTAATATTATTGGCAGTATGAGTTAGTTTATTAATGTCTGACGGAAATTCTGAGTAGGCGGCTGCAGCATCTTTTGCCAAGAGACTGGCTTGTTTATAATCCCCCTTTAAAAGAAAGTTGTAACATCGAAAAATTGTTTTGTCTTCAGCCGATAATGTATTTCCCCGATTAATGAAACTTTCCACAACTGCCAGTGAATCTGTTAACAGCTGCAATTTCAAAAATTCCTTAGCCAGAACAGAAGGCATAGTATCCGGCAAACTCCCATAAAACGAATATACACGTTTTATCCCTTTACTTAAGTCTCCTGATAGTCTGTAGCTTTTTATTAAGTTGTATTTAAAACTGAGATTGTTTTCATTAAAAAAGACCAGCCTTTCATATTCTTCTGCCGCAAGTTTATACTGCCGGCTGAATGCAAGATATTCAGCATATTTCTGACTATGTTGCAGATCGTACAGGTCCTGAGAAAAACAGGAAAAAGGATGTGAACCAAGAAGCAGGAAATTGATTATGGCTATCAGAGGTATCCGATTAGTTTTCAGGAATTTTATAGTTGTATATATTGCCACGAGATATGTCGTTAATTAATATATTCGAAAAAGTTGTCAGTTCATAAATTTTTTGTCCGTTAATATAGCTCTCTTTAATTATTTCCTGTGGAAAAGATAATCCTTTAACTTTTGTATAATTCCTGAAAAATTGCCTGGCAACCACTTCTCCGACATTATTTTTGAAGACTATTCCGTCAAGCTGTTGGTTAACATTTGAAAGAAGGATATCGCCGAGATATTTCTTTAATTGTGCAGGTGGTTCCCATGTAGAAATCACTTTACCTTCGCTTTTTTCAACCTTTTTAATTTTGAATCTCATTTTCTTTAACCCGTAGTCAGAAAGGTTCCCATTCAGGACCAGATTATAAATGGATAATTCAATCCCGGCCGGAATACTTTGTTTGCTGATGACCTTTGAATCAACTATTTTATAAAGGACAGTATCTCTTTGAACCCATATTTCCTTTTCAGGGAATCGCACGCTATAAACAATCTGTTTTATATTTTTATCATAAAACAGTTCTCCTATAGTTAACTGTTGTTCGCCTGTCGGGGTTTTAGCCTTAATAGTGAAATCAGTACTTATTCTGAAAAAGAAATCAGGATCAACCTGAGGATTTGAAATGAAAAAGAATAATAAGCAAAGATATTTTAACACTATTGAGATTTTAAGATAATAGATATTCCTGCAAACCTAAAAACTTTAATCCTAAATGACCTTAACTTTTTACAAAAAGAAAAGAGTATATCTAAATTTCTTTATGATATACTCTTTCATTTGAGATTTAAACTAGATTCCGCCGGAAGCACTCCAGAAAGCACCCCACCAGACAACATCAAGAACTATAACCACAGCTGTCCATGTTAGGCACCCCCATAATGCTTTTTTGGTTTCCACCTTGTCTTTGTCACTTACAATATAAACGACCAGGATTCCCACCACGCCAAGTCCGCAGCCCCAAAGGAATGAAGGAATACCAAGGACAGGATTCTTTTCACCTGTAGGGAGGGTACTTTCGGAAACAAGTCTTAAAGATTCAATAAGATTCCCATCTTCAAGTTTAAGTACGCTATAGGTCAGATCTGAATTTGATTTAACCATAACAGCAAGTTGATTCAATTGGGAAAACTCTGCCTGAACGGCATTGTAATCAAGCTTGAATAAATCGGCATCATTTGCAAATATTGTAAAACCCGCAAAAAATACCAGGAAAATTGAGAGGAGTAGTTTTTTCATAGGCAAGTCATTAATAAAAAATTGAGAGATTAATTTATAATTTAATTAATTTCAAAAAGTTATCGTAAATAATTAATACTAAAATTATACTAACCACAGAAGCCAACTTCCCAATTTCTTTCATTTATAAACATATAAATTAGTTTTTAAATATCCTAATATTCGTGATATGATATTTATAATAAAAAACATAAACCCGGAATTTTGCATTTTATTCAATTCAGGATTATAGAATGAACCAGCATCAGCTAATTATATTACAAATCACAAATTCCCGGACGGCTTTTTTGATCGCCAGTTTCCCGGGGTGGTAAAATCCTATCAGGTACATTTTACCAGTGATCAATAAAAAATTTTAAAATCAATATTATTTTGGTAATTGATCTTTATATGTTAAATTTGCACCTCAATATTGCGGGGTGGCCCCGCCTTTGGCGGGACGTTGGGCTCACAATTGTTTAATTTGAAAAACGATCTTTAAAATATATTGCGGGGTGGAGCAGTGGTAGCTCGTTGGGCTCATAACCCAAAGGTCGGAGGTTCGAATCCTCCCTCCGCTACAAAGAAGACTCCTCATCATTTTTGATGGGGAGTTTTTCTTTTTTAACTCCCGAAGTCCTCATAAAATCACGTTTTAAGGAAAATAGACTATTAACTTTTGAGGTTAGATATTGACGTTTTTCAGTATCAAGTACTAAACCATCAGGAAATACTACATTTTGTATAGTCTTTTTTACATTAAGACTTCCGGAAACCCAATATTTACTGGTGTTCTGGGAAAAATCAATAACTTTATCCAGTCTTTTATGAAGGTTAGATATTTCTACATCCGGAATTTTGTATTTCTCCATTAGAGCTTTGATTTCATCTTCTATTCTTCTCAGGAACTTTTGATAAGTGTCTTTGTCAATATCTCCATAAGCCCATCTCTCCTCTAACTTCTCCCTCTTATTTGTCAGTTCAGTAACTTGCTTTTTATAGATAACCATTTCATTTTTTGTTGAATCACTGTACCCATTCATGATTTTTTCAATCTGCAGCTTAAAAGGATCCACCATTTCAGGAGCCAATTCATAGGAAGACAATAGTGAAAGGAATAACTCATGTGCACCTGTTTTATCAGGGAATTTGATCCTGGGAGTATTTGAGTTAATTGAAATTCCCTTACAGGTCTGACATTTATAATAATGCAGTTTCTTACTTTTAACCTCATAACCTGACATTTTGTTACCACATTTTGGGCAAAGTAGCGTTCCAATAAGAGGTCTTTCACTAACATCCCTTGAAATTGAATAGCCCTGATGATTACCATCTAATACAGATTGAACCTTCCAAAATAGTTCCTCCGAAATTAATGGTTCCCAATTCCCTTTCACCGGAGTTTCACCCACAAGTTTGTTTGTTTGAATACCGCAGTAAAATGGCCTTCTCCACATGGAACTGATAGTCTGTTTTCTTACAGTTAAGCCTAGCAACTTAAGTTTATTGATGATGGTGGTATCTTGCATTCCTGTGGCTTTCCATTCCCATGCGAGTCTTAACTTCTTACCATCCTCATTAACAACAATTCTTTGTTCTATTGACCTTTTGGAAGGGTCAGTCACTCTGGGACCAAAATGATCATATCCGAAAGGAACATTACCTAAGCAATGTCCTGTTGAAACAAATTTCCTCATACCAGGGATAGTATGCTCAAGTCTGTCTAGATTTTGTTTTCTGGCTTCAAGCAACCTGCTATAGATTGAATATCTACCTGATTCGGTAGAAGTGTCCATACCTGAACAGACCTCTATGAGATGAACACCCATCTTAGAGATTAATGCTTCGGCAATACTTATGGCGTTACCTCCTGTACGGGAAAACCTGTTCATTATATAAACAAGTATACCGAATGGTTTATTACGGGATTGTTTTACTTTATTAATAAGATCTGCAAATTCTTTCCGTGTGAAATCATTAGAGGCAGATTCACTTATATTACCGAATACCTGGGTTATTGAGTATCCATTCTCTGAGGCAAATTTGTAAGCCTCTTCTTTCTGATATGTCAGACTAAAGTTTTCTCGTTGTTGTTGCGACGAAACCCTTGTATATAACCATACCTCACGAACAAGCGGTCGAGCCTTATCATTTACTTCTCCCTTTATAAATCTAGAATAATTGGTCAGTTTGGGCATTCTGTTCTATGTTTATTTGTTGATATAGCACGGCCAGATCAAAAAGGGCATCACATATTTTTGTCAACTCCTCCTCATTTCTGTTTCCAAAAGATGGAAATAGTTTTAATTCATCAACTGTGATCTTTGATCTTAAATAAAAGTCTTTATATGTTTTTTCGTTAGACATTCAATAAGGATTAACCTAAACCCAACTTTTTATTCTGGGTTAATAATCCTTATAGGGCAGGTTTTAAAAAAAGTCTAACTTTTTTGAATGATTTTTTATTTCTTCTATAGAGATAGGAAGACATTCCCAATTTCTTCAGCCCTTAATCCAAGATACCTTCTTGTAACAGAAACACTTGAATGACAGAATATCTCACTTAGAAGGACCAAGCTATGGTCAGATTGCATATTATTTTCATAAACTCTTCGTCCGAATGCCTTACGTAAACTATGTGTTGACAGGTTGAGATGAGGATTACTAAATACCCTTTGGAGTATCCTGTTAAGTGAACGTGTGGAGTAGACCTGGTATTTTGGAGATATAAAAATATATCCATTTTCATCATAATTATTCTTTTCCTTAAGCCGTTCGACAAGATAGCTATAGGACTTTTCGATATGCTTATTGAGAGTCAGATTCCGTGTTTTGCCAGTCTTTTTCTCTATTAAGGTCAGAACATCGTTTTCTGCCTATTAGCACCGTATGCGAACAATACCAGCAAATAGAACATTTTGATACCACTCTTCTAAGTTGTTGATCTGTTCAATGATTCAGTACCTTGATTTTTGCTTTATTCCGGTGCCGATTTTCTTGTGCAATTTTCTGTTTAAAACAAGTACTATTTCGGAGTATACTGGATTGTTCTTGCCCAAAACGGACAGTTATTCCTGCGCAAAACGGACGTTTTCGTTTTGTGTTATAAAAAAAGACGCTAACCTGTTTAGCGCCTTATCATTATTATTGTCCGGAGAGTTAGTCTTAAGCTGTTGCTTCATCCCCTGTCTTCTTTTCAGCATACTCCTGCTGCAGTAGTTCACCCTGACGTTTACGGTAACTTGGGCCCTTTATCCGAACAATAACAGAGTGGTGGAAGATACGATCCAGGATAGCACTGGTAGATATCGGATCACCGAGGAACTCCGGCCAGTCTGGCTCTTCGATATTGGTTGTAAAGATCAGAGGTTTGTTTTCTTTATAGCGCTGATCGATCACCTTGAAGAGCAGATGAGCCTCTTTGATCACTTGTAATTCCAGACGGTCATGCCCCATCTCATCGATAATCAGTAGTTCAGGGTTTATATATTTCCTCATTCTCTTATCCAGGGTCTTTTCATAAACTCCACTGTTAAGGTCAATGATCAGCTCGCTGCAGGTGGTGTAATGTGTTTTGTATTCCCCCTGACAAGCCAGAAGGGCAAGACTCTGCGCTAGATGGCTCTTGCCTGTTCCGTTGTCACCCAGCAGCAGGATCGATTCACCTTTTTCAATGAACCTTAGCGAAGCCAGTTCCATGATCAGCTTACGGTTCAGTTTTGGCTGGAAGTCAAAATCAAAGTCTGCAAGTAGCTTGCATGGCTGAGGGAGCCTGCTGGTTTTAACCAGGTATTCAATGTGTCTCTGCTGCTTGTTTACAGCTTCCCTCTGAACGATACCACTTATAAAGTCATAATATCCGAGGGTATTCTCATTGGCTCTGTCAACAATCTCACGATACTCCTCGGCCAGGAGTTTTAACCCCAGGTAGCGGCAGTTGCCGGTAAACTGATCCTGAAGCTGCTGCGAGTTGCTTGTTTTCCTACTTTTCATGCCCGTGGTTGTTATTGCGTTTAAATGTTAGTTTGGTACTATAGCGTGGCTCTGAGTTATTTGTCATAAACCTCTCAATAGCACCCGATTCAAAGACTTTGTAGCTCTGAGCCCGACGGATAGCCACCAGGATATCTTCCACACGGTAGTTTACCTTCAAGAGCCAGCAGGCTCTTAAGGTGATGACGCCAGGACCCTGGCTTATGCCGCTTGACCTGATCGATATACTCGCTCATTTCCGGTGCAAAGGCCTCAAGACGGGAGATAACATCGGCTATCTCCAGATCAGGCTTCTTACCGGTTTTCTGCTGAACTCCAACGTATCGCTCCTTTCTGTCCTGCTGAGCTAAAGGATGCGTAATAAGGTGCTCGCCGATGGGAGAATAAACTATCAGGTGATCCTCTGTGATACGCACAGGGCACACCTCGTACATGTATTTCTGGGGTACAACGTACAGGTAACCCTTCCACTGTACACACGACTCCTGGTTTACTACAAGGTGGGCCATATGGGAAGTATCGAAGTGATTTCCCGGTAAAACCTGCAGATAGGGATGTTCTTTGGTATACATATCAATGGGCCTCTTCCTTGTCGTTGCGTGGATACGTACATCATTTACATCAGTGAGCCAATGCCGCAATTGTTCTTTGAGATCTTCCACATCTCTGAACTCACGTCCATTTAAAAAGCTTCTCTCCAGGTAGTAAAATGGTCTCTCCACTTTCAAATTCTCACTCGGGTGACCTGGGCGGATCGTGAGGGGGCGGAACCGGTAATGGGTTGCAAATTCAAGGTATTTGGCGTTAAATACCGGGAGTCCAGCCTCCCATCGGTCAACACATGCTTTCTGGTTATCACTCTTTATCTCCAGCGGCACACCATCGAGGTAGATAAAGGCATTGATAAGGGCCCGAAATAGGGTTCGCTGCTTCTTGTCATCCACTACCTCGATGTATTGACGACGGGAGGAACACAGTATGTAACTAAAGAAAGTAACCTGTGTAGCCACTCCCGGGTTATGCGAGGTAAACCGGATATTGTAATCGCTCCAGTCATGTGCGGCCCTCTGACCCGGGTCCGTTTCCACCATCCGCACCGGCGTTTTTGAACCCACCTCCCTGATGCTTTTCAGGTAGTCGCGAACGATGGTGATCTCTCCTTCAAACCCCTTTTCCCTGAGGTGCTCATATATCCGCTGACCAGTGATATTACTGTATTTCCCCAACAACTCGGCAATAATCTCTTTATATGGGTCAAGCTTGCT
Source organism: uncultured Bacteroidales bacterium (assembly GCA_963815075.1). Lineage (GTDB taxonomy): Bacteria > Bacteroidota > Bacteroidia > Bacteroidales > VadinHA17 > LD21. The sequence goes on from CAWFFK010000008.1 coordinate 375,970, forward strand.
TTGGCGTTTCTTTTTAAGAGAGATTTCATTCCCGGGGGTGGTATCACGTAGTACCGAGTTTGATACCAGCCACCGGCGCACTCGCCCGCGTGAGATCCCCATCTCCTTGGAGATCTTTCTGATCGGCCATCCTTTAGCATGAAGGGTTATGACACTGTTTTCTAAACTCTCGTCTTTCATCTCTTTGTTTTGTTTTATTTTATTTTATGGGATTTGTAAATGGCTAATGGCTTCTTTCAGTTTATCCGCATATGCTGATACCTTTCCAAGGCCCGGGGTGATGATCACTTTCTCCGATTCATTTAACATGCCTGTACGATGATCTCCCAACCTCGACAGTATGTTCTGAACCGACCGGATCACATACCCTACCTCTTTCATAAGATCATTGCCATAGGCGGACAACCTGACATCATATGGCTCTTCTTCCTGATCTTCCTGATCCTTCCTGAGTATTTGATCCGGGTGAGAGAGGATATACCGCCTCTCATCTTCATTCTTTGCCCTGAGGAAAGCTTCCGCAAGAATATCACTCTGGCGGCTGGTCAGACCATGGGTGGTAATTACACGGGCGATCTCCCCCTGGTTGCCGCGCGGCAACTTAGTTAACGCGCGCGCATGGCTCGAGGTAAGAGTGCCCATCATGATCTCTGATGATACATCTTCATCCATCTTGCCGATCAACGCCAGGCGGCGGCTGACCCATGAGCGGCTGTAACCGGTCATCTGGGACAGGCTGCGCTGATCTATAGAGTGGGTCTTATGAAGATCCTGCAATACCATAGCCTCCTCCCATGCCTCCATCGACTGGTGGAGTCGGTTGTAGCTCAGAAGAAGAACCTTGGCCTGGGTCAGATCTATCTCCAGCACAAGGCATTGAAGGGTCTCCATCATCAGGTCCTCTGACGCGTAAAACCTCTTAAAACCATCGATTAGCTGATAACCTCCTTCATGTACCCGTGCAACAACCGGTTGCAGCTGACCATGCAGACGCATCGACTTCTCTACCTGCAGTATCCTGGTCATGTTCATGATGCGCATCCCCGATAACGACAGGTCAAATTTATCTATGGATATTTCTTCGATTCTGGTATTCACCGGGTCAAGTTTTTTGTCCCGGTAAAAATAGATAGCTGCTTTTTTTTAAACGAACGCGTACGTCTTTACAATCATAATGTATTTGGTGGAAAAATCGCCTGCATTGCAGACTGAACCTGCATTTGAGCGGGTAACGCGTACGTCTTTACAATCTTTCCGCTTTTTACCTCAAAACCTCTGTAGAGCCCATCCTGTAAGGGCTGGGAAGATAACGCGTACGTCTTTACAATCATTGCTGAACTCTCTGGTTTACGCTTTTTATTTCGACCTTTTTGAAGTTCATTATTGCGTTTTACATACTCAGGATGCTTTTTCCGGTATTCCTTCTGATACTCGTGCGCAGGATAATTATCACGCCAACGCTTATTACGAGCCCGCCGTAAAGAGCGACTATCTGAACTTTTAGTGACTCTTGTCTTAGTGATTGTATATCGTCGGGTATTCTGACAGGCCCTGGATGAACAAAACTTTTGCTTCTTTATCCGGGGATTCCGTGGAACTAATTTGCCACAACACTGGCAGGTAAAGGTTAAAATCATGATAGCAAACTTTCTAAAAGCGAAAGATTGCCGTTTTTATCAAAGAAGAAAGAGGTGGTACCGTTTTTTACCCTTAGGTGGTATCAGTTTAGGCCGTCGTTAAAAA
>CAWFFK010000009.1:0-469730 GCA_963815075.1 uncultured Bacteroidales bacterium
AGGAATTATTCTGGTTATAATTGGTTGGATCGTCGGCTGGGTTATTAAACGAGTTCTCGTTCAGATTTCGATTCTGCTCAGGATCGACCGTTTCCTGAGACGTTCACGCTGGGAGGCGGATTTTTCTAAAGCCGATATAAGATACGGGCTATATAATTTTATAGGTAATATAGGATTTGCTATGGTCTTTATACTCTTTTTCGATAATGCGCTGATAGCATGGAAATTAACTATGCTGTCTGACCTTCTGAGTAAAGGAATTTTATTTTTACCTAAAATTATTATTGCGGCATCAATTTTCGGGTTGGGTTGGTTATTAGCTTTCTGGACTGAAAAGTCGGTGCTAAAATCATTATACAGGGAAGGAATCCCAAGAGCCTCTCTGATATCCAAATTCGTTAAAATAATTATTCTGATCTTTTTTTCGGCCATTGCCCTTGTTGCACTCGATGTTGCACGAGAAATAGTCATTATTGGATTTTCAACTATTTTTTTAACAATAAGTGTTATTTCAATAGTCATTACAGCCATTGGTGGCAAGAGCTTTGTAGAGAAGCTCGGCGACTCTTTCGGGGAAAAACAGAAATAACATTTAACAAATTTTTAACTTCCAACATTTTTATTATTCCACCAACCTTATATAATTTTCGTGATTTTTTTCTTAAGCGTAATTTTTCAAAAATTATTTCTTATGGATATTGTCATTGAGAATCTCACGAAAAAATATGGTAATCAGAAAGCTGTAGATAATATTTCACTTAAAGTTGCCACAGGGGAAATATTGGGTTTTCTTGGTCCAAACGGTGCAGGGAAGACTACCACAATGAAAATTATTACAAATTTCATTGCACCTGATGAAGGTAAAGTTTATATCGGAGGTAAACTACTCAGCGAAAATTCTCTGGAGATAAAAAAACATATTGGTTATTTATCGGAAAGTAATCCTTTATACCATGATATGCCTGTTATCGATTTTCTTGATTTTTGCGCCAGAGTTCAGGGCATTGAAAAGAGTCATATAGCTGGTCGTGTGGCTGATATGATCAAAACCACCGGCCTGAACCGGGAAAAGCACAAAAAAATAGGTGAATTATCGAAAGGATACCAGCAGCGTGTCGGGCTGGCTCAGGCAATAATCCATAACCCGGAAATTCTGATCCTGGATGAACCTACATCCGGTCTCGACCCTAATCAGATTGCAGAAATACGAAAGCTGATACGTGAACTGGGTCGCGAGAAAACAGTTATCCTGAGCACTCATATTCTACCGGAGGTGGAGGCGACATGCGACAGGATCTTTATTATAAACAAAGGTAAGATTGTTGCTGACGGCACTGCTGAAACATTAAGGAAACAAGCCCAGGGATCTGATATCCTCAGGGTTAAAATAGAGGATGGAGAACCTGATCAGATTTTAAAATCTCTGCAGACAATAAGATCGGTATCGATGGTTGAGTTTGCTGACCGTAATCTAAACAAATTCGATATTCATTGCTCTGATAATGAAGTACGAAGGGAAATTTTCAGACTTTGCGTAAACAAAAACTGGGTGCTGACCGAGCTTACACCTTTTGAGACTAAACTTGAAGATATATTCCGTGATTTAACAATGAATTAAATAGTATTAAGAATGAAAACAATCTGGATCATTGCCAGCAGGGAATTAAATTCATTTTTCGATTCACTTATCGCTTTTGTGATGTTAATTCTTTTTCTGGGTTTCAGCGGATTTTTTACCTGGATTTCAGGAGCTGACATTTTTATTGTTGGACAGGCCAGTCTTCGCACTTTCTTTTCAATTGCCTACTGGACTTTGTTTTTCTTTATTCCGGCTCTGACGATGCGTTTAATTGCTGAAGAGAAGAAGACAGGAACGATAGAGATGCTTCTTACAAAAGCAGTGACCGACAGGCAGGTAATTATTGGTAAATATATAGCAACTCTTCTGCTCATAATCATTGCCCTTGCTTTCACTCTGCCTTATGTTATTACAATTTCTAAAATAGGCAATCTCGACGTCGGAGGGACAATTTGCGGTTACCTGGCACTGATACTTATGAGTGCTGCTTATACAAGTATCGGAATATTTGCCAGCAGTATTACAAATAACCAGATTGTGGCGTTCCTCTCAGCCCTGTTCATTGGTTTGTTTTTCCATGTCATATTTGGAGTAGTTGCAGGAGGAATGACAGGGTTCTTTGGTCAGATAATCAACTCATTAAGCCTGAGTGTTCATTTTGAGAGCCTTTCGCGGGGAGTTGTTGACTCAAAGGATCTTGTCTATTTCGGTTCTATAATATTTATGGGACTATTCCTTGCGGAAGTTTCTCTTTCAAAGCGGAATGCCTACAGTCAGTAAGTTCCACATCAAAATATTTGAGATAATTGAAATAAATAAAATATTAATTACATGATAAAATCAGCAAAAATTTCCTCGGCAATTATCCTGGTAACAGTCATTGTAATCGTTTTAAATATTCTTTCCGAAAATTATAATTTCAGGGTCGATCTTACAGAGGGGAAAGAGTATACATTAAGCAAAGCAACCCGTGACATTCTGAAAAACCTTGATAAACCTGTTACAATCACTGCCTATTTTTCCAGGGATCTGCCTACTAATATTGGAGATGTTTCAGGAAACCTTAAGGATATGCTAATAGAATACAGTAATAGATCGGGAGGTATGGTGGTTTACAAGTTTGTTAATCCTAATGAAAATGAAAACCTGGAACGGGAAGCAGTTCAGAACGGTATTCAGCCTATTATGATCAATGTGAGGGAAAAAGACCAGGTTAAGCAGCAGAAAGCTTATATGGGCGCAGTTGTATCTGTGGGGGAGGATAAAGAAAAAATACCATTTTTCCAACCGGGCTCTGCTATGGAGTACGCCTTGTCCACAGCTATCAAAAAACTTTCAGTTGTAAATAAGCCTTCAATTGCAATTATTCAGGGTCATGGAGAACCTGCAATAAGCGATATTGTGCAGGTTTACACCGAGTTGAGGATTCTTTATAATGTAGAAGCTTTAACTTTGACCGATACAACTATCATACCGGAGAAATTTAAGACCATTGCTATTATAAGACCGGTCGACACCATTCCGGTTCCACAATTATCAATACTTGATAATTTTCTTGCCAGGGGAGGGAATATCTTCCTGGCATTGAATCGTGTTCAGGGAAATTTTCAAAATGCCTCGGGAACTTCCGTAAGTGTGGGAATGGAGGATTGGTTGAGACGAAAAGGTATCACCATTGCCGACAATTTTATTATAGATGCAAACTGCGGAGCAGTTACTCTCCAGCAGCAACAGGGAAGTTTTACAATGTCAACGCAGGTACAGTTTCCCTATCTGCCTGTTATTAATAAGTTTGCGGATAATCCTATCACCAAAGGACTTGAGTCGGTCAGGTTACAGTTTGCAAGCCCTATAACCTTTTCAGGAGATAGCCTTATAAAATTTATTCCTCTTGCTTTCTCTTCAGATAAATCAGGAAGCCTGAAGACACCGCTCTATTTTGATATTCAGAAACAATGGCAGCTCTCGGATTTTCCTATGTCAGGACTGGTTGTTGCCGGTATTCTTGAGGGTAAATTATCGGGGAATATGAATTCAAAAATTGTTCTGGTGTCCGATGGTGACTTTGCTGTTGGCGGTGCGAATGGAGGGAATCAGTTGCCTCCCGATAATATCAGCCTCCTGGTGAACTCAATTGACTGGTTGTCGGATGATACCGGTTTAATTGAACTCAGGACCAAAGGAATTACTTCGCGGCCAATAAAGAAGCTGGAAGACAGTACCAAAGCTCTTTTGAAATGGTTGAATTTTCTTGCTCCAATTGTTCTGATTATTATTTATGGGCTGATCAGAATGCAGATTAATCGTAATAAACGTATTAAGAGAATGGAGGCGAACTATGAGTAATAGATTCAATAATAAAAAACTGTTGTACCTGCTTGCAGGATTGATTGCAATTCTTTTACTAACTGTCCTGGTAAAAATTCCAAAGGAAAACGGAACTCTGAAAAACAGGATAGTCAATTTCGACACTGCGGCAGTGGACGAAATCATAATTTATCCTAAAGCTGGCAGGGAAAGTTCATTTGAACTTGAACGGAGCAACAACAAATGGGTTGTTAAACAAGGAAATATTACCTCGGCTACCCAGGAGGGCGCGGTACAGAATATTTTTGGCGAAGTACTTAATCTTAAACCTCAAAGCCTTGCATCAGTAAGTAAATCACAATGGAAAGAATTCGAATTGACCGACAGTCTTGCAACCCGTATTAAATTCCTTGACAGGAAAGGAAGGACCCTGTCCGACCTGATGGTTGGGAAAATGAGCTATAAGCAACAGGATAATCCGTATGCCGGATATGGTGGCAATAATGTACAGGTCACATCATATGTGAGACTTTATAATGAGAAAAATATTTATGCGGTTGAAGGTTTTATTTCCTTTACATTCAACACAAAGTTTGATGACTGGCGCGATAAAACCTTCATCAGGTCTGATAAAAAAAATATGACAAAAATAACTTTTAATTATCCGGCCGACAGCAGCTATATCATGAGTAGAAACGGGAATGTATGGCAGATAGCTGGTCAGACTGCTGATTCAGTTAAGGTTGCAGGTTACCTGAATTCTCTGCAGTTGCTAAATGGTCAGAACATCAAAGACAATTATCAGCCGGTTTTATCCCCTGTTTACCAGATGCTTGTTGAAGGGAATAATTTGTTGAATATTTCTGTCAAATGCTATATAGGAGAAGGTAATGATGAATATGTTATTAATTCCAGTTTGAATCCCAATGTCTATTTTTCCACGCTGAAGAAAGATATCCCGGATAAGCTGTTCAAACCTGCAGGTTATTTTTTGACGAAAGAGAAAGGAGTTAAGAAATAAACACTATTAAGTGCAGGAGATTCTTCGCTTGCACTCGGAATGACATGGCAATCTGGTGGTTATGGATGCAAATTAAAGAAATTTGAGATGTTCTTTCTAGTGCCAATGTCAGAAATACTTATCCTTTTTTGTATGGGATTGAAAACTTGAATTCACTTCCTTTATTTTCGGTACTCTCAACCCATATCTTTCCACCCAGTTTCCCAATGAATTCCCTGCAGAGTTTCAGCCCGAGGCTTGTCCCCATTTCATTTTCAGTCCCGGGTACGGAAACCTTAGTATCAATTCTGAATATTTTATCAAGATTTTCTTTTGGAATTCCAATCCCGTTATCCTTTACGGCAACAATTACTTTGTTATGATCAACTGCAGCACTGATTCTTACATTTCCCTTCCTGTATGAGAATTTAATTGCATTGCTTAAAATATTACGCAGAATAGTTTTAAGCATATTTTTATCAGTAACAACAAATATATCCTCCCTGGCTTCCGAGCGGATCTCAATTTCTTTATTTGCAGCTACCTGCGACAAACTTGATATACTTTCATCTATCATATTCCTGAGGTTGATATTCTCAGGATTAATATTTAATAATCCTGTCTGTGATCTTGACCAGTCAAGTAAATTCTGAAGTATGGCATATCCGTTTTTAGCTGAATCATTTATTATCTTGGCCAGGCTTACAATATTTTTATTATCAAGCTGTTGTATATTCTGATAAAGCAATTCGGAAGATCCCATCAGGCTTGTAAACGGATTTTTCAGGTCGTGCGCTACAATATTGAAAAATTTATCCTTTGTGGCATTAAGCTCTTTTAGTTTGATTTCACTTTGGGTAAGGGCTTCATCTATAAGAATACGATCAGCAAGCTCCTTCTGAAGTTTTAAATTGGCTTCTTCCAGATCATCGTAGGCCTTCTTTAAAGCTAGATCAGCTCTACGACGCCTTATATCCATGCGGTTAACCGACCTGGCAGATATCCAAATCAGAAAAATAAAACAAATTGAATATATAAGTGCTACAAACACAACCCCAATTTCTGATTCAAATATTCCAGCCCTTTCTCCTCTTATCCTTAACCATCCTATAAGAACCGGTAAAACTAATAATCCCGGAAGAAGACGGCGGGCCATAATCCCTCCCATGTTATTCGACATAAAAACCTTCATTAACCAGGTATCGGAACGTACAAACAAAACCACTGTACTCAGCGCACAAAATGAGATACCTGAATTAAGAGCAATAGTAACTTCGGGAATCTTAGTTAATGAGTGAACATTAAGTATGTAGCTTATAGGAACAAAATAGCTGATAAGTACTGTCGGAAATATAAGAACATGAGCCAGATTTGAAGCCAGGCGCCTATTTATTGACAATAAGTAAATAATTGTTCCAAAAGGAATGAATGTAACAGCAGATAAAAGTGACATCCTGTTGCCGGTCGAAAGGAAAAGTTCCAGAATTGGAGACTCTTTTAAAGAGATAGCTTCTCCTTTTTTAATAAGGTCAACAGAATCAATTACAGTTGTCACGCTGATAATTATGATCGCAACTGATATAATTTTCGGTACCAGACTTTTAAATATCCAGGATGCCCGGGACTGAATCAGTACTATTGCAACAGAGGATAAAATGAAACACATGGAAGTGGCTGGTTTCATCTGAATCCTGTATGCTTCAAGATTTTTAAATATTGTAATATTAAAAGTCCATGCTGTAAAATTGAATAAACAGAGAGCCAGAACCAGTGTTAAGGATAACCATACAATTATCTGAGCATTACTTTGTAATCCCAATGAATACCAGTGAGGTTGCGAAATCCGGTCGTTTGTTAATGAATTCATCGGAAACCTTAAAAAGTTAAACAAATCCTGTATAATCTGAATATAAAATATTGAAATTTATATTTATTTCTTTATTTGTTCGTTGATCCCTTCACAAAAGCCTGCTTTATCAATATTTGTTTATCACTGATTGTCAATTGTTTTATCAAATTTAATTGATTTTGCAGGAATATACCTTTTTAAATAAATAATTTTAACTGGCAGAATTTTTTGCATTTAAGTGGTATTATGACCACATTTTTTGAATAACTTGCATGTGAATTACCAGGAGTTATGAAAGTATTGCTGGTTGAAGATGATCCCAAAATATCATCATTTGTAAAAATAGGGCTGGAAAGTAATGACTGCCAGGTTGATATTGCCTATGACGGTACTATAGGAGAAAAACTTGGCTCCTCAAAAAAGTATGATGTTATTATCCTCGATGTTGTAATTCCAGGTATATCTGGTTTTGATCTGTGCAGGAATTTACGGAATAAAAGCATTCTGACACCGGTATTAATGTTAACATCGCTTGATACGCTTGATGATAAGCTTACCGGGTTTGAATCGGGTGCCGATGATTACCTTGTGAAACCATTCAGTTTCCAGGAGTTGTTTGCCCGCCTTAAGGCATTAAACCGAAGGAACAAGGAAACCATTGTCAATCCTGTCATTAAATTGCTTGATCTGGAACTTGATTCAGCAGCAAGGAAAGTTGTGCGAAATGGGAAGGAAATAAGCCTTACAGCTACCGAATATAAGATTCTCGAACTTTTATTAAGTAATAAGGGAAAAGTATTTGAAAGGGTTGTCATTGCAGAGAAAATATGGGGCTTCTCATTTAATTCAGGCACAAATGTTATAGACGTTCACATTAATTCCCTGAGGAAGAAAGTAGACAGGAATTTTACTCCTAAACTTATTCAAACCCGGAAAGGCTTCGGTTATGTTATTAGTGACGAACCCTTATAAGAAAAGTATCGGAAAATTCAGGTTTCTTCTTGTTGCACATTTTAATTTAAAATAATCCGGAGACCAACCTGAAAGACTTTATTCCCTGACTGTTCCCTCCCCAAATTTTTATCATCTGCTATTTTATATATCCTTAATGTAATCTTAATCCAATATTAATGCGGGTTTAATTTTTAATCACCTGATTACATCTAATTTTGATATGTTAAATTAAATATAATGAACTTTTCAAAAAAGAGTTCATTTTATAAAATAAGAGAAGGCATGGATTTCGGGTTGCCTAAATTGGCTTATGAAGTTAATGATCTTGAACCATATATTTCAAGAAGAACTTTGAAGTTTCATCATCTGAAGCATCATCAGTTTTATATTAACCGTTTGTATGATCTTGTAGCAGGAACAAAATTTGAGAACAAGGATATTGAAACAATCATTAAAGTTACGGATGGTCCGATTTTTAATTTCGCAGCACAGTCATGGAATCATACATTTTATTTTGACAGTCTGAAACCTGTTGACAATCAAATTCTGAATAATAAGTTCAGGGATATCATCATTGAGAATTTCGGATCCATAGAATATCTAAAGACGATGTTTGCCAAAACAGCTGTTTCACTTTTCGGAGCGGGATGGGTATGGCTTGTGCTTAATGCTAATGGGGTTATTGAGATTATTCGTGAGAATAACGCCGGTAACCCGTTACGCAGAGGTCTTACGCCATTACTCGCCTGTGATTTGTGGGAGCACGCATATTATCTTGATTATCAGGACAGGATTAACGATTATGTTAACGCTTTTTGGGAACTGGTTAACTGGAAGGTCATTGAGCAAAGGTATTATGATGCAATAAACAAGTTAAATATTTATGGATCATTTATGATTTCTGATTCAGAGAAAACATAGATGATATTTGAATAAACAAACCGGAGATAATGAATATGAGACATATTTATTAACCAAATTAATGAAAATTATGGAAACAACAGTTGTAAAAACAGGACAAAGGAGGAACGTAATCAGTTCAAAACCCGTAAAAACAAGAAAGCTTATTACTGAAGACGACATTCGGAGGAGAGCTTATGAGATCTATCTTGATAATGATGATGATTATAATGATCCGATGGAAGATTGGTTCAGGGCTGAAAATGAGTTAAGAGATCAGGAATACTAAGCTGTTGGAATAAAATATATCTGAAATTATCTTTTGAAATTTTATTAATACCTGAAATAAATTGGAAATATCAATTGTCCAATGGGGATATTATTTTATTATTTTTTAAAAAGTTAAAAACAAAAATGTAACCGGATGATAACTCGTATTAAAATTTTAATTATCTCTTTATTCATGGTCCTGGTTAGTGGACCTGTGTTAACCGCGCAGGTAAAGGTTTGGTCAGTTGACGATTGCATTCAATATGCTTTAGGGAAAAATATTCAGGTGCAGCAGGGTTTGGTCAGCAATAATATAAGTGCTGAAGACGTGAAGTTCGCAAAATCGGCTTTGTATCCGTCGCTCAGTGGTTCGGCAAGACAGAATTTCGACTGGAGCAATCAGCAAAATACTACAACAGGAGCAACGGTTTTTAAAGGAACAAACGGTTTAAATATATCAGCCAGTTCAGGAATGACAGTCTTTAACGGCTCCAGGATCCGGAATGGTGTAAAGCAATCTGAAACGAATTACGAATCTTCCAAATACAATACTGAAGTAATTAAAGAGACTGTAAGCCTTAATGTGCTTAATGCCTATCTCCAGGTCCTCTATGCCGAGGAGAATGTCAAAAACAGCAGTAACCAGATTTCTTCACTTGATGAACAACTGGCACTTGCCGGGGAAAGACTGAAGCTGGGGGCTATCGCAAACTCAGATTACCTGCAGGTAAAATCACAATTGGCAACGGAAAAGCAGACGCTTGCTGTCGCCAAGAGTCAGCTCTCCATAAACAGGATCACCCTTATGCAATTGATGGAGCTTCCGGTAACCAGTGATTTTACGATTGAGCATCCTAATCTTGACAGTCTGATAAATCAGAAGAGGCTTCCCGATCCTGTAGAGATATACCAGACCGCCCTGGGAATAAAACCTGAGGTAAAAAGCGCAGAATTAAATAAGAAAAGTTCTGAGATAGGTATTGATATGGCAAAAGCCAATTTTTACCCTGATATTTCTTTGAACGCGGGAGTCTCCACTTTATATTCCGGTTCGGTTCCGGGATCTTCATTCGGTTACCAGTTAAAGGATAATATCAGTCCGTCAGTCGGACTTTCAGCAACAATTCCAATTTATCTTAACAGGCAGGTCAGAACGAATGTTGAAATAGCAAAGCTGAACACCAATGATGCAGAGCTGAATGAATTAAACGTAAAAGATATTCTCCGCAAAGAAATTGAACAAGCCTCCCAGAATGTTATTTCGGCCCAGACAGAGTATGAGGCAAGCCTTGAAGCATATAAAGCTGTAAAGGAATCGTACGATGTATCTTCTGAAAAGTATACACAGGGGATAATGAGTTCAGTAGATTTTCTGATCCAGAAAACAACATATATCTCTTCGGAAAGCACCTTGCTTCAATCAAAATATAATTTGATATTCAGCTATAAAGTACTTGATTTTTATTCGGGTCAATCGCTGTCTTTTAAAAACTTAAAGTAATATTCATAAATAAATCAGAACAATAATGAAAATCAGCAGGAAAATCACGATAACAGGGTATGTTGTAATGGCATCTTTTATGTTTTTTGTGATCAGTTCGTGTCACGGAGGAAATAAAGGCTATACATTGGAGACAGCGACTGTGAAAAAGGGTTCAATAATAAATACTATTACGGCGACCGGTACAATAGAAGCAGATACTACAGTTTTGATCGGCACACAGGTTTCAGGTGTAATCAGTAAAATATATGTGGATTTTAACTCTGTAGTCAGGAAGGGACAGCTTCTTGCGGTTCTTGACACAACTCCCTTGCAGACACAGGTAAGGCAGGCCCAGGCCTCGCTTGATCAGGCTAAAGGAGAAGTTGAGTACCAAAGGGCAACTTATGAAAGATATAAGGCATTACTGGATAAAAAACTTATTGCGCAGGCTGATTATGACCAGGTTAAATACAATTACTCAACTGCCCTTGCTAACCTGAAAACATCAAAAGCGGGCTATGATAAGGCTCTTGTGAACCTCAGCTATGCTACAATTGTTTCTCCGATAAAAGGGGTCATACTTAACAGGGCTGTCGATCAGGGTCAGACTGTAGCAGCGAGTTTCAGTACACCAAATCTGTTTACCATTGCTAATGACCTTACCCAGATGCATGTTGAAGCAGATATAGATGAAGCCGATATCGGACAGGTGCGACAGGGTCAGCCTGTTGATTTTACAGTGGATGCTTATCCCACCGAAACATTTAAAGGTGATGTCAGACAGGTTAGATTACAGCCTACGGTTACTTCGAATGTGGTCACCTACACTGTTATTGTTAATGCACCTAATCCGGAAAAGAAACTCATGCCTGGGATGACAGCTAATATAACCGTCCTCGTTCAGAAGATCGACAGTGTGCTTGTAGTTCCGGGAAGAGCTCTGCGATTTACTCCCGATGCTGCCTTCATGGCGGAATATATGAAAGAGAATTTTCCCAACAGGGGACGAGGAACAGGAGGACAACAAAGGCAGCGACCTGCCGGGACCCAACCTCCTGAAGGTGCCGGCATGTTCAATTCAGGTGGTGCCACGGCAATGAAACGTCCGGTTGTAGTATGGGTAAAATCAGGCGATTCAATACACCGTACACGTGTAACAATAGGCGCAGTTGATGCCACCAATACAGAAATTACCTCAGGCCTTAAGGCAGGGGACCAGGTTATTTTATCAATGACTCCGATAGACAAATCAAATACTTCAACAGCAAGTTCTCCAAATACAACAACAAGTCCTTTTATGCCTAGGAGACCTGGCAGAAGATAAAAATGATAATATTCCATGAAGAAACTTATTGAAATAGTACATCTGAAAAAAGACTACTTTGTTGGTGAGGTTACAGTCCATGCGCTTAGAGGAATTGAGATGGTTGTAAATGAAGGTGAGTTTGTTGCGATAATGGGCGCCAGCGGGTCCGGAAAGTCAACAATGCTTAACATTATAGGATGCCTGGATAAACCTACCGAAGGAGATTATTTTCTGGATGGTACAAGTGTTTCAGCTCTAAATAAAAACCAGCTGGCAGCTCTGCGAAACAGGAAACTCGGATTCGTATTTCAGACATATAACCTGCTACCCAGGACTACGGCGCTTGATAATGTCGAATTGCCTTTATTGTATAATAAAATGGTAAAGTCTAAGGAAAGAAAGGAAAGAGCCAGAAAGGCCATTGAATCAGTAGGCCTATCCGATAGAATGTATCATAAGCCTAATCAGCTTTCAGGTGGTCAGCAACAGAGAGTGGCAATTGCACGGTCACTTGTGAATGATCCGGTGGTAATACTGGCTGATGAGGCAACAGGAAACCTCGATACACGTACATCTTATGAAATTATGGCTCTTTTCCAGGGTCTTAATAACCAGGGAAAAACAATTGTCTTTGTTACACATGAACCAGATATTGCCAGGTGCGCAACAAGAAATATTATTTTTAAAGATGGCGTCATTTTGCGGGAAAGCATAGTTAAAGACAGAATAAATGCCCTGGAAATGCTTGCAAGCATTCCGGTGGAAGAAGATTAGTTAAAAGATTAAAAATGAGTATTAAAAACCTTTTCAAAATAGCTCTTAATGCCTTACTGAGGAATAAATTCAGGGCTTTTCTTACAATGCTTGGAATAATAATAGGCGTCGCCTCTGTTATTGCGATGCTTGGTATTGGGGAAGGGTCCAAGGTCAGCATCCAGCAACAGATATCTGGCATGGGATTAAATCTAGTTACCGTTATCCCAGGATCCCAGGAAAGGGGTGGTGTCCAATTTGGTGCTTCAACTATGCAGAGCCTTAAAGAGTCAGATGTTAATGCTATTCTTTCAGATTGTCCCGCTGTACTGGCCGCAACTCCGGAAGTCAGAGGCAACGGTCAGGCAGTTTTCGGTGGGTTAAACTGGCCAACATCACTCTTTGGAGAAAATACCAGCTACCTCCAGATAAGGGAACGATCAGTCCAGAGCGGGCGTATGTTTACCGACAGGGAAATAAGCACTGCTTCGAAAGTATGCCTTCTGGGACAAACTGTGGTGACTAATTTATTTGGTGTGGGCGGGGATCCTGTCGGGCAGGTGATACGGTTCAAAAAAATACCATTTCTTGTTATTGGTGTTCTGGCTCCAAAAGGTCTTAATACTTTTGGCCAGGATCAGGATGATTTAATACTTGCGCCATACACAACTGTTCAGAAAAGAGTTCTGGCAATACCCTACATCCAGGCAATATATACATCGGCAGTTGATGCCAATTCGACGGATAAAGCTTCGACTCAGATTGAAGAAACCCTTCGCCGTCAACATAAAATCAAAGCATCTGAACAGGATGACTTCAGAATCAGGAATCAGGCAGAACTTCTGTCCACATTTAGTTCAGTAAGTAACATTCTTACTGTTCTGCTTGGTGCCATTGCCGGAATATCATTACTCGTCGGAGGTATCGGAATCATGAATATTATGTATGTGTCTGTAACTGAAAGAACCAGGGAAATAGGACTTCGAATGGCTATCGGCGGAAAAGGAATTGATATTTTATTGCAGTTTCTTACTGAATCAATTTTATTGAGTTTAACAGGTGGTATTATTGGTATTCTGTTGGGTATTGTAGCATCCAGGATAATCGGGTCCTCAATGTCGTGGCCAATAGTTGTGTTACCGGGCTCAGAAATTTTGTCATTTGCCGTGTGTACGGTTATCGGAGTATTCTTTGGCTGGTATCCGGCCAAGAAGGCTTCCAATCTTGATCCTATTGATGCTCTCCGATACGAATAACGATCGTATTTGAAAGTAAGGGAATTTTAAATATCCAGTCTGAACTGAACCCGGAATCCAAGAGTCGAAACATTCGGAAGGTCAACATATGTAAACCGCTTGATCAGGTCAACCCTGAAAATTTTGAAAATATTCGATACCCCTACACTGGCTTCAATGTAGGGTTTTTTCTCAAGTGTATATGTAAGGGGTACCCCGTTTATGTCAGTTGGAAATTTGAACAGATCAGCCTGATAATCAGGATTATTATTCTTACCCAGTCCCCCGTATAAAGCCTTAAGAGTGACAATCTCCCTTAGCTTGAGTTTCTTCAGAAGAGGTATTTTGTTAAATATAAAGCCGTTAAAACTGTAGTCGATATTTAAGGCTGCATATCGGTCGCTGACAAATTCAAGGAAATTCATAAGGTTATACGAATCCTTCTGGTAGGAATATGTCTGGTTTGCCCTGTGAATAAAAAGCAGGGGATAAGGCACCTTGCCCAGAATCCTGCCAGCTTCAAATGCAACATCCGTGTAACCTATAACTGAAAAGTAATATCTTCTGCTGATATTAAGCTGAAGTCTCAGGTAATCATAGTCGTTATAAATAGATCTTGAACCTCCTGCAATCTTTAGCTGTATAACAGGATATTTGCTCGCAAAAGGATACCTGTACAGTTTGCCCTGGTAAAATGATTCATTCTTTGCATAACGCAGGTTAAGAGATAATTCAGAGATATTTATGTATCCCGGATTGTTATTTAGCAACAGGTAATCATCTGTATTGAAATAGAGATTGCCATAGGGCGACTGCCTTGTAAAATTGTATCCAAGCAAGAAAGAAAAATGATTTTGGAATTCGTTGAGATATTCTGCCTTAAAGGTTTTATTAAAATAGAATTTATCATCAATACCTCTTTTAAAAGACATGAATAAATTGTCGGCTTCCGAAAACTGAAATTCCTGTCCCGGAATTCTGGTGTCATTCATATAACTTATTCTGAGTGATTTAACCGGGAACTGGTATATTGTCCTGGGTGTTAATGAATAAGTAATACCTGCATTGTACTTTAGTCGGTTATCCTTTATGCCATATGCCAGATACCCGTCGAAGGTTATTTTTTTACTGAAATCAGTTGTAGTTCTGCCTCCAAATCTTACCCGGGAACCTTCTACAGAATTAAAGCTGTAAAAAGTTTCGTAAGGTCCGATTTCTAATTTACCGAGTTTAAGAAAATCTGTGGTCAGAAGCATTATAATATTCATTTTTCGTTTAAAGGCAGGAACCTTTCTTAATGAGTCAACTGTAGTATAAATTCCACTTTCTGTCTTAGTAAGAGGTATAGGACGGTTTAAATTCCAGTACTTTGCGCTGTTTGCCAGGGGATCTATCTCATCCACTTTTTCTGGTCCTCTGAATATTTTATCATCAATAGGTTCATTTATTTTGTAATTATTATACGACAGGGTGCGCTGTCCATATAATCCGAGAGTGTTTTTGACTATCCCGAAGTCGATGGATATTTCCTCCTTCGACAGTAACCAGCCGTGCTGCCCGTAGTGTTCAAAATCCTGGGTTATTGATATGTTCTGCACCCAGTCAATATTTGTGTTTTTGTTAATGCCAATATCAATTTTTCTTATAGCGAATGCTGTATCAAGAGTAATATAGAGATATCCATGAAAGAGGAAATCAGATTTATTGCGAGGTTCAAAAAATAGTCTTATACATTTTATATCCCTCACTGCCAGAGTGTCAATGATATAATACCGGTAAAAAATTGGTGCGCTTTTCGCAATGGGGCTTACGAACTTATTTGTAAGAAATAAAATTTCATTATCATAAATATTAATATTCTGATATAAATAGTCAAGATTTGCCCTGACACCTTTATTATCTAGATATTCATCAAGACGGATGGTTTTTGCTGCATGGGTGATCTCTTTGGTCGCCTCCGGGTCTCTCCTGTAATAATGCTCAGACAGATCTTCCCTGATAAAGAACGGGAGTATTTTATTGCCAATGCGTTTTGTGGTATCTATGTTATCAAAAATAAATTTGAACTTCTTAAAAATACCGCTCTGTTCAAACTTATCAGTAATGTTACTAAATGCAAATTGTACCTTTTCGTATTCTTCATATTCAAGGTAATCAAATCGTTCAGCCCTGTTAATATCTTTATTTTCAATGACTTTATCAATCAGTTCAACAGCAGGGTTGTTTTTGTTCCTGTACGATCTTCTTGCCGGTTTTATTACTACTCCCTCGATGGAAATTGAGGATAAATTTAGTTTTACATCTATTGTCTGGACTTTTCCTCTTATAACCTTATGTGTTTGTGAATCGTAGCCAATAAATGAAAAAAGGATATTGGCTGATGGCGTTGCAGTTTCAATCCGGTATTTTCCTTTTGAGTCAGTTACAGTCCCGATTGTCGATTTCTCCATAATAACGTTAGTTCCGGCAAGCGGCTCTCCTGTTTTCGCATCTGTTACGGTACCGCTGACAATAGTTTTTTCAGGTACCTGGGCATTTGAATAATGGCCGGCACCAACTGAGATAACAAAAAAAAGGGGGATGAAATATATCCTGTACTTTGGATTCATTTTTGGGTTGTCAGAATACAAACAGTTTAATTGGTGCGAAAGTACTAAAAAACTTGGAGGATGGATTACTGATTAAAAAAAGATATGTCAGGAAGTTAGAAGTTAATGAGATAAAACATAATAAAAAATTATAAGCCTATCAGATACTCTTTATAATATATTTTTTTAACATTGTAATTATTGAATTCTAAAGAAGTTATATCTGTTGTCGATCAAAAAGCAGGTTCGCAAACAAAGTATCGATTTATTCTGTTTATTAATTTAACAATATGAAAGTTACCGGTTTTACATTTATCAGAAACGCAGTTAAATATGATTATCCTGTTGTTGAGGCAATTAAGTCTATCCTTCCTGTTTGTGATGACTTTGTTGTTGCAGTAGGTAATTCAGATGATAATACGCTGGAAATTATTAAGAACATTGATATAGAAAAAATTAAAATCATTGAAACAATCTGGGATAACTCACGTGAAGCAAAGAAAGAAGCGCGCGTCTATGCACTGGAAACGGATAAAGCATTCCAGGCTGTTCCTCCGGATTCCGACTGGGCCTTCTATATCCAGGGCGATGAAGTGGTTCATGAGAAATACCTCGATAATATTTATGCAGAGATGACACGATTTAAAGATGACGAAAAAGTTGATGGTCTCTTATTTAATTATTTACACTTTTATGGATCATATGACTATATAGGTGTATCTCCTAAATGGTATACTCATGAAATACGTGTGATCAGGAATAATAAATCAATTTACTCATACAGAGATGCACAGGGTTTCCGGATAAATGACAACAAAAAATTAAGAGTAAAACCGGTGGATGCGTATATATATCATTATGGCTGGGTAAAAGAACCTCAGACTATGATGAGTAAAATAAAAGGAACATACGCATTTTATCGCCAGGATAACTTGTCGGAGAAAAAATTTCCTAACCAGGCTTTTGATTATTCCTGCATTGATGCATTGAGATTATTTACAGATACTCAGCCACAGGTTATGAAGGATAGGATTAAACGCAAGAACTGGAGTTTTGAATATGATGTGTCATTCAACAGGTTGTCATTGAGATACAGGGGCAAGATATTCCTGAAGAAATACCTTAGGATAAACACTTATTATGAAAATTATATTCTTATCTGAAATAGTTCTATTCCCCGATTTAACTAAAACAACCGGACTACTCGCCATATTATTCTCATTATCAGTGTTATAGTTTAATATAGTGTAAGAAATACCTAAATAAAACTCTTGTCATATTGTCTGATAAATCCTGATATAATCAGGAACTGAGCAAGAATATATGTTGTCATAATCAACAAACCTGATGACCTGAAAGGGTGACTGAATTTATTTATTGCGATTAATGAATCGGAAATAACGAATAGAATTGCTCCGAAAAGAACGAGAAGATAACTTGATCTGTTTACCTTGTCAAATCTGCTTAAAGCTCCTGAAAGCATGGTAAGTATTACAACAGCATAGATTATGACAGGAATACGCATATTGCCCAGGTCATCATAAAGATAAAATAATAATCCGGCGCCATATAAAACAACCGGGATTAACAGGTAAAAGTGATTTTTCAGGATAATATTTTTCCCCGGTGTACTGAAGAAAACAGAAAGGTACATGATATGAGCCATCAGGAAACAGATCAGACCCGGCATAAACATCTCATTTTTTTGAGGCAGTTCAAGCATTATATCTCCAGCCCAAGAAAATACAAGCCCTGCAAGCATCATATAATGCAAACTATCAAATGGTGGTCTTTTATTAATATAAAAAAGGACAAGAAGCAAAGGGATGATAAGTGCCTTGAGTACAAAAGCTGTTATTAAATCTGACTGACAGTTGAAAATAATGTACAGAATCCCCGTAACAAAATAGAGGACAGATAATATAAATGTTTTCATTTTACAGAATCCCTTATTATAATATTGTCTGTTTGTTAGCAATTAACTGGTCTTAAAGATATTAAAAAACAAGAATTATACCATTGTTAATTAAATATGAGCTTGATGATTTTGATAGGTTAACTGTATGTAAGAAGGGATAACCACGGGCCCCTTTGCTGTTATAGAACCCTTCAAACATAAGCTAGTAATATTCATTCATAAGACGTGACCTTTGATATTATTAAAAAGGCCTGTGGCCAATTAAATCTTAATATTCTAGCATTTTTAAAGAAATTGAATGAAATTTATGGTCAAATTTAAATTCATTTGTGATGAGATCCATACTTTTTACAGCCGGCCTTTTACTGCTTTTTTCCTGCAACACTGAAAAGCAGACGTCATTAATTAAAAACTTCTCTGCCGGGAATTCCAGTACTCAAGGGAAACATGTACTCGTTTACACTACTGCTGACAGCACAAACCTGAGGCTTACCCTTACCGATACGGTTAAGTTTAAAGAACTGGTACAGCCAAAAGAAACACAGATTTGTATATTTACAGATCCTGATAAGCAATTTCAGACATTTCTTGGAATTGGAGGTGCTTTAACAGATGCATCTGCTGAAACTTTTGCTAAAATGCCCGAAGCAAAACAGCAGGAGATTCTGCAAGCCTATTTCGACACAAATAAAGGTATTGGCTATACCCTTGCCAGGACCAACATCAACAGTTGTGATTTTTCAAGCGATAGTTATACGTATGTCAATGAAGGGGATAAGGACCTTAAATCATTCAATATTGACCATGATATGCGCTTCCGGATACCGTTTATTAAAAGGGCAATTGCTGCTGCCGGTGGCAAATTGACATTATTTGCCAGTCCGTGGAGCCCTCCGGCTTTTATGAAAACCAATAAGGATATGCTTCACGGAGGCAAACTCGATTCTGCATATTACCAGCCATGGGCAGAGTATTTTACAAAGTTTATTAAGTCGTATGAGACGGAAGGAATTCCCGTATGGGGCATAACGATTCAAAATGAGCCAATGGCTACACAGATTTGGGAATCATGCATATACACTGCCGATGAGGAGCGTGATTTCCTTAAAAATTATCTTGGTCCTGAAATGGCGAGGACAGGATTAAGCGATAAAAAAATTATAGTATGGGATCATAACCGCGATCTTATGTATCATAGAGCAGAAGTGATATTTAATGATCCCGAAGCTTCCAGATATGCATGGGGAATGGGTTTCCACTGGTATGAGGATTGGAGCGGAGGAGAAAAGATGTTTGATAATGTCGGGCTGGTACATGAGGCCTATCCGGATAAAAACCTTTTATTCACTGAAGGCTGTGCTGAGAGCTTTAATCCTGCCAGGTACAACTACTGGGGACTGGGAGAAGAATATGGGCAGTCTATGATCCATGACTTTAACAACGGAACTGTTGGCTGGACGGACTGGAATATTTTACTTGATGAGAAGGGAGGCCCCAATCATGTCGGAAATTTCTGCTTTGCCCCGGTACATTTCAATACACAAACAGGAGAGCTGATATATACCAACTCTTATTACTATATAGGACATTTTTCCAAATTTGTCCGTCCGGGAGCGAAACGGATTATAAGTTCAGCAAGCCGGAGCCAGTTGCTGACAACAGCATTTCTAAATGAAGATGGTACTATCGCAGTTATTGTTATGAATCAAAGTAATAAGAAAATAACATATAATCTTTGTATTGGTCATAATGCAGCTGAGATCAGCAGCCTTCCGCATTCAATCCAGACGCTAATTCTTTAATTCCTTAATACCCATATTGTAAAGAGTAAAACCAAATATATCAGCGTACTGTTCTATAGATTTGCTTACCGGCGTTCCTGAACCATGGCCTGCATTCGTTTCAATTCTGATCAGAACAGGATTATCTCCTGCCTGTTTAGCCTGCAACTGTGCCGCAAATTTGAATGAATGAGCAGGGACAACCCTGTCGTCATGGTCTGCTGTGGTAATAAGAGTCGCAGGATATTTAACCCCTTCCCTGACATTCTGGTCGGGTGAGTATTTATAAATATATTCAAACATCTCCTTGCTGTCCCCGGATGTCCCATAATCGGAAGCCCATCCGGCACCAGCTGTAAACTTATGATACCTGAGCATATCCATTACCCCTACAGCAGGAAGAGCAACTTTCATCAGGTCGGGACGTTGCGTCATAACGGCGCCGACAAGCAACCCGCCATTTGAACCGCCTCTTACCGCCAGGAAATCTGAAGAAGTATATTTACTCTGAATGAGATATTCCCCTGCAGCTATGAAATCATCAAATACGTTCTGTTTGTGCATTTTGGTACCAGCCAGATGCCATTTTTCACCATATTCACCACCACCTCTTATATTCGGGACCGCATATATACCACCCATCTGCAGCCAGAGAGCAGTTGGAATGCTGAATGAGGGAGTTATACTGATATCAAATCCTCCGTAACCATAAAGGATAGTAGGGTTTTTCCCGTTCATCTGAGTGCCTTTATGATAGGTTATTATCATGGGAATACGGGTGCCGTCCTTAGAGTTATAAAATACCTGTACCGATTCATAATCGTCTCCGTTAAAGGCAACTACAGGTTTTTTATATATTTCAGAGATCCCGGTATTGGGGTCAAGTCTGTATATTGTGGTGGGAGTAATGTAATTTGTAAAAGAGAAATAAACCTCCTTATCATCTTTTTTAGCACTGAAACCCGAAGCGGTTCCAACACCGGGAAGGGTAATATCCCTAACAAGAACTCCTTTTTTATCGTACTGCTTAACTTTTGAGATGGCATCTATCATATAATGTGCAAAGAAATATCCCGCTCCCACTGCAGGGTCAAGAGCATATTCTGTTTCCGGTATGAAATCAACCCAGTTCTCAACTTCCGGCTTTTCTGCATCAACTGTTACAATCCTTTTGTTCGGGGCGTTCAGGTTTGTTACAATGAACAGTTTTGAACCTTCATTATCAATAACATAATTATCATTATCAAAATTGTCTACAATGACCACGAACTTACTTCCTGGTTTTTTAAGGTCCCTGATGTATAATTCATTGCCTGTTGTCGAAACAGCGGCAGTAACTACCAGGTATCTTCCGTCCTCAGTGACATTTCCTCCAACATATCTTCTTACAATATCTTCACCAAAAACGACTTTATCTTCTGTCTGACTTGTACCGAGCTTATGGAAATATAGTTTGTGATGGTCAGTTTTGGCTGAAAGCTCGCTACCTTTGGGTTTGTCATAGCTTGAATAATAAAAACCCTCATTTCCCTGCCATGATAGTCCACTGAATTTAATATCCTTAAGAGTATCACCTAATATCTGTTTTGACACTGCATCCATTACAATAACTTTCCGCCAGTCTGATCCTCCTTCCGATATGGAATATGCAACCTTACTGCCGTCATGAGAAAATTCCATTTCGCCGAGAGATGTTGTTCCATCAGCTGAAAAGGTATTGGGATCCAGAAAAACTTCCGGTTCCTCGTTATCCTTCTGCCTGTAGATGACAAACTGATTCTGCAGTCCGTTATTCTTTGAGAAATAGAAATAATTACCTTCTCTTACAGGGGCTGTGTATTTTTCATAGTTCCACATCTTCTGAAGCCGGTCTTTTATTTCTTCCCTGTAGGGAATGGCTTCAAGATATGAAAACGTCACCTTGTTCTCTGCTTTTACCCAGGCAGCCGTCTCTTCTGATCTGTCATCTTCAAGCCATCGGTAAGGATCCGGAACTTTTATTCCGAAATAGTCGTCAACAATATTGTCTTTTTTTGTTACAGGGTATTCAATTTTCTTCTTCATTGGCCCGTTACATGATATAAGCATTGCCATAACAATTGTGGTCAGGATAAGATTTTTCATAATAATCTAATGTAAATTCAATACTTCAGACATTTCTTCAAAAGGGAATTTATATTCAAATGTAACTATTTGAACGCTTTTTACAAAACGTAAATGCTATATCATTTTCAACCTTTCTTATTCAGTCCTGTCATATGATCCAATTATCGTTGCAATCAGTAAAATAATTAATGCATTTTTGCAGTTTATTAAATAATTTTATAAGCTGATCATAAAACACCGGTATTATGAGAAAATCGGTTTTATCAGCTATACTGGCGTTCAGTTTTGTCTCTTTCGTTAGTGCACAAGATTATAATACAGCTGTTGGATTAAGAGGAAGTTTTGAGAGCGGTCTGACAATAAAACATTTTGTCAGCAGGAATGCCGCATTGGAAGGGTTAATTACTATAAGATGGCAGGGTTTTGATGTTACCGGCTTATATGAAATGCATAACCAGGCATTTGAGGTAGAACATCTGAACTGGTATTTTGGAGGAGGAGCCCATCTTGGAGGCTACAATGGTAATGAAACGGCATCATGGGGAACTTACAGTACTTTGATTGGAATTGACGGTATCCTGGGTATTGAATATAATTTCACCGAAGCCCCTATAAACGTCGGCATCGACTGGAATCCCAGGATTGACATTTACGGATTTAGAAGATTCAGGGGGGAAGGAGTTGCTCTTTCGATAAGATATATCTTTTAATAACTATTATTAATATAATGGCCATTTAATTCAGCATGTTTTTCTAATTTTAGATTGTATTGTTAGTCTAACTTTAAAATAAACATTATGAAAAAGCTTTTGGTACTGGTCATTATTGGGTTGATTATTCCCCTCATTGCTTCAGCTCAGACAAAATTCAACGGTTTGGAGATGAACATGGGTAGTCTGTACAGATTGTCCGATGCAAAAACGCGTTCAATCAGTCCCGAGAATATCTCAGGTGAAAAGGGTAAAGCAGGGATGGCAGATCCTGCTGATAAGGATAAACCGAATACGGCAAATGCTTCCGGAGCAGCACGTGATCTTGGGCAGGGATGGAAAGTTAACCCATTTGTCAGGATCAAGCCGGGTGAGACCTTCACAATGGCTGAGATTGAAGGCCCTGGCGCTATTCAGCATATATGGATGACACCAACAGGGATCTGGCGTTTTTCAATTCTTCGTATCTACTGGGATGACGAAACAGAGCCATCTGTGGAATGCCCTGTAGGAGATTTCTTCGGAATGGGATGGAACCAATACTCCCCGTTATCCTCATTAGCTGTCTGCGTTAACCCGGGAAGCGCTTTTAACTGTTACTGGGTAATGCCATTCAGAAAAAAATGCAGGATAACAATGACAAATATTAATGATGCTGATGCTATGACGCTTTATTACCAGGTTGATTATACCCTTACTGAAGTTCCGGCCGATGCAGGCTATTTTCACGCGCAATTTCGTCGTTCCAATCCTGATGAGACTTCAGTTTATACGATTGCCGACGGAATAAAGGGCAAAGGTCAGTATGTTGGAGTTTATCTGGCCTGGGGTGTTCATAACAATGGCTGGTGGGGTGAAGGTGAAATAAAATTTTATATCGACGGTGATTCTCAGTTCCCCACAATATGCGGTACCGGAACTGAAGATTACTTCTGTGGTTCTTACGATTTTGATTCCAGGAAGAAAAATGCTGCAGGAGTTGATGAAGTAAATTATACAGAATTCTGCACACCATATTCCGGACTTCCGCAGGTGATACGAGGTGACGGACATTATGATGTTATGCAACGATTTGGATTATACCGGTGGCATATAATGGACCCGGTAAGGTTTGATAAAGATCTGAAAATTACAATTCAGGATCTGGGCTGGCACAAGGGAGGCAGATACCTGAAACAGAAATCGGATATTTCTTCAACCTGTTTCTGGTACCAGGCTGAGCCCCATGCCAGATTCCCCAAACTTCCAGACTGGCACGGATTGGAGGTGAACTGATCTTTGGACAGGGAAAGGAAAAATATTTCAGCTATTCAAGTAATACTGAAACATACATAAAAGGAGTTCAATGCCAGTACATAACCGGCCAGTTTGCTGATTTAGCTGCTTTTCTGAGTTTTCTGTCGGGATTAATGCATACCGGATGGCCTACGACTGATAGTGCCGGGAGATCTGCAATCGAATCGGCATAGTACCAGGTATCGTGAACATTGATGCTGTTCTTTTCGCAGTATTCGATAAGCCTGACCAGTTTTTCTTCACCAAAACAAAGGTGCCCGATCGGATGTCCGGTTAACAGTCCGTCACTGACTTCCAGCCCGGAACAAATGACCTCATCAATGTTGAGATTCTCTGCCATATTATTACATACCCAGGTAAGCGCTGAAGAAAGAATAACTGCTTTACCAGTTTTCTCCTGGTGCATTTTAATCTCTTCCCTTGCTTCCAGATAAACTGATGGTATAAGAACCTTTTCAGATATTTCGTAACATAAATTTATTAATGTCTGTTCCGGCATACCCCTGACCCATTTTACCAGTTCATTGATTATTTCGGTCTGACTCTTTAGTCCGGATTTAAACGCTATTGATAGAAATATGCCGCGAATCATGTCAGGAAATTTCATTATCCCTCTGAAGAAGGCCCCCCGCGCAAGCTCTCTTCCGCTTATAGCTTTTGTTATTGTCCGGTCGAGGTCAAAAAATGCTATATATTTTCCTGTGCCTGAATTATCTTTTAAAGAAGTGCTTGCCATCGGGGTTGTATATTGTGTTTAATGCAGTTGGAATCAGCCTTACATCAAATTTTCCGGAGAAGTACAATTCTCCGTCGACATGAAAAGGAACCTCTTCAGGAAATTCAATGCTGATAGCCGGAGTCTGATAATAATTTACCTTTTTGTCATTGATATGTGTTCCTCCCGGGACTTTAAGTAACAGGTTAAATCTTTGAATGAGGTTAAGTTTTTTTATCATGCAGACGTCAAGCAGCCCGTCATCTGCTATTGCTTCAGGAGTAAGGAAAAATCCTCCGGCAAACCTTCGGCCTATTGCTATGGTATTAATAAAACAGTCAGTTTCGTTCCTCCCATTACCTGTTATAACAGTCATTCTCTTCTCTCTGAAGAAAAGAAGAGTTTTGATGATGTGCCAGATATACTTATGTTCCCCCCCTTTTTTTACTTTTCCCGGCTCAATATAATTTTCGGCTGCAACTTCTGCATCGAAACCCAGGCCCATTCCGTTAAGGAATATCATCCCGTTACAGGAACCAATGTCCATTGCAATGACGTTCGCTCCGAAGAATATATCCCACTCTTTATCTCCGAACCGGCCCGGGAAGCCCAGTATCTGTATAAAATCGTTCCCCGTACCTGCAGGAATGACCCCGATAGTTACATTCTTTTCATTAATAAGAGGCCTTGAAATTTCATTAATGGTTCCATCACCGCCTACTCCGATTATATATTTGAATCCCTGCTTAAGATATTTCGCTGACAGTTCTGTGGCATGTCCACATCTTTCAGTAAAAACTATTTCAGCATCTATGCCATGTTTTCCGATCATTTCTTCCAGCTTTGGAACAACCGTTTTTGCAAAACCATTACCTGCTACCGGGTTTATTATAAATACCCACTTTTTTAGATTGTCCGCCATTATTTTTATTTTAAGTCAATGAAAAATGATTGAAGTTTAGAGTGCCTGAGATGCCTGATGTACTTAGAGTTATTAATTTAAAATCATCCTTCTTTCCCTACCCTGATTCCTTAACCTTAACCTTAACCTTAACCTTAACCTAAACCATGCATAGTTAATTCAATATAATCCTGACCTTTAGTAGATTTAGATTACTGTCTTATCAATATTCTGGTGATAAGCAGACTCAATTATTGACTTAACTGATTCCACTATTTCAATATCACTTTTTTCAATAAGTATATCTCTTTTGATTGGTTTATGGATTACTACATCGAGCTTCGAGCCAAAATTTATATAAAAGCGGTTTTTTGGTTTCAGATTATAGAACCCGTTAAGCGTTACGGGCAAGATATCAAGTTCTCTTGTCCTGAAAAGGTAAATAAAACCCCTGTAAAATTCATTTATCTTGCCGTTTAGTGTCCTTGTTCCTTCAGGGAAAATTGCAATAGTCTTATATTCAGATCTTTTAATAAGCTGTTCAATCATGTTTTTTGTGTTCCTGTAAGTAGGCTCTTTAAACGGGACGTAATCAGTCATCTTTAATATCTTATTGAACAAAGGTACTTTAAGAAGCCGTTCATGTCCGAACCATGATATACCCGGATAAAATGAAACAATAGCCACTATATCAAAAAGACTTGCATGGTTTGCCACCAGAATATACCTGTTCTCTCTGTTGAAATTCTCTTTGCCATGAATTCTGAACCTTTTACCCATGATAAGGAATACTGATTTAGCCCATAACTGGATCAGTTTCTTCACAGTTTCTTTCATGTTAAGCCATGAAAGTACTAAAACAATCATCACACCTACAGCTGTATAGCAATACAGTATAGCAAAAATCAGTAAGGAAATTACAGCATATAACCGTGAACGCATTACAGATAAAAATATATTTCCCGGCTGAAAAGTAGTTATTTTTTTAATTCAAAAAATAGATAAATTGTTTTGCAGATATTAATGTCTCTCATTCAAAGTCTTTTTCATAATTTTATGATCGAACCATCCAAAGGGTGATGAATACCCGGGCTACAATATAGTATACAGGGGAACATGTTTTATTTAAATTATTGAAAAAGAAAATATATGATGAATACACAATTTAAATTAAAGTTAGCTTCAATAGCATTTTTCGGCTTATTAATTCTCTCCTGTTCAAAAGAAAAGGAACCTGACAGGTCAGATGGGCACAGATACAATGGATCTTACTCGGGAAAATATCTCGATCGGATAGCCTTCCCAATTGGCGGAATAGGAGCGGGGATGTTTTGTATTGAAGGGACAGGAGCAGTTTCGCATATGTCAGTAAGGAACAGACCGGAGATTTTTAATGAACCTTGTATGTTCGCTGCCATTTCTGTCAAAGGTTTGAAAAATGGCACAAAAGTAATTGAAGGCCGGGTACCTGACTGGAAGAAATTCGGGCAGCCAAATTCAGCAAACGGATCAGGCGGGTCAAGTTATGGGTTGCCAAGATTTAGAAAAACAACTTTTATTGCAAGATTCCCGTTTGCCGTTATTGATCTTCAGGATGATGATATCCCGTTGCAGGTCAGTATAACAGGCTGGAGCCCTTTTATTCCTACAGATGCTGATAATTCAAGCATGCCAATGGGAGCAATCGAATATACATTCAGAAACACAGGTAAGTCAAAGGTTGATGCAGTATTTTCCTATAATTCCGTAAATTTTATGAGTGAACCCGGTGGAATTAGCCGCATCAGATCTGCATCGAATGGTTTTGTACTCTCTGAAGGCGGGGTGCCGGGAAAGCCTGAAACAAAAGGCGATTTTGCAATTTTCGCAAACGAGCCCGGTACAGTGGTTGATCATTGCTGGTTCAGAGGCGGATGGTGGGATCCTCTTACAATAACATGGGAAACTATAATGAAAGGAGAAACCCGAAAAACCGACCCGGTCGACAGGGATGCCCCGGGTGCTTCATTATATGTACCATTTACACTGGCACCGGGTGAAACGAGGGTTTTAAGGCTAATGATGGCATGGTACGTTCCCGATACGAACCTAAAATACGGGGAAGATCCGGATGTCAAAGAAACAGGGGCTACCGCAGACCCAAACTGTTCGTGTAAAGATCCCTTTTATAAACCATGGTATTCGGGAAAATTCAAGGGAATAGACGGGGTGATAAAATATTGGGAAACAAATTATAATGATCTCCGTGGAAAATCAGAGCTGTTTAAGGACTCTTTCTATAATTCCACACTTCCACCGGAAGTGCTCGAGGCTGTAGCAGCCAACCTTACCATACTTAAATCGCCTACAGTCTTGAGACAGCCCGACGGGAGATTGTGGAGCTATGAGGGGTGCAGTGACAATTCCGGATGCTGCACAGGATCCTGTACCCATGTATGGAATTATGCCCAGGCAATTCCACACCTGTTCCCATCACTTGAAAGGACCTTACGCGAGACTGAATTTTTTCCGAGCCAGGATAAAGATGGGCACCAGACTTTCCGGTCGGCTTTGCCAATACGCCCTGTTGCTACTACTTTCTATGCAGCATCTGACGGCCAGCTTGGAGGGATAATGAAAGTTTACAGAGACTGGAGAATTGCGGACAATGATGAATGGCTGAGGAAGATTTATCCGAAAGTCGTTGAAAGTTTGGACTATTGCATAAAAACATGGGATCCCAGATTAACAGGAACACTCGAAGAACCTCATCATAATACTTATGATATTGAATTCTGGGGGGCTGACGGAATGTGCACAAGCTTCTATCTCGGAGCTTTAAAAGCTATCTCAGCCATGGGCGATTATCTGGGTGAGGACGTTCAAAAATACAGGTCCCTTTATGATAAGGGAAGAATAGCTATGGAAACTGAACTCTATGATGGCGAGTATTTTTTTCAGAAAATAAAATGGGAGGGTTTGAATGCTCCGGATCCGGTCAAAGCATCAGCAACTGCATTTAATACGAGCTATTCAGAGGAGGCACTTCAGCTATTGCGGAAAGAGGGTCCAAAATATCAGTATGGAAAGGGATGCCTGTCTGATGGGGTCCTGGGTGCATGGATGGCGGAAGTTTGTGGATTGAATAACATTATAGATTCAGAGAAAGTGGTCAGTCATCTGAATTCTGTTTTTAAATATAATTTTAAAAAAGATCTGTCTGATCATTCAAATCCACAACGTCCTTCATATGCTCTTGGCAACGAAGGCGGCCTCCTGCTCTGCACATGGCCAAAAGGGGAAATGCTCTCGTTGCCTTTTGTGTACAGTAATGAGGTATGGACAGGTATTGAATACCAGGTTGCTTCACACCTTATGTTTATGGGAGAATCAGAAAAAGGACTCGAGATCGTCCGCACATGTCGTGACAGATATGACGGCAGAATACGAAACCCTTTCGATGAATATGAATGCGGACACTGGTATGCCAGGGCAATGTCGAGTTATGCCATGCTTCAGGGACTTACCGGTGTAAGATACGATGCCGTAACACAGGAATTGCTGATTGATTACGGGAGAGGAGATTTTACAAGTTTTATCTCAACCGATACAGGATTTGGAAACGTCGGAATGAAGAATGGTAAGCCCTTCCTGGATGTCGTGTTTGGCGTAATACCTGTAAAAAGATTTGTAAATGAATAAATATTTGAGAAGAATTTAGTTCATTCTTTCTTCGAGTTGCTCACAAATGCTATCTGTTTGCTGTCAGGCGACCATGAGGGTACGTTAATGGTTCCCTGTCCGCCGTAGAGATAAGCAATTACCCGGGGTTCACCCCCCGTAATCGGCATAATCCTAAGCATTACCCGTTTATATGTCGGGTGACTGTTCGGGTCTATTGTTGGAGGGAAAGAAATAATGACTATCCATTTACCATCGGGGGAGATATGCGGGAACCAGTTATAATAATTATCGAAAGTGATCTGTTCCTTTCCTGATCCGTCAGGTTTCATACGCCATATCTGCATGGTGCCGGTAAGATTGCCATTAAAATAAATATATTTTCCATCGGGAGTATATTCACATCCGTCAACATGCTGACCTGGTTTTATGTCGGTTAATGCAACCTCTTTTCCTCCGTTAATAGATTTACGGTAAAGATTGAAAACGGTCTTTCCACCTCGTATAGCAACATATACCACCTCTTCATTGTCAGGTGCCCATCCATGCCAGTACGACGGTGTCTCTTCGGTAATAAGTTTTGGTACACCACCAGTAAGAGGTAAAACATATACCGCCGAACCTTTTCCTTCAGGTGAGCTGCTAATTGCCAGCAACTTTCCGTTAAATGAAATCCCATGGTCATTATTGCAACGGGTGGCAAAATCAGTATTTAGTTTTTCGATATCCCCTCCTTCAACAGGTATTTTATATAACAAGCCATTCATGTTGAAAAGGAGTTTTTTCCCATCAGGCATCCAGTTCGGGGCTTCGAAACTGCCCTGTTTTTCATAAATAACCATTCTCTTTCCGTCCGAAACGGTCATGGTCTCCAGCCTGCATCCAAGGTAGCCCGAGCTATAAGGATTATAATCTTCAGCAACTGGTCCGTCGATCCTGACATTCCATATCTTTACCTCTTCACTTACATCAGGGTTATGGGAACAAATGAAAGGCCCAACAAGTACTTCATCAGATAAATTATCCATTTCGTGCGATCCAATCGTTTCAAGCGGTTTACCCGTATGTGCAGCTCTCATTGTTATCAGATTACCAGCTCTCTCAACCTGTATTACATTGTAAGCCGAATCTTTGGCAAATATCTCGTCCTGTGGATCTCTCATTGCTGCTCCGTCAGAAACTCTCCACTGCAGTACAGTCAAGCCATCACCATGCAGAGTGGCGGAGATTTGCGATGACTTTTCGTCAGTCGACGCCCTTACCATCCAGCCTGTTTTTCTGTGCGCTTCAGTTCCCTTTCCTGCAAACTCAAAATTGGCAGTGAGGATGAAATCACCTTTAATCTTATTAAAAAGATAGTGAAACTCATCTCTGTCAAACCAGATATTATAGCCACCTCCTTTAAGGTCGTAGCTTTGATCCTGTTTATCAAAAGTGGCAGAACCTGCTATTTTTGGATTTCCTATATCAGAATTATTCTGAAAGATACCTACAGGACTGTTCTGCGCCCCGACGACATTTAGCAGAAGACTGAACATAATAATAAATGTGTATTTCATAATAAATGATTATTTGAGATAATATTAATATTAGTTTTACCTGCTCATCTGGCTTTTCGACACCACCCCGTTTTTTGAGTGGTTACCGGTCTCCACATGAATAAGACTATTAAAGATACTTAATTTGAATTACATGGGTATATGGGACTGTAAAAAAACAATAACTAAAATGAGCTCAATACTTAAACGATTGATTATTTTTATTTTGAATTTATTTTATGATTATACTTAGTAATACTTAGTGCCTTAGTGGCAAAAAAAATCAGCCACAAAGACTCCGGGTCACAAAGGCTCACAAAGAAATCAAAATATAGCCGGACCGGACCGAAGCAGGCAAATAATTAAAAAAAAATAGCTGCAAACAAAAAAAAATGAATTATTTTGTTGATATATAAATGGAATAAACATCATTTCTTTTCTATCTGATATTATTGTCGATTTTAACAGTTAAAATTATGAATGAGATCCTTGAAAATATTGCGAAATGTGTGGAGTTCGGGAAAATAAATAAGGTGTCAACTTATCCCCCGGTAATGAAAGACATGGAAGGAGCTGATGAACTGACTAGAAGAGCCCTTGAGGAAGGAATAAAAGCTGACGAAATACTCGAAAATGCCCTGATACCTGCCATGGCTGCAGTCGGTAATAAATTCAGCAGAAAAGAGATCTATGTACCGCAGATGCTTATGTCGGCAAAAGCCATGAACAGTGCAATGGTTCATCTTAAACCATTTTTTATATCGGGTGAAACAAAAAGAAAAGGCAGGTTTATCATAGGTACTGTTTCAGGCGACCTCCATGATATAGGTAAAAATCTGGTTGCAATGATGATAGAAGGTGGTGGATGGGAAGTTATAGACCTTGGTGTTGACGCAGGATCAGAAAAGTTTCTTAAAGCCCTTGATGAAAATCCCGATGCCGTTGTTGGCCTTTCGGCATTACTGACAACAACTATGGAAAATATGAAAAAGATTGTGGCGGCAATAAAAGAGAAACATGCAGATTCCAGGATATTGGTCGGCGGAGCACCTGTTACTTATGAATATTGTAAAAAGATTGGTGCTGACTTTTATTCTCCTGACCCTCAGGGTGCAGTTAATTATCTGAAGGAGCTGGTATCATAAAGAAACTATGCAGACAATTCTCAGAGGAAAAACGAAGGAGGTGATTATTGATACCAATGGTCCGGTAATTATTATCGGCGAATGTATTAATCCAACCAGGCGGAAAAAGCTTGTATCTGCTTTGGAAGAGGGCAAATTTGATTATATGCTTGATCTGGCTGAAAACCAGATCGGTGCCATGGCCGATGTGCTGGATGTAAATGTGGGATTCCCCGGAGTAGATGATGTGAAGGTGCTTCCTTCAGCAGTTCTAGCATTAACAGAGAAATTCGATATTCCTCTTTGTCTCGATTCACCAAATCCTGCCGCAATAGAAGCGGCACTTAAGGTGGCAGAGGGGAAATGTCTGATTAATTCCGTGAACGGGGAAGAGCGATCCTTGAATGCTCTGTTGCCCGTAGTCAGGGAGTATGGAGCAGCAATTATTGGTCTGACCATGGACAGTGAGGGAATTACCAACGATCCGGTGAAAAGACTGGCTATAGCGGAAAAGATACTTGAAAGAGCTGTAAGAACCGGTATCAAAGAAGCTGATGTCATAATTGATCCGCTGGCAATGGCAATAAGTGCTGATCCTGCTGCTTGCCTGGTTACACTTGAGACCATCAGGCTTATTCATGAAAAACTGGGATTGAATATTACCATGGGAGCGAGCAATATTTCATTCGGATTGCCAGACAGGGAATCTTTGAATTCCGCTTTTATCGTAATGTCTATTTTTAACGGATTAACATGCCCTATTGCAAACCCTGATAAAATAACAGCTGCGGTGAGGGCGGCCGATCTGATACTTGGAAGGGATGAATATGCTGTCAGGTTTATTGAGAATTTCCAGATCAAAGGGAATATTAAATGAGCCCGTACCTCACATCCGTAAATATGCAAAACAGAAGATTTGAATTTGATTTTGATGATCTGAAACTTAGTATTCAGTCCATTGAGAATGTTATAGGGTATAAAGAAGGGGAGGACAGGGGACTGGTAACTGAACTTATTGATGAATTATTAAAAGAGTCAAAGGGAATATGCAATATAAAGGCTCAATATAATATTCTTAATGAGGTCAGATTTCAAAAGGGAACACAATCTGTTGAGATAAGTAATGTCAGACTCGATATCAGGAAAATTATTTTTGGTCAGTTAAAAAAATCTGAATCTGTTGCAGTCTTCCTCTGCACTGCAGGAGAAGAGATAGTGGTGAGAAGCAGGAAAGCAATGGTTGAGAAAGACCTGCTGAGAGGCTATATTTTCGATGTAATTGGGAGCGAAATTGTTGAGGCTGCTGCGGACCTCATGCAGGTTTATCTTGAAGATCAGGCTCGCGCCTCAGGAATGAAAATAAGTAACCGCTATAGCCCTGGTTATTGCGGATGGGATGTAGCTGAGCAGCATAATCTATTCAGACTGGTTCCGGATAATTTCTGTGGTATCAGGTTAAATGAATCCGCTCTTATGGATCCTGTGAAATCGGTAAGTGGAATTATTGGTATCGGAAAGGATATTAAAAGACATCCTTACACCTGTAAAATTTGCGATATGGAGGATTGCTTTTACAGGGGGAAAAGATCTGGAATTAATTGAAAAAAATACCATTCAGATTATATACCTGAAGCCTGATTTTACTATATTTGATCTCTGTGTCCCTCTGTGTCTTCTCTGTGGTTCTCCGCGTAACTAAAAATAAAAACTTACACAGAGTTACACAAAGGAAACACAGAGTTACACAGAGATAGCTGAATTAATTTGACTTGTATGTTATTACTTGGAATAGATTTAGGAAGCTCTTCAGTGAAGGCTTCAGTTATTGACGGAGAATCAGGCCGGTGCCTCGCATCAGCTTTTTATCCTGAGGATGAGATGAGGATAATTGCTGTAAAGCCTGGATGGGCCGAACAGGACACCGATATCTGGTGGTCCAGTCTTAAAGAAGCAATTACTGACTGTACTTCAAAACTGGGAAAACAAAAAAATGATATTGGTGCTATTGGCATTTCTTATCAGATGCACGGACTTGTAGTTATAGATAAGAATAATAAGGTTCTCCGTCCCTCAATTATATGGTGCGACAGCAGGGCAGTAAGTTTTGGCGAGAAAGCTTTTAATTCTCTTGGAAAGGTTTTTTGTCTTTCACATTTACTGAATTCTCCCGGTAATTTCACCGCTTCAAAACTTGCATGGGTAAAAGAGAATGAACCCCTGATATATGATAAAATTCACAAAATCATGTTACCCGGCGACTATATTGCAATGAAGCTGACAGGAGAAATAAGCACCTCATTTACAGGATTGTCGGAGGGCATATTCTGGGATTTCACAGATAACAGGATTTCTGATGAGCTATTAACTTATTTTGGGTTTGATCCGGTAATTTTTCCGGAAGCAGCTTCCTCATTTTCGGTCACCGGGAAGCTTCTGAAAACAGTTGCTGAGGAAATAGGTTTGCCGGAAGGCATTCCGGTTTCTTACAGAGCCGGCGACCAGCCAAATAATGCCTTGTCGTTAAATGTGCTTAACCCTGGAGAGGTAGCTGCAACAGCTGGTACTTCAGGAGTTATTTATGGTGTTACAGACAAGAAGAAACATGATCCCCTTTCAAGGGTAAATACATTTGTACATGTAAATCATACTAAGGAAGAAACACGGCTGGGCGTACTTTTGTGTATTAACGGAACAGGTATTCTGAACTCATGGCTGAGGCGTAATACCGGCCCCGGCTTAACTTATAATGATATGAATGATATAGCAGAACATATAGCACCGGGTTCGGACGGACTATCTGTTTTGCCATTCGGGAACGGGGCAGAGAGAATGCTGGGAAATAAGGATTCGGGAGCGCATATTTCAGGTTTGAATTTTAACACTCATACACGTGGCCATCTTTTCAGGGCATCACAGGAGGGAATTGCTTTTTCATTCAGGTATGGCCTTGATATTATGAAGGAAACAGGGATAGATCCCAAACTGATACGTGCCGGCGAAGCAAATATGTTCCTGAGCAGGATTTTCAGGCAGACATTGTCAAACATTACAGGTACGGTAATTCACCTGTTCAATACTGACGGTTCAATTGGAGCGGCAAGAGGAGCAGGTATAGGATGTGGCTATTTTGCTTCTGAAAGGGAGGCTTTCAGAGGACTTAAAGCAGTTGATGAAACAGAACCGGACAAGTCCGGATCAAAACTCTGTGAAGAGGCATATTTAAAATGGGAAAATTACCTGAAAGCAATATGATTTTTGTTTATTTTTTGCACCATTTGTGCTAAAACTTTACGAACTTTATACCTGCCCGCCGCTAGACAGGGTTAAGGAATTTTAAAGATATTAATCTGTTTAAATATTAAGAATTATGATTTACAAAGGTAAAAAAGAGGCATACCCCGGGATCGGGAAAATCGAATATGAAGGCAAAAAATCCAAAAATCCGCTGGCTTTCAAATGGTATAATCCTGAAGAGATTATTGGGGGTAAAAAAATGAAGGATCATCTCAGATTTGCCATAGCATACTGGCATTCTTTCTGCGGCGACGGTTCTGATCCATTCGGAAACGCCACCAGATTTTATCCCTGGAAAGATGCAAAAAATGATGATAAGATTAAACAGAGGCTTGATGCAGCATTTGAATTCATAACCAAGATAGGCGCCGGATACTATTGTTTCCACGATACTGATGTTGTTGGCGACGGATCTGTTTTTGAGATTGAAAAACGGCTGGAAAAAATCATACCTGTGATTAAAAAAATGCAGGAACAGACCGGCACTAAACTTCTATGGGGTACGGCAAACCTGTTCTCTAATCCCCGCTATATGAATGGTGCAGCAACTAATCCCGACTTTAATGTTGTGGCTAATGCCGCAGTTCAGCTCAGGAATGCAATTGCTGCTACTGTTGCGCTGGGAGGAGGGAACTATGTTTTTTGGGGTGGACGTGAAGGTTATATGAGCCTTCATAATACCAATATGAAAAGAGAACTGGAGCATATGGGCATGATGCTCTCCATGGCACGCGATTATGGAAGGAAAATCGGCTTTAAAGGAACATTCCTTGTTGAGCCAAAACCAATGGAACCTTCGAAACACCAGTATGATTTTGATGTTGCCACAATAATCGGATTCTTGCGTCAGCATGGCCTTGAAAAAGATTTTAAACTGAATATTGAAGTTAATCATGCCACACTCGCCGGACATACTTTTATGCATGAGCTCCAGGTTGCAGCTGATGCCGGCCTGTTAGGCAGCATTGATGCCAATAAAGGCGATTATCAGAACGGATGGGACACTGATGAGTTCCCCACCAATATTTATGAGATTACCGAAGCTATGATGGTAATTTTACAGGCTGGAGGATTCACAACCGGCGGGATCAATTTTGATGCCAAAGTGCGAAGGAATTCAACCGACAACGAAGACATATTCATTGCTCATATAAGTGGCATGGATACATTTGCCCGATCGCTTGTAATTGCGGATAAGATATTGAAAGAGAGTGATTATCTCAAGATGCGTAAGAAAAGATATGAGTCTTTTGATAAAGGGGCTGGAAAAGATTTTGAAAACGGGAAACTCACACTTGAAAAACTAAGGGATTTAGCTTCACAAACAGAAGAGCCTGAAACAAGAAGCGGCAAACAGGAACTTTATGAGCAACTGATAAATATGTACCTCGCCTGATAGCTTATGAAAGTATCTTTTGTATTGTTGACCTTTCCCTGACGGTAAGCGATTCCATTTCCTCAAGGGCCTTCTGAATCTTGGCTTTGAAATTCCAGCAGGTCATCTGCCTGAGTGATAAGCGCCGGGCAAATTCATATGTTGAAATCTCTTCTTTTCCTTTACATACGTTATAAGCTATGTAAAAAGCTTTGCTCACAGGAAATTTACAATTATGGAAAATGGTGCCGGAGGTAGCTGATTCTTCAGTTTTGCATCTGGTGCATCGCCTCGAATATGGTGTCTTCCCCGGACAATAATTATTATTGCCACATTTGCGGCATGTAAAACCCTTACTCCATTTCAGGTCAGCCAGGAATTCGTAGCATTTTTCATCACTATGGAAAAGCTCCTCAAGGTGATCATCATCAAATTCATTTTTAAAAATTGAGCTCATTTTCAGGATTTTTACGTTGCAAAGGTACAAAATCTAAGTGATATTAAAAAGATTTAAGTGATACTATTGCGATTCATGATATTTGTCACTATCTTTGTGCCGCTTTTTTAAAAGCAGCATCTTTGAAGAATTGAAGTTAGCTCATAAGGACCAGAAGTGGTAAATATATAAAAGAATGGAATATGTTGAAATAAATAAAAGATACAGCGACCTCGCTGAATCAACATGCTGCCTCTCATGTGGAGGAGCAATTAATTATTCTGGGGCTTTGAAGGGAGAAGTGTGTGTCGATCTTGGAAGCGGCAGGGGAACAGATGTGTTAAGGCTTTCAGAGACAGTGGGGGATAAGGGGTTTGTATACGGGATTGATATTTCGGATGGGATGATCAGGAAAGCAGTAAGCACGGCTGAAAGACTCGGAATTAATAATGTCAGCTTTATCCGGAGTCCGCTTGAAAAACTTAATCTCAAAGATAAAATTGCTGACCTTGTTATTTCAAATTGCACAATCAATCATGCAACTGATAAACAGGCTGTATGGGATGAAGTCTTCAGGATACTCAAGGATGGAGGAAGGTTTGTGGTAAGCGATATTTATGCGCTGGACCCGATTGCTGATGAATTCAGGAATGACCCTGTGGCTATTTCAGAATGCTGGGCAGGTTCTGTGACACGCAATGAATACCTTGAGCAGCTTGATAAGGCAGGATTTGGATCAATAAAGATTATTGAAGAATCAGCACCTTATGAAAAAGGAAAGGCAAGAGTATCAAGCTGGACCATTTCGGGACAAAAGTCATCGGGCAGGTGTGGTTGCGATTGTCAAAACTGAAAATAGCAGAATATGAGAACGAATTTATTTTTATTAGCGTTATCTTTTTCCTTAATGATGTTTGGTTGTAAGTCAGGGAATAAGCCTGCTGAAGGGTCAAAACCTGCTACCGGAGAGGTAGTTACTCCTCTCACAAACGATACATTCAGAAAATATATTTTCGATTATGAAGCTGATAAGGTCTGGAATTATAAGGGAGACAGACCTGCTATAATTGACTTTTATGCCAACTGGTGCCCTCCATGCCGTGAACTTTCACCCCTTGTAGAGGAAGTAGCCAAAGAATATGCCGGTAAGATAGCTGTCTATAAGGTTAATACCGATCAGGAGAGGACAGTCACCCAGTCACTTGGAATAACCGGCCTGCCTACATTGGTATTCATACCTTTAAAAGGGAAGCCACAGCTTGTTGTGGGATATGTTCCGAAAGAAAGTCTGATAAAAGGAATAAATGAAGTTTTACTAATTAAGTGATAAATTATGAAAAGTGTGATCAGAAAAAAAGAAAACAGAAAAAATTCAAAAGTTGCCCAGTGTTGTGCTAAAACATCCGGAACGGTTGTCGGCTGTCACGATTAATCTTCTTTAAAAACGGTTTTTATTCATTCCCCAAATTCAATCATTTTCGAATTTTCGAGCTTGATATTTTATCTTTTGTATATGAGATATTCAAAATTTAATATTTTTTCAAAGATCAGAGATTCTGAAAACTATTTCATCGTTAACCTGCTTACAGGTAACGCTGATATTCTGAACATTGATGATGCCAAGAAGATCGGTCTGATCAAAATAGGTGAAAAAATTGATGATGAAGATTTTAAGGATGAATTAATCTCAAAGGGATATTTGATTGACGAAGCAGAAGAGACAGGAATTTATCGTAAAAGGTACCTCGATTTTATTGATTCGCGTGACAATGATGAAATACAGTTATTCTTTGTGACAAATTATAGTTGTAACTTTGCCTGTACCTATTGTTATCAGGATCAATACATTAATCCTGTTCAGGGGTTGAATGAAGAGATAATTGATGCGTTTTTCACTTATGTCAGAAAGGAGTTTGCCGGGCGCAGGAAATATGTCACAATTTTCGGTGGAGAACCACTCCTCGGCAGTACCAGGCAAAAAGAACTTATCTCCCACATTCTTGAAAAGTCAGTTGAATCTGATCTTGAAGTAAGCATTGTCACCAATGGGTTTTTTCTGGAAGAATATAAGGAG
Organism: uncultured Bacteroidales bacterium; assembly: GCA_963815075.1. Classification (GTDB taxonomy): domain Bacteria; phylum Bacteroidota; class Bacteroidia; order Bacteroidales; family VadinHA17; genus LD21. The sequence goes on from CAWFFK010000009.1 coordinate 39,153, forward strand.
ATACTTTGTAAGAGTAAAATACGTGAGATCCAGGTTACCCTGGATGGTACTGAAGCGGTCCATAATAAGCGTCGGTTTCTTAAAGGGGGAGACGGTACCTTTAACAAAATTGTAAGAGGAATAGATTACTGCCTGGAAAGCAAAATTGATATAAATCTCAGGATGGTGATCGACAGGGGAAATATCAGCAACCTTCATGAACTGGCACAGTTTGCCATTGATAAAGGATGGACAAAAAACCCTTATTTCAAATCGCAGATAGGTAGAAATTATGAGTTGCATCACTGTCAGTCTGATCCCGGCAATCTTTTCGACAGGATATCAATTTATGAAGCAATTTATGAGCTTACCAAAGCACATCCCCATATTCTTGAGTTTTACAAGCCAGCATATTCCGTCGCAAAATTTATTTCTGAGAACGGCGAATTACCTGATCCGCTTTTTGATTCATGTCCCGCATGCAAAACCGAGTGGGCCTTTGATTATACCGGTCAGATATACTCATGTACTGCCACGGTAGGAAAATCGGATGAATCATTAGGATCTTTTTATCCTCATGTGACACTAAAAGATTCTATAATTGAAGAATGGGAAAGACGCGATGTCACATCGATTCCTGAATGTAATAACTGTGCAGTACAGCTTGCCTGTGGTGGAGGATGCGGATCGGTTGCCAGAAACAGAACAGGCGAGATATGCTCTGCCGACTGCAGGCCGGTGAAAGAGCTTCTGGAACTGGGGTTTTCAGCTTATTTTAAAAATGACAGCCTGTAAATAACATTTTATTGATATATGGGTTCCTTAATACCAGACACAAAGAACAGCAAGAGTTTAAGAAATAATTATTTGAAGATTAATGAAAGAGATAAATTCAACAGAATTTGAAAGTGACGTTTTGCAATCAGGCAAAGTGGTTCTTGATTTTTATTCAACAGAATGTCCACCCTGTGAAGCGTTAGCTTCTAAATACGAGGACTTATCATTGATATATGGAAATGATATTAAATTTCTGAAGGTTTTTCGCCAGGGAAATAGGGAGCTGGCTGAAAAACTGGGTGTCAAAGGATCTCCAACTTTATTGTTTTTTGACAACGGGAAAGAGGTCGGAAACAGATTAGGGGGTGGAATTAAGCGAATAGACATAATCCGTAACCTCGATAATATGCTGCCTGAGAAACGGGTAAAAGAGATAAAAAGCAATATAAAGCCATCGGTTTCAGAGTTCGATGTTATTATTCTTGGTGCGGGGCCCGGAGGGCTGACAGCAGGTTTGTACCTGTGCCAGTCAAAGGTAAATACGGTACTAATCGATATTGCTCTTCCCGGAGGACAGGTATCGACTACTCATGAAGTATCAAATTATCCTGGTTTTATTGAGCCGCAGGCAGGTTATATGCTTTCACATAACATGAGTGAACAGACCAGGCTTTGCGGTACTGTTTATAAAGTGGCTGTTGATATTACCAAAGTTGATCTCAACAAAAAGGAGGTAATCATAGATGAGTACGAAACAGTCAGGGCAAAAAAGATCATAATAGCAACTGGCACGACTCCTAATCTTACCGGAGCTCCGGGTGAAAAGGAACTGAAAGGCAAAGGTATTTCGTATTGTGCCACCTGCGATGCAAAATACTTTGATAACAAAGAGGTTGTTGTAATTGGCGGAGGCAATTCTGCTGTGGAAGAATCAGAATATATCAGCAGGTTTGCAAGTAAAATAACTATTGTTCACCAGTTCGATAAACTAACTGCAAACAAACAGGCCCAGGACAAGGTGTTCAATAATCCCAGGATCAATATTCTTTTTGAGCACGAACCTCGTGCCTTTACAAGAGAAGGAGATAAAATGATAGCCAGGATTGAAAATCTCAGAACAAAAGAACAAAGTAAGCTGTTAACCGATGGAGTATTTATTTTTATCGGGATGAAGCCCAATATTGATCTTTTCAGCGACAAGCTGATTCTCGACAGCTGGGGTTATATAAAAACCGATGAAGATATGAGGACAAACATTTCCGGAGTTTATGCAGTAGGGGATGTTATCAGTAAGAAATACCGTCAGATTACTACTGCTGTTGCTGATGGGACAATAGCTGCAATGGCTATTGCAAAGGAATTAGATTAATTTTGAATATTATTTAATTATATTTTACGGATGAAAAAGAACATAGGAACAATTGACAAGGTTATCAGGATACTGATTGCAGTCGTAGTGGTTGTGCTATATTTTACAAATGTTATTTCAGGGACTCTGGGGATAATTTTATTAGTTGTCGGGGGTATTCTTCTCCTTACAACTATTATAAATTTTTGTCCTATATGGGGTATGCTCGGAATAAGTACAAACAAGAAGGAATAGCAGATAAACAGGCTGCACAAAAGTTGAAATCCATTAACCACAAAGAGCACAAAGTTTTTTCACAATGGTCTCAAAGGCTTTAATACCATGACCTTTGTGTACTTTGTGAAACCTTAGTGTCCTTTGTGGTTAAATATGACTTTTAAGACAACCTCTCTTTAATCTGAATACCTGATAATTAACCAGAATATAAGTTAGTGTGCCGATTGCAGTTGAGACCCCGGCTCCTTAATCAACTGAATCACTTAAGAATTTCTTTGACCTTTCTGATGACATCACTGGTCGTATCTGAGCTTATATCAAAGATGTAAACGTTGCCAGTTCTCCATTTCTTCGTGACCTGGTTGGTAAGAGTACGCCGTACGACCCATATCTGTATAATTGACAGGTTATTACAAATTGATTCTATTGCCCGCGCCCAGCCATTGTTTTGGAGCTCCAGCGGACCAATTTCATCAATTATGACCACCTGTTTGTCCGACAGGTTTTTTAGATTAAGAATTTCATTTCCTGTTTCAATCCCCTGAGGATTGAAATAATAGTTGCCATACCGGATCCATGACTGTGAAGGCTGTTTTGTGCATAATTCAGTTGTGGAGGATGACTGGATGTTAAAAATATCAAAACCAGCCCGTTCTCCGTTCCTGTCAATCCCAGGAGACAAAAAACCAGCCATTTTAATGTTTTCTTTTTCAAGATCCCCGATTATGTTCTTTAAAAAAGTGGTTTTCCCTTGCCGAATATCTCCGGTAATAATAAACACAGGTGATCTCTTCATGTTTTCACTCTCAAAGATCTTAAGAAGATTTTCAGCCTGGTCAAGTATGCTCCGCATAAAAGTACGGGTTCGTCTGAGAATATTACCCGATTCAGGCATAGATGACAGAATGGAACCAAGTGCTGAGAATGAGAGATTAATAGACTGATAGAGGCTGGCAAAACCTCTGCCATATAAAACAGATTTTACAACCGGATTTTTTAACTCAATACTTATAGAGGCAAAACCTATTATTACCACAACTGCCCTGCTGATCATCTTTAACCCTGCTGTCAGTCCGGTTAAAGAAAATATGCTTTCCCCTGAAATGCCATTCCAGAGAAAGGCAGCTATAACGGTGATAGCAATGAATTGCAGCCAGAGAGATATATTTTTGAATCTTTTCAGTGACGATTTATAATGCATTACACAATACAGTATATATATCAAAGGAATAAACCAGAGAATAACGGACCTGTCTGAATTGATTATTAAGAGGCTGATAATTACTGCAAAAGCGTTTAGAAACAGATTAAACACCGAATATCCATGTTCCTGTGCAACAAAAGGTGTTTTTTCCCTGTATTCTATTTTTATTCCATTTGTCAATACCGATGTTCCTCTTGAAGCCATGTACCTTTTACCCGTGAAGTATCCTGCAACTGCGGCAAGTATCCCTGTTATTAAATAAATTAATACGATTAATGCCACCAGGTGTAAAGGATTCGGATCACTCAGATGAATCTGTTTCGCAGTGAACTGATAAAGTGCATTCAATATTTTAACAAAATCAAACCCATACATTATTATGAGGCTCACTAATTTATGCAACAGCGAACTCAATATGGCAAATGCACCGCCTGCAATGTACCCGATCAGGTTCCGTCCTATTATAAGTATGAAAAATTCAAGAAGCAAAGCTTCTGTGAAAATGCCAATCATTGGTCCTATTATTAAAGCACTTGGGGAAATGGACTTCATCAGGGCACATATCAGGCCTGCTCTGAGTACTAACCCTTTTTCATTCCATACCTGGAGGAAAGAAACAAGCAGATAAACACTAATAAATGACAGAATTGTTCCGGAAAGAGGGACTTTGAGGTTGTGAAGAAAACTTCCAAGGATTATCTCCACGGAGGCCCAGAAGCTTCCTATTACAGAAGCCTTGAGCCATAAAGAGTTAAGAGGCCTGTAGATTATTGTATCCATATTAAGTTTTAATAATCGGACCTCTTAAATTACACTATTTTATTAATGTATCCAGCTATTATTGAGGACTTCTGCTGTTTAATAACTGAACACAGCACAAAAATCAGCAAATATTCTCTATCAATTGTTACTGCAGCTATGACCTTGCTGGTGGTGTGCTTCATGCTGATGACAACTGCTGCCGCTGTCTTCGACCAGACCTTCGAGATAGAGCTTAACAACTTCATTGGCATCACCTGCACACCCTCTGATTACCTCTATACCACTGTTGTTAAGCACATTAATTGCGCCGCCGCCGATACCGCCTGCAAGCATTACAGAGACACCGTCTGCTGCCAGCACAGATGCGATATCTGATTTGCAACCGCATCCCTGTGGTGATTCCACTTTTTCAACACCGGCTATTTCATTCTTATCTGTTATTGTGAATACACCATATGATTCACAATGGCCAAAATGGCCGTCAATTTGATTTTCGTTTGTTATCGGAACTGCAATTTTCATTGTTAATTATTTTTAAAATATTTCTATTAATCTGTGTTTGTTAATTGTCAGTATATTAATTAGTTATTCAAATCAATAAATGTTGTTTCGTTCATATCATGCAAGGGATGTTTTAATACTGAAAGCCGGAGGATTGGCGATGGATCTTTTTACAGCACAAAGTTCTGCTGAACTTATCACGGCAGATTTGTACTTTTCAGGAAAATCAGCCGGCAACTTAATGTCAATGGTGACATCAATGGGGAGGTGAGTTTCATTACTGTACACTATATTCTGGAAAATTCTGATATTATCAGTTGGTATATTTCGTCTGTCGCAAAATGATTTTACATAAATTCCTGCGCATGTGCCTATCGAAGCCAGAAAAAGATCAAACGGCGCAGGAGCGGTATCGTTTCCACCATTATCAAGCGGTTGATCTGTTTTAATTGTGTGTCCATTATAAAGAGCTGTGACTACTTTCCCTCCTTCAAAAATTATTTCCATAAAATATGCAAATTTTTAGTTCAATTTTATTAATTCACTGTCGCCATATAAATTACAATCCTTGCATCTGAAATGATTTTCTATACCTTCAATAAGCTTATAGCATTTTTTGCAACGATACCAGTCCTTCTCAAGAAGGTAATTCCCTCCTTCAATTTCAAGGGCTTTTCCTTCGACAAACGATTTGGCTATTTGCTTTAATGCTCTGTTGTAGATCCGGGTGAAAGTAGGCCGAGAGATATTCATTTGTTCTGAAGCCTGTTCCTGTGAAAGCCTGTCGTAATTAACCAGTCTTATACTTTCAAATTCCTCAAATTTCAAAATTACGGGTTCTATTTTGCAGAGCGGCATGCCATAGGGCTTAAAGCCCTTCATCTTAGGTGGGTTAGAGATTTTCCTGCTTTTATTTGGCCGCGCCATTCTTACTAAATTTGAACAATGTCTTGATATCCGGATAAAGAAGGTAACCGAAGAATATCGCCGACAAAGCTAAAATTATTTTTCCGGCAAGACAAAAAGGGCCGCAATAAAAATCCTCTCCAAGACCAAATAGGCATGTCGAACATCCTAATATTGCCATGAGGACATAATCAACAAAAAGTAATAGAGGAAGAATAAAAAAGATCTTAATGACTATCGAGGCTTTCATATCTCTTGTTTTATGTAAAGATAATGAACCTGCGTTCATAATGCAAATAAAATAAGAGATTATTTTCCTAAATGACCGGATTGCAAGATATTTTTCTTTTTAGACTTCAGGACGGGTAGCTGTCAGCAGGAATACATCGAATTTTTTTGTAACTGATTCGGATAATTGCTTATTAATTACAAAACACTTCCGGTGACTTATATTTACGAAACCAATCTTTGAAATGAGCTTTGATAATTCTTCCGGATCGAAACCTTTATGACCTGTGAATCCTTCCCCGTGAAAGGAGCCATCTTCGGGATACAGGTCAGCTGATGCCAGAAATCCTCCGGGATTCAGAAGGTCATAGAATTTCTTCATAATATTTTCAATATCAGTAATATGATGAAGTACCATCTGATTAAAAACTAGGTCGAACTTTGCAATATTATAATTTTCCTGTTCAAGATTAAAGTTTACAGTCTTGAGATTTTTTACGCCTGTTTCCTTTATTTTTTCATTCATTATCTTTACCATTTCTCCGGAGTTATCCATTAAAGTGATCTCTTTCAGGGAATCCTTCAGAATAAAACTTGTCACTCCTGTACCTGCGCCGAATTCCAGCGCAATCATTTTGTTATTTAGTGGCAATAGTCTTTTAATTTCATTGGCAATGGCATTGGCACGATTCCAGATCATCGGGTTCTGATCCCACCCCGCTGCCTTTATGTCAAATTCGTTCATATAGTCTGTATAAAGTGAAAAAGTATTTATGGAACAAAAAAATAACCGCAAAGTTCGCTTAGATAAAATAAAGTGAACAAATACTCAGGCGGTTCAATCTCAGCATTGCATGATTTATTTATACTAAACGTACTTTGCGATTAGGGATTTACAAAAATGTATCTTAATCAGTTCTTAAGCACCGTTTTTAATATCTTTTCTTTATCCAGTTTCTTAGTGCAGAAGAACCAATCGTAGCAATACATTTCCTCTTTATTCTCCATCCTTTCCTTTGCAACTCCACATGAACCGGCTGTTGGAACGATAACATCGTCTCCCGGCTGCCAGTCCGCCGGGGTTGCAACTGAAAATGCATCTGCCGTCTTCATTGCTATAAGGGCTCTGTATAATTCTTTAAAGTTACGCCCGGTACTAAGAGGATAGTAAATAATAGCTCTGATAACACTTTTGGGATCAATGAAGAAGACAGCTCTTACGCACTTGGTACTGCTTTCCCCTGGTTGCATCATTCCGTATCTTTTTGCAATCTCCATAGTTATATCTTCAATAAGAGGGAATTTTACTTCAACATCTTTCATCCCTTTGTATTCGATCTTCTCTTTTATTGTCCTGAGCCATGCAATATGACTATAAAGACCATCAACAGATAACCCTACAAGTTTGCAATCAGCTTCTTCAAACTGTTTTGCCATGCTTGCAAAGGTCATAAATTCAGAGGTACAGACGGGTGTAAAATCAGCGGGGTGACTGAATAAAATTACCCAGTTACCTGAATAATCTGCAGGGAAATTGATATCTCCTTGTGTTGTAACTGCCTTGAATGAAGGCGCTTTATCACCAATACGTGGCATGGCAACTAACTGGTTCTCTTCCATTTTATTTATTTTTAGTTAATAATATTCATTTTTTTAAAAACCAGAATTCATAATTACTGATTACTGATTACTGATTACTGATCACTGATTACTGATTACTGATTACTGATTACTGACTCCTTACTTCCCTCTGGACAGCATTAATTCAAGGTCTTCTTTCAGGGCTGACAGGTCTTCTTCATGTTCAACCTCCTGGGACAGGATTGTGAGGGCCATATTGTAGGTAACAGGATCGCCCTCTCTTGTAATATCGAGCAATCCGCTATAAAAGCTTATTGCGCACTGTTCTCCTTTAATGTTTTGATCAAGAATTTTTTCAACATAATGATCAACGGGGGCTTCATAACCGCAGCCTGTAATCTTAAGCCATTCCGAAGGCGATAACACAGGCGTTCCTTCCAGTTGTATGATTCTGGTTGCTAAAAGTTCAGCATGGCTCAGTTCTTCAGTAGCATGAAGGATAAGCTCTGCAATGACCGCATCCTTCATCGGGCCTTTTACTACTTTTGCTCCTACCCAGTACTGGTAATAGGCAAGCCACTCATCTGATAATGCTTTGTTTAACAGGTTGATTAATTTATCAACATCCATTTTAACAATGGATCTTCCTTTTTGTCCCATAGTGATTTGATTAATAGTGTTTATACATTAAATTTAATTTCAAGTCCATTAGCAATTTTTCCGGCTATTTTTTTGTCTTATTGTCGTTAAACTTTCCTGTAATCTGAAGTCTGACATCCCTGATGGTAAAATTGGGTATCTTCTTTTTCTTCAGATAATCATCCAGTATTTTGTTAAGATCTTCATCATAGAAATCTTCGATACGACCCGATTCAGGGCTGTACAGGTGATGATGCCTTAATTTAACGGGATCATATCTTGTAGTATCGTTATCGGTACTAACTTTATGAATAATGTCCTTTTTTGAAAATGTTTCAAGAGTATTATAAATAGTAGCAAGGGAGATATTGGGGTGAGCAAGTCGGAGATATTCAGTGATATTATCAGCAGTAGGATGGTTTTCAAGCGCAAGAATTACTTCCAGGATTGCAACTCTCTGTGGAGTGACTTTCAGGTCATTCCGGATAAGAATTTTGATGACAGCTTTATTTGCCATTTAAGAAATAATATCAGATAAGAAATATTCCTATTTAGGAATGAGTAAAGATACGAAATAAAACAATTGAAGTCAAGTGTTTAAGAAAAGTTTAACTTTTCAGTTTGGCAAAATACATGGCAAATGACCGATAAAGAAAATGAGTCCACTTCCCAAACGGGACAATTATCAAGGCCCACTGAACAAGTATTATCAAGTGCAAAAGATAAAGCCATATATTATTTTCATGAGCAACCCGGTATCGATAAATAAACGGACAAAAAATGCAGTAAGCCCCATTAAAAAGAGCCACCCTACAAACATCCAGTCAGATGGCCGGGAATATTTACTGATCTCTTTTTTCTTCTTCAGACGTCCCGACATAAAATCTATGGTAACAACAAAAATCGAAATGCTCATCAGGTAACCCAGAACAACGACATATATATTAGTGTTGGAAAACCAGTCAAGAAAGACTGTGATAAACAGCAACCCCAGATATCCTATTACAAGAATAAAATGTTCAAACCACCTTAACTTATTATCATCGCACCCCAAAGTTCCTTTTTTGTGTGAACATATGGACAATCAATTCACTTAAACTTTTAATATATTTAGAGACAGGGACCCTGATTTTTGGTTTCAGAATGATATACCACCACATCCTTACTATATTTGGCAAAAGAATAAGCCCAAATACCGATGCTATAGCTGCAACTTCAAACTTATGACCTGATTCCATAATATTTGTAAGATCAAAATTCTGAGAAAAACTATATGCCAATACTGCGATAGCTGCTAAAACAAATGCGATTAAGGTTATCGGTAACGACCGGTATAATAAACCTGAAAGCTTTGTCCAGTCATATTCTGATGTAAGCCATCTTCTCAGTGACATCATTAATTCGCCGGGATTGGCATTTTGCGGACAATGAGTCGTACACTCTCCGCAATAATAGCAAAGCCAGGGCTTAAGAGAAGATTTTATGTCATCTTCCAGCCCAAGCACACTTAATCGAAGCATCTCCCTGGGAAATGAATCTTCTTCAGTTGATAAAGAACAAACAGCTGTACAATTACCACAGTTATAGCATGCGTTGAAATCAAATGCCCCATATTTAGTCAACTCTTTACCGAATTCAGGATTTATAGCAGCCATTATTGTTTAAGTTTATAAGTGAAATATTCATCCATATCATCAATCGAACCAGTCTGCACAAAACCATACTTTATCAAAGACATCAGATAAAATACAACCTCATCTTTTGGCAGGTTAGCTTTTTGCGCAAGTTGTTCAATGGTTAATTCACCTTCCTTAAGGGCATCCAGGATAGTTTTCTTCATTTTACTGAATTGTTTCATGCTATCTTTTGCAGCCTGGGATACCTCTATTTTCTCTCTCATGTACTTATATGTTTTCCCTTTCTCAATCTCCATGGTGAATTCTTTTTGAATAAATAAAAATTTAATTAATCAATTCTTAACATCAGCAAGCGCGTCTATCATGCTTTCAATTTCATTGTCAGAATATGCAATCAGATCTATAGCATTCAGGGTGCACACCGGAAGACACATACCACATCCTTTGCATACGGAATTATTTATTGTTGCTGTATCTTTTTTCTCATCCATACACCATCCTGACGGCATCGAACGGACAGGCTTCAGCACAGGCTCCGCACCAGGAACAAACATTCTTGTCAATTTTAGCTATTATTGGCTCCAGTGCAAGTTCACCCTTACTAACATAAGAGAATGACTTGGTAGCTGCCGATAGGGCAGAATTAACGGATTCCATAATATTTTTTGGCCCCTGGCAGGCTCCGCTTATCGTTATTCCGTCGATAACAGTTTCAACAGGACGAAGTTTCATGTGGATCTCATTGAAGAATCTGTCACGGCCTTTTGGTAGTTTAAAGATCGATGCAATTTTATTATCTGCTCTCGGAACCATACCAGTGACCAGTACAATAAGATCGGCTTCAATTGATATCTCTCTTTTTCCGGTCAGTATATCATTTATCTTAACAATGGTTTTTCCATTTTCACCAATAACTGCCGGAGGATCAGCTTCATAGGCCTGCATATATATATCACCTGTTTTGAGAGATTCATTATACAGGACCTCTTGTTTCCCATATGTTCTTATTCCCCTTGTAAAATGGAAATTATTGATGTTTTTAAATTTCTTCTTAGTCTGGATTGAGGCATGAATTACGGAAGTACAACAATACCTTGAGCAAAATTTATTATCTCCGTCTATCTGACGACTCCCGACACAATATATATATGCTATATTCTTTATTTCTTTTCCTTTGAATATCAGTTTTTTATCATTGAGGTCAATCAGCCTTTTAAACTGTGGGAGCGTTATGACATTATCAAATTTTTGAAATCCGAATTCTCCTTCAACAGGTGTGTAGGAATCGAACCCTGTAGCCATCAGAACGGAGCCTACATTGATCTCAATTATCCCTTCCTCCTGCGAAAAATCAACGCTATCGCAAATCTTTTCGCATTCGCCGCACCTGGTACAGTTTTTAATATCAATAACAGGGTATTGTGGGTATTCGCTTGGGAAATTGTGATATATTGCTTTCCTGTTTGTTATATTAAAATTGAATTCATCAGGTACTTCAACAGGACAGGCATCAATAGCTTTTTGCAGGTGGCCTGTATTACAATGTTCGGTAATATATCGCGGCGTTATTTTAATTTTAAGTTTGAAATCGCCTATATTTCCTGTATTAGATATTACCTCGGCACCTGTAAGTAATGTAATGTTATCGCGTTTTATAACATCGTCATACAATTTGGTTACCAGTTCTTTGCCGGTCTGGTTGGTCGTAAACAGAACGTCCCACTGAGCCACCCTGCCCCCTATAAAATGTTCTCTTTCTATTACTGTTACCGGGCAGTCCATATCAGATAATTCAATGGCTGCTCTTAAACCTGCTATGCCGCCACCGATTACTGCAACAGCCTTTTTAGAAGGGATTATGATAGGATAAAGCGGTTCAGCAAGACGCACCCTGGCGATGGCCGATTTTACAAGTTGAATGGCCTTATGCGTTGCCCCGATTTTATCGTCGGAGTGAGCCCATGAGGCCTGTTCGCGAATATTTGCCTGAGCATAGTTATATTTATTCAGACCAGCTCTTTCCGCTACTGCCCTGAAGGTTATCAGATGCAGTTTTGGAGAACAGGAAGCTACTACTATACCATCAAGTTCATTTTTCCTGATGTCATCTACAATTTCCTTCTGGCTTGAATCGCTGCAGGCAAACATTGTGGTTTTGGCAACTATAACGCCCTCTTCGTTTTCAATTGACTGCTTTACTTTTTCAACATCGACATAATCGGAAATATTCCCGCCGCAATGACATATGTAAACACCTAACTTTTTATTCATTGTTTCTGAGTTAAATAACTGATAGCTTCAGCCGAGGCTGAGCCAGCTGAGAGAATTGAGTCGGGTATGTCCATAGGCCCCGAAGCTGTACCGGCAACGAAGACCCCTTCAATACTTGTTTTGGCAGGACGCACAAGAGGGTCGGTCTGATTTACAAAGCTGAACGGATCAAGTTCCAGTTCTTTTTCAGGAAAAAACATTGCAGTGTCAGGGTTAGGGAGTATACCTACAGAGAGTACCACAAGATCATGCTCAGACTCTTTTACGGTACTTTCATTTATATCTTCATAACGCAGTATAAGATTCCCATTCTCCTTTTCAGTTATCTTACCTATTTTGCCTTTAACAAAGTTGACTCCCATTCCTTTGGCCTGGTCATAAAATTCCTCAAATCCCTTGCCAAACGATCGGATGTTAATATAGTAAATTGTAACATCAGCCATAGGCAGCGCACCCATGAGAAGTTGTGCCTGCTTGATGGAATACATGCAGCATATCTGTGAACAGATTGGGTTTCCCACAGTAACATCCCGTGAACCTGTGCAAAGGACATAAGCGATTTTATCAGGCATCTTGCCATCGCCTGGTCTCAGGATGGTATGAAACGGCCGGGTAGGAGCCAGCTGTCTTTCCATCTGCATCGAGGTAATTATATTTTTATAATTACCGAATCCATAGCGTGGTATCCTGAGTGGATCGAACAGGTTGAAGCCGGTGGCAATAACTACTGTTTTTATGTTTATATGGTATTCTATAGCTTCCTGCGAGAAATCAATACATTTTGTCGGACACACTTTTTCGCAGGCACCACACAGAGTACAATTTTCAATATCTATTGCAGCTATCCTGGGGCTGGCAATACTGAAAGGAATATAAGCTGCTTTTCGTCCAACCATGTTGTACTGGTACTGATCATTAACGATTACCGGACATGCCTGTTCGCAAAGCTGGCAGCCGGTACAGTCTTCTGCAATAACATAACGCGGGTTTCTGATCACCCTGGCTTCGAAACTGTTTTCAGATGTTTTATCGATTCTTTTTACTTCGGTTTCGGTAAAGATTGTAATTCCGGGATGTCTCGATATTTCAGATACTTTTGGTGTTGTAATACAGGCAGAGCAGTCTAAAGTCGGGAATACCTTGCTTAAAAGAATCATTTTCCCGCCAATGGAAAGATCTTTTTCAGTAATCAGTACCCTGAATCCATTATTAGCCAGATTTATAGCAGCCTCACCACCGGCAATACCACCACCAATAACAAGTGCATCAAAAGAGGCGTTAACTATTTCTCCGCTCATAATCAGTTATTTGAAATTTTTATTAAATACTCATTAAAGCTTTTCATCTGCTTTACAAAAGCTTCACTGCAAACTGAACATATTGCAGCCATTCTCAGGCGGGCCGGTTCGATGTTCTTTGCTTTCATCAACTCATAGGTCTGCCCGACTACCTTGCCCGTTTTTTCAGTGCATGACTCACCATATGGGCAGTCACTTCCGTCAGCTGCAATAAATACCCCGTCAAATCCCTTTTCGAAGGCATGCATGATCCATCTCGATTTTATTCCGCTGGAACAGGGAACGGATATCGTATACACTGTAGGCGGGTAGTGCAATTTTAATAATCCCGCCATATCGATGGCGGGATCAGAAATCTTTTCAGTAGAAAACACCAGAATCCTGGCATTTTTGATATTAATGCCTGCCATAATTGTTCCTTATTTTTTCATAAGGAAAATCCTGAAATAGCCGTTTTCCTCTATTGTTCCAAGGTATTCATGACCCTGTTTGGTGCACCATTTCGGAAGATCTGATTTGGTCCCTTCATCTGCGGATAATACTTCCATAGTATCTCCGGGCTTTATCGTGCCAATAGCCTTCTTTGCTTCCAGCAATGGCCCCGGACATGCAGTTCCGCGTGCATCGACTACTTTGTCCGCTTTAAGTTTTTTAAGTTCTTCAGTTGCTACCATTTCTTTTATTTTTTAAATTAATTTTGAATTTGAAGTTGATAAGTATCAAATAAAAAGATTCACATCAGCTTCTTCTGCTGCCTGAATATATTGGGAAATACCACAAATGTCATCAGCCAGGCCGATAAAGTCATCAAGTTTTTCTCCATGCCATACTTTCCCTGCAAAACCACAGATATGTATTTTTACGCTGGTCAGATCCTTAGCTTTTTTGAAAGCCTCGGTCCAGTGTGGGGTACCCAGACGTTTCAGTGATGCAAGAAAATCGTCTTTCTTATCAGTAATTTCTGCTACCCTCTCATTAACCATTGCATTTTCCTTTTTAAACGCAAAAGCAGCCTGTAAAAGAACAAAGATTTCAACATCCATGTCTTCAGCTGCTGCGCCGCCAAGGATGACTCCTGCAGCTGTCAGTTTGTCTACGCTTCCTGTATATAGAGCCAGACATAATTTTTTGTTTGCCATAGTAAATATTTTTATTGTTAATTAATTCACAAAGGAACAAAATGTTTAGCTTCTCTGCTCAATTTTGACTGTGAGGTTGATTATGTAAATTTGTGATCTATATCACAAAGATTACTATCTTTGCAACATGAAAAGCGAATGTAAATTTTGTAGCATAAAGTCGAAAGCAGCATTGAAACTGAGTGAAGAGGAGGTTGAAAAACTTTCATGCAATTGCGCGCTTGTGAATTTCCGTAAGGGTGATTCTGTAATTAAACAGGGTACTTTTTCAACAAATGTAGCCTATCTGCGCAGTGGACTGGCCAAGCTTCATATTGCAGGGCCACATCATGAACAAATAATCCGATTAATAAAAGCTCCGAGTTATCTTGGTTTGCCAACCACATTCGGTGATAAGATAAATCAGTATTCGGTTACTGTAGTTGAAAAAGCTGAGGTATGTTTCATAGATATGGGCATTTTCAGGTTTTTACTCAGCATAAATCCCGATTTCTCATACGAAATAATGATTGAGTTATGCAGGAAAGAACTTGAAATCTTTTCCAGGTGTGCTAGCCGTACCCAGAAGCAGGTAAGAGGAAAAATAGCAGATGTACTTCTGGAAATGTCGGATTATATATTTAACTCAAGCATATTTACTATGCCGGTTAACCAGGAAGAAATCGGAGGTCTGGTAGATTCCTCGCGTGAGAGCGTCAGCAGGGTTATTACTGAATTTGAAAAGGACGGCTTAATAAGGATCGCAAGCAAAAGGGTCGAGATATTAAACAAAAAATCCCTGCAGCTTGTCAGTGCAAACGGGTAGGAGATTATTCTGCCCGGGTGCTTTGTTCGTTTTATTTATCGCACTAATTTTGCATAAATTATACAAACATGGGAAAGAAGGAAATAGTAAATACAAAATGGCTGGGCAATATGGCTTTTGAAGGTGATATCGACGGCTATAAAATAGTTATCGACGCGGACCCGCTGGTTGGTGGCCGGAACAAGGGCCCCCGTCCGAAGCCTCTTATGCTCCTGGCCCTTGGCGGCTGTACTGCAATGGATGTTATCTCAATCCTTCAAAAAATGAGGGTTGAGATTGATAGCTTTAATGTGAGAGTGGAAGGAGATCTGACGGACGAACATCCGAAGCAGTATTACCAAATGCATGTCATTTATGAATTCACGGGTAAAAATTTACCAATGGATAAGCTTAAGACTGCCATTGAACTGTCAGAAGAAAGATATTGCGGGGTAAGTGCCACCTATAAAAAAGCGCTGGGAATTACATCGGAGATAAAAGTGACGGAATCTTAATAAATATTATGTAAAAAATTGATTTTAAAATCAAAAGCTCCTTTAACCCCTTTGGCAAACAAAGACAGAAAACTTAAGAATAATACTCTCGATAAATTGAAATATTAATTATGAATACAAAGTTATATCCTGAATCGGGTGTAGAACTAACCCCATTCACAGCCAGGAATTATGATAAGGTCATGAATATAGGATCACTCGGAATGTACAGGAGTTTTATTACAAAGGCAATCAGTGAAATGGAAATAAAGCCCGAGGACCAGATACTTGATATGGGATGTGGCACGGGACGGAATGCCGGACTGATGTGTTCCTATTTAAATGGTGAAGGCCGGATTACCGGGATTGATATATCTGAAGATATGGAAAAACAATTCAGGGCAAGGTTCAGGAACGACAGCCGCATTGAATTTATCAACCAGCGTATTGACCAGCCTCTTAACCTTGAGAAAACTTACGATAAGGTTTTTATCAGCTTTGTTATTCATGGTTTTCCTCATGAAGTCAGAGATGCTGTAATCAAGAATGCTTATGATCATCTGAAACCCGGAGGAAGTTTCCTTATTCTTGATTATGCTGAATTTGATACAGATAAAATGCCCGGACTGCACCGTTTCATTTTTAAGAAGGTAGAGTGTATTTATGCTTTTGATTATATCAAACACGACTGGAAAGATATCTTAAAGAGTTACGGCTTCGGGGATTTTACTGAACATCTCCACCTGAAAAAATATGTCCGTTTACTGAAAGCTGTAAAGGTGTTTTAAAGTGGTTTTATTTCAAGTAAGAAGGAGACTCCTCGCTCTGCTATTAATGCTGATATTTTGTAACTCATAGATTATTAGGTATTTGTCATACTTGATAGAATTTGCAATCTGTTCCTGTATTAAGATCTATAATAACGGTTTTTTTTGGAGAACACAAATGGAAGAGGGATCTCCCGCTTTTAATCCTCAT
The DNA here is from genome assembly GCA_963815075.1 of uncultured Bacteroidales bacterium. Classification (GTDB taxonomy): domain Bacteria; phylum Bacteroidota; class Bacteroidia; order Bacteroidales; family VadinHA17; genus LD21. Next base: position 55,916 of record CAWFFK010000009.1, read on the forward strand.
GTTATTTTATAGACTTTGTTATTAGCGTAAGAGAAGAATGGAGTAAAGCGAAATGAGGAACCGAGTCCCTATTTATAGGGAAGAACTCACCGAAGATAATCTCCTTCGTGGTTACACAGTTTTTTTGATTGGATGTCTTTCTGATACAGAGGTTTAGGCTTTATGGATTTGAATCCATGATACATAGAACTAATTCTTCTTCGCTTCAATACCGAAGGTAAAACCACCTTTTACCCTTTCAATTAATTCAGGTATTATATCGGTATATTCACCTACAATTCCAAAATCGGCATTATGGAAAATGTTTGCCCTGGGATTATGATCAATTGCTATTACTTTCCCGGATTCTTTCATACCAGCAAGGTGCTGAAGTGCCCCTGAAATGCCAACAGCGACGTATATTTTGGGCCGAACCGTTTTCCCTGTCTGCCCGATTTGTCTTGCATACTCGCAAACGCCTTCGTCAACAACGGTACGGCTGCATGCCCATTCAGCATTTATACCATTATTTTTTAATGCTTCGGCAAGTGCTTTTATCAGGCCTAAACTATCGCTTGTGGTCCCTCTTCCTCCGGAGACTATTATATCTGCATCGAAAAGATTTTGCAGTCCGCCTTCCCCTCTTACTGTTTCCACAATTTCAACAACAAAATCCTTATCATTTAAAACCGGGCTGAAAGTAGAAATAATACCCTTCCTGCCTGCTATCCGTTTAGGAACTTCAAATGTTCCCGCACGTGCCGTTGAAACCTGGGGGCAGACAAAGCCGAGAATTGTGGCAAGTTTACTTTCTCCATAGGTTGGCCTGCGCGATTCAAGGATCGGCCGGTAAATAACCTTTTCTTTTTTATCTACGTATTCTCCAATCTCCAGTCCGGTACAGTCGGCGGTTACTCCGCTTTCTGTTTTCATTGCTATCCGTGGAGCCAGTTCCCTCCCTGATGTTGTTGCTGCAAAGAGGGCAATTTCCGGTTTTCTTTCCTTAATGAATTGTGCAAAAATTGAAGAAAACGGAAGAACAAGATACTCTTCAAGCTTATCGTTTTCGACAATAATAACTTCATCTGAACCATGCTCAATGAGAGTCTGAGCCAAAGGGCCGACATTTTTTCCTATAATCATTGTCATTACCCTGGTATCGTTGCCTAACTCTGATGCGAGGTTTCTGGCGGGGGTTAAAAGTTCAAGCGAGGGCCTTGAAATTTTCCCGTTAACTACCTCAGCCCAGGTAACAATACCCCTGGCTCCGTTTCTAAAGTCTTTTTCGGGGTAATCAGGGCGTTCGGTTTCCTTCCTGACAACTTTCTCCTTCTTTTCCAGGACATTCCCGCCTTTTTTAAAATTTTCGATCAGACTGTCAACCAGCGTAACTTCATTATGGCCTTCCGCCATTGCGACAGGTGGTCGTTCGCTGACAATGTTGACCACTTTCGATACAATGGTAGGTGAACCATTAATGCCGATTTTCTCTGTTCCCAGACCAATCTGGTCGACTCCGAATGTTGTAATGTTTATCTTACGGGCCTTTATTGCGCCGCTCAGTGATGGCTTTCGAGGAGGAATTCCGGTAGGGGTAAGGGAGATCACGCATGGCAGCGGCACACTCATCATTTGATATCCCCCCTCTATAATCCTTTTTACTAAAACTCTTCCATGTCCGTCGTCTTTTATACTTTCTATAAAAGTAGCCTGAGGAATTCCCATGTTCTCAGCCACCTGTGATGGCACGTGAGCTGTATCCCCATCGCTGGTCTGACGGCCGGCTAAAATAATAAAAGGGTCTTTGGAGTCTTTTGTAAAACCCAAGTGCCTGATCATTGTCGATAAAGCCAGTCCAGTGGCAAAAGTGTCGCTGCCACCAAGTTTACGATCCGACAGAAGATAAGCTTCGTCATAACCCATCGAAATAGCCGTTCTCAGAGAGTTTTCAAACGAACCAGGTCCCATAGAACATACAATTAATCTTGCATCAGGATGTTGTTTTTTGAGCTGCAGCCCGGCTTCCAGACCAAACTGGCAATCAATATTAATAATTGATTTCGCTTTTGTTCTCTCCATCAGCCCGTCTTCTCCCATTCTCATTTCGCCTGGGAGCGGAACCTGTTTTATCAGACTTATTATTGTTAAAGGCATCGTTATTATATCTTATTATTGTTTACATATTTTGAAAATCAGGACCGTTCCCACCGTTTGGCACTACCCAGGTAATTCCTTCTTCAGGAGACTTAATGTCACAGGTTTTACAATGCATACAGTTTTCAGCATGTATTCTAAGTTCTTTTTCTCCTGTTTTACTTATGTGAAGCTCATATACTTCAGAGGAACAAAAAAATTGTTCAGGAGCACCATATTGTTCTATATTAACTGTCTTGAATGTCTCAGGGTCGTTAATATGAAGATGCACAACCTGTTGCTCATCATGGAATACTCCTGAATAATAAACATCGGTTGCCTTATCGAAGGTCAGCACTTTGTCGAACTCCAGCTGTCCACGGAAACGATCCTTAAAAGGCTTCTTTTTAAACTCGCTGAGTTTTTGTGTGGTCTGATAGTCGGGGTGCGATTTAAGCCTGCCAAAGAGTCCTGCTCCACCTGTTATTAACTGGGTACCAAAATGTAAGGCCCCGATAATTTCACCTTTGGCAAATCCCTGTCTGAAGTTACGAACAGGATAAAGTTCTTTATAAATGAAACTGTCATGTAAAAGTGTTTCGTACTCTTGAAGACTTCTTTCCGAGGTGTCGTTATTTGCCAGAGCATTAGCTGTGGTTTCTGCGGCTAACATTCCTGATTTGATTGCCAGATGAACTCCTTTTAAAGCTGGCATGGCAAGCAGTCCGGCACTGTCGCCAACTATCAGGGCGTTGTCAACATACAATCTGGGAATGGAATAATAACCACCTTCCGGAAGTGTTTTAGCACCATATTCCAGAAGTCTGCCTCCTTTTAATATCCTTGAAACAAAGGGTGTGGTTTTCCATACCTGGAAAGCATCATGCGTATCAAATTCAGGATCTTTATAATCGAGCCCGACAACAAGTCCGACAGCTACTTTATTATCTTTTAATCCGTAAATGAAGCCTCCGCCAAATTCGTCAATATTGAGCGGATAACCCATGGTATGATAAATCTCACCAGGTTTAATATTACCCTCGGGAACTGACCATAATTCTTTGCAGCCCAATGAGTAGACCTGTGCGTTCCTGCCACTGTCCAGATCAAATTTTTTAATAAGAGTTTTTGTCAGACTTCCCCTTGTTCCTTCAGCAAAAATTGTAATCTTAGCCTCTATCCTCGTACCTGCCTGGAAATTTTCCATCTGATTCCCCAGATGATCAATGCCGGTATCTTTCGTTTTGGCTCCAATCACTTTTCCGTCCCTGTATAAGATCTCATCAACAGCAAAACCAGGATATATTTCTACCCCTTTCTCCCCGGCTTTAACAGCTAAAAACCTGCATATCTGTCCCAGTGAAGCAGTATAGTTGCCTTTATTGTTCATATAAGGGATATGAAATGGCAGTACAATAGCTCCTTTTTTGCTCAGCAATACTGTTTTGTCTTTAGTTATTTTGGAAGTGAGGGGGATTTCAGATATATCGGCTTCAGGCAGCAATTCTTTTAGAACTGAAGGTTTTATCACTGCGCCAGATATTATATGACTGCCTATGGATTTGCCTTTTTCTATCAGTAATATTCTTCCTTTCTGGCCTCTGAGCTTTAATATATCAGCAAGACGGATTGATGCTGACAGGCCGGAGGGGCCTCCTCCGATTATTAATACATCCGTTTTTACGGTATCATTATTACTCATCCTTTTACCTCCGGGTTTAGTTATTTTTTATTAGGGATTATATTTTATCGAGAATAAAATATTCCTTGAAAATCTTTATGGATTGAAACCGCAAAATTATTATAATTTTGACATTAATTCTTTATATTTTCACTAATAATAATAGAGTCTGCTGTTTAATCAATAAATTTATTTTAAAAATTTATTATGAAGATTTCAATCCTTACAGATAATCATTCCGGATCACATACTCCTGCAGAACATGGATTATCATATCTTATTGAACATGATGACAAAAAATTGCTTTTTGATACTGGTCAAAGCGATATGTTTTTAAGAAATGCAGCTGCTATGAATTTAAGCCTGACAGATATAAATACGGTAATATTGAGCCATGGTCATTTTGATCATGGTGACGGATTATTTAACTTGTCAGGGGGCCGGTTACTTTGTCATCCGGGCTGTTTTGTGAAACGCTACAGAAAGAGAGACAACTCCTATATAGGTTTGAAAAACACAAAAGATGAAATAGAGTCAAAATTCAGGCTGGAATCTACCTTTGTACCTTATAAGATTACCGAAAGCATAATCTTTATGGGAGAAATTCCTCGTCTGACAAATTTTGAATCACGCACCACTCCTTTCATTTTTGAAGATGGCAAACCCGACTTTGTGGCAGATGACAGCGCCATAGTCCTGATCTTAACGGAGGGCCTGTTCGTGGTTACTGGTTGCGGGCATGCAGGCGTGGTAAATATTCTGGAGTATGCGATGAAAATTACAGGCATTAAATGTCTTTCAGGAATTATGGGTGGATTTCATCTGAAATACGATGATCTGCAGACAAGGGAGACTATCCGGTATCTGAAAAAGTTAAAAGTAAGATATATTTTCCCTTCACATTGTACTGATATGCCGGCTTTATCGGCTTTTTATCAAAACTTTGGTACCTCGCTTATAAAAACGGGGGATATTATGGATTTTTAATCTGAACAGGTTATTTGTCAGAATCTGAGTTTTATCTCTATAAAAGCAGTTATCCGGTAATATTCAATTAATAATTTTATTCCAGATCTCTTTTATTTCCTTACTGATCTTTAAATCGGGATCATATTCAATTATGCTTTTACTCTGAACCATAGCTTCAACCATGTTCTTATCAAAAGCCAGTTCTCCGGCAACTTTTATACCGTTTTCTTTGCACCACTCTTTTATCTGGCTGGTCATGGAAGTGTTAATGTCGCACTTATTGATTATGATATCAGCTGTCAGATTAAACTTTTTTACAATTTCAAGGGCTCTTTGCATGTCGTGCAAGCCTGAGATGGATGGCTCTGTCACAATTACGATTTTATCAACTCCTGTAATAGTGGAGATTACGGGGCATCCTATACCGGGGGGGCCATCGATAATTATGGTTTCTAAATTATTTTCTTTTGCTACCTGTTTGGCTTTTTCACGTACCATATTTACCAGTTTGCCACTGTTTTCTTCACCAGGATAAAGACGGCCATATATCATTTTCCCATTACGGAATGATCCTGAATACATTCTGCTTTTGTCGTTCTGAACCATGCTAATAGCATTTTCAGGACAAATATGCGAACAGAGGAAGCATCCGTCGCAGGATATTTCGGAAATTACAACCTCGCTTTTTACCAGCGATATGGCTTCAAAACGGCAATAATTCATGCAGATTCCACAGTTTGTACAGATATAATAGTTGATAACTGCTTTGTGTCCTGTTATGTGAACCGTTTCTTCGTCATGAGCAGGATTAAAAAGAAGATAGAGATTAGCTGCATCTACATCACAGTCGGCAATAACAACTTCCCGGTTAAGAGTGGCAAATGCAGCGCTTAAGCTTGATTTCCCCGTACCCCCTTTTCCGCTAATTACTGCTATTTCCATAATTATCTGTTATTTTTGTTACAATAGCATGAAGTTCTTTTCCTAACGAAGGGATATGTTCAGATACTATTTTCCCTTTTGAGTACAGTTCAGCAATTTCCCTGTTAAATGGTATTTCGAGTAAAAGGGGTATATTCTCTTGCTGCAGGTACTCATTTACACTGTTATTTCCCAGACCAGCCCGGTTTATGATTACACCGCAAGGTATCTCGATCTTTTTGAGTGTTTCAATGCTTTGTCTCAGATCGCTTAGACCAAAAGGAGTCGGTTCGGTAACCAGAATCACGTAATCGGATGCTGATACCGTTTGTATGAAAGGGCATGAGGTACCGGGAGGCGAATCTAATATTAAAATTTTCACGTCCCTGGCAACATGTTTAATTGCAGCTTTAATAACCGGGACAGCCGACATAACACCTGCATTCATACGTGCCTCAATAATCTTTTGATCACCTTTAAGTGAGAAAGTTGAGACCTTTCCAATAGAGACAGGTTTTTCAGTTATTGCTCCGTATTTACAGGCAACGCTGCAAGCTCCACAACCGTGGCAAAGATCTTCTATAACCTGAATAATTTTCATGGGGGGAAGAATGAATATTGCATTGTAATTACAATATTCATAACATTTGCTGCAAAATGTGCAGGCATTAATATTGATTACAGGAACCAGTTGTGTTACTTCAAATGCATCGGTTTGCCTGGTTTCAAAGAAGGCGACAGAGTTCGGAGCTTCAGCATCACAATCGACCAGCACTATATCAATTTGATTCTTTAGCAGCGTATTAAAAATGTTTGTAGCAACAAATGTCTTTCCCGTACCACCTTTTCCGCTGGCGACTGCAATTTTAATCATATCTGAGACGGGTAGATTCAGCCGCGAGAGTGGGTTTTACTGATTCTTTTAGAAATTCATTATTCCATGTATGCAGGTTGGTATGGGTGATATAATATTTCTGAGGTATTGGGTGTGTTCCGATAATTACCTTCATCCCATACTTTTCAGGGATGAACTTTTTAAAATATTCCATATGAGGACAGGGGGGATAACCAACGATGAATCCTGTAGCAAAATGAATATGTGTAACCCCGTTTTTCTTCATCTCTTCGGGAGCATATTCTATATTTCCGCCTGGGCAGCCTCCACAGGTGGTGAATGCTACTATTTCAAGGTCCACATTTTTATATACTGAGAATGCTCCTTCTCTGCTTGCAGCTGCTCTGAAGCATTTTCCTCCTGCGCAGCTGCGGTACCTGTCGCAGATAATGATACCAACTTTAATTTTTTCCATTTTCTAATAATTGATATGATATTCCCTTAAATAATATGTATGCCCCAGGTATTTTACTGACCTTATAAGTTGTTGCCTGATAAGAGAGTTAATTATCTGAAGATCAGCTTTGTTATTGTGTAGCAGGTTAAGCATTGAATCCTCTCTCAAAGGATGAACTGCAGTAATGTTGAGTATATCTTCATATATATTACCAGTTAAATCAGTTACAATCCCTTCAAAACCAGTCAGCAATTCTGTATTGATACCCAGATTATTATAAATCTGCCATGCATGATTCAGTATTTTCACATCCGGAGGATTAACCGATTTCTCAGCCGGTGGCCTTGTAGGAATTGCAATGTATGCCTTACAGGGACTTATCTGTTTAATCATTTCCGACAGGGTTGTCAGATTTTTTGGTTTATCATTCAACCCATCAACGAGCATGGTTTCTGTGCATAATGTACCTTTATACTCACTGGCAAATATTTTTATGTTCTCAATTATTTCCTTAAACTCCAGTCCGGGGAAGGGGCGGTTAATTTGCTGCCATGTATCATTGTCCCCGGCATCCATTTTAAGAGATACCCAGTCAGCAAGTTGAAGGTCATCTCTCACAGATTTATGAAAAATCATTGAAGCATTTGTTATGATTGCTATCGGGATGTTTAATTTTTTTAATAATTCAATAGAAGTTGACAGGTTTATATCAAGAGTAGGCTCTCCATTTGAAACAAAAGTCAGAAAATCGGGATGATTCTCAGGCTTCAGTTTATTAAGATGTTTCTCAATATTTCTGAAAATTACTTCAGGTCTGAAAAATACCTGTCTCTCAGCACTTTTTTTAGTAGTCTTTCCAACCTGGCAATAGACACAATTATAAGAACAGACTTTTGGGGTAATAATATTATTTATCCCCAGGCTTCTTCCTAATCTTCTTGATGGCACAGGTCCGAAACTTATCATGCTTAAATTTATATTTGAATTTTTAAATTGCTCTTTAACAGGAAGTATTGTAAACAACTAAATCATCTTTATTAACTTTGAGTAATTCGGCAATTACATTGCATTTAACCATTAAAAGGAAGAATATTCTTTTATCGTTTAACGGAAGCAAACCTTCCAGATTACCCTGTCCTTTTGATATTATAAGGTCTGCATCAGAGAAATATTGCTGAAATAATTTTCCGGATTTATGAATAATTGTTGAAGGGGCATCATACTCATTTGAGATTACCCTGGCTATATTTTTCATGCCAATATATTCAGCATCTTCCATTGTGGCATCGTTAATAACAGGTCCTCCTCGAACCACATAAGTAAGATTCGGGTGTTTTATAGTCTCAATAAAAAGTTTATCAAAAACAATTTCACCGGCATTATCTCCAAGGTACAAAACAGATTTAGCTCTTTCCAATGCCTCTTTTAGTTGCCTTGAATGGTCAAATGCAAAACCTGAATCCAGCGCTTTTTCGATAGTCAGAAGAATGTTAAAACTATCATTCGCCGCAAAATCTATAATATTTCCTGCAATTGCTATTCTCAGAGCAGTTCCAAAAGGGTCATGAGATTGATTAACAAGTTTTTCAGACTCAGGAATTAAATTCAACGCCTGATCGTTATTTGCTCTTTTTTCCTCTTTATACGGATCGGGATTATGAGTGTAACTTTTTAAAATATGATGTAGTTCGCGTGAGAACTCAGGCGAATAAAGCTCATCCCATTTGGTATGATACAAAGCGATCATATCCCTGGTGAATGAATTCTTTGCTTCGTTGGGAATATCCTCCCTGGCGAGTAACTTTTCAAAAGCCCTTGTGAAGCAAAAGAAGCAGCGGTGATCTGATATCATGATATCAGGTTTGCTAATGATCACAATAGTTTGCCCCGGCAACCAGTTTGTCATTTAAAAGGTCACTTACCAGTTCAGCATAGTTTTTAATCTGTGCACCAGCAAATACATTAATTTTTTGTTGGTTAAACAGATTTATTGCGCGCTGCCCCATACCCCCTGCAATAACATCTGTAACTCCTTTTTCTGCCAGCCATGCAGGAAGTAACCCGGGTTCATGAGGTGGCGGTTTAACAAGTGTTTCTCCTGATATTGAATTGTTTTCAGCATCAACAATTGCGAATTGCTGACAATGACCAAAATGTGAGCATAATATTCCATTCTCCAATGGAATAGCAATACGTTTTTTCATAATGATTATAATATTAAAAAAATAAATTTAGTTGAAGTTAAGAGGGTGTCTCAAAAGTCATTTTTAAACACAAAGAACACTAAAGATTCACGAAGTTCACAAAGGCAAAAGACATGATATTTAATCCTTTGCGACCTTTGTGAAGAACTTTGAGCCCTTTGTGGTTTATGGATTTTGACTTTTGAAACACCCTCTTAACATTATTATTCAGTTCTGAAACGGTTCATACGGCCCATGCCGCGACCTCTTCCTCCCATCCTCCTGCCCGGGCCAAAACCACGACCCTGAAAATTATCGGGCGGATCGGCTTTCTGATCTTCCGTTTGTGTAACGTCCTGTTTTTTAGTGGTTGCTCCAAAATTTGTGCAACGACCAAATCTGCGACCTGTCATGGGACCTTCTCCCATAGGGCCTTTTTGATTAAATCCTGGCATAATTACCTCCAATTTTAATATTAATATTATTTCATATTGCTTTTTAAACGTTTCCCTTCACCCTGTCCTCCACCGGCTTTTCGTCGTTTTCCCTGACCCTTTCCTAATTGGGTCAGAAGTTCTTCAGGAGAATGTTTACTACATTTTCCAAGTCCGCGGCCCGTTTTGGAACCCTTTCCAACAGGGCCTGTTCCATTTAATTGTGGCATTTTTTTATTGCTTTTTAATTAACATTTCAATAATCTCATTTATTGTCTTTTCAGGTTCTTTAAGTACGATCATCTGAATTTTGAGTCTGTCAAGTAACGATTTGATTTTAATACCAAATTCGCCTGATATAATCTTCTTTACATTTCTTGATGCAACCAGTTGCACTGCGGCAGGACCAGCCCCTTCCTGTGCTTCTTTGCTGTGGTTCGGAATAAATTCCAATCCTGAAGTATCAGTGTCATAAATGACAAAATATGCGCAGCGTCCAAAACGCTGGTCCAGTTTACTATCAAGAGTGTTTCCGGTGCTTGTTATTGCTGTTTTCATATTATATGCTTTTAGTATGTTGAGTTCCTTTTTTCACAAGGTGATGATGACAATTGGGACATATCTCGTTTCTGCACGGAATCCTGAATCCATGAGGCTTTTCATACCCGCATACGGGACATACACAAATATCAAGGCACCTGGAAACAGATTCTTCATCTTCATATATAAATTCCTCGCAAACGGTAATGTCCCGGCTGCCACAGAGAGGACATTCCTTAATATCATCCTGTTTGTCAGGATTATTAAAAAAGCACCCACAGCTTTTGCAGGAAAACCATTCACTGTCGAAATAGATTTTTCCTCCTTCAATGATCAGCTGCTTTCCAAGGACTATCGCTTCCGCCATTTTTTCTCTGGCTTTTGCATAGATCCTGGTAAGAGTGGGTCTCGAAACATTCATTATTTCAGAAGCATGGAAATGGTTCAGCTTTTCGAAATCACAAAGCCGTATTGCTTCGTATTCTTCATACTGAAGAAAAACAACTCCGGGATCTTTCGTGGCATTTTTGTTCCCATAAGGCTTAAACCCTGAGATTACGGGAGGGTTGCTTACTTTTCTGAATCGTTTGGGCCTAGGTGACATGTATTATGAGCAATAGTTCACTACAAAGATAGTGAACATATGTTCATAATGCAAATAATTTCCGGTTTTTATTTTTAATAGAGCCTGGTCTCAGACATGGATCTACTATATCAAACATCCATATTGAACCATGAATTGTAGAGCCATGTCTCAGACTTGGCTCTGCAATGATGAAATTCGTTGGTGTGACGGTCGTATACATAATCTTTCCCCCATTCTTCAGCATTAACGACAGTCTGTTCCACAGCATTTATGATATAGTACAATTCGTCGTTTGTCATTGTTGGATGAAGAGACAACCTGACCCATCCGGGTTTAAGGGAGAGATCACCGGCATCAATCTTATCAGTTATTTCCGTTGACATGCTTAGATCGACATCCAGTAGAAAATGGCCATAAGTTCCCGCACAGGAACAACCGCCTCTGACCTGTATCCCAAACATATCGTTAAGTAAGATAGTAAAAAGATTGTGGTGAACATTATCTAAATAGAAGGAGAATACTCCGAGCCTTTCCCTGATGTTCTGTGCCAGTATATGAAGTCCTTTTATTTTTGATAATTCGCTGAAAGTTATGTTAATAAGCTCTCTCTCACGTTCTTTTATCTTCGAGACACCCATTTCCTCTTTTAATTTTATTACCAGGGCTGCCTTGATTCCCTGAAGAAAGCCGGGTGTGCCTCCATCTTCTTTTACTTCAATGTCAGTAATGTAACTGAATCCTCCCCACCTGTTTGTCCATTTTAATGTTCCTCCTCCAGGTGTATCAGGGGTCTTGTTCTTGTATAACTCTTTGTTAAAAACAAGTACTCCTGCACTCCCCGGACCTCCCAGGAACTTATGGGGTGAAAAGAAGATAGCATCCAGTTGATGACTCTTGTCAGCAGGATGCATATCTATGTCGACATATGGTGCAGATGCAGCAAAATCGACAAAGCAATATCCGTTATGTTCGTGCATTATTTTAGCAAGCTCAAGGTAAGGAGGGTAATATCCCGTAACATTTGAGCAGGCTGAAAATGAACCGATAAGCAGTGGCCGGTTTTTGTACTTAGCTATCTCCTTTCTAAGTGTTTCAGGATTAACTTTAAGATCAGGAGAAGGCTCCAGTACCACAATTTCAGCAAGAGTCTCAAACCATGAAGTATGGTTTGAATGATGTTCGGTATGTGTAATAAAAACTACGGGACGGTTCTCGTTCGGGACATCATTGCATCTTCTGTAATCTCCATTTGAATAGGCACAGTAGTGAATTGCCTGTTCAGGCACCTTCAGACCCAGGATTCTCTGCAACTTTACAATTGCCGATGTCATCCCCGATCCTGTGAAAATGATTACATCATCTTCATTTGCATTAACATGATGCTTCACTATTTTCTGGGCAAGATGGTATGCCTCGGTCATCGCCTTTCCAGTGCCTGTAGATTCTGAATGGGTATTTCCAACCATAGGACCTATCTCATCAGAAATCCTCTTCTCAATTTTGGAATAAAGCCTTCCGCTGGCAACCCAGTCTGCATATACCAGAGGTTTCCTGCCGAAGGGTGTTTCCAGTTCCTTGTTTATCCCAATGATATTCTTACGGTATGGGCTAAAATATTTTTCAAGTTCAGTCATAGAAAATTTTTACGCGACAAAATTATCAATTATTTGATAACTAACAGAGCTAACTTTTATTATTAAGTGATCGCAGGTGTTGTTAAAATATTACTTTTGTTACTCTGGTCATTATTTTCTCATAAGTACAGGGCCGATTGATATTTAGTTTTTAAAGCATAAATTCTAAGGCAATAGTAAAATGGCACAGGGAATTTTTAAATGGTTCAGGAAGAGATTTCCACAAAATTACATTTTAAGGAAACCATATATCGGAGCTGTGTTGTTTTTAGCTTTCAGCTTTGGTTTTCTTTCACTTTATAAGCCTCTTCAGATTCATGGCTCACGTTCTTTAAGCCTCGAGCTTACGATTTTGGTTTATTGCATAATTATGTCAATTTACGTTGCGGGATCAGGCAAGCTTATTAAATATTTTCCTTTTTTTTCAAATGAAGATGATTGGACCATCTTAAAGGAAATATTATCTATAGTGATCGTCTTATGCGGGATGGGAATCGTAGTCTATTTTGCAGGCTTTCTGATTGAAGTTCCGGACAATAGATGGAACTTTTCGACTTTTTCAGATTCCTGTCTGATTACTTTCCTTATTGGGATAATTCCATTTGGATTTTTCACATTAATAAATTACCGCTATGTTCTTTTCCCCGATATGGAACAGCATTATGACCCGGGAAAAGATCGGGTTCATCAGGAAAAACCCGAGGATTTAGTACATATAGAATCTCAGCTTAAAAAGGAGGAGGTAAGCTTTTACCCAAGTCAGTTAATTTATGCTGAGTCGGAGGGTAATTATGTTGTTTTTCACCTTGATAAGGACGGTAGACTCAGTAAGAAAATGGTGCGTAATTCAATAAGCAATGTAGAACAACAATTGTCGGCAATCCCATTTATATTAAGAACACACCGTGCCTTCATGGTGAATCTTAAAAAAGTGCATTCAAAAAAGGGAAACACCCTTGGTTATCAGTTAAAAATGAGCGGCTCTGATGCTGAAATACCTGTTTCCAGACAAAATACCCGGAATTTTAACAGGATAATCAGTCAAAACCAGTAATCCGCCCATCACAAAAAACTACTGTTCATCCCAACTTTCAGCCGATAATTCCGTGAAAGTTTTCCGTACATAACAAATTCCAGCTATCCATCCCATTGTTTTGCATGGCATTTTGATAATTCTTCAATTTGCTGACATACTTATTAAAACTTTATAAAAATGAAGACACTTATCGGGTCATTATTAATGGGAACTGCAAAGTTGAAATTGTTGATTTTGGGATTTGTGATTTTAACTATGGGTGAAATATACGCGCAAAATAGTCAGGTGATAACAGGAAACCTGATCGATGAAAAAACCAATCAACCTGTACCTTACGCAAGTGTATCTTTGCTAAAGGCAGCAGATCAGAAACTTATCGGAGGCACTTTAAGTGACCTGAACGGGCAATTTAGCAGCAGCCCTGTTCCTAACGGAAGCTACAGGCTTCTGATAAGTTTTCTAGGTTATAAACCTGCCATAGTAAACGTAGAGGTTTTAAATAGAAGCGTTACAGATGCCGGTACTATTTATTTGCAGGATACGGTTATGACTATCGGGGAAGCTAATGTTGTTGGTGAAAGGGTTAAAGCAAAAACAGAAACCAACAAGACCACATTCTTTATGACCCAGAAGATAATTGATGCTTCCGGCTCAGGGACAGATGTTCTGAAGCTTATACCGGGGATCCAGGTCGACCTTATGCAAAACATCTCGATTGAAGGAAGCCGGAATATACTGATTTTTGTTGATGGCAAAGAGCGAGACAGGAATTTCATAAGTCAGTTATCTCCCGGTCAGATAGACAAAGTGGAAATTATCAGTGTACCCCCTTCAAAATATGAAGGTAATATAACAGGTGCAATTAACATTGTATTAAAAAAAGATCGTGATTCAGGATTTAGCGGACAAATTCATGGCGAGATACCTGTTACTGGTTCAGTAGTATATATTTTTCCGACATTTAGTTTTAATTATGGGTTTAAAAATCTGAATCTGTATGCATCCTACAAAGGAGAACTGACTTACCTTGATCTCCATGAAAGTATGTATCGTAAATCGTGGAACAGTTCAGACACAAGTGAGTATGTTACAAATCAATATTTAAGGCAGAAGAACTGGAGCCACAGATTCACCTATGGTTTTGATTATTTCCCGGGTCCCCGCGACATGATAAATTTTTATGCTTACTTCAATCCATATTCACGAGAGCTTAATGGAAGTGCAGATCTCCTGGTGAGTGGCAGCCTTAGTGATAACTGGCAGGCCAGAAAAGTAGATACAGATATTAATATCAGCACCTTATATTCCTTATATTATAAACATATTTTTGAAAAAACAGGGAGAGAAATTACTATAGATATAAGCAATTTTAATCTGAAAGCTAAAAACTCAACTGATTTTATATATGACGGAACAGGGTACAGCGGTACTTCGCTTGTCAATTCTACAGAACCCAGGCAAAATACAGTAAGTATAAAAATCGATTATACAACCCCCATTGGCGATAAACTCAAATTCAGTACAGGTGTAAAAGGGAATTTTCAGTTACTAAAGGATAACTATTCCAAAGATTTCACTTATAATGAAGCAGTAATGGCCTCTTACGGGACCCTTGTTTACACACAATCAGGATTTGAAGCCAGCGCAGGTTTACGGGCTGAGAAGTCTCTTTCAGTACAGGCTGAAGAGCCTGGTAATTATTCTACCATAACATTATTACCAAATGCATCTTTCAGGTACAAACTGAACACTCATAATAATATTCAGTTATCATATAACCGCCTGGTCAGACGTCCGAATATATACGAGTTAAACCCGTTTGTAGCTTATGATGATCCATATACAGTAAGCAAAGGGAATCCTCTGTTAAAACCTGAATTTACAGACAACATAAATTTAGAATATTCCATTCAGTTCAACAGCAATTATTTCTCTTCACGCCTGTTTTATTCAGGAACAACCAATGTTATCAACGACCTGACCTTTATTAACAATTCCGGTCTCTTCGAAACTCAGGTAAATAACCTTGGAACAATCAAAAAATACGGAATTCAGTTCTCAGGGTCACTCAAATTTGGTAATGCAACCGTGAATCCTTATATGAGATTTTTCGACCTGAATAGCTCCGGCAATGAATTGGCTAAAAAATACCTGGTGGGTAACAGGAACAATCTGGCGTATGAATCGGGTTTATCCGCAATTTTCTCGTTCAAGAAAGATTTTGCTTTATCACTGGTGTTTCAATATAACAGTCCGGAAAATAAAATTGAGGGAAATTCATATTGCGATGCGCTCTACATGCTTTCTATAGACAAGACCTTCAAACAAAAAATAAAAGTGGGAATCGGCAGCGCGCTTCCATTTACAAGATCATTCATCTACCAGGGTTCAGAAACAAATGCAACTGATTTTTACAGCAATTACAAGGGAGTTGTAAATATACCGACTGTTCCGATTTGGTTAAAACTTAGTTATCAATTCAATTCGGGCAAAACCAGGGAAAAAATAAGTCGGACCAGAGAAGAGATCGATAATCTACCGAAAAAAGGGTTTTAAGTTTCATAAAGTCTGATTAATCTGACCACCATCAGCCGGGTTCAATAAAGAAGAATCCGGCTGTTCAGTCAGACTGTCACGCTCTTTTAATTGTTTTAAGGGCTATAAAAAATAATTTAACAGAATGATTTTTATAATTTAGTACCCTCCGGACGGACCAATACTTAAATTATTACAATGAAAAAAATCTTATCTTTATTAACCTTTTCTATTATATCACTGTTAATTGCAGGTCAGGGATCGAAAATGAAAATAGTCACGATTAATTCTGTGCCTGATAGACTGGTATCATATTACTCTTCGTCGGTAAAGATAGAAGGGTACCTTGGAGATAAAATGAACCTGATAACAGAACGACGCATAAAAACGCAGGATCCTGATTATCTGGTTGAACCATTTCGTCATAAGGATGAAACCCATCTCTGGCAGACAGAATTCTGGGGAAAATGGATTCTTTCGGCTATAGCCTCATACGAGTACAATCATGATCAGGAGATGCTTGCACTAATAAAAAAAGCGGTGACCTTGTTGTTGTCAGCACAGATGCCCGACGGATATATTGGTAATTACACCGATAGTGCGCGGTTAAAGCAATGGGATATATGGGGGCAGAAATATACTCTGCTTGGATTGCAGTCATATTATGATCTTACAGGAGATAAAGTAGCACTCAAGGCGGCTTGCAGGCTGGCAGACAATTTACTGACACTGGTGGGAGCGGGGAAAGTTAATATCGTGAAAACCGGTAATTATCGTGGTATGGCAAGCAGTTCGATCCTTGAACCTATGATATATCTGTATCGCCATACAGGTGATAACAAGTATCTCAATTTCGCAAAATATATAGTGGAACAATGGGAGACACCGGACGGGCCAAAGCTTATCAGCAGTGCACTTGCCGGCATCCCTGTTTCTGAAAGATTCCCTCATCCGGATGTCTGGTGGTCCTATGATAACGGTCAGAAAGCTTACGAGATGATGTCGTGTTATGACGGGTTGCTTGAACTTTATCGTGTTACCGGTGAACCATCGTACCTGAAAGCAGTTGAAATGGCAGTAAGCAATATAATTGAAACAGAAATAAATATTGCCGGCTCGGGAACTGCATTTGAATGTTTCTATAAAGGTGCAAAATACCAGACTCAGCCTGCTTACCATACGATGGAAACCTGCGTCACCATGACGTGGATGAAACTTTGTTTTAATTTGCTGAGACTGACAGGCAATCCGATGTATGCTGATCAGATAGAAAAATCTGCATACAATGCATTACTGGCTTCAGTGAAGTATGATGGTTCGGAGATAGCCAAATACAGCCCTCTGGGGGGTGTTCGTCATGCAGGGGAGGAACAATGCGGGATGAATATAAATTGCTGCAGCGCGAATGGACCCAGAGCTTTCATGATGCTGCCAGGTTTTGCGGATATGGGTTCACAAAATGAGATTGTTATTAATGTTTATGGCCAGATAAAGTCAGACATTCACGTGAATCCGGACAACATGGTAAGCATTGAACAGACTTCTGATTATCCTGTTAATGGGACTGCTGAGTTCATTATCAACCCTGAAAGAACGGAAAGTTTTACACTATCATTCCGGATCCCGGGATGGAGTGAACATACGATAATTTCAGTAAATGGTACTGATGTTTCAGAAATATCGGCAGGTAGTTATAAAAATATAACGCGCACATGGACAAAAGGTGATGTGGTTGTAGTAAAGCTGGACCTTGAGGGTAAAGTAATTAAATTGAACGGGAAACAGGCAATTTTGAGAGGTCCTGTTGTCCTGGCTCGCGATACCAGGTTCGGTGACGGATCACTTTGTGAAACTGCTGTAGTTGAAGAAAAAAAGGGGAAAGTCGACCTGTCTCCTTCTCAGAACAAACCTGCACATATCTGGATGTCGTTTACGGCACCGCTGGTTCTTGGCACCGACCTTGAAGGTGAGTTTAGTAAACCCAGACAGATCAATTTCTGCGATTTTGCGTCGGCGGGCAATACGTGGAGTGAAGATTCACGGTATATTGTATGGATACCTCAGACACTGAATGTGATGGGAACGGATTATACCGGATATTAACGGCATAAAGGCGTAACGGCACAAAGGCGTTAAGGCGGGATGACGCAGCAGAAGATAAACTGCAGGACTGCCAGCCTTCGCCCCCTTCGGCAAGCTCAGGGTAGCTACGGCTGACAAAGCAAGACCGCCAGCCTTCGCTAAAGCTTCGGCTGACAAAGCAAGACCGCCAGCCTTCGCTAAAGCTTCGGCTGACAAAGCAAGACCTCAAGGCAATTTAATGCTATTTGATTTTATAATGATCCTCCAGGATCATTCCGAATATTTTCCCGGGCAGGATATATTTTAAAACTACCGCCAGTTTTTGTTCAAAGGAGGCAATGATATATTTCTGATGCGGATTCTTGCAATCGACTATTTTAACAAGTTTTTTTGCCAGTATAGCCGGTTCCCTTCCATTGGCTTCATCCTTTTCAATTATCTCAAGTGTTCTGGTGAATTGAATATTATAAGGGTCATCTTTGCCAGTTGGAGCCAGGAAACCACGGCGGTTGGACGAATTGCTGGTGTGGAAATCACCGGGATTTATCAGGATTACCTTTATCTTGAATTGTTTTGTCTCCATTCTCAAAGCTTCACTGAAGCCTTCAATGGCAAATTTGCTTGCAGAGTAGAATGCCTGGAATGGTAAACCCATCAATCCGCCAATAGAACTGAAATTAATTATTGTGCCCCCACCCTGTTTTCTCATTTCAGGTAAAACTTCCCTTGTAAGATTGACCATTCCAATGAAATTGGTATCCATCTGGAGTTTTATATGTTCCAGGGGCGACGTTTCAATCGGACCTCCTGTATGCATACCTGCATTATTTATAAGGACATCAATTCTGCCTTCTTTTTGCATAACAGTCTGTACTGCCATTTTAATGGATTCGATATTCATGAGGTCCAGCTTAAGTCCATTCACTGCAGAACTGATTACAACATCCCTGCGAACAGTTCCATATACAGTATGACCATGTTCTGCCAGAAGCTCTGCGGTCCGTTTTCCAAAGCCAGAAGAGATACCAGTGATAAGAATTACTTTTTTCATATTTTGAATTATGGTAGTTACACAGAATTTCACAGAGTTCCCTCACGATAGCTATCGGTAGCAATCGGGATTACAGAGAGCCACAGAGCATTTCCTCTCTGTGTAACTCTGTGCTTCTTTGTGTCACTCTGTGTAACAAAAATATTTGAAGAAAAAGAATTTTAACTCAGTACTCCCAAAGCCTTTGCCACTTTGGTTATTTTTTCAATTGAAATTTCGACCTGTTCTTTTGAATGAGTAGCCATAAGAGAATATCTTATCAGGCAGTCCTCTTTTGGAACGGCCGGCGATACAACAGGATTAACAAAAACGCCCTCTTTTAGAAGCTCCTGTGTGAGTTTCAAAGCCTTAATGTCGTCGCGGATAAAGAGCGGAATGATTGGTGTTTCAGATTTCCCGGTGTCAAAACCTGCGGATTTAAAACCATTCAGGGCAAGAGCGGTCATTTCCCAGAGGTGTTTAATTCTTTCAGGCTCGGTCTCCATTATTTCTATCGAAGCCAAAACTGCAGCTACGGAGGCAGGTGTCATACTGGCACTGAAAATCAGTGTTCTGGAATTGTGTTTAATGAAGTTGATAACCTCTTTATCAGCAGCAATAAACCCTCCCAGGGAAGCAAATGACTTGGAAAATGTTCCCATTATAAGATCTACATTATCTGTAAGCCCGAAATGAGAAGATGTTCCGGAGCCGTTTTTCCCAAGAATCCCCAGAGAATGAGCATCATCAACCATTATGGACGCATCGTATTTTTGAGCCAGTTCCACTATTTCGGGGAGTTTTACTATATCTCCCTCCATAGAAAAAACACCATCAACCACAATCAGTTTTATTCGATCCTTTTCGCATAGTTTAAGTTTGCTTTCGAGAGCGGCCATATTATTATGATCAAACTTCAGCACTTTTGAAAATGAAAGCCTGCTGCCTTCGATAATTGAAGCATGATCAAGCTCATCGAGCAACAGATAATCATTTCTTCCTGCAAGTAAAGAAACAACCCCAAGGTTTACCTGGAAACCGGTACTGTAGCAAAGAGCTTCTTCTTTGTTGACCATACTGGCAAGCTTTTCTTCCAGCTTTATGTGAATATCAAGGGTTCCATTCAGAAACCTCGATCCGGCACAACCGGTACCATACTTGTCTATTGCCGCCTTAGCGGCCTCTTTGACTTTCGGATGATTTGTAAGACCCAGATAGCTGTTCGAACCAAACATCAGGACTTTTTTGCCATTAATGAAAACAACTGTATCCTGTTCGGATTCAATAGGTCTGAAATAGGGATAAATGCCAGCCTGCATAGCTCTTTGCGGGGCATCATAGCCTGCAAGTTTATTTGTTAGGATTCCCACTATTTAGCTTAAATGAATTATAAAATTGAGGCCAAATTTAGGAAAAAAAGTAATAATCGTTAGAAAAGCAAGCTTTTTGATTAAAAATTATTGAATAATTATTGAAATAGTGTAAGATTTTGTTAAGAATCATCGTTTTAACTTTAATCGTTTATAACTACTTAAAGTTAAAATTACAAAAATCTTGTTAAAATTTGGAAAGTATTAAGAGGAGGTTTATTTTTGTCCGCGAAATCAAATCAACAATTTTAATGGACGACGGCCCTGCGAAAATATTAATTTAATCCCTGATATAGAAGGGTAGCCGGACTGCCGGTCACTTCCTCCTGTATCAGTAACAGCCAGGAGGTGACTATGACATCACTCACAACTTTTTATTTAAGCGGAATAATCGGTAAAGAAGCTTTTGGTGCTGATGGTGATGCTATCGGTGTAATAAAGGATTTGCTGGTAAATGAAGTGCCTGCAGGTCAGAACGACCCGAACCATCAACTTGTTACCGGGGTAAAGCTTAAGATACATAAAGAAACTAAATTCTATTCATTCAACAATTTCAGGGTTGTAAAGGCAAGAGAGATTCTGAATGTTGCATGTTCAGCACTGAATGAGCTGAAGAAAGAGGATGTGGAAAACGGCCTGTTACTGGTTGAGAGCATTCTTGATAAGCAGATAGTTGACATGAACGGCAGGAAACTTGTAAGAGTAAATGATGTCAGGCTTGCCACTCTTCCTGCCGGCACATATGCCATAGCTGTCGATATAGGAACTGAAGGGATCTTGCGCAGAATAGGTATTTCTATCCCTATAAAGCGATTTCTTTCTCTGTTTAATGTAAGTATCCCCGCGAAATTCATACTATGGGACGACGTTCAGGCTATCGATAATTCAAATTTAAATATCAGGCTTTCAAAAAGTTATGCCAAGTTACACACATTACACCCTTCAGACCTGGCAGATATCCTGGAGGATCTGGATAAGAAATCGAGCATGTCGGTATTTTCAGCTCTTGATGATGAAAAGGCCGCTGATGTACTTGAGGAACTGGAACCTCATGCTCAGATACATATTGTTGAGAACCTTCCTGTTGACAAAGTAGCTGATGTTCTGGAAAAAATGCCGGCTGACGAAGTAGCTGATATCCTTGATGAACTTGAGGATGATAAGGTAGAGCTCCTTCTAAATGAGATGGATACTGAATCTTCCCGGGAAGTCAGGGATCTGCTGGAGTATCCCGACTACCTTGTAGGAAGTCTTATGACAACCGATATAACTTCTTTCAAACCAGCCACTACTGTTGATGAGGTAATAGCAGAACTTAGGGCTAAAAAGCCGGAAGCCGCCGAATTATATAATATGTTTGTCACAGAGGAAGATGATAAACTTATAGGTTCTTTTAACCTTCGCGATCTTGTAGTTGCCCAGCCCACAAAACTGGTGACTGAGATCATGAGAACTGAACCTAAGTTCCTTTATGATGATCAGAAAGTTGATGATATTGCTGAACTGATTTCAAAGTATAACCTGCTTGCAGTGGCAGTTGTCGACGAGAAGAAACAGCTCCAGGGAATGGTTGTTGTAGATGATGTTGTAGAAGACCTGATAAAGAAAAGGAGAACCAAGAAAAGATAAAAGATAAAAGTTAAAAGGCACAAGACAAAATGATTCGGATTCCCCTCCTGGTAGGGTCCCGATAGCTCCCGATAGCTATCGGAACGGGAAGGGGTGGGTTTAAGAAAGCTTAAAGTAAAAACCTGACAACAAAAAAAGATATGTTCAAGAGAATGAGAGATTCTCGCATGCTTAGGAAGCTGGGAATTTTTCTTGCGATTCTGGGTCCGGGAATAATAACAGGAAGCGTTGATAATGATGCCGGTGGTATAGCAACCTATTCGGTTGCCGGTGCGATGTACGGATATGGATTGATATGGACGCTAATCCCTTCGTTCATTGTGTTGCTGGTTATACAGGAGATGAATGCCCGTATGGGTATTGTAACTGGAAAAGGTCTTTCCGACCTGATACGCGAAAACGCAGGACTCAGAATAACATTTTTCATATTTATCGGTTTACTTCTTTCCAATATAGGTAATACAACCACTGAATTGGCTGGAGTAGCAGGCAGCATGGAGATATTTGGAGTAAGCAAGTATATATCGGTTCCCCTGGTGGCAGTTCTGGTGTGGATCCTGGTCGTTAAGGGAACGTACAAGATTGCAGAACGTATCTTTTTAATATTCAGTGTTTCCTTACTTACATATGTTGTTTCTGCATTAATGAGTAAACCCCAATGGAATGAAATTGGGGCAGCAATAATTCATCCCAGGATGCAAATGAATACCCAGAGCCTGGCAATGGTGATTGCTCTGGTAGGCACCACAATAGCTCCCTGGATGCAGTTCTATATGCAGTCGTCAGTAATTGAGAAGGGATTGAAAATGAAGAATTTTAAATTAACTCTTATTGATATCGCTGTTGGATGTGTTGTGACTATTGTCGTTGCCTTCTTCATCATGGTTGCATGCGGCGCTACGCTGCACCCAAATGGTATTCAGATCAATGAAGCCAAAGATGCGGCTCTTGCCCTTAAGCCGTTTGCCGGGGAAATGGCTTCGCTTGTATTTGCTTTCGGACTCTTTGTGGCATCGGTTTTCTCCGCCACCATACTGCCCCTGGCAACAGCATATTATATTTCTGAAGCATTTGGTTTTGAATCGGGAATAGATAAAAAATGGGATGAGGCAAAAGAATTTTATTTTCTGTATACAGGAATCCTGGTTATTTCAGCAATTATTATCCTGATTCCAAATGCGCCGCTGATCAAGATCTCCATCTGGTCACAGGTACTTAACGGCATACTCCTGCCTGTCGTCCTCGTGAGTATGATCCTCCTGATAAACAATAAAAAAATTATGGGAATACATGTTAATAAGCCTCTCCAGAACATTATAGGATGGGGAGCAGTGGTACTGCTTACCGGATTGTCGCTGACTCTGATCGTACTGCCCCTGATAAACAGGTGACAACAACCTTTCAAACTATTGAAAGACTACGGAAGTTGTTTAATGAATCTCCGGAAGGTTGTATTCTTATTAAAGTCGATTGTCAGATAAGCGAACTATAATTAAAAGTTGACTTAGATACGGATATTTATTAAATTTGAGGAACGAATAGTCTTATTACTGTTGTTATAATAAAGTTTTACTGAACCTCAATTTTTCAATATTATTTACGAAATGAAAGCTTTGAAAATAATTTCCGTATTGTTAATTGCAGGTTTGATAACATTTTTAATATTATCGGGAAAAACTTCAGATTCAAAGGTTGAACCTTCAGTTGAAACCAGGTCGGGAACGGCCATAATAATGAGCGGTGCAGCTGCAAGGATTCCTCAGGAAGCAGCTCTACTGGAAGAGTTGTATAACAGGGGACTGATGAAAGATATTGTTTTCATATCAGGAGTTAGTTCAGGAGCCCTGAATGCAGTTATGCTGAACGGGATCTTAAGCGGAAAAATGACCTGGGGAGAATACAGAGATATTCTTAGTAACCTGAAAAACAGCGATATATTTGTTCAGGATTCGAATAAAAAAATTCCCGTAAATACTGAACCGGCCCGAAAACTGTATAAAAAAGTTGTTGAGGACAGGCTTGGTTATCATCATATTGGTGATCTGCCTTTTATGACGGAAATTTCATTTACGGACCTGAAGGATCTTGATCTTAGGAAGAAAGTGTACAGGATGTGCAGCCGTAAAATAAATGAAGAAACCGACACCACTCTGAGCCTGGTTGACATTATGATGGCTTCTTCAGCCTTCCCGATAGTTTTTCCGCCGGTGAAGATAAGAAATGTAAAGACAATTCCGAATGTTGATTACGTCGATGGTGGTGTTGGCGAAGATCATATTCCTTATTATGCTCTGCTACAGTATGAAAAATTCAGAGGATCGGGAGTAGCAAAAGTCTTTATTATAAGCAGAAAGAGTGACAGTATTCCTAATTTAAGCGAAGAATTGAGAAGTATTGGTATAGAGGATAAAGGAAGATTTGACAGGATGGGAATTTCACTTGACAATATATTATGGAGAGGACTGCTCAAAAGCCTGAATGCATTTGCAAAAGAAGCCCCTGAACTTATCCTCAGGAGTTATGTATGGGTGCCGGATTTCCCTGAAAACTTTCTAATGTTCAATTTTGACGATCTTAAGGAGCAATATATCCTTACATCCGAATGGGCAAAGACTCACAACCCGATTCCTCTTGGCGATTATCTCCTTTATTACAAAGAAGTGAAAAAGTGATATTATTAAATATGAAACCAGCCACACATCCCTGGCATAGCATAGAAACCGGCAAAGATGCTCCTGCCTATGTGAAATGTATCGTTGAGATACCCAAAGGCTCCAAAGGCAAATACGAAATGGACAAAGAAACCGGTCTGCTTCGTCTCGACAGAGTTTTGTTCTCATCGGTCCATTACCCGGCCAACTATGGTTTTATCCCTCAGACTTATTGTGACGATCACGATCCTCTGGATATACTGGTTATTTGCTCAATTGACGTTTTCCCTATGTGTATTATCAATGCAAAAGTGATAGGAGCAATGGAAATGGTAGACGGAGATGAACGCGACAATAAAATAATTTCTGTAGCGAACAACGACATGTCTGTCAATTATATAAATGACCTATCAGAACTGCCTCCCCATACACTCGTGGAGCTTAAAAGGTTCTTTGAAGATTATAAAATGCTCGAGCATAAAAATGTTATCGTTGAAAAATTTCTGGACAGGGAAGAAGCATTTAAAGTAATTCTGGAGAGTATGCACCTCTACCAGGAAATGAAAGATACATTAATAAAACACTAGAAACAGAGCTCCCATTTAACCCTCCTGCTAATTCATTAACCTTTCAAATTCTCCAGGATAAGCGATTATGTCTCATTATTAATATTATCGAGAGATATTCAGCCCAGTATTTTAAAATTTGGAAATGAAATTTAACTTTACAGCCTTCAAAATAGGATAACAGACTTTAAACCTGGTTCTGATGAAAATAGGTTATTTCGATGGCTATGACTACGATACTCCTGAAAAGGACCATTTGACATTTAAAGACAGGCTGCTCCTGAACAGCCGGTTATATTTTACTCTTAAATATGCTGCAGTTGTACTTAGAACCAGGAAAGAAGCTCTCAGAAAGGTATATGATACAAAAGCATGGACTGATTCATCATTTGAGATTTTGAGGTTCCTTGAAAAAGTAGGTGGTAAATTTCACATAAGCGGGATGGAAAATATTACCAAAACGGCCGGACCTGTACTTTTCATAAGTAATCATATGAGTACACTGGAAACCATGATCTTTCCTTCAATAATTGGTCCTCTCAGGGAAGTCACTTTTGTGGTTAAGGAGAGCCTTGTTAAGCATCCTTTGTTTGGTGATGTAATGCGATCGAGAAACCCGATTGTGGTAGGAAGGACCGATCCGCGGAAAGACTTTGAAGCTGTTATGAGCGGTGGTATCGATTTACTGTCGAAAGGTATTTCAATAATTATATTTCCCCAGAGTACAAGAAGTCTCGAGTTTAAACCGGAGGAGTTTAATTCCCTTGGAGTGAAGCTGGCAAAAAAAGCTGATGTTGATGTGGTTCCTGTCGCAATAAAAACTGATTTCTGGGGTAATGGGAAATGGATAAAGGAACTTGGACCACTCGACAGCAATAAGCCTGTTCATATTAAATTTGGTGAGCCATTCAGGGTGTCAGGGAACGGAAAGGTAGAAAACCAAAGGATAATTGAGTTTATCAAATCCTCTCTTGAGGAATGGCAGAAATGATATCAACACCCTCCGGATGGTTAAAAACTCTTATTATACTGCTTCATCGATAATCCAATCCGAGATAATTTTAAAAATAAAATATTTTAAGTGTGCTCTTTACATTTAAAATGATTTTTAATAGATTTGTTGATATCAAATCATTCTGCAGAATAGAAAATTTGATTTCATTTTTTGAATTTTCCTCTTATTCCATTGTTCATTAATAATTTTCATATAACGTACATTTTATTAGTATCAAAAACAAATTATTATGGGAACACTTGACTGGATCGTTTTGGGTATGTTTTGTCTTGGTTTGATAGGGATTATTATCTGGGTCACAAAACAGAAGGATGATACCTCAACAGACTACTTTCTTGCAGGACGTGATGCAACATGGCTGGCTATCGGCTCCTCGATTTTTGCTTCAAATATCGGGTCTGAGCACCTTGTCGGCCTTGCAGGCGCTGGAGCATCAAGTGGTATGGCTATGGCCAGCTGGGAAATGCATGGATGGTTAATACTTATACTTGGTTGGTTTTTTGTTCCTTTTTATGCCCGAAGCGGAGTGTTTACAATGCCTGAGTTTCTTGAGAAAAGATATAATAAAGGATCAAGAAGCGTACTGTCTATCATCTCTCTTGTAAGTTATATTTTTACCAAAGTGGCTGTGACTGTTTACGCAGGGGGAATAGTTTTCAAACAGGTTTTTGGTATAGAATCGATGTTTGGCATTGACTTTTTCTGGATAAGTGCGGTAGGACTCGTGGTGTTGACTGGTATCTATACCACCCTTGGAGGTATGAAAGCAGTACTTTGGACCTCCGTATTACAGACCCCTATTTTACTTGTCGGTTCCGTGGCAGTGCTGGTTATAGGTCTTATAAAGCTTGGTGGATGGCATGAAATGATGACCATCTGCAGGGCAGTACCTGTTAATCCGGAAGGAGATACAATGGTTAACCTTATTCGATCGGCCCATGATCCGGAATATCCCTGGACCGGTGTGATTCTGGGTTCTGCCATTATTGGATTCTGGTACTGGTGTACGGATCAGTTTATTGTTCAAAGGGTCCTTTCAGGACGTAATCAGACCGAATCGCGGCGTGGTGCCATCCTGGGAGCTGCTTTCAAACTCACTCCTGTTTTTATATTCCTGATCCCGGGGATGATAGCATATTCTCTCAACGCACGGGGAATGATACACCTTCCGAATTCTGATTCTGCCTTTTCCGTGCTGGTCAAAGAGTTGCTTCCGCTGGGTTTTAAAGGGCTTGTGGTAGGCGGAATACTTGCTGCACTAATGAGTTCGCTGGCGTCATTATTTAATTCATCGGCTACACTTTTTACGGTTGACTTTTATCAAAAATTCAAACCAAAAGCTCCTGAGAAAGAGCTGGTAAAAGTGGGAAGAATTGCAACCGTCGTTGTGGTGGTTCTTGGTATACTGTGGATACCGGTTATGAAAGGACTCGGGAAAGTGCTTTATGCTTATCTCCAGGATGTACAATCACTGCTTGCTCCCGGTATTGCTGCAGTTTTCCTTTTGGGGGTCAGTTCAAAAAGGACAACTCCAAAAGCAGGTCTTTATGGCTTAATAATAGGTTTTGTGCTGGGGATGACCCGCCTGGGCCTTAAGGTATTCGCCGCTGGCATAGGCCAGGATGGCATAATCTATAAAATTTTTATTGCGCCTAACTGGCTCCATTACGAAATTGCACTCTTCTTCCTTGTGATAATTATTATGATCATAACAAGCTTTTTAACTCCTTCTGCCGACCAGGTGGCAATAAAGGGGTTATATTTTGGATCAGCAACTCCTGAGGAAAAGGCTATTACCAGGGCAAGTTATAATAACTGGGACCTGCTGTTTTCCGGTTTGATAATAGCTGTAATTATAGCCTTCTATATTTATTTCTGGTAAGCTTTAACTAATCAAAAAACAGATATGGATAAATTAAAAAATAAAGAGATCTGGTTTATAACCGGGAGTCAGCATCTCTATGGTCCTGATACCCTGAGACAGGTTGCAGCGGACTCGGTTGCTATTGCTTCTTTTCTTGATAAATCGCCAAAGATTTCTCAGAAGGTGGTTTTCAAGCCTGTCCTGACAACTCCCGATTCAATATCTGCCATTTGCTCGGAGGCAAACAATTCTAAAAACTGTATCGGTCTGATAGCATGGATGCATACATTTTCGCCGGCGAAGATGTGGATCAGGGGCCTGACAATCCTGAATAAGCCATTTCTCCATTTCCACACCCAGCTCAACAGGGATATACCATGGGAGTCAATAGACATGAATTTCATGAACCTCAACCAGTCGGCGCATGGAGATCGAGAGTTTGGTTTTATAGGAACCAGGATGAGGTTAAACAGGAAAGTGGTCGTAGGTCATTTCCAGGATCCCGATGCTGTAGATAGAATAGCTGTATGGATAAGGGCTGCCTCGGCTTATGATGATTCACTTAACATGAAGATAGCCCGGTTTGGAGATAACATGCGCGACGTTGCAGTTACAGAAGGAAACAAGGTCAGTGCGCAGATGAAAATGGGATATTCCGTATATGGATATGGTGTAGGCGATCTGGTCAGAAAAGTGAACGAAGTTACACAGCCTTCAATCAAAAAGCTATTGGAAGAATATGGAGCAGAGTATAAATTAACTAAGGCTGTGGCTGGTTCCGAAACACTTAAAGAGGCAGCCAGGATTGAAATTGGCATGGAAGAGTTTCTCAAAGCAGGCGACTTCAAGGCATTTACAACAACCTTCGAAGATCTTCACGGTCTTAAGCAGTTACCCGGACTGGCCGTACAGAGGCTGATGGCAAAAGGTTACGGTTTCGGGGCTGAGGGCGACTGGAAAACGGCTGCACTGGTGCGTTCAATGAAGGTGATGGCTTCAGGTCTGAAAGGAGGTACATCATTTATGGAAGATTATACCTATCATTTCAACCCTGAGGGTATGAGAGTGCTGGGTGCTCATATGCTTGAAGTTTGTCCTTCCATAGCCCTTGCCAAACCAACGATTGAAATACACCAGCTATCAATAGGAGGGAAAGAAGACCCGGCAAGGCTTGTTTTTAAAACAGCCCCGGGGCGGGCAATAAATGTCTCTGTAATAGATCTTGGCAACAGGTTCCGTATGATTGTGAATGAAGTCGAAGTTGTGAAATGCCCTGACATGCCTAATCTTCCAGTTGCAAGTGTGTTGTGGAAACCATTGCCCGATCTGAAAACCGGTGCTGCGGCATGGATAATGTCCGGAGGGGCCCATCATACGGGTTTCAGTACCTCAATTAATTCCGAATATCTTGAGGATTTTGCGGGAATGACAGGGGTTGAATTTGTAATTATTGATGGGAAATGCGATCTGACATCATTTAAAAAGGAACTCAGATGGAATGAGATCTATTATCATATTTCCGAAGGAATTATTTAACTTCTGAAAAGTATCCTTTAATCAAAATAGCCGGGAACATGACTGAAAAAACTAAAATCTATTCTCATGGTACAAAGCATTTAGTTGCTGTTGACTGTATTATTTTCGGTTACGACCTGATTGAAAAAGAGATCAAGCTTCTTCTCTTTAAAAGAATTGTTGAACCTGCCAAAGGGAAATGGTCACTGGCAGGAGGGTTCGTCGAAGTGAATGAAAGCCTCGATGCCTCTGCTTCACGAATATTGAAGAAACTGACCGGACTGGACTCTGTTTATCTGAAACAATCTTACACCTATGGCGATGTCAACAGGGACCCGGGAGCCAGAGTTATTTCAGTTGTGTATTTTGCATTAATTGCTATCAGGGATATTAATAGAGACCTTGCTGTAAAGAATGGGGTACACTGGCGTTCGCTTAACCGGTTACCCGACCTGATTTTTGATCACCCGGTAATGGTAAAAAGAGCTCTTCATGATTTGCAGGAACAGATTAAAGTGAAACCTGTGGGCTTTGAACTACTTCCCGAAAAATTCACTCTCGTTCAGCTGCAGGATCTGTATGAAGCTATTTACCAGAAGAAAGTGGATAAGAGGAACTTCAGGAAGAAAATATTGTCCATGGAAATTCTGGAAAAACTGGACGAAAAGGAGAAAGAGACCTCGAAAAGGGGAGCTTATTATTACAGGTTTAACAAAGCCCGGTATGAAAAACTGGAGCAGAACGGTTTTTATTTTAATCTGGATGTCAATTAAGAAGTGCCTAAAGTGCCTAAAGTGCCTAAAGTACTTAGAGTTTGGAGTTAATAAAGTTACGGATCATGCTGGATAGATTAAAAGAGAGAGTTTTTAAAGCTAATATTGACCTGGTTGAGAATGGGCTTGTAATTCATACATGGGGTAATGTGAGCGGGCGAGATGAGAAAAGCGGGCTGGTTGTAATAAAACCTTCAGGAATAAGCTATAAGAATATGAGACCTGAAGATATGGTTGTTATTGATACTGACGGGAATATTGTGGAAGGGGGATATAAACCATCAACTGACGCACCTACGCATCTGTATCTTTATAAATCTTATAAGAAAATCGGAGGAGTGGTACATACTCATTCTTCCTTTGCAACATCGTGGGCCCAGGCAGGAAAGGCAATTCCTCCTTTTGGAACCACACACGCTGACCATTATTATGGTGATGTTCCGTGTACAAGATTGTTGAACGATTCTGAGATTACCGAAGATTATGAGCTGAATACCGGTAAGGTTATTATTGAGACAATGGCTTCAAAAGATCCTTTGGCTGTTCCCTCTGTACTTGTAAATAGCCATGGTCCATTCTGCTGGGGGAAAGATCCTGAAGCTGCAGTCTATAACGCAATTGCACTGGAGGAGATAGCCCGGCTGGCATTTTATACTGTTCTTCTTGGCAGGAGTGAACCTGTTGATAAAGCACTTCTGGATAAACATTTCAACAGGAAACACGGTAAAAAGGCTTATTATGGTCAAAGTAAAAAATAATGATTTTGCCCCTGAAAATAAAATATCTATGACGACAAAATATGTAATTGGAATTGACTATGGAACTGATTCAGTGAGGTCTGTAGTTGTTAATACCAGTAGCGGAGAAATTGCGGGAACTTCAGTTTTCGATTATCCAAGATGGAAAAAGGGCTTGTTTTGTGATCCCTCAATAAATCAGTTCCGTCAGCATCCGCTTGACTATATTGAAGGACTGGAACAGTCAGTTAAGGGTGCCCTTAAAGATTTGTCCCGAGAGATTGTAAATAATATTGCCGGCATTACTGTCGACACAACAGGATCAACTCCTGTAGCTGTAGACAGCGATGGTGTGCCTCTTTCCCTGAAACCCGGATTTGAAAAGAATCCCGATGCCATGTTTGTTTTGTGGAAAGATCATACAGCTGTGAAAGAAGCTGCCGAGATAAATGATCTGGCAAAGACATGGGGCGGGACAGACTTTACGAAATTTGAAGGTGGCATTTATTCTTCTGAGTGGTTCTGGGCCAAGATACTTCATGTTCTCCGTAATAGCGAAGGGGTAAGGAAGAATGCAGTTTCGTGGGTTGAACATTGTGATTGGATACCAGCCCTGCTTGTGGGTGATACAGTCCCTTCAAACCTGAAAAGAAGTCGCTGTGCTGCCGGTCATAAGGCAATGTGGCACGAAGATTTTGATGGTTTGCCGGATAAAAAATTTCTTGTCATGCTTGATCCTCTTTTATCCGGTTTAAGAGAAAGACTTTTTAAGAAAACCTATACCAGCGATCAGGTTGTAGGTAATCTTTCAAAAGAATGGTCAGATAAACTCGGTTTGTCAACAGCTGTAAAAATTGGAGTGGGTACTTTTGATGCGCACTCGGGTGCTGTGGGAGGAGAGATTAAACCCTATCAGCTTGTAAAAGTTATGGGTACCTCAACATGTGACATGATAGTTGCCCCAATGAATGAGGCAGGAAATAAAATGGTAGCCGGTATTTGTGGTCAGGTAGACGGTTCGATTGTTCCAGGCATGCTCGGACTCGAAGCAGGACAATCTGCTTTCGGGGATATCTACGCATGGTTCAGCAAGTTGCTGATGTGGCCTGTTAATGAGATCATTGCAAAAATGACCTGGCTTGATGAAGTAAGCAGGAACAGAATTTTAGAGGAAACTGCCGATAAGATGATCGCTGAATTAAGCAGGAAGGCTGAATCTCTCACTGCTGATGAATCAGCCGTTGTTGCACTCGACTGGATGAATGGCAGGAGAACTCCCGATGCTAATCAGGAACTGACAGGGGCAATAGCAGGCTTATCACTTGGCTCTGATGCACCAAAGATATTTAAAGCATTGGTTGAGGCTACAGCTTTTGGTTCCAGGATGATAAATGAACGGTTCATATCTGAAGGGGTCCGGATTGACGGAGTAATCGCCATTGGCGGAGTTGCCAAGAAGAATCCGTTTGTGATGCAGATAGTTGCAGATGTTCTTAACATGCCTATTAAGGTTGCAAGATCAGATCAGACATGTGCTATGGGTTCAGCTATGGCAGCATCGGTTGTTGCAGGAATTCATAAAGATATTCCTGCAGCGCAAAAAGCTATGGGAAGCGGATTCGAAAAAGAGTATCGCCCTGATCCTGTAAGAGCAGGGAAATATGATATTCTTTTCAGAAAATATAAGGAACTTGGCGCATTTATTGAAAAAGGAAGTCATTTTTAAATTACTATTTTGGAGAAGCTTTGTGCCTTTGTGCCTTGGTGGCAAAAGAAGTATAGCCAACAAGTCTCCAAGACTCCAAGTAACACTAAGAAATACAATGGATTAATCTTTTTTACAAATAACTAACATGAAAAAATCTATTATTATTCTTACAATTTTATTTCTGACCACTGGTTTTCAAACCAGAGCTCAGAAAGAGGGTACTGGTGCAGTTAATCAACTGGTAATAATTACAAATCACCAGGGACCGGTTATCAGCAAAGATATTTACGGGCAGTTTTCTGAACATCTCGGGAATTGTATTTACGGGGGATTATGGGTTGGGCCTGATTCGAAGATACCCAACACCTACGGCATCAGAAATGATGTTCTGGCTGCACTGCGTGAGATGAAAATTCCAAATCTGAGATGGCCCGGCGGATGCTTCGCCGACACCTATCACTGGAAAGACGGGATCGGTCCTGCTGAAAAGAGAGCCTCTATTATAAATACCAACTGGGGGGGTGTAACTGAAGACAATTCATTCGGCACGCATGAGTTTATGAAACTTACAGAACTACTTGGCTGCGATGCTTATATAAACGGGAATGTGGGATCAGGATCGGTTAAAGAGATGTCCGAATGGATTGAATACCTGACATCCGGTGCTGACAGCCCGATGACAAAGCTCAGAAAGGAAAATGGTCGCGAACAACCCTGGAAAGTAAAATATTTTGCTATTGGAAATGAAAACTGGGGTTGCGGGGGAAATATGACGGATGAGTTCTATGCCAATACCATGAAACAATATTCCACCTTCCTTCACAACTATTCGGGGAATCAACTTTATCGTGTCGCCTGCGGGCCTTATGATTACAATTTTGCCTGGACAGAAACATTAATGAAAGATGCTTCAACTCGCTCAATGTTACAGGGGATTTCCATCCATTACTATTCTGTGGTTGATGGATGGAATTATAAAGGCTCGGCCACAAAGTTTGATGAGCGGGAATGGTTTGAAACCATGCGGCTTAATCTTCAGATGGATAACATAATAAAAGGTCATTCTGATATTATGGATCGCTATGATCCTCAGAAAACAAAAGGCCTGGTGGTGGATGAATGGGGTAACTGGTTCAATGTTGAACCCGGAACGAATCCCGGATTTCTCTACCAGCAGAATACAATGCGGGATGCATTAACTGCAGCAATACATCTTAATATTTTTAATCAGCATGCCGACAGGGTTAAAGTTGCAAACCTGGCTCAGATGGTAAATGTGCTTCAGTCTGTTATACTTACCAAAGATGATAAGATGGTTCTGACTCCCACCTATTATGTATTTAAGATGTTTAGCGTTCACCAGGAAGCCACTCTGCTGAATATTAATCTCAGATGTGAGGATTATATTTATGGAGACAAACATATACCTGCTATTTCTGCTTCGGCGTCAGTCGATAAGGATGGCAAGGTGCATATTTCACTGGCAAACCTCAACCCAAACAAACAGATAACGGTATCATGTCCTCTCATTGGCGATACTTTCAACAAAATTAACGGAGAAATCCTTACCGCAACCGCAATGAATTCATATAACACCTTTGAAAATCCTGATGTTGTTAAACCATCTGCATTCAATGGCTTCAACCTAAAAAACGGGATACTGACCGTGAATATGCCTTCAAAATCTGTTGTGGTACTGGAATTAACAAGGTGATAAAATGAAACGTCTCATTAAGCTAACGGTTACAATTACATGTGTTTTGCTATTGATAAACGGATGTGCCAAAAAGCCTCCCCCTGTTGCAGATTACCCGATCCAGCCAGTTCCTTTTACCTCGGTTAAACTGACAGATAACTTCTGGGCGCCGCGAATTAAGAAAAATGCCACCGTCACAATTCCTATAGCTTTTGGCTATTGCGAATCAACAGGAAGGGTTAAAAATTTTGAGATTGCGGCTGGTCTTGATACTGGTAAATTTCAGACAATTTATCCTTTTGACGATTCCGACGTCTATAAGATCATAGAAGGTGCAAGTTATTCATTGCAGACATTTCCTGACCCGAAACTGGAAGCTTATCTTGACACTCTTATCAGAAAAATAGGCCTTGCGCAGGAACCAGACGGTTACCTTTATACCAACCGTACTATCGCTGAAAAAAACGGAGGGAAAGGTTTGCATGAATGGGCAGGTAAAAAAAGATGGGTACAGGATTCGGTACTTAGCCATGAGCTCTATAATCTGGGCCATCTATATGAAGCCGCTGTGGCTCATTACCAGGCCACAGGGAAACGCACACTGTTGGATATTGCCCTTAAATCGGCTGATCTTGTTAATAAGGATTTTGGATGGGACAGGGTAAAGGTGTACCCGGGTCACCAGGTGATTGAAATGGGACTGGTTAAACTTTACAGAGTAACCGGCGAGAAAAAATATCTTGACCTGGCAAAATTTTTTCTGGATGTGAGAGGACCCAAAGGACAGGCTTATAACCAGGCAAATATAAGGCCGGTTGATCAGACTGAAGCTGAGGGACACGCTGTAAGGGCAACATATATGTACTCCGGAATGGCAGATATAGCGGCAATAGAAAAGGATGATGCCTATCTTAATGCGATCACGAAAATATGGGAAGATATTGTATACAGAAAAATATATCTTACCGGTGGAATAGGTGCTACAGGAGGAAACGAAGGATTTGCTGATCCCTATTTCCTCCCCAATATGTCTGCTTACTGTGAGACATGCGCTTCCATAGGTGATATTTTTACGAATGAAAGACTCTTTCTTTTGCATGGTGAGACGAAATATATTGACATTCTTGAAAAAACACTTTATAACTCTATGCTATCAGGGGTCTCACTTTCAGCCGACAGGTTTTTCTATCCTAATCCATTGGAGTCCAATGGCCAGCATAGCAGGCAGGCATGGTTTGGATGTGCATGCTGCCCTTCTAATGTTGCCAGATTTGTACCCGCTATCCCGGGATATGTATATGCAGTAACTGATAAAGCTCTCTATGTCAACCTGTTTATTTCAAACAACGCCACTTTTAATGTTGGCAACAGCAAGGTAAGTATTTCTCAGAAAGCTAATTTTCCATGGGATGGCAAAGTTGAAATTAACCTTGATCCTGAATCGGAGAAAAAATTTGACCTGATGATCCGGATCCCTGACTGGGCTCTTAATGAGGCAATACCAGGTGGCCTGTACAAGTTTACCGGTATCAATAATGAACCGGTAAGACTTATGGTAAACGGGAAAGATTATCAGGTAAAAACGAAAGATGGATTTGCTGTTATCTCAAGAAAATGGAAAAATGGTGACAAAGTTGATGTTGATTTTCCTATGCCCGTAAGAAAAGTGGTTGCAGACGAACGGATAAAAGACGACATCGGCAAGATGGCATTTCAGAGAGGACCCGTTATTTACTGCGCTGAATGGCCAGACAACGACAAAGGAAATGTACGTGATTTCATCATAAATAAAGATGCGGCTGCTTCTACTGAATTTGTCCCCTCTCTTCTTGATGGCACCCAGGTTATTAAAACAACCGGTTATCAGACAAAAAGAACCCTTGATGGCAGAGTTGAGACACTTAATGAAGAACCCGTTACCCTGATCCCCTATGCATTATGGAATAACCGGGGTGCAGGCCAGATGATGGTATGGATCCCAACTGGTACCAGTTCGGCACACCCTCTGCCGGCACCCAGTATTGCTAACAGAAGTAAAATCAGAGCCAGTAAGATAACCCGCGACATTAATGCAATAAATGACCAGGATGTACCTGCCAATTCTAATGACAATTCCGTCCCTTATTATCATTGGTGGCCCGATAAGGACAAGTGGGAATGGGTGGAATATGACTTTGAAAAACCCGAAACAATATCCGGATCAAAGGTTTATTGGTACGATGATGGCCCTGATGGAGGTTGCCGTATACCGGATGAATATGAAATATTATATTTGAATGGCAATATCTGGGAACCTGTAAATGCCAGAACACCCTATAAAGTAACAAAAAACGGGTGGGATTCTTTGTCATTTGATCCTGTAAAGGCAAAAGCCGTGAAGATAAAGGTCAAATTAAATAAGGAATTCGCCAGCGGTATATATGAGTGGATTATTGAATAAAATGTTGTATACGACAACAATGGTTGATTATGAAATATTTGACGAAAACGATTATATATAATTTTATTCTTCTATTGTCTCTGGCCACGTGCTGCAAATCAATTAATTCAGGAAATAAATTAACCGCCGGCAATGCAACATCTGATACAGCATATTTTGTCGACGGGGTAAAGGGGAATGATAAAAATACGGGAAAGAACGGCGAACCTATAAAGACAATTCCTGAAATAAACAAAAGACTTCAGAAGAAGGCTTTGTCGGTCTATTTTGCAGGTGGACAGGTTTTTAACGGGACACTTGTACTCAGCCATATTGAAGGTACAAAAACACATCCTGTAATCATAAGTTCAGATGATGAAGTGAGGGCGGACATAAACGGAGGCAATAATGAAGCTATTCATATAGAGAACTGCCGGTATGTCCGTGTTAAATATCTTGATATCACTGGAAATGGCAGAAATGAGGGTAACACTACAAATGGATTAACTATTTCGGAATCTGACAAATGTTCTGCAGAGCAAATAAATGCAAAAGGTTTTCAGAAATCAGGCGTGGATCTTTATAACTGCACCGGGACACAAGTTAAAAAAGTTATTGCCTCTGACAATGGATTCTGTGGGATCAACATTATGGGCTCTGACCGGAGCAAATCGCGTAACATCATTATCCGGGATTGTAAGGCGGAAAATAATCCGGGTGATCCGACAAACCTTGATAATCATAGTGGTAATGGTATTCTTGCCGGTGTATCAGACAGTATATTAATAGATCATTGTACAGCGACAAATAATGGATGGGATATGCCCCGAACAGGTAACGGTCCCGTAGGAATATGGGCATGGGAAAGCAGCAACGTTGTTATTCAGTATTGTATCAGCTACAGGAACAAAACATCGGAAAATGCAAGTGATGGTGGTGGATTTGACCTCGACGGAGGAGTTACAAATTCGGTTATACAATATTGCCTTTCTTACGAAAATCAGGGAGCCGGTTATGGACTGTTCCAGTATTCAGGAGCTTCAGCCTGGTCAAATAATATGGTAAGGTATTGCATCAGTATTAATGATGCTACCACCACAAAAGGTGCCGGCAGCATATTTGTATGGAATGGATCAGACGAGAGCGGTCAGATGACAAAATGCCTGGTGTTCAACAATGTATTTTATAATACATCCTCCCCCGTAATTAGTTTTGAAAAGGCATCAGCACATAAGGATTTCAGTTTTTGCAACAACATTTTTCTTGGTGCGGGCCAGGTAATAGAGGGCAATATTGGGGGCAGCTTATTTCTTGGCAATGACTGGTGGAAAACCGGCCGGGATATAAAATTCCCTGGTTTTGAGAATGTCTATCAATGGGCAAAAGCCACAGGACAGGAAATTATGGACGGTAAAATGACAGGAATGCAGATTGACCCAGGGTTAAAAGGTCCTTTAACTACCGGGATTACAGATCCATGGCAGCTTTCCAGCCTTGACGGGTATGTTTTAAATATGGATTCACCCTTAAGAAACAGGGGTATTGATGTTAGATCAGTATTAGGTATCAATGTACCTTTGACTGATTTTTATGGGAACAAAATACCTGAAGGAGGTGTGACGGTGCCGGGTATATTCCAGATGAAATAAAACAACGCTACTAATTATATTAATATTAACCTGCTTAATTCATAAACTTCAAAAAAGACAAAAGATAAAAGGTTAAAGACAAAAGGTTCAAAACATTATGAATAACGATCATAAAAATCAACTTTTAAAAAAAAATATTGAAAATGGTTTACATATACCTGTCTTTTATCTTTTTACTTTTGTCTTTTATCTTCTGCATGATTATGCAGGATAAATATGTTTTTTTATGATGGAGAAATATTCAATTTATCTGCCAACAAAGGAGGGAAGTATAGAGTCGGAATGGAGACAATGCCTTGAACAAATAAAGGATGTCAGGTTGGCCGGTAAGAGACTGGCAAAACTGAATATTTTTATTGATCCCGGGGACTATACACATTATCTTGTTATAAATGAAAATATCTGGAAATCGTTGCTAAAGACCTTTGGCGATCAGACTCCCACCTTTAATGTAACTGTTAACCCTCCCGAAAAACCATGGAAAATATCGATAGAAGCCGGCTACATTAATAGCGAATCTTATGAGATAGCAAGTAAAAGCTGGAATTCGATACCTTACATAGTCAGGTCAAATGGTTTTATGAAGGAGATACTGGCTTATGGGCTGGGGACAGGGCTGTTCCCCGAAGATACATACAGCGCTGGCAATGCAGTATTTGATCAGATGAGAGCTATACTGGAGGCCGAGTATATGTCGTTTGATAACCTTGTCCGACAATGGAATTATATTGGAGGGATTCTTAAAATAAAGGATGAAATCCAGAATTACCAGGTATTTAATGAGGTGAGAAATGAGAATTATAAAAAATACAGGAGTACAAATGGTTATCCCGCTGCGACAGGAATCGGAATGAAACTGGATGGGGTGAAATTTGATTTCATTGCTGTAAAGGCTGAAAAATCAATCAATATCATTTCAATCGAAAACCCCGATCAGGTAAATCCTTATGCTTATGAACAAAATGTACTAAAGGGCAACCTTCTGAATGGCAGAATGGTTAAACATCCTCCTCAGTTTGAAAGAGCGGTTCTTATTGGCAACAATCTATATATTTCAGGCACTGCCTCAATAAGAGGTCAGGATACCATAGGAGTAGGAGATGTTGAGAAACAGACTGTTGTCACAATCGAAAATATAAACAAGCTGTACCACTCAAATAAAATTCCGCACGACGACAAAAATACAACCGGAGTGAGCATGGACGTGATTATACTGAGAGTATATATAAAAAGTCAGGATGATTTTGCAAAGGTTAAAGCGATATGCAGCAAATACTTCCCCGGAGCCCCGGCAATTTATATCGAAGCCGATATTTGCCGCGATGATCTGCTTGTAGAAATTGAAGCAGAATATTTAAAATCAGGGTAGGCAATTCTATTTTAAATTTTGCTGTGACTTTTCCCATACTGATATAATCAGAAAAGTGAAATTGCACAAATACTAAATCAGATAATCATGAAGACAGATTTCGATTCCCGTTTAAGAAAACTTGCTGAGCAACATGAAGAATTATTAAGTCTCAGGAATGAAAGGATTGAACCCGGGAATGGTATTTTTTACAGGTAT
Organism: uncultured Bacteroidales bacterium; assembly: GCA_963815075.1. Taxonomy (GTDB): domain Bacteria; phylum Bacteroidota; class Bacteroidia; order Bacteroidales; family VadinHA17; genus LD21. Next base: position 96,110 of record CAWFFK010000009.1, read on the forward strand.
AAATACCCTGTAATTACGGGTGATCATGCCCCCCTGTTCTGGAGATATGATCTGGATCCTGCTACCAATCCGCATCTTATGGAAAGGATAGGTATCCATGCTGCATTTAATGCTGGTGCAATGAAGTTTAACGGGCAGTATGTTATGGCTGTGCGCGTTGAAGGTAATGACCGAAAATCTTTTTTTGCCATTGCAGAAAGTCCGAACGGAGTAGAGAATTTCAGGTTTTGGGGTTACCCGATAACTATGCCTGAAACTGAGGACCCCGATACAAATGTTTATGACATGCGGCTCACTCAACATGAAGATGGATGGATCTATGGCATTTTCTGTTCAGAACGGAAAGATCCGGCTGCTCCTGACGGCGATCTCTCATCAGCTGTTGCGGCTGCAGGAATAGCCCGTACACACGACTTGAAGAAATGGGAAAGGCTGCCTGATCTGAAATCGAGGAGCCAGCAGCGGAATGTAGTGCTTCATCCTGAATTCATTAATGGTAAATATGCCCTGTACACAAGACCTCAGGACGGATTCATAGATGCCGGATCGGGCGGTGGTATTGGCTGGGCATTAATAGACGATATTGCACATGCTGAAATAAAAGATGAGAAGATAATAAACTTTCGCTATTATCATACTATTAAAGAACAGAAGAACGGGGAAGGTCCCCATCCGTTAAAAACACCCTCGGGATGGTTACATCTTGCTCATGGCGTAAGGGGATGTGCAGCCGGACTTAGATATGTCCTTTACCTTTATATGACTGATCTGCAGGATCCTTCTAAGCTTATTGCAGAACCGGCTGGCTTTTTTATGGCTCCTGAAGGAGAGGAAAGGGTTGGTGATGTCTCAAATGTTCTTTTTTCTAACGGGTGGATTGCTGATGATAATGGAACAGTATTTATTTATTATGCATCCTCCGATACCAGGATGCATGTTGCAGTATCCACTGTGGAAAGACTTGTTGATTATTGTATTAATACTCCTGCAGATGGTTTACGATCAGCTGCTTCGGTGGAAACATTAAAAAAACAGATTGAAAAAAACCTGAAGCAGGGAAGAAGATTGTAATTCAAGTATTAACTTCCTGATATATCTCACCGGATGATCTCACAAAAGCTGAAACTGAAAGAGAAGATCGGCTATGGATTTGGCGATGCTGCCAGTTCCATCTTCTGGAAACTCTTCTCAATGTACCTGATGTTCTTTTATACCGATATCTTCGGAATTCCTGCTGCCCTGGTAGGAACCATGTTCCTGGTAACAAGGATTTGGGATGCTGCCTTCGATCCTTTTGTCGGGATTCTTGGCGACCGTACCGAAACAAGATGGGGCAAATTCAGACCTTATCTGCTCTGGATAGCCGTACCGTTTGGGATAATAGGTGTCCTCACCTTTACAACGCCTTCATTTTCATCTTCCGGGAAAGTGATATATGCGTATGTAACATATTCGCTTATGATGATGATCTATTCTATGATAAACGTTCCTTATGCTTCTCTTATGGGGGTTATGACTTCTGACGGAAAGGAGAGAACGTCCCTTGCTACTTTCAGGTTCATTTTCGCCTTCGGAGGGAGTCTTCTCGTGCTGGCACTGGCGGAACCACTCGTCGACATTTTCAGCAAGATGGGTAAAGGAGCGGTTAACCTTCAGTTTGGATGGCAGATGGCTGCAGTTGTCTTTGCTATTATTGCAATACTGTTCTTTATGTTTACTTTCTCCTGGACCAGGGAACGCATCAAACCGGTCAACAAAAAAACATCGCTTAAGAAAGATCTGAAGGACCTTCTCAATAATGCTCCATGGTTTTTCCTTCTTGGTGCAGGCGTTTCTGCAATTTTCTTCAATTCAATACGCGATGGCGCTGCCATATATTACTTTAAATATTATATCCAGGGGCAAAGCGCTTTTACCATAAATGCTCTGAAGCTTACGATAACCCTGAGCAGTCTTTATTTTGTACTTGGCCAGGCAGCTAACATAGTAGGTGTGATTCTTGCAAAACCGGTATCAGACAGGATTGGTAAAAAATACACATTTTTGTATGCAATGCTTTTTGCCACAGTGTTCAGTATAGCTTTTTACTGGCTTGATAAAAGCAGTGTCAGCCTTATTTTCGTATTTCAGTTCCTGATAAGCATCAGTGCAGGTATTATATTTCCACTTGTGTGGTCGATGTACGCCGATGCAGCTGATTACAGCGAATGGAAAACAGGAAGAAGGGCAACTGGACTTGTATTCTCGGCTTCTTCAATGTCGCAGAAATTCGGATGGACAATAGGAGGTGCATTGGCAGGCTGGCTGCTCGGATATTATGGGTTTAAGGCAAATGTTGTGCAGAGCGCTGAAGCTCTCACGGGAATAAAAATGATGCTTAGTTTTTTCCCGGCAATTGGCACATTCCTGGGAGCTTTCTTTATGTTTGTATATCCACTAAGTGAAAAGAAAATGCTAGTAATAAGCGGTGAACTGGCTGAGAGAAGAGAAGCTGCGAAAAATGAATAATTAAACGCCGAAAATAATAAAAAATGTCGGATAATAAACCTGGATCTCTTGCATCTGAAGTTAAATCAGAACTGGTTAATAACATTCTGCCATTCTGGTCCGAAAGGATGATAGATAAAACGAACAGCGGTTTTTACGGGAGGATCAAAGGTGATGGGTCAGTTCAACCTGATGCAGATAAAGGTGCAGTTTTGAATTTCAGGATTCTCTGGACTTTTTCTTCTGCTTACCGCTTACTGCAAAAACAGGAATATCTTGTGACTGCAGAAAAATCACTGGATTATGTGCTGAAATATTTCTTTGATAATAAGAATGGGGGTGTCTACTGGCTTCTTGATCAGAACGGCAATATTAAAGATGGCAAGAAGCAGATCTATGCACAGGCATTTGCTGTTTACGCCCTGGCTGAATATTACAGGATTACAAATGACAGAAACTGTCTGAATAAAGCTATTGAGCTGTTCAGGCTGATTGAAAAGCATAGTTTTGATGACAGGCTGGAGGGATATTTTGAAGCATTCAGCATGGAATGGGGGCCTCTTGATGACCTGCGTCTGAGCACCAAAGATGCGAATGAGAAGAAGACAATGAATACTCACCTTCATATTCTTGAAGCATACACAAACCTTTACAGAATATGGAAAGACGATTATCTTAAACAGCAGCTCAGAAGGCTTATCATAGTTTTCACAGATACTATTGTTAACAAACATTCCTTCAACCTTAATATGTTTTTTGACGAAGACTGGAACGATAAGACTGACCTGGTCTCATATGGTCATAACATAGAGTCATCATGGCTGCTTTACGAAGCTGCTGTGGTACTGGCTGATAATGATATACTTGCCAGGGTAAAGGAGATTTGCCTGGGTATTGCTGAGGCATCAAAAAAGGGAATTATGCCTGATGGGAGTATGATTTATGAATATTTTTTTAAATCGGGGCATAAGGATTATGACAGGCATTGGTGGGTTCAGGCTGAAACTGTTTTGGGATTCCTTAATGCCTACAGTTTATCGGGAAGAAAAGATTTTCTGGATCTAAGTCTGGGTGCCTGGAAGTTTATTTCTGATCATCTGATTGACAGGCAGAAGGGCGAATGGTACTGGAGCGTTGATAAGGATCTCAGACCAAATATTGAAGAAGATAAAGCCGGGTTCTGGAAATGTCCTTATCACAACAGCCGTATGTGCCTGGAAATAATGGAGAGACACATTAATATTTGAGTTTTATTGATTAACTTCGGATAAACTTAAAATTTTATATAATGAAAAGAGCAGCGATTATTCTTTTATTAACTCTGGCCCTCACTGGTTGTCATAAGAGTCCTTCTGATATAAAGCTTCCGTCTGTCGTTGGTGACAACATGTTGCTTCAGCAGAAGACAGATGCTAATATTTTTGGCAAAGCTCACCCCGGACAGGAGATTCAGATATCGGCCAGCTGGGGAGTGAAGGGGAAAGCAATAGCCGGTATGGATGGAAAATGGTCCGCTGCCCTGGCTACTCCGGAAGCCGGCGGCCCCTACACAATAACCCTTACCGCTTTTGATACCACTATAACCATAAAGAATATTCTTATTGGGGATGTATGGGTCTGCTCAGGTCAGTCAAATATGGAAATGCCTGTCGCAGGCTGGCCTCCTGCAGATACTATTGAACATTCCACTTCAGCTATTGCAGGAGCAGCTAATCCTGAAATAAGGCTGTTCATGGTTGCCAGGAAAGTATCCATCGAACCTCTTGATGATTGTACAGGAAAATGGATGGTTTGTGACAGTTCAAATGTCAAGCAATTCTCTGCAGTGGGTTATTTCTTTGGAAGAAAGCTAAATAAAGAATTGAAGATCCCCATTGGACTGATTGAGTCAGCGTGGGGTGGAACCCCTGTTGAGTCATGGATATCTTCTGCCTCACTTACCGGCGCCAATGAATTTAAAAAGGAGCTCACCGAAATGCAGGGAATGAGCCCTAAGATGGATGAATATCTTAAATGGTTAGAAGGGCATAAGCAAATTGAAATTACACAGACAGGCCAGGACCAGTGGAAAAATTTGAATTTTGATGATGAGAAAGTTCCATCATCCGATTATGACGATTCCAACTGGCCGGAAATGGACCTTCCGCGTAATTTTGAAACAAAGATTGGTGATTTTGACGGTGCTATCTGGTTCAGAAAAAGTATTGAATTGCCACAACAGATGACAGGCAAGGACCTGGTACTGTCGCTTGGTCCGATTGATGATATGGACAGGACCTATTTCAACGGAGAATTAGTTGGAGGATATGAGATTTCAGGCATGTGGCAGGTTGACAGGGTATATAATATCCCGGCTAAACTTGTAAAAACCGGAGAGAATGTAATTGCCGTCAGAGTCATTGATACTCAGGGTGGAGGAGGTCTTTTTGGAAAACCCTCTCAACTGAATATATCCTTAAAAACAAATAAGGCTGTATCTGTGTCATTAGCCGGAGAATGGAAATATCAAACAGTTGCCGAATTCATCGGAAATAAATTTTTCCTTTTCAACCTTGCAAATAACGATTTTTCAGGAAAAGAGAGACCTAAACAAGTCGGCCCGTCTTCACCTTCTGTACTTTATAATGGTATGATCAACCCGATCATTCAATATAAGATTAAAGGTGCTATATGGTACCAGGGAGAAGCGAATGTGGGCAGGGCCGATCAGTATGCCAGGATTTTCCCGCTTATGATAAAAAACTGGCGTAAAGCCTGGGAAGAAAAAGAGTTTCCTTTCTATTTTGTGCAGATAGCGCCATACGTATATTCAAGTATCGATTCAACAGAGTCAGCTTTTCTTCGCGAGGCACAGGAACAGGCTCTTAAACTTCCTAATACAGGTATGGCAGTAACTCTCGATATAGCAACCGTGAATAATATTCATCCGCCATTTAAGATCGAAGTCGGAGAAAGGCTGGCTGATTTGGCTCTGAATAATGATTACGGGATAAAAATGGATGTCTCCGGACCTGTGTATAAATCAATGTCGATCGATGGCAGGTCAATTATGATTCAGTTTGATAATATTGCCGGCGGGCTGGTGGCAAAAGGCGGCAATCTGACCGAGTTTGAAATTGCCGGTAAAAACGGGAAATATGTCAAAGCTAATGCCACAATAGTCGGTAACGCAGTAGTTGTCTCAGCTCCAACTGTGCCTGATCCGGTTTCGGTAAGATATTGCTGGCATAATGGTTCAACCGCCTCTTTGTTTAACAGCGACGGATTACCGGCTTTGCAGTTCAGGACTGATAAGTAATGTATTTAAAATAAATGTATAATGTATAAGAAACTATATCTGACCTTCTTCCTTATAGTAATAACTCTTTCATTACCTGCTCTGAACACTGATGGTACAAACTATAATAATTTTAAGGTTGCTGTATATGCCAGAGCTTATGAAGTAAGGCAGATGAATAACCTGAAATGGCTGGAATCTGTTTGGAATGAGATCTCCGGCCAGGTGAAAGTTGATAAAATTTACCTTGAGACACATCGTGATCTTATACTTGTAAGCGACAGTACCATTGAAGCCGCAAAAAAATTCTTCAACAGCAGGGGTGTAAAGACTTCAGGAGGAATAACACTGACTGTAAATGAAATGAACAGGTTTGAAACCTTTTGTTATTCGAATCCTGAACATCGGAAAAAAATCAGGGAGATTGTTGAATTTACTGCAAGACATTTTGATGAGATAATACTAGATGATTTCTTCTTTACAGATTGTAAATGTGAGCTGTGCATCAAAGCCAAGGGAACCCTGAGCTGGACACAATTCAGGCTCGCCCAGATGACCAAGGCTGCTCAGGAACTGATTATCGGGCCGGCAAAAGCGGTAAATCCCAAAGTGAAAGTTGTAATTAAATACCCTAACTGGTATGAGCATTTTCAGGGACTTGGGTTCAATCTTGAAAAAGAACCGGCTATGTTCGACGGCATCTATACAGGCACTGAGACACGTGATCCGGATGCTCCCGGTCAGCACCTGCAACAATATGAGAGTTATCTGATATTTCGTTATTTCGAAAACCTGAAACCGAATGGCAACAACGGCGGCTGGGTCGATACTGGAGGTCTGCCATATTTGGATCGCTATGCTGAACAGCTTTGGCTGACACTTTTTGCCAAAGCCCCCGAGATAACTCTTTTTGATTTCAGACAACTGCAACGCCATATTAGTCCAATGGACCGTTCGGCCTGGCAGGATGAAAAACCAAGTTTTAGTTTCGATGAAATGATGAAACCTGTTACGACGGAAAATGGGAAAAAAGTGGAAGCAACCACAATAGCACGGGTAGCAGGATATTCTTTCGAAACGGTTGACAGGTTCATTGGGAAATTGGGTAATCCGGTCGGTATAAAAAGCTATAAGCCTTTCCAGTCGTATGGTGAAGATTTTCTTCAAAACTATATGGGAATGATAGGTGTGCCAATGGATATAGTCCCTGTTTTTCCATCTGAGGGCAGCATGATATTTCTTACTGAATCGGCAAAATTTGATCCGGAAATTGTGAATAAAATTAAAGGCAGGCTTATGGCCGGGAAAAATGTTACTATTACTTCAGGTTTGCTTAAAGCTCTGCAGGGGAAAGGAATCGAGGATATTGTAGAACTGCAGACTTCCGACAGGAAAGCCTTTGTGAAGGATTTTTCAACAGGATGGAGAGGCTTCTATAAGTCTGAAAAACCAATACTTATTCCACAGATTCAATACTTTACCAACGATTCCTGGGAAGATATAACCAGCCTCGATGGTGCTGCCGGCTGGCCTATCCTGCAACAGGCAAGATATGCCAATGCATCGTTGTTTGTACTTACTGTGCCTGATAACCTGGCTGACTTGTATAATATGCCATCAGGTGTTCTTAACAGGATCAGGGACGTAATTTCCGCAGAAGATCTTAATTTTCGTATTGAAGCTGCTTCAAAGATAAGCTTGTTGGTATATGATAATAATACATTTATTGTTGAGTCTTTTCTTCCTGAAGAGACAATAGTCAGAGTTGTTGCCGGATCGGGTCTGGAAAAACTTACTGACCTGGTAACAGCAGAACAGATAGCCAGGGAGGGAAAAATTTCCACGAGGATATGGGGTCGGCAAACTATGGAAAAATCATACTTTAATATTATTGTGAAACCTCATAGCTACAGGGTTTTCAAAGCAGAGTAAATTAAGATAAATCTGATAGTTCAGATATTTTTAACGTCATTTTATTAAATACATTTTTATGAGAACATCTATTGTGTCAAATTCAGCAAAGATTGCTTTTGCAAGGTTTTTATTAATCACTCTGATTTTATCTGGAATGATTCTACAGGTTATTTCAGCCCAGGGCTATGCCGATAAAATCAGACTAAATCAGATAGGATTCTACCCCGATTTTCCCAAAATTGCCGTGATAGCAGACAATATTGATGGACATTTCAGTATTGTCAATACAAAAACCGGCAAAGTGGTTCTTACTTCAGAATTAAGTAAGGCTTATAAATCTGATTATTCTCCTGATATAACAAGGATTGCTGACTTTTCTCAGGTTAAGGAACCGGGGGAATACAAGTTGGTAGTACCGGGCAAGGGTGAATCGTACGCATTTGAGATTGAACCAAAAGTGCTTTGCAGCCTTACGAAAGGCCTTATTAAGGGATTCTATTTTCAGAGGATGTCTACTCCATTACTGCCTCAGTATGCGGGGAAATGGGCCAGGGCAGAAGGTCATCCGGATACTCATGTTCTTATTCACCCTGCAGCTGCCTCGCCAAATCGCCCTGCTGGAACTGAAATATCCTGTCCGCGAGGATGGTACGATGCCGGTGATTATAATAAGTATGTTGTTAATAGTGGTATCACCATGGGTACTTTACTTTCCCTGTATGAAGATTTTCCGGCATACTTCGACACACTAAATCTGAATATTCCTGAAAGCTCTGACCATGCTCCTGATCTTCTTAACGAAATTTTATGGAATCTGAGGTGGATGCTGACCATGCAGGATCCTGAGGATGGCGGAGTTTATAATAAGGTGACATGCGCAAATTTTGATGGATTTGTAATGCCATCGGAAGCTGTAGCACCCAGATATGTTGTGCCAAAAGGCACTGCAGCTACTCTTGATTTTGCTGCTGTGATGGCACAGGCCGGACGTGTTTTTGGCCGATTCGAAAAAGTATTTCCGGGCTTAGCCGATTCCTGTATGAAGTCTGCTGTAAAAGCATGGAAGTGGGCTCTTGTTAATCCCCGGGTCGAATATGATCAGAACAGGATGAACGGGGAATTTAAACCTGTTATTAATACGGGTGGCTATGGAGATTCTGATTTCACTGATGAATTTATCTGGGCTGCTGCCGAATTGTATGTAAGCACTAAAGATATCAGCTACTATAAGTCGGTCAACATGTTTCCCGATGCACTTATGCCTCTGCCATCGTGGGGCGATGTAAGATTACTTGGGTACTATACTCTTGCAAGGTTCGGAAAAAGCCTGACAGGAGATGCTGCGAAAGATTTTCCATTATTGAAAAACCGGATAGTTAGAGATGCAGATGAGATGACAGAAGGTGTTTCTGAACATAGTTACCAGACTGTTATGGGAAAATCAGCAAAAGACTTTGTCTGGGGGAGTAATTCTGTTGCTGCAAATGAAGGTATAGAGCTTATTCAGGCCTACCGGCTCACAGGCGATAAGAAATACCTCGATGGGGCCCTTGGTAATCTTGACTATATAATGGGTCGCAATGCAACGGGTTATTCTTTTGTCACCGGATTTGGACATAAGACACCGATGCACATACACCATCGCCAGTCTGAAGCTGACGGCATAGAAGATCCGGTGCCCGGATTGCTTGCAGGGGGACCAAATCCCGGTCAACAGGATGGATGTAAAACCTATCCGTCAAAAATACCGGATGAATCCTATACTGATTCAGTTTGTTCATACGCCTCAAATGAGATTGCCATTAACTGGAACGCTCCCGCCGCTTACCTTGCGGGTGCAATTGATGCGAGTTTTATTGACTTTCAAAAATCCGATAGAAAATAAATTTTAGTTCAAAATCAGATGCTGAAAAGTAATATATAAATAATATAACAAAATATAAAAATTAGAAGATGAAAAAAAATCTATTATTATCACTAACCCTGATGATTACGGGGATCTTAATTACGGCCTGCAATCAATCAGCAAAAAATAAGGACATGGTTAAAAAAGAAGTTTTTGGCTCGCAGAACGGTAAAGAGGTTTACCTTTTTACCCTTACCAACAAGGAAGGTAATGTCATCAGACTTACGAATTTTGGTGCAAAGATCAACTGGATTGAGGTACCGGATAAAAATGGGAAAAAAGACAATATCACTTTCGGGTATGATACCTTTGAAGAAACAGTTAAAGGGGATATGTCTTTCGGCTCCACCGTAGGAAGATATGCCAACAGGATTGCAAACGGAAAATTTACACTGGATGGTGTTGTATATCACACTCCTCTTAATGACGGGCCAAATACGCTGCACGGAGGACCTCTCGGATGGCATAGTGTTGTCTGGGACGCCGAGGTGATGAAAGACAGCAAGTACCCTTCTGTTAAGTTTTCTTATGTAAGTCCTGATATGGAAGAGGGATTTCCCGGAACTGTCCATGCTTCAGTTTTATATACATGGACAGATAATAATGAAATAATAATGGATTATACCTGTACAACCGATAAAAAAACTGTCATAAATGTCACAAACCACGCTTATTTCAACCTTCACGGAGCCGGTAATGGTGATATCCTCGATCATGTCCTGACTCTTCGCGCATCGGCTTTCACACCGGTTGATTCAGTGATGATACCCACTGGCGAGATTCGGCCGGTTGCCGGAACCCCATTTGATTTCACTACTCCCCATACGATTGGAGAAAGGATAGGTGAGAATTATGAGCAGCTTATCCTGGGGAAAGGCTATGATCATAATTATGTTCTTGACAATAAAGAGGATGTTGATGTTACCCTTTATGACCCAACCAGCGGCCGGATGCTTGAGGTTTTAACCGATCAACCGGGTATGCAGCTCTATACCGGCAATTTCCTTAATGGATCACAAAAGGGTCACGGTGGAAAAGTCTACAATTACAGAACAGGAATGTGTCTGGAATCAGGTCATTACCCTGACAGTCCTAACCATCCTGATTTTCCTTCAACTGTCCTTAATCCGGGGGAAACTTTTAAATCGACAACAATCTACAGATTTTCAGTTAAGTAGATATTAACATTTTTTCCAATCTGAGCAAATCTGCGAAATCTGCAGGACATTTCATGCGTTTCTCCTGCAGATCGCGCAGATGGTTGCTGAATTAATTTTTTATTTGCAGGTTATTCTTTTTAAATTCAGTTCCCAATAAACTGAATAAATAACTATTTTTATCGAAGCATACTTGAACAGGTGATAGTTTTCCTGTAATAACAGAATCATATTTATCTCATATTAATAAACTTAATTATATTATTAATCAATACCAACTATGACAACAAGAAGAGTATTTTTAAAAAACACGGCAATTACAACAGCAGGATTGGCTCTAGTTCCAACTTTATCAAGTGCACTGACTGCTTGTGCCCCTTCCGACAGGATAAATGTCGGGCTTATCGGCTGCAATGGCATGGGTTTTGCCGACCTGACTGAATTTCTGAAACACCCCCAGGTAGAATGTCTTGCTTTATGCGACGTGGACGAAAATGTACTTAACCGCAGGGCAGCGGATGTTGAGAAAATGAGAGGTAAAAAACCTGCAAACCTATATAAGGACTGGCGCAAACTGATTGACAATAAAGATATAAATGCTGTAATTGTCGGGACCCCTGATCACTGGCATTGTATGATGATGGTTGGTGCAGCACAGGCAGGCAAGGACGTCTATTGTGAAAAACCTCTGGGCAGGACTATAGAGGAATGCAATATTATGGAAGCTGCTGCAAAGAAATACAAGGCTGTTGTCCAGGTAGGCCAGTGGCAGCGAAGCGATCCTCACTGGCAGGATGCCATGGCTTTCGTTCACTCAGGTAAGCTGGGAAAAATAAGGCTAGTACGGGTGTTCTCATACCAGGGATGGATGTCTTCCGTCCCGGTAGTTCCCGATCAGCCCACTCCTCCGGGAGTTGATTACGATATGTGGTTAGGGCCGGCACCGGACCGTCCTTTCAACAAAAACCGTTTTCACTTTACCTTCAGGTGGTTCTATGACTATGCAGGAGGACTGATGACAGACTGGGGTGTTCACCTGCTCGATTATGCTCTTTATGGCATGAACGTTACTACTCCAAAGGCTGTTATGGCAATGGGCGGGAAATATGGCTATCCTCACGATGCCGAAGAATGGCCTGACAGCCTTCAGGCTCTTTACCAGTTCGACGGTTTTAATGTGCTCTGGGATCATGCGATAGGAATCAACGACGGAGCTTATGGTCGTAGCCATGGACTGGGCTTTGTGGGAGAAAATGGTACTCTTGTAGTTGACAGGGACGGATGGGAAGTTATTCCGGAGAATGTAAACGGGCAAGAGCGTATGGAAGCTGTTCCTCTTAAGAAAGGCACCGGACTGGGTTTGAAAAACCATGTTCAGAACTTCATTGATTGCATGGGAAAACGTGACGCCAATACCAATGCAAGCATTGAGATAGGATCTCATATAGCTAAATTCTGTCATCTTGGTAATATTGCATACCGCACAGGAGAGAAACTGGTCTGGGATGGAACTAAATTCACAAACAGCAGTGATGCAAACAGTTACCTGGTTCCAAGTTACCGGGGACCATGGGAATTGCCAAAAGTCTAAATAAGCGCATATTGAGCGGTCTGAATTGTCTTAAACAGATTCAGCTATTTTTGATCTGATACTATACACGCCGGATAAAGAAAAGTTAAAATATTTTTTATCCGGCATTTTGTTTATTTCTTTTTGAATCTAAAATCAGCTGTTAGTTTCATATTCTTTTTTGTTTTGCAGAAAATTATAAACTATCATACAGAGATAAGTTTCAGAATTTTTAACAGGACTTTTATCAGGCTGAATTCTCTGAAGCTGGAAGTTACTCCAAATGGTTATTACAACTCATCATAAAATAACAAATCACAAATATTTATTTAAAGATGTATATTTGATAACTTGTTCCATCATTTGGTGGATAGTAATATTCCATCTATAAAAATTCCGAAAGATGCGAGATCTTACTGTACGTAATGAGTCACTGCTGGTACGTAATTTATCAAAAGGTAATCTTTTGGCTTTTAATACCTTGTATAAGGAGTATAGTGGCCGATTGTATCGTTTTGCATTTGGATATTTAAAATCAGAGACAGAGGCAGAAGAATTAGTTCAGGAGGTCTTTACAATTATATGGGAGAAGCGCACTGAACTGAAAGTGGAACTATCTTTTAAATCATTCCTCTTTACAATTGCTTTCAACATTATCAGGAAGCATTTCAGAACCAAAGCTTACTTATCTGAATATTTTAAGACTGAAATAAATGATGATAAGGATTTACAGACTTCTCAGAAAATAATTTATGATTCACTTTATAAGTACATAACTGAATTGGTTAACCAATTGCCTGACCGAAGAAAAGAGATCTTCATAAAGAGCAGGTTCGAAGGTTTGAGTATTAAAGAAATTGCTGAAAAACTTAAGATCAGCCACAAAACTGTAGAGAATCAGTTAACAGATGCTTTAAAATTCATCAGAACAAATCTTAACAGGGAGAGTTTACCTTTTATTTTATTTTTTGTGCTATTTATTGCATAATTAGACACATAGCAATTCCATTTCATTTTCCTTCTTTTGCTGATAGGTGTAACTGTTCAGGTATGGATATTACCATTATATTGAATTAATTTTTATGGCAGTCCGGGCTATTATTAAAAAAAATAAATTTATCGAGTATAGTGTTGTTATTACATTGAGGTTAGTTAGGGTAAAAAGCGGTTCTCCTTAACTGGAGAACTGCTTTTTTCTTATCGGAGTTGTAAATAGAATTGAGTATTATTAAATATTGTTTTAATAATAAATATTAGAAAGAGAAGATTTTTATGACAGAGATTAGTTTTGATGATGATAGGATTGACCGTTATTTCAAAGGAGATTATTCTGAAAAGGATCAATCATATATTGATGAGGTTTTTTGTGATAATAATAATGAGAAAGAATTAAAACATCTTTTATTAAGACAATTCTACGAATTATTGCCTGAAGTTGAGGAAGATGAAAAGAATCTTGATAATATTCTTTACAGGATTCATTATGATATAAACAGCAGGTCATTTTCACGAAAATCATGGTCATTTGATAGTATTATAAAATGGTCGTTCCGGATAGCAGGTATAATTATGCTTCCAATTGTAATACTGATAGGGCTACATATGTATACAGAAACTAATCTGAAAAAGGAAACCTGGGTTGAAATTAAAGCTCCTGCATGGACAAGGGCGCAGTTTAGCCTTCCTGACGGTACAACCGGGTGGTTAAACAGCAATTCGAGTGTAAAATACAATGGAAATTTTATTACTGATCGCCAGGTAACTCTTTCAGGCGAAGCTTATTTTGATGTTTTTAAGAATAAAAAAAGGCCATTTATAGTAAACACTCCTGAGATTGATGTCAAGGTACTGGGAACGAGGTTTAATATAGCCTCATATAATAATGAGAATAATGTTGAAGTAGTTCTTGAGGAAGGGAATCTGGTATTCAATGATAAGGCAATAAATAAGTCGTACACCATGAAACCTAATGATTTGGTTGTATATGATAAAACTCTCAGGAATTTTTCGACTAAAGTGGTGCAACCTCAGAAATATTTGTCGTGGATAGAAGGTAGGCTGGAATTCAGGAATGATCCCCTGGATGTCATAGCAAGAAGACTGGAACGATGGTATGACATTGATGTTGAAATAGATGGCAGAATCTCTTATGACCAAAGGTTGCGGGCGACCTTCGTAGACGAAAGCCTGGAAGAAGTTCTTTATCTAATGAAACGCACTCTGCATATAGATTACAGAATTGAAAACCGTGATCTAAAACCGGATGATACTTTTGCTAAAAAGAAGGTGATAATTACCCTTAGAACCAAATGATCTGATTTCAAATATTAAACGTAATTGCCTATGGAATAACACTTTACTCGTCTCTATCAGCAAAAACAGGAAAGCGATGGAACCGCCTTCCTGTAAATATTGCCAAGTTACTATTTAAAAATAATAACCTAACCAAAAAACTTTTCAAAGTTATGGAAAAAATTTGTGATTTAAGGGTGTTTTCACACCCAACCCTAAAAAAACTAATCATGGAACTTAAACTTGCATTTCTTATAATTGTGGTTAGTGTTTCAAATATCCTTGCAACTCCTGCCTATTCCCAGGTAGCGAGGGTTTCACTTAACATGGAGAACAAAAGTCTTGAACAGGTGATGGATGAAATAGAAAGGCAAAGTGAATTTTATTTTGTCTTTAACCAGAAACAGATCGATGTTCACAGAGTTGTTAACATCAGGGAATACAATAAACTTATAACTGATATTCTTCCTGATTTATTTAAAGGAACTAATGTTAACTATGCAGTATTTGACAGGAAAATTTTATTAACCACTGATCCTCTTGAGAATAACTTAATGGCGATTGCATCAGGAACTGAGCAACAACAAAATAAAATCACCGGGAAGGTTACTGATGCTGCGACCGGTGAAGCTATGGCCGGGGTAAATATCAAGGTAAAGGGAACGACTATTGGTGTTATTACAGATGGGAACGGGAAATACTCAATACCTTCTGCAGTCGATCAGAATGCTGTTTTGGTATTTTCGTTTATAGGATTTGTTGCACAGGAGGTTCCTGTGGAAGGGAAAACAATTATTGATGTTGCACTCTCAAGCGAAGTAACAAGTCTTGATGAAGTGGTGGTCATCGGTTATGGAACACGAACAAAACGCGATATTTCCGGTTCCGTTACAAATGTTTCGGAAAAAAGCTTCAACCAAGGCGTTAACAAAAGCGCATTAGACCTTATACAAGGTAAAGTTGCAGGTTTGGATATTTTTACTGGTTCCAGTGATGTTACATCACAATCAAAAGTAACTTTGAGAGGTATTTCTTCTCTTTCCGGTGCAGTTTCACCTTTTTATGTAATTGACGGAATTCCCGGGATGGATGTGAATTCAGTGGCACCCCAAGACATTGAATCCATAACTGTTCTGAAAGATGCTTCATCGTGTGCAATTTATGGTTCCCGTGCTGCCAGCGGAGTAATCCTGATTACTACCAAAAAAGGAAAAGCAGGACAAATGCTTGTGGAATATTCTGGCAAAGCTATAGCTGGTTTTGCCGCAGATAAACCACCATTATTAAGTGCATCAGAGTATCGGCAATATGCGCAAAAAACGGGCATCGATATTTCCGCAATTGATAAAGGTGCGAATACTGATTGGTTTAAGGAGATCACGAATAAAAACATTATTTCGCACGAACATAACATTTCTGCTTCAGGCGGTAATGAAAAAGGTAATTATCGTGCATCATTTAATTACTTGAATAATCAAGGCATTATCAAAGGAAATTATATGGAACGTTATAACACCCTTTTTGTATTTAATCAAAAAGGTCTGAAGGATAAATTAGACGTTTCTTTTATCGGAGGAGCCATCAAAAGTAATAGTAGTGGTATTAATTCTTATGGTGGAATATATACTTTATTACCGACATCGCCTATTAAAAACCCTGATGGGACATGGTACGAGACGTATGATATAAGCCAGGGAAACGTGGTACATTCTATTGCGGAAAACAAACAATTAGCCAGCGGTTATTCCTTATACCTTAACCCAAAAGTTAACCTTGAAATTTTTAAGAGTTTTGTTATGGGTTTGAACCTTTATACAGAAAGGAGTGGAGATAACACCGGCAGCTATGATGGAATAACAACCGCTGAAGGAGTTAATGATCATGGAAATGCTTCAAGAGCTTCAAGTACATTGGACAGAAATCTTCTTGAGTTTACCTTGAATTATTTGAAAAGCATTAATTTACATACCTTAGAATTTCTGGCAGGATATTCTTATGAAGAATCCCAAAGCAGATATTTCAGTACAAGCGTTAGAGGATTTATTACCGATGAATTCGGATTTGACAACCTCAATGCAGCCGACGTATCGAAGTATAAATCGGGCGATATTTCTTCAGACGGCAGTATGAGTAAACTAATTGGTTTTTTTGGCAGATTGAACTATATCTTCAACGATAAGTATATTTTTACTGCTACATTGCGGCGTGATGGTTCGTCGAAATTTGGCGCCAATCATAAATGGGGTATCTTTCCTTCGGCATCTGTTGCGTGGAGAATTTCAAGTGAGCCTTTCATGAGCGGTATGGAATTTCTAAATGACTTGAAATTGCGTCTTAGCTATGGTGTAACCGGTAATCAGGCTGGGATTAGCCCATATAATTCACTTGCTTTATATTCAACCGGTCCTCTATATTTGAATAATGGGAATTGGGAAAATACTTATCGCTATTCACAGAATGCAAATCCCGACCTGAAATGGGAACAAACAGCCTCCCTAAACGCTGGGCTTGATTTTTCTTTATATAAAGACCGAATAAATGGCTCTATTGACTATTATAGTAGATTAACATCCGATCTACTTTACACTTATCCTGTACCTGTTCCTCCCTATTTGTATGCAACTATTTTGGCTAATGTTGGTAACATTTCGAATAAAGGTATTGAATTGGTGATTAATGCTGATATTTTAAGAAACCAGGACTTTCTATGGACGGTTTCTTTCAATTTCGCGCATAACAAGCAAATGGTAACTAAAGTTTCTAACGACAAATTTAAAGTTGCACAAACTTACCTTGGACAGGTCTCAGGAAGGGGCCAGACAGGGGCTACTACCAGCATACTCAAAGAAGGAGAAGAAATCAGTTCTTTTTATGGACTTAAATGTCTTGGGTTGGATGAAAATGGCATGTATATAATACAAGATGTAGATAATAATGGTGTTATTGATTCCAAAGACAATCAAATTATAGGTCATGCTTTGCCAAGGGCAACATATGGTATTACCAATACATTATCTTATAAAGGGTTTGATCTTAACTTCTTCCTGCGTGGTATATATGGTAATGACATTTTTAATAATGATAGAATGCAGATGGGAAATCCAACCAATTTCCCTGCCATGGTTTATAAAGAAGCGATAACAACTCCGCTAAGGGATAAAATGGTTTACAATAGTTATTACATAGAAAAGGGATCATTTCTACGTTTACAGAATGTGAACCTCGGGTATACCTTCAAAATAAAGAATCTGAATATTAATAGGTGGAAGGTTTATATAGCAGGTGAAAACCTCTTTGTAATTACTAAATATTCAGGAATGGACCCTGAACTAGCAGCACAAAATTCAAGTGACCTTCTTGTACAAGGCATCGATCCTGGACAATTACCTCCTTTAATTAGAAGATTCATTCTTGGATTTAATTTAGTTTTTTAACAAATAATATTTTAAATTATGAAAAGTATAAAATATCTTATACTCTTTACAATGGTGTTATTTCCATTTGTAAATTCATGTACCAAACTTGATGAAAAACTTTATAATCAGGTTCCAGTTTCTGAATTTGGTAAAAATAAAGCAGAGCTAGATGCCTTGGTTGGTTTGATATATACTGACTTTACTACTTTTAGCATAAGTGATTGGACTTTAACGAGTCTGGCTGATGAATCAGGTGGAATGTCAGTTGCTCCGCGACGTGGAGCAGACTGGTGGGATAACGGAGTCTACAAGGAATTAACACAGCATCTCTGGACACCTACATCACCGGCTTGTGGTTATTTTATTCTGAGTGGTGATCTTGAGAATGGTTTTTGGTATACGGCTTACAATAATATATCATTGTGTAATCAGCTTTATGCAATGATTAGTGCCAGTACAAGTGACGAAGCTAACAAAAGTACTACCCTTGCTCAAATAAGAGGTGTTCGTGCTTTCTGGTATTACTTGCTTGTAGATAATTTAGGCAATGTTCCAATAGTTA
Source organism: uncultured Bacteroidales bacterium (assembly GCA_963815075.1). Classification (GTDB taxonomy): domain Bacteria; phylum Bacteroidota; class Bacteroidia; order Bacteroidales; family VadinHA17; genus LD21. Next base: position 114,691 of record CAWFFK010000009.1, read on the forward strand.
CCGATTTTTATGATACAAGCCTACCTAAAACAGAGCAAGGGCAGAGAGCAAAGGTTTATAATTTTATCATGGCCGAACTCGATACTATTACAAATTTATTGCCTCCTGGTGGCCCGTCCACTCTCTATTACGGAAAGTTTACTAAAGGCGCAGCATTTGCGATAAGGGCCAAGATGTATCTGAATGCTATGGTATGGAACCCACAAGGTGGTCCAAAGTGGCAGGAATGTATCAATGCTTGTGATACATTATTTAATATGGGTTATCAGCTCGAACCCACATGGAAAACCAACTTTATACCACATAATGAAGTTTCTAAAGAAGCCATTTTTTCGGCAACATTCAAGAGCGGTGATGATAAGAATTTTACTATGAATGCTACAATGCATTACTTGTCTAATGATGCTTTGGGCATCTCGATTGGTGCTTGGAACGGATTATGTGGCATCCCTCCTTATATTAAAGATTTTGATACTATTAACGACATACGTTGTAGAGAGTCATTCTTATGGGGTCCAATGATAAGTCGCGTAACTGGACAACAAATCTATACTTCTGAAAACAGGCCACTTATTTATTCTATTGATTTTACTAGGCATAACATGGAAGATGGTTGGGGTTCGGCCTATCAGGAGGCAGGGGCACGGTGTTGGAAATGGCAGCCTGCAGAAGGGCTTAGCGCTTCAATGGAGAATGATTTTCATATCTTTCGCATTTCGGACTTTTATCTTATGAAAGCTGAAGCATTGGTACGTAGAGATGGGGGCAGCAATGGTGAAGCGACTAATTTGGTGAATGAAATCCGTGCTCGTGCATTTCCCAATATGCCTTCCAAATTGTATTCAAGCGTTACTCTGGATGATATTATGATGGAACGTCGTTTCGAATTAGCATGGGAAGGATATGCAAGACAAGATAAGATACGTTTTGGCCATTTCGGTGATCCAATACCGGGATGGAAAGACTTTACTGATCCAATTGATTTATTTGATAACCCAAGTTGGTTCCCTTCAGGACATACTCACTTTGATTTATTTCCAATACCGCAGAATATCATAAATGCGAACCCCAATCTAATACAAAACCCTGGATATGCTGGATAATATGTAAATTCTTTTACTTAGTTGCATTAGAGAGATAAATATACGTAAAGCGATGGGATAGCATTAGTAATGGATAATTATAAAACGCATGCAGCATCTGCTTCCTTTGAAACATTCAGATCGGAAGAAGTAAAAAGACTATGGGATAGATTTGTATTTGTATTTACCTCCTTACATGGTAGTTGGCTAATATATCTGAGATAGAGTAATACGTATTAATATTAAATGGACAAGGCATATATACATTTTGGAAAAAGTAAATAAGAAGTTGATACATGGAAAACTCAAAGTAATAATAAAAACAGTATAATAAATTGGCAGTTCGCAAACAGAGAAGCAACAGTCAAATTTTTAAAATTGTATCTGTCAATTTATGATTAACCTAACACTAGTTTAAAATATGACCCATATGAATTGAATACACAAACGCAAGTGGAAATAATTCATTTTCTACCTAGAGAAGCGAGCTCAACAAAGTTGATCATGTGTGGTCCCATTAAACCTTAAACAAAGAAATTATTTAAGTATGAAAAAAAATAGTCAAAAAACTGCGAATTTAGGCGACATTTCACGACGAAATTTTGTAAAAGTGGCTGCTTCAGGAGTAGCTGCTTATACAATCATCCCCAGTTTCACAGTAAGTGGGTTAGGGCATGTTCCTCCTAGCGACAAATTGCATATAGCAGCTGTCGGATGTGGAGGAGAGGGGGCAAGCGATATATATCAATTAATCCATACTCCCAAGAAAAATGCTGTAATATCTTGCCTTTGTGATGTAGATGATAGGGCAGCCGCTCCACGCCTAAAAGAATATCCCAAAGCCTCTTTTTATCACGATTGGCGTGAGATGTACAATAAAGAAAGTGGAAATTTTGATGCTGTCACGATTGCGATTCCTGATCATAATCATGCAGTAGTAGCATTTGGGGCAATGCAATTGGGTAAACATGTATATCTTCAAAAACCTTTGACACACGACATCTATGAAGCACGTGTACTCACAGAAGCCTCTAAAAAATATAAGATAGTTACTCAAATGGGTGATCAGGGTGCTTCTTGTGAGGGTATGAGAACTTTACGTGAATGGTTCGAAGTAGGGCTCATAGGTGATATTAAAAAAGTTTACTGTTGGACGAATCGTCCGGTATGGGCACAAGGAATTGCATGGCCCGACAAAAAACCGATAGTACCTAAAGAACTAAACTGGGATCTTTGGTTGGGTACGGCTGAAAAGACGGATTATATTGATAATCTGCTCGGGCTTGGTTGGCGTGGATGGTGGCAGTTTGGAACTGGAGCATTGGGCGATATGGGATGTCATATTATGGGGCCTCCATTCAAATTGTTTGAATTAGGGTACCCCTCTGAAGTATCGTGCAGTATTAGTAATCTTTATGATGGAAATTTCAGGGAAGCATTTTATCCTGATAGTGGGCCAATTGCCAGTGTTATTTGTTTTAAGTTTAAACAAAAGAATGGACAGGACCTAGACCTTATATGGATGGACGGAGGGATTACTCCCGAACGGCCCGAAGAATTAGAAGCCGATTTGGATATGAATGTAGCACTAGGTGATTGGCCAGGTGAGAATGATTATGAAGGAGGTAACTTGTTTATTGGGACTAAAGGGAAAGCTTCTTGTGGCTGGGGCGGTAGTCATCCGAGGTTATTACCATTATCTCTGAACAAAGATGTTAATATTCCTAAGAAATATCTTCGAGTGGAAGGAGACATGAATGGCCATTATTGGCAGTGGATTGATGCCTGCATTGCAGGATATGGAAATGCAGAAGTAGACTCTCCATTTGTCGGATACGCAGGACCACTAACCGAAACCGTATTGATGGGAAATTTATTATTACGAAGTTATAATATACGAGAAAAAATAAAACGAAAAGACCCGGTATATGGGGAACTGGAAGATTTTATTTACCCAGGTCGGAATATTTCCTATAAATGGGATGGGGAAAATATGAGAATAACCAACTTTGATCCGGCTAATCAATTTTTAAAGAGAAAGTATAGGGAGGGTTGGGGAGAACTAAAATTATAACATAGAATCTAATTTTATTATACACTTAATACTTAAAAATATGTCACATTTTAAAAACAGGTTAATGGTCTTTTTTCTTTGCCAATTTACTTTATTAAACTATTCATTAGCCTTCAGTCAAGAGCTTTCACTTAAGGTTGCAGGCAATGATCAAGCAGGGTTTCATGTCGATATATACAGTGGCAAAAAGTTGGTGGTTACCAATTCGGAAGAATTTTCTCTGCAAATGTTTAATTTTGATTTAAGTACCGTTGCAAACATACAACAATGGACAGGCCAAAAATGGGAAGGTAATGAGAAAAACATCACCTTAAAAAGAGAATCTTATATAAAAGAGTTTGATGCCAATTTTTTGGTTACTGTAACCTACCAGGTGGTTAGTTCTAATATTATAAAAAAAACGGTTGAGTTGTTTCAGCCATCCATGCCGAGCATGTACTATATATTGCAAGAAACAGCTAGACCTGCAAACAAACCACAACGATATTTAACATTTGAATATGATAATTTTCCCGGTGGATTTGTTCAAGAAATTTTTCCTGCTGCAGGTTTTGTTACACCTGATAATTATGTAGTTGGTTTTTTAACAGACGCAGGTTATAAAAATCAATATACAAGAAATACACGACGCCGTTTTACTGGTCGCGGAGGTGGTTTTGTAGGTATGCGCAGATTACCTGATCCTAATTTACTTTCTGTTGCCAGTTTATCAGACAGAGCGCAAAACAATCATTACATAAAACAAACATTTGGTGAAATGTACAACCTTGATGCCGGTGCAGAAACCATATTAAAAACAGATACTGCATATCGTAAAGAAGGCAATGTAGAGGTGGAGAGAGAGAAAGGGCTTATTTCAATTACCGGTCATCCTGGTGGCCGGGCCGGTATAGAATTAATTGCACCATTTAAAGATCAAAAGGTATACACCATCTCTTTTCTGTGTAAAGGAAATACACCCCTGGCATTAAAACTTTTTAGAGTTAGGAACGGTAAAAAAACCATAGAACTGGAAGATGGCGTAAAGTATATTGACAACTTTCCTGCAGTGGAAAACGAATGGACACTTTTCAAAGGAAGTATTTTAGTGCCCTATATTGAAAATGATAGTGTATCAATGTTCATTGGTACTCAATCAGGAAAAGAATGTAATTTACAGATAAAAGATCTGCAATTTGTAGAACACCAACCACAACACGAGCCTTACAATATACTTCCGCTTGGTGAAAAAGTGGAGAAAACTACCTATGTTTTTATTGAACCATGGAAATCGCATCAACAATTTATGATCTCCTCGCAGTCGCGATTAGCCGAAGGAAAAGGTTTTAAAGGATCGCTGATAGAAAAAATGTTGTACGCCAACTTTAATATGCTTACCTGGATTACATATGTAGAAAATTTTACGCCGTTAAATGTGCCCAATATGAATTATGCACCGGACATGTACAATAGGGATTCTTTTTTTTCTACTGTAGCAACTTACAATAAGGAGTTAAACCTTGCCATCTGGGAACAATGGGGCAAAACACAGTCGTCCGAAGGCGGTATTGGCACTATTATCACACCTCTTATGGGGTCGGTAGAGGTAAAGGACAACGAAGCCACCATCGCATGGCTGATGTGGGCAATGATTAACAAACGTCGTTTCGGCGTTACACTTCCACAGGAAAAAATTAAAAAGGCGGTTGATTATGTATTGAACGAATTCGATCCTGACAGAGATGGAAAATGCAAATCACATTTTTCTATGAGTATGGTAGATCTTATTTATTTTGAATCATTTAAAACAGACCGGCTTTGTGTTAACCAGGGTATGTTGGCCATCGCATTAAGAACAATAAAAGAATTGGGTTTTGATATTTCCGAAGAGTATGTCCAAAAGGCTGAAAAAGAATATCGAAATTTTTATGATACAAAAAGAAAACATTTGCTGTTCGATAGAGATTTTCCTGACGTCATTTCCTATATTGACCTCGAACCGGAATTCTTTTCCTTATGGTTATTTAATAGGCCAATCTTAACAGATGAAATGGTAATGAATCATTTGGATCAGACACCCATTTTAAATAAAGTACCAAACTCACCTCACCCTGAATATGGTACTACTGCACCCCTCTGCGTTAGATTAACAAATGATGTAAAAGGATTTTCCTATCTCAGCGGATATTATCTGCCCTTTGAAGATTATACCAACAGCAAAAATGATGGGTTTTATTGCAATGGCGGCAGTTGGTTAAGGCCTGAGTATGAGGCTTATGTGGTAGGATTAAAACATGGATGGAAGAAAGCAAAAATTTTGATGGAAAACAGAGTGTGGGCAGAGATCTATCTTAATCCCAAATGGCCGTTCAGTAAAGAATTTATCCCTACAAAATGGACCACAACAGATAGCTGGTGGCTATCTAGCAGAGGATTGTGCTGGAATATTTTTATACTAATGGCAGATGAAGTGGCAGGATTGAGAACCCCTGATATGGATCCTGATTATAAAAAAGACAAATAGCTGAAATATTGTAATCACTCAGCAGCTGAATTAGGAAACAGATATAACGCATTCAAAACATTTTAAGTTTATATGTGATATTCGGGAGTAAACACTTTTTCCCATTTTTGCTCAAAAAGCAGGTATACTATTTTAATTTAAAATTCAGAATTATGAAGAAAAGACTTTTTTTATTCTTTATTCTCTGTACCGGGACTGTGCTTCTGCCGATATATTTTTCATCGGCACAAATACCTGCAAAACAGGTCGATATCAAACTGGTAAAATACATGCCCAATTTGCCCTTTCCTTATAAGATGAAGGACTGGAAAACTGTTACTACCAAACAGGATGTAATATTATATGATTTAAATGCAAAAGGAGCACTTCTTCCACTGATATGGTGGGATGACAATAAGGTAAATTTTCCTATTCGTTCATTTGGCATTTACAGTTATGTAGGATCCGAGCAAAGATTCACAAAAGGCTCTGATTATGAATCCTTGCCAACTATGGGTTCAGTGTTGGGTGCTTCTTTAATAGGGATTGACAAAAGCAACCAGAATGGGATAGATTATGTAAGCATGTGTAAACAATTCTTTAATAAGACCAATGGTGTCAATCTTATTCAGAACGGAGTAAACCAAAAGCCGGGAGAAACTTTCTGGTATGAAATATGGCCTGGCATGGCCTTCAGCATGGTTGAAGACTTATATCCCCAAAAAACTGACCTTGCTGAATTGATGAAAATAAATGCAGAAACCTGGATTATTGCTATTGAAAGCCTGTCAAAAGATAAGGAATATCCTGACTTTAATTTCACATCGTTTAACTTTGACAAGGGTATAGGAATTTATAACAATCTATGGCACGAGCCAGATGCAGCTGCAGGTATTGCCTGGACTGAATATATGGCCTGGATAAAATTCAAGGATCAGAAATTTCAGGATGCAGCAAGAGGGTGTATGACATTTCTGGAAAAAAGATCCGCCAAAGAGGGTGTTTTCTATGAGATTATGATGCCATATGGTGCCTATTTGGCCGTCCGTATGAATGCTGAACTGGGTACGGCATATGATGAATTGAAGATGCTCAATTGGTGCTTCGATGGTGATAATTCCGACCGCGATGGCTGGGGTGTTATGTGCGAGCGCTGGGGCAAATATGATGTTTCTGGTCTTGTGGGTCAGAAAAAGTGGGAGCAATATGCCTTCGCGATGAACACTTTTTCCCAGGCAGCTGCACTAGTACCTATTGTGAAATATAATCCCGCTTATTCACGAACCATTGGAAAATGGATCCTGAATTTGGCCAATGCCTCTCGCCTATTTTATCCCGATGAACATCCCAAAAACAAACAAACAAGTGCCTATTGGGTTGGTGATCCTGACCATGTGATTTCGTATGAAGGATGCCGTAAAAACCTTGATAATGGCAATTATTTCACGGTATTTAAAGGAGTATTAGCTGATGAGGGTCCCTATGGAATAGGTGACCAGGTTAAACGCCAAAATGCAGCAACCGATATCTGTCCCTATGGATCTGCATGGGTTGGAATGTTGGCTTCTATCGTTGATACTACAAACGTTGAAAAAATATTGAAACTCAACTGTAATGCAACGGATTTTTTTGGCAACTGTAATTTCCCTACTTACCTTTTATTTAATCCCTTTTATGAACCAAGAACCGTTAAACTTGAAGTTGGGAAGAATTCAGTGAACATTTATGACCTTGTTTCGAAGCAATATCTTAAGAAGAATGTCTCGGGAACAGTGGATCTGCGTTTAAACGAAGACAGTGCAGCAACTATAATGCTTATACCAGCCAACGTTAAAACATCCATCAAGGGGAGTCGACTTATTGCTGGTAATACAGTTATTGATTTCCGGTACAGATAGAAGTTACCCCTTACAGGTATAGCTAACAGCCGATATAAAATCTATATTGGGCATCATCGGGTTAATAGTGTAATAAACACTAATTCTTTGACAAATGAATGTAATGTTGATAAAACTTGAAAAGATTGACTTTTAGTGGAATCGAAAAACAAAGTTTTCGCAAATTGCATAGCTACATTGTAAGCAGGCTGGTATGAAAAGCACAAGATAAAAATACAGAAGAAAATGTAAAAACCACTATCCTCGACCTTCGGGAGACTTGTGGTCTATATTACAGAATATCAAACGATTTTCAAAAACAAGACAAAAAAGTTCTTTGACAAAGCATAACAAAATACCTAATGGCTTCTTGTAAGTCAATTAAGGAATATTATACAAATAAGTGATACAATAGCAGTGTCTGATTACTTTCGGTTGCAGCATTTTATTACCGTGTTTAACCTAGATGCACATGCTGCAATCTATCAGACTACACTTGTGGTAACCAGAAAAAATAGAACAACGTTTAGTGAGTAAATAAAATATTTATTTACCAGTGCTGAAATAGAACAGTTTACAGAAAAGGCAATCACTTGTATTCAAGCCTAACGGATCTTCATTGGACATTGCATCAAATGTATGGGGTAATCCGGGCAAAAAGAGGTTTTCTAAAACCTATAGGACAATGGAATTACGAAGAAGTGATTACCAACGGAACCAGAATAAAGGTAATTTTAAACTGTATCGTTTTTGTTGATGGCTACATAAAAAAAGCATCTGAAAAAAGCACAATGGATCACAGGTATCATCTTGGTCTTAAACTTACTATAGGGCATATAGGCTTCCTGGGGCATGGTGATGATGTAAAATTCCGTAATATCAAGATGAAAAGTCTGAAACAGAAAAGATTATGAGTTATGGTCTATAATGAATAAATAACCTTTTTAATATTTAATGTTTAATTTAGTTAATATGAAAAAGAATGAGAAAACAAAAAATCAAAAGGCAAAGAGTCTGTCGAGGCGGAAGTTTATCAGCACATTTGGTGCGGCTTCAGCTGCACTTACTATTATCCCGCGTCACACAATGGGTGGGATCGGTTATACTGCCCCCAGTGATATGCTTAACGTTGCCGGTATCGGTGTTGGAGGCCGGGGATCGAGTGATATATACGCGATCTGTCCTCCGGAAGTGGATGAACGGCAGGTTTTAAAGATAACCTATGACGACGCAGCCGTAGAAGCGAATACTACCCGGCCCTATTATGAAGAAGACGATGAACCGAGAAAGCCCGAGAAGCTCGCCAATATTTACGCGCTCTGCGATGTAGATGAGACAAGAGCGTTCAATACGTTTAAGGGATTTCCCAAGGCAAAGATCTATAAAGATTTCCGGCTAATGCTTGAAAAAGAAAAATCGATCGATGCGGTCGTTATTGCTACCCCAGACCATACCCACGCCGTCGCTGCCATGATGGCCATGAAGATGGGAAAGCATGTGTATTGTGAAAAACCATTAACGCATACCGTATATGAAGCCAGGGCAATGGCCAAGGCTGCCAAAGAAGCCGGGGTCGCCACACAGATGGGAAACCAGGGCATGGCTGCCGATGCCAACCGACAGCTTAAGGAATGGCTTTGGGCGGGCGCCATTGGCGATGTGCACGAAGTACATGCTTGGTCAAACCGGCCGATCTGGCCACAGGGAATTAACCGGCCTTTGGATACTCCCCGTGTACCCCACACCCTCGACTGGGACTTATGGCTTGGCCCTTCTCCTAATCGGCCGTATAACCCGGCCTATGTGCCTTTTGCCTGGCGTGGCTGGTTCGATTTCGGAAGCGGTGCCATAGGCGATGAGGCTATTCATAACCTCGCCCCGGTGTTCTCTTCCTTAAAACTCACTGCTCCTACGCTTATCCAGGGAAGTTCTTCACCCGTATTCCCTGAAACCTATCCATTGGCTTCAGTGATCCACTTTGAATTTAAGGCACGGGAAAAAATGCCGCCGGTAACCATCCATTGGTACGACGGTGGAATCCTGCCAGAAAGGCCTAAAGAACTGGATGCCGATGCCGTTAATGGTGTTTACAGTAAGGATCTGCCGGATTGGGATACTGAAAATGGTGTGATTTTCGTCGGCGATAAAGGAAAATTACTTTCCAGGGGGGAAGGAACAAGATACCTGAGATTTATCCCCAATTCCAGACTTAAGGATTTTAAAGCACCGAAGCCTTATTTGCCACGGTCCATCGGACATCATAAAGAATGGATCGAAGCATGCAAGGGTAACGGAACAACCCAATCCAATTTTGGCTTTGCCGGGCCATTGACCGAAGCATGTCAGCTCGGAAATGTCTGCATAAGAATGGGCGGCGCAGAAATTAAATGGGATTCGGAAAATCTTAAAATTACCAATAACGATGACGCTAATAATCTTCTTCAGATGCAATATCGCAGCGGGTGGAGTTTATAACACATGATTCATTAATATATAGTTTTCATCCAATTGGTAATCCGATATTATTGGTAACAATATATTAATGTCTGACCTTTATATTAGTTATATTTATATTAACCAATTTTAAACGAACCTCTAAATTCTTAATAACATGAAATATTCCGTTAGTTTTAAATTATTATTAATTAGTGCAGTATTGTATTTTTATTCCTGTCAACAGGAAAATATCAGCGACAAGACTCAAAAAACGGAAACAAATCCCCCTCCAAAAACCGATATCAATGATTTTGTTGGTCAATGGACCATCGATATCAAAGGCGGTTCGGTTGGGTGGCTTGAAGTCAGTCAAAAAGACAATTACGTGGATGCCAACTTGCTTTGGATAGGTGGAAGTGTTTTGCCGGTACCATATATTTTTATGGCCGGAAATACGCTTTATGTCGGCCATGAAACAATTAATGTGGACCGTAACCGGAAATATGATGGGGACGAATCATCGTCAATGATGTATCCCGACTGGCTGGAAATCAGGAAAGATGGCGATAAGATAACCGGTTATGAGCTAAGGCCGAACACCAATGGAATCGGCGTTGATTCTGTTTCTTTTGCCGGAACAAAATTACCGCCAGTTTCTCCTGCGCCGGATCTGACAAAAGTGAAATATGGAAAACCGGTTGTGTTGTTTAACGGGAAAGATCTGACAGGATGGGAACTGATTAATGAAAATGGTAAAAATCCCTTTCATGTGAAGGATGGTGTGCTGGTGAAGGATCCGATTCAGGTTAAGGGACAGCCTCGCATCAATTATTCCGATATCCGGACAGTCCAGGTCTTTAAGGATTTCAATTTAAAAATTGACGTTAAAATTCCTAAGGCACATAACAGCGGAATTTACTTGCGTGGAATATATGAGGTTCAGGTTGAACAGGGGCATGCTGATTCCGGCGGCAAAAACCTTGATTCGCATAATTTAGGAGGAATATACAGCCGTATCTCACCAACGGTAAACGCTGAAAAACCTGCCAATACCTGGCAGACTTTTAACATTACCCTGTGTGATCGTCATGTAACGATAGTTCTGAACGGGACTAAAATCATCGATAATCAGCCGCTGGACGGCCCGACTGGAGGAGCCATTTCATCAGATGTATTTGCACCGGGGCCTCTTATGCTTCAGGGCGGAGAGGAAGGAGACGTCGAGTTCCGGAATATTGTACTGACACCTATTATGAAGTAAAATTTAATTCAATTAACGCGTTGTACAATAGTTTGCTTGGCCTTGATTCTTTTGTTTGGCATGATTAAAAGATTATAGTAATGTGGTGAAAAAATTGCTACTGATTTTTAAAACCATTGATTTAAAGACAAAATATGCTAAACTGGTAAATACTATTAACTAAATAGTTCAAATAATTTTAATCATGAAAGAATATTTATCTAAGAGTAGTTTTTTACTATTTCTAACAGTTTTTTTAAGTTTCGGATGTAGCCAGAATCAGCCTGGCTCGAATAAATCGTGGACATTAGGCCCTTTTATTAAAGCCGATTCGGTAAACCCAATTATGGGGCCAGTTGACAGCCTTAGCTTTATGGACCCGGTTCGAAAAGCATTAGTAAAATGGGGCGCAAAAGATGTCTTTAATCCTGCAGCAATTGTAAGAGACGAGAAGATTTATTTGCTTTATAGGGCAGAAGACAGTATAGGAAAACCTGCCGGGACTTCCCGAATTGGTTTGGCTATGAGTAATAATGGCCTTACTTTCCACCGATATCCTAAACCTGTTTTATATCCTGAAAACGATATGTATAAGGAGTATGAATGGGAAGGTGGTTGTGAAGATCCTCGAGTTGTGCAGGATGTCAGTGGAACCTATTACATGACTTATACTGCATATAACGGAAAAAAGGCGCGGCTTTTTATTGCTACTTCTAAAGATCTTGTTAATTGGACAAAACTCGGGTCAGCTTTTAGTAAAGCATACGATGGCAAATATTTCCATGTGGATTCTAAATCGGGTGCCATTGTTTGCCGGCTTGTTGGAGATAAGTTCATTGCCACTAAAATTAATAGAAAATACTGGATGTATTTTGGGGATACTGATATATTCCTAGCTTATTCAGATGACCTGATTAACTGGACCCCAGTGGAAAAGAGCAAAGAAGAGATTTCAAATATTATTGATAATCCAGATGGCAAAGCTGATCTTCTTCCGGCTCTACAACCAAGAAAGGGAAAATTCGATAGCGAATTAGTTGAGCCGGGGCCTTTTGCGATGATTACAAAGAAAGGTATTTTGCTTATTTATAATAGTAGGAACAGGAAAGAATCTGGAGACACTTCACTGCCTGCTGGAGCTTATTCAGCCGGACAAGCATTGTTCGATGTAAATAATCCAGAAAAATTGATTGCCCGTACTCAAAACTCATTTATTAAACCAGATAAACCCTATGAAATTACCGGGCAGGTAAATAATGTTTGTTTTGTCGAAGGCCTCGCTCATTATAAAGGAAAGTGGTTCCTCTATTACGGAACTGCTGATACGAAAATTGCTGTTGCGGTATATACTTCAAAAAATTAGAAAACAATTATTAAAATAGTAAAATCTTAAAGTTCTCAGTTACCGTGAAAAAAAGAACTTGAATGGAGGGTTTCTTCTTAAATGTGTCCAATTTTGAGTGATGCGGAGCTGGTCTCTAATGAAATTTTTGGTTTAAACAAAGACCTAGTAATTGTTTGCAATTATTTGAAATTAACAATAGTATTATAAATAAAAATATAAAAAATTTAACCAAACCTGAGATCAATCGGCTTTATTCCTTTGATGCCTTTCGTGGTTTTGACATGTTCTAGGTTATTGGAGTAGAAGGTACTTTTATTGGTCTTGCTACATAAACCGGGTGGCCAGTACTTCAATGATGGGAAGGCTAACAGAACATGTGGCCTGGCAGGGGATTCATTTTTAAGATATGATATTCCCCTTATTTCTTTTTGTTGCAGGAATATCTTTCCCCTTTTCCATGGCTAAGCGGTATCATGGTGAAGAAAACAGGAAGGTATGGTATATTCACGTTATCAAACGCTGATTGATATTTATCCTTTTGGGGTTCATTTATTGGAACGCTATCAGCTTCGATTTTACTAAATTGCTCTATTCCAGCGTGCTTGGACGTATCGATTTTAGCTTGGATGTTCACCTCATTGATTTTTATAAACACGAATCTGAAGTACAGTATTGTCTCACTATGGGGAATACTAATCTTATATTGGTTGCTCTTACTGCTCTTTCCTGCTCACGATCTTGGGGCTACCGACTAGTTCTAAATGCACAGCAACCTGTTGGGTTATTTCAATCGGTTACATCCGCGATCATATGGCAGGAATAAGGCAGTAAAATGGCTGAAGAAAATATTAAAAGATATTGTGCAAGCGAGAATATGGATCTGGCATTAATGGCTATTAACTACCTTCTTAACATGAAAAACAAGCAATCGTTTATTAAAACAATTCGTTGTGTACATGAAATGAAAGGGCAAAATTATAATGTAAAAGCTGCCTGCTTGGATTTTCTGGGAAGCCAGGGGCAGGTACCGAATAATACTGATTATAGTGAATGGGTCAGGATATAAACATTAAACATTTTACTTCGGATTTGATAGGAAAAGTATTTTTTATATCTGGCGTTTTGAGTAATTTGCATATAAGTTTATTAATCTGTTAAAGAAACATTATTCTCATGAAACATTTTCATTTTTTTAACTTGTTTTTACTTTCATGTGCAATAATATCATGTGGAAGACCTTCCAGTCAACAACCTCAGCTGAGTCTTAATCCTGAAAACCCACATTATTTTATATTCAGGGGGAAGCCTGAGATATTGATTGGCTCCACTGAACATTATGGAGCTGTGATGAACCTCGACTTCGATTATGTAACCTACCTTAATGAGCTAGATACTTCGGAGTTGAATGTTACCCGTACCTTTTCAGGTGCTTATGTCGAACCCCAGGGAGCATTTGGTATAATAAAAAACACTCTTGCACCTGCTCCCGGGAAATATATTTGTCCCTGGGCCAGAAGCGATGAGCCCGGTTATGCAAACGGTGGTAACAAATTTGATCTTTCTAGGTGGGATGAAAACTATTTTTCACGACTGAAAAATTTTATTTCAGAGGCAGGGAAAAGAAATATTGTCGTAGAACTCGATCTGTTCTCCAATTATTACGATACCCTGAAATGGCATTTATGTCCTTTTTATATAAATAATAACATAAATAACATTGGAAATATTAAGGACCATAAGGAAGTATTGTCTCTTCAGCATCCTGAAATGGTTGCTGTTCAGGAGAAGATGGTGAGGAAGATTATTAATGAATTAAGAGACTTTGATAATCTCTATTATGAGATCTGCAACGAACCATATTTTGGAGATACACTGGCACTCAGATCGTGGGAAAAATATATGACTGGTGTGGTGGTCGATGCAGAGAAGGAATTTCCATATAAGCATCTTATATCCAATAATGTAGCTAATAATTATTTGAAGATTACCGACCCTCGTCCCGGAGTATCGATTTATAATTTTCACTATGCCAGGCCGCCGGTGACTGTTGACATGAATTATAATCTTAATAAGGTGATAGGAGATAACGAAACCGGATTTGATGGAATTGAAAACACCAGTTACAGGGAGGAAGCCTGGGATTTTCTATTGGCCGGAGGAGGGCTCTTTGATAATCTTGATTATTCCTTTACTGCAGATAATGAGGATGGCAGTTTCATTGTAAAGGAAGGTGAACCGGGTGGTGGCGGCAGGTCATTAAGGGATCAGTTCAAGATCCTTTCGGAATTTATGCACAGCATCAATTTTATAGACATGGCTCCTGTTAATGATGTGAAGATGAAGGCAGTGGATACTGAAACAAGCATCAGAGCGCTTTCTGAAAAAGATGAATTGTTTGCGGTTTATTTTCACAGGAAAGACACCACCAGCAGGAAAATGGTTTTTACGATTGATTTGCCGGCCGGCTCATATTCATTAATCTGGACAGATACCAGGAATGCCGTGGAAACAAATTCAGAAATAAAGTATCATCAGGGCGGGTTTGCCACAATAACTTCACCGGCTTTTTCTGAAGACATCGCTCTGCGTATTGCCAGCTCGGAATAATGTTTTTTTAATATACCGTGATTTATATAAATTAATCCTGCAGATTAATTTAACCATTTGCCGGGCAATTTCCGCAGGAGGAAAACA
The DNA here is from genome assembly GCA_963815075.1 of uncultured Bacteroidales bacterium. GTDB lineage: Bacteria > Bacteroidota > Bacteroidia > Bacteroidales > VadinHA17 > LD21. The sequence continues at coordinate 129,921 of CAWFFK010000009.1, forward strand.
ACCCGGTTTTTCAGGATATCTCGATCCTCAGTTCACACAGGTACTTACAGGCAGAATAATTCTGACGGGCAAAGAGGTTCCGTTTGCGAATTGACGAAATTGGCATTTGTAAAATTGTAGGGACGTTGCATGCAACGTCCCTATGTATAAAATTATGTCGGTTTGAATTATTTTTTAATAAACCGGTACACTTTCACAGTATGTGGCAGTAATTCAATATATGTGGCAGGGTCTTTTAGTGTAAGATCTTTATGGTCCCAAAGGTCCCTTACCGTGAAATCTCCCAATTTTATTTCCTTATCAGCTCCAAAGCCCCATCTTCCTCTGCTTGTCTGGGCTAAAAGTTCAAAATCGACTAAAACAGTCTTCTTTTCATCGCTCTTATTCAGCAGGCAAACAGCTTTATCTTTGTTTGTCAGGGGTTTGATCCATATCTGGTAATCTCCGTTATCCCTGTAGCACACACCCTGTCTGCCCAGAGTATCCTGATTGACAGCAATTATTTCCTTATTCATTAATATCGATTTTATTTCAGGAGTCATATTGGCGAGATCATTACCGGCAATGAGGGGTGCAGCCAACATGCACCACAATGAAAAATGAGTCTTATATTCCTCTGTTGTCATGCCTCCATTACCTACTTCGAGCATGTCAGGGTCATTCCATCTTCCCGGTCCGGCATATCTGGCAAGGTCTTTCTGCTGTTCGAAAATATTGATCATGCTGTTCCATGAATCGCTTATATCGCCAGTTGTACGCCACAGATTTCCAACCTTACCGGCCCATTCCCAGGGTTTATTGGAACCCCATTCACAAATACTGAAAACTATGGGTCTGCCTGCGGTAAAGAGAGCATCCCGCATATTTGTATAGGACGATTTGGCATCCTGTGTGCTGGAATTGCACCAGTCATATTTTAAATAATCTACTCCCCATCTGGCGTAGGTCCTTGCATCCTGATATTCGTGACCCAGGCCACCGGGCCTGCCCTGACAGGTGAGGCTTCCGGCGCAGGAATAGATTCCAAATTTCAGACCTTTTGAATGAACATAATCAGCTACATATTTCATTCCATGGGGAAAGCGATCTTTATCAACCACTATCTCCCCGTTCTCATCACGTGAAACCTGCCAGCAATCGTCAATCACAATATATTCATAACCGGCATCCTTCATTCCGGAGCTGACCATGGCATCAGCCATTCCCATAATGAGACTTTCACTTACATTGCATGCATACTTGTTCCAGCTGTTCCATCCCATCGGAGGGGTTCTGGCAACCTGATCAAACTTTTGTGCTGATAAACCTGCAAACAGAAAGACCACTACAACAAACAGAAATAATTTTTTCATCAGTTTTTATTTTAAAATATTTATAAAAGGATTTTTATTAGGTCTTTTCAATTTTTACTGATTAAAAAAAAACAAATTTACCTTATTCCAGCTTTCCATCATAAAAAAAATGGGAGTAAAAAAAGACCGCAAAAAAATAAGCCTATTAAAACCAGTTAAATTATATCTCCATTGGTATTTGTTGATATACACTGGTGATGTATTAACTGTATAAAAATGTTTATGCATTAATGATAATAAATAAAATATAAGTATTCTTTGAATTTTTGATTTGAAATGATCTGTTAACCCTGAAGGGGTTAAATTTCTATAACCGTGGGTGCAACCCACGGTAAAGAGGTGAAAGCCCACTGGCATCCCCGGAGGGGTTGCAGAGATCGCAAAGACATTACGCAAAGACCGTAAATGCCTTAAATACAGGGTTATAGCTTTGCGTACTTTGCTGTTTCTTAGCACACTTTGCGGTTAGAAAGACTTTTTCGACACCCCCATATTCAGATTGTGCAGCTTTGCAGCACTTTTATATAGAAATAAAACGCATCAGTAATTATTGATATATTTGAGTTAATTGTTTAAAAGCGAAATTCAAACAATAGTTCAGTAAAAAGACCATTTTTAAATTGTTTCATTATTTTTATCAGAACCTAAAAAAAATTCAACATGCAGACAGAAAACCATCTCCTTCAGAAGCGTGTGACTCTTTTTGACGGGATATCAATAGTATCCGGCGCAATGATAGGCTCCGGAATTTTCATTGTGAGTGCAGATATTGCCAGGCATGTGGGTGCACCGGGCTGGTTGCTGGTAGTATGGCTTATTACCGGAATAATAACAATCATAGGTGCACTCAGTTATGGTGAACTGGCTTCAATGATGCCGCATGTAGGTGGTCAATATGTTTACCTGAAAGAAGCTTATCATCCGCTGATCGGATTTTTGTTTGGTTGGACCACCTTCCTTGTTATTGAATGTGGAACCATTGCAGCAGTGGCTGTGGCTTTTGCCAAATTTTCCGGGGTACTATTTCCGTGGGTTTCTGAAAATAATATTCTTTTCCATGCAGGGCCGCTAAGAATTAAAAGCACGATGATTGTTGCCATTGGTATGATATCATTTCTCACATGGCTCAATACCAGAGGCATTGTTACCGGTAAGACAGTACAAAACTTTTTCTCATCGACAAAGGTTATTGCACTCCTGGGATTTGTTGCGATTGGATTCCTGGCTACAAAAAATATAAATTCATGGGAAATAAATAAAGAAGTATTCTGGAAGGCAAGTCAGGTAGGTCAGGGTAACCAGATTATTCCTCTTGTTGGCTTCTCCCTTGTTACTGCAATCGGAACAGCATTGGTGGGATCTCTGTTTTCATCAGATGCCTGGTATACCGTTACATATCTATCCGGCGAGGTTGTAAATCCGAAACGAAACGTTCCTTTAAGCCTGTTTTTCGGTACTTTAATAGTTTCTGTCATATATGTTCTTACAAACTATATATATATTAAGGTCCTTCCATTATCAGGTTCCCCTGAAGGTGCCGATGTGCTCAGCAGGGGCATACAGTATGCAACGGACGACAGGGTTGCAACCTCGGCAATGAGTGTTGTATTTGGAGATTATGCTGCTGTTATCATGGCTGTATTTATTATGATAAGCACTTTTGGCTGTAACCACGGTCTTATTATGGCTGCTCCGCGAGTGTATTACGCTATGGCAAAAGACGGCCTGTTTTTCAGAAAAATCGGAGAATTAAATAAAAAAGGTGTTCCGGGTTTTGCAATAGTTATACAGGGCATCTGGGCAGTTTTGCTTTGTCTTTCAGGAACATATGGAAATCTGCTCGATTATGTGATCTTTGCTGTTCTTATTTTCTTTACCCTGACCATCCTCTCTATTTTTATTCTGCGTGTAAAACGACCAGATATACCACGGCCCTATAAAGCTTTTGGTTACCCTGTTATACCTGCAATTTACATTCTTATAATTGTTGCTGTAATGATAATTCTTCTTATCTATAAGCCAAATTATACCTTTCCCGGGCTGGGAATAGTACTTATCGGTATTCCGGTTTTCTTTTTCTGGAGAAAATATAACAAAACCCCGAAGAATAATGAGGAAGCGTTACCTTAATTTTTTCCTGCTTTAAGTAATGAAATGAGTTTCTATTATATGATTTATCATTTATTTGTTACATAGAGAAACACAAAGAAGCACTGAGCTACACAGAGGAAATAGTGACACTTTTTTAGACTACTCTGTGGCTCTCAGTGTTACCTCCATGCAACTTTGTGTAACAATTAGTTTTTAATAAAAAAATAAAAATTAGGATGTTACCTGAAAGATTTCTAGATAGGATTTATGATCAAAAATACATTGATGCAGAGGTTCTTCTTAAAGCTCTGGAGCAGCCGTCTCCTGTCAGTATCAGGATAAATCGCTCAAAGTGGGAAAGAAAACCCCGGAATGCAGAGCATATTACCTGGTGCAACACAGGATTTTATCTCGATAGCAGGCCATCCTTTACCCTTGATCCGCTTTTTCATTCCGGATGCTATTATCCCCAGGAAGCATCCGGAATGTTCCTTGAACAGGCAATAAGGCAGACTGCCGGCACATTGAACGGGATCCGGATTCTTGACCTGTGCGGTGCCCCTGGCGGCAAGAGTACTCATATATCTGAAATAATTGGCAGAGATAGCTTTCTTGTGGCCAATGAAGTTATCAGATCCAGGGCAGTTATACTGTCTGAAACAATCACAAAATGGGGACTTGGAAACACACTTGTGACACAGAACGATCCTTCGGCATTTGGAAGACTTGCAGGATATTTTGATATAATAGTAGCAGACGTTCCATGCTCCGGAGAGGGTATGTTCAGAAATCCGGCTGCAATAAAGGAATGGTCTGATGAAAATGCTTTGCTTTGTTCGGAAAGGCAGAAACGCATAATTTTGGATGCCTGGCCCTCATTACGGGAAAATGGGATACTGATCTATAGTACCTGTACATTTAATCCGGGGGAAAACGAAGAGAACATCAGATGGCTAATTGAAAGGAATGAAGCTGAATGTGTGAGACTGAACATTGAAAAGTTTGAAAATATAAGAGAGATTGACTTTCAGGGCATATATGGTTATGGATTTTACCCCGGAAAGGTAAGAGGAGAAGGTTTTTTTATATCAGTGATCAGGAAAACCGGCAAACAGAGAATATTTCAAAAAAGACAACAGCTTAAATCTGAACTCAGACCAGGGAAAAGAGATATGGAAGTTTTAAATATGTGGACAGATTTTTCCAATGAAAGTCTTATAAAATGGGGCGATGAACTAATTGCTGTTCCCTGTAAGACGGGCGATTACCTTCATCTGTTTAAGAACCTGAGGATCGTGAAAGCAGGTACAAAAATATCAGCTGTAAAGAAAAGCGATTATCTGCCATCACACGAACTGGCTTTATCCGTACATTTAAGGGAAAAAGCATTCCCGAAGACAGAAATAGATTATAAAACGGCCCTTTCATATCTGAGCCGTGATAATTTTGCCATAAATAATACCAATGAAGGCTGGAATATATTAACTTACAATGGTATAAATATGGGTTTCATTAAAAATATAGGTACAAGACTGAATAACTATTTCCCTGTGGAATGGAGGATCAGAATGAATTTACCTCAATCAGGAAAAGAAAATATTATAAGCTGGGATAGTTGAACAATTATCTGGTAATATTACTTTGTGATTCCTTTCTGCCTTAGTGCCCTGGTGGCAGAAAAAAAAAGCCATAAAGCCACAAAGTCACAAAGACACCAAGAATCACCAAGTTGAAAACAAATATAAAGAAAACTATTGCTTAAGAAGATCAATGAAAGAACAATCACGTGAATTTCAGATATTTGTAAAACCAGTCGGGGCGATTTGCAATCTGAAATGCAGTTATTGTTATTACCTGGAAAAGGAAGATTTGTACCCGGCAGGTACAAGGTTCATAATGTCTGACGAAGTCCTTGAGAAATATATTATTCAGCATATTGAAGCCTCAACCGAAAATAAGATAAATTTCTCATGGCATGGAGGCGAACCATTACTTGCAGGAATCGACTTCTTCAGGAAAGTCATTAAATATCAGAATAAACACAAACCAGCTGGTTCGGATATTATCAACGGAATACAAACCAACGGGACTCTTATCAACAGCGACTGGTGTAAATTTCTTGCAGATGAAGGCTTTATTGTCGGTATGAGCATTGATGGTCCGGCTGATATGCATAATATCCATCGTCGGACTGTGGATGGCAGCAGTACGCATCAACAGGTCATAAATGGTTTTGGGCTCTTGAAAAAACATGGCATTCTGCCAGAGATTCTTTGTGTTGTTAATGCAGAAAATGTAAAACATCCGCTTGAGGTCTATAACTATTTCAAAACGGTTGGAGCAAGGTATCTCACATTTTTACCGCTTGTCGAGCGCCAGCCGGATTCATTAACCCGGGTAACGCCTGAATCAGTCCCCTCAGATAAATTTGGATTTTTCCTGAGTGCTGTATTTGATGAATGGGTTGAAAAAGATATCGGCGAAATTAAAATTCAGATATTTGAAGAGGCTGCAAGAACAGCTTTTAACCAGGATCATACACTTTGCATATTCAGGGAGAATTGTGGCGGAGTACCCGTTGTTGAGCTCTCCGGTGATTTTTATTCATGCGATCACTATGTAGATAATGAACATCTGCTTGGTAATATAAGTGCCAATTCACTGGCTTTCTTTCTCGACAGTAAAAGGCAGAAAGAATTTGGTGCTGCCAAATCACTTACTCTGCCCCGTTATTGCCTGGAATGTGAGGTAAAGGCAATGTGCAACGGAGAATGTCCTAAGAATCGTTTCCTGGAAACACCCGATGGAGAACCTGGATTAAACTATCTGTGCAGCGGATACAAGCAATTCTTTAACCATTGCCGTCCGTTTGTGGAAGCAGTAGCCGGCCTCTGGAAAAAGCAGAAAGGGTGAACCCGCGATCAGCCAAGCTTTTCCTTGAAGAAGGCTATAGTCCTTGACCATGCAAGCTTAGCGGCTTTTTCATTATAACGATCAGGATTGGTATCGTTATTAAATGCATGACCCGCTCCTTCGTAAATAAATATCTGATACTCCTTTTTATATTTCTTCAAGGCTTCTTCAAATGCAGGTATTCCCTCATCAATTCTCGGATCGTTTGCTCCGTAATGGGCCATGATGGGGGCATGTATTTTAGCAACATCCTCGGCGGAAGGTTGCATGCCGTAGTATGGCACTGCAGCATCCAGATCAGGACAATTAACTGCCACCTGGTTTGTCATGCCTCCTCCCCAGCAAAACCCTGTACATCCTACTTTTCCTGTTGAAAGAGGATTTGTCTTGAGGAATTTAACTGCTGCAACAAAATTTTTGACCGCCTGTCCCTGGTCTAGTCCCCTGATAAGAGAAACGGCTTTCTCCTGGTCATTTTCAGGCGTTCCTCCCAAAGGAGACAGAGCATCGGGAGCCATCGCCAGGAAACCTTCTTTTGCGATCCTTCGGGTGACATCCAGAATATGGGGATTAAGCCCAAATATTTCATGTATTACTATTACTGCCGGGAATTTTTGGCCTGACAGGGGATGAGCAAGATAGGCCTTCACATCACCTGTTTCTCCGGGATAATTAATAAATTCAGTCCTCAGTCCAGGGTATTCCTGGTTAGCAGAGGAAGCTTTCAGACTATTGTCTTCCAGAACAGGAAGAAGCACCAATGCCGCTGCTGTACTGCCCACGATCTTTGCGAGTTTATTGATAAAATTGCGACGATTTGTTAGTCCTTGTCTGTAATCATTATACAGGCTGGTGATTTTTTTATCCATAGCTAAAGGTTTTTGGTAATTTCTATCAATAATAACTGAGACAGGTATTTAATTTTCTACTTTTGTTTATGGCAGAAATGATAAAGCTTCAATTTACAAAATAAAATTGAAAAAAACCGGCTCAACAAATCATATTCCTTGTTGATTTTCGGATCAGTTTAATGAATAAAGGATATTGACAATGGCAGTAAACGAAAGGAGCGAACTATTTTAATGGAAAACAATATTTCCGGGGTAATTTTGGCAGGAGGTGTCAATAAAAGATTCAATGGCCAGATAAAAGCCAACCTGATAGTTAATGGCAGGAGTATAATCTCCAGGATGATCGGCACTATGGGGAAAATTTTCGGAGAGATCATTATCGTTACAAATACTCCTGAGGAATTTAAAGAATTCAGCGATCATATTATAGCGAGGGACCATTATAAAAAAGCGGGCCCGCTGGCGGGTATTCATGCTGCTTTGAAAGCTTCTTCAAAAGAAGCCTGTTTTGTATTTGCGGGAGACATGCCCCTACTTGATGAAACGTTAATTATCAACCAGATAGAATTCTATAAATTGCACACCTGCAATATCCTCATTCCAAGTGTCGAAAAATTAATCGAACCTCTGCATGCAATTTACAACAGAATTATCCTGAACGATCTGGAGAAATATCTTTCGGGGGACAACAATTATGCAGTCAGGGAATTCTTCAAAACGATTAATGTGACATATCAGCAACTGAATGTTTCGGAAATAACAAATAGAGCATTTACAAACATTAATTTACCGTCGGATATTATATCTGTGGAAAGGATGCTAAATGCTAAGTAATACTTACTAATTCTTTCATTTAGTCTTTATCGGGATTAAGATGGAAGGATTGGTTTAATATCATTTTTTATTAACTTTATATCCATTATAAACTCCAAATGTTATGAAGAGAATATCATTTTGTATCCTTATGATCACACTGTTATTTACGGCTTGTAAGAAGATGAGCAAGTACGAGGGTGTCCCTTTCAAGGAAAAGGAGCCGCGTGATTGGGAAAATCCTGAAATGTTTAACCAGAACCGCGAGGATCCTCATGCCACTTTCTACAGTTTTCCGGATGAAGCAAGTGCTCTTCGGGGAGAAAAAACTGAGTCTCCTGACTATCTTTCACTTGACGGGTTATGGAAGTTCAGTTGGGCCAAGTCACCGGATCAGCGACCTTTCTGGTTCTTTAAGGATGATTATGATACGCGCGACTGGAAGGATATCAAAGTACCTTCCAACTGGCAATTGGAAGGTTATGATGTTCCTGTTTATACAAATATTATTTATCCGTTCTGGGCTTATGAAGATATTTATGGTTCAAACCATTCAAAGTATATGGAAGTACCTTCAAAGCCGCAGGTAAAGGGGTTAAAAGCTCCCGGGGCAACTAATGCAAATTATATTTATGAAAAAACCCCTCCATTTGTGCCGCATGACTGGAATCCTGTCGGATCATATAAAAGGTATTTTAAAATTCCTTCCTCCTGGAAAGGGAAAGAGGTCTTTCTTCAGTTCGGGGCTGTCAGTTCTGCATTTTATGTCTGGATAAATGAGAAACTGGTTGGATACAATGAGGATAGTAAGATGCCTGCAGAATTTGATATAACAAAATATCTGAAGGCAGGGAAGAATTCACTCGCAGTGGAAGTATACAGGTGGTCCGATGGCAGTTATCTGGAAGATCAGGATTTCTGGCGATTGAGCGGGATCCAGAGAAGCGTATTCCTGCAGGCAAGGCCAAAAACCTATATCAGGGACTTTTTTGCTGTTAGCGATCTTCAAAATAATTACAACGATGGACTGCTCAAGGTCCATGCAACAATAAAAAATGTAGCAGATAATGATGGGGATCTTTCTGTTGATGCTTCCCTTTACGATGGAGATCAGAAGCTTTTTACTGAAACGAAAAATGTAAAACTTACAGGGGGAAAAGGTGAACTTGATATAAAAAGGGATCTGCCGGGTGTAAAAAAATGGTCAGCAGAAACCCCCACTCTCTATTCACTGGTACTGACCCTTAAGGATAACAGTGGAAAATCTCTTGAAAGCGTAAGTGCAAAAACTGGCTTCAGAAAAGTGGAAATAGTTAATTCTCAGCTTCTTGTTAACGGAGTGCCAATCTACATCAAAGGAGTCAATCTTCATGAGCATAATGACATAACAGGTCATGTTATTGATGAGGCTACTGTTCTGAAGGATATCAGGATGATGAAAAGCCACAATATAAATGCGGTGAGAACTTCACATTATCCGCAGCAGGAGTTCTGGTACGAAATGTGCGATAAATATGGCTTATATCTTGTTGATGAGGCCGATATCGAATCTCATGGGATGGGTTATGATAAGGATGTGACACTGGCAGACAAACCCGAATGGGCGGCTGCTCATCTGGACAGGATGCGCCGGATGGTTGAAAGAGATAAAAACCATCCTTCGGTTATAATATGGTCAATGGGTAACGAAGCAGGTGATGGTCATAACTTTCTGAATGGTTATAAGTGGATAAAAGGGAGAGACGTGACACGTCCAGTACAGTACGAACGAGCCGAAAAGAGCACTAACACCCCTGAGAGGCATACTGATATCTGGTGCGATATGTATGCCCCGATAGAAGAGCTTGAAGCCTATGCCAGGAATCCAAAGAACGACAGACCGATGATAATGGTGGAATATGCTCACGCAATGGGTAATTCAACAGGTAACCTTCAGGATTACTGGGACGTAATTGAAAAATATCCCAGGCTGCAGGGCGGCTTTATATGGGACTGGGTTGATCAGGGATTTTTAAAAACAAGTGAGACTGGTGAAAAATACTGGACTTACGGAGGAGATTATGGTGAAATGGGAATACCAAGTGATGGCAACTTTTGTATCAACGGACTGGTTTGGCCTGACAGGACAGGACATCCGGGTTTGAGTGAGGTTAACAAGGTTTATCAGTACGTTGGTTTCGAACCTGTTGATCTGGCCAGGGGGATCATTAAAGTAAAGAACAAATATGATTTTACTAATCTTAACGAGTTTCATTTTGACTGGGAGATCGTTGCGGATGGAAAGGTTCTTCAGTCCGGCAAACTCACGTTCCCCGACTTTAAACCAAAAGCTGAGAAGGTTGTTACTGTACCCTTTAATAAAATAGATCCTGCACCCGGTACTGAGTATTTTCTAAACCTGACAGTTTCAAGAAGTGACGCCTGGAATTATGTCCCGGAAGATCATGTCTATGCAACCGCGCAGTTCAAATTACCTGAAGAAGGTAAACCGGTTTTTGCAAAAGAGCATGAACTGGCAGTTCTGCAGACCAGGACAGTCGATAAAAAGCTGGAGGTGAGCGGTGTTGATATGAAAATTGTCTTTAACCTGGTTACAGGCCGTCTCGAATCATTTAGCTACAAAGGCAGGGAACTGATCAAAAAAGGTCCGGAACCTGATTTCTGGAGACCGCCAACCGATAATGACTATGGATATGACATGGATCAGTTGCTTGGTGTCTGGAAAAAGGCCGGTGAAAGAACTATTGTCACTAAAGCAAATATCAGTCAGCCTGATCTTGGAAAGGTTGTGGTGACATTTAATTATGATATCCCGGATGCGGATGGGAAAAAAATAGCAGGCTATGCAACCTCCTATACTATTTACGGATCGGCAGATATGATAATTAAGAACCAGTTCAATAAATTATCAGAAAAAATTCCCGAAATACCCAGGATGGGTATGCAGATGCAGCTGCCGGTTGACTATACAAACCTTACATGGCTGGGCAGAGGTCCTCATGAAAATTATGTGGACAGAAAAACGTCAGCCGACGTGGGTCTTTATGAAAGCACTGTGGCCGACCAGTATACGCCATATATAAGGCCGCAGGAAAATGGGTATAAAACTGACACCAGATGGCTTACCTTAACCGACGATGACGGGAACGGAATCCTTGTAAGCGGAGATCCATTGATCTGTTTTGAAGCTCTGAATAACATACATGATGATTTTGAGTCGCCGGGGAAGTTATCTCAATACAGAAAAGATGCTAAAACGGCCAATACCCATACTATTGACGTAAAACCCCGCGACCTGGTAAATCTTAATGTTGATCTTGGCCAGATGGGAGTAGGGGGAGATAATTCCTGGGGTGCACTTATTCATCCGCAGTATCGTTTTCTTGGAACGAAATACGAATATTCCTTCAGGATAAGGCCTGTTGTGAAAGATGATGATGTTCTGAAACTGGCAAAAGAGAAATTTTAAAATATCTGATTCTCTGTGTAACTCTGTGGTCCTCTGTGCAACTCTGTGTAAGTTCTTTTTTGTTCACAGAGGAACACAGAGGGCTATATAGTTATTATACCATACCCCTTATCAAAGGTCTTTTCTTATAGTTCCTCATAGAAATATGCCTCTTTCTTATCGGCATCGTCCCAGGTATAAATCTTTTTGTCCCTGTTAAGGAAATAGAAGTTAAGCAAAGCAAAGTCGCCGGCACACATAGTAGTATGCGCAAACAGAAACAGCGACAGGCTCCATTTCCATAAACCAGGCACGATAAAAACGAGAAGCGTAAAAACTATACTTATAAGCAGGAAAGGTATTAGTGCGACAATCCTGAACTGAAGGGGTGTAGCAACATACCTGTGAGCAGTAACATAGAAAATAAATTGTTTCAGATCCATCCCAACTCTTATATTTCTTGCTCCTGTAATGTAATAAGGAATTACATGAAGGAATTCGTGAAGAGGTATGCATAAAACCGGAAAAACTATCAAACCCAGAAATGAATGAAGAAGTATTTTTGCCAGTGGGAAATAGCCTGCAATATTAAATCTGACTTTAAGTGCCAGGCCAAGGAATATAAGACAGACTGCCCAGAAAAATATAATCAACCTGGATCTTTTTAACAGATATTCAAATATAAATGGTACTAAATCTTTATACGAAACAGAAAGAAGCTGCCTGTATTTTGTCTGATCATCAAGATCTTCAACCTGTAATGCCATACGTAAGCTTTTTACAAAAGTACCTTTTATAAAATGTATTACAAAAACCGGAAATATTTCCTGACCATCAGCGTTCAATAATTGGCTGGTTTTAAATATTAAATGTGGCCCGTAATTTGATACATTTGCAAAAATATTTCTTTCGTGAAACTGATATTTGCCATATTATTGACCTTCTTTTTTATGACTGAAATCTCAGGCCAAAAGGATACTTTACAACATCCGGCAGATACATTACAGGGGAAAGAATATCTTATTCAGAAAGTCAAAAGAAACGGGGTAACTCTGCCTGAAGTGGCAATAAAGGAAGTAACAGTTATTGCACCACCCCAAAAAGCAAGAACAAGTGTATACAGACGATACGAGAGGCTGGTCTATAATATAAAAAAGGTTTATCCTTATGCATTGATGGTAAGAAGCAGGTTGGAAAAGGTTAATGATGATTTGCAAAAGATCCCTGATGAAAAAGGCCGAAGGGCATATATAAAGAATGTTGAAAAAGATGTATTTGGGAAATATGAAGGTGATATGCGACAAATGACAATAACCCAGGGGCGCTTGTTAATCAAGCTTATAGACAGGGAGACTCAGAACACGTCATATGAACTCATAAGAGATTATCGTGGGAAACTGACAGCTGTTTTCTGGCAGGGAATTGCGCGTATTTTCGGAACAAACCTTAAGGATGTGTATGATCCTTTCGATCAGGATGCACTTATTGAACTTATTATAAATGAAATTGATGCAGGCAGATTATAAAAATGATAAAAGGTCCGGAATGAAAATGAAGCGGATTTTTATCGCTCTGGATGTTGAGGTGGAAGAAAAGCTTGGTGAGATGATTTCATTGATGAAATCAGAATTTAAAGAGGAGGGGATCAAATGGACAGCCATTGATAATATGCATATTACTCTGGTCTTCCTTGGAGATACCGGGGAGAGGTTGATAAAAAATATCATTTCGATGATGAATCAGGCCTGCAGGAACTCGGGACAATTTGAAATCACCCTGAGAGGGACAGGTGTATTTAAAAGTATGGATGACCCCCGTGTTTTATGGACGGGGATTGATCCTTCCGGGAGACTGATGGAACTTAATAAAATGGTTATTGGTTTATTACATGAGTCGGGTTATGAAACTGAAGAACGCAGATTCAGTCCTCATCTTACTATTGCACGCATCAAGCATATCAAGGACAAGAAGTTACTGAAAAAGTTTCTTGATGATTATCATAATATGGAATTTCAGAAAGTACATGTTAATGAAGTTATCCTCTACGAAAGTATTTTGCTTCAATCAGGACCTGTTTATAAACCACTGGCCAGGTTTAATCTGCAATGATTCAGGTATTATCTAAGTCACTACCCGGCACCCGGCACCCGGCACGCGGCACCCGGTACCCGGCACCCGGCACCCGGCACCCGGCACCCAGCACCCAGCACCCAGAATCCTCACTCTTCCTATACTCCTTCACCTTTAAAAATAATACCCACAGTATAAAAAGCTATTTTCAGATCGAACCACAATGACCTGTTTTCGAGATAATAAAGGTCATATTCAAGTCGTTTTATCATCTCATCAACATTGGAAGCATAACCATATTTGACCTGGCCCCACGATGTTATTCCGGGTTTTATTTTCTGAAGCTGCTTGTATTGAGGTGCCCTGAGCACTATCTGGTCAATAAAATGTTTCTGCTCAGGTCTGGGTCCGATTAACGACATTTCGCCTTTAAGTACATTGATGAAATTAGGGATTTCGTCAAACTTGTGTTTTCTCATGAAACGACCTACTGAGGTGATTCTACTGTCATTTTTACCAGTAAGAAGGTGTACTCCATTTTCAGCTTCAATATGCATAGATCGGAATTTGTACATAGTGAATGTTTTACCTGATTTCCCGATCCGTTTTTGAGAATATATCACCGGTCCCGTGCCTGTAAGTTTGATTGCTAAACTAAGTATCAGAATTACAGGTGACAGCAGGATTGAAAGAGATATTGTAATTGCATAGTCAATTACAATCTTAAAAGTATTTAGCAGATGTTCCCTAAATTTCATAGCTTAAATATACAAAAAGAAATGAGTTTACTTTATCGCTGCTGCAGTCTCACATTTTTTATACTTTTGTGGCATTATTTATTTTCTCAGGAATTTCAATGACAGATTCATTTGAAGCTAAAGGTAAGCGAAAAAAACTTGTTGCAGAACTCAGAAAAAAAGGAATCAACGATGAAGAAGTATTAAGGGCAATTGACACTGTGCCAAGACATCTTTTTATGGATCCTGCATTTCTTTCTCATGCTTATGTTGACAAAGCCTTTCCGATTTCTTCAGGTCAGACAATTTCACAACCTTATACAGTTGCAGTGCAATCCTCTCTTCTTAAGATTAAAAGGAGGGACAAAATTCTTGAGATTGGTACCGGTTCGGGCTATCAGGCTGCAATACTGGCTGAGATGGGTGCAAAAGTTTATACTATTGAGAGGTTCAGGGATCTGTATTTAAAGGCACAAAGAACGTTACTGTCCCTTGGGTATTCGGCCGATTTCTTTTTTGGCGACGGGTATGAAGGTAAACCTCAATACGGACCTTACGATGGAATTGTAATAACTGCGGCTGCAAGGGAGATTCCATTTAAGTTGCTTGAACAACTTAAGACCGGAGGAAGGCTGGTTATTCCGCTGGGAACATCTTCGTCGCAAATAATGACTGTAGTTGAAAAAAATGAAACTGGAGGTTTCGAATATACCGAGCACGGTAATTTTGTTTTTGTTCCCATGTTGAAAGGGACTGTTAACGGAAAATAATTTACAATGGAAATATATAAACTTGTTTTTTCACCGATAGAAGTAAATACATACATACTGGCAGACAAATCTGGTGATTGTGCAATAATTGATTGTGGATGTTACAGCAAAAAGGAATCTGAAAGACTCGAGAAATTTATAAATGTCAGGAAGATCAATCCCGTTTTGTTGTTAAACACCCATTGTCATCTTGATCATTTATTTGGGAACAGGTTTATCCTTGAACGATATAATCTTAAAGCCCTTTCCGGTAAAGAAGATGAAATGAACAGGTTGAATTCTGTGCAACATGCATTGCTTTTTGGCCTCGAAATGGATGATCCGCCGGAGCCCGGTGGCTTTCTTATAGATAATCAGGTTATAACTTTTGGAACGACAAAACTGGATGTGCTTCACGTTCCCGGACATTCCTCCGGAAGTATGGCTTTTTATTGCGTGGAGGACGGTTGTGTCTTTTCCGGTGATGCACTTTTTGCAGGAAGCATAGGGAGGACTGATCTGCCGGGAGGTGACTATGATACTCTTATAAATAGCATTAAAACAAGATTGTTTGTTTTACCACCTGAAACTACTGTATATCCAGGGCATGGTGGCGAAACAACAATCGAACGGGAAATGAAATCAAATCCCTATTTTTCTAAATAAAATACTGCTAATTTTGCATGTATATTTTCAATCCATTTTCAGAAAGTTCAAAACTCCGATATTAATTTTTGATAAAATAATATAGTCAATATGTCTTCAGATAATTTTGTAAACCGTCATAACGGCCCGCGTGACAATGAGTTACCACATATGTTAAATACTATTGGCGTTAAATCGCTAGATGAACTTATAGAAAAAACCATACCGGAATCAATAATGCTCGAAAAACCATTGCAACTTCCCGAAGCAATGAGTGAGTACGAGTATCTTAATCACATCAAATTGCTGGGGCAGAAAAATAAAATGTTTCGTTCTTTCATAGGCCAGGGATACTATGGTGTGGCTCCATTGTCAGTTATTACCAGGAATGTCCTTGAAAATCCTTCCTGGTACACCTCCTACACGCCCTACCAGGCTGAGATCTCTCAGGGAAGGCTGGAGGCACTGTTGAATTTCCAGACAATGATAATTCAACTGACCGGCATGGAGATAGCAAATGCATCGTTGCTTGATGAATCGACTGCAGCAGCAGAGGCCATGATAATGATGTTTAATGCCCGTTGCAGAGCTGCAATGAAAAGTGGTGCAAAAAAGTTCTTTGTTGATGATGATATTTTTCCACAGACACTCGATGTCATAAAAACACGATCTAAGCCACTCGGCATCGAACTGGTTTATGGAAAATACACAGGTGCGTCATTCAATGAATCATTTTTCGGAGCAATAATCCAATTCCCGGCAGCATCGGGACAGATAAGAGATTACAAATCATTTACTGATATGGCCCATGCCGCCGGGGTTCTTGTTGGCGTAGCAGCTGACCTGATGAGTCTTGTGCTGATTACACCTCCGGGCGAATGGGGTGCTGATATTGTTGTAGGATCCAGCCAGAGGATGGGACTCCCAATGGGTTTTGGGGGCCCTCACGCGGGGTATTTTGCGACAAAAAACGAACTTAAACGGAGTATGCCTGGCCGGATAATAGGGGTATCGATAGATGCACAGGGGAATAATGCTCTGAGAATGGCCCTGCAAACAAGGGAACAACATATAAAAAGAGAAAGGGCAACATCGAATATTTGCACTGCACAGGCTCTTCTGGCAACGATGTCAGGGATGTACGCACAATATCACGGACCCGAAGGTTTGAAAAGCATTGCAAGCCATATCCATAAGTCTGCCTGTACTATTGCTCATTCCCTTAAAGACATGGGATTCAGGATATTAAATTCTATGTTCTTTGATACAATTAAAATAAGCCTGAGGGGTAAGGTATTATCCGAAACTGTAAAGTCACTTGCTCTTGAAGCGGGAATGAATTTCTATTACCCGGATACCAGTACTGTGATCATTAGTACAGATGAGATAATTACTTTTAAAGAGATAAACAGAATTGTGGCGATATTTGCCAAAGCACTCGGGAAAGAAGCACAAAGAGTTACTACATATTGCGATTGCAAATGTATAAGCGATAAGGTTCTCAGAAAGTCAGACTTTTTAAAAGAGGGCACATTCAACATGTACCACAGCGAGACAGAGATGATGAGATATATAAAAATGCTGGAAAGAAAAGATTACTCCCTTACGCATAGTATGATATCTCTTGGGTCCTGTACCATGAAACTTAATCCCGCATCATCGATGTTTGCTATGAGCTGGCCCGAATTCGGAAATATTCATCCATTTGTTCCTAAGGACCAGGCCGATGGATATTATCAGATCATGGATGAACTGGGAGAAGCGCTGAAGGAAATTACCGGATTTTCTGCTGTTTCTTTTCAGCCAAACTCTGGCGCAGCAGGTGAATACGCAGGACTTATGGTAATTCGTGAGTACCATTCTACCAGAGGGGAGGTACAAAGGAATATTACTCTCATTCCGGCCTCTGCGCATGGCACGAACCCTGCCAGTGCTGCTATGGCTGGTATGCAGATCGTTATAGTTGAATGCGATGATAAAGGAAATATCAGTGTTGAAGATCTCAGGAAAAAAGCTGAAGCCAATAAGGATAACCTGGCATGTATAATGATTACCTACCCGTCTACGAATGGAGTCTTTGAAGCAGCTATAAAAGAGATGACCGATATCGTTCACTCAAATGGCGGACTTGTTTACATGGACGGAGCTAATATGAATGCACAGGTTGGTCTGACGAATCCGGGACATATCGGGGCAGATATCTGCCATCTGAATCTACATAAGACCTTTGCAATACCGCACGGTGGTGGCGGCCCCGGTATGGGACCAATACTGGTTAATGACAAACTCGCTGAATTTCTTCCTTCTCATCCGATGGTAAACACAGGAGGCAGCCATGGAACTTCAGCAGTAGCAGGCGCTCCCTTTGGTAGCGGACAAATCCTGACCATTTCTCATGCCTATATAATGATGATGGGAGCCTATGGTTTAACCCAGGCTACAAAATATGCAATTATGAATGCAAATTATATTTCAGCTTCCTTAAAAGGATGGTTCAATACTCTTTACGCAGGAACAAAAGGATTTGTTGCCCATGAGATGATACTCGAATGCCGGAATTTTAAAGCCGAAGCGGGTGTTACAGAATCAGATATTGCCAAAAGATTAATGGATTATGGATTTCATGCTCCGACACTTTCATTTCCGGTGCATGGAACACTGATGGTTGAACCTACCGAATCTGAATCACTGCGTGAACTTGACAGGTTTATCAGCGCGCTTAAATCGATATGGAACGAAATACAGGAGATAAAAGAAGGTAAAGCAGATAAGGAAGATAATGTTCTCCGCAATGCACCTCATACTGTTGGTGTAGTTACAGCTAACGAATGGAATCATCCTTATGACAGGCAAAAAGCCGCATTTCCTGCTAAATGGTTAATTAATAATAAGTTATGGCCATCTGTGGGCCGGGTCGACGATAGCTATGGTGATCGTAATCTTGTTTGCACCTGCGATCCTATTGATACCTACAGACTTTAGAATATTTATTTTAACCGGCTGAACAGGTTAGTTATATGAATTGATCTTAACCAGGAATAATGAAAAAAACACTTTATTTAATTTTGCCGTTTGCTCTTATTGCAGTTTCCTGTGGTTCAGGCGGCCCAAAACAGCAACCGAAAAAATCAGACACTTCAATGGAAAATTCTTATCAGGTCAGGCTGATCACAGTTGACCCAGGCCATTTTCATGCTGCACTTGTCCAGAAGATTATGTATGATCAGGTTTCTCCCGATGTCCATGTTTATGCACCCGAAGGTCCCGACTGCGAGCAGCATCTTGAAAGAATAAAATCGTATAATACGCGGACCATTAGTCCAACATCGTGGAATGAAATAGTATATACCGGACCGGATTTTTTTGAAAAGATGCTTTCTGACAGAGCCGGCAATGTTGTCGTTTTATCGGGTAATAACAGGAAGAAGACGGAGTATATTACTAAATGTGTTGATGCGGGGCTGAATGTTCTGGCAGATAAGCCTCTGATAATCAAATCCGATGATTTTCCGGAACTGGAAAAAGCTTTTAAAACTGCACGGGAGAAAGGGGTGTTGTTATATGATATTATGACGGAGAGATATGAAGTGACAACCATTTTACAAAAGCTTCTCTCACAAAAACCGGAACTTTTTGGTGTTCTTATAAATGGGAGCAAAGATGCACCTGCTGTAACGAAAGAGAGTGTGCATCATTTTTCAAAGATTGTTTCAGGTGTACCATTGCTTAGACCTGCCTGGTATTTCGATGTTGACCAGCAGGGAGAAGGTATAGTGGATGTTACAACACATCTGGTCGACCTTGTTCAGTGGGAATGCTTCCCGGAACAAATCCTAAACCCGTCAGATATTAAGATGATTACTGCAAGACATTGGCCGACAATAATATCAAGGAAGGAATTTAAGGGAGTTACAGGTCTCGATAATTTCCCCGGATACCTTCAGAAAGATTTGAAAGACAGCAGCCTTTATGTTTATTCAAATGGTGAAATGCTATATCAGATAAAGGGTGTTTTTACAAAGGTTTCTGTTGAGTGGAAATATCAGGCGCCTCCCGGGGGAGGAGATACTCACTACTCAGTTATGCACGGGACAAAATGTGATCTGGTTATAAGGCAGGGAGCTGCGGAAAAATACATTCCTACCCTTTATATTGAGAATGTAAAAGACAACACCAAAAATGAATTTGTTGGAAAACTGAAAAATATTCTGGAAAAGCTTCCTTATGATAGTCTGCAGGCAGAAACTGTTGGCGGAAGCTCGTTCAGGATAAATTTCCCTGCCAGATACAGGGTTAGCCATGAGGAACATTTTGGTCAGGTAACTGAAAAATTCCTGGAGTATATGAAGCAGGGCAAATTACCGGAATGGGAAGTGCCGGGTATGATTACGAAATACTATACTACCATCACCGCACTCAAAATGGCTAAAGAAAAATAGGCACAACGGTGCAATATCTCAACGCTGCTATAATATTATATGTCTTTTTTGCCGATGTACCTTTGAGCCTTTATGCATCAATGCCTTTATTCAAACAGATCTTCGACCACCATAGAATAAAGTTCTTCAGTAGTCAGGCCGGCAGTAACTGCCTGTTTTGGAACAATGCTCTCACTGGTCATCCCCGGAACTGTATTGATCTCAAGAAAAAATGGCTTTTCTCCGATTACAATAAAATCGACCCGCACAATTCCACTGCAGTCAAGAAGGTCATAGATAAGTGAGCTTAATCTTTGTATCTCATTTGTCATTATAGCAGGCATGTCTGCCGGAGTGACCTCATCAGACCTGCCTGTAGTATATTTGGCTTCGAAATCAAAAAATTCATTCTTGCTTATTATTTCGGTTACAGGAAACACAAAGCTTTTGGCTTTTGTTTTGACTACACCACATGCAACCTCCCTGCCATTCATGAAAGCCTCTATCAATACCTCGTTGCTCTCTTTAAAAGCAATCTCAATAGCTGACAGAAGTTCCTCTTTTTTCTTCACTTTAGTGACACCAAAACTTGATCCGCTGTCGTTAGGTTTAACAAAGCAGGGAAGTCCGGTCTGCCTTATTATCCCAACCAGATCAAGGTTATCTCCTTTTCTTATCAGAATAGCATCAGCCATCGGTATTTTATATTCTTTAAGAAACAGTTTGCACGCCTGTTTATTAAAGGTGAGTGCCGAAGAGAAGGCACCACAGCTTGTATACGGAATGCCCAGAATATCAAAATAACCCTGAAGAAGCCCGTTCTCCCCGGGAGTGCCGTGAATCGCTATGAAAACTCCATTAAATTTAATTCTGTATTCATCGGTTATAAGGCTGAAGTCATTTTTATCGATGTTATGAAAGTGGCCCTTATTATCCTCCCAATACCAGTTTGTGCCACGGATCATTATGATATAAACAATATATCTGGAGGATAGTGCCTTACTTACTTCATTAGCACTTTTCACGGAGATCTCATATTCAGAGGAGTCGCCCCCGGCTACAATGGCAATGGTCTTCATTTTTGGTTCAATTATTTGTTCCTAAATTAGTCATTTTTTGAATTTTGAATCAGATATGATCTTAAAAAAACAAAAGTCTAAGATCGTCCATTGGTCTAATAGAGAAGCTGTTTAAAATTCACATGATTAAGTATCATACCCTTGGTGTGGCTTTGAGTCCTGGTGTCCTGGTGGCAATTTATAGCATTCTATTATGGACTTAATATACATAATTCTAGTTTATAAATAGTTACACAGAGTTACACAGAGTTGCGCAGAGATAACACAGAGAATATTCATTATGGGACCTGTCTGGATATATGTAATCAAAAATTAATATAATCTGAAGGTAGTGAATGAACTGCAGATGTATTAACTTTGTTATAAATATAAAAACTTATAAAAATGAAAAAAGGTTGTTTAATTTCAATCATAGTAGTTGCTTTTTTTGCTCTTATTGTTCTGGCAGTTATAATGTGGGGCACAAGAGCATATAATGGAATGGTCACCATGCAGGAGTCTGTTACAAGTCAGTGGGGTAATGTTGAAACATCTTACCAGCGCAGATCTGACCTGATACCTAATTTTGTAAATACTGTAAAAGGTGCCGCCAATTTTGAACAGACGACCCTTACACAGGTTATAGAAGCCAGGTCAAAAGCCACATCAGTTACTATCGACCCAACCAAGATGACCGAGGAAAATATGCAGAAGTTCCAGCAGGCTCAGGGTCAGTTATCTTCAGCATTGTCCAGGCTTATGGTAGTGGTGGAACGATATCCTGAACTAAGGGCAACCCAGAATTTCCGCGATCTTCAGGTTGAACTGGAGGGTACGGAGAACAGGATATCCGTTGAAAGAAGAAAGTTCAACGAGGTTGCGTTAAAGTATAATGCATATATCAGAAGGTTTCCACAGAGTTTCATAGCCGGTATGTATGGCTTCCAGTCAAAACCCTATTTCAAAGCTGAAGAAGGTGCTGAAAAAGCACCGGAAGTTAAGTTCTGATTAAAATTAATTCGTTTATTATGAAAGCTTCATCGTTCTTTACAAAAGAGCAGCAGGCTCAGATCCTTGCTGCGGTAAAAGAGGCTGAGAAAGAAACCTCCGGAGAGATAAGAGTTCATATAGAAACCTCTTTTACCGGGGATGTGCTGGACAGGGCTGCGTGGGTTTTCAAAAAACTGGGAATGCACAAAACGGCCGAAAGGAATGGTGTGCTTTTTTATCTTGCCATAAACAACAGGAAGTTCGCTATAATAGGAGATTCCGGTATTCATGCAAAGGTGCCTGAAGGTTTCTGGAATATAATAAGTGAGAATATGGGGAACAGCTTCAAGGAAGGTAAATTTACAGAAGGGCTTTCAGAAGGAATCCTTCTGGCCGGGAAGCAGCTTCAGATACACTTCCCCCACATGCAGGATGATGTTAACGAACTACCTGATGATATTTCTTTTGATAATTTAAAAGGGGAGAAGTGATAATGAAAAAAATATGTTTGTATTTGATTACCCCGATGACGTTCCTGTTTTGGGTATCTGTTGCATGCATCTATTCGCAGGATATCCCCGACAAACCGGTACCTCCCAGACTGGTAAACGATCTGGCTGGAATGCTCAAGCCGGAAGATGTAAATATTCTGGAACGCAAGCTGGATGCATTTAACGATTCAACATCAACCCAGATCGCAATTGTAATTGTACCTACACTGAATGGCTATGATAAGGCTGACTATGCTCAACACCTGGCTGAAAAATGGGGTATTGGTCAGAAAGGCCTTAATAATGGAGTTCTTATTCTTGTGAAGCCTAAAACAAGCGATTCTAAAGGAGAAGTACAGATTGCTCCGGGATATGGACTGGAAGGAGTAATCCCGGATATTACTTGTGGTGAAATAGTGGATTATGAAATTCTTCCTGCTTTCAGGGCCGGAAATTATTTTACCGGGCTGAATGATGCTACAAATACTATTATGTCGCTGGCACGGGGGGAATTTTCGGCTGCAGATTTTGGAAAACTGGTGAAAAAGAACAGGAAAGACGGAACTGGTCTCATATTTGTTATAATAATGGTCATAGTTATCTTTATAATATCAAGAGGATCAGGAGGATCAAATAACAAACATATAAGTACCGGAGGCTTGCCTTTCTGGATGCTGATGGGTATGATGGGCTCCGGAAGAGGACAAAGTGGCAGTTGGGGAGGTTTTTCCGGCGGTGGCGGAGGCGGCTTCGGTGGTTTCGGAGGCGGCAGCTTCGGTGGTGGCGGTGCCGGTGGAAGCTGGTAAATCAGTTACACAGAGTTACACAGAGCAGACACAGAGATACACAGAGGGTCGGTCTTAATAAAAATTCGTTTATTTTATAACTCTGTGGTAATCTATGTATTCTCAGTGGTCTTCTGTGTTTTCGATGTGACCACGCTGTATATTCTCTGTGGTTCTCTGTGGCCCTCTGTGTAACAAATAAATGCCTTCTATATTTTTTATCAGAATTATCTATTTATTTTCACTGCCTCTTCCGGATATATATTTTCTCCATTTATCAATAACCTGTTGCATATCATCAGGCAGTTCGGAATCAAATGACATCCTTTTTCCTGTTACCGGATGATCAAACGCCAGCGATTTTGCATGAAGTGCCTGCCGGGGCAATATCTTAAAACAGTTCCTGATGAATTGCTGGTATTTTGTAAAAGTTGTTCCTTTAAGTATCTGGTTTCCACCATATTCCTCGTCGTTGAACAAGGGGTGTTTTATATAGCTGAAGTGTACCCTGATCTGGTGTGTCCTTCCTGTTTCAAGTTTACATTCAACAAGTGAAATATAGCCCAGGTCCTCAAGGATCTTATAATGCGTAACTGCAGGTTTCCCCTCGTTCCCGTCTTTGAACACCTGCATCACCTTACGGTCTTTAATATTTCTTCCGATATTTCCAGTTATAGTACCCTCCGGTGGAGCCGGAATGCCCCAAACAAGCGCATAATATCTTCTGTCGGTCGTGCGGTCAAAAAACTGTTTTGAAAGCCTGTTAAGGGCATATTCATTTTTTGCAACAACAAGAATCCCTGAGGTATTTTTATCAATCCGATGAACCAATCCCGGCCTAGAAACACCAGTATTGAAAAGAGGAAGATCCTTGAAATGCCACATCAGTGCATTTACAAGTGTGCCGGTGTAATTCCCATATGCCGGATGCACAACCATTCCGGGTTCCTTATTA
The DNA here is from genome assembly GCA_963815075.1 of uncultured Bacteroidales bacterium. Taxonomy (GTDB): domain Bacteria; phylum Bacteroidota; class Bacteroidia; order Bacteroidales; family VadinHA17; genus LD21. The sequence continues at coordinate 154,287 of CAWFFK010000009.1, forward strand.
ACAACAAGAACATCATCATCCTCATAAATAATATTAAGGGGAATATTCTGGGGAATAAGTTCAATTTCCCTTGGGGGTGTCGGAAGAACAACCTGAACAATATCTCCGGGTTTAATTTTATAGTTTGGTTTTACCGGTCTGTTATTTACCTGTATATTACCTGCGTAAGCGGCATTCTGAATGCGAGTCCTTGAAGTGTTCTCAAGCCTGTCAGACAGATATTTATCAATCCTGAGCAACGATTGTCCCGGATCAGCCTTAAGCCTGTAATGTTCAAACAGTTCCTGTTGGTCCTCTGATTCTTCCTCAGCCATTATTTGTATTTACACTGTTTTAATTATCCGGGTATAACTTAAAGGCTTGCCATTCAGAGTTATGACAAGTATATACACTCCCTTTTGAAGGGAAGATATGTTAACCTGTTCACTGAATGGCACTTTAATAAGTTCGCGGCCCGACAAGTCAATAATACTCACATAAGCAGATCCTGTAAAGTATTGATCTCCTGCATCAATATTAATTATCTGACTTGCAGGGTTAGGCCATACTTTGATTGTATTTTTACCTTTATAATATGTATCACTAACTGAAGCTACCAGAAGGGGATTACCAACAACGGGCCGGATCATTATACTTCCGTTTACCTGCGAGAGATTCCAGAAACCATTCAGCCAGTAAAGTAGTTTTCCTGTGTTTGGCGTATTCACGTCAAAACCCGCATTGAGAAATGTCTCGGTTCTCTGTCTCCAGCCAACATAGAATACATCGTTAACCATCACGCCTTCGGGAAGGTTATAGGAATAAAAGCCGTTAATCATGTCACCCTGCTCAACCATAACATCTTCAAGCGTATAAAGGACATTCCCTGGTATACCGTTATCGTCGTCCCAAACCATCAGGTCGAAGGCCCTCTTATTGGCTTCCATGTAACTGTCATTAAAGCATATGCGGACTGCTCTTAAAGTATCCTGCTGATATGACTGGAATCTGCTGGCTACCATGGCATTTCTTGATCCTTGTCCGTTTATCCCATATCCGCCTTCCGATGAACCGTCATCAAAAGCAAAAAAGTTTTTAAAAACCTGGTAATAGACCAGAGTGTCGTTTTCTTTTGGGTCAAAAATATCGGTCTTCAGGGAACATTTTATCCTGAACAGAGCAGAATCGGGATTATCCGTATTGTAAGTATAAACAAGATTTGCGTTATAATCAACATTGGTTAAAGGACTTATATTTGTAGCCCCGGCTATGAAAAAGAGCGCCTGGGAATTTTTATACATGTCCCAGATCTCGAAGTTCCTGGTCACATTCCTGGTAATGGTATCATTATTACGGTAATGTACCGGAATATAGGAACCCATTTCCTGGAGGGATACCTGTTTGAACTGCTTCCATGGCATTGCCTCATGAGTCTTGAGAAGGGAGCGGAGGGGGAGGGTGAATGCCACATCGGCAAAAACCGTATCAGCAGCATTCCTGTTTTTATCAAGACGGACATAATCAAGATTCCATATATCGCAGTTTCCTATCATAGAAGGGTCGCTCAGGTCAGCGCTGATGCTGGCATAGTTTATAAACCGGAACTGAAAACCTTTCTTTAGGTACCTGGAATTATTTACCGGTATTATAACAGGTTTAAACACTGTATCAGCGCTGCCCTTTGCTTTCCATACAGAATACCATTTCCCTTCGTCAGGTGCATAAAATTGCAGGGTAAGTGAATCATTTTCCTCAGGGGGATCAGAAAGTCCGCCGGGTTCATAAAAAAAGCTTAACCAGATATTTTCTGAAGAGGTATAATTCAGATTTACCGGTTTGGATGTAAGGTGGTCAGCTTCAAATTCAGATGTTGAAGCCGTTGAGTATAGACTGCCGGTATTGTCAAGGGCATCAAAAGTAGCAACGCCTTTTGTAATCTGCCGGTCAGAGTAAGTATTATTGATAAATACGTAATCATCGATCCACCACCTGTTTTCAGGCAGTACTGATTGCCCTGAAAAATCATCGAAGAACGGCAATTCAACTGTGTCGGGAACTGTAATGTCTTTTCTGAAAAGGCGCCTGTTTTGTTCGGCTGAAATTGCTGAATTTGATTGCAGTCCGGTCACCACTTCCTGTGCCGTTGAAGTAACAAGGCAAATAAAAATAAATATAAAATATAGAAATAATTTTCTGATCATCTGCGCTATTTAGATGGTCCGTTTAAATTGCTTACATCAGGGATAGTATCGGTCATTATCGTTGCTGAGTCGACAGGTAATTTAGTTGAATCAACTGTTAGCCAGAGATATACAGCTGACCCAAGCTGGATAGTTGCATCCTCCCTGTATACAGGATTTTGTTTATATACAAACGCTTTCAGTGTATCCTCTGCATTTAAAATGGTATTATCATAGACATAGGTACCAAGGCTTAGAGATGAGATAAGTATCTGATTCTTTGCCGGGTCCAGCAGCATGCCAAGCAGATCAGGCACCGGGGCACGCTGGTTGCTTAATCCTTTTCCCAGAACAAGGTCAATGACCGAGCCCTTTTGCAAAGAATCGCCTTCACTTATCTTCTTCCCTTTGTAAAATTGATCAAGGACCACATTTATCGAGAGATCAGGCCTGTATCTGTATTCTCCCATTTTAAGTCCGGAGCTCTCTATCAAGGCTAATGCCTGCCTTATAGGTAAATCAATCAGGTTTGGAACTACCACCATTTCAGGGGAAAAAGCATTAATAGTAAGAATAATATTCCTCCATTTTTTTACTTTAAAACCCGGCTCCGGGTTCTGTTCTACAACACATCCGCGCGGCACAGCTGATGTGTAAATTGAATCGATAATTTCAAATCTGAGTTTACTTTTTTTTGCCAGTTGTACAGTTTGCTCTTTGGTCAGTCCGATAAATGAAGGTACGGGTCTGGCCTGTCCATGCCGGGTGTACAGGTTCATCCAGATAAGAAGCAACATTGTCACACCAATAACTATTACAAAAGCAATTCCGAGGTTCTTGAGAAAAACCCTGCTAAGGATAAATTCTTTTAGGCTCATATTACAAATTGAACATTATTAATAACGTAAAGGTACTTATAAAATTATAAGAAAAAATGCCGGAATACTAAATCGATAAATGGATTGATTCTCTGTGGTCCTCCGTGATCCTGATATCAATGTATTTCTTCACCATTCATGTGATAATTTTTAATTTAAATTTCTATGTGCCTTCTTAATGTTCATGCCAACCCCCATACTAGCTTTCCCCCTTGGGGGAAAATGAAAGGGGGTAAAAAGCCTCATTAAGTAGAAGAGATTTGTTACAAAAATACTGAAATATAACATAGCTATTGGTGGTGGTGGACAACTGGCTTGTAAAACGAATCTCGTTCAACAGGGGTATATCCTGCCTGGCTGATGAGCCTGCATAACTCATCTGTTGACATGGCAGGATTTTCCTCCTTTGACCCTGCCATGGAATATATCCTCGTGGTGTCATCGATCGTTCCATCCATGTCGTCAGCTCCAAATGAGAGTGCAAGCTGGGCGCTCTCTTTTCCGATCATTGGCCAGTAAGCCTTTATATGAGGAAAATTATCGAGAAAAATTCTGGAGACGGCATAGTTGCGAAGATCTTCTATCAGGTTCACTTCCCCAAGGTAAGACATACTGTTATTGCTCTTTTTATATTTTAACGGGATAAAAGCATTAAAACCACCTGTTTTGTCCTGCAGTGTCCTGAGTCTTTCAAGATGATCAATGCGGTGAGAATAATTCTCAATATGGCCATAGAGCATAGTAGCATTAGAGGAAATACCGAGTTTATGTGCCGTTTCATGAATTGTTAGCCAAAGTTCCGATGAAGATTTTTCATCGCATATCATTTTTCGGAGCTCCTCATCAAATATTTCGGCTCCGCCTCCGGGTATTGAATCCAATCCATAATTCTTTAAAAGTCTCAACCCTTCTTCAATTGAACAACCAGCTCTGTCAATCATATAATCAAGCTCAATAGCTGAAAAGGCTTTTACATGAAGAGCAGGCCTGTGTTCCTTGATTTTTTTAATTAGTGATCCCCAGTAGTGCAGGTCATACGATGGATGTACACCCCCTACAATATGAACTTCAGTCACAGCTGTACTGTCAAATCGTTTCACCATTTCAAGCATTTCATCCTGGCTGTATTCCCAGCTTTCAGGATCCCCTTCTGGCTTATGGTATGAACAGAACCTGCAATTATATATGCATATGTTTGTCGGTTCGATATGAAAGTTATTATTGTAATAGGCATAATCGTCGTTGAATCTTCGTCTGATAACTCCTGCAAGCATACCTAGCAAGGCAAGATCCGACTTCTTATACAGCATAAGCCCTTCTTCGGGTGTTATACGGATGTTGCCTGTTATTTTATCGGCAATTTGTCTGAGGTCGTTATCCGAAATATGTTTCAGAAGATCGTTCATAACAATTTATAAATGGCCGGTAAAGTTAAGAATAATAGAAAAGTTTTAAGGTGTCTTTGAAAAATGGTTAACAAAAAAAGGTGCCTGACCAGACACCTTTTTGTAAAAATTGTAATATAAGGTCTATCCCTTTAATTTAAGTTCAGTGGAAACACTTAATTTTTTTCGCCCTTTTGCCCTGCGTGAAGCAAGAACTCGCCTTCCGTTAGGTGTCGACATCCTTTCTCTGAAACCATGCTTGTTTGCTCTCTTTCTTCTTGATGGCTGAAATGTTCTTTTCATCTTTTCAATTAAGTTTATTGACTATGAGTCAGATTTGAGACTGCAAATGTAGTATTTTTTTGAGAAATAAAAATCCGGGAACTGTTTTTTTTCAGGAAAATCAAGCCTGCAGGTAGACGACCTTTTTCGTTTTAAAAAAAGGATCACCAAAAAAGTCATCAATATTCCACACTTTGAATCTGTTCCCATATAGCTCCTTTTCATAGGAAAGCTCTCCTCCCCTGAGGTAAAGAATGCCGTTTCCAAGACTATTGTACCCACCTTTTTCAATGTTCTTTGAAGTCATTTTCACGAACCCCGGGAAATCAGTCACAGCTCTGCTGACAACAAAATGGTACTTTTTTTCTTCCGCTTCAATTCTTTTGCAGAGTGGTAACACATTTTTTAATTCAAGTTCCTCAGCCACTGAGAAAACCACTTTGATTTTTTTACCTGTTGAGTCAAGAAGAGTGAATTTTGAATCGGGAAAGATTATAGCCAGTGGTATTCCCGGAAAACCTCCGCCGGTGCCAACATCGATAATTCTTGTTCCGGGCAGGAAGCTGATCACTTTAGCGATCGACATTGAATGGAGAACATGACGAATAAGAAAATTATCCATATCTTTTCGTGAAATAACGTTTATCATGTTATTCCATCTGATATAGATCTGATTTAACATCGACAATTTTTCCTTCTGAGTATCAGATAAAAGTGGAAAATACCTGAATATTTCTTCTGTCACTATCTGTTGCCAGTTTTAATTAGAATATTATATAACAATGTTTTAGCCCTGTACAGTTGTGCTTTTACGGTTCCAATTGGAAGGTTAAGTTCAGTAGAGATCTCTTCATAAGAATATTCCTTATAATACCTTAACTCTATAAGTGATTTATATCTTGGTTTCAACTGGTTAACGATATCTTTAAGAGCTGCTATTTTCTGGTGATTAATAAGTGATTCTTCCGGATCGGGAAGATCTGACTGAATGTTTATGGTTGCATTGTCTAAAATATCCTGCACATAATCAAGCGGTGTAGGAGAGAGTTGCTTCTTGCGTATGAAGTCGACACAATTATTTGTTGCAATTTTAAACAGCCAGGTGCTGAAGGCAAATTTGGGAGTATATGAATCAAGGTTTCTGAAGGCTTTACCAAATGCCTCAATTGTAAGGTCTTCAGCGTCATAAGGGTTATTAACCATTTTTAACAGCAAATAATAAATAGAATCCCGGTAACGATTCATCAGGTTTGCAAAAGCTTTTTCATTTCCCTTTCTTGCCTTTTCAACAAGTATCAGGTCTCCTTTAGCTTTTTCCGATAATTCATTATTTATTTCCATCTGTTTTTAGTGGATCTGTTTTTTCTGCTGCCTAAAAATACTAAACTGTTGATCACAGGAGAAAAAATATCAAAAAATATTGAATATTTCAGTAAGCCAGGTTCATTCAATTTCTCCTGATCCAGCCAAAAAACCACAATTTGTGTCAGGAGTCTTAAACCGAAAACAGCCAGAGTTACAGGCCATAAAAAACTAAATGAAAGAAGTAATATAAATGTTATATAGAAGAGCACTCTGGTCAGGGGCTCGGTAATCAGAAGCAGCTTATCTCTTAATTTGTAATAAGGTGCTGTCGTCAGGTGCCGTTTCTTCTGCATTATCCATTCTTTCAGCCTGTAATTTGGAACAGATCTTGTAAAAGTACCCGTGCTGAACTCTACACAGGTATTACTGCCTGAAGCATTCGCATTTACAAACAGGTCATCATCACCTGAAACAATATTGCTATGGCTGCCAAAACCACCTTTCTCGAAAAAGGCTGAACGTCTGTAAGCCAGGTTTCTTCCCACTCCCATATAGGGAAATCCTCTGATTGCCATACCGAGGTATTGTATTCCAATCGTCATGGTATCATAACGGATATATTTATTCAGAAATCCCTTTTCATTAAGATACCCTCCATAGCCAAGTACAAAAGTGGTATTGTCATCGAAATGTGAGGTCATCCTTTCCAGCCATTTGTCGGATTCGGGTTGGCAATCAGCATCAGTAAATAGCAGGATTTCATTTTTAGCGGCCTTGATGCCAATAAACTGAGCAAATTTCTTATTGTGAGTAAATTTCGGATCCTTATTTACATTTGAAACCTTAAGATTAGGATACATTTTAAGATAACCGCCCAACACATCATAAGAACTATCATCAGAGCAATCATTAACTACTATTACTTCAAAGTCGGCATAATCCTGTTCAAGAACCGCAGGAAGGAAATTTCTGAGGTTTTCTTCCTCATTCCTTGCACAGATAATAACAGAGACGGGATGCTTAAATGATTTGACTGCAGGTTGCTTGTATCTGTATACCGCAAGGTAAAAATACAGGTAATAGAATAATTGTATTGCTGCAGAAAAAGCAAAAGTTATGAAAATTGCTAAAAAAGTGACATTGTTATACTCAGGCATGTGACTTTCAAATATGAAAGCAATATTAATAAGATAATCGGAATGGCAATAAAAAAAAACCAACAATAATATTAACATGGAAAGGGGAACCAGTCTCATACATATTATACAATGTAAAAATTATCTCCCATTAATTTTATTAGGCCGTATGGAAAAATTACCTTTGTGCTTCGAAAATAGAATTTGAAATTTATGTTTAAAATTGTGAGCAGGGATAAGGAGTCAAAGGCGCGGTCAGGTTTGCTGAAAACTGCTCATGGTGATATTCCGACACCTGTCTTTATGCCGGTAGGTACTGCAGGTACCGTGAAAGGTATTCTGCAGCGTGATCTTGCTGAAGATATAGATGCGAGGATTATACTGGGAAATACCTACCATTTATACCTCAGGCCAGGCACGGAAATTCTCAGATCTGCAGGAGGTCTTCACCGTTTTATGTCATGGGACAGGCCTATACTTAGTGACAGCGGTGGTTACCAGGTATTCTCAATGACCGGGAACAGGAAATTAACTGAGGAGGGTGCTATATTCAAATCGCATATAGATGGATCGAAACATGTGTTTACTCCTGAGAACACCATTGACATTCAGCGTATTATAGGAGCGGATATTATCATGGCTTTTGATGAATGTGCTCCATGGCCTTGTGATTATAACTACGCCAGTAAGTCTGTTATCCTCACTCATCAGTGGCTCGACAGGGCAATTGCAAGATTTAAGGGAACAGAGGCATTATTTGGTTATGAACAATTTCTCTTCCCTATAGTCCAGGGAGGTACTTTTGATGACCTGAGGAAAATATCAGCCGAGAAAGTGGCATCCTCGGGGATGACAGGTAATGCTATTGGCGGATTGTCGGTGGGAGAACCTGCTGAAGAAATGTATCGTATTATTGAGATTGTCAATGAGATACTACCAGATGACAAACCCCGTTATCTGATGGGAGTTGGAACCCCTGTGAACCTTCTGGAATCAATTGAAAGAGGGATAGATATGTTCGATTGTGTAATGCCTACACGTAATGGCCGGAACGGGATGTTGTTTACAAATGAAGGCACCATTAATATCAGGAACAGGAAATGGATCAATGATATGACTCCTATTGACCCGGAAGTCCCGTCAGAAGTCAGTGCAAAATATTCAAAGGCTTATCTGAGGCACCTGGTTATGTCGGGCGAAAACCTCGGCGCACAGATAGCAAGCATACATAATCTTGCTTTTTACTTAAGGTTAGTTGGCGAATCGAGGAAAAAAATTGAAGAAGGCGAATTCAAAAGATGGAAAGATATAATGATAAGAAAACTTTCAGAGAGGCTATAGCTAACCTGAAGATTAAACGTATTGATACCTATATTATCAAGAAGTTCCTTGGTACCTTCTTTTTTAGTCTTGTTCTTATACTGCTGATAGCTGTTGTTTTTGACTTTGCTGAGAAGATCGATAACTTCATGGAAAAAAATGCTCCCATAAGGGCAATTATCTTCGACTATTACATGAACTTCATTCCATATTTTGCAATGCTGTTTGCTCCTCTCTTTGTTTTTATTGCTGTTATATTCTTTACTTCAAAATTGGCCATAAACACCGAGATCATCGCCATCCTGAACAGCGGAATGAGCTTCAAGAGAATGATGTGGCCATATTTCTTATCTGCTCTGGTTATAGCAATATTCACTTTCATGCTCACAAACTTTGTTATTCCCAAAGCCAATCTTAAGCGGATGGATTTTGAAGATAAATACTATCGATCGTCGAGCAGAAAAATAGCGGTGGAAAATATTCACCGCATGGTATTCAAGAATATTTACGTATACATGGGATCGTATAATCCTTTGAGCCTGAGGGGACAGAACTTCTCAATAGCTCAATTCAACGACAGCGGAAGACTTAAGTCGTTGCTGTCTTCATCATCGGTATTATATGATACAACCAAGCATAAATGGACCGCATTAAATTACTATATAAGGAATATTCATGGAGATGAGGAAACCATTACCAGGGGAAGGCAAATAGATACCACACTGACAATAAATCCAGGTGATTTTTCAAGAGACCCGGGTTACGTTGGAACAATGACTTACCGGGAACTTGATAACTATATTAACCTGTTACGACTACAGGGATCGGATGAGCTTAAACTATTCCTGATTGAAAAACACCGACGATTTGCAAATCCTTTTGCTGTCTTTATCCTGACGTTTATTGGTGTAACCCTGTCGTCGCGAAAGATAAGAGGTGGACTGGGAATGAATATCGGGCTTGGACTGGTACTCAGTTTTTCTTATATACTCTTTCTTCAGTTTGCATCACAATTTTGCCTTAAAGGAAATCTCAGTCCAATAGTTGCTATGTGGATACCAAATTTCATCTATTCAATAATTGCATTAGTGCTTTATAAATTGGCGCCAAAATAGCTTATAGGTTACTTAAATTTCCTTAAAATTGCAGAGAGAAACAAGATCTGATCATCAATTATATTTCAAGATTTGATTAAAACTGAATTTTATGCCGACGAATAAAAAAATTCTTGAGCTTAAGGCAAAACGCGAAAAGATCCTTCTTGGAGGAGGAGAACAGGCTATTGAGAAACAGAAAGCTATGGGCAAGAGAACTGCCCGTGAACGTATAATGGCCCTTCTTGATGAAAATTCATTTAACGAGTATGATCTCTTTGTTGAACATGATGCCAGGGACTTTGATATGGACAAGAAATCCCTTCCAAGTGATGGAGTAATTATTGGTTCCGGTACTATTTACGGTGCACCTGTGGCCATTTTTGCACAGGACTTTACAGTTGCCGGAGGATCGCTGGGACTGATGCACTCGAGAAAGATAACAAAGATAATGGACCACGCACTTAAGATGCGGATGCCACTTATTGGGATAAATGATTCAGGAGGAGCCAGAATACAGGAAGGCGTAAATTCCCTGGCAGGGTATGGTGAAATATTCTTTCGCAATACAATTTCAAGCGGGGTTATTCCGCAGATTTCAGTTATCCTTGGTCCATGTGCTGGCGGGGCTGTATATTCACCTGCACTTACAGACTTTGTTTTTGTAGTTGATAAAATATCAAAGATGTTTATAACGGGTCCGGAGGTTATAAAAACTGTTCTGGGTGAAGAGATATCAATGGAAGATCTGGGTGGAGCACGGGTACACAGCGAAATTACAGGCAATGCTCATTTTTTTGCAAACAGCGAAGAAGAATGCTTCACTCAGATAAAGAGACTTATCACTTTTATTCCATGGAATAATGGTCAGAAAGCGAGGTTGTTTAAGCCCGGGGAACCGAGACAGGAATACAATATTAACAAGATAGTTCCGGAAGACCCAACCCTCCCGTATGATGTCAAAGATGTTATCAGGGCTGTTGTTGATAATTCGGATTTCTTCGAAATAATGGAACTCTATGCAAAGAATATTGTGATCGGGTTTGGCAGAATGGGAGGTCGCACATCAGGTTTTGTAGCTAACCAGCCTCTTGAGATGGCCGGGGTTCTTGATGTCGATTCATCCGATAAAGCTGCCAGGTTCATAAGGTACTGTGATGCATTTAATATTCCGATAATTACGCTTGTTGATCTTCCGGGTTATATGCCAGGTGCAGATCAGGAACATGCAGGTGTAATAAGGCACGGCGCAAAGGTTCTGTACGCGTACAGTGAGGCTACTGTTCCAAAACTTACGGTAATCCTTAGAAAAGCTTACGGGGGCGGTTATATAGCAATGGGTTCACGCCATCTTCGCGCTGATTTTGTTTTTGCCTGGCCCTCCGCTGAAATAGCTGTTATGGGTCCTGAAGGAGCTGCAAATATTATCTTCAGAAAAGAGATAACCTCAGCCAGCGATCCGGATGGCATGAGAAAACAAAAGGTTGAGGAATATAAGGCTAAGTTTGCAAATCCTTATGTTGCAGCATCACGCGGATATGTAGATGCCGTTATCGAGCCTTCTGAAACCAGGAAATTTCTCATGCATTCAATCGAAGTGTCAGAAAATAAGGTGGTGCCAATTCCTGAGAAAAAGCACGGATTGCCTCCATTTTGATTTTCAGTATTTTAATTTTTTAACAGCCCGTCATGAACAAAGAAACTAAACTGGGATATCTAAATATCAATGCAAGTATATATCAAACCAGGATAAGCCGGAAATTTGAAAAAAGGAAGCCCTATAAGCCTGCAGATCCGAAGATCGTTCTGAGTTTTATTCCGGGTACGATAATAGACATTTTAGTAAAGGCAGGGCAGAGTGTTAAAAAAGGCGATAATCTGATGATACTTGATGCCATGAAAATGCAGAACAGACTGAAATGCAGCATTGACGGCAGGGTGAAATCCATTAAAATCAATAAAGGAGATAAAGTCGCTAAAGGAACCGTTTTATTGGAACTGGAGTGAAAATGTATTAATCCTTTTTGATTTCCACCTCACCCCAACCCCTCTCCTGATCTTTGTACCTCACCCCAAACCCTCTCCCAGGGGAGAGGGGCTAAAATAATGATTATCTTATAGTTTGGGGCTGTTGGAAAAGTTCTTTGTGCGACTTTGTGCAAACCTTTGTGCCCTTTGTGGTAAAATATAAATCATTGAACCACAAAGGATCACAAAGTACATCACTAAGGAACACAAAGGAATTATATCAAAAAAAACACTTTCTCAAAAGCCCCTAAACTAATTTATCTTATATTTTCCCCCTTCTCTTTTAGGAGAAGGGGGCCCGATAGCTATGTATTTCTTCACAATCCATGTGACAAATTCCAGCTAGCTTATTATTACCTGATTTGTTTCAGTTGTTGTTCACTTAAATTCTTTTATTGTCCTTCCACATTCCATTATAATTATATCTTTCTAAGAATAAGTCATATATAAGAAGGAGATTACCTTCGGTGAGCTTGTCCCTGTAAACAGATACTCGGTTCCTAATTCCGCTTTGCTCCATCGGGAATGACAGAAAGGGATATCTCAATCAACCTCGATATGTTAATTTGAAGGAGATCCCTCATCCCGCAAGAAGCGGGATTCGGGATGACAGGGCCATTAGGGAGCATATGGGGGTGAAGAAGTGGCGATTCGCAGATAAATTTCTTTGATATTCTGATTTGTTTCGCGAATCGCCACTTCTTCACCCCACCAGTAACCACCAAATCGTCATGTCATCCCGAGCTTTAGCGAGGGATCCCCATCTCATATCCTGAGTGTCAATAAAACGGTCGCTCTGTCATCAACGAAGTGAGGGATCTCCCTCATACATTACAGAGAAATCTTGCTTATACAATTATGGTATAAAAACAATATGCATAAAAGGCCTTTTGGATAAAAGATAAGTGGTTTATAATGTTTATTTTGCAAAATGTTGTCATTAGCAGGTGAAGCCGAGGAAAATCCTTCACCCATTAAAAAGAAGACATGAAAATAAAACTCCGGCATTTTTGTTCCCATAATTGTGAAGAATTACATAAATATCGGCCAGTGGGATGAGGTCACATAATTCCCTCCCAGATAACAAATTTTTTGAGTTCTTCAGGTAGTTCCGGTTTTTCTGAAAATATGCCAAAGACGCTTGATCCACTGCCGGACATCAGGCTGAATAGAGCTCCATGATTGTAAAGTTCATGTTTAATTTCGCCAATTACGGGCTGCTTTTTAAAAGAAAAATTTTCGAAGTCATTAACAATAAGATCTTTCCATTCAGATAAGGGCCTGTTAATTATATTGTCAAGGCTGGTGTCAGTTGTGACGGGCCGGCAATTACGATAAGCCTCTGCGGTATTTATGCCTACTCCAGGATTTAAAAGTGAGAGGTAATAACCTTTGAGAACCCGGTTAACAGGCTTTAAAATTTCTCCCCTGCCTGTAGCGTACGCAGGAGAGCCGTCAATAAAAAAAGGACAATCACTTCCCATTTCCAGGATAATTACCTTCAGTTGTTCCGTTGGAATATTCAGTCTGAAATATCTGTTGATTGCTCTTGAAAAACATGCTGCGTCTGATGATCCTCCTCCAAGTCCTGCCCCCGGAGGTACCACTTTGTGGAGATGGATTTTCAGGAAAGGAATATTAAATTTTCCACGAAGTTTCGTGACTGTTTTAATAACCATATTCTCTTCCGGATCACTACCGGTATTCAGACCTGTAACCATAAGGTCATCCTTCATTAATGATTCATCCGGAACAACAAATTCAAGCGCATCGCATAGCATCAAAGGATAAAATAAAGTTTCAATGTCATGATATCCGTCAGGGCGATTCGCGGTTATTCTTAAACCGATATTTATTTTACAGATTGGGAAAACGATCATTTTCCTTTTTTATGTAAAAATACCATATGGTTTTGAATTTGACACAAATAGTTTGTTTTTTAGCTTTTCAACAAGTTCTTAACACAAGTTTGTTTGTAATAAAGACTTATCCTTTTAGATTAGTTGGGGTGGTTATTCATACCTTTGAAAACAATATAATAAACAGATTGTATGCTATGTAAAATGCAGCAAGTCAATAATATAACATAAATGGCAAAACAAAGAAGCAGCTCTGGACAAACAATTACTCCACTACCCGATTTCGGAAAAGTTCCACCACAGGCAAATGACATGGAGGAGGCTGTTCTTGGAGCAGTCATGCTGGAGAAGGAGGCAGTAATAACAATACTTGATATATTAAAACCGGAGAGTTTCTATAAAGAATCGCATCAGAAAATATTCAAGGCAATTTCTGATCTGTCATCAAGGGAACATCCGGTGGATTTATATACCGTTACTGAGGAACTCAGAGCTCACAATGAGCTCGATAGTGTGGGTGGGCCTGTTTATCTTACCCAGCTGACATCAAAAGTTGTATCCGCAGCTAATGTAGATTACCATGCAAGGATAGTTGCGCAGAAATATATTCAACGTGAACTGATACGAGTGTCTACTGAAATCCAGACAAGGTCATTTGATGACACTTACGATGTTACTGAACTACTGGATTATTCTGAGAATGCTCTTTTTCAGATTGCTGAAGGAAACATTAAAAGAGAAGTTGCCCCCATTAATGTAGTAATTAAGGAGGCTATCAGAGAGATAGAGGAAGCCGGAAAGAGGGAAGATGCTCTTGTAGGCATACCTTCAGGCTTCACCAAACTAGACAGGCTGACATCCGGATGGCAAAAATCAGAGCTGGTAATTATTGCAGCCAGGCCTTCAATGGGGAAAACTGCTTTTGCCCTTTCCATGGCAAGAAATATGGCCGTGGATCATGGAAAAAATGTCGCTATATTTTCCTGTGAGATGTCTTCCATTCAGCTGGTTAACAGGTTGATAGTTGCTGAGACTGATATCCCTGGCGATAAGATAAAAAACGGTCGTCTTAACGAGGAAGAGTGGAAACAGCTCGATTCAAGGATAAAGAAACTGGTGCTGGCACCTATATTCATTGATGATACACCGGCTATATCGATTTTTGAGCTGCGTGCCAAATGCAGGAGACTGATGGCACAGCATAAACTTGATATAGCTATAGTGGATTATCTCCAGTTGATGTCGGGTCCTGAAAATGCAGGAAGCCGCGAACAGGAGGTCAGTAATATATCACGCTCACTTAAGAGTATTGCCAAGGAGCTCAATGTTCCTATTCTGGCGCTTTCTCAGCTCAACAGATCGGTTGAGATGAGAGGCGGTACAAAACGTCCTCTTCTGTCAGATCTCCGCGAATCGGGTGCAATTGAACAGGATGCCGATATGGTTGTCTTTATTCACCGGCAGGACAAATTCGGAATACCCACTTTTGAAGACGGATCTTCCACAAAAGGTATAGCAGAGATTATCCTTGCAAAAAACCGAAACGGGCCTGTCGATGATGTCAAGTTAAGATTTCGTGAAGAGAAAGCCCAGTTTGTTGATATTGACGATTTTGATCTTGATGCCGGGATTGATATGCGCGAAGGAGCACAGAGTATTACCCTCGGATCAAAAATGAACCATGATAACCTGAGAAAACTTGGAGGTGAATTC
This sequence comes from uncultured Bacteroidales bacterium, assembly GCA_963815075.1. Taxonomy (GTDB): domain Bacteria; phylum Bacteroidota; class Bacteroidia; order Bacteroidales; family VadinHA17; genus LD21. The sequence goes on from CAWFFK010000009.1 coordinate 169,446, forward strand.
GATAATGAAACAGATATACAGGATGAACCTCCATTTGCATGAAAAACTGACTGACCGGCTTTGCATAAAATTTATAAATTACACCTGACCCTGGTTAAATAACTTTTAGTTGAATCTCAATATAAGCTTTCCTCCAACACTGCTGTATCTGATATCGTCGAATCCCACATAAACCCCGATCTCCCCGATGAAGAGGAATTCACTTATGCTGTAACCTATCTCAGTATAGTTCCGGTGGTAACGCGAACCAAAATAAGAGAGGCTCAGATTTTCTCTCATTAATGTGTTACTTAGCCCCGGAAGCAGTTTAAGGAGCAGGTATGGCGTGGTATATTTTAAATGAGCTTCACCAAAGAATTCAGGAGTACTCATGGAGTAATAATCCGGGAGCATAAAAGCATCTTCATAGTTGTTCAGAAGAACAGGAAAGGGCTGGGAATTTATATGGAAGAAGTCATAAAAAGGAACATACCTGTTGTCAATGAATCCTCCTGTTCTGATTCTCCATCTGAACTCACTGAATGCACCCATATCCTTTCTTTTGGATACTCCAAACGTCAGTAAATCGAATTGTCTTACCATGTAACCCAATTCACTGAATTCGTTAACGCCATGTTGCCAGGTAAAACTGAAAGTAGGCCAGTCAGAGCCTGCAGGGCTCTTATTACCCTTGTAGATCCTGTACTTCTGGTTAGGCGTATAGGTTACCTTCGTCAGGAAGTCTCCGTGACGCTGGTAAGTTAAAGCATTAACCGGATTTGAGCCAGGGCTAAGATAAGTGTTGGAAGGGATATTATCTGTGTATTCCGCAGAGGGTTTAAAAACAGAAAAGTCAGTTGTGTTATCGAGTGCTTTCCTGTACTCATAAGTGGCTCTTAATTCCAGGTTTAACCCATTGATGATTTCAGTCATATAACCCAGCGACACAAAACTTGATTCATATAACTTCAGGTAGTTTTTTCTTAAGAAAAGAGTGGTAATTGAGTTTAAAAGAGTATTTATGCTTCCCACATTGCTGATATCCGCGCTTGTTATTCCGGTTCGGAAATATATCTGACTCTGCTTCAGACCATTAAATTTGTAATATGAATTGACTTTCCACATAAGTTGTTCCCTGCTGAATGCCCATCGTATATCAGGGCTGATGGAAAGTGATTTATTATTCTTCCACGATTTTGATATACGGAAATTCATGCCGTAAATAAACCCGTCAACGGTATTGAAACTCAGGTCTTTGGGAACTGTTATACCGCTGAAGTTAAAACGGAAGCCTGTTGTGTCGGACCATCTATGACCCAGAGTGATCTGTTTTACCAACCGGATGAACTTGCCTTTTGAAGGAACTTTCACAGATTTTGTTGTATCGTTTCTCAGATCCCTGAGCAGGGTTACTGCTTTGATACTATCACTAACCTTCAGACTGTGTTTCTCAATATCCGACAGGGGTATAGGCCGGATCTGCGCCCAGTAGGCGCTGTCTTTCTTATTAGCGCCTTTTTCAATTACATGCGTAGTGTTATCTTTTATTTCCAGACTGTTTTTACTGCTATCGGTGATGCTCCTCTCAGATTCTTTCTCCATGAGCCTTGCCAGCTTTACCATATCGTGGTTAGATAACTGGTCTTTCTCAAGAATGTTATCAATCTTCTTCTTTGTTTTTGTAAGAGGAAGAGTGTCAGCTTCTGAAGTAAATTTTGAAGGTCTGCCACTTAAATCGGTATTTATCATATCTGGTTTTTGAAGTGCCAGATTGGGTCGGACTTCTATATACTTAACTGAACTTGAATAACCTACATCGGCCTTAAAACCAATTATTCCGATATTGATGTCAAACTTATGGCTTACCGGCATCCATATATCATCCTGCACAGGGATATATATCTGCTGTATCCTGATCTTCCCCACCAGATTCTCATTTGTAAGATCAACACTGTGCAGACACCACAGATCTTCAATAATATAAATTGTACCCTCAAAAAGCTGCTGGCTTTTACGTTTGGGAATGACCTGTATTTTATTGATTGTATATTTTCCCTGTAGAGAGGCACCAAGGTATTTGTAATTGTAATGTGAAAAAGCAGACGGCGAAAGAGGCGAAATCGCCATATTGGCAAGCACCGGCTGATAAAAGCTGGCTTCGATGAAACTCATTGGGGATATTTCATTTCCCTGTTCGGGAAAGGTACTATTGTACGAAATAACCTTTTGAAAGTAATTATCTGGAGCTGTGAATTCTATTTCATTATAGGATTCCATAAGGTATGTGTCACCTTCTTTCATGCCTGTCTCTTTCCTTTCAGTTTTTCCTCCTCCGGAAATTGATGTGGAATTTCCGGAGGACTTCATTTTAAGAGATTTTTTCAGGATTCTGGGTATCCTGTTTATAACAAGATTCCCTTTAAGGTAAACTTCTGCTTTGTAGTAACTTACATTATTCAGATAATAAGGTGCCATCCCTATTACTTTACGCATTATAATGTAAGCCGGATCTTCGCCTGATGCAGAAATTATGACTTCAGGTATCTTGTAATACTGTACCGGAAGGATTATATTCCTTGTTGTTATCTTATCAGAAAGCGTGATGTTTTCAAGTATGGGCTCAAATCCAAGGCTCTGGTAAATTACTGTGTACCTGCCTGCAGGAATCCTTATTTCAAAATCACCTTTTGTGTTGGTTGTTGTTCCCTGCTTCAATTCCTGTATATAAACCGTTGCATATGGTATAGGATCACCTGACTGGTTGGTAATCTTCCCTTTAAGAGTCTGTGAGTGGGAAACAGCAGAAATGAAAATAAGTGTGATTAACAGGACTACAGATTGTTTCATTTCGATTACTCTTTTAAAGTAAGACGAAAATAACAATAAAAAGTCACCTTTTCCCGGATACAACTATTACTATCTCTCCTTTTGGTTGTTTTTTTGTATAATAATCTGAAAGAAAGAACAATGTGCCTTTAATATTTTCCTCGTAAATTTTGCTGAGTTCTCTTGAAACACATGCTTCACGGTCGGCACCAAAACAGGCAGACAGTTCCTCAAGTGTTTTTACAAGACGATATGGCGATTCATAAAAGACCATTGTCCTTGTTTCATCAGTCAATGCCGAGATTCTTTTTTTCCTTCCTTTTTTAACCGGAAGAAACCCTTCAAAACAAAACCTGTCGCACGGCAAACCTGAATTAACCAGTGCAGGGATCAATGCCGTAGGACCGGGAAGCGTTTCAACTCCTATATCTTTCTCCAGGCATGTACGGACAAGCAAAAATCCCGGATCGGATATCCCCGGTGTCCCGGCATCCGAAATGAGCGCTATGGTTTGTCCCGATAGTATCTTTGCACATATTGATTCAACGCTCTTATGTTCATTGAACATGTGATGCGACTGAAGAGGAGTAATAATATTGAAATGGTTAAGCAGTTTTTTTGCCTGTCGGGTATCTTCGGCAAGTATAAGATCAGCGCTCCCAAGTACTTCCAGAGCCCTCAATGTGATATCCCTGAGATTACCTATTGGGGTAGGGACCAGGATAAGTTTACTCATTATGAGGAAATTTTCGTTTTACCAGATCAAGAAGCTGTTTGACGGCTCCATTTTCCAAATTGTCGCCGGCATAACTCATGATTACAGCCCTGGCATCTGTTATGTTTTCAGAATTGTTAAGGCGGTTTATCGCCTGGATATAAACCTCTTTATTTCCATCGAAAATTTCCCTGATAAAAAGGAACTTGTCATTTATCCCGATTGCATCAGACAGGTCTGCTAATGGTTTTGTTTTTAGTCGATCACTTATATCTTCCTCACCTTTGAGGCTTCCTATCTGTTCGTTGAACCTGTTTGACATATGACTGAATTTATCAGCAATTATGGCAGATTCGGGTTCTTTTTTATTTGTTTTGATGGGTTCTTCTTTATTTTCTGTTTGAGAAGCTTTTATTTCAACAGGCACAGGCTCTGATCTCTTTTCTGTCTTTTGTTCCTGATCATTCTCTTTGAGGCTTTTCAAAAGGGCTATTATTTCACCCGCACTTTTACATTTCGACTTTGCGAGCTCAACTTGTAAAGCAGGAACACCGGGATATTTTTTCAGATCGTCAATGATTTCACGTGCATCATCGAGATCTTTAATAATTAAATCAATGGTCGCATTGAAATCCATACATTTTGATATTAATATACCAAACCATTTTCCTTATTTTGTAAAAGTAACTATAATTACATTAGTCATAACGCAAATTTTTCAATTTGCGTACAGACAACTTACATTAATTGCAGATGGACTTTCTTGAAAATTCAGTAAAAACAGGTGGTAAACGTGGATCAATTGAGGTGATAACCGGATCTATGTTCTCAGGAAAAACTGAAGAACTGATAAGAAGACTCAGAAGAGCCCAGTTTGCAGGGTTAAGAGTTGAAATATTCAAACCTTCACTCGATAATCGTTATTCTGAAACAAGAGTTGTATCGCACGATGACAAATCGATTGTTTCCACTCCCGTTGACAATGCCACTGCAATATTATTACTGGCCGGAGATGTAGATGTTGTTGGCGTTGATGAGGCTCAATTTTTTGACAACTCCATTATTGAAGTATGTAATCAACTGGCCGATACCGGTATAAGGATAATTGTAGCGGGTCTGGATATGGATTTTCTGGGGAAACCATTTGGCCCTATGCCGGCTCTTGTGGCAATTGCTGAATATGTGACCAAATTGCATGCGATTTGTGTGAGATGCGGTAACCTGGCAAATTATTCATTCAGAAAATCAGATGATGCCCAGGTGGTAATGCTAGGAGAAAAGAATCTTTACGAACCCCTTTGCAGAAATTGCTATAATAAGGCTATAAATAAATAACGGGTGAAAATTTCAACATCAGAAATTGCAGCTATATTAAACGGCCGGCTCAAAGGGCCGTCTGATCTTTTGGTTACAGAAATAGTTATCGACAGTCGTCAGCTAAGTTACAGTGAAGGACTCGCATTTTTTGCAATTACCGGGAAGAACCATGACGGGCATAACTTCATTGATATTCTTTTTCAGAAAGGCATAAGGATTTTTGTTGTTGAAAAGCTGCCTGGCAAAATGGAAAAATATACTGACGCATCATTCATCGTTGTCAGAAATACGGTTGAAGCCTTACAAAGGATAGCTGCGTATATAAGGAAAGCATTTAAATCGCCCGTTATTGCAGTTACAGGGAGCGCAGGTAAAACGGTGGTAAAAGAATGGCTTGCGGATGTTCTGGGTATATCAACTTCGGTCATAAGAAGTCCCAAAAGTTATAATTCACAGATTGGAGTACCACTCTCTGTTTTAAAGCTGGATGAAAAATATAAGCTTGGTGTTTTTGAGGCTGGCATTTCGATGCCGGGGGAAATGGACAGGCTCCGGGAAATAATTAATCCTGATATAGGCGTTATTACGAATATAGGTGATGCACACCGTGAAAATTTTAACGATGATAAAACTAAAGCAGCTGAAAAATTAAAACTGTTTAAGGATTGTTCCTTGATTATTTATTGCAGTGATCATAAACTTATCCACTCATTAATAATGGATGACCGGAATCTCCGGACTAAAAAACTGGTAGACTGGTCTGCGGAAAATAAAAGCGCTTCCGTTTTTGTTGAAAAAAGATCTTCAGAGGATGGACATACTTCTCTTCGGATAAGACATAAAAGGAAAGCCTATGATATTATAATTCCGTTCGTCGACAGGGCCTCTGTCGATAACGCAATATTGGTCGCTACAGTCTGCCTGGCCCTGGGAACTGACAGCAAAATTCTCATAAAAGGTATTTCATCGCTTGTTTCCGTTGCAATGAGGATGGAAATGAAGAACGGTATTAACAATTGTCAGCTTATTGAAGACTATTATAACTCCGATCCGGGTTCACTCGGAATGGCGCTGGAATATCTTATATCGCAAAGGGGAAGAAGCACTACTCTGATTCTTTCCGATTTTGTTCAAAGCGGGAGGGCTGAACAGGAACTCTATCAGGAGGTGTCGGGTTTAATTGAGAAAACAGGTATTGATAAATTTATCGGTATAGGGAATGCTCTTGTCAGAAACAGAGCGTTGTTTGTGAATGGTGCAGGTTTTTACCAGTCCACTGAAGATTTCATCCGCGATTTTAATAGTTCCGGCTTCAGAAATGAAATTATTTTGCTTAAGGGTGCAAGAATTTTTGAATTTGAAAAAATCGGGAAGTTACTCGAACAGCAAATTCATCAGACTGTCCTTGAGATTAATCTGGACGCTCTTTCGCATAATCTTAACGAATTTCGAAGGTACCTTAATCCGGATACCAGAATAATGGCTATGGTCAAGGCATTTGCCTATGGCGCAGGTTCGGCTGAGATTGCATCATTTCTTGAGTACCACAGGGTAAGTTATCTGGCAGTTGCCTATGCAGACGAGGGAGCAGAACTTAGAAATGCCGGTGTTACATTGCCTGTTATGGTCATGAATCCCGATCCTTCAGCCGCCGAGCTGATGATAAGATATTCTCTCGAACCTGAAATATATAGTTTTTTGTCCTTGGAAAAGTTTACAACTGTTGCCTCCAGGCACGGCCTGATAAACTACCCTGTTCATATAAAGATCGATACAGGAATGCACCGGCTTGGCTTTATGCCTGAGGAGGTCGCATCCATGGCTGAAATTATAGCAGGTGCAGAGTGCATCAGGGTCATTTCTGTCTTTTCTCACCTGGCAGCGAGCGAGGATCCTTCGCTTGATCATTTCAGTCACAGGCAGGTTGAGCTATTTCTGAAGACATCGGATGAGATTGCTAAAATAATCGGATATCCTTTTTTACGCCATATTCTCAATTCTTCAGGTATTGCGCGGTTTCCTCAGTTCCAGTTTGATATGGTCCGACCCGGTATAGGAATGTACGGGGTCGGAAACTTTCCGGGTCTCAACCTTAAGACTACCGGACGTTTTAGAACGACGATATCACAGGTTAAGAAGATCAGTAAAGGAGAGCCTGTGGGTTATGGCTGTGCCGACGTTTCAGAGAATGACAGGATAATAGCAATATTACCTGTTGGTTATGCCGACGGTTTAAACCGGAAACTGGGAAACAGGAAAGGTTCCCTGTTTATAAAGGGTACAAAGGTGCCTGTAATAGGAAATGTATGTATGGATATGTGCATGGCAGATATAACCGGGCTAAACATTAATGAAGGAGATGAGGCAGAGATATTCGGAGAAAATATTTCAATTGAGGAAATTGCCGCAGAATGCCAGACTATCCCCTATGAAATATTGACCTCGATTCCGGGACGCGTTAAGCGAGTATTTTTCAGAGATTAGGGGAAAACAAGATACAATTAACAGCCAGTCAACCTAGTCCGCTTATATATTCAAGGTTCACAGCATCCATAATGCTGATCTTTCTTCCATTAAGATAGATGATGCCTTCAGAGGCCATGTTTGAAAGAGTACGGATTGCATTTGATGTGGTCATATTAGACAGGTTGGCAACGTCTTCTCTCGAAAGTAAAACCCTGAGGGTTTTACCGTCAGCTTCAAAACCATAGGTATCACGAAGCATTAACAAAGATTCTGCCAGGCGGCCCCTGATATGTTTCTGGGTAAGAGATACAATTCTTTTATTGGAAAGAACAAGTTCTTCAGAAAGCAACTTCATGAACCTCAGGGTGAGATCGGGGTTTTTTTTCAGAATTTTTATAAAGGTGGATTTTTCAAATGTACAGATGTATGATTCTTCAATGGCTGTGGCAGAAAACGACCAGACATGTTCGGAAAAAAGTGAGCGGTATCCGATAAATCCCTGAGGTCTTACCATTTTCACTATCTGTTCTCTCCCGCCAACACCTATCCTGAATACCTTCACCTTACCCGAGGCAAGACAGATAATGCCATGGGTCTTCTCGCCCTCCTTAAACAGCGCATTTCCTTTTTTAATATGCGTCAGGGAATGATGCAGAGATAATGTCTCTTTGTCTTTCTGATTTAAACCTTTGAAAATAGAAGAAGGACCTTCAATACACAACTCAATAAACGGATTAATATATTGCATAAGATCTTTATGTTAAATAACATATCAAAGGTAATAAAAGAAATTAATAAATTTCAAATTAACATTTTTTAACATATTCACTTACAGGTAGTTGTAATAATCACGGGTACAGTTTTTTATCAGTGTACAGGCATACTAAATAAATTCTGCGATTTGGTTATTGATAGATTATTGATAAAAAACTTGTATTAAAAAGATAATATATCAAAATAGAAGGAGATTCTTCAGTTCACTTCGTTTCGCTACTAATGAAAACATTTTGTAATTCTTAGATTATTAGAAATTTGTCTTATTTGAGAGAGTTTGCTTTCTGTTTTTATTTGAAGATCTTTAATAACCGGGTTTATGGGGAGAACACAAATGGTCGAGGGAGATCCCTCATCCCGCATAAAGCGGGATTCGGGATGACAGGATTAATTAAGAATATATGGGGGTGAAGAAGTGGCGATTCGCGACACAAATCATAATATCAGATACAGTTATCTGCGAATCGCCACTTTTTCACCCCCAGTAACTATCAAATTGCTGTGTCATTCCGAGCGCTTAGGGCACCGTAGCTTTAGCGTAGGTGACCAGCGAGGAATCTCCCACACTTTACCCTCATGCCACCTAAGGCCTATTATTAGTGTTAGCTTTTAGTCTGCAGGTAGTCATAAAAAACATCAAAATGTCTAATAGATTGCAGCTAGAGGCATCCTTCTTCCTGCTCCAAATGCCTTTGATGAAATTCTTAATATAGGTGGAGCCTGGTATCTTTTATACTCATTATAGTCAATAAGGCTTATAACTTTCAGGACAGTTTCCTGGTCAGATCCTTCAATTATGATCCGTTCTGCAGGTTTCTGCATTTCAATATACTGGTAGAGAATCGCATCCAGTACATTATAGTCCGGAAGTGAATCAGAATCTAACTGATCGGGTCGTAGTTCAGCGGAAGGCAATTTTTTTATAATGTTTTCAGGAATGATCTCAGAATTTTTGTTAACATAGGCTGCCAGTTTATATACATCTGTTTTATAAACATCTCCTATTATTGATAGTCCACCAGCCATATCTCCATAAAGAGTTCCATATCCTACAGCAGCCTCACTTTTGTTTGAGGTATTAAGGAGGATATTTCCATGTTTGTTTGATAGAGCCATAAGAAGAACAGCTCTGATACGGGCCTGTATATTTTCCTCAGTTATATCCCTTGGTTTTCCTTCAAACAGTGGAGTAAGCACATCTTCAAAAGCGTGGAATGGTTCTTCGATATTTATTATATCATATCGTACATCCAGATTCCTGGCAAGCATAACAGCGTCGTTTACTGAATGCTCCGACGAATAACGTGATGGCATCAGAAGTACTCTTACATTCTTATTTCCCAGGGCCTCTGCTGCAAGGCACAGACATACAGCCGAATCTATACCTCCTGAAAGTCCGATAACTGCAGTTCTAAACCCGGTCTTAGAAAAGTAGTCGCTGGTACCAGCGACCAGAGCCTTATGAATCAGTGAAATGGGTCCGGGTGTGTTTTCTTCATTGAAAATCGAAGACGAATTAATTTCGTCAAAGTTATAAGTCTCAATGCATTCTTCAAAATACGGTAAATGATTAAATATTTCACCCTTCCTGTTCACGATAATTGACGCCCCGTCGAAAATAAGTTCAGTGTTTCCGCCTGTCTGGTTAACAGATATTACGGGTATCTTATATTTCAGGGCTTTTGATATGAATATGTTTTCTTTAGCTTCAATTTTCGAATAGGAAAAAGGCGAAGCGGAAATGTTAACAATGAGATCAGGATTATACCTGCTTAACTCTTCCATTGGAGATATGGTATAGAGCCTCGTTTTTTCAAATTCATTGTCAAACGGCTGTTCATCCCATAAATCCTCGCAGATTGTAATGGCTAATCTCAATCCTTTAAAAGGGAACACTGAGAACTTAGTTTCCGGTTCGAAATACCTGTATTCGTCGAAAATATCATAAGTCGGCAGAAGCGCTTTATTTACTGAAAAAACTATTTTTCCTTCAGACAGTACAAGCGCTGAGTTGAATAGCTTTTTGCCCTCCTGGTTCCTGTTAAGTGTGGGTGATCCTACAATAGCTGTAATTCCAATACATTCCCTTGCTATCTCAGATACTGTCTTGTTGCATCTTTCAATAAAGTCAAGACGGTCAAGAAGGTCAAGGGGAGGGTACCCGGGAATGCAGAGTTCAGAAAAAATAACCAGATCAGAATTAGCTGACTTAGCCTTTCTGATGGCACTGCAAATAAGGTCTTTATTCTTTTTAAAATTCCCGATATGATAGTTTAGTTGTGCAACCGTGATTTTCATAGGAGTATTTTTAGAAATTTACCCCAAACCTGAAACTAAATAATTTATGGGACACCTTGTCCTTAAGCTGACCATTGTCCGAAGTTATATCAAGGAAATTATTGTCAAAATTCAAACCGGCTACCAGGGCCGTATTTCCCCCAAGAGAGTACTCAATACCTGCCGTAATGTGATATGAAAGATTGAACAGGTTCAATTCTTTTGTTGCACTTTCATTCTTTATTCCAAGGAATGGAATGTCTGCCTTACCACCGATTACAACTTTTGGGTCGAGCCCTATGTCCGTAAAGAAGGTAACATATCCAATCTGATTGGTCTGAAGTTTCAGCCCGACAGGAAATGAAAGATATTGTATTTTATAGATTACCGGTTTTCCTGCTGGAACCGTGGAATTGAAATTGGCAAATTTAAAAACAGTTGTATCACTGTTTGTAAGGCTGCCGCCGGCATTTATAAGGCTTATACCGGTTGAAAAGGAATAATTCTTGCTGAAGTAACTGTTAAAATTCAGCCCAAAATTAAATCCTGCCCGGGCTCCGTTATTATTTACTTCATGAGCATCGGTTGAAAACCAGCTGATTACAGGGTCAGCATGTATGCCGAAACTTATTCGCTGCTGTGCCTGCAAGGCAAATGTAATGAAGGTCAACAAAAAAATCATAAAGATTTTTTGTAGCCTTGTACTCTGTTGAGAAGAAAAGATCACCATAAGTTTGCTTTGTTTCAATTCATCTGCGAAAATAACAAATAATAATGAAGTTGCTATGTCGTTTTTACTGTTGAATTATAAACGAAAATGTACTTATTTTAGTCTTCCAAAAATCAGGAACAAAATGAAAACCAGAATTATCACATTTTTATTATTGTCATCAGTCGTTACCGGCTTAATATCATGCAGGAGAAATCATTATAAAGTCAATATTTCATCGGTTAGTGTAAACATTGAAATAAAGCGACTCGAAAAAGATCTTTTCTCCCTCAACCCTGATGATATTATTCATGCGGTTCCCTCTCTTAAACAAAAATATGGCAGTTTTCTTCAGCTATTCAGTTATGTGATAAACACAGGTGACATTAACAATAGTTCATTTGGCGATTTCCTTGTAAGGTTTTGTACGGATAAACAGAACAATGATGTCTACAAACTTACATTGAAGGTATACCCCGATGTTAAATCTATAGAATCGGAACTACAGAAGGCATTTCGTTATTATTTGTATTATTTCCCGGGGAAACAGGTTCCAGGCGTATACACTTGTATAACAGGATTTAACAATAGTATTATTACCGGTGATTCGGTTCTTGGAATAGGCCTCGACAGATACCTGGGGGCGGATTGTGAATACTATCCGAGGCTTGAGATCTATAAGTATATGGCAGATAAAATGACGCCGGAATATGTTGTTCCTGACTGTATGTATGGCTGGGCTGCGTCAGAGTGGGATTTTTCAGCTGTCGGATATCCGGTTGATAATGTTATGGCAGAGATGATCCATGGTGGCAAATTGAAATATTTTGAAAAGTGCATGCTGCCTGAGACTTCAGACAACATAATTTTTGGATTTACTCCCGCCCAGATGAAATTCTGCATGAATAATGAAGGCCAGATGTGGCAATATCTTGTTGAGCACGATCTGTTATTTAACACCGATCAGTTCACAATTCGTAAACTTACAGGAGAAGCTCCTTTCACCAGTTATTTCACAAATGAATCACCCGGAAAGGCAGCTGTGTGGATTGGATTCAGAATTATTGAAGCATATATGAATAAGAACCCAGGAGTTAAAATGGAGGACCTGATGAACAGTACAGATCTGCAGGGGATCCTTCAGAAAGCTAAATATGCCCCCAAATAAATGACAGATCTCAATGCAGTACAGCCAATGTTTAAATAGTATACTTATATCTGATGAAAATGAACCCTCAGGATTATTCAAAAACCTGAAATGCGGATTTATAAACTGATTTTTTCTGATTTGTTAAATATTGGCTTACTTTGCAAAACATTTTATCTCAGGCTTTGTTTAGAACTAGTATGAGAAAGGTATTATCCATACCATTAATTGCCCTGATTCTTTTCTCAGGAATAAGTGTAAAATTTGCAACCCATTATTGCAGGGGCTCTGTTTTTGCGACAAAGGTCTCTCTTTCCGGTAAGCTTGCAACATGTGGCATGGATCACCATGAGGATAATTACTCTCAGCAGCTAACCATAACGAGGCATTGCTGTGAAGATGTTTTGTCGGCTTATACTTTAGGCAATAATTATTTAATCTCCGACTATCATATTGATGCCCCTGGAATTCAGGGTATTCATTTTTTTGTAATCCCGCTTAATACAAAGATCGGTGAGTCAACCGCTATAAATTATATCGATAAAAAAATCAGGCCACCCGGGATGAATGATCTGTATAGCCCGGCCCTTGAGGCCTTATGTGTTTTCCGTATTTGATCCTGTCATCCTGAATTATCGGCAGACAAGGCTATGCTTTGTCTCAGGTATCTGTATTTATTATTCCCAATTATTCATTTAAAATTTTAATTATGAAAGCAATAAAACTAATTCTTTTAATAGTACTCGTTGCATCATTTGACACAACCCTTTCAGCTCAAACTTCAGTAAAAACATCAGGGCAGAAAAAAACAGAAACAATAAAAGTGTGGGGCAACTGTGAATTATGTAAAGCCCGTATAGAAAAGGCAGTTAAAGAAGAGGGTGTTGAAAGCGCCTCGTGGGATCAGAAAACCAAACTGCTCACAGTGACTTTTGAACCTTCAAAAACTACTATTGATGCTCTGGAAAAGAAGATTGCTCTGGCAGGTCACGATACTGAGAAGTACAGAGCGGACGACAAGGTTTATAACGCTTTGCCTTCATGCTGTCATTATGAACGAGCAAAATAAATGAGTTAAATCTTTCCGGGACAGGGCTTCTTAATCAGCACTGTCCCGGATAATCTTTCACATTATGTTAAATAAAATTATCAGATACTTCCTTGAGAACAAGCTGGTTACATTCCTGGCGCTGATTACACTGGTTACACTTGGCATTGTAAATGCTCCTTTTAACTGGAACCTGGGAATCTTTCCCCGCGATCCTGTCCCGGTTGATGCTATTCCGGATATTGGTGAAAACCAGCAAATTGTTTATACCGAATGGCCCGGGCGATCACCACAGGATGTCGAGGACCAGATTTCGTATCCCCTTACAACGGCATTGCTAGGTATCCCTGGAGTGAAAACGATCAGAAGTAATTCCATTTTCGGCTTGTCGAGCATCTATATTATTTTTGAGGATAAAATAGAATTTTACTGGAGCCGTACCAGGATACTTGAAAAGCTCAATTCATTGCCTGCAGGCACATTGCCCGAAGGTGTTACTCCTTCACTCGGACCAGATGCCACGGCATTGGGGCAGATATACTGGTATACTCTTGAGGGAAGGGACAAATCCGGTAAGCCTGCCGGAGGATGGGACCCCCAGGAACTTCGCACCATTCAGGATTTCTTTGTGAAATATTCACTTGCAACTGCAAAAGGCGTTTCGGAGGTGGCATCTATCGGAGGCTTTGTAAAAGAGTACCAGGTTGATATCGACCCTGATGCAATGAAAGCTTTTGGCGTAAACGTTGCGCAGATAATGGCGGCAGTTAAAAAAAGTAATCTCGACATAGGAGCCAGAACTATTGAATTTAACCGGGTTGAATACCTTGTCCGTGGATTGGGCTATATTAAAAGCCTGTCGGACCTGGAAGAGAGCGTTGTTGCAGTAAAAGATAATGTACCGGTAAGGATAAAAGATATAGCAAAGGTGAATTTCGGTCCGGCTACAAGGAGGGGAGGTCTCGATAAAGGAGGTGCCGAAGCTGTCGGTGGCGTTGTTGTAGCGCGCTATGGGGCAAATCCAATGGAGGTAATCAATAATGTTAAAGAGAAGATCAATGAAATTTCACCCGGGCTGCCTTCCAAAACACTAAGTGACGGTACTGTTTCCAAAGTTACAATTGTACCTTTTTACGATCGTACAGGATTGATTAAAGAGACCCTCGGGACCCTTGAATCTGCATTAACGGATGAAATACTCATCAGCATTATCGTAGTAATTATTCTGGTGTTGAATTTAAGAGCCTCAATAATTATTTCCAGTCTGTTGCCTGTCGGAGTGCTTATTACATTCATCGTTATGCGAAGGTTGCATGTGGATGCAAATATAGTGGCATTGTCAGGTATTGCTATTGCAATTGGAGTGATGGTGGATGTAGGGATAATTTTTACAGAGAATATTGTCCGGCATCTCGATATGCCGGAGAATATCGGGGTGCGCGGGAAGCATCTGCTCAGTGTGGTTTATGAAGCCACCACGGAAGTAGCATCAGCTGTAATTACTGCTTTGGCTACAACAATTGTAAGTTTTCTCCCGGTATTTGCTATGCAGGCTGCCGAAGGTAAACTGTTCAGACCGCTTGCCTTTACCAAGACTTTTGCCTTACTGGCATCCCTTGTGATTGGAATTATGGTTATACCGGCACTTGCTCATATTATTTTTTCCATACGCATAGATAAGAAAAGAATATCACGAATTTTGAACTATTCGCTGATAGCTGCAGGTTTCATTTTTATCCTTTTCTTTAAGGCCTGGATAGCTTTTGCTTTAGTAGGCTTCGGTGTAAATAACTTATTTGCAGATAAATGGCCTGAAAACAGAAAAAAATTCGCAAATATTATCAATGTAGGCATAGCGGTCCTGGCTGTGGTTTATTTTCTGACTGTTCACTGGATGCCTCTTGGAGCACAAAACCATATTCTTTTAAACATATTGTTCGTTTTCTTAATTCTGGCTGTCGTTTTGGGCATATTGATGACAGTGGTGCATTTTTATTCACCGATCCTGAAATGGTGTTTAAATAATAAATGGAAATTTCTATCTGTTCCTGTTATTGTGATCTTATTTGGATTACTGGTATGGCAGGGAGCCGGAAAGATATTTGGATTCCTACCTCTCAAATTCAAAGAAACCAGGGGCTGGCAGGCGGTATTAAATACATTCCCTGGGGTAGGGAAGGAATTTATGCCTTCCCTTGACGAAGGCTCTTTTCTGCTTATGCCCACTACCATGCCTCATTCGGGTATAGAGGAAAACATAGATGATATCCGTTTGCTGGATATGAAAGTCAATTCAATTCCTGAGGTGGAATCCGTCGTCGGTAAATGGGGCCGTGTAAATTCCGCACTCGATCCTGCACCAATATCAATGTTTGAGAATCTTGTCAATTACAAGCCTGAATATATGCAGGATGTGAATGGTCATCGAATGAGATTTAAAACCGACAGGAACGATTCATTCATTTTAAAAGACAGCAGTCGTTATAACCCTAAAAAGGATGGTTTCAGGTTGATTAATAAAGATGATCTTATCCCTGATAAAAATGGTGAATATTATCGTCAGTGGCGCAACAATATCAGAACACCTGACGATATCTGGAAGGAAATTGTTAAACAATCAGATCTGCCGGGACTAACTTCCGCTCCAAAGCTTCAGCCTATCCAGACCCGCCTGGTTATGCTTCAGACAGGAATGAGAGCACCAATGGGCATAAAAGTATATGGTCCCGACCTGGAGGCAATCGAAAAAACAGGATTTGAAATAGAGGGATTGCTAAAAAATGTTCCGGGGGTGGAACCGTCATCAGTATTTGCCGACAGGGTGGTCGGTAAACCGTACCTCGAAATAAAAATAGATCGCAGGGCCATTTCACGTTACGGACTTACCATAGATGATATGCAGATGTACATCAGCAGTGCCATTGGAGGGATGCCACTTACTACAGCTATTGAGGGAAGGGAAAGATTCCCGGTACGGGTAAGGTATGCCCGTGAATTCAGGGATAATCCTGAAGATTTAAAGCATGTTCTTATTCCTACTCCAACAGGAGTGCAGGTACCACTTGGCGAACTGGCCGAAATTACTTATACCCGTGGTCCCCAACTAATTAAAAGTGAAGATACTTTTCTTGTCGGATACGTGATATTTGATAAAAAGCCCGGGTATGCCGAAGGCGATGTGGTGGAAAACGCACAATCATATCTTAAGACCAGGATAAGCGATGGGGGGTTAATACTGCCTGCAGGAGTCACATACAAGTTTACCGGGAACTTTGAGAACCAGATCAGGGCTACGAAAAGACTTATGGTTGTGGTACCGATTTCGCTGATCATAATTTTCATGATACTTTATTTCCAGTTTGATTCAGTTACTACTTCAGGTATTGTGTTCTCAGGTATATTTGTGGCTTTTGCCGGGGGATTCATAATGCTATGGCTTTATGGCCAGCCCTGGTTTATGAATTTTTCCCTTTCCGGAATGAATATGCGAACTCTTTTCCAGATGCACACAATAAACCTGAGCGTAGCTGTATGGGTTGGGTTCATCGCACTATTTGGTATTGCAACCAACGATGGAGTGATTATGGCAACTTATCAGATGCAAATTTTCAGGAAAGAAAAACCGGAAAATGAAACCGCAGTCAGAGAATCTATACTGCATGCAGGAATTAAAAGGGTGAGACCGGCCATGATGACTGCATCGTGTGCAATAATTGCACTGATACCTGTACTGACATCAACCGGCAAGGGTTCGGACATAATGGGACCAATGGCAATTCCTTTATTTGGAGGAATGATCCTTCAGGTAATGACCATGTTTGTCGTACCTGTTCTTTACAGTATGTGGCAGGAAAGGAAGCTTAGAAAGTTGAACAATATTAAACGAATCAGTAATGGATAAATATGGTCGAAAAATATTAACAGTCTTTTTACTTACAGCAGGGATCTCTGCAATGGCACAGGATATTCCGGAAAAGTACCTGGTTGAAGCCGCCATGAATAACCCTGGATTAAAGAGCAAATTCAGTGAATACCAGGCTGCTCTTGAAAAGGTTCCCCAGGTTGGTTCGCTGCCTGACCCCCAAATCACTTTCGGGTATTTTATTCAACCTGTTGAAACAAGGGTCGGACCACAAAGAGCTCGTATTTCATTGTCGCAGATGTTTCCCTGGTTTGGAACGCTGGGAGCAAGAAAAGATGCTGCCTCAGAAATGGCGAAGTCAAAATATGAGTTGTTTGAAGAGGCCAGATCAAGATTATTCTATGATGTTAAATCAACATGGTATAACCTCTATTTCAATCAAAAAGCCATTGATATTTCAGTAAATAATATTGATATACTGAAAACATTAAGGAAACTGGCACTTACAAAAGTGGAAGCAGGGCTGGCATCATCAGTGGATGTATTGCGCGTGGAAATGGAAATTGCGGATCTGGAGAATAAGGTAGCATTATTAAAGGACAGCTACCTTGCTGTACAGGCCGGGTTCAACAATATGCTGAACGTATCGGCAGACAGGTCTGTAAGTGTTCCTGATACACTTATTATCAGGAATCTCGATATGACCCGTGAAGCAGTGATGGACAGCATAAAAACCGGAAATCACCAGTTACTGCAAATGGATTTTATGGAATCATCATACGCAAAGCAGGAACAGGTGGCCAAAGATGCAGGGAAACCAAATGTTATGTTAGGCCTTGACTATATAGTTACAGGTAAAGGAACAGGGGCCATGGCAGGTGTTTCAGAAGCGGGAAAAGACGCTGTTATGTTTCCTGTACTGGGCATTTCAATTCCTATATACCGTAAGAAATATACTTCAATGGTGAATGAGGCAACACTAATGCAGGAATCGACAGGAAATGGTAAGCTTGATAAAATTAATATTCTGGAAACCACTTTTGAAAAAGCAGATAAGGACTATAACGATGCAGCCAGGCGCATTCAGCTGTATATGGGACAATCCGGCAAGGCAAGAATAGCGCTCAATATTCTTCAAACTGCTTATGAAACAGACGGAAAGAATTTCGATGAAGTTCTGCGCATGGAACGTCAGCTTCTTGGCTATAAACTGGAGCTTGAAAAAGCAAGGACAGACAATGATGCCGCTATTGCTTTTATCTATTATCTGATTGGAAGGTAAAACATTATAAATAAAAAACAATGAAAAAGATTTTTTCACCTGATAAACGCGATTATATAATTGTCGGGATAACTTTGATCTTAGGACTTTTCTTTGGCTGGCTATTTTTTCATGGTTCAAAGAAGGAAATAAAAACTGCCCAGTCCCCGCTGGAACAGGCAAACACAAAAAAGATAATCTGGACCTGCGCAATGCACCCCCAGATAAGGATGGACCACCCCGGGAAATGTCCGATTTGCGGAATGGATTTAATCCCATTGCAGAGTCTTTCCGAAAATGATTCAACAATATCGCCAGGGGAGATCCGTATGACGGAGGAAGCGATCAAGATAGCCGATATACAAACAATAATTGTTAAAAAAGCATATCCTGATAAAGAGGTGTTTCTTCTTGGTAAGGTTAAGCCGGATGAGAGGAACATAGCCGAACTGACAGCCAGGTTTGGCGGAAGGATTGAAAAGCTGTTTGTAAACTTCACAGGTCAGGAGGTAAGCAAGGGAGAGAAACTGGCAATAATTTATTCCCCGGCGCTGGTAATTGCACAGAAGGAGCTGCTTGAAGCTGAGGAAAGCCGCTTAACCAATCCCGATCTTTACAATGCTGCGCGAAATAAACTAAAATTGTGGGATCTAACTGATGAACAGATTGATAATATTGAAAAAAAGGGAAAAACTCAGAGTTACTTTGATGTGCTCTCTCCCATCTTTGGGACTGTTACAAGACGGAATGTGGCTTTAGGCGATTATGTAAAGGAAGGAAGCGCTCTGTTTCAGGTGATTGACCTCACAAGGATCTGGATCATGTTCGAGGCTTATGAAAGCGATCTTCCGTGGATCAGAAAAGGAGACAAAATTAATTTTACAGTTGAGTCACTTCCGGGTAGAAATTTCGAAGGCCGGATAAGCTTTATTGATCCGGTAATCGATCCAAAAACAAGGATTGCACAAGTCCGTGTCGAAATTCAGAATCCGGGTTCCCTGCTTAAACCTGATATGTTTGCCGATGGGATAGTATCTTCAACTTTTGCCGGTGCTAAGAAAGACATCATGGTTCCTAAAACTTCAGTGCTCTGGACTGGTAAAAGGTCAGTAGTCTGGGTGAAAATTCCGGATATGAAACAGCCGACATTTAAATATCGCGAAATAGGACTGGGTCCGGCTGCAGGTGATTTTTATGTAGTAAATAACGGACTTAATGAGGGGGAAGAGATTGCGACCAACGGAGTATTCAGGATTGATGCAGCTGCCCAGCTTGCAGGTAAGCCCAGCATGATGAACCCTGAAGGCGGAAAAACCAATACTATGCCCGGAATGATTATGCCTGGAAATTCCGGATCAGGGACTGGACAAAGCTCAAAAAATATGGATAAGCCAGATACCGGTGCTGTATCGAACAGTGATAATTTAAACAATAAAATCACCGGGAAGTCCGGGAAAATGAATATAAGTATGGATTTTATCATGCAACTCAACTCTGTGTATGACCAGTATATCATTCTCAAAAATGCTTTTGTTCAAAGCGATGAAACGAAGGCGAAACAAGTTGCAAATGAGGTTCTGCAGGCTCTGTCGAAAACGAATATGAATCTGCTTAAGGGTGATGCTATGACAACATGGATGGGGCTTTTGCCCGATCTCGACAGCCAACTCGGCCAAATTGCATCTTCTGATGATTTAGAGGTACAGCGGAAGGCATTTTCCGTTTTCAATGACAGCTTCTATAAAGCAATAAAAACATTCGGGTTGATGGGGAAAACGGTTTATTACCAGTTTTGCCCGATGTTCAATAACGAAAAGGGCGCCTATTGGATAAGTGAAACCAAAGCTATACGTAATCCGTATTTCGGAGAATCAATGCTAACATGCGGTGAAACAAAAGAAACTCTAAAATATTGAAATCATGAAACTTGTAAAAGCATATATCAGACACAGGATGATTGAGAAAGTGTACCATTCACTCAGAAATGCAGGTTTTTGCTGCATGACTATGGTAGAATGTGAGGGAACGGGAATGTATTCCGATCATGAAAAGGAACATATAAGTACAAAATATCCTTACGCCGATGCATATCGTGTGGTTAAACTCGAAGTCCTTATTGATGAAAAGAGTGTCCCTAAAATTGTACAGTTAATACGTCAATCAGGAAGAACTGGCTATAGTGGCGACGGAATGATCATTTTGTCTCCTGTTGATGAGGTATATAAAGTCAGAACCGATGAAGTTGGATTAAATAGTGTGTAAATTAAATTGGATACAGAGGTGTTGCCAATCTTTCTAACCAGTTTAAGAAGGTAACCGGACTTTCTCCTGCTCATTTCAGGGAAATTGGTGAAACAAAGCGTATAGCAATCGATGAAGTCAGGTAATATGTGAATTTTGTAAAACAATTGAGAAATTGTGTAACATTCAGTGTGAGAATGTTCTGTATTTTTGAATAAGTTGTAAAATTCAAAATGAAGTATTATGAAAACATTAATATTTTTCTCAATTCTGACTCTTTTGTCTTTCAACAGTTATAATAAGACAAGTGATGTTAAGGAGAAACTCAATAACCCGGAATCCCGGAAAGAGATATTCAACACCATTTTAAATGATCAAGGTTATATGACCGAATTTATTCAGGCAATGCATGGGAATCAGCATGCCATGATGATGATGTACGGCAATAACAATTATACGATGGGTAACAGTGGAAATATGATCATGAACGATAGTAACCAGATGATGGGTAGTCTGGAACAAATGGGAATGAGTGGCCAAAATCACATGATGGACCGCTCTTACTTTATAAATATGATGAATAAGAACCCCGGAATTATGCAAATGATGATGGGGAACATGATGGATGTGGTCGCCGGGGATTCAAAAACATGTCGCAATTTCGTAGATTTAATGTATAGTCATCATCAAATGAGACAAATGTTTATGCAACAGATAAATCGCTTTAATGTGGCAGAAACGATGGAAAAAGAAAAATAATAATCATGAATTCCGAAAACCAGTCTGCGAATAAAGGACAAAAAAATCAACATAAATAAAAAGGAGGTATATTGTGGACATGGTTCACGATCCGGCAGGATAGGCAATGGGGTCTCCCTATTAAACCTTCTTTGTGTGCTCATAGGTTAAAAACAATCCTTTTAATATTCCCACGAGAGGAATCTGCTAATGAGTATCTTTTACAATTCAATTTGTTTCAGAATTGAATAAATATTTTAAGACAATAATTTAACGTGAACATTATTTTTCAATGATTCCTCTTATGCCTGCAGTGGGATTAATAATGAGATTTTTTACTCCCGAAATTGCAGGACAAAGCCCCGATCCGGACACCTTTACTTTTTGGTCCTATGGAGCTTTAGGGTTATTTGCAGGAGCACTTTTGACCTATCCCCTGAATTGGTGGCTGGTATCAATTGGATGGAAACACGGCATGAGTTAAACCCGTTGTATAGAAAATTCAAACAATTGTTATACTAACATTTCAGTCAAAAATATACATGATTTAATAACATGACTATGAAGTATTATTTTGAAAAAACACTGAAAACAGGTTTTGAAACGGCTGTTGTAAAAACAAAAGATGCTTTAAAATCAGAAGGTTTTGGAGTTCTGTCGGAAATTGATATTCACGAAAAGCTAAAGGAAAAACTTGATGTTGATTTCCGGAGATATAAAATCCTGGGAGCGTGTAATCCGGCTTATGCCTATAAAGCACTTCAGAAAGAGGATAAAATAGGTGTTATGTTGCCTTGCAATGTGATTATTCAGGAAAAATCTGATGGCACTATTGAGGTAGCTGCTGTCGATCCGGTTGCTTCCATGTCGGCAATTAAGAATCCTGAACTAATGAATATTGCCGGTGAAATTCAGAAAAAATTAAAAAATGTGATTAACAAACTTGTTTAATTTTTGTTTGATTTTTAAATTATATAATCTAAGAACATAATTAAATTTTTATGCAGTTATGAAAAATTTAAAAACTCAGGATTCAGATTCGCATTCTGAAAATGATCATGAACATGAATCCGGTAAACATGAGAGCTTGAAATATTATTGCCCAATGCATTGCGAAGGTGATAAGGTATATGATAAACCGGGTAATTGCCCGGTATGCAATATGCACCTTGTACCGGCAAGTAAATGACAATAAAATAAATGACCGGCTGTTAATGTGTAAATTCACTCAGCAGGGTTGAAGTGATTTATTAGATAAAGTATTGTTATCTCTTTTATTATGTAAAATAGACAGATGCACAAAAAATGGTCACTCTATCTGGGAAGTGTGTCGGGAATCAAACTTTATATACACTGGAGTTTTCTGATCCTGATAGCCTGGATTTTTATTATGTATTTCCGTATTGGACATGGATACAGGGCTGGACTTTCCGGAGTATTTTTTATAATGGTGCTTTTCGCCTGTGTTGTTCTTCATGAATTGGGACATGCCCTTATGGCAAAGAGGTTCAAGGTAATGACAAGAGACATAACACTATATCCCATTGGGGGAATAGCAAGCCTTGAATCAATGCCAACCAAACCTGCCCAGGAATTACAGGTGACTCTGGCAGGACCCGCTGTAAACGTAGCTATTGGGGTATTAATATGGATCTTTTTGATTATCACTCACCAAATGCCTGATCTTGAATCTATCAGTACAGGCAATTTAGTTAATCTGCCTTTTGCATTCAATATTATGTATGCAAACTTTATACTGGCTGTCTTTAATCTGATTCCTGCATTTCCAATGGATGGTGGCAGGGTTTTGAGATCGCTGCTGGCCATGAAAATGGATCAGACAAAAGCGACAAATATAGCCGCAAAAATCGGCCAGTTTCTTGCAATCATTTTCGTTTTCTTTGGCTTTTTTTACGACTTCTGGCTGGTGTTTATCGGAATGTTCCTTTTTCTGGGAGCCGGCGCGGAATCAAAAGCCGGTGAGCTGAAATACGCTCTTGAAGGAATCAGGGTAAAGGATGTTTTAATGACAAAATATTCAGTCCTTAACACGGAAAATACATTGCAGGAGGCATCCAGGCATCTTATCGACACAAATGAAAAATCCTTCCTTATTATGAAAAATGATAATGTCGAAGGAATATTGAATTATAAAGATATAATTGAAGGTTTGCACAAAGGAAATGCCAATGAAAAAACAGAAACCTTTATGCAAAAAGATTTTATCTGGCTGGACCCTGAAGACCTGTTAACAGAAAAATTGCCTGTGATCGGTCAGGGAAAACAATTGCTGTTTCCTGTAAAAAGTGATGATAAATTAATCGGAGTATTAAACACCGAAAATATCGACAAATGGATACTTGCCAAACATAATTTGCTAATTCATGAAAAATGAAACTTGTTAAGGCTGAAGACGATAATAAAGGCGAAGAACATCATCATTCTGCCCATGAGCATAAACCTGCACCGGCTGTGCCTAAGGATACGGGCAGCGGGGACAGATATTATTGCACTATGTTGTGCGAGGGGGACAAGACTTATCCTGAACCGGGTGATTGCCCGGTATGCGGCATGCATTTGATAAAACTCGAATCAGCTCACTTATCCGGATCCGGAACAGTATATACCTGCCCGATGCATCCTGAGATAAGAAAAGATAAACCCGGCGACTGCCCGATATGTGGTATGACCCTGGTCCCCGAAAAGGGAGAAGAACCCAGCAAAGAAGATAAATCTTACAAAGAAATGGTTAAAAAATTCCGGATTGCACTGGCATTAAGTATTCCGGTATTTTTTATAGCCATGTCCGATGTAATTCCATTTATTCATCCCGAATCCATTGCTTCAAAAAAAGTGTGGAGCTGGATTGAATTTCTTTTAGCCACACCTGTCATTTTCTACTCCGGCTTGATCTTCTTTAAGCGTGGATGGAGTTCAATACGTCGTTGGTCACCTAATATGTGGACCCTGATTTCCATTGGTGTCGGAGCTGCATATCTGTTTAGCGTATTCGGGTTATTATTTCCCTCTATTTTTCCCTCTGAGTTTAAAGATACTCAGGGCAATGTTCATCTTTATTTCGAAGCTTCTGCCGTTATAATTACCCTCGTACTTATGGGACAGGTTCTGGAGCTGAGAGCGCACGGAAAAACAAATTCAGCCATAAAAGCCCTGCTCCATCTGGTTCCACCGGTTGCAAGGCTGATCACTGAAGGGATAGAAAAAGAGATCCCTCTGGAACAGGTTAAAGTAGGTGATATACTGAGGGTTAAGCCAGGTGAAAAGATACCGGTTGATGGAGTGATAACTGATGGAAATGCAGTCATTGATGAAAGTATGATCACAGGGGAACCCATGCCGGTTGACAAGTCAAAGGACGATAAGGCGACCGGTGGAACCATTAACGGGAAAACAGTTTTTGATATGAGGGCCGAAAAAGTAGGTAACGATACCTTGCTGGCGCGTATAATAGAAATGGTAAATGAAGCCGGCAGGTCAAGAGCGCCGATACAAAGACTGGCGGATATTGTAGCTAAATATTTTGTACAGATTATCGTAGCAATATCACTGATAACCTTTGCCGTGTGGGCAATATGGGGACCTGAACCCGCATACGTTTATGCATTTGTAAATGCAGTGTCTGTTCTGATCATCGCGTGCCCGTGCGCACTGGGTCTGGCTACCCCTATTTCAATAATGGTTGGCACTGGCAGGGGGGCACAGATGGGCATTCTTGTCAAAGATGCACGAGCTATTGAAGAGATGAATAAAGTTGACACTCTGATAATAGATAAGACAGGTACAATTACTGAAGGAAAACCAAGTCTTAAAGATTATAAATCATTTGGTAAGCTGAGTGATGAGGAGGTATTGATGCTTGCTGCCTCAATTGATATCAATAGTGAGCATCCACTTGCCGAAGCAATAGTCATTGGGGCAAAAGAGAAAAAGATCAGTCTGCAGAAATTAGAAAAATTTGAATCGCTTACCGGTAAGGGTGTACAGGCCTTTTACAAAAAGAAAAAGATCGGACTGGGAAATAACAGGTTACTGGAAGACTTTAAGGCATCGCTTAAGGATGAAAATATGGAACTGGTGAAAAAATGGCAGCTTGAAGGACAAACTGTAATGTATTTGCTTCTGGAGGATGATGTGGAAGGTATAGTAGGCGTATCTGACAAAATAAAGGATACTTCTGCCAAAGCAATTCAGTCTTTACAAAAAATGGGGGTAAAAGTTATTATGCTTACAGGGGACAATAAATTCACCGCAGGAGCAGTAGCCGGTGAGCTGCATCTCGATGGTTTCGAAGCCGATTGTCTGCCTGACGATAAATTCAATAAAATTAAGGAACTGCAGGAACAGGGTCACATTGTTGCAATGGCAGGTGACGGGATCAATGATGCACCGGCTCTTACTCAGGCTAACATTGGTATAGCAATGGGTACAGGTACCGATATCGCTATGCAGAGTGCTGAAATCACGCTGGTAAAAGGCGATCTGAACGGGATTGCCAATGCAAGGAACTTAAGCAGTGATGTCATGCGGAATATTAAGCAAAATTTATTTTTTGCCTTTTTTTATAATATTCTTGGTGTACCAGTTGCAGCAGGGGTTCTTTTCCCTCTGTTTGGAATTTTGCTTAGCCCTATGATTGCAGCTGCAGCAATGAGTTTCAGTTCAGTTACGGTAATCAGTAATGCTTTGCGTCTGAGGAGAAAATAAAAGCTTTAATATAGAATTCAATTATTTAGTAATAAGATCCCATCTCTTGTTATTAGCTATGTACTGCGATGCATGAGCCCGGGGCACTATATTCTCAATAAATAGTCGTATTTTGTCAGAAGAAGAAATAGTTGAAAGTGAATTCATGGATGGTCGCCCAAAAATATTGATAGCTGACTCCCAGTTTCTTGTAGTTGAATCCCTTGTTCATCTGGTTGAAGCTGAAAATAAATACGTTTTATGCGGTGTTGCAGAAGACAGGTACAGTTTGATGAGACTTTTACAAAAGGATACACCCGATCTGCTTATTACCGATCTTAACCTAATCGATTATGAAGGCCCTGACGATTTAAAAACAATAAAAAACGATTTTAAGAACCTTTCAATATTAATTCTTACCAATCAGGTGACGCACGAAGAGCTGGGAAACCTTCTGAAATCAGGCATTAAAAATATCTCCTTAAAAACAGATGAAAAAAATGACCTGATCTATTCGATTGAATCGGCTGTTAATAAAAAGAAAAAATTCAGTGATCAGGTTCTTGATATGATACTCGAATTAAGCGGGAACAGAACCAACACCTCTGGTCCCACAGGATTAACCAGATCTGAGACAGAAATTGTAAGAATGATCGCTGATGGCTTCACAACGAAAGAGATAGCACTCAAAAAACATATTAGTTTTCATACTGTTATGACACACAGGAAAAATATCTTCCGGAAGCTTGGAATAAACAACGTTTCGGAACTGATTATGTTTGCTGTCCGCAAAGGATTGATTAATAATATCGAATATTTTATCTGAATAATCCTGATACCCCATAAACATGGCATAAAAATACCTCATCTACGGTATTTCACGAGCGGGTAATGTGAAGTTACTTTGTGGTATAACTAAATATTTAAATTATGGCAAATATTAGAAAGAAACTAACGGACCTGATTGGAAATACTCCCTTGCTGGAGCTCTCAAATTTCAATCATAATAATAAAACCTTAGGGAGAATTATTGCCAAACTGGAGTATTTTAATCCCGGAGGTAGTGTTAAAGATCGTATAGGTTTTGCTATGATCGATGATGCTGAAAAGAAAGGATTATTAAAAAAGGACACTGTTATTATTGAACCAACCAGTGGCAATACCGGTATCGCCTTAGCATTAGTTGCTGCAGCAAAAGGCTACAGGTTGATCCTTACGATGCCTGAGTCAATGAGCATAGAGCGAAGAAGCCTGTTAAAAGCTCTTGGTGCGGAACTGGTGTTGACTCCGGCTAAAGATGGAATGAATGGTGCAATAAAGAGAGCTGAGGAGCTACATTTGAAAACTCAAAATTCATTTTTGCCGCAACAATTTAAAAATCCTGCAAATCCGCAGATACATCGAATGACGACTGCTGAGGAAATTTGGAGGGATACAGACGCAAGTGTTGATGTATTTGTCAGCGGCGTTGGCACCGGGGGTACTATAACAGGTGTCGGCGAAGTGCTTAAAAAACGCAATCCTGCAGTCAGAATTGTAGCAGTAGAACCTGAAGACTCACCAGTTTTGTCAGGTGGTAATCCGGGGCCTCATAAAATTCAGGGTATAGGGGCGGGGTTTATACCTGACATTTTAAATACAAAGGTTATTGATGAGATTATCCGTGTGACAAATGAGGAAGCATTTCAAACCAGTCGGGAACTGGCGAGGACTGAAGGCCTTTTGGTTGGAATATCTTCCGGTGCAGCTGCATTTGCTGCACTTAAAATCAGTCAACGCCCGGAATATAAAAATAAAAATATTGTTGTTATTCTTCCGGATACGGGAGAACGCTATCTTTCAACAGTACTGTATCAATTTGAAGAACCGGGGCTGGTGGCTCAGATCTAAAGTAAGTTGCTTTTATCATTCTTAACCTGACCTCTGAATTTCAATTTTAACTGAAATAAAAAAAGGGCTGTATCTTACGGTACAGCCCAAGTTTTTTCCGGTTGCAGCCCTACTCGGGATGAATAGCTTCTACAGGACATACATCAGCGCAAGCACCACAATCGGTGCATATGTCAGGATCAATTTTATATATATCGCCTTCTGATATAGCTTCAACAGGACATTCATCTATACATGTTCCGCAAGCAGTGCAATCATCATTTATTTTGTAAGCCATTTCTGTTATTTTTTGATTTGTTAATTACATTTAAGTGCGCAAAATTACCTTATTTTTTTAATAAATGAAAAAGAAACTCGAAAAATATATGCGAAATAATTTTGAATGACGATATATATATGAGTGATTTTTAAAATTATGGATTAAAAGTCGAGACTGAAAGAAAGGTAGAATATTCTTGGTAAAATATAGTTGTTCTCGACACCCCATGCCCAGTCAGCTCTGACAAAATATCCGAGAACCTGGGCTCTTGCTCCGGCACCAAATCCTTCCACTATTGGATTCCTGTTTGAGTCGAGAGTGACAGTAACCGGTCCATTTACAATTGTCTGTGTGTCGTATCCGTTCTGGCCTGACCAGGGCGATTTGCCTGACCATGCAGTACCTATATCTCCAAATGCAACAATCTGCAGACTATTCAGGAAATTTGATCTTAAAGGGTGTCCTGCAAAGTACCTGATAAAAGGCCACCTCAATTCACTGTTAATGAGAGCAAAATTATTACCATTCCTGATGTTTTGAGAGAATCCTCTCATATTTGTCGCTATGGCCTGAAAGCCATAGTTTACATTCGGGGTAACCGGAATAGAACTATCGAACATTGGGTATTTATTGAAAAGATAACCCATCCAGTTATCAACTCCGCCCAGATAATAAATAAGTTTTGTGGGTCCGAATGAGGTGCTTGCAGCGAACCTGTTTGCCCATATGAGTTCTCTGTGTATTCTAATGTATTTCCGGTAGTCAATTCCCAGAACTACCATATCAGATTTCTGCTGAGTCACTTCTTTATAATACTCGCCGAAAATTTTGAACCTGGTGCCAAAATAAATATTGATGCTCCTCTTGCGTGTGTTATCGTAAATCACTTCGCCTTTCAGGCTGACCCAGTGCCTGGTAACATCTTTTTGGTTGAGGGTGGCCATGTCGGTCGACAGGATCACGTACTGGTCGTACCGGTAAGAGAGAGTACCTTTCAGGGCGAGGACGGGTGTAAGCGGCTTGGCATAGGAAAGCAGTATATTTTGAGTATAAATCTTAAACGGGTGTCCCGAATCGGTTGTGCTGAAAAATGCCTGCCTGTGATAGATCAGTTGTTTATCAAATTTCCCTTTCAGGTTTTCAACACTCACAAGATATTCATTACTATCGAAATTGCCGGAGAACCTGAACCCTCCGGTAATACGGTAATTCTCAAAGAGATCTATAGCTCCTATTCGCGTCAGGATATTTACTCCCGGATTAAAATAGGGAGCCCCTCCGGTATAAACCTGGTATGAGTTATTGAGAAAACTGAAATCAATCTGGGTAGCAATATAATTATTATAAAAAGATGTTTCATAGATCCTGATAAGAGGAATTTTAAGCTTCTCCGTATCAAGATCGATATCCATATATTTTTTACGCCAAAGCTGATTGTAATAATTCTGCTTTTCCTTTTCAAATATGTAATGATTTATATCAATTGGCTCATTTTTAACGTAATACTCATAAAGAGGTTTCTTCAGAGTATCCCTCATTTTTTTATCTTCCAGTATAAGCCATTGTCTTAACTGTTCAATACTATCGGCTTTATGTATAAAGCGGTTCTCTTCATTCCTGTATGTTGTATTTACAATCTCTGATGCGGGTACCGGTTCTGATTCACCCAGAGAGCCTTTTCTGAGCTCATATTTTCTGTTCCTGAAAATTATTTCTCCGTAAGAATCAGACCCGTCCGAAACTGACTGATCAATTATATTCCTGTCGTAATTTGTAACAGGCTGTGATTTAATAAAATACCTGTAATGAGTAGTTGTGTCAACAAAGCTGATTGAACTATCGAACCTTGCTGTGTACCTGTTCATAATTCCATTCTGATTGCCAATATACACTAATTTGTTTCCCGGTATACTATTTGCCTCAAACCTGTCAGCATAATCGTTTTCACTGAGACGCACCAGAACATTACCCTTTTTTGCCAGATCATAAGTAAACAGGTCAAATTTCAGTGAAAATCGTTCAAACGGACTCCCTGTATTGGTAAGTGTATCGGACACCCGGTTTGAAGAAAATATGATCACATCATTTGAATGTTTCAGGAATGAAGGATTAAGATCATCTGCAACATCTCGCGTTATCTGTTCATTGGTACCCGAAGCGATAGTATGGATGTATATGTCAGTAATACCATCTTTTACTGCAGAGAAAATAAGACGCGATCCTTCCGGAGAATAAGAAAAATCAAGCACTTTATCAAAATACAACAGGTTTCTTTTTTCTTTCGTCTTATCGTTTAACCTGTAAAAGTACATGACAAGCGCCGCCTTCTCATCATTGATGAAAGTGAGCATTTTGCCACTGGGATGCCAGGCAATAACCGGATAGGTATTATCTGTTACCTGCTCAAATTTTGGTTCTTTCCTGAATATGATCTTCCTTTTGCCAGTGGCCTGGTTGTACAACCAGATCCGTTTTCTGCCCCAGTCATTTGTTACATAAGCAATATAATCTCCTCCGGGACTAACTTTTACCTGCTGAATAATCTGTTCTTTTTTTGACTTTTTGATCGTATTTTTATCATCTGGCGGACGATCTTTATCGCCTGAAAATTCATCTCTGTAGAATTGTTTCCACTCTTTAAGTACATCCTTTAGATCCTTCCCTATAACATACAGGAAACCATCGTCTACATTTTTATAAATCTTTGTAAGGTAGATTATGTTTGGAATTAGGGCATCACCGTATTTTTTCCCGATAAATCGCCAGAACGACTGACCTGCATCAATTGCATCGTCATACTCAAGGTGGTTGATATTCTTAAATTTACCTGATTTAAGACCGTCTTTTACTCGGTTTTCTGCTTCCATATCCCAGCCATAACCTACATAACGAATAAGTCCTTTGAGATACCAGTCGGGCATATAAATGATCGATGAGCTTGAGATCCTGTCTTTCATGTCAGCATTATATAACATCTCATTGACTATTGCTTCGGCTATGGAAGCTGCAATCTGATGTTTAAAAGCAACATGATCACCTTCATAATAAAGCGATACCTTGTTCTTGATTATTCTGTTGAACCCACCGGTATTGTATGTATCATCATCAAAAGTAACAAGGCCTATATTGGATTGTTTATACTCGGCATTTTTATTATAGATGATGAAAATAAGCCTTTTATCCAGAGTATAATCAAAAAAGTCTTCTATTTCTGCCAGCTTCTTTTTAGCATATGATGCAGTAAATTGTGCCAGATCCTGTCCGTATTCGTTAAAATAACAATCGAAATCGTCAAATCTGTAATAAGACCAGTAATAATTATAGTACTGTACCCTGTTTTTACCGAATGTCATTTGAAGGCCATTATAAAACTGAGAACTCGCACTTAAATATAATAAGCACGCTATTGTCATAATAATCAGTTTTTTGGCATTCATTATTTTAAAGGTTCGCATCAGGTAAAAACAGATTTAAAAATAACAAATTCTGTTCCAAAACAAACGGGCTAAACGACAAAACTAATGATATTCTGATTTAAACTATCTTAAAAGATTAAACTTTATTATTTTTACAGGATTTTAACAGGATTAATATTTTGGTCTGATTTTTGAGATACACCATGCAACCAAAGACTGATATACTTTGTTATAATAATGAATTTGGTTCAGCAAAATAAAATAATTACTAAGACATTCAATTTATACTTAAGATCTTTTTAAACTGAGTTGAAATGAAGCCTGGAACTATTCTTATTCGGGAATTTTTGAAATCATCTTAACAAACCAGCAGGTTCAGTCGTATTTTAAAATTTAAAATTATATTATGATGAAAAAAGTATTTTTATTTATTTCTCTTTTGATTATCGGAGTAACAGTGAAATCGCAGGTTGCTCAAACAACTATGCAGTTATCAGATACTCAGCATGATTTCGGCACCTTCAAGGAAGAAGCGGGAAGACAGACTTATGATTTTATGGTAACCAATACCGGTAGCACCCCTCTGGTAATACAGAATGTGGTTGCTTCGTGTGGTTGTACAACTCCTGATTGGACAAAGCAACCAATACCGGCAGGCGGAAAAGGTAAGATTACTGCCATATATGATCCAAAAGACAGGCCGGGACAATTCAGCAAAACACTTTCGGTTTACGCCAATACAAAACCGGAGGTTACTGTACTGGTTATAAAGGGAGAAGTTATTCCACATGAAAAAACTGTAGAGGAATTATACACTTTCCCTGTTGGTGGCATAAGGTTTGAAAGCAACCACCTTGCATTTACCAATGTTATTAAAACAGAAAAAAAGATAAGGGTAATGCAGGTAATAAATACTTCAGAGGCTCCGGTAAAAGTCGAATTTGATGGTTTGCCGGCGCATCTTACACTCAAATGCAACCCGGAAACTCTTAAACCCGGGCAAAAAGGTCTTATTGAGGGTACTTATGATGCAACAAAAAATCCAAATTGGGGTAATGTCAGCGATATGGTCAGAATAAAACTGAACGGGGTACCTCAGAATAATGTTTATTATTACGTTTCCGCAAACCTTGTTGAAGATTTTTCCTCACTGTCGAAAGAAGATCTTGAGAATGCTCCTGTATTCAAACTTGAATCAAACACTGTTGACCTGGGGAAAATAAAGGGATCTACCCAGAATGATGTTGAATTTAAATTTACCAATGAAGGCAAAAGAGACCTTTTAATAAGGTATGTAAGAGCCTCATGCGGTTGTACTGCTGTTCAGCAGGGCCAGCAGGGTGTAGGGATCAAACCGGGAGAATCGAGCTCAATAAAAGCTGTTTTCAACTCCGGCAGTTATTCGGGCAAGGTTACCAAGGCTATTTATGTATATACCAATGATCCGAAAAAGTCGGAAGTCGTCCTTATGCTGACTGCCGATGTTGAACAACCTGCTGCGACAAAGTAGGTTCCTTAAAGAATAGTTTAATTATTACTGCATACTGGGTGCATGACAGAAATCATACACCCTTTTGCTTTTTAATCATACCTTGACTGGCTGATGGAAAAGAAGAAAGAATATAAAAGTGCTCTTAGTGTTCAGGAAGGTATTCAGCAACCTCCCAGCATTAATCCGGATGTAATGTCCGGGTCACGCAAAAAAAACCGGAAAAAATATTCGGTTGAGGAATATGTATCGGGGGTACTTTCCGGAAACAGAACCGTTTTAAGCCAGGCTATCACACTGGTAGAGAGTTCCCTTCCCGATCATTACGAAGTTGCACAATCAATAATTGAAAAATGCCTTCCCTTTAGTTCAAAATCTCTCAGGATTGGAATTACAGGCGTACCCGGTGCCGGGAAAAGTACTTTTATTGAAACGCTTGGTATCCATATAACGAGCGGAGGGCGTAGGCTTGCCGTTCTTACAATAGACCCAAGCAGTGAAAAAACAAAAGGAAGCATATTAGGCGATAAAACAAGAATGGAGCAGCTGAGCACACATCCGGATGTCTTTATACGACCGTCGCCTGCTTCAGGGACACTGGGTGGCGTGGCAAGGAAAACAAGGGAAATAATTATCTTATGCGAAGCGGCAGGATTTAATACGATACTGGTTGAAACAGTAGGAGTTGGACAATCAGAAACAGAGGTAAGCTCGATGGTTGATTTTTTCCTTCTTTTAGTGCTTGCCGGTGCCGGTGATGAACTCCAGGGAATAAAACGCGGTATTATGGAGATGGCCGACCTTATTGCAATTACAAAGGCTGACGGGGCTAACAGACATCTGGCCGAAATTGCAAGGCTTTCCTATCAGAATGCTCTTAAATTGTTCCCCGAAAAACCTTCAGGATGGATGCCCAAAGTGCTCACCTGTTCTGCATTGGAAAAAACCGGGATAATTGAGTTGTGGGAAGTGATAATCGGATATCTTGATTTTGCAAAGACCTCGGGACACTTTGAGGAACTTAGAAAAAAACAGTCGGTTATCAGATTGCACAGCACTATATTAGAACAACTTCATCACTCATTTTATGATAATGATGATGTTAAATTATTCAGGCCTGAAATAGAAAGCCAACTGTCTGAAGGAAAGATTACTTCATACATGGCTGCCAACAAATTGCTTGACAAATACTTTAAAAGTTGATTAAGGTCAACAATAATTTGTATCTTTGCCCAAAGTAAATCAGAACTAAACAGATACAAAATCAAAATTATCAAAAATGAAAAAGATTAGTTACATTATTATTACCACCATTTTAATATCCGCATGTTCCTCGGAACCTCATTATGTTGTTAAAGGAAATATTGAAGGTTCGGACTCTGTTACTTTTTATCTTCAGAAAAGGGAAGCCGGAAAAACAATTACAATTGATTCAGCTATATCAAATAAAGGCATGTTCACTATTAAAGGAGGTAAAATTGATTATCCCCAGATGGTTCAGCTGATTGCCGGAAAAACCAGGAAAAGAACATCATTTTATCTTGAAAATTCAGAAATAACAATTACGGGTACTCTTGATTCTCTATTTAAAGCTACCATCACTGGATCAAAGACACAGGACCAATATAAGTC
This sequence comes from uncultured Bacteroidales bacterium, assembly GCA_963815075.1. Taxonomy (GTDB): domain Bacteria; phylum Bacteroidota; class Bacteroidia; order Bacteroidales; family VadinHA17; genus LD21. Next base: position 204,196 of record CAWFFK010000009.1, read on the forward strand.
GTTTCTTGACTCAAATAAACCTATTAATGATGAATATTCAAAATTATATGTTGAATATCAGACTGCCAGCAGGGCAGGAGATACTGAAAGGGTGGCAAAACTTGAAAAGCAGGCTGATTCAATTCAGGCTGAGATGACAAACCTGGAGAAGAATTTCGTTAAAAACAATCCTTCTTCTTATGTAACACCCTCATTGGTTGTCAGCCTGAGCTATGAAATGGATGCCCCCGAGATAGAATCGATGATAAACGGACTGGATACTTCAATTGTTAAGCTGCCGATGATTAAGGACCTGAAAGACAGGGTGGCTGTAATGAAGTCAGTTGCTATTGGACAGAAAGCTCCTGACTTTACGTTGAATGACCCGAATGGGAATCCTGTTTCTCTTTCATCCAAAATTGGATCAAAATTACTTCTTATAGATTTCTGGGCAGCGTGGTGTAACCCCTGCAGACAGGAAAACCCAAATGTCGTTAAGGTCTATAACCAGTTCCATAAAAAGGGATTTGATATTATTGGTGTCTCACTTGACAGGAGCAAGGATGACTGGGTGAAAGCAATTGAAAACGATAAACTGACATGGACACAGGTTTCGGACCTGCAGTTCTGGAATAATTCTGCCGCCAAGTTATATGCCGTTAATGCTATTCCCGCCAACTTCCTTCTGGATGAAACAGGAACCATTATAGGTAAAAACCTCAGAGGTGAGGCGCTCTATAATAAGGTTAATGAGGTACTTGGTTCCAAGTAGTAAGTAGTAAGAAGTAAGAAGTAAGAAGACAGAAGTCAGAAGACAGAAGTCAGAAGACAGAAGTCAGAAGACAGAAGTCAGAAGACAGAAGACAGAAGACAGAAGACAGAAGACAGAAGTCAGAAGTCAGAAGTCAGAAGTCAGAAGTCAGAAGACAGAAGTCAGAAGACAGAAGTCAGAAGACAGAAGTCAGAAGTCAGAAGTCAGAAGTCAGAAGTCAGAAGTCAGAAGTCAGAAGTCAGAAGTCAGAAGTCAGAAGTCAGAAGTCAGAAGTTAAATATTAGAAGAAGGCTGTTTCTCGCGAAGCAGCCTTTTTTATTACCCAGCACCCAGCACCCAGCACCCAGCACCCAGCACTCAGCACCCAGTAACTGTTCTATCCCGCAGTATTCATCTCCTCAAGAATAAAACCCGTACCCCTGACAGTACGAATATCAATATTTTTATCCTCCGAAATGTATTTCCTGAGACGGCTGATGAAAACATCCATGCTTCTTCCAAGGAAATAATCATCTTCGCCCCATATTTCAGTAAGGATATCTTCTCTGGCAAGTATTTTGTTCTTATTGACAATGAAAAACTTTAACAGCTGTGCTTCTTTAAGGGTGAGTTTTTCTTTCGAGTTGCCGCAAATAAGTTCAAGCGTATTGTATTTAAGGATCGTATTGGAAATCTTAAACTCATCATTTGCCGAGGAATAGGCTCGTTTAAGTATATTGTTGATCCGAAGAAGAAGAACCTCCGGGTCAAAAGGTTTTGTAATATAATCATCAGCACCGATCTTTAAACCTCTTACAATGTCTTCTTTAAGGCTCTTTGCCGTAAGGAATATTACAGGCATATCGGGCTGAGCCTCCTTAATTTTTTCTGCAAGAGTGAACCCATCCATCTCCGGCATCATGACATCAAGTACGCAAATATCCGGTTTGCCCTGTATAAATAAATCCCAGGCCTCCTTGCCGTCGCGGCCTAAAGTCACATCAAAACCACTGATAGTGACGTACTGGGTTAAAATATTTCCAAAATCTCTGTCGTCTTCAGCTATCAAAACTTTCATATACTGAATTTTATATTAGTTAGGTAATGTTATCGTAAATATACTACCTTTTCCCGGTTTACTGCTAACAGTAACATCTCCCCCGTGCGCTTCTGCAATTCTTTTTACATAATAAAGACCAAGTCCGAGACCTTTATATTTATGAATATTGCCTGTGGAAGCCCTGTAGAATTTATCGAAAATATGTTTCTGGTCGTTTTTCCCTATGCCGATTCCATTATCGGAGATCTTTATGGATAGATTGTTTTCAGCAACAAATCCTTCAATTTCAATTTCCGGGTCGCGGTCACAATATTTCACTGCATTTGAGAGCAGGTTATTTATCATTGTTGTGAAGTAGACAACATCCAGATCGATTTTTTTACCGCCGAAATTATATTTCTGAGTTATTTTCGCTCCATCGCCTCCGCCTGATTTAAAAAGGTCAATCACGTCATTCATGAACTCCTCTATATCGACTGTTTTTTTATCAAGCTGAAACTCTGTTCTTTCCCACATGCTTATTTCAAGTATCATATTGATAAGCTGATTAAGATGAACACTTTGCTTCCCGATAAGCCTGGCTGTCTCAAGTATTTTTTCCTCATTTGTTATTATCTGTGGCATTTCCAGTGTTTTGCCGGCAACAGTTATGGTGGATAGCGGTGTTTTTAACTCATGCGTCATATTGTTTATGAAATCGGTTTTCAGGTTCGAGAGTCTCTTTTCTTCCATCAGGTTTCTGTAGGTCACCATAAAAATAATAACTACTACGATGATGCTGAAAGCACTCATGGAAAGCGAGGTTGCGCTCTCCTTAAGGATCGTTTTCTGCTTATCTGAAAAATCTATAAAACATTCAAAATCGAGTCTGTAATTATCTCGGTCGATACGGTCAGCCCTGACAAGAATTTCTGATGGAGGTCTCAAGCCTGAAACATTGCGGGGAGTACCTGGTCTGGGTCTCCTGTTGGCAAAGGCTTCACTTGTATAAACTGGTATAATGGAGTCATTCGAAATAAGATCAAAACGATTTACTACTATCTTGAAATTGAATTTCTTGTCTATTCCAATTCTTTCAAAGTAGTTTGAAAGATATGCCGACAGATCCTGCTCCTGGATCAATGCTTTTGTTACAAAAGCCAATATGTCCCTTTTTTTTGCAGCAATAGCCGAATCGCCCCTGAGAGTCAGAATATCCTTTGCTGCCTGTATGGAATACCCGTTTATAATAAAACGTGCAGTATCAAATCCATCGGTAGAAAGTCTCCTGTACATGCTCGACAAAGCATCCTGAGAGAAGACCCTGTATCGCAGATTGAACATTTCATCTTTCTGTTTCCACATCCCCATTATTATAATTGCCTGTACCGATATCAGAATAAAAATTGAAATGATGCCTGGCAGAAGAAGGGTATTTTTCTTTTTCATACTGGTTGTTTTGCTTTCCCAAAATTATTCAAATTATTCAAACCTCACGTTTGTAATCCAAACATTAACCGTGCATTAACCCTGTGTTAACAAAATAACCGTATAACCGGCCGTATCTTTACATTGTCAAACTAATAAACAGGCAATAATGAAAAAGATTAAAGTATTGTTGATAACTGTAATCCTGCTCTCGGCCGGGTGCTGGTTTCAGACAGCAACTGCCCAGGAAAAAACAAAGGAGGAACAGGAAAAAGAGGCGAAGCTTCAGCAACTGATCGAGGATCAGAAGAAAGCAATGATTGATCAGATGAAAACTCAGGATTCTGTAAAGATTGAGTTTAAAATGCAACAGGATAAGATGGATGATCTGATGAAGGATGTAAATGTACAGGTTGAAGCTGCAAAAAGGGCAGGCAAAGCTGTCAGGATTTACACCAACCCAAGGGGAGACAGGCAATTTTCAATGGATGAACCTTATCTTATCACTCCTGGTGCCGAACCATTTTTTGGCCATTCATTCGGAGGTGATTCAGAGAGTACCATGTGGGATTTCTCCAAATCTGTCAAGGAAAGTACTTTCACCAGGAATTACTCTATCGATGTGGAAAAAACTGCCAGTACAGTAGTTATGTCAGTTATGGGCGACTGCAAATCAGGTGATATTCATATTAAAATAGTTATGCCAAATGGCAAAAACTATTCAGATATAGTTATAGATGAAAACGGGAATCTGAACTGGAGAAAATCATTTACGATCTCTGAAAATGAAAATCAGGATAAAACAGGTGAATGGAAGTTCCAGATAATCTCAAATAAGGCAACAGGATTTTTCAAAATATCTCTTCGGACATATTAGATTTTGTTTTTCATTCCTTGAAGGAGGGGGGGGCAGTTATAGGTTTACTTGTCTCCCCTTTTATTCTTATTGAGAAGAAGTCCTTTCGAATTTATTCCGGGATTTTTTTTCTGGCCGCTATTGAAAAACGGATCCCAGTTCACATTCTGATAAAACTCAGAAGTCCTGGAGTTGAAATACCCGAGAATATGTTTTGGGGACAGGGTGTAGATCAGTTCATCATTATCACCAAAGTAAGGTTCGGTGATACTCAATATTTCTTCAATGCCAGTATCGTGATTATTTGAGGCGCCGGAGTACATTTCATAAATAATCTTAGATATTGCAATAATTATGGTATATATGCCATATTCCTTCCTCTGGAATAAGAAATAAGTTACCTCAATGGGCTCATTTGGGTTTACACGATCGGTGGAATGAGGAAGCTGACTTTCGAAGACAAACCCTTCATTCATGATCTTTTCAACAATGCTGAATTCTTTGGTGTTATGGAGGAAGAAATAGCAATCTTTGAAGTTTTTTAAAATTGTTGCAAGTATCTCTCCTTTATTCTTCATGCTTAAACCAGTGGCATCATGTAAAACCTTTCTCAAAAATAGCTTATATTATTTTATTTACAACACTTAGCCCAGTTGTTCTGTTATATGTTAAATTTGTAAACAACATAGAAATTTCTTCTTAATGAGAAAATATTTTGTTCTTCTGCTGATTGGTTTGACAATTTCATGTGGCAGGCAGGGGACTAAGCAAACAGAGAAAATTATAACCGTCAGCATTGTACCATTTAAGTACTTTGTGGAGGCAATTGGCGGCGGCGATTTTACCGTTAATGTAATGATTCCTCCCGGCGCTGATCCTCATGTATATGAACCTACACCTGAACAGATAATAAAACTAAGCAGATCAGTTGGTTATATAAGCAATGGTTATATGGGGTTTGAGATAACATGGCTTGATCGTTTATATGAAACCAACAGAGAGATGAAAAAGTTATCGCTGGGAGATAAGATCAATCTGATCTCTGCCGATAATCACACGGGAGGTTCTGTTAAAGGAGTTGATCCTCACTATTGGGTCTCTCCAAAATCGGGTTTGATAATGGCATCTTCGGTAAAGGATTTTTTATGTGAACTGAATCCTTCACAGATGGAGAACTATGAATCAAATTACCTGGCTCTGGTTAAAAAAATTACAGAACTGGATCTAAAGGCAGAACGGCTTTTTTCAGGTGTCACGTCCAGATCTTTTATGGTTTTCCATCCTGATCTGACGTACCTGGCCCGTGATTACGGGCTTGAAGAAATTGCAATTGAATCTGAAGGAAAAGAACCTTCGCCCGCTCGAATGAAGGAGCTCGTCGATATAGCAAGGGATAAAAAAATAAAAACGATTTTTGCCCAGAGGGAGTTCGACACCAGAAATGCAAGAACGATTGCTGATCAGGTAGGGGCTGAGATAAAAATAATTGATCCTTTATCCGGAGACTGGCTTACAACAACTTCAGATATAATAACAGACGTATACAAAAGTTTAGTTGAAAGTTCTAAATAATCAGTGCTATGGCGTACTTATTTGAAATGCAATCTTTATCGGCTTCTTATGGAGCCAGTACTGTATTAAAGGATGTAAATTTAAAGGTTGCTGAAAAAGATTACATTGGTGTTATTGGCCCGAACGGAGGAGGAAAAACAACTCTTCTAAAGGTGATTCTCGGATTGCTTAAGCCCGTTAAGGGAAAGATTATTTTTAACAGAGAACTGATTAACGGAAACCGAATAGGTTATCTTCCCCAGATATCGACAGGTGACGCAAACTATCCTGTTACTGTAACAGATATTATCTTATCCGGTCTTATGATACAAAAACGACTAGTTTCCAGGATGTCTTCTGCCGATAAGATAAAAGCAGAAAGGGTGCTTGATGAACTGGGGCTTACTGAAATGGCCGGATCTACGATAAATGAATTGTCGGGGGGACAGGTACAAAGAGTATTTCTTGGCCGTGCCATAATAGGCGATCCTAAATTATTATTGCTTGATGAACCCGGAAATTTTGTAGACACATCATTTGAAAATGATTTTTATGAAAAGCTGAGAGTACTCAATGACCGGATGGCTATTCTGATGGTATCGCACGATGTCGGAACAATTTCAGCACATATAAAATCATTTGCCTGTGTAAACAGAAGCCTTCATTATCACCCGTCGCATGAGATAACCAATGAGGATCTTCTTGCATACGGATGCCCAATTCAACTAATTACTCATGGCCAGGTTCCTCATACAGTACTAAAATACCATAAATAGTGGAAGCCAATATTTTTCAATATGATTTTATCCTAAAAGGGCTGCTGGGAGCAGTATTTGCGAGCATAACTGCCGGACTTGCAGGAACATATATCGTTTCGAGGAGAATGGTGTTTCTGAGCGGAGGTATTACACATGCATCCTTTGGCGGTATTGGTATAGGATACTTCGCAGGATTCAACCCCATTCTGGGAGCTGCTGTTTTTGGGATACTCTCAGCTCTGGGAGTTGAGTACCTTTCAGTTAGACAAAAGATAAGGGAAGACTCAGCAATTGGCATACTATGGGCATTTGGTATGGCAACTGGCATTATCTTTATTTATATAACACCCGGATATGCACCTGACCTCATGAGTTACCTTTTCGGTAGTATACTAACGGTTACAAATGCTGATATTCTTGCGCTGGGTTTGATGTCAGTCATTCTTTCACTTTATTTTGGGTTTTTTTACAGGACCATACTATATATCTCTTTTGATGAGGTGTTTGCCAGGACATACTCGTCATACGTGGACATATTCAAGTATATTACAACTTCACTGATCGCACTTACGATAGTTTTAAATATTCGAATGGCAGGAGTGGTGCTTGTATTATCGTTGCTGACTATTCCTCCCAATATAGCTATGTTATTTACAAGGGTATATTTTAAAATAGTACTCTGGTCCATCCTTGCCGGATTTGCAGGCACAGCCACGGGTTATGTTATTTCATATTTTGCCGGGATCCCGGTTGGTGCCACAATAATATTTACACTTGTAATCATATGGGTAATTGCAAAAGGAATAAATCAGATGTCGAGGAGAGAGATTGTTGAAAAAAATACAGTTGTATCAGTATGACAAGGCATTCTGAAATTAACGAACTTTTTATTGATACTGAGGTTTTAATATTAATAAAACATTATTAATTAATATCAGAAATATGGACTACGATATTCTAGTAATAGGAAGCGGACCCGGGGGTTATGTAGCAGCTATAAGGGCTTCCCAGCTTAAGATGAAGGTCGGGGTTGTAGAGCGGGCTGAGCTCGGAGGAATATGTCTTAACTGGGGATGCATTCCTACAAAATCTCTTCTGAAAAGTGCCCAGGTATTCGAGTACCTTAATCATGCATCCGATTATGGTATCAGGATTTCAGGTGATGTAAGGCCGGATTTCAATGCGATTATTTCAAGAAGCAGAACTATTGCCGACGGGATGAGCAAGGGAGTACAATTTCTCTTCAGGAAAAACAATATTGAGCATATAAAAGGATATGGCCGGCTTGCAGGAGGCAACATTGTTGAAGTGGAAGATATGGACGGAAATAAAAAGAACTATTCCGCAAAGAATATTATTGTGGCTACAGGAGCCAGATCGAAGGAACTCCCAAATCTTAAACAGGATGGGAAAAAGATCATTGGCTACCGTGAAGCAATGACTCTTGAAAAACAACCCTCATCGATGGTTATTGTCGGATCGGGTGCGATAGGCAGTGAATTTGCCAATTTCTATCAGTCGATAGGTACCAGTATCACTCTGGTTGAATTTTTGCCCAGGTTAGTACCGAATGAAGATGAGGAGGTATCCAAACAACTTGAGAGATCTTTTAAAAAGATGAATATGAAGATAATGACTGATTCATCAGTTGAGTCGGTGGATACTTCAAAGGGGAAATGTGCGGTAACTGTCAAAACTCCTAAAGGCACTGAAATTGTTGAATCAGATATTGTATTATCTGCAGTTGGCGTTATAGCCAATATTGAGGGCATTGGCCTTGAAAAGGCTGGGGTTAAGACAGAACAGGGCAAGGTTGTTGTTGATGATTATTACAGAACCTCTGTACCGGGTATTTTTGCAATAGGTGATATTGTTCATGGACCTGCACTGGCGCATGTTGCATCTGCTGAAGGCATAATATGCGTTGAAAATATAGCAGGAAAAGAGGTCGCTCCTCTTGATTATAAAAATATACCGGGATGTACATACACAAACCCTGAAATTGCGTCATGTGGTCTGACCGAAAACGCCGCAAAAGAGGCAGGTTATGATATCAAAGTTGGTAAATTCCCGTTTACAGCATCAGGAAAAGCAAGTGCTTCCGGATCTAAGGATGGGTTTGTTAAGCTCATTTTTGATGCAGAATACGGTGAATTGATTGGTGCACACATGATTGGAGCCAACGTCACGGAGATGATTGCTGAGATTGTGGTAGCCAGGAAACTTGAGACAACCGTACATGAGATTATTAAAGCTGTTCATCCACATCCCACCATGTCGGAAGCTATAATGGAAGCAGCAGCAGCAGCATATGGAGAGGTTATCCATTTATAATGATCGATTATCGCAAGATTTTTAAAATCATACGCAACCATATTTTAGAAATTTCCATCAATATTTTTGAAGAATCGCTGGTATTTGAGATAATTATTTAATATTTTTATCTTCTCAATCTGGGAAAAACCTTGTCGGAGATAAAAAAAATAATTAATGGTTGTCTTGCCGGCGACAGAAGAGATCAGGAGCTTCTGTACAGAAGGCATGCATCTAAGCTTTATGCCGTGTGCCTTCAGTATTCGGGTAATGATGAAGAGGCGCGTGATATTTTGCAGGAAGGCTTCATTAAAATTTTTGAGAATCTTGATCATTACAAGTATGAAGGTTCTTTTGAAGGATGGATGCGACGGATTACTGTTAACACCGCCCTGGAGAAATTCCGGAACAGGCATAGCCTTTATCGTGTCGATGATATTGACACGTTGCCGGAAACAGAAGCGGATCCTGATAATCAGGATTATGCTGGGCTGGAAGCAAATGACCTCCTGGGGATTATCAGGGAACTGCCCCCGAAATACAGGATGGTTTTTAACCTGTACGCAATTGAAGGATATACTCATAAGGAGATCAGCCAGATGATGAATATTTCAGAAGGGACATCAAAGTCAAATCTTGCGCGGGCAAGAACAATTCTTCAAAGAAGAGTAGGATCATATACCGGACTTAAGAAGCAGGTTGTTAATGGATGAGCGTGGTGCAAATATTGACGTAGTATTCCGGAACGGACTAAGGAATTTCGAGGTTCTTCCGCCACAGGGCGTTTGGGATGATATTAAACCCTTCATAAAAAGAAAACAGAGACATTATATCCTTATCAGCACAGCCGCTCTAATCGCAATTGTCTTTTCCCTGAGTTTGCTTGCCTACAGGTGGAACAGGCAAGTTTCTGTCGGTCTTGATTCTTCTGATATGGCTTTTGCCGGAAATGATGTATCGCCGGTTGTTGCTCCCTCAATTAAAAAACTACCGCCCTTAGCAGCTAACGAGATCAGGAAAAGCAATTCTTCTTCTCTGTTGCCCGAATCAGTCAGTACGGTTATTAATGAATCCGCAGCATCTGAAATGATAGAATCTCCCTTAGCTGTTTCCTCTGAAAGAAAATTTAACTTTGCCGAGGATGTAGAGAATTCTCTTCACAAATCTCCGATTAATGTTTTAAATCCTGTGCAGAAAAATTCATTTGAGATCAATGTAACTGACCAGCAATATATTCCTGAGATAAGTAAAGATAAGAACCCTGAAAGATGGTCAATAGCTGCAATGGCTTCACCAACATATTATTCAAAATTCGGTACGGGCTCTGATGATTTATCAAAACAAATGAGTTCATCAGAACAATCTCTTATTTCTTATTCCGGAGGAGTTTCCCTGTCATATAAAATCAATAAGAGATTCACTGTCCAGACAGGTATTTACTATTCATCCATTGGTCAGCAGGTAGACGGAATTTTATCTTTTGGGGGATTTATGCCCTTTGGTAATTCGAAGGGAGGTCCTAATTTCGAGGTTCTTACAACTAGTGGTACCATATACGCCAATAATTCTGACGTTTATCTTCTTGCAAGTTCAGGCAGCAGGGTTATAACCTCATATAATAATGATGTGTTTGATCCCCAGAAAGCAAATCTGCCATACCTGAATAATACACTTCATCAGGATTTCAGTTATCTCGAACTGCCTGTTGTTTTTAAATATAAAATTATAGATAAAACAATAGACTTTAATCTTATTGGAGGTGTTTCATATAACTTTCTTGTTAATAATAACGTTTATACAATGGTTGATGGCAGTAAATATCAGATTGGCACTACCAAAGGATTGAATCCGTTTACTCTCAGCAGTTCAATTGGTATGGGCATGGAATACAGCTTCACCAGAAACCTGTCTTTAAACCTCGAACCTACTTTCAGATATTATCTTAACCCATTCAGCGGAGGATCAGGGTCAATCAACCATCCTTACTCCTTTGGTTTATTTTCCGGAATATCCTATAAATTCTGAAACCAGGTTAACATAACCCCTGTTCTATTTAATTTATCATTTGACCTTACTTTGAATTTTTTTAAGGTATAAAAATATTACCTTTGCAGATTATTTCTTTAATGGAAAAATTATGATACATCCAAACAGGAAGCCTGTACTTACAGTTTTTATTTTTATTGGAGCCATATCTATTGTATTATCGATGGTGCCTGGTTTTGATGGATACAGCAGGAACTCACAGAACGATATTCAGCCTTTTGATTCAGCTTATACCATAAAATCATTTAAACTTCCTGATAATGTTACATTTGCCGGTGAGAAGATGCCTTTGGATAACTTTGATACCAGAGAGAGCCTGGAAAGGGAACTCCTGATCAGTGCTTACAGACATTCCTCCACAATATTGATAATAAAAAGGGCTAACAGATACCTTCCTGTTATTGAAAAGATACTGAAAAAGAATAATATACCGGATGATTTCAAATATCTGGTGGCCGCGGAAAGCGAATACAGCAATATGGTCTCTCCTGCCGGAGCCACCGGCTTCTGGCAGATCATGCCTGAATCAGGCAAGGAAAAAGGGATGGAAATTAACCAGGTAGTTGATGAAAGATATAACGTTGAAAAATCGACCCAGTTTGCATGTGAATATTTTCAAAAGTCATATGAAAAGTATGGAAACTGGACACTTGCCGCCGCATCATACAACGGTGGAAGAGCCGGGTTAGATGAACAAATAGCTATTCAGAAACAGAATAATTATTATGATCTTCTACTCAATGAAGAGACTGCACGATACGTATTCAGAGCTGAGGCATACAAGCTGATTATTTCAGACCCCGAGAACTATAGCTTTAATATTGCAAAAGAGGATTTATATCCTGAACTTAAATATTACGAGGTAAAAGTTGACACAGCGGTTGCCGATTTTTCTGCTTTCGCTAAAAAATTCGGTACAAATTATAAGCTGTTGAAATTCCTGAATCCCTGGCTAAGAAAACCCTACCTGACCCCAAAACCTGATAAGGTATACCTGATAAAAATACCGGCAGAAGGTATGCGAAATATCGAAAAGTCAGAAAATTATTATTATGAATTTGGAGATTCGAAATGAGTGAGGAAATAAATGTCCTTGGAGCCAGAGTCCATAATTTGCAAAATATAGATGTTACAATTCCACGCAATAAACTGGTCGTAATAACCGGGTTGAGCGGGAGCGGTAAATCTTCACTTGCCTTCGATACCATTTATGCAGAAGGTCAGAGACGTTATATGGAAACTCTTTCAGCATACGCCAGGCAGTTTCTCGGAGGTATGGAACGTCCCGATGTGGATAAGATCACCGGTTTAAGTCCGGTTATATCAATTGAACAAAAGACTACAAATAAAAATCCCAGGTCCACAGTTGGTACAATCACTGAAATATATGATTTTCTGAGGCTCCTTTATGCCAGAGCCGGTGAAGCATATTCGTATGCATCAGGGGAGAAAATGGTTAAGTATACTGATGAACAGATTCTTGAGCTGATAAAAAGCATGTTTTCAGGGAAGAAAGTTTATTTTCTTGCCCCGGTTATTAAAGGAAGAAAAGGACATTACAAGGAACTCTTTGAACAACTTAGACGAAAAGGATTCCTGAACGTCAGGATCAACAATGAGATACAGGAACTCGTTCCGGGAATGAAACTCGATCGTTACAAAACTCATTTTATAGAATTGGTAATTGATAAATTCAGGGTAGGAGACACGACTGATAAAAGACTAAATGATTCAATAATTACTTCTCTTGATCAGGGAGATGGAGTTATGATGGTACTTGATTTTGAACAAAACGAACCACGGTTTTTCAGCCGTCACCTGATGGATCCTGTTACCGGTTTATCATACAATGAACCTGCTCCCCATACTTTTTCCTTTAATTCACCACAGGGTGCATGTCCTCATTGTAACGGACTGGGCGAAGTTTCAAGCATAGATGAACAGAAACTTATACCGGACGGCGAGCTAAGCATCAGAAAAGGCGGAATTGAACCTCTTGGCAAATACAGGAATATATGGATCTTCTGGCAGATTGAAGCCATCGCTGAAAAAAACGGTTTTACGCTGGATACGCCGATAAAGGATATTCCTCGTGATGCGCTGAATAAAGTACTCTACGGCTCTGATGAGGTACTTAAATTATCCAATACTCCCCTTGGAATGACCTCTAACTATTTCCTAACATTTGAAGGGGTGGTGAATTTTGTCGGAAATCTTGAAACTATAAACGGGAACAAAAACGGAACCAGGATAAGGGATCAGTACGTTCAGTATAATGAGTGCCCTGAGTGCCATGGTACAAGGTTGAAAAAGGAGTCTCTGTTTTTCAGAATTGCTGATAAGAACATAGGGGAATTATCTGCAATGGACATTAAAGATCTATCTCATTTCCTTGCGAATGTCGAGGAGAAGATGTCAGGGAAACAGAAGTTGATTGCAGCAGAAATTCTTAAGGAGATCAGAGCCAGGCTCGGATTTCTGGTCGAAGTTGGGCTTGAATATCTTTCCCTGAACAGGGGCGCACGCACTCTTTCTGGCGGGGAAAGTCAGAGAATAAGGCTGGCTACACAGATTGGTTCCAGGCTGGTCAACGTACTGTATATCCTTGATGAACCAAGCATAGGCCTCCATCAACGTGATAACAGACGCCTTATAGAGGCCTTGAAACAATTGAGGGATTCTGGTAATTCAATCATTGTGGTGGAGCATGACAAAGAAATGATAATGTCAGCTGATCATATCATTGATATGGGTCCGGGCGCCGGACTCCTCGGAGGGCTGGTTGTTGCATATGGTAATCCTGAAGAGCTGAAGAAATCAGAGACTTTGACAGCTGCATATCTTAACAGGAAAAAGAAATTCAATATTCCGGATAAAAGAAGAAAAGGCAATGGGAATCACCTTGTACTTTCAGGAGCTTCAGGACATAACCTTAATAATGTTGACGTTATTTTGCCTCTTGGAACAATGATATGTGTTACAGGTGTATCGGGCAGCGGAAAGTCTTCCCTTATTAACCAGACACTTCATCCGGCACTGGCAAAAAGATTTCATCATTCAGGCAAGTCTCCTTTACCCTACAGGGAAATAAGCGGTCTTGAATATCTTGATAAAGTAATTGAGGTGAACCAGTCACCTATCGGAAAGACTCCAAGATCAAATCCGGCCACTTACACCGGTGTTTTTACTGATATCAGGAAGCTCTTTGAGCAGACAACTGAAGCTAAAATACGTGGGTTCGGTGCAGGAAGGTTTTCTTTTAATGTCAAGGGTGGTCGCTGTGAAGGTTGTGAAGGGGCAGGGATGAAAACTATCGAAATGAATTTTCTGCCTGATGTATATGTGAATTGTACAGAATGCAATGGTAAACGGTATAACAGGGAAACTCTTGAAGTAAAGTATAAGGGCAAATCGATCAGCGATGTTCTGGAAATGACTGTTGATAATGCTGTTGCATATTTTGCTAATGTTCCGTCAATTTACCATAAAATCAAGACACTCCAGGATGTTGGCCTTGGGTATATAAAACTTGGTCAGCAGTCAACAACTCTTTCAGGGGGAGAAGCGCAAAGAGTGAAGCTTGCTACTGAGCTGGCACGGCGCGATACGGGGAAAACCATGTATATACTTGATGAACCAACTACGGGATTGCATTTTGAGGATGTGCGCGTGCTGCTTGAAGTGCTGAATAAGCTTGTTGACAGAGGAAATACTGTAATTGTCATTGAACATAATCTTGATGTGGTTAAGATGGCTGATTATATTGTTGATCTTGGCAAAGAAGGCGGAAAGCAGGGTGGTAATATTGTTTTTACCGGTTCACCTGAAAAGCTGACTGAATGCAAAGAGAGTTATACCGGAAAATATCTGAAGCCTGAACTTCAGGCTTGAGAAAATACTTATATTTGGAGCTGTAATATTTTACTGATACAAAAATGGAGAAACCAGCTGATCTTATTAAAGATGCCTTTGAGCAGAAAACCTGGCAAGAAATTCATACTACCGATTCGTGGAGAGTTTTTAAAATAATTTCTGAACTGGTGGAAGGGTTCGAAAAACTTGCCCGTATCGGTCCCTGTGTCTCAATTTTCGGGTCGGCACGGACTCACCATAATGATAAGTACTACAAACTGGCTGAAGATATTGCCTTTAAACTGACACAGAAAGGTTATGGCGTTATTACGGGTGGCGGACCCGGGATAATGGAGGCCGCCAATAAGGGTGCCGCAAGGGGAAATGGCAAATCAGTAGGGATTAATATCGATCTCCCTTTTGAACAACGCCCAAATCCATATATTGATTTCGATAAGCTTATTACTTTCGACCATTTCTTTGTAAGGAAATTAATGTTCATGAAATATGCACAGGGATTCATTGTGCTTCCCGGTGGATTCGGAACTTTTGATGAGCTTTTTGAAGCTATAACCCTTATTCAGACCAGAAAGATAGGTAAGTTTCCGATAATACTCGTGGGAAAAAAATACTGGAACGGACTTATAAAATGGATCAAGGAAGAAATGCTTAATGAAGAACATAATATTCATCCGGATGACCTGAATATATTTACTCTGGTCGATACTTCAGATGAGGCTGTAGATTTTATAGTTAAGTTTTATTCAAGATATCTTCTCAGTCCCAACTTCTGATCAGACCTTTCTTAATCTGTCCATTTCCCTGCCAGCGTCCCTGCTCCTGAGAGTTTCACGTTTATCGTATTCTTTCTTTCCTTTGGCAATTGCAATCTCGGCTTTTGCCAGTCCTCTGTCGTTTATGAAGACTTTAATAACAATAATGGTCAGCCCTGTCTCTTTGACTTTCCTTTCCATCTTCCTTAATTCGCGGGAAGTAAGAAGTAATTTTCTTTCACGAAGCGGGTCATGGTTATTTAGATTTCCCCACCAGTATTCTGAAATGTTCATTCCCCTGATAAAGAGTTCCCCGTTGCTGAAAAAGCAATACGAGTCAGCTATTGTGACTTTACCCATCCTAATTGATTTTATTTCTGTTCCTGTTAGTTTTATTCCTGCCACGAACTTTTCAAGAAACTCATATTCGTGAGACGCTTTTTTATTCCTTATAACAATATTTCCTGTTCTGCCTTTCATCAATTATATATGTTTATCTCTTTTAAGGAAGGAAGAACCGCGGGTCCACATAAAATCATTTTTGGATGCCCTGCAAAATTAACTAAATTTATGGTATATTGCTTTGCCTACCTGAATCATTAACCTAGTGGCGGTGGAATTGAATTCAAATATTGATTTTTTAGTCATTACGGGGCCAACCGCGTCAGGCAAGACATCCCTGGCTGTTGCCATTGCCAGGGAGCTTGGAGGTGAGATCATTAGTGCGGATTCACGCCAGGTTTACAGGGGGATGAACATCGGAACAGGGAAGGATTACAGTGAATATTTTGTTGAAGGTATACAGATCCCTTATCATCTTATTGATATTGTCGATCCGGGGTATAAGTATAATGTATTTGAGTTTCAGCGCGATTTTTTTAATATTTATTCAGATCTTAAGGAGCGCAAGATTTTTCCGGTGGTCTGCGGTGGCTCCGGAATGTATACGGATAGTATAATTACCGGGTACAAAATGTTTGAAGTACCTCCTGACAGTGGTCTCAGGGCAGAACTTGAGAAGAAATCAATGGAGGAACTTAAAGAGATACTTGTTACATATAAAAGCCCTCATAATGTTACTGATTTTGACACAAAAAAAAGACTAATAAGGGCAATTGAAATCGAATATTTTAACAGGAACAGGAAAAAATCAAAAGAAACATTTCCAAAACTCAGATCGCTGGTTGTCGGAGTGATTACAGACAGGGAGACCAGGCGAAAGAGGATCACCGAAAGGCTCAAACTTCGTTTTGAAGCCGGTATGGTTGAAGAGGTGAAACACCTGATAGATAATGGGATCAAAACTGATGCTCTTATTTATTATGGTCTTGAGTATAAATTTATTACTCTTTATCTCCTTGGTAAAATATCTTATAATGAAATGGTTAAAGATCTTGAAATTGCAATACATCAGTTTGCCAAGAGACAAATGACATGGTTTCGGGGAATGGAACGAAAAGGAATAAAGATTCACTGGATCGATGGGGAGCTTCCAATAGAAGAGAAGGTGGCGAAAGTTATTGAATTGTTAAAGTAGAGGCTGTTTCTTAACTCTTGGGCCCCTTAGCGGTTAATGGCTTTTGTTTTTTGAGACAGCCTCTGCGAATAAAATCATTTCAGATATTTGTCGAGCCATTCAAAAAACTCCTTCTGCCAGATGACTGAATTCTGAGGTTTTGTAACCCAATGACATTCATCTTCAAAGAAAAGAAGCCTGCTGGGTATGCCTTGCAGTTGCGCTGCCTGGAATGCCTCAAGACTTTGAGTATATGGTATCCTGAAATCATTTGCCCCTGTGATAATGAGTATAGGTGTTTTCCATTTATTTACCATCAGATGAGGAGAAAATTTATAACTTTTTGTGTTTTCCCAGTAGGGCCCTCCATATTCAAAATTCGGAAACCATAACTCATCAGTCGACCCATATTCACTTATAAAGTCAAAAACACCTGCATGAGATATGAATGTCTTGAATCTTCCGTTATGCACCCCTTCAAGAAAATAAATTGAAAATCCGCCGTAACTGGCGCCCACTGCACCTAATCTGTTAGCATCAATATAAGGTTGCTTAGCCATAGCATCTGTTGCATCAAGATAATCCTGAATGTTCTTTCCTCCCCAATCACCTGAGATTTCTTCTTTCCATTTCTGTCCGAAACCGACTACACCACGACGGTTCGGAGCAAATACAATATAACCTTTCGCCGTCATCATCTGCATGTTCCACCTGTACGACCAGAATTGATCAAGAGCCGATTGGGGGCCGCCCTCACAAAAGAGAAGGGCCGGGTATTTTTTTGCGGGATCAAAATCGGGAGGATAGATTATCCACATCTGAAGGTCTTTGTTGTCGGTTGTTTTTATGTATTTTTCTTCGACCTTCCCCATCTTAATCGATTCATAGAGAGTCTTGTTAATTGAACTTATCTGCTTCACCTCTCCCGAAGCCATGTCAACAATTGATATTTCAGGAGCCATCGACATGGATACAAGACCTGATACGAGTACTCCTGATTCAATATTAAGAGGACCCAGGTTATGAATTCCTTCAGTTACCCTGACTACACTCCTGCCAGAGAGATCGGTCCTAAATACCTGCGAAGTGCCCAGGTAAGAACAGGTAAAGTATAAGGTCTTATCATCTGACCAGTTGGTGTTTCCCACATCAAAATCCCAATCCCTGGTAATCCATGTCCTTTTATTATCTTTTATATTATATACAAAAAGGCGGTTAAGGTCCGACTCATATCCGTCTCTTTCCATACTCTGATAAGCAATATAAGAACCATCAGGGGAAAAAACAGGACATTTATCATAACCCATATTACCTTCAGTTATATTAATCTCTTTGGAATCAGATACTTCATACAAATAAATATCGCTGTTAGTACTGGTGGCATCTTCTTTACCAAAAAGTCTTTTGGATGTATAGGCAATATATTTGCCATCGGGACTCCATGATATTTCACTTTCATCAAAGTATGGTGAGGTAGGCGATTCAAATCTCTGTCCTTCCATAATGTCTTTTACATTGCTTACAGAATTCCTTTCAAAGGAGGCGACAAATATATGACTGTAAGAGTAGTCGCTCCAATAATTCCAGTGGCGATACATCAGGTCGTTGATTATCCTTACTTTTGCTTTTGGGAGGTTATACTTTTCATTTGCGGTTTGATCCAGCTTTACTCTTCTTGTAAAATATATTTTATTGTCTGCAGGCGAAATGCTGAATATCTCAAAATCAGACAGCCCCGAAACGACCTGTTGTCCGGAACCATCTGCATTCATGGTATGCAGATTACCATTGTTCAGATAAGCTATTGATTTACCTTCATTAAACCATTGTGGTGAGCTTCCTCCTCCGGTCGTTAATTGAATTGGATCGCCACCTGCGGTAGATAATTTGTATATGTTTGTCTTTCTTGCCTCACTCTGAAGGTCAATATCTGTAACTGTGTACAGAACATTTGCTCCATCGGGGGACAGAGCGAATGTCCCAAGTCTTCTGAATTTCCACATAATTTCCGGAGTCATTACTCCCCCGGCTTTCTCTTCAGGAGTAAGCTGGTTATTTATCTGTGTGAGATCTTGTGTTGATACCTGAGCTTTTGGTTTGCACGAAGCAGAAAATAAAAGCAGCAGAAGAAATACCGGCAAAAGATATTTTTTCATAATATGATAATTATTTAATGAATTATTGTTTTTTAAGGGCTTCTGATACTTTGGCTTTTAGTTCGTCATATAATTCAGGATTATCTTTCAGGATCTGTTTCACTGCATCACGTCCCTGTCCAAGTTTAGTCTCCCCATAACTAAACCATGATCCGCTTTTTTTTATAATATTAAAATCAACACCCATGTCAACAATTTCTCCCAGTTGCGATATCCCTTCTCCGTAAAGGATGTCAAAATCAGCCTTCCTGAAAGGAGGCGCAAGTTTATTTTTTACAATTTTTACCCTGGTTCGGCTGCCTATAATATCTTCTCCTTCCTTCAGCTGGCTTGTCCTGCGGATATCCAGCCTGACTGACGCATAAAATTTGAGAGCATTCCCCCCGGTTGTTGTCTCCGGATTTCCAAACATAACTCCAATTTTATCTCTCAGCTGATTTATAAAGACACATGAAGTATTTGTTTTATTGATATTTGCTGTCAGTTTTCTTAATGCCTGGGACATTAACCTGGCCTGAAGACCCATTTTAGAATCACCCATTTCACCTTCAATTTCGGCTTTGGGAGTGAGCGCTGCAACTGAGTCAATCACAACAATGTCGAGCGCTCCCGACCTGATAAGATTGTCTGTGATCTCAAGCGCCTGTTCGCCATTATCGGGCTGGGAGATCAGGAGATTTTCCACATCCACACCCAGTTTTTCAGCATAACTGCGGTCAAAAGTATGTTCTGCATCTATAATTGCTGCGATACCTCCATTCCTTTGTGCTTCAGCTATTGCATGTATAGCCAGGGTTGTTTTCCCTGAAGCTTCAGGACCATAAATCTCTATAACCCTGCCCCGTGGTATTCCGCCAATACCCAGGGCAGCATCAAGGCCTATCGACCCGGTAGATATAACCTGAATATTTTCAATAGCATGATCGCCAAGCTTCATTATGGTCCCTTTTCCAAAATCTTTCTCGATTTTTCCGAGAGTCACTTCAAGAGCCTTGAGCTTTTCTTTGTTTATTTCTTTTCTTTCTTTACTCATATTATCGCGTTTACTGTTTATAAATACTGAATATCTGTTCTGAATGACCCTTTGTATCGACCTTCGAGATTATCTTTTCAATAATGCCTCTTTCATCAATAATAAATGTGGTCCTTAATACTCCGAAATAACTCCTGCCATACATTTTTTTCTCACCCCATACTCCATAGTCAGTAAGTATTTTTTTAGAAGTGTCGGCAATTAAGGGAAACGGTAATGAGAATTTTCCCGCAAATCCCTTATGCGATTTTTGAGTATCGGGACTTACCCCTACAATGAAAAATCCTTTTTTGATCATTTCATTATAGTTATCCCTAAGGTTGCAGGCTTCCGCTGTACATCCCGTAGTATTATCTTTAGGATAGAAGTATAAAACTAACTTTTTACCGGCAAAATCACTCAGTGCTATTTCATTGCCTGACTGGTCGATACCTTTAAAGCCGGGGGCTTTGTCTCCTTCTTTTAATTGTATCATTTTTATTTATTTTGTTATTATGGGTAAATTTACGAAGTTTGAATCGTAATCAGCAAAAAATAAAGTATTTGTTATTAACATAAATCAACAGTTACATTTAATGCAACTGATTATTAAAAGATTGTAGGACAGATGCTTATGAAAGGATGATTTATGGAAACAATGAAATTAAGGAAACAGTTTATTGTCCTGTTGGTGATAATGCTATATGGCTCAACCCTTAATGTACTTTTTTCTCAGAATACCCTGAATAAACCAACGCGACAGTCTTCTCTTGAGTCATTTTCAAAGGGCAATTATGAGCAGGCCTACATTGAATTTCGTGAACTGCTTTTATCTTATTCGAGGGACCCTTTATATAAATATTATTCTGGCGTATGTCTTGTGAAGTTAAACCGTGATCCTGAAGAAGCAACCTCACTGCTGAAAGAGGCTTTGAACAGTGCTTCTGTCATTAAAACTTTACCACCTGATGCAATGTTTTATCTGGGCAGGGCATGGCAGATGTCAGGCAAATTCGATGAAGCCATCAGTTCGTATAATAATTATACCGAACAGGTAGGTAAAAGAAAAGCCAGGGAGCAAAATGTTCCTGACCTGGTTCAGCAATGCAGGAATAAACTGGGAATGGTTCAAAATGAATCAGTTGCGGCTAATTCCAATGAAAAAAACAAGATTGAACCTCTGGCTACAGAATCGGTTGTCAAGACTGTTGAGACGAAAGCTGATAAAAAAGAAGAATTGCCAGTCGGCTATGAGAAAATACTGGATGAAGCACTTGTGCTCCAGAGAAAAGCAGATTCTCTTAATGCATTAGCATCAGACCAGAAGAAGAGCCTGGAAAAACTTTCAAATGGAGAAAAAACTGCCTTGAAGGATAATATCACTGAAAATGAAGCACTTGCAGTAACTTTTCAAAAATCAGCCGATCAGAAATATAGCCAGGCCCAGGCTGCTATGAATATTAAACAGGACACTGTAAGGTTTATAGGAGAAATTATGCCTGTCCAGTCAGGGAAACAGGAAAAAAAGGATACATTAATACGGTCCTCAGAAAAATTAAAAACAGCTGATTCAACTGATATTAAGACCAGTAATATACCTGTTAAACAGTTTGATACGAAAGATGTTATTGTAGGTCCTGTTAAGAAGCCGGTTGAAATATATTCGTTTTTTGATGTACTTCCGGAACCGGTGAAAGACACCGGGGACAAGATTCAGATTAACCCAGAAGTACCATCGGGACTGATATACAGAATTCAGGTTGCAGTATTCCGAAACACTGTTACTCCTGCATACTTTAAGGGAATAACACCTGTTTATGGATTCAGGGTTGCTGGAACGGATAAAACAAATTACTATGCTGGTATGTTCAGAAGATCTGTTGATGCGACCAGCGCCCTGACTATTATTAAAGCCAAGGGTTTCAGGGATGCGTTTATTGTATCTTTTAATGAAAAAAAACCTGTTTCGTCCGACAGAGCCAAAGCACTTGAAAAGGAATGGGGGAACAAACCATTTATTAAAATGGTTGATGCCGTTCAGGAAGTTCGGGATGATACTCTTCCTCCCAAACTGTCGTTCAGAGTGGAGGCTGCGAGGTCTCAAAAACCTCTTAAAGACGATGTGACTGAAGGGCTTTTAAAGGTCGCCGGAACGAGGGGATTAGATATTTTAACATTGAATGACGGGAATATTGTTTATTTAATTGGGAATTTTATTACTTTTGAAAGCGCGGCAGAGTATGCTGACCTTTTAGTCAGAAACGGATACCGTGAAGCAAAAGTAGCTGCCTGGCTTGGCAAGAAAGAAATACCAGTTGAAACTGCACGACAATTATTTGATAGTCTGAAATGAAAGAAAGGGCATTACCTAAAGATGACAAACTCAGAAGAGGAGGAGAATCAGCTTCTCTTATTCTCTACAATGATGATTTTAATACATTTGATCATGTAATAAAATCTTTGGTTGAGGTCTGCGGGCACGATACTGTTCAGGCAGAACAATGTGCCTTAATTGTTCATTTTAAAGGTAGCTGCGAAGTAAAAATCGGATTGCCGGAAGTCCTTAATGCGATGAGCAGATCGCTGAATGCAAAAGGACTTAATTCGAAGGTGAGGAGCCTTGAAAGTATTTAAGGTCCAAAGAAGAAAGTCAAAAGTCCAGAAAATCCCAAAAGTCAATGTAGTTTATAGATCATAATTTTTTTGATTTATAACTTTTAGACTGATAAGGTAATCTATTTCTCCCTGTGAAATATACCGCTGAGCGCTCTGTCGAAAAGCGTAAGCATCAGGATCGCGACGGAAATATAGATAAGTGTAGCAGGCAGATTAAACTTTAAAACAGAACCAAATTCTACCTTAGGAAGATGCAGCAGGATGCTCTTCATAAAGTTTGTCACAGGCTGCGCTATTTGATCATTATTCACATGTGGCATCAACAAAGCTGCCACGCATAATAGCAGGGTGATTGCAACTGAAATAACAGGAACAAGATTCATGTTCCTCAATCCCACAGAACTTTTCCATGGAGCAGTCTCAACCTGAATACCGGACATTACCTTAGAGGTAAACCCTTCAGGAGCCTTCTCGATAGTGTCGATGTTAATATACTTATTTAAAGTATCTTCCTTATACTTTTGCTGGGTTTTCATATTGCAACGTTTTTTTCTTTTCAACTTTTTCAATTATTTCCAACATCTTTTGTCTGGCCCGGAAAAGTTTGACCTTAATATTTGATTTGTTTATACCGGTAACATCTGATATCTCATCGGCTGACATTTCCTCATAATAATAGAGACTTATCAATCCTCTTTCCTCTTCGCTGATTTTTTGAAGAGCAAAGTTTACAAGAGAGCATCTATACTCTTTTTCTGCCTCTTCCTCACTTGTATTATTTCCGATAAAATCTGTTGCATCAGCCGGAAAATCCTCAAGTGACAGGACTCCTTTCTTTTTAATTCTTACAAAGGAAATAGCAGTATTGTAAACAATCCTGTACAGCCAGGTGGCAAAACTGCTTTTCATTTTAAAACTTTTCAATGATCTGTAGGCTTTTAAAAATGAGTCCTGCGCTACCTCTTCAGCTTCCTCATGGTTGCCACATATTCTGAATGCAAGGTTATAAGCCCGATCCTTATGCCTGTCAACAATATAGCTGAAAGCGTTATTCTTACCAGTCAGTACCTGCTCAATATAAAATATGTCGCCCTTGTATTCCATGTCGGTTATTTGACGAGTAAAAGTAATGATTGGTTACCGGAATTAATGAATTTTTTTTCATCTTTTTGTAACCGCGAAAGGTATGCAAGTGTCTAAGGTACAAAAAGAGTTTTTCACTAAAAATTAAAGTCATGGGAGCATTAATTGGATTTATCGCGCTTTTTGCAACAGTATTCGGCATATTTTATGTCTTTTACATTACCAGGAATAAGGAAAGACTGGCCCTTATAGAAAAAGGAGCAGATGCAAGTCTCTTTAATACCGGTAAAGATGAATCAAAATCTTTGTTCAACTGGAGCAAGTTTACCCTGAAGTTAGGGATGTTATTTATGGGAATCGCATTAGGCATCATTGCCGGTGCAATTCTGTCCTACCAGGGTATCCTTTATGAAGGAGCAAATTACCCTTCAATGATATTCTTCTTCGGTGGACTAAGCCTGGTGTTGTTCTATCTTATCGACAGGAAGGCCAGATAAATTTTTATGGTAGGGACGTTGCATGCAACGTCCCTGCTATTATTACAATTCATTTTAAATAGAATTCAATCATCTTTTTTACGGCCTCACGACAGACAGTGCAATAGCCTTTAGGGCCGTTGCTTTTCATCCTGCAGTCCAGCTGTGCACGGTATATCCCTTTAGCAGAATATCCTGCCCCCTCAAACAAACCTGTTACATTACTGTACTTTTCCTCAGCAGGGGTAGGGACAGGCGTATCTTTTAATATCATATTCTTCCATTTTGAACCGAAGTTCACCAGGGTGGTGATATTTGGTTCCCATGGTTCAACATTCAAAGGATAAAATTCATCGTAGGCAACAGTAGATGAATAATATTCATCTGCTAATCCTGCAAACCCATGTCCGAATTCATGAATGAAAACCTTTGTAGAAAGCGAATTTCCTGTTGTTGTTCCGCTGTAATAGTTGTATACACCTCCGCCACCATATCTCTTGCTGTTTATAAGAACAACAATGTTGTCGTGAGGAACTGCAGCTGCATAGTCATTTACAGATTTAATATCCTGTGTAGTCAGGTACCTGTCAAGATCGAAAGTATAGAAGCTTGAATTCAGGGCGGTGTTAACATAAATTTTTTCGCCGGGCACATCGGTCCCTGATTCCTGCGATATCGCCTCTACTGCCCAGATATTAAATTTATTTCTGTAATCACTGAATGGTGCCTCGGCAAAAAGTGCATCAGCCATTTTCTTTACGTCATCCCTGAATTTTGACATCTCTTCTGAAGTATATCCTTCTGCAATAAATGCAAGATCAACACTGGTATGAGGATCGCCTGCGTTGTAAATTTTAGTTACGTTTACATTTCTGGGCTTCTCTTTCCTGATAAAATAATCAGATGGGTCAATTTTTGTTTCATATAATATACTAAAAGAACCATCTCTTTCTCTTTTACTGAGAACAAACCTGATTTTTTCCTTAGGGTAGGGCATTGTTGCCACCTCATAAAAACTTTTATTCACCTTTTTCGCTTCGGCTGTTGTCTGCCATTCCTGGAAAAGCGTGCAAAAACCTTTTGAGTATATAAGCATGCCAGAAGAATCATCAAATATTTCATATTTGAAATTACCAAAATTGAATGGATTGGTAAGAGTAGAAACAGATCCGCCCCAGTATGGCTCTTCTTTTAATTCTCCGGGATAAACATTTGTTTCCCGGCTGTTACCGGCTAAGGTAAAGTCGAATCTTAATACTTTATCATAGAAATATTTATCAAAATTATTTTGAGCCACCCCTGTGACTGACCAACCAAACAAAATGAAGATCAAAATTGTTTTCATATTGATTTATTTTAGGCAGATTGATGCAAAGCTAAAAATAATCAATAATACGGATCAATAATTTATATACTTTTGCGAATGATTTTTATTCATTTAATGAATTAGCTAAAAGACAAACAAATAATTTAAGCAATGGCCGATCTTAATACCAGAATTAGCGATTTCGTTTGGAAAAATCTAAATGAGAAACATGTAACCGGGAAAAAAGATCCGTTTTGGGATGCACTCAGAAAAACGGGCACCGAGTTATGGCTTGATACGGGCGATATGGAAGAGGCAGAAGCAAACTGGTCTGCCGAGATGAATGCTCTGACAACGAACAACACCTTACTTAACCATGAGATTCAGAAGGGGATATATGATATATTTATTACCGAAGCTAAAAGCATTGTGAGGGACCTTCCCCAGGAAGAGAGGGTAAAGGAGATTGCTTTCATCCTGAATGCACGTCATGCCCTGAGGCTGGCAACAAAATTCGGCGGTTTTGTAAGTGTGGAATTACATACTGATACGGCACATGATATTAAGGCAATTCAATATTATGGAAAGCGGTTTCATGAAATATGCCCGGAACAATTCATTGTAAAAGTGCCTTATTCCGCAGAGGGGTTGATTGGAGCAAGACTTCTTAAAGATTCAGGGGTAAAAGTAAATTTCACGCTTGGATTCAGCGCAAGGGAAAATGTGCTTGTTACACGTATTGCCAGACCTGATTATGTCAATGTTTTTCTTGGAAGAATTGGAGCGTTCATGGTCAATAATAACCTTGGTGATGGTTCCGGAGCAGGAGAAAAAGCGGTAATTGCTTCTCAGAACTGGGTGACAGGATTGTCTGCAGAAAATCCCTGGCAAACCAGACAAATTGCAGCCAGTCTGAGAAATCATAATCAGCTCGAACTCCTGGCTGGTGTAGATGTATTTACAATGCCACCAAAAGTTGCAGCTTCCGGGCGAAAGGAACTGAACGGAAAATTTTCTTCGCGTACACATGAGAATTATGATGTCAGCATTTACGATGCTGCAAAAGAGGCTCATATTGAAAAGTTCTGGGAGGTGGATAACAAAGTACTGAACCTGGCTGCACGACTTGCTGATAAATTACCAGCCACTGGTCCTGAACTGATTCATGTTGCCCATGATGAGGGTTGTGAAGATATGTTCCCTTCTCTGACAAAAGAAGAAAAAGGATTTCTGACATCGGACGGGAAAATACCTGTATATCCGCACTGGGAGATGAAGATAAAAGAAGGAAGGATTGCGCCAGACACGTTGCTTACACTGGCCGGACTTGCTTCATTTGCTTCGGATCAGCAGATGCTCGATGAGAGAATCAGAAGTATTATCGAATAATTCAGACCGATCTCTGTCTGACTATCTCATAAAGAAATATGCCTGCCGCAACTGAAACATTAAGAGAACCGATTGTTCCTGTCATGGGAATGCTGATCAGATGATCAGACAAGTTCAATAACTCGCGGCTTATTCCCTTGTCTTCTGAGCCAAGAATCAGTACAGATGGTCCTGATAATGATACTTCTGAAACTTTTTTCCCGGATTTTTCAGCTGCCGAAATAACTTTAAGTCCCGAATCCTTAAGATACTCAACTGATTTGACTAAGCTCTTTTCTCTGCAAACAGGAAACGAATGCAAAGCTCCGGCTGAAGTCTTGACAGCATCAGCTGTTATCCTTGCAGATCCTTTTTCGGGAATTATTACAGCATGAGCTCCCAAACATTCAGCCGTTCTTACGATTGCACCGAAGTTTCTTACATCCGAGACGCCATCCAGCGCGATGATCAAAGGATCTTCTCCTTTTTCAAATATCATGGGTAGCAGATTGGAAATATACTGGTACTCAATTACTGAAAGCCATGCAAGAACACCCTGATGATTTTTCTTTGTGACAAGTTCAATTCTCTCCACAGGTACAATCTGATATACTATACTGTGAGTTCTGACTTCAATCATCAGTTCATGATACAGAGATCCCTGCAGACCCTGTTTAATGAGTAACCGGTCAATTTGTTTCCCGGCCTTAATTGCCTCAATTACAGGTCTTAACCCAAAAATAAAATCTGTTTCCTTTTGCATGGTTTAATTACAGGTTCTAGAGACCCTCAGGGTTATCGAGTCTGAAAACAATCCCTTTCCTCCAGCTTAAAATAGCTTTATCCCAGTATGTTACAAGTGTTTCGGTACGGCTAAGGTAGAAATCATTATCAGAAAAAATGTTATCCTTATGTTTGAAGGTGAAGTACAGATACTCTTCTTTCACGCTATACCTGCCTCCCCAGGAAGATTTTATCACCGGTTTTTTGTAACCCCATAACTCTCCATCCGATGATTTATATATTTTATCAGGAGGGCCATAAATAATATATATCATTCCTCTCTCTGTCATCCATCCTTCCTTGTACGATGTAAAATAATAGTTTGAATACAGTACCCGTGTATAATATATCCGGATAAGTTCACGCGATTTTTCAATGTTGCCGCCGCATTTGATCCAGAACTCGTCCAGGGCCACTTTAGGCTTGAGTGCAGATCTTAAAGTTTCCATTTCGTCGGGTGTTGCAAGGTAAGAAAGAGGTTCTATCATTACCTCAGGTGTGGTCATGGATGGAAAGGTAGCACCCATATTATAAAATGTAAAGCCATCCTTAAGGCCTCGTTTTACAGAACAAAGATAGATACCCTCCTTTGGAAACATCATTGGTAAAGTGTCAGAATATGCCAGGGCTACAACCCTTTCCGGCCCATAATCGAGGGTCTTTTCAGGCAGGATCATTGATGGGGGATCAGGTACCTCTCTGAAAGGTTTATAATATGAAATGTAAAGACTGTCAACCGGCTCTCTTGAATAGACAAGATTGACATACTCATTTATCCTGAGTATAGGATTGAAGACCCTGCTCTTGTCGAAATGAGACCTGGCAACGAAATTGTATTTGTTATAGTATGATAAAGTATTGAAGGGAACAAATGCATGAATAACAAGGAGTCGGAGTTTATCAAGAATTCTTATTTCTGTCATATATTCAATGCCCTTATCAACATTAAGAGAAAGATCATAAATATATGACAGCTTTCCTTTTTCCTTAACAATATTGAGGTTAATAGTTGCAGTATCAGTCAGAATTTTTCCCTGACTTATATTATATAGCTTAACATTTAAAAGCATCATTGCTGTTGGCACGCCCTGTGGATTAGCCTCAGAGAAAAAGAGGTCGGATGCAAAAAACTTAACCGAAAGAATTGAGGTCTCATCTGACTGATTAACTATAATATACCTTGGATTTATAGGATTTTTTGTTGGATTATACAGGTAAGATACATCTTTGGTGTCAACAGAAGGTTTTGTTGATTTGCAGGAAATTAAAGATGCAATAAAAAGAATGGCAACTGTTAAATAGAAATACCAAATGTTGTTCCTGTTCTTCATACTCAAAATTAATTAACTTAATTTAATTAATGTCACTTTCTTTCCATCCAATTCTGATCCTGCAGAGTTCTTTATTATCTGTTGTCCTGATTACCGAATGGTCTTTTAACCTGCTATCCAGTTGATCTGTTGCGGTTCTGATTATAATTTCCTCATTGTATATCGATTCGGCAAGATAATTTATTTCAGCCGATCGTGGATCATTTTTTATCAGGAACTGAAGATCATAACTGTCATAAACCCAATTAAGATAACGTACATTGTTGGTATGAAAGTTTATATCCAGGTCACTAACTTTAATTCTGAAAGGAGCAGAGACCTCTCCATCCCCTGAAACAGTATCCAGCTTTGTAGCATACCGTACTGGTGAATCAACCTGATGAAGGTGAGGATTATACCCGGATAATATTGAATCGGGTCGCTGTACCTTTTTGGTGAGGCGATCAAGAATAAGCCATGAAGATGAACCTGAAGCTATATGTCTTCCATCCGGAAAACTTATATCATAATTCCTGAGAGCAAACAACTTATCAGTTCCATTAGGCCATGTTTTTATTTTAATTAAGTCTTCCCATATGGGCCATGTGGTGAACTCCGCATACATTCTTGAAAGTACCCAGAAACGATTGTCTCTCATCAGGTCATCCCTGCCAAATCCCAGTTTTATTGCATGGTCAGAGGCAATATCCTGCATGTAATTAAATATTGAATAGAGGTTAAGTTTCCCATCAGGCCCGGTTTCATAAACATGAATCCGGTATTCTTTTTCAAACTGAAGTGATTCCATATTTATTAATTATTTTGTAAGAACTCCTCAACTTCCTGACTATACCTGGCCCAATTATTCATCTCTTCGTTCAGCTTGTCCCTTAACTCCTGGTATTTTTGAAAATTCATCTGATCTGTTTCTGAATAGTTACCGGGTTCCATGAATGTTTTATCAATTATTTTTATTTCCTCCTCTATTTTCTCTATCTCCTCTTCAGATTCCTCAAGCCTTTTTCTCAACTTTCTCAGGTTACGTTCATACTCTTTTTTTTCAAGATACTTTTGTTTGTTCGATGAAAAAGGTAAGCTGGCTTCATCTTTTTTCCCTTTATCTTTTCGCTCTATTTCTTTAAGATTTTCAATCTTTTTCTTTCGCAGAAAATCATAAATACCACCAAGGTTTTCCTTTATCCTGTTGTTTCTGAATTCATATACCTTATCAACTATGCCATCCAGAAAATCTCTGTCATGTGACACTACAATTAATGTGCCATCGAATTTTATCAGTGCTTGCTTAAGAATATCTTTTGAACGCATATCCAGATGGTTGGTCGGTTCATCCAGCACCAGAAAATTTGTTGGTTCAAGCAATAGTTTTACTAGTGCTAGCCTTGATCGTTCCCCTCCCGACAGCACTTTAACCTTTTTTTCAACATCATCACCTCTGAAGAGAAAAGCGCCAAGCATATCCCGGATCCTGGTTCTTATATCACCTTTTGCAATATCATCAATTGTCTGCAATACAGATATATTCTCGTTTAGGAGTTCATCCTGGTTCTGTGCAAAGTATCCTGTTTTGACGTTGTGTCCCCGTTTCAGATTTCCTGTATAATCGAGTTCTCCTATTATTATTTTTGAAAGAGTGGTTTTCCCTTCACCGTTTCTGCCAACAAAAGCTACTTTTTCTCCCCTTGATATTTTGAAATCAATAAGGTTAAGAACCTGAAGAGGTCCATAGTTCTTGGAAAGGTTTTCCGCTTCAATAACAATGGTACCGGATCGTGGAGCCGGCGGGAACCTTAGGTTTATAGCACTTTTATCTTCTTCATCAACCTCAAGTCGCTCAACCTTATCAAGTTGCTTAATCTTTGACTGTACCTGAACTGCTTTGGTGGCTTTATACCTGAAACGTTCAATAAATTTCTCGGTATCCTCTATCATCTTTTGCTGGTTTCTGAATGAGGCTAATTGTTGTTCTCTTCTTTCTTCTCTCAGAACAAGGTATTTCGACCACGACGCCTTATAATCGTATATTTTGCCCAGCGATATTTCTATTGTCCTTTTTGTCACATTATCAAGGAATGCTTTGTCGTGTGAAACGAGCATCACAGCTCCCGGGTACGTTGAAAGAAATGATTCAAGCCACTGAATAGACTCTATATCAAGGTGATTGGTTGGCTCATCAAGAAGTAAGAGAGATGGTTTTTTCAGGAGTATCTTGGCGAGTTCGATCCGCATCCGCCATCCGCCACTAAGTTCTTTCGTCAACCGGTCAAAATCTTTACGCTCAAACCCCAGGCCCAGCAAGGTTTGTTCAGCATCTGCCATATAACTGGAACCACCCAGTATACGGTACCTCTCTTCCACTATTGTCAGATGATCACAGAGTCTTAAATATTCCTGCGATTCATAATCATCTCTTCTCGCTATTTCATTACTGCAATGTTCTATCTCCTCCGAAAGGCTGATGAGCTCCGAAAACGCTTTTATAGTCTCATTTAAAACAGTAGTGGTATCATCCACCTGCATCTGCTGAGGCAGGTAGCCTATAGTGATATCCTTCGACATGTCTATCAATCCCGATGTGGGGCTTATAATCCCTGCGATTATCTTAAGGAGAGTAGATTTTCCAGCACCGTTCTTTCCCGCCAGACCTATCCTGTCCTGTTCATTAATAAGAAAGGAGATATTTGTTAACAAGTCAAAACTGCCGAATGAGACTGAGATATCCTGAACCGAAACCATAGACTTTAGCAAATTGTTTGCAAATATAGGAAAAGTAAGTGAGTAGGGAAAACCAGGTGGCTTCTCTTCCTGATGGGACATTTGCTAAAATGGGAGGTTTCAATTTTATTTTTCTTTTTTTATAAATTTCCTGCATAGTATCATGTCAGAGGTGTGGATACTTATTATATAAATGCCATCCTGTAGCTGATTAACCGGTATTGTAATTATCTCTTCCCCGTCAAAATCGGATGACCAGATTAATGTGCCTGTAAACTCAAAAATATCTATTTGTTGAACATTTTGAATTCCATTTATTATAAGGTTATTGCTAACCGGATTAGGATATATCAGCAGCTTCGCTGCCAAACTCTCTGTATTCTTAGAGACGGTTGTTTCTTCAAAAACAAAATCATCCCAGTAGGTAATACTGTTGGGATATGTTCTGACCTCAAGGTAAAATGAAACTGCCCCGGAAGGAGCTGTCATGTCAGCACTGAACTGATCCCAGACATCTTTTTTCAAATATTTTGAAGGTCGTAAAATTGGATCAGTAGCAGGGTCAGATATATTGACGCCGTCAATATCCTTCCAGTAACACCATATCCTGCATCCGTTTCCATTTTCTGTAATCTCATTACGATAGAAAAATGAAAGAGTGTAATGTACAAGGGGCGTGACGGATATTGTTTGTCCCAGATATTTAGAACTTGTACCTCCTTCATGTCTGCAAGAATAATTATCAGAATTAATAAAAGCAGAATCTTTTTGACAACTCTGACAGGTTGCCCATCCGGATGGCTTTGAAATTTTATCCCATGATTCAAATCCGGGATTTACCACAAGGTTCTGGCTGTAAGCACGGAGAAAAAAAATCAATAACAGCACGATTGAAACATCTCTTTTCATAAATGTCAGTATTAGAGTTAGATAAACTGAATTAATTTGTTGCGAGACAAATTTTCAATGCTAATTTCAGTCAAATATGTTAAAAAGTCAAGTTTTTTTGCCGGCATTCAGGCAAATTATACTTGCAGGGCAGGCAGGAATTAAAAATATCCATTATGGAATTAGTAAATTTGCGCAAAGGCTATAATCAGGAAATATATTTTTTGATTTTACTGCAGACGTCATTTAATTTGAACTTAAAGCCACATTTTTTTATAATTCAGAAAAGCTATATTTGCAGCATACAACAGGGGTATACTTTTCAGACAGTAATTCATCAATATCATTAATAGGATCAATATCATGAATATTAAAAGGATAGAAATAAGGATATTAGCATTGATATTTATATTTGTAACGTTAGTTACGTCCTGTACAAAAGAGGAAAAAGCCAGGGAATATGCCTATTATGTTTCAAAAGTAAGTTCCGTTTCGTACACTAAGGATTACATTACCAACCTGATTGATGTGGTTTCGGCATCTTTTCCCGAAGTTTCCGGATTTAAGCCGTATGTAATAAGCGATGTCAGTATTTACAAGATGGTTTATAAAACCTCCATTAACGGACAAGAGTTAAAAGCATCTGGATTGGTATGCGTTCCTTCCACGCCAGGTGAATACCCGGTATTGTCATTTCAGAACGGTACCAATACCCTGAATGCTGATGCACCTTCTGAATTTCCGTCAGATTATACATATCAACTGATTGAATCAGTGGCTTCAATGGGCTATGTAGTAGTAATAGCCGATTACCCTGGTTTTGGTGAATCAAGTCAGATCCCTCATCCTTATCTTGTAAAGGAACCCACCGTCAGATCATTAACTGATATGCTTTTTGCGGTGAAGGAAATGGCTGAGAATGACCTGCCGGGCATAACACTGAAAAATGAATATTCCCTTATCGGGTATTCCCAGGGAGGCTGGGCAACACTGGCACTTGACAAGGAACTTGAACTGGAACACAGCGATGATTTTAACCTTACAGGAATTGTTTGTGGTGCAGGCCCTTACAACATTTCCCTTTTATTCCAGGGAATGGTGTCATTATCCACCTACCCGATGCCTGTTTATATAGGTTATATTGTCAATGCCTATTCAGCCTATCAGCAGTTTTCCAATCCGGTTACAGATATCTTAAATGAGCCGTACGCATCAAGGTTAAGTTCATTGTATAACGGGACGCTTACTTCAAATGAAATTAACAGTCAGCTAACGGATTCAATAAGTGGATTGCTTACACCTGATTTCCTGTCAGGTTATGCGACTTCTCAAAAGTATGAATCTGTAAGAGACGCTCTTGATAATAACAGTGTTAATGCATGGCATACTTACATACCGCTGCTTCTCATTCATGGAGAAAATGATAAGACGGTAAACCCGGTTTCAACAGAGAACATATATTCTGAAATGATACAATCCGGTACTTCTTCGGATATATGTACAAAGGTTATAGTGCCAGGTGTTGATCATAGTGATGGAGCGGCTCCCAGTATGATACATGGAATACTATTTCTGCTTAACCTGCGCGGGTCAAACTAGTAGTTTGAGAAAATACAGATGAATAATACGGGGTTAAAATAAATAATAAGTGGGAAGGAAGAATGATTTAGCTCTTTTGGAGAAGGTTACAATAACTGATATTGGTGCGGAAGGGAATGCTCTTGCAAGGGTGGATAATCTTGTCGTATTTGTTCCAATGCTGGTACCGGGTGATGTTGTTGATATAAGAGTTATAAAAAAAAGAAAAAGATATCTTGAAGGCAGGGTTGTAAAATTCCATGAATATTCCGAAAACAGAATTAAACCACGATGCATTCATTTTGGCATATGCGGGGGATGTAAATGGCAGCACCTGCCTTATAATCTTCAGCTTTTCTATAAGGAAAAACAGGTAAGGGATAACCTGACCAGGATAGGCAGGATAGGGGATCCTGAAATTATGCCTATTATCGGATCGACAGAAGAATACCTATACAGGAATAAACTTGAGTATACCTTTTCTGATAAAAGATGGTTAACCCGTGAAGAGGTTGAATCAGGAAATAAATTTGATGAAGAAAATGCACTTGGGTTTCACATACCAGGATTATTTAACAAAGTGCTGAATATTGAAGAATGCCATCTGCAACCCGAACCTTCAAATATGATAAGGAATGCTGTAAGAGCCTACTCCATTAAGAAGGGACTGAAATTTTTCGATCTTAATAAGCAGGAAGGATTTCTGAGAAATCTTGTGATCCGGAACTCAATTGCCGGGACAGTGATGGTCATAGTAGTTTTCTTTCATGAAGATACCGAAAAAAGGGAGGGATTACTTGATTTTCTATCCTCTGAATTTCCTCAGATTATATCCCTTTTATATGTTATTAATTCAAAAAGAAACGATTCATTGAATGATCAGGAACCAATATTATACAAAGGTGAAAATCACATGGTAGAAGAAATTGACGGGCTTAAGTTCAGAATTGGCCCTAAGTCGTTTTACCAGACAAACACAAAACAGGCTCATGAGCTTTACAGGGTAACAAAAGATTTTGCAGGACTTACCGGGAAGGAGACAGTATATGACCT
Source organism: uncultured Bacteroidales bacterium (assembly GCA_963815075.1). GTDB lineage: Bacteria > Bacteroidota > Bacteroidia > Bacteroidales > VadinHA17 > LD21. The sequence goes on from CAWFFK010000009.1 coordinate 239,420, forward strand.
TTACACCGGTACAGGCACCATTGCGAATTTTATTGCCGATTCCTCCTTTAAAGTAATTGGTATTGAGTATGTTGAAGAAGCAGTGACCGATGCAAAGGTAAATTCGCAGATAAATGGCATTACTAATACTGCGTTTTTCGCAGGTGATATGAAAGATGTGCTTTCTGAAAAGTTTATTCAAATAAATGGGAAGCCGGATGTTATTATCACTGACCCCCCAAGGGCAGGTATGCATAAAGATGTTGTAAAGGCAATAATTGGAGCATCTGCTGATAAGGTTGTATATGTCAGCTGTAATCCATCTACACAGGCCCGTGATATATTATTACTGTCAGATAAATATTTTATTTCGAGTGTTCAGCCTGTTGATATGTTTCCGCACACCCATCATGTTGAGAATGTTGTGCTTCTGAGAAAGAAAGAGGTTTAAAAGCTTCCATTCCGGGTTGAATGGAATAAAAATTAATGTATATTTAATGCCGTTTTTAGAATATTCGAATTATGACCGGAAAGAAGGTAGAAGATAGTGATTTTTTTTCACAGTTTCGCGATCAGGGTATAAACGATCATTTATCAAGCTTACGTTATGCAGGTATGATACAGCATGCCCTGATGTCTAACCCTGAAAGGCTTAAAGGATGTCTTAAAGATTATTTTGTCCTGTTTCTTCCACGTGATATAGTTAGCGGAGATTTTTATTATGTTTTCGGCAACAGACAGAAGGTGTGTATTGCAGTCGGTGATTGCACCGGACATGGGGTTCCGGGTGCGCTTCTGAGCATACTTGGAATAAATTTTCTGAATGAGATATTACAGTCAGGTGACAACCTGAAAGCAAACAGAATACTTAACCTTATGCGGGAAAAAGTCATGAAATCGCTTAACCAGACCGGTACATTTGCTGAAACAAAAGACAGCATAGATATTGGCCTATGCAAAGTCGATTTAATTACGGGGACATTCCAGTATTCGGGAGCAAACAGACCACTTCTGATGGTAAGAAACGGAGTTCTTACCGAATTCAAACCTGACAAAATGACAATTGGCGTTGCAGCTTTGATAGAAACGCCATTTACAAATAATTATGTTGAAACGATGCCCGGGGATTCATTTTATCTCTTTTCTGACGGGTATGCTGATCAGTTTGGCGGGATCTCAGATAAAAAATTCAAGCATAAACATTTTAAACGACTCATTGAGTCTGTTGCCGGATTACCTATGGCGACGCAAAAAGAACATATCCTGAATAAATTTATTGAGTGGAAAGGAAATGCACAGCAGGTTGATGATGTTCTTGTTTTTGGTTTTCAATTATAATTTTAATACCATGATGAAGCTTACAGCTTTCAGAATCAGAAATTTCCGTTCAATAGTCGACACCGGATGGCAGAAAATATCCCCGGATAATATAACATGTCTCATTGGTCAGAATGAATCCGGGAAAACGTCGGTGTTAGAGGGTCTGAAAGTGTTTTATTCAGGGGTAATAACTGAAGATGTATTAAGAAGCGACCTTGCCCTGCCTGAAATAAGCTGTAGATTCAGCATTCCGGAGGGTTGGCTGGTGAGTGTCACCGATAATGCGGGTACCGAGTTAAAGGAATTACTGTCTGGCCTTGATCATCTTGAACTTAAAAGGAGTTGGATAGCTGATCTGTCTTCTGTTATTAATGTGAGCGGAGAAATTAGTCAATATCTTGATTCACTTGAAGATGCCTGGCGCATTTATCTTAATGATGTTGCCCTGAAGCTTGAGGAGGAATTTAAGTCCGTGAGGAAACTGGAAGAAGAAATTGCACTCATTTCAGAGGAAGAATCAGCAATTCGGTCAACACTTCCAAAAGAGGATCTTAAGAAACAAGGGTTCAAGCTGTTTGGGAGAAAGTCATCGGAAATTTTTACATCCGGGAATTCAGGTAACCCGGAACTGAAAAATAAATTAAATGATTTAAAGAAACGTAAAGACGCTTTAACTAAGGAACTTGAAGGGAAATTGACAATTAAACGTTCGGGCGAAAAGTTAAAAAACCTTCAGGATAAGTTAACGCAGCTGGACAGTCATCTGAGTGGCCTGTCGGTCAAGCTTGAAGAGCGACATCAGAAAATGACTCTGCTCATGCGGCCCATTGAAGAGGATGATGAGAGCGAATGGAAAGAAATTCTTGCTGATTATAAAAAGACCAGAGATGATATTGAGCTGAAAAAAACAGAAATTGACGGGCATATTGCTTTGGCAGGTTATATAATTGAAGGGAGCACTGAAGAAGAGGCTCAAAGTAAAGTTAATAAGACCATTAAATCGTACAAATCGCAATATAACAGTTTCGTTCTTGGGCGAAAATATTTTGAGTATTGTCCTGTTTTTGAGATGTTTGAAGACTTTGGCAGCCTATTGCCAAACAGGATCGACATGGAAGACATAATCACAGGAAATGAACAGGTGGAAGGTTATAAGGCTGCAAGAAATTTTCTTACTCTGGCCCAACTTGATTACACATTTTTCCAGCAGCCTTCCAGCAGGATACTAAAGCAGAAAATTGAGAATCTTAATAATACACTAACAAATAATTTTCAAGATTTCTGGCAGCAATCAATAGGAAGGAATAACAAGATTCATATTCAGTTTGAATTGGATCATTATAGTGCAACGTATGGCGAAAAGGCAGGGAAACCTTATTTAGAGTTCTGGATAAAAGATGAGGGTGAAAGGCTTTATCCGAAACAGCGAAGCAGGGGAGTCAGATGGTTTTTATCTTTTTATATGGAATTAAAAGCTTCAGCCAATATCAAAGACAGGCAAATGGTTTTGCTTGTGGATGAACCTGGCGTCAGCCTTCATGCAAGAGCACAGGAAGATGTTTTGAAAGTCTTTGAAGATATAAAAGATAAAATACAGATCATCTATACCACTCACTCACCGCATCTTGTTGAGATAAATAAGCTCCACAGGGTCCTTGCAGTTCAGCGTGATGATCTTAACAGTTTGAGAAGCACTACACGTATTCTTGATCCCATACGCCTGTCCGCAGCTTCACCTGATACCCTTACACCTCTTCAGAGTATTCTGGGGAACCCGATGGCGGGTGAAGGATTCTCAGCAGGCAGGGTTAACCTTGTTGTTAATAACACGGGATCATTTTATATTCTGAATGCAATTATTCTTTTGATGGGATTTAAGGGAAAGGTCTGTGTTATCCCGTCAACCAGTGTCTCTTCAATTCCATTATTATGCAATATATTGATGGGATGGGGGATGGATTTTGCAGTATTGCTTTTTGAGAACGATGAGGAAAAGCAGATATCTGAACTTCTTGAAAAAACTGTTTTTACGACAGATAGCAAGGGCAAAGAGTTGATCATAAGAATGCCCTCCTTATTCCTTAACGCTGAGGACCTTTTATCAACGCTTGATTTCAAAAATCATGTGCTTAACAGCCGTGAAGGCATAACTGTTCCAAATTCGCAGTATATTAAAGAGAAGGAACTTCCAAGAAATTTTCTGCTGAGCAGATTTCTGACAAATATTAAGGCTGGAAATGTAACCATGAGGGATTTTGATGAAGAGACAGTGGAGAATTTTGAAATGATTACCGGCCTTCTTGACCGTCTGAATTAATATATTGATTTATTTTGAACTTAATACATGTTTTCCTACTTTTGTCGCGCTCCGCAAATGATCCGATGAATTGTAGCGGTGAGACAGGTAACCCTCCTTAGCTAAGTTACGGAAAGCGAAGACGGTTGACCTATAAATTGCACCGGAGAGATGGGTGAGTGGCTTAAACCAGCAGTTTGCTAAACTGCCGTATGGGAAACTGTACCGGGGGTTCGAATCCCCCTCTCTCCGCAAAGCCACAGCAAACCCTCCGCCATCCGGCGGAGGGTTTTTGTTTTCAGACTGGCCGTTCAAAGCTTGCTTTGATAAGGACAGAATGAAAACAAAATAACCCGCAAAGCGGGTTTGCTGTGGCTTTGCAAGGTTCTCCCTCCGGAGATCACGCCTGAATGAAGTGAAGGCGTAATCCCCTTCAAACTGGTTTGCTGTGGCTTTGCAAGGTTCTCCCTCCGGGGATCACGCCTGAATGAAGTGAAGGCGTAATCCCCTTCAAACTGGTTTGCTGTGGCTTTGCAAGGTTCTCCCTCCGGGGATCACGCCTGAATGAAGTGAAGGCGTAATCCCCTTCAAACTGGTTTGCTGTGGCTTTGCAAGGTTCTCCCTCCGGGGATCACGCCTGAATGAAGTGAAGGCGTAATCCCCTTCAAACTGGTTTGCTGTGGCTTTGCAAGGTTCTCCCTCCGGGGATCACGCCTGAATGAAGTGAAGGCGTAATCCCTTTCAAACTGGTTTGCTGTGGCTTTGCAAGGTTCTCCCTCCGGGGATCACGCCTGAATGAAGTGAAGGCGTAATCCCCTTCAAACTGGTTTGCTGTGGCTTTGCAAGGTTCTCCCTCCGGGGATCACGCCTGAATGAAGTGAAGGCGTAATCCCCTTCAAACTGGTTTGCTGTGGCTTTGCAAGGTTCTCCCTCCGGGGATCACGCCTGAATGAAGTGAAGGCGTAATCCCCTTCAAACTGGTTTGCTGTGGCTTTGCAAGGTTCATAACAACCCCCATCCTGGCCTTCCCCCAGGGGGAGGGCCGAGCGTTAAGGAGGGTGTCTCAAAAGGACACCTTCTTTTTTTATATTGTTCATTTCTTTTTGTTCGTCCAAAAAGAAACGAACCAAAGAAAAAGGGCGCCGGAAATGATAACTTCAGCCTTTTTTGGCAAAATGCCTTAGGTTTCACGCTCCCAAAAAAGGCTGAAGTTCACGCCATTTCCGGTTTGCCCACGCGCCTAAAGAAGTTTTAAATTGTTGATAGCTAGTGAAAAAAGGGGGGATGCCTCCCATATGGAATCTTTAAAAGAAAACCTTGGTAAGATGCCTGAGACACTTGTAGCTGATGCGGGATATGGATCTGAAGAAAACTATGAGTACCTGGGAAACAATAATGTAGAGGCTTTTGTAAAATACCAATACTTCCATAAAGAACAGAGTAAAAAATGGAGGGAAAATCCTTACAGAACTGAGAATCTACCATATAATGAGAAGAACGATAGTTACACCTTCCCAATGGGTCAACAAATGAACTTTATCAAAGAGAAGATAAAGATTACAAATAATGGGTTTAGACAGATAAAACGATTATATAAGGCAGAAGACTGTAATGGTTGTCCAGTGAGAGATATCTGTAACAAGAGCAAATCAGACAGAATAATAGAGATAAAAGAAAGGCTAAATCACTATAAATCAATAATAAGAAAAAGACTTACCAGTGAACGAGGGAAAAAATATCGAAGTCAGCGTCCCGTAGATGTGGAAGCTGTCTTTGGAATAATAAAGTGGAATAGAAACTATAGGAAATTTTTGCTCAGAGGTCTTGAAAAAGTAGAAATAGAGGTCGGATTATTGGCTTTATCACATAACTTAAGCAAAATAGCTGCAAGGAGTTAGAAGAAAATCCTTGCCTTTTTAGAAATCCATGCAGAAATCTCATTAAAATCATAAGTCTTTATGATCACCATAAAAATCTCAAATAAAAAAGCCGTCTCATTTATGATATGAGACACCCTCTAGCGAAGGAGCCAGCCTGTCGAGGGGACCCTTTCCCCCTTGGGGGAAAATGAAAGGAGGTAAAAAGCTTCATAAAACAGAATAAATTTGTTACCTAAATACTGAAGTATTACATACCTATCGGGACTTTACGCACTCTGCGGTTAATGGATTTTGACTTTTTCAACACCCCCGGTATTAAATATATTCAAATTCACTCAGAAAATCTACCGAAGGGCAATTTCTTATTGGTAGTTACCCTCTCCGCTCTGTAAAAGGCATAAACATATTTTTAAAGGGCATTAAATACAAATACCCCTCTATATTTTAATTTTACAGTTTGATATATATTTGTATATAAAAAAATCTTAAACCTGTTTAATGAAAAATATACTATATTCTCTTTTGTTGATAATATGCTTTTTCCTTTCGGGTTCCCGGGGAGACACTAATCAAAACAGAATCCATGAGAAAATAAATAATCAGAGATCACTATCAGATGATTCTCTTTTAACATTGGTTCAGTATCGTACATTTCAGTATTTCTGGGATGGCGCTGAACCCAATTCGGGAATGGCGCGTGAACGCATAAATGTTGATGGCATATATCCTGAGAACGACAAGAACATTGTTACTACAGGCGGGACAGGGTTTGGGGTCATGGCTATCCTCGCCGGTATTAACAGGGAATTCATAACCAGGGAAGAAGGCCTCGAACGCTTTATCCGGATAACCGGTTTCCTTAATAAAGCTGACAGGTTCCATGGAGCATGGCCGCATTGGATAAACGGGGAAACGGGCAGAGTCAAACCATTCAGCCCAAAAGATGATGGTGCAGATATTGTTGAAACAGCATACCTGATGCAGGGACTCCTGGCAGTACGACAATATTTTTCGCACGGATCAGCAAAGGAAAGAGATCTTGCAAATGCCATTGACCAGTTGTGGAAAGATGTTGAGTGGAACTGGTTTACAAAAGGAGGGGAGAATGTTTTGTACTGGCACTGGTCTCCTGATTACGGGTGGGATATGAATTTTCCGGTTCGAGGTTACAATGAATGTCTTATTCTATATATATTGGCTGCCTCTTCACCAACGCATACTATCGATGCCAAAGTTTATCATGAGGGTTGGGCAAGGAATGGTGCAATTGATACAACATGCTGGAAATATGGTTATTTACTCTCTTTAAAACACAATGGTGCTGAGGAATATGGCGGGCCATTGTTTTGGGCACACTATTCATATCTCGGGCTCGACCCGGAAAACCTTAAGGACAAATATGCCGATTATTGGCAGGAAAATAAAAATCAGACACTTATTAATTGGAAATGGTGCTCTCTGAATCCCAGGCATTATGCCGGATATAGTGATAAATGCTGGGGACTTACAGCCAGCTATTCAATAAATTCCTATGCGGCACATAGTCCTGGTGAAAATACCGACCTGGGAGTGATTTCCCCAACTGCTGCTCTTTCGTCTTTCCCTTATACGCCGGACCACTCTATGGCTGCTCTGAAATATTTTTATTATGTTCTTGGTGATAAGCTATGGGGCGAATACGGATTCTATGATGCTTTCAGTGAACAATATAACTGGTTCCCAAGGAAATATCTTGCAATCGATCAGGGCCCGGTTGTTGTAATGATTGAGAACTACAGGACAAGATTATTGTGGGATCTTTTTATGTCGTGCAAAGAGGTTAAATATGGATTGAAAAAACTTGGTTTCACCACTAGTCCAGATTAATTTTTTTCATAATTTTGGGTTTTGATCTAAAGAAGAGACACAGGATAAGATTTAAAAAACTTAAAATGATTTAGTTTTTTCAGGTTTCTGCAAGATTTTTTATCACTATAACTAAATATTAATAGGATTTTTATATTGCCATGTTCAGTAAATTTAATATCTTAGCACCGTAATTTTTTGAACTTAAGCGATTAATATATATATATATATCGGAAGTTGTTAAATAATCAAAGTATTAAAAAGGTTAGAAAAATGAAGAACAAAGTTTTATTGGGATTAGCAGCTATAGCTATGGTTGCGATCCTTTCTAGTTGTGGTAAAAAACCACAGGCTGAAATTGACGCAACAAATGCAGCTATTACCGCCGCTCAAACTGCAGAAGCACCAGTTTATGTACCGGCTGAGTATACAGCTGTTCAGGATTCAATGAAAGCTGTTATGGCTGACATAACGGCTCAGGAATCTAAATTATTCAAGAAATTTGGCCCTGCCAAAGAAAAGCTTGCTTCTACATTAACTTTAGCAAACAAGGTTGCGACAGATGCTGCTGCCAAAAAAGAAGAAGTTAAAAATGAAGTTGATACATTATTAACAGCGACCAAAGCTGTTTGTGATGAGAACGTAACTCTTATGAAAAAAGCCCCCCGGGGAAAAGAAGGAGCTGCTGTTCTTGAGGCCATGAAAACTGATATGTCAGCAATCGAAGCTTCATGCACTGAGGCACAGGGTCTATATGACAAAGGCACATATATGGATGCCTATAACAAAATTAAAGCTGCTAAGGATAAAGCAGATGGAATTAACACCGAACTTAAAGACGCTATTGCAAAAGTTTCAGGTAAAAAGCCAGCAGCTAAAAAGATGTAATTCTTATTGCTGATTTAATTAATATGAAATCCCTGGGAATTTCCCAGGGATTTTTTTAAAATTTTTGCAAGATTAAATGAGAAAGCTTATAAGAGGGGTCCAGATTTCTATTGTAATTGCAGTTTCTGTGCCATTGATAATCTTGTTAATGATCCGTTTTACCCCCAAGGCTCCAACGGCTGAGATGAAAATGGCAAGAAAAGCTCTGTCGGCCGCTGAGCAAAACAATGCCGATACCTATTCCAAAAGGTTGTTTACCGAAGCTATGGCTCTTTACGATTCGGCACTGGTGAACTGGCAGAAAGAAAATAAAAAATTTATTTTTTCCAGACATTATGATAAGGTTGTGATGTTTGCAGAATTATCTTCCAAAAAGGCTACCCAGTCAACTGAAAATTCCATAAGCACAACCTTAATCCTTAAAGTTAAAATAAAACAGAAAATTGAATCTCTGAATGATCTTGTTGTCGACATTGATTCTCTTTTCACTACCTATCCGCTGACTTCTGAAATCCGAAGCCGTATATCAAAAGGTAAGATTATGCTGAAGGAGGCTGAAGTATTATATAAAAAGGGCAAGTATTTTCAGGCAAACAGGAAAATGACGGATTCAGAGTATCTTTTAACTGCATCATACGAAAACGCTTCAACCAACCTGAAAAACTACTTCAAATCCTATTCAGTATGGAAGAAATGGATCGACAAAACCCTGAGCGACTCAAAAATAACACATGATTATTCAATAATTATTGATAAATATTCCCGGAAGTGTTTCATCTTTCTTGACGGAACAAAAAAATATGAGTTCAATACAGAATTGGGAGCAAACTGGGTTGGTAATAAAAGGCTAAAAGGCGATAAGGCTACTCCGGAAGGGATGTATAAAATAACCAAAAAATTTGCTGGGAGCAAAACAAAATATTATAAGGCACTTTTGCTTGATTATCCTAATGCTGAGGATAAGAAGAGGTTTAAGTCTGAAATTGAAAAGGGTTCAATTCCTTCTTATGCTTCAATTGGAGGTTTAATTGAAATCCATGGTGAAGGAGGCAAAGGAATAGACTGGACTGAAGGATGCATTGCCCTTACCGACAAAGAAATGGATGTCATTTATAGAATTGCAAAAACCGGAACTCCTGTTACAATTGTTGGATCGATGGTTGATCTGGAGAATATTGTGAACAAGTAAATTATCTGGTATGGAAAAAAAAAGGATAGAAGAAGGGGAATCATTTCCTGACGATAAGAGACACATTGAAGAAACAAACATCGGCGGAGGCGAAGTTGCAGATCAGCCAGATAATTCAATCATGAACAGGTTTCACGACAAAAAAAAGTTCAATGGAGTTCTGAGAAGAATTTTTATAACAATTATTTATATTTTAGTTGCTATTGTCCTGTTTCTCTTCATTCTTTATTTTGTGCCCGTTTTAAAAGAGATTAATTTCAGCCGGCATACTCATATTACGAACAATCCGGAGATCAAAAAATCCTCTGCCTATAAGAAGCAGGTAAATCTGATGACAAGAGATATTCAGCGTCTTTCCAGGAAGTACAATGCCTATACCTCAGGACAGTCATATATTGTTATAAACACAACCGATAACCGGTTTTCCCTTTACAGGAACAAAAAACTCATAAGAGAAGGCTTTTGCAGTTCAGGAAGTTATACTCTCCTTCAGACAGAAGGCGACAAAAAATGGATCTTCAAAACGCCTAAAGGCAAATATTGGATACGTGGCAAGACAACTAATCCTGTATGGAAAAGACCTGACTGGTCTTTTGTTGAGGAGGGCCTGCCTATTCCCCCAAAAGATGATTTCTCACGATATGAATATGGTGTATTGGGTGATTATGCCCTGGCAATAGGAGATGGATACCTGATACATGGCACTATCTACAAGCGTTTTCTTGGTATGCCTGTAACTCACGGTTGTGTCCGGTTGAATGATGAAGATCTTAAAGTGATCTTCAATACCCTTAGTGTAGGCTCGAAAGTATATATTTTCTGATCTTCTGCAAACCATGGAATCTGAACAAAAAAATAACACCCCCGGACGAAGGAAAGCATTCACTGTTCTGATTATAGTCATTTCTGTAATCCTGATATATTATTCCATAATGAATATTATGGGTCCTGCAAAGAAACTGGCTGCCTTAAAGGACGAGTATGGCATTAAACCGGCCAAAAATAACGCAATCGACGAAGCAATCTATTCCGATTCGACATATCTTGGGCTTTTAAAGGAGAAAGCATGGCTTCAGTCAAAGACGCTGATGGCGGTAACTGATTCAATTTATCTTACTATAAACCTTCAAGACAGCACAGTAAATATAGAAATAAGTGGCGTGGTTGTACATACATCCAAAATCAGCCATCAGAGCATAAGCAAAATACTTATGAAAGGTAATGATAATGTGATCCTTACAATGCTATCAACCCCGTTAACGATTGCCAGCTCATTCGCAACTATAAAGAAGGAACCTGTGATGATAAAAATGGCACCAAAAGACACTTCAGAATATAAACCCGATATAATACCTGATACCTCAATTACAGAACCGGTTAATTATATCCTGAATCTGACTGACGGAATAAGGATATACATTTATCAGGAAGAACATGATAGAGCCGGTGACAGATTGAATCAATTCCTGTTTGACATTAAAGAGCGTATGCGCGACACATGGAATGCCGCTAAACATGTTGTCCTCTTTAAAGTACCGGAATATCATCCTTTTATTAAGCTGCGACTTTCACGCAATGATGCTAAAATTATTTATAGGGCAATCCCAAAAAACGGCCAAATCGGTATTTATCTTTAACAATGAATCTGATATTTATATTTTTGAAAGTAATTGTCTATCAGTTAGTTTATTATAATCTTCTTTTTTAAATAATGTCTAATCCATGCAAACATGAAAAAAATAACTGGTTCCCCGTTCCAAATTTTGTTTTTTATTGTTATGGGTCTGTTCGTTATGTGTTGTTCAACATCTGGCCAGGACACTATGAAAGTATCTGGTCCACTTCCAGACAGTATAAACCAGATTGTGACCAGATCATGTATGCCATGCCATAGTAACGATGGGGGATTGATGTCGCGGACAAAGCTGAACTTTTCAGTATGGACAAAATATTCAGCTGAAAAACAGGCTGAAAGGGCAAAAAAAATGTATTCTGAACTTTCCGAGAGCAAGATGCCACCAAAAAAAGCAAGGGAGGAACGGCCGAACCTTATCCCGACCAGCAAACAGGTTGATGTAATAAAGAGATGGGCCGGATCTTTTGCAGTCCCGGAGAAATAGGTCCGGATATAAGTCCCTTTTATCCAGATTATTAGTTTCTGCCAGTAGCAACAAGTGAAATTGGCTTTGTGTATGGCCGGTATTTTTCATTTAAACCCTAGTGAATTATTAAAAAAAAATGTAGGTTTGAAGGAGACACATTTGAAAAATTCAGTTATTAATGGGAAGATTTACGGGCGTTATTGGCATAGTTATTATACTTGGTTTGGCATTTTTATGGTCCAACAACCGCAAAAGAATTAATTACCGTCTTGTAATTACCGGTTTGCTTTTACAGCTATTTCTGGCTATTTTTATTCTCAAGGTACCAATAGGGCGGGAGATCTTCTTCTGGCTGGGGAAAGCTATAAATAAACTGCTTGACTTTTCGAAAGAGGGAGGCCTCTTTGTATTTGGTGATCTCACCAAAGTTACTCAGATACTTCCTGAAGGTATGGTTAAAAGCGGTATATTTCTTTTTATACTGCTTCCTACAATTATCTTCGTTTGTGTACTGGTTGCCATGGCTTACCATATTGGATTAATGCAAAGGATTGTTGCCGTAATTGCCCGTTTTGTTCATTGGGCAATGAGGGTCAGTGGCAGTGAAGCTCTTTCAAATGTAGCAAGTGCTTTTGTCGGACAGGTAGAAGCACAGATAATGATTCGTCCATATCTTTCAGGTATGACTATGTCAGAACTGCTGGCTTCAATGGCAGGAAGTATGGCTACAATTGCAGGAGGGGTAATGGCTGTATATATTTCCCTGGGAGTTCCGGCTTCATATCTGCTTGCAGCAAGCCTGATGGCAGCTCCTGGTGCCCTGGTAATTTCAAAGATTGTATATCCTGAAACTGAAGAATCAGAAACTCAAGGAATTGTCAAGCTCGAAGTTAAAAAGGAACATGCGAATATAATGGATGCTATCTCACACGGCGCAACTGACGGAATGAAAATTGCCATAAATGTAACTGCCATGCTTATAGGAGTAATTGCCCTGATAGCTCTTGTAGATGCTCTTCTCGGCTATTTCGGACATTTCCTTTCATGGTTGGGAGTTTCCCTGAATTTTGTTGGACTTAATGTTGACAGCCTTCGCCTTAAAGATGTGGTAGGATCATTTTTCAGCCTTTTTGCCGTGGTGATGGGAGTTCCTCCGTCTGAATCACTTCACGTTGGTTCACTTATGGGCACAAAAATGGTTATTAATGAATTTGTTGCCTATTCCGACCTGTCTCCAATGATTCATCAGGGCTTGCTTAGTGCAAAATCTGTTGTCATCGCCAGCTTTGCCCTCTGCGGATTTGCCAATTTCAGCTCTATCGCCATTCAGCTTGGAGGAATAGGAGTACTTATACCTGAAAGGAAAGCAGATCTGGCAAAGCTGGGTTTTAAAGCTATGTTGATTGGAACCATGGCTTCATATATTTCTGCCTCTCTTGCAGGAATACTATTGTAGCCGGGTGAGGGGTTAAGATTTCCCCGGAGGGAGAACCTTGCATAGCCACAGCAAACCCGCTTTGCGGGTTATTTTGTTTTCATTCTGTCCTTATCAAAGCAAGCTTTGAGCGGCCAGTCTGAAAACAAAAACCCTCCGCCAGATGGCGGAGGGTTTGCTGTGGCTTTGCGGAGAGAGGGGGGTTCGAACCCCCGGTCCCGCGATAGCGGGACAACGGTTTTCGAGACCGCCGCATTCGACCACTCTGCCATCTCTCCAATATATAAACCGCTCCCGATATCGGGAAACTACGGCGTATACCCTCCGAAGATTTATCGAAGGAGGGCCGTATCCTTAAATCATTATTGGAACGCGGACAAAAATAATAAATATTTACTTACCAATTGTCAACCTGGCTTATTATGGATGTCTCCAAATTTACTTAGTTAACTGGATTGTATAAAATAAGATAGGATTTTTTTGATTCCAGATTTGAATGGACTTAATTTGTAATTTACAAGACAATAAAAAAAACATTGCTAATTTCTTCAAGACTTACTCCAAGTAATTTACGGGAGACTCTGTCAAGCCTGGCAGGGTCTCCCGTCAGGTGGAGTGTATACTGAATATGACTGAGACTATCTCCAGGCTTAAGAGCTGCAGCCGGTGAAGAGGTCTCCAGTTCGTAAAAAGGCCCCATTTGCGACCCGTCTTCAAGAGGCCCGTCATTATAAGAATTAAGGGCATCTCCTGAAAAAGGCTTTTCCTGTATTTCCCATGATGAGTTTACATATTCGGTTTTTCCTTCAGGTAACCTGCAAATTAAGAGTGTAAGGATCTTATTGTAAGAATCATAGCTTCCCATTATCCCTGTAGCTCTTAAGGGAGGTATTCCAATTTTCCCTCTTTTCTTGCCGTCAGCCTTGAAAAATATATGATTATCTTCAACTTTCAGTCTGTCAGCAGATATTTTACCAAAATAATTGTCGTTTACTTTCGGACCTGCAATCTTATCATCTCCGGGTTTTACAGGAATTACTATTACAACCGAAGGAGACGGATTAAACATGCCCAGCATCCAGATTGAAAGAAGACCGGTCTCTTTCGTCCATGCCTTATCACCTTTATTAATTATTTTATTATCAGAACAATATGCAACACAATTCAGCCCTTCAGCATCCACAGAAGTTTGTTTCAAAATCTCTGGTTTTGACAGGAGGGTAATCTCTCTTTCGAGCCTGAGCCTGAAAGTTGTTCCTGAGTAGTTCTCTATGGTTATATTGTCTGAAAACCTGGCAGATGTATCTGTAGATGAAAGTAATTCATAGGGTTTAGTATCGAGAAATGCCGGTGTTTGCCAGTTATCATATGTAAATGGTTTCCCTTTGCTGAAAAATATGGAAAATTGCCCCCCTTCCGGTCCGAGCCATATTCGTTCCTCCCCTCCAAAGGCATTAATGTGAGCCTGGATCTTTCCGGAGGCAATAAGCTCGTGGTTTATCCATCCAAAGCTGAATCCGGAATCACCTTCTGCAGTGCTGGTCATAACCCTTCCCTGCCATCCCGGCACCACAACAATTGCGGAATTTGAATTTTTTAATTCAATAATGTCCTTGTACTTTTTCAGAAAGTCCCTGTTATAACCATACTGCTTTGTACTATCTGTTGTCATGGTTTTTGCTATTTGATTGTTTTTACTTGTCTGATTGGAACTGTTACAGGCACTCACCAATAATGAGGCAGTTATTAATATTATTGCAGCTTTCATTGATTTGTGGTTTTGAGATTAGAATTTTTCATTAGAGTTATATATGGATATATTAAATAGGTTATTCATATTAATAATTATCACCAAGATATTGATAAATAGGATTATTTTTGCAAAAATCCTCTTAATTATGGTCAGAAAGAATCTGTGCGGATTGACTTTAAATGAATTATTTAATCTTATCGAACATCCGGATTTTAAAGTTTCTCACGCTCTGTCCCTGGCAAACAATATATACAAAAAAAGAAACCCCGCTATTGCACAAATTCCAAATATCCCTAAAAAACTTAAAACCCTCCTGCAGAGTGAAACTGGTCCGGGTACCTTTCCTCCTGTTTCCTCAGTGACATCATCGGATAATACGATAAAGTACCTTTTCAGGACTAAAGAAGGGAAAGAATTTGAAACAGTTTATATTCCGGATAATAAAAGAAACACAGTTTGTATATCCACCCAGTCAGGTTGCAGGATGGGTTGTCAGTATTGCGCAACTGGAAGGTATGGTTTTCACGGAAACCTCACAGCCGGAGAAATTATAAACCAGATAATCAGCATTCCCGAAGCAGGTAACATTAACCATGTTGTATTCATGGGCATGGGAGAGCCAATGGATAATCTTGAAAATGTTTTAAAGGCTTGTGAAATAATAACTGCAGGGTGGGGTATGGCATTAAGTCCGGAAAGTGTGACTGTTTCTACCGTAGGTATTACTCCCGGGGTTGAATTATTCCTCAGGAGATCTGAATGTAATCTTACCTTAAGCCTTTTTTCTCCATTCCCGAATGAAAGGAAGAGACTGGTTCCGGCAGAAAAAATCTATCCGGCAAATAAAATAATTGAGATTATGAATTCCTATCCGATAAAGAAGAAAAGGCGCCTGACCCTGGCTTACATTATGATTAAGGATATTAATGATTCTGATATACATTTACAGGAACTTAAAGCACTTCTCTCAGGTTCAAAAATAAGAGTCAACCTGTTGCCGTTTCATCGGCTACCAGGTGATTTGAATGAATCATCATCAGCAGAAAGAATGCAGTTCTTTAAGCATAATCTTGTTATTTCCGGGATTTTAGCGTCAATCAGAAAATCAAGGGGGGAAGATATATCAGCAGCCTGCGGCCTCCTGGCATCAGGATTTAAATAATGTTATGACATTTCGTAGGGAATAGTTGCGACCATTTCCAACTATGAAATGCCATTATTTATTAGCTGGAACAAATATTCGTCAAGATAACCATTTGAAGTACTTATCCAGTCTTTTTTTATACCGGTTTGAATAAACCCTTGTTTCTTAAAAAGTTCGATGCTTTCGCAATTATTTGACAGAATATTACAATACAGCTGATGAAGCTGAAGTGTTTTAAAACAATAATTAATGAGACATTTAATTGACATTGAGGCATATCCTTTTCTCCTGTATGCTTCATCAGCTATCAGAATTCCCATTCCTGCCCTTTTATGGAAAGGATCAAAGTCAAAAAGATCTATTGTGCCGATAGTCAGATTGTCACCTATATGATCAATCATAAACCTGAGCTGACCGGTTTCATAAATGTCTTTATGAGAGTTCTCCAGATATCTCTTGAGCGTAAACTTTGAAAAAGGTGAAAATGTATTGCTTATAACCCAATACGAATTATTGTTTTCCCATTTGTAAAGGGGTTCCAGATCTTCCGGTTCAAGTGCCCTCAGACTTATCTTATCGTATTTCATAATTCCTAAATCTGATTATTACTGAGAAATTAATAAGTATAGGTCCCTTATAAAGGCATCTTCATATCCTAATCTTTTAATATTCAAAAGAGCCTCTTTTGCCTTTGAAAGTGTCTTATATTCACCATAATAATATTTGTAAAATCCGTCATCTGCTTTTATCTCATTTACTCCTTCGAGCCCGTTGAAAACCTTTTCTATATTTAACGGATTTTTTGTGGCTTTTACCTGGATAGTATATGCTTTCTGGTCTATGTCTGTCAAAACTAATTTTTTAGAGTCAGAATTTAAAATATTTTTTGATTCGTTATCCAGATCGTACTGATTCAAAATATATGCTTTATTAAATCCTTTCTCTGTTGCAAATTGAAGGTATTTCAATGCATCAATTTTATTGTAGAATGAGCCCAGCACATACATGGAAACAGTATCGGCTTTAAGGGTCCTGATAAACAGAAAATCATCATTTGTTAATCCGGCAAAATAGCCCGGGTAAAGTTTTTTGCTTGTTTTTGTAAGTACTACGCTGTACCTCATAGAATTTGGAGATCGCAAATGTTCAGGTGTATAGGTCTCCTGGCGAATAACAATGCCTGTCCTGGGATCGATTATTCCAAAAGTTACTCTCCTGTTATACTTTCTTCCTTCAGGATTATCAGAACCGTCGCTATTGTAGTTTATTGCCACGAAATTAGATTCGCCAAAAGCTTTCTTTACAAATCTTGAATCAGACATTCCTGCTGAGGTAAAATAATCTATAACAGACTGTGCCCTTTTATCAGCCAGTTTCCTGTTATATTCCGTACTGCCTATTGCATCGGTATAGCCAGCTATCTCAACTTTCAGCTCAGGATAATCAAGCAGTGTCGACTTAAGGACTTCAAGGCTTGAAACAGACTGAGGATTAAGCTCATAGCTGTTAAATTCAAACAGGATATTATTTATATCAAGAAAATCCCCGCCGAATACCTTATCGGGGATCAGGGATGAATTGACGGAAACGTAGTTACCGGTAAAATATAATGGTATATTAAGGTTAATTGTATCTGTTTTATAACCGGGATGACTTACAAAAAGTTGATATTCACCAGGTTTAACATTAAATTTAAATGATGCGGAATCATAGAGTGATATGTTTTTTGGCGAGGTACCTTTTTTATTGTCTAGGAGCCATATCTTAATTTGTTTCGGATCGACAGCCATTCCATCCTCAAGTGAAACAGTACCCTGAGCCAAAGTTATTTTATCAGCCGGGTTTTCTGCAACTATTGTATAGATATTCCGTGATTTTGTTTTTTCGTCGTACAGGCTGGTAATAAAGCCGGGCGCATTGTTGTTAAAAATAAAAAAGGTATTTTCCAGGGTGTTGTTAAAAGCATATGGCATACCAATGGGATTTGACCAGGAACCATTTGTCTTTACTGATCTGAAGACATCATAGCCTCCCATACTTATATGTCCGACTGAACTGAACAGCAAAGTGCCGGTTGACGGATCGAAATATGGAGTATCTTCATTGTATGGTGTATTGATAACATTTCCACAGTTCACAGGTTCACCCCATTTCCCATCAGCAGTTTTTTCTGAGTACCAGATATCGAGATCTCCTTCTCCTCCGGGTTTATTGCTCGAAAAGTACATGGCATTTCCGTCAGGTGTAATAAATCCGTCAGCCTGCCAGTATATTGTATTAATCGGTCTCCCGACACTTTTTATTTTAGACCAGGTGCTATCCTTTCTCTGACTGTAATAAAGATTCCCGTCACCTCCGTCATCCATATAAATTATTAATAACTTTCCGTCACCGGTAATAGAGTTGGAATAGAATCTGTCATAACCGCCAAGTTGGTCGGTTATATCCACGGGTCTTTTCCAGGTGCCGGATTTATATGAGCATAGAATACGAGTTTTTCCTTCCTCCTTCTGGGTGAAGATAAATACGGAATCATTTTTTGAAAGAACAGGGTTGCAGGCTCCCTCGTAATCAATAAGCCATGGGGCAAAAAGACTGGTTATCATTGTAAGAGGTTTCTTCTTCATTTCAATTGCATAACGGCAATCTCTGATCTGATTATCAATATATTCCTCCCTGAACAATTTTGTGCCACTCAGCTTTTTTTTTGCATCATAATAGAGAGATATCGCTTTTTTAAGACTATCATTCTGGTGATATGCAAGGGCGAGGTAGAGCCAGGTATCCAAAGGTGCTTTTTCGCCGTATTCCGTGTATTCCTTTTCATTATTAACCACATTCTCCGAAGCTTTTTTTAATAGTTTCAGGGCATCGGGCTTTTTCCCGTCAAGGTTCAGGTAACATATTCCCAGTTTGGCAGCAATATTATTATTATCGGGGTACTTTTCGAGAATCGATTTGTACCCTATGGAAGCCTTCTCATAATTCTGGTCGTAATAATAAAATATATCAGCATCCTGAACTGCCTTAATAAACGCTTTTTTAGGAGGTACTTGTGAATTAAGAGTATGAAAGCAAAAAAACAGATAAGATAATATGACTGCTTTCCGTGTAAGGATTTTCATTATTTTGAAACTTTCTTGATAAAAATTTCTTCAGGATATCCCTTCTTTATCAGCTCCAGTCTTAGTGCATATGCTTCGTCCCTATTTTGAAATCTGCCTGTTGTATAACGGTAAAAATTATCGGTATCATTATACATTACCTTCATGTCGGTAATGTATTTAAAATAGCTTACGTCAACAGGATTATGAAGGGCCATAACCTGAACAGTATAGTAAAGTACATCTGAGTCCTTGATATTTTTATCGCTAACATCACTTACATTCATGTTTCTTATAAGAATACTTGAATCAATGGATGCGACCTCCGGTATGTTTGAAAGATCTATTTTAGCATAAACCGGTGGTCTGACAGCCAGCTTTATTGATGTATCCCTTTTCATAGTCACATCAATATTTATTATTAACGAGGGATTGTCTATAAAAATAGTAGTGTCGACAGTCTGAGGATAATATCCCTTTCCTGTATAGATTAATCTGAATGACCCCGGAGTAACAGCAAAACCATAACGCCCTGTATACTTATTCGGAAATCCAACATCAAGAGTATCTCCCGAAATCTTGTCAATGAGATGTATGGAATAATTTTCATCAAAAGTCATCATTGTGTCGGCAAGACTATATTTACCTGATATTTCTATGAGCTGGTTAACATTCCCGGCGCCTATTCCAAGGTAAAATATTTCCTTTTTCTTATAATCCGTTGTCATGGAATAGTATGCATTCAATCCATTATTGACCGGTTGATAGAATTTATCGTCATCGGTCGTGTTGATGGGATAACCCAGGTTGGTTGGAGGTTTCCACCCTGACCCCTCCTTCTGGCTTCTGAAATTGTCGTATCCTCCCATAGAATTGTGACCCTCCGAACAAAAATATAACAGCGAATCATTTGCAGTTACAAAGGGAGTATCCTCATTATAGGGTGTATTAATTGCAGTTCCCAGGTTTACACCAGGACCCCAGTCTCCGGTCGCATCTTTCTCAGAGACGTATATATCGAGATTGCCCTGTCCTCCGCTTCTGTTACTAGTGAAGTATAATTTTTTCCCGTCTGCAGAAATTGAGGCATGCGATTCGTAAAACTTTGTATTGATATTCTTGTTCAGTTTTTTGATTGGAGTCCAGGTACCGTTAACATAGTCGGAGGAATATATTGCACCATCATAGTTATCAGTTTTATAAAGAAATAACAGGGTCCCGTCGCTGTTCAGGGAACATGACGAACAATCTTCACCGCAATTGAGTTCTGCAGTTATTTCAACAGGTGGCTGCCATACCCCTCTTACTCTCTTTGAGAAGAAAATTGCATTTACGATGCCCCTGTGTTCGGTATAAACCAGTGTGTTTCCATCAAAACTTACAGCAGGATTATCATCTATTGAACCCTGGTTGAAATCACTGCCGAGTAATTTTTTACTGAAGGATACAGGATTTTCTTTAAACAAAATTGCATTTTTACAAGCCTGTATCTCCTGATCAACATATTCAAGGTTCTTCATTCCCCCTTTTCTGGACGTTTCTCTGGCCAGGTTTCTAAAAGTCATAAGAGTATTAAGAGCCTTGTCCAGGTCATTATTGATCATGTATGCTTTTCCCAGGAAAAAATATGCATCGAGCGGGGCCCTGGTTTCTTTGAACGATACAGGCTTAGCATCGTAACTGGCATTCTTGACAGCTTCCTCAAGATAGGGTATTGATTTTTCCTTTTCCCCCGGTATATTAAGATAACAGGTGCCTATTTTATATTTAATATTATAATTATCAGGTGTTTCCAGGATGAGATATAAAGGATTGGCCAGTTCATATTCTTCATAAAGAAAATATGACTCGGCCTGTGCGAATATTTTCTTCATCTCACTTACCGATTGACCTGAAGCAAAAGCAGGGATGAGACCCAGAGCCAGCAGGTGCACCAGTATGCGGATTATTTTTACCCTGAAGTTTAGCATCAGATCAAATATAGTAATTTTTCTATGCCAATAATCCAAACGTCTTATAATTATTGTTTGAGCGTTATTTTGTATATATCCTCCCTGCCATAACCTCCCAAATCCTTATATATGGCATAATACCCGGAGCGTCCGTTTCCTATTGGCATGAAGAAAAAATTATCATCAGGTGTATTCAGGGGATATCCCAGGTTTGCAGGATTACTCCATAATCCATTTGACTGAAGATCAGATCTGAAAATATCATAGCCGCCCATGTTTTCATGACCCTGAGAACTGAAAAAGAGAGTTTTCCCGTTGTTAATAAGAAAAGGACGGTCTTCATTAAACTGTGTATTTATTTCAGGACCAATATTGACAGGAGGGCCCCAGTCACCATTAACTTTCTTTGAAATATACAAATCCAGGCCTCCGAATCCTCCCGGTCTGTCGGAAGCAAAAATCAGCTGATCGCCTGAATCTGACATGAAACCGTGCGATTCCCAGTATTTCGTATTAATGTTTTTGTTTAGCTTAGCAATTTTTGACCATTTGGTTCCATCGAAGGTACTCATATAAATATCACTGTTATCATTTTCACTTTTTGACAGGAAAAGTAATTTGCCATTTGCAGATAAACATGATATGTATATTTCTCCATCAGCCTGGAGATCGGGTGTAATATTGACAGGGGCAGTCCATTTACCATCAATTAATCTTGAAAACATTACAGCATCGTAGAATTTAAGCGAAACCATGTAAGCAAAGGATTTGCCATCGGCTGAGATAACAGGGTTAAAGTTTGCCTTTTCATCATTAAACATTTCGCCGATATTAACTTCATTATATTGAACAGGCTTTGCTATTAATTCTTTAGCCATATCACAAACTTCTATTTCATGCTTCACGAAATCCTGGTTCACATGATCGTCAGGTAAAAGTGTGCTTAAATATTTCTGGTAGGTTTCTTTTGCTTTGTCAAACATGTAGTTTATGCGATAGGCTTTTCCCAGATTATATAATGCATCGTATGGAGCTGCAGTTTGTCTGACTGAACCTTCCTTATGCTTGGCTGACATATTTTTTGTGGCAGTCTCAAGATACTGGATAGACAGATTCTTTTTACCCGGAATATTTAAGTAGCAGACCCCGATACAGTAAGCCAGGTTTGCATTATCTGGAAATTTTTCATACAGTGGAAGATAGTATGTCAACGCATCTGAATAATCTCCGTTCATTAAGAAGTATTCAGCTTCCAGGAAGGAATCCTGAATACTTTTATTATCCTGTGCAAAAACCGATATAGAAAACACAGTTGTAACAACCAGACAGACAGCAATTTTGCTCATAAACATGTGTTTTTGATGAACAAATTTATTAAAAAAATAGCAAAAGAATTATTATTCATGCACTTATTTTAAAAAAGAGAGTGTCCCAAAAGTCATATTTAAACACAAAGAACACTAAGGTTTCACAAAGTACACAAAGGTAAAAGCATGATTTTAAATCCTTTGAGCCCTTTGTGAAAGAAGCCAACCCTTCAATCCGGCCCCTGCGCAAAAATAGCCCACTGGGCTATTTCTAAACGCTTGGGCCCCTTTGTGGTTAATTGATTTCAACTTTTGAGACACCCTCTTTTTAAGATTTCTATTTCTTCTTATTCTTTTTTCTTCTTATTCTTTTTCCTTATCCCCAGTATAATGAAGAATAGCACAAGGCCCGATCCGATAAGGAGCCAAATAACCCATGTATTACTTATTTTGTTTTTAATAATCTGAGATCCTATTGTAGTTGCGGGTATGTCCTTTGAGGTAACAAGTTTTCCTATTGCTTTATAAATGGCTTCTTCAGGAAACTTCGACTTATCCTTATTTCTTAAAAGGTAAAGAAGCAGGTCCCCTGGTGATTTAATATTTTCCTTCTTAAGATCAATCGATTTCAATGCTGAAGTAAGCGGCTCCTCAGAATTATTAATAAGATCGGACAGGAATTGTTCAACCTTTGTACCGGGCAATGAGCTGATCATAACCAAGATTTCCGACATCTGGCTATGTGAAAGGCCCTCTTTGATCGATTCATTGTAAAATGCTTCCAGCCATTTTCCCTTAAGCTTTATATTGTTAAGGTCAACTGTAGCTACTGATTGCCTGATAATGTTGCCATTTTCAAAATTATGGCTGGCCGCAAGTATTTTTTCTCTCAGTACTGAGATTGAAGGATCAATATCCATTAGTATTGCAGCGGCAATATCATTAAGATCTTTTGGACTTATTTTCCCTCCGGTTTTTTCTTCAATATAAGCCTGCAGGTCTGTCCATGTTTTGAGATTGGCCTGGTATATATCCAGTTCCGAGAGGATTTTTTTCAGATCACCTTCAGTGTATTTAGCCAATAAGTCAACGGCAGCCTGTGTAAGAACATTATCCATTACAGCTACTCTCAGGGCCAGCTTATCGATCTCTTCAGGACTAACACTCTCCTTAGCCGCTTGTCCCTTCAGATAGGAGATAAGGTCATCAACCCTGCCATACTGGTGCTGATCAATCCCGGCACCTTCAATGATCTTTTTCAGTTTATTGTCACTGCGGCTCAAAATCATTGTAGTGAGAGCCTCAATCTGTTTCCTGGCGATAACCCGGTCGTATTCAGGACGCACTAAAGGCTGAGTGGTGATATTCTTTTCTCTTGAAATGAATACGTCTGTGGAAGTGGTATTATTGTACTTGTCGGTAAGCTTAAAGATTATTCTATTATCTCCCCGGCGAGGGACAACTTTATAATTAAAGGTAGAATCCTGAATTATGAATTTTTCAACAGACACAAGCGAATCTCCCACCCAGTGTTCAACGGTTAGTATCGATTTAGGTTCAACTTTAAGCGGGAACATTATGGAGTCACCTTTGGAAACTGAAATTGTCTTGTTGCTTTTGACAGCTAATTCTGCTACAAAATCTGTTTTTGGCAGGATGGTACCGGGAAGCACAAAACTGTCAGAAGGATTTAGAAGAGGCAGATCAATATTCTTCACAACCTTTTTACCTCCTTCATTCTCATATGATATCTCGTATTTGCCCTGCGGTAACTGAAATTCATATTCCCCGGTTTTGGGATTTGAATAAACAACAAGTAACTGGTTGGGGTTTTTGATATTCATCGCAGAGACCTTAACGCTATCTTTAAAATTGCTTAAAAGGTCAGCAACCTTAACCACACCCCTTACAAAGAATTTTCTGGGGTGATCGTCAGAAAATATCTCTATACGGTATATATCCTCTTTGCCCAAGCCTCCCGGAGCTTCCATAGCATAGTATCCTTCGTAACCCTGATTCTGGGCCTTGAAAAACACATCGTCATCAGTCGAGTTCAGGGGATACCCCACATTTAAAGGTACTGACCATTCCCCGTTATCAAGCAGGGTGGAATAAAAAATATCATACCCCCCCATGTTGAAATGGCCTCTTGAACTGAAGAAAAGTGTCTTGTCGTCCTGTGTAAGAAAAGGTGATTCTTCATTATAAGGCGTATTTATAACCGGCCCAAGATTTACTGCAGGTCCCCAGTCTCCGGTACTGTCTCTATTAGAAACATATAAATCGAGTCCGCCCAGAGTCCCTTTTCTATTACTTGTTATATAGAGTTTTTTATTATCATGTGATATGGTTGCGTGTGATTCCCAGTATTTTGTATTGATATTGTCATTCAGCTTTATCAATGGCTGCCATGTTGCATTTTCAAATCTGGAAGTATATATTGTTCCATCATAATCGGCAGAACTATAGAGGTATAATGTTTTCCCGTCTTTGGACAGGGAAGATGGAAAGAGGTCTCTGTCGACCTTAAGTATTTCATTCATATTAATGGGATCGGTCCACTTTCCATTTACTTTAGTCGCATAAAGAATTGCATCATAAAATGCTTCGCTCCTTGAAAAGACGATCATATCTTCCTTGTCAGATATAACCGGATTAAATTCTGAACCGGTTCCATTAATCATATTGCCAAGGTCAGTTTTCTTCAGGAACAGCGGCACGCGCATAAGCTCCTTTGCATTCCTGCAGGAACGAATCTGAAGATTTACAATAGATGAATCATAAATTTCCGGATTGAGATTCTTTTTAAACTTTTCATAGGTTTCAATAGCTTTATTTAGCTGGTTAGTTATTCTGTAGGCATTTGCCAGGTAGTAAAGAGCATCGTAGGGCGCACCTGTTTCCTTGAATTTTCCTTCCTGGTATTTTGGATCGATATTTTTAACTGCATCTTCAAGATAACTAATTGCTTTTCCCTTTTCCCCCGGAGTGTTTATATAACATTGGCCGATCCTGTATTTGAAATTAGCATTGTCGGGGTAGATTTTAAGTAGCTGCAGGTATAATGGCAATGCCTCTTTATAGTCCTCAAATAAGACCCAGCTCTCAGCATCGTAAAAATTATCCCTTATTTCCGCTTTTGACTGTGCAGAAATCCTAAAATTATTAATTACAGCCAGAAGCAACGTGAAAAGAACCAACCTTTTTATCATATTATAATTGGTATAAATGGAATGATGGCATTATCAATATAAATAAACTCTCGATTTCCCGATTTCTTATTTTTAGAAATGAGGAAATTGTGTGATTTCAATTTCTTACACAAAGATACTAATATAGAAGAAATATTGGAGAAATGGCTATTTGTTATTCCAGATTTTATTAACCGGCACTTTTTTTTAGAAAGCTGTTATTCAAACCAAAGAATTGCAGTTATCCCAGGTCGATTAATATACTTACCATGAAATATCCGGAGAATAATTTTCAAGTATGTCTTTTACCTTATGCAGAAATTTTCCGGCCAGTGCACCGTCTATTACTCTGTGATCGTAGCTTAATGAGAGAATCATTATTTGACGAATGGCAATCATATCGCCATCGGGGGACTCAATAACAGCCGGAGTTTTCCTTATAGCACCTGTTCCGAGAATTGCTGCCTGGGGCTGGTTAATAATTGGTGTCCCGGCAAGATTGTCATAACTGCCGAAATTTGTGATCGTAAATGTACCTCCGGTGATCTCGTCGGGTTTGAGCTTATTGGTTCTTGCCCGCGCTGCGAGATCATTTACAGCTTTTGCAAGCCCTGTAAGGTTCTTTTCGTTTGCATTTTTTATAACCGGCACAATAAGGTTGCCATCCGGCAATGCTGTTGCCATACCAATGTTTATATTTTTCTTTTTGATAATATTATTGCCATCAACAGATATGTTCACCATAGGTAATTCATAAAGAGCTCTGGCTGCAGCATCTATAAAAATTGGAGTCAGCGTCAGTTTTTGTCCTTCTGCTGCCTGAAATTTTTCTTTATTTGCATTTCTCCAGTTTACCAGCTTTGTTACATCGGCGTCTATGAAGGAAGTTACATGAGCTGATGTTCTTTTTGACATTACCATGTGTTCTGCAATAAGCTTCCTGACCCTGTCCATTGGGATGACCTCATCACCGGAAGAAACATTTACTGTTATCTTCACTTTTTTCGAACCTTCTACAACCTTTAATTCCTCTTGAGCCACTGAAGCTTTTGATTCCTCCCCGGTCTTTTTCCTGTCCTCAAGCATTATGAATATATCATCTTTAGTAATTCTTCCGTCCATGCCTGTGCCGGTAATCTTGTCAAGTTCCGAGTAGCTTATTCCTTCCCGTGCGGCAATACTTCTTACAAGAGGTGAGATAAATTTACCGGAAGGAGTACGGCTCTTCATATCATGCGACAGTATTTCGACTTCATTTTTCTCCTGTTTGACCGTTTTAATTGTTTCACGGATTCTCTCAACTTCTTTTTCAATGTTTTTCTTCTCTTCCTTTGTCTGAACAACATTATTTTCGATTATAGCGAGTACTTCTCCCACTTTGGTAACAGAACCCTCTTTTGCAATAATTGAAATTAAAGTGCCTGAAGCCGGAGCCGGAACTTCTGAGTCAACCTTATCAGTTGCAACCTCCACCAGAGGGTCATCTTCGTTTACCTTTGAACCCTCTTTCACAAGCCATTTATTAATAGTTGCCTCTATTACCCCTTCTCCCATTGCAGGTAATAATATATTCATTCTTGCCATAACACTATAGTTTTGTATTTAATATTTGTTCTCTCTACAAGTCTGATTATCTGGAAGAGCGTCATTAAATTTACAAATTATTATTCTTACATACTAAACAACCTTAATACAGAATTGTTTCAGAGAGGCGGCGTATCCTGAAACAATATAAATTGCTTTAATGATTCCGGGATTATCCCTGTAATACCAATTTCAGGAAACGCATAAAGAGAGAAATCCCTTCTCTGAGATAAATTGCCATGATAATAAAATAATAAATGGGACTTGAATCTTCTTTGTTCCGCTTCTGTGAGTAGATTCTCATGGCCCTGTAAAAATGATGAATATCATTGTAAGAGTTCCTTCGGGTACTTTTCCCTTTGTAATGAACAATCTGGACCTCGGGAAAATAATAGTTATTAAAACCGGCTCTTAATATCCTGTAACTCAGGTCAATATCTTCACCATACATAAAATAATCCTCGTCCAGAAGTCCAGCCTTAATTAATACTTGCTTTCGCATAATCATAAAAGCTCCGGAGATAACTTCTGTCCTGGCAGTTTCATAACTGTCAATCTGAGGAAGATAGTATCTGTTGAAGAAATCCGACTTCGGGAAAAGGAATGATAAACCGACCATTTTAAAGAATGCAGTTGCAGGAGAGGGTAATGCTCTTTTGGATTCAGTGAGAAATTTTCCCTCACAATTTACCATTCTTACTCCAATAGCTCCTGCATCAGGATGGTTTTTTATGAAATCAATACATTTTGAGAAAGCATCTTTTCCCACTATTGTATCGGGGTTTAGGAACAATATGAATTCACCGGTTGATTGCCTGACAGCCTGATTGTTGGCAGCCGAAAAGCCACGGTTATCTTCATTCAGTATAAGATTGACCCCGGGAAACTCTTTTCTTACCATATCGGCCGATCTGTCTTCTGAATTATTGTCAACCACGAATATTTCACAGGTAATATTACCAGCAGCATTTTGAACCGACAAAAGGCAAATTTTCAGATAATCTCTGACATTGAAACTTACAATAATTACTGATAGCTCCATCCGATATCTAGGTTCCGTTCAACTCTTCCCTGATAACCGCTGAAAGCCTCTGCACTCCAACTTCAATATCATTATTATCAGAATAGGAGAAATTAATTCGCATTGTATTGTGCCCTGATTCATTGCAGAAGAAAGTTGATCCTGCGACAAAAGCAACATTTTTTTCAATGGCTTTACAGAGAATGATGTCCGTATCAAGATATTCAGGGACTGTCATAAAAAGAAATAATCCCCCCTGTGGTTCTGTCCATTTAACCCCTTCGGGCATATATTTTTTAAAGCAGGCAATCATATGTGTCCGTCGCGTCCGGTAGAGGTCAATTGTTCGCTTCAGGTTTTTTTCAAGTAATCCCTTCTCCATATAGCGTGCAATTATTTGCTGTACAAATGATGAAGTGCAGAGATCCGCAGTTTGTTTTGCCATTACAAGCTTGTCGAGAATCTCAGGATTGCCGATGACCCATCCTACTCTGAATCCCGGAACAAATATCTTTGAAAAGGTGCACAGGGTAATCACCCTTCCTTCCGTATCAAGTTCATTCATAAGTTTCTGCGGTTCGCCATCAAATCGCACTTCCCTGTACGGACTGTCCTCCACGACCAGGAGGTCATGTTTTTCCGCCAATTCAATAATTTTCAGTCTTCTGGAATTGGGAAGCGTAATACCGGCAGGGTTCTGGAAATCAGGGATTAAATAGATGAATTTTATTTTTCGACCCAGTTCTCTTAAATTAATGATCGTGTCTTCAAGCTCATCAGGTCTGATACCATTATCATCGAGTGTAATACCTTTAAGCTTTGCCCCATAAACAGCAAATGCATTTAATCCTCCCAGGTAGGATGGCAGGCCACAAAGGACGTAATCTCCAGGATCGAGAAATATTCGTCCTATAAGATCGAGTGCCTGCTGCGAACCGGTAGTTATTATCAGATTTTCTATACCAATATTCAAGCCCTGCTTATTATGGCGTTCGACGAGCATCTTTCTGAGCAGTGGATCTCCTTCTGTCATACTGTACTGTAAACTTTCAGGATCTTTCTTTTCAAGTATCTCAAGGGCTATTTCTTTCAGGTCCTCAACAGGAAAGGTCTCCGGTGCAGGAAGGCCGCCTGCAAAAGAGATCATACCCGGCTTCTGCAAAAGTTTTAATATCTCCCTTATCGCAGAACGTTTCAGGCTCTTTCCTGAGTTTGAAAGGTAACTATTTATTGATTTGATCATTGCTGATAGGGATTTCTGTTATTTATGGCCCGTCCAAGCGTAATTTCATCGGTATACTCAAGTTCATCACCCATTGCCACTCCACGGGCCAATGTTGTTAAGCTGATACTGTAATTTAGCAGCCTTTTATAAAGGTAGTAATTGGTAGTGTCACCTTCCATGGTAGTACTAAGGGCAAATATGACCTCCCTGATCCCTCCGGCTTTAACTTTTTCTTCAAGATTATCAATTTTCAGGTCTGACGGACCTATCCCGTCAATAGGAGATATAATGCCACCGAGAACATGATAAAGGCCTTTGAATTGCCGTGTATTTTCAATTGCCATCACATCCTGAATATTTTCCACCACGCAGACAATTGATTTGTCCCTGCTTTCATCACTGCAAATGTTGCAGATCTCAGAATCGGAAATGTTATTGCAAATGCTGCAATAGTGGATCTCCTGATGAAGTCTGATAATGCTTTCACCAAATTTTTTTACCTCTTCGGCATCTCTTCTTAACAGATTCATTACCAGCCTGAAAGCCGTTTTCCTTCCTATGCCCGGCAGAGAAGCAAATTCATTAACAGCATTTTCCAGAAGCCTGGAGGGAAATTCAGTATAACTCATAAATGAAAACTTTTGACAAAATTAGCTCAATTTTCCGGGGTTATTAAAAGTATGAAGAATTTTTTGTCTTCCTTTCTTTTTGTTATTCTTGTAAAATAATTAACTCGGTTATGTCGCCACTATTTATTCTGGGTGTATTCCTTATTTATACTATATTACTTTTCTCAGTAACCTGGTTCACAGCCCGGAAGGCCGACAATCAGTCCTTTTTTATTGGTAATAAAATATCTCCATGGTTTGTTGTTGCTTATGGAATGATAGGAGCCTCCCTCTCAGGAGTAACTTTTATGTCGGTACCGGGATGGGTGAAAGATACTCAGTTCAGCTACATGGTCGTGGTTATCGGATACCTGTTCGGATATTTTGTAATTGCACTTGTTCTTCTGCCGCTCTATTACAGACTCAGGCTTACATCTATTTATTCATATCTCGATCAGCGATTTGGCTACTGGTCGTATAAAACCGGTGCGGGTTTTTTCATACTCTCCAGGACACTCGGGGCTTCTTTACGGATGTTCCTTGTTATAAACGTTCTGCAGATTTTTGTCTTTGATGCATGGAATATTCCCTTCTGGATAAATGTTCTGGTTTTTATTATCCTGATAGTTCTTTATACCCTTAAAGGCGGAATCAGGACAATTGTGTGGACAGATACCCTTCAGACCACATTTATGTTACTTGCTGTCGTTCTGTCTGTTATTTACATCAGCAAGGATATGGACATATCTCTTTCAAGATTGTTCACCATGGTAAAAGAAAGCCCTGTCTCTAAAATGTTCATAACTGACTGGCATAGCCCGCGATTTTTCCTTAAGCAGTTTTTCAGCGGCATGTTTATTACAATTGTGATGACGGGTCTCGATCAGGAGATGATGCAGAAAAACCTGAGCTGCAGAAATATAAGGGAAGCACAGAAAAACATGTTCACGTTCAGCGGAATACTCGTTTTTGTTAACCTCCTGTTCCTTTTTTTGGGAGCTCTTTTGCTTTTTTTTATTCAAAACAAAGGAGTTGTAGTGTCGTCGAGTGATGATATTTTCCCCACTGTTGCACTCAAATACCTTGGACCAATAGCAGGACTGGTTTTTCTTATCGGACTTATTTCTGCCGCTTTCCCGAGTGCAGATGGTGCTCTGACATCTCTAACAACTTCAGTCAGTATCGATTTCCTCGGGCTTGATCACAGGGCAGGCCTTACCGAAACTGCAAAGACCAGGATAAGGTATTTAGTTCATATATCAATTGCTATTGTATTTTTTATAAGTGTACTTATTTTCAGTAAGTTAAATGACAAAGCCGTAATTGATAAGCTTTTTACTATTGCAGGCTATACTTATGGGCCATTACTGGGCCTATATTCGTTCGGTCTGTTCACTAAAAGAGTTTTGAAAGACAAGGTTACACCGTATATTGCAGTATTATCCCCGTTAATCTGTTTTTTTCTCAGCAAGTATTCAGTCGAGTTGTTTAATGGTTATAAATTCGGCTTCGAATTGCTTCTGCTTAATGGTTTGCTGACTTATATAGGTTTGTTTATTTTCAGTAAAAGAACGGTAAAGCTTAATGTCTGATTGTACTTGCGGTCCTGCATGCGGTCATACGATCCTTATTTTGTCTTTCCCTTCAGCCTTCAGCCTTCAGTCTACTGCCTACTGCCTACTGCCTACTGCCTACTGCCTACTGCCTACTGCCTACTGCCTATTCCTATTGTCTTATCCCTGTCGATGGCTGACTGGTATTGGTGGTTCCGCTATCACCCGGTTCCTCAGTCTCTTCCGGAGCCGGTACTCTGGTTATAACCCTGATCTTTTTGAAAGGAATGTTCCAGATGAGCCAGTAGCTGATCTCCGAACTGGTCTTTTTACCTCCGCTTCCATATCCAGGGAAATAAATAGGCCTGAGGTCTTTCCCAGTGCCTGTGTATAACAGCATTCTTAGACTGATAGACCATCCGATACTGACGTTTTTAAAGATCTCGGTTTTTATTCCGGGTGTTGCCTCAACGAAATGTCCCCAACTGGTTTTTGTGGGTATCGACCCGGAAGTGGTGCCCCAGTAATTATCCTGGCTGAATGAAGGGATCTCTGAAGTGAAGCGGCTTAATCCATAATGAAAACCTATCCCTGCCCAGTATCTGCCTTTTGACTTAACTGGGCTTAACAGATTAAAATCTACGCCTGTTCTTATAAAATAGCCTTTATTGAGATAGTCATAATTGTACTGTGAATACTGATATTTAAGGTAACCTGCATTAAGAATAATTGAATGCTTTTCATCAAGATCAGCAGATATTAAGCCTTCAGTTTTCAGGATGTTCTTATTGGTGCAGTATTCGACAGGACCCGTAACTTCGAGCCCGATCCTCAGCTTGAGCGGAAAATCAATGGTGTCCTGTGCCGGTAAAGGACGGATCATGCTGATAAGTGTGAAAAGCACACTAATAATATATACGTATATTCTCCTCATTAGAAGTAGTAATGCTGCTTTTATTAATAGTGATGGAAACGATCCCGTTTTTAGAATAAGTCAGGGAATCAGGCACCAGGTTGTGATAAAATGTATATCCGCATTCCCTGGAGATAAGATGTGGAAAACTGTTATATACGAACCTGAGGGTATCGTTTATGCCATTTATCCTGACAACATATACGCAGGAAGTAGCAGAAGCGTCAAGTGGAAAATTGGCTACCTGAACACCTCTAATTTTATTATACAGTTTGTTCGTATCCATATTTAAACCGTAAACGGTAAGGCTGTCAGGAGCCTTGATCTTTCCTGTGCTGTTCAGGTACATTGATGCCTTAACATAAGCATCAGTGTTCTCATAGCAAGTCTGGGGTGCACATGAAAAGCAAAACAGGATCAAACCTGGCAGAATAGTGATAAAGCTTCCGGGAATAAATTTTCTCATTGGCAGATTGAAAGCCTCAAAATTACAAAAATAAATATGTCAAGAAAAAGAAATGAATGAGAACAAACAAGAGGCTCAGTATTTCTGAATTAATTCTGCAGCTTTAGAAAGGGCTTGTCCTATTCCTTCGGGTTTTTTCCCGCCAGCTGTTGCCAGAAAAGGTTGTCCGCCACCACCGCCATTAATCTCGCCGGCAATTTCCTTTATTATTGTAACGGCATTTATATTTCTCTCTTTCACAAGTTTATCGCTGACCATTACCATGATGCTGGCTTTTCCACCGGTTTCTGATCCAATGACAAGAACAGTATTATCAGAGGCAGACCTGATCTGATAGGCAATGTTTTTCATAATGTCGTTGGATGCGGTTTCAATTCTCCCTGATACAAACTGTATATTATTTATCATAACAGCTTTTTCAAGAAGTTCTTTCAGTTCTCTGTTTGCTGATATGGTTTCAAATTTCTCAATATTCTTCTTGAGATTATTATTTTCAGCAATCAATTTTTCCACGCTTTCAGAAATGTTTCCGGTAGATTTAAGAAGTGAAGCTATTTCATCTATAGTTTTCAATTTATCGTTAATGTATTCTTCAGCTTTTGATGCCGTCACTGCTTCTATCCTCCTTATACCTGCTGCAATTGCACTTTCCGAGACTATTTTCATTATACCGATTGTTCCAGTAGCTTTAACATGTGTTCCACCGCATAGTTCAACCGAACTACCGAATTCCACAACCCTTACTTTCTCTCCGTATTTTTCACCGAAAAGGGCCATAGCGCCCATTGATCTTGCTTTTTTCATCGAAACTCCATCCGTTACTTTGCCCGTATAATTTTCTCTTATCATACGGTTAACAATAGATTCCACCTTTAATATTTCCTCGTCGCTCAGCCTGCTGAAATGGCTAAAGTCAAAACGGAGGCGGTCGGGGGTAACCAGGGAGCCTTTTTGTTCAACATGTTTCCCAAGAACTGATCGAAGGGCAAAGTGGAGCAAGTGAGTTGCGGTGTGGTTATTTTCAGTCATCAGTCGTTTTTCAAGATCAACAGTTGCGGTAAAAGTTTGTTTGGGATCAGATGGCTGTCTTTCCGCAAGATGTATAACCAGGTTATTCTCCCTGAAAGTGCCTGTGATATTGATTCTCTCTTTACCCGATGCTATTACCCCTGTATCGCCTGTCTGCCCCCCTGCTTCAGCATAAAAAGGGGTTTTGTTGAACACAAGCTGGCAAACCTTTTTCCCTTTGATCTTCACGGTCCTGTATTTTGTTATCAGAACAATGTCCTCAGTCTTATCATAGCCGGTGAATTCAGTCCCGTCAGTTTCATTAATAATTATCCAGTCGGCTGTTTCAACGGAGGCATCCTCACGCGAACGGTTCTTCTGGTTTTTCATTTCATCTTCGAAACCCTTTAAATCGAGATGCATATCATTCTCTTTAAGAATAAGCTGAGTGAGATCAACAGGAAAGCCAAAAGTGTCATACATTTCAAAGGCAACTTTCCCCGGCAAAACATTTTTGTTCTCCTTCCTGAGATCATCTATCATCTTTTCGATCATTTTCAGCCCCTTGCCGAGAGTCTTCAGGAAGGCTGCCTCCTCCTCATGTATTATTTTGGCAATCTGTTCTTTCCCGGATTTAAGCTCGGGATACTGGTCACCCATAGTCCGGGCCAGCACCGGGACAAGTTTATAGATAAAAGGTTCTTCGGTGCCAAGGTTATTATAGCCGTACCTCACAGCGCGGCGCAGAATTCTTCTTATTACATATCCGGCTTTATTGTTTGAAGGCAGCTGACCGTCGGCAATTGAGAAAGAGACTGCTCTGAGATGATCGGCAATAACTCTTAGTGCAACGTCCCATTTATCATTTACCCCGTAAGCTTTTCCTGTGACAGAAGAAATTTCTTCGATGATAGACTGGAAAATATCAGTCTCATAATTTGATTTTTTACCCTGTACAACCATACATAGTCTTTCGAATCCCATGCCGGTATCGACATGTTTCGATGGCAGCGGTTCAAGCATTCCGTCTGATTTACGGTTGTATTGAATAAAAACAAGATTCCATATCTCTATAACATGGGGGTGGCCCTTATTGATGAGATCTTTGCCGGGTATCTTTTTTCTTTCCACTTCATCCCTTATATCTATATGGATCTCTGAGCATGGTCCGCAGGGGCCTGTTTCTCCCATTTCCCAGAAATTATCCTTTTTTGAACCTTCCAGAATTCTTCCTTCAGGATATTTAAAACATTTTTCCCAATATCTCAAAGCTTCATCATCACGAGGTACCTTATCCTCAGCAGATCCTTCGAATATTGTTGCATATAACCTGTCTTCTGGTATCCCCAGTCTTTTTACCAGCAGCTCCCATCCCCATTCGATAGCTTCTTTTTTAAAATAATCGCCGAATGACCAGTTCCCGAGCATCTCAAACATTGTATGATGATAAGTATCGTGTCCAACCTCTTCAAGGTCGTTATGTTTACCTGATACACGCAGGCACTTTTGCGAGTTGGCAACTCGTTTATTTACAGGTTGTTGATTACCAAGGAAAATATCTTTGAACTGATTCATCCCCGCATTTGTGAACATTAATGTAGGATCATTTTTGATCACCATTGGAGCTGACGGGACAATATCATGATCTTTTGATTTAAAAAATTCAAAGAAAAATTGCCTCAGATCATGTGCCTTCATTTTAATAATCATAGTGTTATGTAAATATAATTCAAATTTGGTTTGTAAAATTAATTTATTTGTTTAGATTTGTCAGTTGTCAAAAATAATTATTATTAAACAGGTGCCTATTGTTTCGAAACCGTAAATATGTTCTCGATTTAATTGATCTGCAATACAAGCAGGTGAAGTTGCCCTGGAAAGTGAAGCTTTTTCGTTCTTCTTTATGGCTTGCCGGATCTGTTCTTGTTGCATTATTCTATGGTTTTATTTTTAAGAGTACATTTGGTTCTCCAAAGGAAAAATTATTATGCCAGCAGATTGAGAATTTGAAGCTTCAGTATTCCCTTGTCGGGCGTGAGTTGGATATTTCAGTAGCTACACTTAATAATTTCAGATTATCAGATGACAAGCGTTACCGGCCAATACTCGATATGGATACCCTTCCTGAATCATACAGAAAAGCGGGTTTTGGTGGTGTCGACAGATTCAGGGATCTGGCAGGTTATGACAATTCAAAACTTCTCATTTCATACCGGACAAAAATTGAAGAGATTAAAAATCAGGCGAATGTACAAAATGAATCCTTTAAATCCATAGAGGAAAAATCGAGTGAATGGAAAAGAGAAATGGATCATATGCCATTGATAAGCCCCGTTGATGTACAATATCGTCTGGGTGACGGTTTCAAGTTTCGTGAAGTACATCCGATACTGGGAACACCAAGGATGCATTACGGACAGGATTTTGAAGTTCCTTATGGCACAAATGTTTATGCCACAGGAGACGGTCAGGTTATTGAATCAGGGTGGAATTCGGGCGGATTCGGGAATTGTGTGGTTGTAGATCATGGGTATGGGCTTCAAACCATATATGGTCATCTTAGTGATATTAAGGTAACCAGGGGGATGAATGTAAAAAGAGGTGACCTTCTCGGACTCAGTGGGAGTACGGGGTTATCCTCAGGGCCTCATCTTCACTATCAGATCGAAAAGTTCGGACAGCATGTTAATCCGATCAATTTCTTTAACAATGATATTTCTGTGGAAGAATATAATGAAATGATCCAGACACTGGAATCCAGATCAAATTTCAGATAATATCCTGCCGATTTCAGGCCTCTGATTCTTTAGCATCCCAGCCGTGTAGTTTTTTATATTTTTTGATATTTGATTATCTTTGTCGTGTTATGCCGCGAACAAAATATAAATTTAATCCAGATTCACTTAGTTTTGACAGAGTCAAACTGGGTTTTAAGGCACTGTTTTTAAGATCTCTGGCTTATTTTACAGGATCCATATTGATCGCATTGATCTATTGGGTCGTCTTTGCGGCATTTTTTGATTCGCCAAAAGAGAAAGCCCTTAAACGTGAGATTGAACAATTAACTATCCAGTATGACCTTATTCACAGGGAGATGGGCAATATTGAAAATGTGCTTGACGGCCTTCAGAAAACTGATGATAATCTGTACAGGACCATTTTTGAGGCAGAACCAATTCCATCGTCGTTGAGAGATGGAGGAATTGGCGGTGTTAACAGGTATGAATCGCTTGAAGGTTATAGAAACTCACGACTTGTTATTGAAACAGCTACGCGCCTTGACAGGATACGGAAAAGGGAATATATACAGTCAAAATCATTTGACGAACTTATTTATCTTGCCAGGAATAAGGAAGATATGCTGAAATCTGTTCCTGCTATAATACCGATCTCAAATAAGGATCTGACCAGGACAGCTTCCGGTTTCGGATGGAGGATACACCCGATTTACAAGATAAGTAAGTTCCATTACGGAATGGATTTCACGGCTCCGGCCGGTACCGAGGTCTACGCAACAGGCAATGGTACAGTAGTTGGAATTCTGTCGCCACAACGAGGATATGGGAAATATATAATTATTAACCATGGATACGGTTATACCAGCATATATGCTCATTTGAGTGCCTTTAATGTGAAAATGGGACAGAAAGTACAGCGTGGCGATGTTATCGGATATGTTGGTAACACCGGAACATCGGTTGCAAATCACCTTCACTATGAAATAAAACTGAATGGTACCAATGTCGATCCGGTTAATTACTATTTCGAAGATCTTACTGCAGCTGAATATGAAAGAATGATTGAGATTGCGGCAAAAACCGGTCAGTCTTTTGATTAGGTTTTTAAACCATTATTATGAACAGATCGGTCAGACTGGTTTTCTTTTTCATCTTCTTAGGGAATTGCTTTTCATCCGGTTACTCAGAATTATTATATTCTTCTGAAATTGTACCTGTGCAGGACTCAACAGTTAATCGGAGAAAGGTTGTAATAGCAGGTGTTGGTGATATAATGCTTGGATCATCGTTTCCTTCTGACAGATTCCTTCCTCCCCATAATAATCCGTTCCTATTGCTTGAGAGCGTATCTGACACACTTAAATCTTCAGATATTACTTTCGGTAACCTTGAGGGATCTTTTCTGAATCAGGGAAACCCTGAGAAAAAATGCAAAGACACAACAATTTGTTACCTTTTCAGAATGCCTGAAAAGTATGTATCAGCGCTTACAGCTTCAGGCTTTGATATACTCAGCCTGGCTAATAACCATTTTGGCGACTTTGGCCTGGCCGCAAGGATCAGGACTAAAGAAATTCTTGATTCAGCAGGGATATATTATGGAGGACTCGTTGAACATCCATGGTCAATATTCCGGAAAGATTCAATTTTATACGGGTTCTGTGCATTTGCTCCCAACGCAGGGACAGTTAATATTAATGAGATATCTGAAGCGTCAGCTATTGTAAGGAAGCTGGCTGATACATGCGACATTGTTATCGTATCTTTTCACGGAGGAGCTGAAGGGGCAGAATTCCAGCACGTTCCAAAAACTGATGAAGTATTTCATGGTGAAGATCGGGGAAATGTTTATAATTTTGCACATACAATGATCGATAATGGCGCTGATGTTATTTTTGGTAACGGTCCACATGTAACCAGGGCTGTCGAAGTTTACAGGAACCGTTTTATAGGCTACAGTCTGGGGAATTTTTGTACCTATGGAAGATTTAATCTGGCAGGACCCAATGGAATAGCCCCTATAATCAGGGTGACCACCGATGTAAAAGGCAGGTTCTTGTCAGGAAGAATAATTCCTGTTTACCAGCCCTGGTCAGGTGGTGTTAAAATTGATACTGAAAGACGGGTTATTTATAAAATAAGAGATCTTACATCTGTTGATTTCCCGGATGCTGTGATAAAAATTTCGGATACTGGTGATATAACATATAAATAGTTGCTATGCCATACAAGGAGAAAAAAGTTGAAAAACTATATTATTCAATTGGAGAAGTAGCTGAAATGCTCGAAGTTCCAGTCTCTACTGTCCGATTCTGGGAAAATGAGTTCGAAGCTTTAAAACCAATGAAAAATAAAAAGGGAAACAGGCTCTTCACACAATCAGATGTTAAGAATTTGAGAATTATTCATCACCTTTTGAAAGAAGAAGGGATGACAATAGCCGGAGTGAAAAAAAGGCTGACAGAAAAGTGGGATGAAACGGATTATAAGTTTGAGATCAATGAATCTCTTCAGAAAATCAAATCGATCCTGCTCGATATAAGAGACAATATATAATGTTGTAGGGACGTTGCATGCAACGTCCCCACAGTAAAAATCATGAAGCTAAAAGACCTTTGCTCATATCTGGAATCAGAAGTTCCATTGTCGTTTCAGGAAAGTTATGACAATTCCGGACTTCAGGTTGGATTGCCGGAAACTGAAATAAAATCGGCACTTATCACGCTGGACGTTACTGAAGAGGTGATGGATGAGGCGATAGCAAAGAAATGTGATATAATAATATCTCATCACCCTGTAATATTTGGAGTTATAAAAAAAATTACTGGCAGAAATATTGCCGAAAGAGTTCTTTACAAGGCAATCAGAAACAATATCGCTATTTATTCCTCTCACACAAGTTTAGATGTGGTCAGCAATGGTGTCAGCAGAAAAATGGCAGAAAGGCTGAAACTTACAGATATAAAGGTTTTAAGGCCACTTGAAAAAAAAATCCTTAAGCTTGTGACATATATTCCTGAATCGCACCTCGACGAAGTGAGGAAAGCCATCTTTGAGGCCGGAGCAGGAGTGATTGGCAATTACGACCAGTGCGGATATACCTCTTCCGGTACAGGTAGTTTCAGGGGAAACGAGAAAACCAGACCATTTACCGGTGAGAAGGGTAAGATTAATTTCGAAAAAGAGACAAGGTTTGAAACAGTTATGTTTTCTCACCTGAAAGAGAAAGTGATTGGTGCACTGCTGAAAGCTCATCCCTATGAAGAGGTTGCGTATGATATCTATTCGCTTGAAAACAGAAATGCTGATGTTGGAATGGGATGTACAGGAAAGTTGAAAGAAGAGATGTCAGAACCGGTTTTTCTGAAATATGTTTCAGATGTTTTTGATGCAAAGGGATTGAGATATTCAAATCTGACCGGAAAAATAGTAAAGAATATTGCACTCTGCGGAGGATCTGGAATTTCACTTCTTAACGATGCCATATCTTTTGGGGCTGATGCTTTCATAACCGCAGACATAAAATATCATAATTTCTTTGATGCCGATAACAGGCTTCTGCTGATTGATACAGGGCATTTTGAGAGCGAAAAACACTCTGTGGAAATTTTATATGATCTGGTTATTAAAAAATTCCCTAAATTTGCAGTCCGGTTTTCAGAAACAAATACGAATCCGATAAATTATTTGTAAAAATGGAAAAAACAAAATTGCATGAAACTGAAATTTCTGTAGAAGAAAGATTAAGAGCATTATATAGCCTTCAATTAGTTGATTCAGAAATCGATAAGATTAAAACACTCCGGGGAGAGCTGCCTCTTGAAGTCCAGGACCTGGAAGATGAAATAGCTGGCCTTGAGACCCGTCTTGGTAATCTGAAAGAGGAAGTTGTCAATCTTGAAAAATCTGTTTCCAAGAAAAATATTGAGATAACAGAAGCTGAAGCTCTGATTAAAAAATATGAAGAACAGCAAAAAAACGTCAGGAATAACAGGGAATTTGATTCGCTTTCAAAAGAAATAGAATACCAGAATCTGGAAATAGAACTATTTAATAAGAAGATTAAGGAATTCAATTTTCTGATTGAAGAAAAGAACCTTGTAATAACTGATTCGGAGGTTACACTTGCTGACCGTAAAACCGATCTGGAAAATAAAAAATCTGAGCTCGATGAGATTATATCAGATACTCAGAAGGAGGAAGAAGGCTTGTACAAAAAATCTGAAAAAGTTCAGTCAATAATTGAGGATAGACTTCTTACAGCTTACAAAAGGATCCGTTCCAATGCAAGAAATGGCCTTGCCGTTGTACCTGTTCAAAGGGATGCCTGCGGAGGATGTTTTAACCAGATACCGCCACAGAGACAGCTTGACATAAAATCAAGAAAGAAGATCATAGTGTGTGAATATTGTGGGCGTATACTGGTAGATGACGAGATAATAAAAGAAGGTCATTTATAGATTATTAAAAAGATATTGAGAGCCGGCTGTTAAACAAGCCGGCTCTTTTTTTAACTTTACATCTTAACATATAAATATTTGTCATGACTAAGGAAGAATTTAGAATTAAGGTCGCTGAAGGTATTCCGGAAGAGCTGCCTGCTCCAAAACCTTATGATTACAACCTGAATCATGCACCAAAAAGAAAAGATATACTTAATAGTGCTGAAAAAAGGCTTGCCCTGAAAAATGCATTAAGGTATTTTCCCGTTAAATTTCACCCGGTTCTGGCAAAAGAATTTGCAGGTGAACTGGCAAGGTATGGCAGAATTTATATGTACAGGTTCAAACCTGACTATGAGGTAAAGGCACGAAATCTCTACGATTTTCCACACAGGACCATAAGCGCTGCTGCTATCATGCTTATGATATCAAATAATCTCGATAGTACTGTTGCCCAGCATCCTGATGAACTTATTACATATGGTGGCAACGGGGCTGTATTTCAAAACTGGGCACAATATCGCATTACCATGAAATACCTTTCAGAAATGACGGATGAACAGACCCTGGTAATGTATTCAGGCCATCCCCTGGGTCTCTTCCCTTCGTACAAGGACTCTCCCAGACTGGTTATTACGAACGGAATGGTTATACCTAATTATTCGTCGCAGGATCACCTGGAAAAGTTTAATGCCATGGGAGTTTCACAATATGGTCAGATGACGGCCGGTTCATACATGTATATTGGGCCCCAGGGAATAGTGCATGGAACAACAATTACCATATTAAACGCAGGAAGGAAGATCAGCAAAAAGGGAGAATCACTGAACGGGAAACTGTTCGTGTCGTCGGGACTCGGAGGAATGTCGGGCGCCCAGCCAAAAGCTGCCGGTATTGCCGGTATTATTTCAGTAATTGCAGAAATTAATCCTAAGGCTATAGAGATCAGGCATTCGCAGGGTTGGGTGAATGAGGTTTTTTCAGATATGTCAGAACTCATAGCCCGGGTAAGGCAGGCTGTTTCAGGGAGGGAGATAACCTCAATAGCTTATAATGGTAATATTGTTGATTTATGGGTTAAATTAGCCGATGAAAATATTTTTGTGGATCTGGGTTCGGACCAGACTTCACTTCATAACCCATGGGCAGGCGGGTATTATCCAGCAGGCTTAAGTTTGGAGGAATCAAACCGGATGATGTCAGAAGAACCTGATAAGTTCAGGGAAGCTGTCTGTAAATCTCTCAGGAGACAGGTTGATGCCATAAACAGGCATACAGAACGAGGCACATATTTTTTTGATTATGGCAATGCATTTCTGCTTGAAGCTGCCAGAGCTGGAGGAGATGTTTTGAAGCCCGATGGTGATTTCAGGTATCCGTCTTATGTTCAGGATATTATGGGTCCGATGTGTTTTGATTATGGTTTCGGTCCGTTCAGATGGGTTTGCTGTTCCAATGACCCGGACGATCTTAAGGTCACAGACTCTATTGCTGCGGAAACTCTTGCCAGGCTAATAGTAAAATCGCCTGAACGGATAAAACAGCAGATGGCTGATAACATTCACTGGATAAAGGAAGCAGCAAAAAACAGGCTGGTCGTTGGGTCCCAGGCCAGGATACTATATGCTGATGCTGAGGGCAGGATAGAAATTGCAAGCGCTTTCAATAAGGCTATTGAAAAGAGAAAAATATCTGCACCGGTGGTTATAGGAAGGGATCATCATGATGTATCGGGAACTGACTCACCATACAGGGAGACATCCAATATTTATGACGGATCGAAATTTACTGCCGATATGGCGGTACAAAACGTAATTGGTGATTCATTTCGTGGCGCCACATGGGTATCATTGCATAACGGTGGCGGGGTAGGATGGGGTGAAGTAATAAATGGTGGTTTTGGGATGGTACTTGATGGCACACCTGACACGGAGAATAAACTCCGGTCGATGCTATACTGGGATGTAAACAATGGAATTGCCCGTCGGAGCTGGGCAAGGAACGAGGGAGCAATTTTTACTCTTAAAAGAGAAATGGAAAGGACAAGCGGATTGAAAGTTACATTGCCTAATATAGCGGATGATAATCTTATCGACCAGACTTTGAAGGGAGTTTAATGTGCATTGTTTGAAATAAAACAATAAGTTTTTCTCAAAATCAGCAACTAATATTTACCGGTATTTAGCATTATCAGCATACAGTCGTTAACTACCTCTATGCCTTTTTTGCGTGCTATTCCCGCAAATTCAGGGTTAGAGGTTCCTGGATTGAAAATTATTCTTCTCGGATTCAGTGATAATATGTAATCGTAATACTCTTTCTGATGTTTTGCATTCATGTAGAGAGTTATGGTATGAATCTCTCCAATATTATCCGGCATTCCTGTTTTTATCTTA
Source organism: uncultured Bacteroidales bacterium (assembly GCA_963815075.1). Taxonomy (GTDB): domain Bacteria; phylum Bacteroidota; class Bacteroidia; order Bacteroidales; family VadinHA17; genus LD21. The sequence goes on from CAWFFK010000009.1 coordinate 282,759, forward strand.
AGGTTACCCAGATCAGAGTCTTTTCTTCCAATAGCCACAACGGGGATGTTTCTTTTCTGAAGCTCAATGATTGCCTTGTAGGCAAACCTTTCAGGATTAGGACTTGCACCTAGTACCAGGGTAACTTTTTTCATGGTCAGTAACGGAATTTGCCTTTTTATCCTGAGAGAAGAACAACTGCCATGGCTACTATTCCTTCTTCCCGTCCTGTGAATCCAAGTTTTTCGGTCGTGGTCGCCTTTATGGTTATGTTCTCCGGAATGGTTTCTATAATTTCAGATATGGTATTTCTCATAGCCATATTAAATGAAGATATCTTTGGCTTTTCCAGGCAAACTGTACTGTCAATGTTGATAATGCCGTAACCTCTTTCCTTTATCAACTCATAGCTCTTTTTAAGCAGGATTTTACTATCTATGTTCTTGTACTCAATACTGGTGTCGGGGAAATAAAATCCAATATCTTTCATTCCGGCAGCGCCAAGCATCGCATCACAAATTGCATGAAGCAGAACATCTCCGTCGGAATGAGCCACACAACCTTTTTCGGATGGTATATTAACACCACCCAGCCACAGATTCAATCCTTCTTCGAGCCGGTGAAAATCAATTCCCTGGCCAATCCTTATATTCATCCTTTTGATTTGCCTGCATTTCGCAGGGAATTAAAATCGAACGATAGGGAGAACCTCAGAGTGCGTGCCAGCGGATGGTTTTGTGCCATTGGCATAAGGTAAGAGAAATCAAGCGTGAATACCTTTAACCTGAAACCGGCACCGGCAGTAAAATATTTACGGTTTCCCTTAGTCTCATTTTCATGAAAATAACCGGCTCTTATTGCGAATTGGTTATTATACCAATATTCCAGTCCATAAGAATAAGTGATTTCATGAAGTTCTTCCTTAAATCCTCCTGGTGCATCGTAAAATGACTGAAAAATAGCTACGGGAACAGCAACATTAGGATCTTTTCCCGCAATAATATTCTGACCGGTGGAATCATAAAGTGGAGGTGTTGGAACAAGAAGTTTATTCAGGTCAATAGTTGCTGTAATTTTGTTATAAGAATCAAGATTGACAGTTGCTGATCCACCTATACGCATATCCATCGGAATGAAATCAGAGGTCTGTGTATCTGAATAACTCATTTTCGCTCCGATATTTGAGAAGTCAAGCCCAAAAGCTATTTCTCCATCCTTATCCATGATAGAAACATTCTTCTGATAGTATCCTGAAATATCAGCTGCAAAGGATATACCCGGTTTGGTTGCAACCCCTCCGGCATATGCACCTCCGGTAAGATTTGAATAGATAAACCTGAAAGCAATACCTCCTGAAAGATGCTCAGTGAATAATCTTGAGTACCCTGCATCTATAGCGAATTCATTAGGATTAAAAGTACGTTCCAGATTTCCAAAATCATCAGTAAAAGGGACATCGCCCAGAGAGGAGTAGAACAGGCTGGCACTCAGGACCTGTTTAGTGTCTATTCTTTTGTAGCCTGCAAGATATGCAAGATTAATATCAGGAACCAGGTTTCTGAGCCATGGGGAATATGATATTCCAACACCGCTTTCTCCATCGATAAAAGCAAATTTAGCAGGGTTCCAGTGCATACTGTAAGCATCGGGAGATGTTGCTGCTCCGGCATCACCCATAGCCCCTGATCTGGAATCCGGGGCTATCATAAGGAAAGGAACAACTGTCTGTATTGCGTTTAGCTGCCCGCTGTTTTTCTGGGAAAAAAGTAATGAATTGGCTGACAATAATGCCAGGAATAAAAATATTAAGACTTTCTTTTTCATTATAATTTTAATTGTTTATTGCCTATGATTGAATTTATGTGTTCAACTCCAGTCAGGTTCTTCTTGATTATTTACAATCATTAATGCGATTTCACAAATATAAGAACATTTTTTAACCATTAATATTGTGTTAGGTATTACAAAATGATCATACGGCCTGTAATTCTTGCAGTTTCACCCGATGAGGTAGTGACAGTTACTACATAAGGATATAATCCTCTTCCCACCTTTTTACCTCCGTCATCATTTCCGTCCCATACAATTGGAGGAAGCGAATATCCTGAAGACGGGACCTCGGTTCGTATTATCTTGATTATTTTGCCGGTAAGATTATAAATATTGATTATAACATCAAGGTCATCATCAGGTCTGTTATGTCCGGCAGTAATGCTTGTCTGGTCAAAAAATGGATTAGGATAATTCAAAAGGTTTTTGAGAATAAATTTATTTCCGGATTCAACCTGAAAAAGAATCGATTTCTGTGAGGAGTTATTAAAATTATCCCACGCTTTGAGCGTAAGTTTATGGCTGCCCTCGCTAAGACCCGAAAAATTATAGGTGATCCTTCCGCGCATGTAGTTATTAAAATCGTTCACAAAATAGTTATTAAGGACAAATGAATTGACAGGATCATCATCGAGGAAAGCTGTCAGGTCGTGGCCGATTCCTGACCCCGTTGCATTTATTCCGCCCTTGTCTTCAATTACTGCCAGTAATTTTGGGTTCATGTCAGTTATACCACCGTTCCTGAAGAGAGTATCATTCATATACAGATGAATCATGGGACCGGTAGTGTCGGACAGAACATTATTAGCAAAACCTCCGACAGTTACATTGTTGAAATTGCCGTACATATCTTCATTTTTGTCAGATGCGTAATAACTTATCTTTCCGGTTCCCAGGGAATAATTTATATCCCGCGGAACAATGAAGGTAAACCAGAACCTGCCATCTTTTGCCATGGTCTTGCCACTAAATACGATATTATTTCTGAGATAGAATGTCATAGCCTGGCCCCCATCATTTGCAAGTGTCTTTATCTGGGTCTCTTTATCGAACACAACAGGAGAGACGGTACCATCAAAATTATTTTTGAAATTTCCATAAGGATCTTCAACATGTCCGGCAATGGTTACAAGAGACAGAGCTTTGAGAGTGTCTATGCCATCTGCTATGGGGATGTTATTGATCGAATCTGTAATAACCTTGCCGTGCCATGGGTACGCAAGTTTCAATGCAGGATCACCCAGAAGTGTGAAGTTCCTTTTATTAGATCCATTGCCTGAATTATTTTTGGCTAACCTGATAATATCACCGAAACACATAGTGTTCCCGGTGCTGTCGCGAGTGAATGCATAAGTGAAAATATTCTTGTTCAGCAAATGATTAGGTGCTGAATAGACCAGCCTGGTGGTTGACATCAGAGCTATTGCTCCACCGTCTTTATTAAAGAGCACCAGTTCGCCTGCAGAAGTTTTGCCTGTCATTTCCCTGGTTGCCACATTGAGCTCAATATCGTCGAAACGGCTGAACTCACATGTGGCAGTTATAAACAGCGGTAGTCTTCCGGCATTTTTCCACGAGTTGATATCTTCTATTTTTACAACTCTTTCTCCAGCCAGCCCTGTCTCGCTTCCATGACCTATGTAATTAAAAATCAGACACCCCGAATTGATCCTGTCATTTATTGCCTTATTTACTTCAGGATAAGTATCTCCGCTGACCGATGTTGACTGTCTGAATGCATCGAGGTAGATTTTGTCGATATTAAAAGCCGGGACACTGTCATTAAGCGTTACAGCAAGATCTTCAGCATCGTACATATGAGTGTTCCCGTCTTCATCATCTGCTGTAAGGCAGATAATGTTCTTCCAGTCACCCATATTGTCCGGATCGAGATATCTTTTAATTTTTGCTAATTGTATACCGGCCTGCAACGTGTCAGATACCGGTAAACGGCCTATTCCAATATCTTCTGTTCCATCAGACTCCCCTTCACCATCTTCCAGCAGCCCGTAAAAGTCGTCAGAAGTAAAAGAAGAAACGACCACGTTTGAATTTTGCGACTGGTATGTCGGAATGAAATTAGGATTGTCAGGCGGCAGGGTCTTATTTTCATACGACCCGTCACCAAAAAGAAGCAGATACTTCAGAGGATGGTCCGTGCCTTTCTGTTTCAGGTATTTCATTCTGACAAAGTTACGTATAGCGGCAATGTCGGGTATTCCGCCTGAAAATTCATTATATACCTGGTCAAGCGGTACAACCAGCGATGTAAGCCCATTGCTTTTCAAATGAATATTTGCCAGTTTATCAGCATAAGCCTTAAAGAGTGTATGTGTTATAATTATCATGTCTGCCGGGCCGGAACCATGGAGGTCCTGGTTTGGTATAGGTTCATCTTTTATTGCCGGGGCAAGGGCATTTCCCTGTTCGAAGGCAATAAAAGTCTTAAGGCTATCGGAAGATGCTTTAAAAGAAATATTAGTCCCGTTCTTCAAATATTGTATCTGTCTTGCACCCATAGGATCAGAAATGTCCCAGATAGTGACATCGCTGACCTGGCTGTTTATTGAGAATGTGGTAATTCTTCCCGCTGCCACCGCTCTTGAATCGCTGAATTGCATCTCGGTGCCATTGTAAGTATTTGATCTCCTGGCTTGTAATCGTATATAATCCAGCCATCCCTTGGCACCGGCTTCACCGTTATTATAAAACATAATGCTATATTGGGGCGAGCCTGATCCTGTCTGAATCAGGCCAACAGAATCGGTTATCTGAGCCTGTGTACCTGTATTGTCAAACATGTTGACACTCTGTACCTGAACACTTTTTCTTAATATATCTCCTTCATACAGTCTGAACTGTGTTGTAACGGATGCTCTGGCGGCTACCCGTATATCGCATTTTATCTTTTCCGAAACATTCAGATCCGTGAAGCCCGGATTGATATCTATTCCGCTTACATAGGATACCGGCTGAAACCAATCTCTTCCTGATTTAATAAGATTCTCGTCATCCACCTCGTGATAGAATAATGCATCAGATTCAGTTGATGAATAATTTGCCGTTTGCGACGGTTCAGCTTCTATTGTGACTCTTTTTCCCGGGGATGTACCGGAGGTAAGAAAATAAAAGGCTGTATCGGAATAGTTATGATGGAGAAAATCATATTCTTTGGTGTCTTTATTGTATATCCATCTATCTGTACCCTGTCCGAAAAAAAGAAGATAATCGCCCTCATTAAATATTCCGTCACTTCCGGTTGAAAGAAAGACTGATAACTCTTTAAGGTCATCAGGTTTTGGATCATTGTTATAATAGGATAACTGACCCTTGTTGTTGCCAAATATTTTCGGATTGGATGGATTGTCTAATCCGATTTGTTTCAGTTTTGAATAATCTATCCTGTAGATACCATCTTTTGTAACTGCAATCCTGAACCATTTGCCTGTTGCAAGAACAGATCCGGAAGAGTAACTGTCTTTTGCCACCTGAGAATACAGGCTGTAAGGAAGAATTAACAGGAAAAACTTTAATATAAGAGGTAATCTTCTCATTATTCCGGACAAAGATAGGAATGTGATTTTTCTTTGCTAAGTTATTTTGTTTTTTTGTAAGTCCTGGGGGATTATAATAATAACGATATTAATTACGTTTATATTGCTGCCTTTAATCCTGATAAAATTGTTTAATTTGTACAAGAGACTGAAGACGCGTTAAAAGTTATTCAGAGAGGACGATATATGGATTAGACAGGTAAAAGACTCCTTATTATTAAGTATGATTAGGTTAATAAGTACAGTACTCGTTGTAATTTTTATTGTTCCTGAGTTCTGTTTCGGACAGGAGACTGATATCGGACCCGGTTATCAGATGATGATGATAAATAATCCTGCACTTACCGGAAGTGAAGGAGATGGAGTTCTGAGGATGTCATATCTGAATTTTTATCCGGGCAACAGTTATAACCTTCATTCTGTTTACCTGTCGTACGATTCATATTTCCCGGCACTGCATGGAGGTGCTGGTTTATACCTTACAGATGATTATCTGGGAGGTATAATAAACGATTTCAGGGGAGGCTTTTCTTATGCATATTTTTTACAGGCCGGAAAGGATCTGTTCATTAACGCCGGACTCACAGCATCTGTATTTCACAGGGGTTATAATTTTGACAGGGCGGTTTTTCCCGATCAGATTGATCCACTGGGAGGAGTTTCATTTGTTTCGTCTGAAACGCTAACCAGTTACGGGAGATCTGTTCTGGATATCGGGGCGGGATTTCTGTTTATCTACAAAAAGTTTTTAGGTGGGTTGTCAATGGATCATCTTGCTGAACCCGATCTGGCCGGAAACGGATCACCAGATGAAAGGCTCAAAAGGAAGTTGCTTGTTCATTTGTCTGCAGATCTTGATATTAATAAATCATCAAACCTGAGAGCCTGCCCAATATTATTTTTTGGAATTCAGGGAAGTTCCGCCTCAGGAGGAACCGGAGCATCATTTGAAGCTAAGCATCTGACAATTAACGTAATAATGCTTGGCAACAATGGAAATAATATCGACCTTCAGACGGGATTCTCTTTTAAAGCAGGAGGGGTGAGCATTTTCTATAGTTACCGTTTCAATCTTAAATCGGGGAATGAATTGATACCGTTTTCTCTTCTGCATCAAACCGGGCTTGCATTCAGTTTAAACAAAGTTGAAAAAAGAAATGACGTTAAAACAATAAATTATCCTAAATTGTAGTTATATTTGGTGAATGAAAAACATTGGTTTCTAAAAATTATTATATTTGGATATTCATAAAAGCCATAAAACTAAAGGAGTTATGTATAAATTCAGAGCCTTACCTATTGTTTTAATATCTGTCTTGCTATTTTCATCCTGCATCTTTAAGAAGAAAGGATCAGATGTATCTACTTCAACAGGCTGGAAATATAATGATCCTGATAATGGTGGATTTGAAGTTGCCGTAGGAGCTGAACAAAAAACAGGTCCCGGACTTGTTCTCATAGAAGGAGGACGATTTACTATGGGACAGGTTTCGCAGGATGTTATGTTCGATTGGAATAACCAACCCAGAACAGTAACGGTATCATCATTCTATATGGATGAAACAGAAGTTAAAAATGTTGATTACCGTGAATATCTTTTCTGGCTGCGCAGGGTTTATAAAGATTATCCTGAAGTTTATAGAAGAGCTCTGCCCGATACTTTGGTATGGAGAAGCCCGATGGGTTTCAACGATCCATATGTACAATATTATTTCAGGCATCCTTCTTATAATAATTATCCGGTTGTCGGAGTAAGCTGGGTAAAAGCAAACGATTTCTGCCTTTGGAGAACCGACAGGGTAAATGAGCAGATCCTTATTGATGAGGGAGAGCTTAAGCCTGACCCGAATCAGGTGGATGAGAAAAGTTTTAATACTGAAGCATACCTTGCAGGCCTTTATGAAGGTGTGGTAAATCAGTTGCGTGAAAGTCTGAATCCTAATCAGACAGAAAGAAGGACAACTTTCGAAGATGGCATATTGCTTCCAAACTACAGGCTTCCTACAGAAGCTGAATGGGAATTTGCAGCTTTTGCACTCAGAGGAAATACATTTGAAGAGAGAATTTATGAGAGGCGGGTATACCCATGGGATGGTCATATTGTGAGAAATGCCACAAAAAAGAACAGAGGCGAGATGATGGCTAATTTTGTGCGAGGAAGGGGAGACCTTATGGGAGTTGCCGGCAGTCTGAATGATAATGGTAGTATAACTGTCGATGTTAAGTCCTACTGGCCTAATGATTATGGCCTTTACTGCATGGCAGGTAATGTAAATGAATGGGTGGAGGATGTTTACCGTCCTCTTACATCAGAAGATGTTGATGAATTCAATCCTTTCAGAGGTAATGTATATACCGATATCAGGAGAGACGCCAATGGCCAGGTGGTTGGAAAAGATAAGCTGGGACGTCTTTATATTGATACTGTAAAAGATGTCGATGTCGCTAACAGATTTAATTATCAAAAAGGTGATTACAGAAATTACAGGGACGGCGACATTCAGTCAGCAATACCTGCAGGAGCCGACTGGACAACGGAAGACGGCAAAAAAGGCTCTCTAAGGATGTATGCCCAGGATGCTACTCCTGGTAGCGCTGATTATGTAACTCTTATTAATGATAATGCGCGTGTATATAAAGGCGGGTCGTGGAAAGACAGAGCGTATTGGTTAAGTCCTGCAACAAGAAGGTTCCTTGATCAGGATGCATCAAGGGATGATATTGGCTTCAGATGCGCCATGATCAGGGTGGGAAGTCCATCGGGCTTCTAGAGATTGTTCATTGAAAAAACAAGCCTCATTATGATTTCATAATGAGGCATTTTTTTAACAAAATGAAAACAGACCTTCTTTACAAACTATTTAAAGAGTCCACTGGCGTTGTAACTGATTCCAGAAAAGTGCGAAAAGGGAATATATTTTTTGCCCTGTGGGGCGAAAATTATAATGGGAATAAATTTGCCGCCGAAGCACTGGAGAAAGGAGCTTCCTGGGCTGTTATTGATGATCCGCTTCTTGAAACTGAAAAGACTCTGCTTGTTGATGATTGCCTTTTCGAACTTCAGGCACTTGCGACTCATTACCGGAAACAGCTTGACATACCAGTTCTGGCAATAACCGGTACAAATGGCAAAACGACCACAAAGGAACTCATTGCCGCCATCCTTTCAAAGAAATACAGAGTTCATTATACACAGGGGAACTTAAATAATCATTTAGGGGTTCCTCTCACAATACTTTCAGCATCTCCGGAAGCGGAAATGATGATCATAGAAATGGGTGCCAATCATATTGGAGAGATTAGAAGCTTATGCCTCATCGCAAAACCCGACTATGGTATTATAACCAATATAGGGACGGCTCATATTGAAGGTTTCGGATCAAATGACGGTGTAATCAGAGCAAAGACAGAATTGTATGAGTACCTGAGAAAAGTTAATGGTATTGCTCTTTATAATGATTTAAATCCGTTGCTTACTGAAAAGATATTTAAAAATGTAAACAGGGCTGTCCCCTATTCCGATCCTACCGGTATTGAGCTTACAGTGGAGGCTCTGTCTTCTGATCTTAATTTCACCGTATCAGCCAGATATCATCATCAAACCTACAAAATTACCACCAGTCTTTTTGGAAATTTTAATCTTGAGAATATTAGGGCTGCCATTGCAACCGGCTTATTCTTCAACGTCGAAATGATTGATATTGTCAGAGCAATAGAAGACTACAAGCCCGCTAATAACAGGTCGCAGGTAAATAATACAAGGGAAAACACTCTTATTTGCGACTCATATAATGCCAATCCTACCAGTATGATGGCAGCTCTTGAATCATTTTCAGGAATTATTACCGGCAGGAAGATGATAATCCTGGGGGACATGCTTGAGCTGGGAGAAAAATCGGAAGACGAACATAGTAAACTGCTGAATGTTCTTAAGAAAAATAAAATTGATGAGGTGCTCCTGGTCGGGCCTATATTCCAAAAAGTTTCTTCAAAATCTGGTTACAGTTCCTTTAATGATGTGGAAAAACTTAAAGCTTACCTCAAAAAAGAACCTGTTGCCGGTTTTACAATTCTTATTAAAGGATCAAGGGGAATAGGGCTTGAGAAAATATATGATCTTCTTTAAATGATCAGTGAGTCTTATTTTTTTGATCCGTTGAATTTTACGTTTATAAGAAGGACTTCAGACTTGCTTCCTGACCTCACACGAGGACCCCAAAGTCCATAACCGGATGAAACAATATACTGAGTGTTCCCTTTTCTCAGATATCCGTAACTTAACTCATAAATTGCGGAAGTAACATAATTCAATGGCCACATCTGTCCATTGTGTGTATGCCCTGAAAGCTCAAGATCAATACCATATTTTGCAGTTTCATCAAGATGGAACGGCTGATGATCGAGCAATATTACAGGCTTTGTCGTATCAACCAGGTTCATCAGCCCGGCAAGACTCATCCGCTCTTTCCTAAAGTAACGGAACGAATCCCTGTCAAGCCTCCCGATTAGCTGAATTCCTCCCTCAACTGAAACAACTTCGTCCTTTAAGAGCCTTATCCCTTTACTTTCGATGTATGGAATTGTCCGGCTTGCTCCTCCTATAAATTCATGATTGCCGGTAATTGCATAAAGTCCGTCATTGCACTTCGGACAGGTAAAATACTGAAGCAAATCGCCCCTCAGAACAGGTCCGATTTCGCCATCAACAATATCTCCCAGTAATAAAACAATGTCAGGATGCATCTTCTGAAGCATGGCCGATAGCTTTTTCAGACTTCTTTTTCTTATTATACTGCCCAGATGTATATCTGAGACAGCCGCAATGCGCAATGATTTGATTTCGCCTGCAGATTTATTTATTGTTATATCATATTCTTTGATAACCGGGATTAAAGCGTTAATGAATCCACCTGTAATTAATACTGCTGATAATGAGATGGTTATTATCAGGGCCCACTTACGATAAGATAAAATATTGCCGCTGTTTATTATACCGGGTATTTTTAATATTAGTAAGACAATATCTGATAAAAGGAAGAATACAAATCCATATAGCATGAAGGCCAGCCAGAAGCCTCCCACAATATTAAGAGCATCGGTAATAACAGAAGAATGTCTTGATTCAAGAATTTTGGCAGCAATAAAAATCCCTGCCAAAATGAAGAAAATAAGTGAGTATGAAAGTTTATGATCTTTAAGGTAAGGTACGGCATTGTAACCTTTAAAAAAGATATAAATATTCACCAGGGAGTAAATTGTAAAAACTATTAGAAAGAATATTAACATCTGATATTTTTTCATTTTATTTTAAATAAACTTTTTCAGACTATCAAAAGTCTTATTGCCTTTAGCATAGAACTCAAAAACAATACTCTTGTTCAAAAGTGGAGCATTAAATGAATTCCTTTCAAGATTCTTTACTTCTTTTCTTTTTTCCCTGAGCATGGTAACAGATTTGTTATAATCGCGGTGAGCATTCCAGACTGATTTAAAACAGTCTGGTTTTCCTTTAATCAGGAACCTCAGAGCGGCCAGTCCATCCAGTATCTTTCTTATAAAAATAATCTTTTTAAAATTTATTTCAGGCAGGTTCTTGTAAAGCAGAAACAGGCTGTTTCTGAAGTTCAGATATGTTTTAAACGGGGAATCATATGGAAGTGTACCGCCGCCCACATGATAAACAACAGATTCATGAACGTAACTGACACGATACCCTGATTTGTGAAACCTCCAGCAAAGATCAATTTCCTCCATATGAGCAAAGAAATCGGCATCAAAGCCGCCGCATAGGTCCCAGGCATTACGGCGAATTATCATACAGGCACCACTTGACCAGAAGATGTCTGTTGAAGAGTCATACTGTCCTGTATCCCGTTCAGTTTTTTCAAATATCCTGCCACGGCAGAAAGTAAATCCGTACTTGTCAATAAAGCCTCCGGCTGCACCTGCATACTCGAAATAATCTTTAAAGTGGTAGGAAAGTATTTTAGGCTGGCAGGCAGCAACATCAGGATTAGCATCCATGAAATTTACAAGAGGCTCAAGCCAGCCATCAGTAACTTCAATATCTGAATTCAACAATATAAAGTACCTGGCTTCAATTTGTTTAAGCGCTAAATTGTAGCCACCGGCAAATCCATTATTTTTATCAAATCTTATAAGCTCTACTTCTTTAAAGTTCTTTTCGATCCACTCCGGCGACCCGTCAGTGGAACCGTTGTCCGCAACATAAATGATCGCAGCGGTGTCACGGCAATTTCTGATTACTGTTCCAAGGAATAATTTCAGATAATCGAGACCATTAAAGTTCAATATAACAATTGCCGTTTTATTCATTTTCCACAGACCTTTTGTACTTCCAGCGGCGATGGCTCCATATCCAGTATTCAGGTTTTTCCTTTATCACCTCTTCAAGACGCTTTGTAAAAGTCTCTGTTATCAGATGTTCAGGAAGTCCTGAGGTATGATCAAAAAGAAGTTCAATATTCAGGTTGTAATATCCTCGTTTAGTTTTCTGAATATTGAAGAAGACAACGGCCATATCATATTTCGAAGCAATTTTTTCAGCACCCGTAAAAACCGGAGTGTCCTGGTTCAAAAAAGGTGTCCGGAATTTAATATCGCCTTTTGCCGGAGTCTGATCTGAAATGAATACTGAAAGTGTATTTATCTTTTTTTGTCTGTAACTTAATATTTCTCTTATTACCAGCGACATAGGTGTCAGGACAATCCCATATTTAGATCTTTGCTTATTAATAAAACTGTTAAAATATTTATTCTGCAGAGGCTTGTATATTATAATAGTTTTATATTTCAGGAATTCCGGAAGAAGAGTCGGCCATTCCCAGTTGTTATAATGACCAAGAAGCGCTATTATGTCACGTTTCTCTTCCCTAAGCCTGTCAATTATATCCAGGTTGGAGTATGTGAAACGTTTTAGTTGCTGTGTTTTGGTCATATGGATAAGTTTGAAAGTCTCAATAAAAATATCTGACAGGTGCCGGTAGAATTTTTTTTCTATGGTTCTCAGCTCTGCTTCTGACTTGTCAGGAAACGAATTTTTAAGGTTTGTCCCGACTACTTTTCTCCGGTATGAGGGAAAGTAATACAATAAGAGAAAAATAAAGTCTGAAAAAATATACAGGATACGCAGCGGGAGTAAAGTTATTAACCACGTTATTCCATAAAATATATAATATAAAACAGCTCCCATACTATAGTAAATTCTAAACCTTCATAAATTTATGCAGAATTTCCAGAAGTTCCGGATACACCAACGGGTTTGCAGCAATAAGTTCATCGCCGGAAATATTCTTCATGTTACCTGAGAAGTCGCTGACCTTTCCTCCGGCTTCTCTTACTAGAATAGTTCCTGCTGCCACATCCCATGGATGGAGGTCATATTCATAGAATGCTTCGAATCTGCCACAGGCAACATAGGCAAGGTCAATTGCAGCAGAGCCCAGTCTTCTTATCCCATGCGTGTTCTGTACAAGATAAGTAAGACAAGCCATATATTGAGTTAGCAGGCCAAAGTTATTGTATGGGAATCCTGTGGCTAACAGGCTGTCAGATACCCTTGGTAATTTTGAAACGTGTATCGAATTACCGTTAAGCCATGCACCTCCTCCTCTCCAGGCAGTGAAGATCTCATTTCCGCTGACTTCATATACCACTCCTGCAACAACTTCATCCTCCTCCATAAGACCAACGCTAATTGAGTATGGATGAAAGCCATGAAGAAAATTGGTAGTTCCATCCAGAGGATCAATGACCCAGCAGTATTTTAATCCTTTTTTAAAAGATGTCCCCTCCTCAGTATTGAACCCGGCTTCAGGCAAAAGTTTTCCTAATCTTTCAACCAGCATTTTTTCAGCACCTTTGTCGACATAACTTACAAAATCGTTATGGCCTTTTTTTTCTGTACGGTTGATATCGAAAACTTCTGATTCTCTCAGAATAAATTTACTGGTTTCACGAGCAGCATTCTCAATTTCAGTACAAATACTTTTCAGGTTGATCATTGGTCAGTTAATTAATTCAACATTCATTCTTCCGGATTGTGACAGATTTTTAATTAACACTGATTTTATCCGGCCGGCAAAACCTGCGTGCCAGGGATACTCCACTCTTATGTAATTAGGTGTAAAACCTGTAATGAATCCTTCACTTCGTGTTCCTTCAAACAAAACATCGGTTATCTCTCCAATGTTGGATTTATAAAACTGAAGGCTTTTCTTTTCGGAAAGAGCAATTAGTCTCTTACTCCTCTTTTCTTTTTCGACATGGGCAACCTTTGATGGAAGATCAGCAGCTTCTGTATCAGGCCTTTCAGAAAAAGTAAAAACATGAAGATAGGAGAGGGGTGTATTTTCCAGGAATGAAAATGTTTCTTCAAAATCATCCGCGGATTCTCCGGGAAAGCCAACGATCACATCGGCACCTATACCGGCAAGGGGAAGTCTTTCCCTTATCTTTTTAACCCTCGAGGCAAATACTTCCCGTTTATACCTTCTGTGCATCATACCCAGTATCTTATTGCTTCCGCTTTGCAACGGGATATGAAAATGCGGCAGGATTTTCGAATTCTCGGCTGTGAAATCTATTAGTTCATCAGTCAGGAGGTTGGGCTCAATTGAGGATATCCTGTACCTTTCAATTCCCTTAACGGAAACCAGGCCTTTTAAAAGCAGGCCAAACGATTCACCTGTCGATCTGCCGAAATCACCTATATTAACTCCGGTCAATACGATCTCTTTAACGTCTATTTCTGCAATTTTCTTTGCCTCTTCCATCAGGGAAGAAATATCGGGATTCCGGCTGCGACCCCTGGCTCTGGGGATGGTGCAGTATGAACATCCATAGTCGCAACCATCCTGGATTTTCAGAAAGGAACGGGTTCTGTCGCCCATCGAATAAGCCTGGTTAAAACCATCTGAGGAGGTCAGTTCACACGAATGTATTTCGGCACCCGGTTTTTTCTCATAACTGGTAATATAGTCAGCTATATTGAATTTTTCATTTGTGCCAAGAACCAGGTCAACTCCGGGGATGGAAGAAATCTCCTGTGGTTTTAATTGCGGGTAGCAGCCAACAACTGCAATAAATGCATCAGGTGCCAGGTTTATAAATTTTTTTATTGCCTGCCTGCATTTCCTGTCGGCAGTATCAGTAACCGAACAGGTATTGACAATATAAATGTCAGCTTTGGTATTTGCAGGTACTCTTTCGAATTTATCTTCCGGGAATGATCTTGAAAGAGTTGATGTCTCGGCAAAGTTGAGTTTACAGCCGAGAGTATGAAACGCTACTTTTTTCTTTGCCAGATTCATGTTTTTTCTATCGGTGAAACATACCGATAAGATTTAATGGAAGCAATAAAACGAGTATCTTTTTATTTTTTAAGCTTGGTCAGATATACATTCCTGAACTCGACCTCTTTCCCTTCACTTTGAAGGCAGATGTGACCCTTATTGACTGTAACATTTGTAGCTCTGTTCTGCAGAACTCCATTAACGTAAACTTCAATAATATTTCCTTTGCAAATTACTTTCAGCTTATTCCATTCGCCATCCGGTTTTTCAGAAGAATCGACAAATTTGGAAACAATCATTTTTGATTTATCAGTCCTTTCATTCATATCGGCACCATTCATACACACAAAATCGCCGGCATCACCAGCTTTTAACTGACATTCGATGCATTTTGGCCAGATTGTGTCTGGTTCCTGGGCCTGCACAAAAACACCACTGTTGGAAGCTTCTCCGGGCCAGCGCCATTCAACATGAAGCTGGTAGTCAGAATAAATATTTTTTGTTCGCATATAACCGAATGGGCTGCCTGAAATCCTGATTACCTCATTACCAACTGTAAAAACAGTGGCAGGATCTACAGAGGGATCCTGTAATTTAAACACCCAGTTTTTAAGGTCTTTTCCGTTGAAAAGCATTATTCTATCACTTTTTTGTTTCTTATCGCTTTTGCTCTTCTTATCCTTATTCTGTGCAACTGCAATTTCAGGAATCATCATAAGAGCAACTATAAGAACAGCTGCATACTGGATCATTCTGGTTTTCATGATTTAAAGATTTAATTATAGTAATTTACTGGCAAGTTCAGCAAGAAAACTTCTTTCTCCTTTAACAAGATTCACATGAGCAAAGATATCCTGACTTTTCATTTTATCAGAAAGGTAGCTTAATCCGTTTGAAGCGGTATCAAGATAGGGGGAATCTATCTGTTCAATATCGCCCGTAAAGACCATCTTGGTCCCTTCCCCGGCCCTGGTAATAATTGTCTTTATTTCGTGCGGAGTTAAATTCTGTGCTTCATCAACTATAAAGAAAATACTTGAAAGACTGCGTCCTCTGATGTAGGCTAACGGAGTAATAACCAGCTTATCATCTTTCATCATGTCGTTTATCCTCAGAAATTCCGGACTCTGATGACTGAATTTATGTTTAATCACCGTGAGGTTGTCGTACAATGGCTGCATATAAGGATCCATCTTTTCCTTTACATCACCCGGGAGGAATCCGAGATCGCGGTTTGCAAGCGGGACAATCGGACGTGCAAGGAATATCTGTTTATACCTCTTGTGTTGTTGTAGTGCAGCCGCCAGGGCAAGAAGTGTTTTTCCGGTGCCTGCTTTACCTGTAAGTGACACAAGCTGAACATCGGGATTCGACAGGGCCTCTATTGCAAATGTCTGCTCTGCATTTCGCGGATCAATACCATAAGTTGTCTGCTTGATCACCCTGTTTAACATCCTGTTGACCGGGTTATAATGAGCAAGAGCACTTGATCCGTTATTCTTCATGATAAAGAACTGATGACCTTTCAGATCTTTATCAAGCCTGAAATCTTCGGCATTAACTCCTTCAGGCAACTCATATAATTTGCTAATAAGGCTGTGTTCAACACCTTCCATTACGGTTATACCTTTATAGAGATCATCGATATTGGCAACTTTATCATTCTCATAATCCTGGGCAATAATACCCAGCGATTTGGCCTTCATCCTGAGATTGATATCCTTTGTAATCAGTACAACAGTCTTATCCTTGTTTGAGCTGCGAACATATTCTGCTATTGCAAGTATCCTGTGATCTGCTGTCCTTTCAGGAAAAGATTCATTCACCTTCTCTGAAAAGTCTTTACCTGTTTCAATATGAAGGTTGCCAAGATTCTCTCCCAAAGGGATATTGGCAGTTAACAGTAAATCTCCCGAAAGCTTGTCAAGCTCCCGGGTAAACTCCCGTGCATGAAAATTGATCAGATCATTTCCCCTTTTGAATTTGTCCAGCTCCTCAAGAACAACAATAGGTATTATAACATCATTTTCTTCAAAATTGTAAATACATTTATAATCGTGCAGTAAAACGTTTGTATCTATGATGAAAAGTTTTTTATTGTGTTTCTTCTTCATTGTTATAAAATTAATAATCAGCAGCTTAAAAATAAACTCTGCATAAAATTATGACTTGTAAAAATAACTAAATTCAGGTACAATGTGTTATCTAATCAGTAAGTTTGTCAAATTGTTTTAATAGTTAATTTTTCTATAGCTTTATTGGGCAGAATAAATTTAGTTAAACGCCTTGAAACCCAGTGCCCAGTACCCAGTATCAAATGACTTACACCCAGACAATAGAATTTTTATATAGTCAGCTTCCTGCCTACCACAGAATAGGAAAAGCTGCCTATAAGAATGATCTGAACAACACAATAGTCGTGGATAATTATCTCGGGAATCCGCATTTAAAGTATCGTACAATTCATGTCGGCGGAACCAACGGAAAAGGGTCTGTTTCTCACATGATTGCATCTATTTTGCAGGAGGCAGGTTATAAAACCGGACTATACACTTCACCCCATCTCAAAGACTTTCGTGAAAGAATAAAAGTTAACGGGGAGATGATACCTAAAAGAGAAATTGTAACATTTGTTACAAACAATAAGATTATAATTGAATCACTTAAGCTATCATTTTTTGAGATGACAGTAGCCATGGCGCTTGCTTATTTTGCAAAAAGCGAAGTAGATGTTGCTGTTATTGAAGTGGGCCTGGGAGGGAGACTGGATTCTACTAATATTATTGATCCGGTTTTGTCGGTGATAACAAATGTCGGGCATGATCATATGGACCTGCTTGGAAATACTCTCGAGAAAATCGCAACGGAAAAGGCAGGTATAATAAAAGCAGGCAGACCGGTTATCATAAGTGAAACACAGCCTGAATCTGAAGGTGTATTTTTTGCAAAGGCTGAGGAAAATGGTTCCGAAATATATTTTGCGGATAAAAGGTTCGCTTGCAGGCTAGGTGAAAATACCGGTCCATCGGAGGAGCGAAACTATTATATCACCGATCTGATTACAAATAAGGAATACAAAGGGAAAACTGTACTTACCGGAGATTATCAGGCAGCAAATCTGAAAGCAGTGTATGCTGCATTTGATCACATCAGGAGTGTGTTCAGATTATCAGATAATAATTTAAGAGATGGTATCCGAAATGTTGTTGTTAACACAGGACTGAGAGGCAGATGGCAGATATTGAACAGTAAACCTTTAACGATCTGTGATACGGGTCATAATAGAGAAGGATTGAAATATGTAATGGATCAGATCAAAAAAGTTCATAAGTCCAATCTGCATATGATAATAGGATTTGTCAATGATAAGGATCTTACTCTGGTTTTGCCTCTTTTCCCCACTGAAGCAATTTATTATTTTACAAGAGCATCGGTACCCAGGGCTCTTGATGAGATGATACTTATGGACGAATCTGCAAAATATGGTCTTCGCGGCGATTGCTATCCTGATGTTAAGACTGCACTGGCTCATGCATTGAGAAATGCCGGTAAAAGTGACATGATATTTATCGGAGGCAGTACATTTTTAGTGGCTGATGCGCTTTAATTTGTTGATATTATTGTACAATTCATTTATTTACAGGCGGAATCAGATTGTTTTATTTTATAATTTTATAAACGGCTAAATTGTATATAAAATGAAAAGAGTGCCATTTATTGTTCTCTTCCTTATTTCAGTTTTCAGGCTCAGTGCACAGAATGCTAAAGAGATTACTATACTGCATACAAATGACCTTCATTCACATTTGATTGGATTTGCTCCTGAATCTGCCTATAGTCCTCTGACGTTGAATGATGACAGTACCGTTGGCGGTTTTGCCAGAATAGCCTCGATAATTAAGTCCGAAAAGGAAAAAAACATAGGGACGACACTGGTTGTTGACGCGGGTGATTTTCTTATGGGAACACTATTCCATTCTCTTGAACCGGAAACCGGGTTCCAGTTAAGGTTAATGAAAATAATGGGTTATGATGTTACATGCTTTGGGAACCATGAGTTTGATTTCGGACCTGAAAAGCTGGCAGAAGTAATCACCAGTTCGGTAAGAGGAGGGGAGATTCCTGATTTGCTTGTCGGCAATGTCGTGTTTGATAAAAAAGACAACAGGGATGATGCACTTGAGAAACTTTATGCAGACGAGATTATCAAAAGGAAACTGATAATAATAAAAGACGGGATTAAAATCGGTTTTTTTTCATTATTGGGCAAAGAAGCAGTTGATGATTCTCCGAATGCAGCTCCTGTTACATTTTCAAAACAGATTCTATTTGCAAAAAGAATGGTAAAGGAGCTAAAGGGGGATAATTGCAATATAGTCATATGTCTTTCACATTCAGGAGTAACAAAGGAAAAAGACGGAGAGTGGGGAGGCGAGGATATCGAACTTGCACGAAAAGTAAAGGGCATTAATGTAGTTATAAGCGGGCACACCCATACGAAACTGGATCAGCCTGTAGTGGTCAATGGTATTCCAATAGTTCAAACGGGCGCCTATGGGGAGTTTGTAGGCTGTCTTAAGTTACTTTATTCCGGAGGTAAGGTGAAGGTCGAAAGTTACAGGCTTATACCTGTGGATGATAATATTATGGGCGATAAATATGTTAATCAGCTTATTGAAGAACAAAAAGAAAAGATCACATCTGAGATTCTTGAACCGATCGGGATGACTTACAACAGGAGAGTGGCTGAAACGGGTTTTAAGCTGGAAGATCATGAAACAGGCGATTACAAGGGAAGTAATCTCGGGCCTCTTGTTGCAGATGCTATCCATTATTATGTTAATAATCATAATGAAAAAGGTACAGATATCAGCATGGTTGCTGCCGGCGTAATTCGAGATAAAATTGTTCCGGGTATACAGGAAACACCTGATATTTTCAAGGTTATGTCGCTGGGATCAGGAAAAGACAACGTCCCTGGTTATCCTTTGTCCCGTTTATATGTTACCGGGAAAGAGCTTAAAAGTATTCTGGAAATACTGCAGGTTGCTTATAAATCGAAACCGGATAATTATTGTTACTATTCAGGTATTCGTGTTGAATACAATCCCAAAAAAGGATTACTCAGGAAAATAAAGAAAGTTGAAATTGTCCATTCTGACGGCAAAACAATAAATGTTGATTTTTCAGGAAAAAATAAATCTTTGTATTCAGTTACAGCCAATTCGTACATGCTTGATTTTTTCGGAATAATTAAAAAGATGAGCTTCGGTCTGATAAATGTTGTGCCAAAAGATTTTGAAGGCAACAAAGTTAATGACATGAAAAACGCTGTTATCGATATGGATAGCAAAAAAGAAGGAGTTCAGGAGGGAAAAGAGTGGCTGGCGCTGATAGAATTTCTTAAAACCATGAAAGATGCTAATGGGAACGGCATTCCGGATATAGATAAAAAATATTCACACGCGGTAAAGTGTTTTTTCCCGGTTAAATAAATAAAACCAATTGACAACGGTGAGCTTGTTTTTATCTAACCAAGCCATGAAGTATGTTCATCAACCTGCTCAAAATTTGCCATGGCAATGGCTGCTGAGCTTATGAATTTGTGGCCAAGAACCCATAAAACTGCCTCTTTGTAACCTGGTTGAGCTCCGGGAGATGGAGAGTATTTCCCCCCGGAACACGTTTTCATGGCTATTATGCCGATTCCCTTATTACCGGCTTCTGTAAGAATAGAAATTAGTTTCTCCTGATCCCATTCTGAATATCTGCCTGTTAACGAATGGACGAACGATCCCTTATGATTAAATGGCACCATTATAACATCATAGAAGGTTTCTGTATTATTTCTTTCGGGAAGATTCATATAATCATTGTGAGTTGAGAATCCATGAGCTCTGATAACACCTGAATTTTTCATTTCCGTGAAGAATTTCATAGTCTCGGTGTGGAAAAGCAGGTTTTCATCGGATGCATCATGATATAACAGCACATCTATATAATTGGTATTGAGTGCTTTCAGACTTGCTTCAATTTTTGATGATAATGCATCCCTGATCTCACCGGATCCTTTTCTGCCTTTACCTTTTGATGGCAATTCATTCTCTTCAAGTCGTATTTTTGACTGAATAATTATATTCTTTCTGTTCCCGGCAATTGCCCTCCCGACAAGCCGTTCGTTATTCCCGTTACCGTACGAACGGCCCGTATCAATGAAGTTCAAACCTTTTTCAAGAGCGTATTTTATTAATGATTCTTCACTCGTCCTCGGCGCTCCGAAACAGATAGGGCTTACCATTAAACCTGTTTTACCGATACTCCTTAATTCAGATGTCGGGTAATTGAAAAACCTGAAATTTCCCGAAAAAAGACCGAATCCGGCAATACCGGTTAATGCTTTGGTAAAGAATTCCTTGCGATTTAATTTCTTTTTTCCCATAAGGTTCAGTGATCGTATCCGGATAATGGGTTGTATCGGCGTAAAGTTAATAAAGTTTTAAAGAAATTATTTTATAAGTTTGTGTATTAATATTTTGATAATGGGAACAAGCATCTATTTCTGGATAGGGTTTCATGTTTTTATCTTTCTGATGCTTGCACTAGATCTTGGAGTCTTTAATAAGAAGACGCATAAAATTTCTGTAAAAGAGGCCTTTACATGGAGCGGGGTATGGATAACCCTGGCTCTTTTATTTAATGTTTTTATTTATATTGACCCGGGGTTTGGTCATGCCAGGGCGCTGGAATTTTTTACGGGTTATGTGATTGAATATTCCCTGAGTGTCGATAATATTTTTGTCTTTGTACTCATCTTTTCCTATTTTGCCGTAAAGGATGAATATCAGCACAAAATTTTATTTTGGGGTATTATCGGAGCGCTTATAATGAGAGGATTATTTATTTTAGCAGGGGTTACACTTATTAAACGGTTCGACTGGATTGTTATAATTTTTGGAGCCTTTCTGGTGTTTACGGGGATCAGGATGTTATTTAAGCAAGAATCTGCAGTTGATCCGGAAAAGAATGCTATTATCAGATTTTTCAGGAAATTTTTGCCGGTATCCCAGACTTTGGTTGGTAATAAATTTTTTGTCAGGCAAAACAGCAGGTTATTTGCTACCCCATTATTCCTTGTACTTCTTATAATTGAATCTTCCGACCTTATTTTTGCTGTTGACAGCATTCCGGCAGTACTTGCAATCAGCAAACATCCCTTCATAGTCTATACATCAAATATATTTGCTATACTCGGGCTGCGTTCGCTTTACTTTGCCATTGCGGGTATTATTAGATATTTCCGCTTTCTGAAGGCAGGACTTGCATTTGTCCTTTCATTTGTCGGTATAAAAATGCTTCTGTCATATTTAAATGTTGAAATCCCGACAATAGCTTCCCTGGTTGTTATTATTTCCATCCTGATTATATCTATTATAGCTTCTCTTTTGATCAAAGAAAAGGATGTTAAACCATAACCATTTTAAATAGCCCGGAAGAAGAATGAATTTAAAGCAATATAAACCACCTGCCCCATGGTATTTGATCATTCTTTTCTTTATAGTCTCATCGGTTGTTGTTATTGTAGGATATCTTTATTATAATTATCAGGAAAAAGCCCTCTTATCCTCTACTCAAAAAGAATTGTCCGCTATATCTGACCTGAAGATCAGGCAGATCACACAGTGGAGGCTTGACAGACTTGGCAATGCCAGGTTTATTGGAGAAAATACCCTGTTGATCAGAATGATTTCAAAATTTCTTAAAGATCCACAGGACATATTATTGCAGGACGATTTATTTCAATTTTTTAAATCCCTTACTGATAATTTTGATTATAAGGAGGTTATGTTACTGGACACTTCAGGTTCCGTGAAACATTCCTATCCGGTTCATAATAAACTACCTGAAGATAACCTTAAGGCCTTACTGCCGGATATTATTAAAAACCGAAAAGTTGTCCTGACGGACCTTAATAAAACAGGCTCAGTTAGCTATGTTCATCTTGATCTGCTCGTTCCCATACTAGATTTCAATGCAAAAGGTTCATTTGTCACCGGAATAATTGATCTCATAGTGGATCCTTCAAAAGTTCTTTATCCTTTGATACAATCCTGGCCTACTCCAAGCAAAAGTGCTGAGACTTTACTCTTACGGAAGGATGGTAATGATATTGTCTTTCTGAATGAATTGAGACATGTAAAAAACACTGAATTGCTTTTAAGGAAACCAGTTTCAATGGAGAGATTGCCCGCAGCTATGGCAATCCATGGAATAGACGGAACAACAAATGGTATTGATTACAGGAATGTCCCTGTTGTTGCGTCAATGAAAAAAATTCCCGGAACATCATGGTTTATGGTAGCCAAGATCGACAGGGAGGAGATCTTTACTTCCCTTAAGACCCAGATGAGAATGGTTATAATTATAATGATACTTTTTATTCTGGCTCTTGGTTTATTTCTGGGCATTTTTTCCTGGAATCAGAGAGTAAGATTTTATCGCGAAAAATATGAGGCTGAATCAAGCAGACTTGCGCTTATTAAACATTTCGACTATATATTAAAATTTGCCAACGATATAATATTGCTGATAGATAAAGACTTAAAAATTGTTGAAGCAAATGACTGTGCGCTGGATACATATGGGTATACACGCAAAGAGTTCATTGGAATGAAGCTTGAAGACATAAGAGCTCCTGAAGCAATAAAACAGATGCTTCGACAACTTGAAATTGTTAACGAAAATGAATCCGGCACTTTTGAAACTTATCATAAACGAAAGGATAATACAACTTTCCCGATTGAAGAAAGTGTACGCCTGGTAAATATCGAAGGATTAAAATATTATCAGAGTATAGGCAGAGACATTACGGAACGTAAAAGTGCAGAAAACTCACTTAGGGAAAGCGAGGAAAAATTCAGGAAAATATTTGAAGAGAGCCCTTTTTGTATGCTTATAACAGCTAAAGATTTCGAGATCATCAGAGCTAACTCGTCATTCTGTAATATGACCGGTTATAATGAAACGGAGCTTAAACTGCTAACCTTCAGAGACTTTACGCATCCTGACTACATTATGGGGGATGAGATATCATTACTCAGGCTTGTAGCCGGGGAAATTCCTGCATATCATACAGAAAAGAGATATATCCGAAAGGATGGGTCTGTTATTTGGGGATCAACCACAGTCAGTCTTATACGTAATAATTATGACGAGGTACAGTTTTTCCTGGTTATGATTGAAGATATCACTTTACGCAAGCTGACTGAGGCTGAATTAATTGCAGCAAAAGAAAAAGCAGAAGAAAATGACAGGTTAAAAACGGCATTTTTACATAATATTTCCCATGAGATCCGTACTCCGATGAATGCAATTATCGGATTTTCTACTTTGCTTGGCGAACCCGACCTTGAGGAGAAGGACCAGCATCAATATATTGATATTATTGGTCAGAGCAGTAATCAGCTTCTTTCAATAATTAATGATATAGTAGACATTGCCAATGTGGAGAGTGGCCAGGTGAAAATGAATTACAGATCAATGAATTTAAATTCTGTCCTTCAAAGTATAAATGAACAATTCAGTTATAAAGGCAGGGAACAAAATATACCTATCAATTTGCATCTTGGATTACCCGATGACGAAGCTGAAATAAATACTGACAGGACAAAACTTATTCAGATACTATCGAATCTTATTAATAACGCGCTTAAATTTACGAAGCAGGGCCACATAGATTTTAGCTATGTCCGGAAGGGTGATTTCCTTGAGTTTACTGTCAGCGACACTGGAATTGGGATCCCCGCAACTCATTTGGACAGGATCTTTGACAGATTCTATCAGGTTAGCGGAAATATTTCGCGACAATACGGAGGCACCGGACTGGGGCTGTCCATATGCAAAGCTTATATTGAACTTTTTGGTGGAAGAATATGGGTTGAGTCGGAGGAAGGTAAAGGGACAAGTTTCTATTTTAATATTCCATATAATCGGGCATAAATTGGGTCACATGTTTTGTTCATCGTACAACCAGAAAACCGGCCTCTGCGAAGCAGATGTTTAATATGCTCGTTTTTTTAATTTTACCAATGGGTCTGGTGGTATGAGTGGTGGCGCATTAAAAGATGCAACTGGTGTTGGTGTGAGAGCTATTCGTTCATTTTAATATTTTAATAGAACCAGATAGGCAGGTGCTCGGGTATGCTCTCTTTATGCTGCATTGTGAAATGCTTAGGTCTTAGGTATGCAACATAAATCGCAACCCTCACTATTGATAAGTGCTCGCCTGCGGCATCCAATTTTAATCGGCAAGCATGGGTTTGCATAAAGCAATATTTAATCAGAAGTCATTTTATTTCAATGGTCTGATTGAACCTGCAAATGAAGATTGCGATGTTAATTAGAAATTTCTTGTAGTTGCAGGTTTCATGACACATCAAGGCCAAGCCCTCCGGGTTACTTCGTAAGCTTTGCTTTAGTCATTCAATAACCCCACTTAAATTGCCGAAAATTGTCTGCAACTCGCGGGCTGCTCGCGCAAGAATAAATTTGATTGAAGATACTGAGATGCCATTTGTTTGACAAATGATAAAAGGTCCACTAGGGGAGGCATTGGTTGTTATACATATAAAACAATTAATATAGTTGACTTTAAATATAACATGTTGTAATTTTGATAATGACTTATTCCAGGAGTACAATAAATAAAATCTTGTTAAATTATGCACACCTTTGGTTAATAGATAACGAGTTATAGGCAATTTACGAAACAATTTTATTATTGATAAACCCAATAATGAGAAAAAGATTCAAAAATAATACCATGTTATGAATTGTTTAACCAAAATGAACTGAGATGAAAAGAACAATAATATGCATTCTATTATTGGGATTACCTATATTGGGTTATACCCAAAAAGTTGAAAAGATTCCAAAAGAATTAAAAAATGACATTAGGTATTCTGATCAAGGTAAATTGCTTGCTATAAATAAAAATGAAGTTTTCAACTATATTGATTTCCTTGTTTTGAAATATCCAAATGTAGAAACATTGAGTTTACGCGATAAATCTCAATTAAAAAATTGGGACTTTCTTTCAAAATTTAAAGAATTAAATACTATAAATGTTTTTTTTTCGGATCAACTTAATAGTAAATTATTTTGCCATAAACTAAAAGAATTATCAAATATAATTAAAATTGAAGGTTTCGTTCTTGATACCTCAAATTTTGATTTTAGTTGTTTTATAAATGTAAAAGAACTCCAACTATATGCAAATGGCAAATATGTTAATTACCACAATGAAAAAGTTAATTATGATTTTAAAAATAGCAACTTTGATATTATGAAAGAACTTAATACCCTTGATTATGATGGTAATCCAGAACTTATAGTTGATGCAATTAATAAATTAGAAAATTTAACAATATTAAAAACTAATTGGCCAAAAGATTCTGCAACTTTTGCATGTTTTGAAGCCATGGTTAATATACAAACACTTATTCTTAGACAAACATCAAAACCGGCGCCTCCATTCATTTGTTTGCCCCCAAATGTTGAAACTGTTAAAGTTGAAGCCTACTTTGATCCCTATTTAGGATATACTTCACTGTTTATCCATATGATAGATTTAGCCTTTGCAACAAAATATAATAAAAATATAAAACGTATAGAGATAATAAATATAGATAAAAAACACCTAAACAACATAGAAAAATTAAAATCTGATAGTCAAAAGCTTATATCTGAAATGAATCCTTCCGTTTCTTTTTTTATTAGGACAAATGATGGAGCATTATACTAAAGTATCCCATGATTTAGGTTCAGGTATGGATACTGTTAAGCCTCTGATTTTGGGTTCAGGCTTCTGCATTTCTATTTATTTATTCTCCTTGTCAAAGCATAGTGTGTCAATCCGATAATTTCCTACCGCAAATTCAGAACATATAAATTCAAGATCAAAAAATACATTCGTATTATTATCAACTAATCTTTGAATTTCTATTTCTGTTTCATAAGGCTTAAGATTTAACCTTTCTACCTTTTCATCTAAAACCTTAAATACTTCTATATTTGAAGATTAACCAATTTAGAATGTTTAGCAGTTAAAGTTATAAATAAAATAATGAATAATCTAAGTCATCAGTCGAGTCATGCTGCATTTTCTTTACTGTTGTTCTGAGACGGTTCACCTCGACTATAAGTAATCAAGAACCCCTGAAAATCAACAGTACTATTTCCATCCATCTGGGTTAATTTCTGGGTGGATGGATTTTTAGCAAAGATAAATTTGACTTTTATATTATTTGTATCGTAACTTTGATTTAGTCAGATTCTTATTTGTAATATTCATGGTATTAAACATGTCGGATTCAGGCAATGCAGGTAAATGAGTAAATTTAGTTTCAAATATTTAATAACAATAAACAGGTTACTGCTTTGTATTATCCTATTTATTTTATTTCATGTTATTTCAGATTGTAAGAAGTCAGAAGTAGAATTTCCAATCAAGCCTTGCAAAATACCTACGTCAGTTGGCGCGTGGATGGATATTTCCTTGTTATCCCCAGCGAATGGAAACACTAGCCAATCTATTAATCCTATTCTTACCTGGCAACATTGGCTATCTGAAAATCCCACTGAACATAGATATCATTATACTTATGATGTATATTTTGGGAAGGGCCCTAATTTACTAACAATAATTTCTAATCAAACTGAAGATTACATTACATTAAATGGATTAGATTTCAATACGACATATTACTGGAAAATCTGCGCAAAATATCAATGGAGTAATAATGGAGTGGATTGTAGTCTAAGTACAGAAACTGAGATTCATAGTTTCACGACTGTTCCAAATTAAGAATCTCAACAACCACTTAAAACTAACTTTGTCTCAACCATCCATCTGGGTTAAGTCTTGGGTGGTAGGTGCTCGGGTATGCTCTCTTTATGTTGCATTGTGAAATGCTTAGGTTTTAGGTATGCAACATAAATCGCAACCCTCACTATTGATAAGTGCTCGTCTGCGGCATCCAATTTTAATCGGCAAGCATACGTTTGCATAAAGCAATATTTAATCAGAAGTCATTTTATTTCAATGGTCTGATTGAACCTGCAAATGAAGATTGCGAGGTTAATTTGAAATTTCTTGTAGTTGCAGGTTTCATGACACATCAAGGCCAAGCCCTCCGGGTTACTTCGTAAGCTTTGCTTTAGTCATTCAATAACCCCACTTAAATTGCTGAAAATTGTCTGCAACTCGCGGGCTGCTCGCGCAAGAATAAATTTGATTGAAGGTAATCTTGGGAGCCTTTTCTAGCGTAAATATTAAATTATCTATGTTATAAGTTAACTGAAAATTTAACAAATATCTGAGTAAAATCTATTTATAGTTCTAAAAAAAAGATGTAAATTGGATTAGAAATATCTATACTATTAGTTTTTGAGATTTTAAAAAGCATGCATAAAGTATTTTCATTAAGACTATTTTAGGTGTTCTAAATTGTTTTATCATAATACATTTATGTTCTAATGTAGCGTATAAAAATTGACGAATTGATCTACCTTTAAGATTAATGGTAGCTACTCTCCTGAAATTTTACTATAAAAATGAGGTTGATATGAGATTCTTAAGTTTATCTTCATTGTTAGTGTTTATCACTAATATTCTAATTGCACAAAACAGCTGGGAATGGCAGAATCCATTGCCCCAGGGGAATAATATCAAAGATGTCCATGCCATTGATCAAAATAACATTATTGCTGTGGGAGAAGTCGGGACAATTATAAGAACAATTGATGGCGGGAACAATTGGTTAGTCATTGACCAATTAACTACGGAAGATTTAAATTCAATTTGTTATTTTGGTGCAAATTTGGGATGGATTGTTGGAGGTAATGGCGTGATCTTTAAAACAATTAATGGGGGTATCAACTGGACCGCTCAAACTAGCGGAACGAATGTCCTCTTAAATTCTGTCTTTTTTATTGACCCTAACCATGGTTGGGCTGTTGGAAATACTGGGAAAATAATATATACAGATAATGGAGGCGATTCATGGAGCACTCAATCAAGCGGCACCTCAAATCATCTTCAATTTATTACTTTTTATGATTCCAATTTTGGATGTGTTGTTGGTGGTGGTGGAGTTATTTTAACTACTCAAAATGGGGGATTGGATTGGGATATGCAAGTCAGTAGTACTTCTTCCAGTCTATATTCAGGATGTTTTATTGATGAGAATACTGGTTGGGCAGTTGGAGGGACTGGTTCGATTTTAAAAACTACAGATGGAGGAAACATTTGGGCAACTCAGACAAGTGGAACTACATGGACTCTAAATTCAGTATATTTTGTAAATTCTTTAACTGGATGGGCTTTGGGAGATTACGGCACAATATTAAAAACAACAAATGGAGGATCCTCTTGGACTCCTCAGATAAGTAACACAACGCGAAATTTATATTCAAATAATTTCTATAATTCTAATATTGGATGGGTTGTGGGGTATTCTGGTGCAATATTAAAAACAACTAATGCTGGAGATTTATGGAACGTACAATCATTTGGAACTACTGACTGGATTAGTTCAATATTTTTTATTAATAATGATATTGGGTGGTATGTTGGGGATAATAGCAAAGTTGTAAAAACCACTAATGGTGGTAAATTATGGGAAATCATCCATGACGGTGGGTCATATACTAATTCAATTTATTTCATAAATGAAAATGTAGGTTGGCTAGCCGGTTATGGAAGAATTGCTAAGACTATTGATGGTGGACATACGTGGACTGACCAGACGACAGGTGTTTCCGCTGTTTTTACAGGTATCTATTTTATCGATTCAAATATTGGATGGGCTGCGGGCCAATTAGGGACAATTCTTCACACAGATAACGGGGGAAACACTTGGACACCTCAATCAAGTTCGCTCAACAATTATATATATTCTATTCACTTTATTAATTCAAACATTGGTTGTGCAGTATCTGAAAATGGTTCCATTATCAAAACTATAAATGGTGGCGCTAGTTGGAGTGTTGTATTTTCAGGTAGTGATGGGCTTAGGTCTATTTATTTTTCAGATTTAAATAATGTTTGGGCTGTTGGCTATGGTGGTAAAATTCTTCATTCTACTGACGGAGGCGATACATGGGTTCCACAAACAAGCGGATCCAGTTACCTACTCTACTCAGTCAGGTTTCTCAATAATAATTCAGGTTGGGTAGTAGGTCAAAATGGTCTAGTTTTATATACAAGTGATGGTGGAAAAAACTGGGTAGTTCAATCCATCCCTACAAGAAATAATTTATATACTTTAAGTTTTATTGATGCCAATAATGTTTGGATTGCCGGTTTTAATGGTGCTATATTGCATACAGGTAATGGTATTCCTACAGGTTTAGGACAAGATTACCTTCAAGATCCCAACTTGGGGAAATATATACTTGAACAGAATTATCCAAATCCTTTTATGGGAACAACAACTATTAGATTTTTTATTGAAAAAGAGGCATTAGTTAAGCTTGAAATATTTGATGGATTGGGTCAACTTGTTGATAAGCTTCTAGATGAAAATTTATTGCCTTCTTGTTATGATATTATATGGAACTCATCAAGTAAAGACAAGAAAACCCTGTCAACTGGGGTGTACTTATATAAGTTAACTGTTAATAATAGTTTTATAACAAAAAAGATGATCATATTAAAGTAACCAGTTCTCAAAACGCACCCATTGATTCTGGAGAGTTTTTAGTTATTTCAGAAAATATTTACATATATATTTGAATTCTTTTATAATTCAAAAATCTGCTGAAACTATGAAATACTTAAACTGTTTTATTATAGCCATTCTTGTTTGTGTATTTTTTTCTTGTTCAAAGAGTAATACCCCTGAACCGTTGGAGGTTAAGAGCCCTGTAAATATGAAAGCCAGTGCTGCAATTTCAGATAAGTATGGAATATTTATTGGAGAATCTGAGTTTTGTGTTAACGTACCAGAATCAGGTGATTATCACTTAAAATACGTAACGGAAACAAAAAAAGACACAAAAACTAAAGCTAAGGTTGATACTTTTAATTTGATTTTTCATGTTCAGGATAGTGCTCTAATTTATATTAGTTTGGATTCTTTAATGAAGTCCAATATGCTACTCTCTCAGAAATTATTTTATCAAATTCTTTAATAGTTCCGAATCAGGGAACTCAAATCACTTCATCTGTGATCCTGTATTATGGCATTGGTGAAATAATTCCTTGGGATAATATCTCTCAAGAACCAGGATCTTTGATCCTAATATTAATTGAAGATGGGAAAGTTATACCAAGCAATGATGTTATCATTCTTGAAGAAGGAGAAATATATCCGGAAGAACAAATTTGTATAGGAGAACACACTTTAGAAAATAGTTATAACGTGTTTGCCTGTCAAATTTCACAAGGATTTGAGGTAGTTGCTGGTGGATGGTATTGGATACGTATGTCAATTGGATTCGAAACAGAAAATGGGGAAGCAGATGCAAGGTCAGAAAAACCTGATATTTACCTTCCTGTCACGATGAATGATACACCTCTGACTATGGCTGATTCCACTGTCGTGGAGTACAATCAACCAGCTGGCTTTTGGGAGGTTAACGCTTATTATTGCACTGGAAAATTAACTGCCGGGGAATATATAATAATTGGAGAATCATATAACAAAGGGGAATTTGTTGATCAAGCAATATGTAAATTAACTGTAAAATAGAAAATAGATATAGAAATATTAGTATGTTAAATGGAATGAAAGGTTAAGTAAACTCTTTACTTACTTTTAATATAAATAAATTGATTATTCATTTTCATAATTAAGTTTTTAATATTTAATTATTTAGAGGATAAAGAGAGCTGCAAAGATTTAATCAAAAATAAAAAAAGGCTCAAATAAATGCTACCGGCTATATTCAAGATTTGGATTAGTCAGTAATGAAAACTAAAATGAAATTATTTTACCATAAAACCAGCCAAAAATAGGAATTATTATTTTGATTGTCAATTATTTACATTTTATTGCCTGACTTCCCCAACAATCATAAAATACTGCAATACACAGCATATCAAATACATATACCATTGTAATAATACTGTTTAATACCATTCTTTGCCCATTTAAGACACTTTCTCCATCTCTATAGTGTTCTTGCCTAAATAGCTTAAAAACAGCCAAATAGAGTATTTGTTATAGTTGCGCTCTATTCTATCTCCTTATATATCAGCATATTAATCATGCAACATTACAGCCTGGGACTTTGGGACCGGGCTTTTTCATTTCTATTCATTCACTAATCAAACTACTAAGAAAACACAACAGACAACTATATCTGAAGTAAGACTTGTCTATAGGACCAATTCACATCATAATACTTATTCTCATGAGCCCCAAAATCCCTCAATAAACGCTCTCCGTGAGGTTGGGACCTATGTACATAATAGTTATAAACCCCAGAAATGTTTCAGCGATGTTTCAGCCAACACAAATAAAAATCCTCGATATTATTGTTTACCAAGGCTTTGTGTTTATAACTATATACATATAGAAAAATAAAATGTTGCAACCATGTTGCAACCAATGAGAAATAAAAAGGAATTAACAGATTGTAACTCCTTGGTTTTCATTTGTGGGGGTTGAGGGATTGCCTTCAGCGATCCGTTTTTGGAGGCCCTTACAACCAGAAAACCGGCCTCTACTTCGCAGATATTTAAATTAAGGGATTGCCTTCGGCGATCCCATTGTGGAGGCCCTTACAACCAGAAAACCGGCCTCTGCTTCGCAGATATTTAAATTAAGGGATTGTCTTCGGCGATCCCATTGTGGAGGCCCTTACAACCAGAAAACCGGCCTCTGCTTCGCAGATATTTAAATTAAGGGATTGTCTTCGGCGATCCCATTGTGGAGGCCCTTACAACCAGAAAACCGGCCTCTGCTTCGCAGATATTTAAATTAAGGGATTGTCTTCGGCGATCCCATTGTGGAGGCCCTTACAACCAGAAAACCGGCCTCTGCTTCGCAGATATTTAAATTAAGGGATTGTCTTCGGCGATCCCATTGTGGAGGCCCTTACAACCAGAAAACCGGCCTCTGCTTCGCAGATATTTAAATTAAGGGATTGCCTTCGGCGATCCCATTGTGGAGGCCCTTACAACCAGAAAACCGGCCTCTGCTTCGCAGATATTTAAATTAAGGGATTGCCTTCGGCGATCCCATTGTGGAGGCCCTTACAACCAGAAAACCGGCCTCTGCTTCGCAGAGTCCGGCTTTTGTTTTCACTCCCTTATGAAAGCAAGCTTTCAACGGTCGTAAAAACAAAAACCGGCCACATTGTGGCCGGTTTTCTGGTTGTGGGGGTTGAGGGATTCGAACCCCCGACCCTCTGCTTGTAAGGCAGATGCTCTGAACCAGCTGAGCTAAACCCCCTAAAAAGAGAGTGCAAATATAGATTACATTTTGATTTTTCCAAAGAAAACATCAATAATTATAACCGATGAAAAGCTTCTGTGTTATTTAGATTTGATTTTGCTAAAGAACGCAATATTGTTTAGTCAAAAAATAAGCGGGTATTCATTAGTAAAATGGCAGCATTGGTCAAAATAAGAATCATTATGTTTATTCTTCTGCAACCTTTTCATCATTATCAGGTACAAATGATTGGCAACATTTATTAAAAGCAACCAATGTAACATTTGATAAGTCATGTTAATAAGTTGAAAAGACTTGGAAAATCTGGTTATGCAGGTGATTAAAAATTGTATATATTCGCTTTTAATATTGACTGTAAATAATATCTGCATCTGAACGGGGAAATTATCGGTTGTGGAATATTATGTTTTTGATATACTGTAGATTGTAATTAAAGAAGAAAACTTGAACCTGACCTATATGGAACAGAAAACGTTCGATTCAACATTTTTAAAATTTAAATTGATACTTTTTAGAGCTTTTGGTTTTAAAAGTGTATTGAATAAAAAACCCATAATTACTTCCACATCAGCGACGCTTAGTGTGATCAGGAAGTTCTGGATGATTTGTTTTGTAATGCTGGCATTTTCTCAATTGGCATTTGGACAGGCAGCTGGTGATTATCGTTCGCTGATATCAGGAAACTGGAATGTCAATACTACCTGGGAGAAGTATGACGGAGCTTCGTGGAACCCCTGCGCTGCAGGTGATTACCCGGGAGTAGTGGCAGGAGCTTATACCGTCTATATTAATGCCAATTCTACAGTCAATGTGACTGCAGATGTTGATAATAATATTGGAGCCCTTATTATTCTTAATAGCGGCAATGCGTCAAATATTGTACAATTTTCAGGTGGCTATTCTCTTAATATTTCGGGAGCTATTACTATAAATCCGCCATCGGCAGGTATTAATAATAATGGGATTTATATTAATTCAGGCAATGTTTCATGTGCATCTTTAATAAGCAGTAATTCATTAAATAATAACAGGGACTGTACGGTAGCTATAACCGATGGTATTCTTACTGTGACTGGTAATATTTCTATGGGAAATGCCAGTGGTCAGAATGATATAACCTTCTCAGGAGCTGGAACATTGAATGTTACAGGTAACCTGACGACCGGTCAGCTGACCTGTTCAGCAGGCAGTATCATTAATATTGGAGGAACTTTATCGCCTACACTTTTTACCGTAAGTACATCAACTGTGAACTTTAACGGTGCCGATCAGAATATCTCAAATTACACTTATTTTAATTTATCATGTTCAGGTAGTGGAACAAAAACATTACCCAATGCATCTATTACAGTTAACGGTAATTTAGACGTTTCTAATTCCATTCTTGCCTATACTTCAACTCAGATCAGACCTCTTATTGTTAATGGCGACTTGTCAGGTAACGGGACTATTGATATGAGCCCGGGCGGATTTGGTCACAGCCTGACTCTCAACGGTCAGAATAATGCGATTGCAACATTAATACCAGGCGCAGGAACGGTATATTACAGTGGTACTGCAGCTCAACAGATCTTTGCCGGAACATACAATAACTTAACCACACAAACCAGCAATCAGACAAGGACAATCCAGGGTGATATAATTGTAAATAATAATCTTACAATAACACTGGGTACTTTTGATTTTGGAAATAGCATTGCCAGGAGTGTAAGTGTTTCAGGTAATCTCAGTGGTGCAGGAGCCATTAACATGAGTGGTGTTGGATTAGCTCATTCGCTTTCCCTTGGAGGGACAACAAACAATATTACAACTTTCAATACCACCAATGGATCGGGGAGTACGGTTAATTATACACTCTCCGGAAATCAGCAGGTTTTTGCCAGCGCGAATTACCAGAATGTAAATATTGGTGGTCTTGCCATAAAAACGTTGAATACCGGGAATACTACAATCAATGGGAACCTGGATATCTCCGGAGCCACACTGGCTTTTAATTCCGGATCAACCCAGACTCTGACTGTTGCAGGAAACCTTTCGGGTAATGGTACTCTGGATATGAGTCCGGGAAACAGAACTCATACATTGAATTTAGGAGGTGCCTCTAACAGTATAGGTACACTTAACACGGCAGCTGTAGCCAGTACCATTAGCTACAATGGAACTGGTGACCAGTCAGTGATTGGAAGTCCTAATTACCGTAATCTTACTATTTCAGGAGGCGGTATAAAGACAATGCAGGGAAGCATTAACGTTGGTAATACCCTTACTCTTACATCGGGAGTACTTCAGCTCGGAGGAAATGACCTGACCCTTATGAATGCAACAGCAATAGGTGGAGGGCCCTTCGATGTAACTACTATGATAGAAACTGATGGTGCCGGACGTCTTGTAAGAACAGGTAATTTGACAAACCAGAGTTTTAATCTTACCTATCCGGTAGGAAGTGGTGGCTTTTATGATCCGTTGGTCATTTCCAATTTGCCAAACATTGCAGCTGCGGCAAGGACCATTACTGTGCGGGCAGTTCCCTCAAATCCGAATATACTTACAAACGGTATTAATAAATACTGGGATCTGAATGTTACAAATATTACCACCCAGGCAACCACTTTGCTTTCATTTCAATACAATGCCGGAGAACTGGTTGGTGACCCGTTATTATTCCGGCCTTATACAAATGGATCGGGAAACTGGACTCTGGCAACCGGACCTTCATTACCTGGTTCCAATCCCTCGACGTCTACAGGAAGCGCCACTATTACAGGATTCTGGACTGTCGGCTCACCTGGAAACTTTTATTCATATCAATCAGGATTCTGGGATGAGGCAAGTACCTGGACATTTGATCCGGGAGGGACAACTGGTCCGGGCACTCAGGTGCCAGGGCAGAATGATAAAGTGGTTATACTTTCAGGGCGCACAGTATCACTTCAGAATGATGATTTTGACCAGAATCTGGATATTACGATAAATGACGGAGGGATACTTGACCTTACTACATGGAGTTTTGGCAGCCAATTAGCCGCTCTTAGGGGTTCAGGAACTCTTAAACTTACATCTTCCAATTTCCCGTCTGCAGTTATTAACACCTTCGTAACAACCGATGGAGGAACCACAGAGTATAACTTCAACGGGCCCATGTCAGCCTCGCAGGCAACCTATTATAACCTTACAATCAGGACTGCGTCGGGAACTTCTGTCCAGGTAACGGATTTAACGCTTAATGGAAATCTGAATGTGAAGGAAGGAACATTTCAGATTAATGATGCAACATCCAGGAGGCTGAAACTTATTATTAACGGTGATGTAACAGTTGATAATACGGGATCAATAGCTATTGGATCGGGAGGCACCAGAACAAGTGCCGGCCCGCTGCCTTCAATTACAGGAAATACCGGTGCATTTTTAAATTATTATGAGCTTAATTCTCACAGGATACAGATATACGGAAATTTTACAAATAATGGTATTGTAAGGTTTTCCAGTCTGTCTAATCCTGTATATAATACATTCCCTGCAAATGGCTTTGCCACAGTATATTTTCAGGGTTCTGTTGATAAGACACTAACCTGCAACGGACAAACGGATTTTTACAACCTTGTCGTTGATAAAGGGTCCGATCAGACTTTTAAACTTATAGTCAATTCGTCCGCTTATACTAATTTCAGGTTATTCGGCGCAAATATCTCCGATGGAAGTGTTTCACTGCCTGTAAGTCCTGCCGGCAATCCTAACCTGAAAAAAGCTTTGTGGATTAAGAACGGAACACTTGTATTTCAGGGTTTGGTTGCTATCCCTTCTCTGTCAGAAGGAAATACAGCAGGAGCATATCCGAGCGATTTTTTTATTCCAACTAATGGTGCGATGGTTCTTGACGGGGCAGGGGTAATAGTCCTTTCAACTGCTGATGACTATTCAGAAGTAAATGCTGTTTATGGACTTTCCGGGGGTTCGAATGTTGCCTACGGCATAAATGCATCGGGAGGGCGTAGTGGTCTTTCCGTTCTGGGTAAACTCCAGGTTAATAGTGGTTACCTGTCGACCCGCGAATCATCCGGATTGCTATATTGGAGTTATGCTCCGGGGCAGATTATTATTAATGGCGGTAAAGTAGACACAAAGCAATTTCATAATCCGGAAGGCGGAGCTAATGGTTTAATTTCTTTTGTTCAGAATGGTGGTAATTTAATCCTCAGGGGTCGTTTCAATAACACCATAAATTATGCTGCTCCTGCTGATCTTACCAATCCTGCGATGAATACTTCCAGGGTTAATGATGGCATTGATCCTGCGGCTGGGATAGGGTCCTTCAGCATTAACAGTAATGCTGCAAATGGTTTTAACATGTCAGGAGGGAATATTTCTGTTTATGACGTCTGCAATACTTCAGCTACACCCTTGGCATACCTTATTAATTGTCCTATTTCAAATATAAATGTTACAGGAGGAACCGTTCAGATTATACCTACAACGGGTACTGTCCTGGCTGACGCAAATTATCTCATAAACACCACTGCTTCGTTTAATAACCTTATTATTAACAGAGTGAGCGGCGCAAGCTCTGTTCAGCTGAATACAAATCCACTTATTATACTCAATAACCTTACATTGACTTCGGGAGACCTGATTACAAACAACCTTGATGTGACTGTTGGTGGCAATTTTTCTCTTGCTTCGGGAACAACCTATACGACTGGATCTAACACTACTCTTTTTAACGGAACTGGCAATCAGACATTAACAATAAATATTGCTGCCCCGTTGGCACTTAATAACCTGTCGGTAGATAAAACCTCAGGAATTGCTTTGAACCTCGCCGGAACTCAAACCGCAGTAAATGTTAACGGAAATTTCCGACTTGTTCTCGGTACTTTGAATGATAATGGAAAAACAATCAATATATCAGGAAATGTATTTAACTCTGGCACTCATGCCGGTACGGGTAAGGTTGTCCTTAACGGGGTTAATATTCAGAGCATTGACGGGAACGGAGTTTTCGGAAACCTTGAACTGAATAATACAAATGCTTCAGTGGCTCCTGTTTCCTTGCTTGCTAATATAACACTGAACGGTCTGCTTACATTTTCACAGAATAAGCTGTTTAACATAAATACTTTCAATGTAAAACTCAATTCTACGTCAGCAATAGTTAACGGTGGTCCGTTAAGATATTTTCAAACCGCCGGAAATGCCGGAGACGGAGGCCTGACAAAGGTATTTTCGTCTCCTGGTGCTTTTATTTATCCGGTTGGAGTTTTAAGCTACACACCGGCTTCACTTGGTTTGAGTTCAGCCCCTACGGCTTATGGCTCCATTACAGTGATACCGGTAAATTTTGCACATCCTAATGTAACCACTGCAGGCAGGAGCCTTTCATATTTCTGGCGTGTTAAATCTTCCGGTTTTAACCTTGGAAGTGCGACGATTACTCATGGATATACATATGCTCAGGCAAATGTAGTTACCGGACCCGGAATAACTGAAAATGAATATGTAGCAGCCAGATTTGATGTGTCAACCAGTACATGGACCAAAGGTACAAGTGCTGACGTTGATGAAACCAATAATATAATTGGTGAGCCCGGGCCAGGTAATTTCCTTGAGAATGTCACCTTTATTGATGGTGATTATACTGCTGGTGATGATAATCCGTTGAACCCGTTTGGAGCCCCTCAAATATATTATAGCAGATTAAACGGAGCCGCAGCAGGGAGCGGTTTATGGAGTAATGTGAACACATGGTCGACTGACGGAGTATTACAGCACTCAGGTGCTCCTGCTGCATCTGTGCCTGGAGCAGGCGATATTGTTATCATTGGCGGACGTGACTCCGTATATCTTGCGACTAATAATACGGTTCCGAATACAGATGTAAGAAACTGCGCCAGTCTAAAGATCGAAAAAGGTTCTGCTCTCGACATAGGTTACAACCCGAACTCCAATTTTGGAATGGTTCTGAACAGCACCACCGGAAATGGGAATTTCAGGCTGACCACATCATGGTTTTCTGGCAGTACATTTACTTTCCCTTCTGGTGACTTTTCTGATTTTAACGTAAATCTTGGAACAACTGAACTCTATTCAACTAACCCTGCTGTTGGTACAACATACTGGATCCCAAATGGAGTATATTCTTATGGAAATTTGATATTATCTCCTCTTGGAGGTTCAAATATTATTTTCCCTAATAACGATCTGACAATTTATGGTAACCTTATTACCAGGGGCCAGAATGCCGACTCATGGTTTTGTCCTACCTGGGCTTCAAATTATCCAACCCCGCCAATAGCCAGAATTGCCAAAACAATAACTGTAAACGGCAATCTTGATATTCAGGGAGGAGCTCTTATGTGGATTGGAAATGGGAATTTAGCCCAGAATTTTGTTGTAAACGGTGATGTTAAGGTTGCCACATTATCAGCCTTGTATGTCTGGACCCAGGCCACCAATCAGAGTATGGCGATAGGAGGGAACCTGATCAATAATACCGATGGACTTACTCATGGGCTGGGAACCACTTCCAAAGTGGATTTCAGTTTAATCCCTGTCACATTTTTTGGGACAAATTCTGCCAGCATCACAAATACTGCCGGTAATCCCCTGACTGTCTTCAGTACGGTAACCGTAAATAAAGGTACGTCACAGGTTACTACCTTAACTTGCGATATAGCGGGGACTCTAAATACTCCTGTCAATAACTGGCTGACTTTACAAAACGGGACCTTCAGGTACATGAGAACTGATCCGGGTTCAGATTTTACTGTTTCCACTGTTACTCCTTTTTCGATTCCTGCATCCGCAGGTTTATATATTAACCTGCCAAGCAATTCAGGTAACAGGAATATTTTAATAGGAAATGCTAATAACAATAATGGTGATCTTTTGTTGAGCGGTAAACTGACTCTAATAAATGGAAATGTATATGTGGGCAGAACTCCCGGGACAGATAACAATAACAATGATATTGAATATTCTACAAGCGGAGCTTCAGAAATAGAGGTTCAGGGTGGGAACCTGATGGTTAACGGGCAGATACGACGTGACCCTTTAAATGCAGGGGGTATATTGAAATATTCACAAAGCGGAGGCACAGTAAGAATTAATGGTCAGGCTTCAAATAATACCAATGCTAAATTTGAGGTGATTAATGCCGGAAGCAGCTTCACTATGACAAATGGTACCCTTGCCATTATAAGGGGTAATGGAGCTTTGCCGGCACCCTCTTCTCCTTTTGGTGATTTGTACATCAGGCCGGAGACTGGTTCCGTTACCGGAGGAACAATTGATTTCTCTCATATTGGAATAAATGCACCACAAAATTATTTTATTGATGCCAATGTACCGTTAAATAATATAACAATATCAGGAGTAAGTGCTGCTAACTACTCTACTGTCAGATTGCTGATCAGCCCGCTTATCATTGACGGTAATATGACTATCAATGCTAATAGTGTCCTTAATTCCAATAATATTAATATTACCTTCAATGGGAACCTGATAAATATACCAGGTATTGGAGGATATGCTTATGGTACAAACCTGACAACATTCAGCACTCCTGCAGGAGGACCTTTCTCCGGCGTTCAAACAGTTACCGGAGCTACTAATTTTTATGACCTTGTTGTTAGTCCGGGTACTTCACTTGCTTTGAGTAACCCCTCAACAATAAACAGGAATCTGACTCTCAGTACCGGAACTCTTATCCTGGGAAGTAATCCCGTAACTCTTTTGGGAGATTTATCAAACGATGCCAGTTATACCGATGATAACAGCGCTGGCAGCGGCATAATTCTCAATGGTGCTGCTCAGCAACAAATCAGTGGATCCGGCGCTTTCGCAAGGTTGACTTTAAACAATGCTGCAGGAGCACGGGTTGAAAATAATATTACACTTCAGGAAGACCTAATAATGACGACCGGTATCCTTGACATTAAGAAGAATCTTCTTACTTTGGGAGTTAACAGTCTTATCCAGGGAGCACCGTTTGGTGTAACCAAAATGATTACTTCCGATGGTGTATTCAGCAATGTTGGCCTCCGTAAATTCTTTAATCCCGGTGCCACTACTTTTTTATATCCTATCGGAACATCAGGTAAATATACTCCCGGACTCTTGACCATTGTTACCAGCAATAGCGTTGGATTTGTTCGTATTAATAATATCAACAGCCGGCATCCGGCTATAATGGACCCTGCAAATTCCCTTAATTATTATTGGGAAATACAGAGTTCCGGAATTACAAATTTCTCAGGCAGCCTTGTACTGAATTATTTGCAGGGAGATGTTGTTGGTGATGAGGCTAATTATTTGGCTGCCAGAGTAATTGTGCCAGGATCAGCATGGAGCCTGACCGCTGGTGTGGATCCTGCCCTGAACACAATTACTACCAATTATGTTGGATCAAACAACCTGAGCGGGGAATATACTGCAGGTATTGCCACTGCATTTCCTAACAATGTTCCAATTTATACAAGCAATGCAGATGGTAACTGGACCAACCAGGCTATCTGGACTCAGACTGGTGGTGATCCCTATCCATGTCCTCCGGGTGGCCCGAATGGGTTCATCGTAATTATTAATCACGTTGTCACACTAGATGCCAATTATTGCTCAGCATACCGGACAACGATCAATAATGAGCTCAAGGTGACTTCATCTTTTTACGGACATAATCTGGGTACCGTATCTGGAAGTGGTACTCTGTATCTCGAAAACGGCTCCTTCCCGGCAGGTGTATATAATTCATTTCTGGGTTGTGCAAATAATTCAACCATTGAATATGGAGGCGCAGGAACTTACACAATAATTGCAGATCTTTATGACGATATCGCCAATATTGTTTTTTCAGGGACGGGAAACAGAGTTCTTCCAAACAAAAACCTGACAATATGTAATAAGTTCAAAATTGACGGTCCTACGGTCGATAACAGTGTCTATAATAAGAAACTATTTATTAAAGGTACTATTGAGCGATATAATACAGGGGCATTTAAAAGCGGCTCCGGCGCCGGAGCGACTGTCTCTTTTTCAGGTACAGGATCGCAGACACTCGGTGGAGTGCTTGGTGATTTTACAGGGACAAATGCCTTTAATAACCTCGAGATAAACAATATTGCCGGTCTAAGGATTAATGATGCCGGAGCAATAGATGTGGCTGGTAATTTATTACTTACAAACGGATTGATTAATACCGGACCTAATCGAAAACTCACAATCACAAATTCAGCAATTAACTGTGTTGTGC
The DNA here is from genome assembly GCA_963815075.1 of uncultured Bacteroidales bacterium. Taxonomy (GTDB): domain Bacteria; phylum Bacteroidota; class Bacteroidia; order Bacteroidales; family VadinHA17; genus LD21. Next base: position 325,141 of record CAWFFK010000009.1, read on the forward strand.
CGGCAGGTGGAAGTGCGAATTCATTTGTTGATGGTCCTCTTATCAAAAAGATCAGCATGTTTGACAATTTCATATATCCTATTGGGATTTATATTTCAGGAACCGGAAATATCTTAGGCAACAATATTAAGCTTTCTTCAACTCAGACAGGACCACTTCTATGGTCGGCTGAATACAAGAATCCCAACAGCACTTCAAACAGCTTTACCTCTCCCCTCATGGGAGTCAGTTCCCAGGAATTTTACAGGATTAATTCTGTTGCAGGAAGCCAGTTCATATTAAATATTAACTGGACACCTAACAGTGATATAACACCTCTTATTACAGGAGGCTTATCAAATATCCGGTTAGCTGATTACGATACTGGAACCAGTTCATGGGTGGAAATTCCAACGAGTGCTACAGGAAATAATTCCAATGGGACAGCAACATCTTTAAGTCTTGTAACAACAACAGGAACAGATGATTATACACTTGGCTCAATTGCAGATTTAAAGGCAAGAGCAAAACTCTCACCAACTGGCCCTGTATGTGGCGCAGCCGGAATTCCGGTGACATTTACAGCTCCTTTTTCAATACCCTTTGATTATACTTTAAGTTATACTATAAACGGAGTGGCCCAGGTCCCGGTTACCATTACATCAGGAATGGTACCTTATACATTACCTACTCCAGGCCCCGGCATTTACAAGCTTACGGACTTTACATATAATAATGGGGCAGGTATAGGAGTTGCCGATGCAAGTTCAATAGCAGTTTATGCAACACCTACCACTTCTAACGCCGGTCCTGATCAGGCTCAATGCGGAATTACCACTGCTATATTAAACGGGAACACTCCTCTTGTCGGAACGGGCTTGTGGTCTATAGTAAGCGGAGCAGGAGGGACACTGATAACACCTTCAAGTCCTGCCAGCCAGTTCATCGGATTAAACGGGGTTTCATATACACTTCGTTGGACCATTAGTAACGGTACTTGTAAATCTTCAGATGATGTGGTTATTAATTTCACGATTTTACCTGACCCTCCTGCTGCAGCATCATCGCAAAGCTTATGCGGATCAGGAACAATTGCAAACCTTGTAGCCACACCACCAGTAGGCTGTACAGTGGATTGGTACAGCGCTGCTTCCGGAGGTGTACTTTTGCCACCAGGAACGGCTCTTGTTTCCGGAACAACTTATTATGCAGAATCTAACGGGGGCTGTATAAGCCTGACACGGACACCGGTCACTGTTACAATAAATCCTGTTCCTGTTCCAACGTTAAACGGACCGAATTTAACATGTGTTGGAGCAACCGGGAATCTTTATACTACTGATGCCGGGAAGACAAATTATATTTGGATTGTAAGTGGCGGATTCATCTCTTCGGGAGGTACCGGAACCGATAATACTGCTACGGTAACCTGGAATGTTGCGGGTAATGGAACCATAAATGTAAATTACACTGATGCAGGATGTGCTGCAGCTTCACCAACCATATATAATGTAACTGTTCTTGATGGTCCGACAATCACTTTGGGAGTCAACCCGTCAGTTTGTTCAGGTATCACAAGTGCAAACCTGACATACAGTGCGACAACAGGTGTTCCGGATCAATACAGCATCATGTATAGTGCAGCAGCCCACACAGCAGGCTTTGTCGATGTAATTAATGGTGCATTAGCAGCCAGTCCGATTAGTCTGGTTGTACCAGGTGCTGCTCCGGCAGCAATTTATGCGGGTGATCTGACAGTCAGAAACAGTACAACAGGTTGTGTCAGCGGGACCTATGCCATAAATGTCACTATAAAAGATTCGCCTGTACCGACATTCACGACACAACCGGGAGCGACAGCATGTTCAGCTACCGATGTCACCTATACAACCCAGGCCGGTGAGACGAATTATGTCTGGACATTCACAGGTGTATTGGGTACTGACTATAGTATCACTTCTGGCGGAACAGGCACAGATAATACAGTTACCCTGCAATGGTTAACAGCAGGTGTTAAAACGGTAACTATCAATTATACCAATGCAGGAGGATGCACGGCAGCAGCAGCTACCTCATCCACTGCAACGACAGTTTCACTGCTGCCGGTACCGACCTTTACGGCACAACCCGGACCAACGGCATGTTCTGCCACGGATGTCACTTATACGACCCAGGCCGGTCAGACGAATTATGTCTGGACCTTTACCGGTGTGCTGGGAACAGATTATAGTATAACCTCCGGAGGGACAACTGGTGATAATAGTGTTACACTGAAATGGCTGACAGCAGGTGTTAAGACAGTAACGATCAATTATACCAGTGCAGGGGGATGCACGGCAGAAGCAGCTACCTCATCTACTGCAACAACAACTTCACTGCTGCCGGTACCGACCTTTACGGCGCAACCCGGAGCAGCGGCATGTTCTGCCACGGATGTTACCTATACGACCCAGGCCGGTCAGACGAATTATGTCTGGACCTTCACAGGTGTTCTGGGTACAGATTATAGCATTACCTCCGGAGGAACAACTGGTGATAATACTGTTACACTGAAATGGCTGACAGCAGGTGTTAAGACAGTGACGATCAATTATACCAATGCAGGAGGATGCACGGCAGCAGCAGCTACGTCATCTACGGCAACTACAGTTTCACTGCTGCCGGTACCGACCTTTACGGCGCAACCCGGAGCAACGGCATGTTCTGCCACCGATGTCACCTATACGACCCAGGCCGGTCAGACGAATTATATATGGACCTTCACAGGTGTTCTGGGTACAGATTATAGCATTACCTCCGGCGGAACAGTTACAGATAATACTGTTACACTTAAATGGCTGACAGCAGGTGTTAAGATGGTGACGATCAATTATACCAGTGCAGGAGGATGCACGGCAGCAGCAGCTACCTCATCCACGGCAACGACAGTTTCACTTCTGCCGGTACCGACTTTTACGGCACAACCCGGACCAACGGCATGTTCTGCCACCGATGTCACCTATACGACCCAGGCAGGTCAGACGAATTATATATGGACCTTCACAGGTGTTCTGGGTACAGATTATAGCATTACCTCCGGCGGAACAGCTACAGATAATACTGTTACACTGAAATGGCTGACAGCAGGTGTTAAGACGGTGACGATCAATTATACCAATGCAGGAGGATGCACGGGTGCAAGTCCGGTATCCTCAACGGTAACATTAATTAGCATTGCGCCAACAATCGCAGATGCAGGCATCGACCAGACAGGTGTTTTAACCTGCGGATCAACCACAGTGACATTGTCTGCAAATACACCGGTAATTGGTACCGGAGCATGGAGCATTGTAAACGGCGCGGGAGGAAGTTTTACCGCACCAAGTAGTCCGACCAGCGCATTTAGCGGCACGGCAGGAACTACTTATTTACTGCGCTGGACAATTTCGAATCCTCCCTGCACGCCTTCAACAGATGATGTTACTGTAACTTTTAACCAGAATCCTTCCCCTGCTAATGCAGGTCTCGATCAGACCAGTGCGGCTATGTGTGGACTTACAAGCACTACTCTGACTGCCAGTACACCTGTAATTGGGACCGGAAGCTGGAGTATCATAGGCGGGGCTGGTGGAACTGTTGCAAACCCTGGTAGCCCAACAAGTGCATTTTCTGGTACTGCCGGTACTACTTATGTACTTCGCTGGACTATTGATAATCCTCCTTGTACGCCTTCATTTGACGATGTTAATATTACTTTCCATCAGAATCCGACTATAGCAGATGCCGGTCCGGACCAGATTGATGCGAGTACCTGTGGACAGACATTAGTTACTCTGGCAGCCAATAATCCAACGGTAGGATCCGGAACATGGAGTATAATAAGCGGAGCAGGTGGTTCATTTACAAATGCTTCCTTGTTTAATTCAACTTTTAGCGGCACACCAGGTACAACCTATGTATTGCGCTGGACTATAAGCAATCCACCTTGTGTTGCTTCATTTGATGATGTTAATATTAAATTCAATCTGGAGCCTACGGTTGCAGACGCAGGTTCCGATCAGACCGGAGCAGCTACCTGTGGTTTAACTGTTGTAACTCTGGCAGCAAATAATCCGGTTGTCGGAACCGGCACATGGAGTATAATAAACGGAGCTGGTGGTTCCTTTGGCAATTCTTCAGTAAACAACACAACCTTTACGGGAACTGCGGGAACAAGTTATGTTCTTCGATGGACAATAAGCAATCCACCGTGTACGCCATCTACTGACGATGTTAATATAACCTTTAACCAGAACCCGACAACCGCTGATGCAGGCCCTGATCAGATAGGTGCAGCTACCTGCGGACTAACAGCAGTTACTCTGGCCGGAAATAATCCGGCTATCGGCACTGGTGCATGGAGTATTGTAAGCGGAACAGGCGGATCATTTGGTAATTCTTCGGTGTATAATACAACCTTTACAGGTACAGCCGGTACGACTTATGTCCTTCGCTGGACAGTCAGTAATCCTCCATGCACCTCATCATCTGACGATGTGAACATTACATTAAGTCAAAACCCAACTACAGCTGATGCTGGTACGGATCAGACTGATGCTGCTACGTGCGGATTGACAACTGTGACCCTGGCCGCTAATAATCCGGCTGCTGGAACAGGAACATGGAGTATTATTGGAGGGACCGGAGGTACTATTACAGATCCTGCCAGTCCGATTAGTACATTTAGCGGGGATGCCGGTAAGACATATACGTTGAGATGGACAATAAGCAATCCGCCATGTCCGGCATCATTTGACGATGTAAATATTACATTTAATCAGAACCCGACCACTGCAGATGCTGGTCCGGATCAGACCGGATTATCCATGTGTGGCATAACAGTTGCAACGTTAGCTGCTAATGCGCCTGTAATTGGTAATGGAACATGGACTTTAATTAGTGGAACAGGCGGAAACATTACAGCAGCAAATAGCCCGACAAGCACATTTACAGGGACAGCCGGAATGGCATATGTATTGAGATGGACTATCACCAATCCTCCATGTGTCTCTTCCTTTGATGAGGTAAATGTCGTCTTCAACCTGAATCCAATACCGACATTTACTACAGAGCCGGGAACAACTGCATGTTCGGGAACAGATGTTACATATACAACACAAGCGGGTCAGTCAAATTATGTCTGGACGTATACAGGATTATCAGGTACTGATTATACTATAACATCGGGGGGATCATCAACAGATAATACCGTTACTTTGAAATGGTTAACTCCGGGCAATAAATCAGTCACTGTAAATTACTCTAATGCGGCAGGATGCAGTGCCCCTGTGGCCACTTCCTCCACTTCCACAACTGTCAGCACAACTCTGCCTGTCAGTGTTTCGGTTGCAGCTGATGCTAACCCGGTATGTGCCGGTACAACCGTTAACTTCACGGCAACACCTGCAAACGGAGGCGTAACACCTTCTTACCAGTGGTATAATGGTGCGACAGCCGTTGGAACTAATAGCGCGGCATATTCATATATTCCTGCAAATGGTGATGTGATAACGGTAGTGCTTACCTCAAGTGAGACATGTCAGAGTGGCGGACCTGCAACATCAAATGCAGTTACAATGAATGTTAATTCGATATTGCCGGTTAGTGTAACTATATCAGCTGATGCTAACCCGGTTTGCTCAGGAACAACGGTTAATTTCACTGCAACGCCTGTTAACGGAGGTGTAACGCCTACGTACCAGTGGTACAACGGTGCGACACCAGTTGGTACCAATAGTTCAACTTATTCATATATTCCAACAAATGGCGATGTGATATCAGTTGTTATGACTTCAAGCGAGACCTGTCAGAGTGGAGGACCTGCAACATCAAATGCAGTTGCAATGAATGTTAATCCGATAATGCCTGTTAGTGTCACATTATCAGCAGATGCAAACACGGTTTGTGCAGGTACAATTGTTAATTTCACTGCAACTCCAACAAATGGAGGACCGACGCCATCGTACCAGTGGTATAATGGCGCAACGGCGGTCGGAACAGACAATCCGACATATTCATACGTACCGGCAAATGGCGATGTAATCACTGTAGTTCTCACTTCAAGCGAGACCTGTCAGAGTGGAAGTCCTGCTACTTCTAATGCAGTTACTTTGAGTGTTAACCCGGTAATGCCTGTTAGTGTAACTATATCAGCAGATGCTAACCCTGTATGTGCGGGAACCACTGTTCAATTTACGGCAACTCCTGTTAATGGAGGACTTACACCATCCTACCAGTGGTATAATGGTGCAACGGCTGTTGGAACAGACAGCCCGGCATATGCATACATACCTGCGGAGGGTGATATGATCACTGTAGTTCTTATTTCCAGTGAGACTTGTCAGAGCGGTGGACCGGCAACTTCAAATGTGGTTACCATGAATGTGAATTCAAAACCAAATGTCATTATTACCGATCCGGCACCGGTCTGTTCACCTGCCACGGTTGACCTGACAAATATTTCAGTTACGGCCGGAAGTACGCCGGGTCTCGAATACACCTACTGGACTGATGCGGCAGCAACAGTAACATATGCATCTCCGGCAAATGCCACTTCAGGAACATATTATATAAAGGGAACAGATCCGGTTACAAGCTGCTATGACATTCAGCCGGTTACCGTAGTTGCAAATGATGTACCTACCATTGTAATCACCAACCCGGCTCCAGCCTGTGCACCGGCTACTGCTGATCTGACATCCGCTTCAGTTACTTCCGGGAGTACACCGGGTCTTACATATTCTTACTGGACTGATGCTGCAGCAACAGTACCATATGCTACACCAGCTTTAGCATCTTCAGGTACTTATTATATAATGGGTACTGATCCTGCTACAGGTTGTTACGATATTAACCCGGTAACAGTTATTATTAATGATCCACCAACCGTAACAGTACTTCAAACTGATATTCTGTGCTTTGGTTCGTCTACAGGAGCTATCGACATCTCAGCAACAGGAGGAACAGCTCCATACATATATGCATGGACCGGAAACGGAGTTATTGCAGGTTCTGAGGACCAGAGTAATCTGCCGGCCGGTTCATATACTGTGACAGTTACCGATGATAACAGTTGTTCTGCTATCGCTAATGTAACTTTAACTGAGCCTGCAACAGCAGTTTCGGGAAGCATAACCTCGCAAACAGATGTAACAATTGACGGAGGGAATGATGGAAGTGTTACTGTGGAAGGCTCCGGAGGAACATCACCGTATCTTTATAAACTCGATTCAGGAACATACCAGGTCTCAGGAACATTCACATCACTTACGGCAGGTTCATATACTGTTACAATTCAGGATGCAAACCTGTGCACATTTGATGTTCCTGTTACAATCACACAACCTGTACCATCGCTATTGGGAAGCGTTTCTTCGCAAACTGATGCAGCATGTTTTGGCGCATCAACAGGAAGTGTTACCATAACGGGAGCAGGAGGTGTAACTCCTTACGAATTCAGCCTTGATGCCGGGTCTTACCAGGTATCCGGAACATTTGAATCTCTGGCAGCTGGTAACCATTCAGTTACGATCAGAGATGCAGCAATGAATACCGTTGTTGTCAACTTTACAATTAGTGAACCTGCATCAGCAGTAAGCGGATTGATAACATCTCAGACAAATGTTATATGTTTTGGAAGCAATACGGGAAGCGTAACTGTTGAAGGTTCAGGGGGAACAGGACCATACCAGTATAAGCTGGGTTCCGGAGCTTACCAGGTTTCAGGAACATTCAGTTCATTAGATGCCGGTAACCAAATAATTACAATTCAGGATGCAAACCTTTGTACTTTGGATATTCCGGTCACAATTTCTCAACCGGCAACAGGTATTACCGGAAATATTGTTTCACAGGCTAATGTCACATGTGCCGGATCTTCTGATGGTTCATTTACAGTGGAAGGCTCGGGTGGCAATTCACCTTATCAGTTTAGTCTTGATGGAGCTACATTCCAGGCTTCCGGTATTTTCAGCGGGTTAGCCGCCGGATCATATACTGTTACAATAAGTGATGCTACCCTTTGCACAACCGATATCCAGGTGATTGTTACGGAACCTCAGGTTCTTTCAGTATCATCTGTAAAGACGGATGCCTCATGTCCGGAAGAATCAGATGGTTCAATAACTCTTAATATTACGGGAGGAACTCAACCGTATAGTGTAATTTGGGATGACGGAGTTTTAACAGAAACACGTACAAATATTCCTGTGGGCACATACAGTGCGGTTATAACGGATCTGAATAGTTGCGCCGCATCAATAAATGTGGAAATTAGTGCCAGCGGATCTGAAAAATGTTTAGAAATACCAGACGTAATAACTCCAAACAATGACGGTTATAATGATACATGGAAGATAAAGAATATTGAGCTGTTCCCGAATGCAGAAGTTTTTATTTACACCAGGTGGGGTAAACTGGTTTTCAAAACCAAGAACCTATCTGCGAATCCCTGGGACGGTACATTTAAAGGGAAGCTTTTGCCGACTGATTCATATCATTATATTCTGCATCTTAATGATGGCTCTGAGCCAAGATCAGGCGTTATAAGTATTATCAGATAATAATTAATAATTTCGAATTAAATATATGAGATATTTAAATCGTATTCTAGCAACAATTTTTCTAAGCTTCATTTTTGGAGCTGGCATTGCTCAGCAAGTCCCGATGTACAGTCAGTATATCATGAACGGATTTCTGGTGAACCCATCATTTGCCGGACGCGATGGATATACCACGGTTAATCTTACCGTCAGGGAACAATGGGTTGGAATGACAGGAGCACCTAGCACCTATGCTGCCAGTTTTCAGACCAGGCTTTTGAAGGACAGTTACATATCAAAATCAACTTCTGTAAGAAAGAAGCTGATTAAACCTACAAAAGGTGGAAAAGTCGGAATAGGAGGGTACATATTTAATGATAATAACGGTATAATGCATCGTACAGGTCTTCAGGCAGCCTATTCATATCATATTTCTATGGGTGAATCAGGCGGCTATCCGAATGATCTCTCTTTTGGCCTAGCATTAACGGCATATCAGTTTTATATTAATACAGACGGATTGCTGTATGATCACAATGACCCATTGATGCTTTCCTATGACCGGTCAGTTTTCATTCCAGATTTCAATTTTGGTGCAAGTTTTACAACCTCGAGATATTATGCAGGTTTTGCAATGACAAATATTCTGAGGGGGAATCTGGTCTTTGCAGATACCTCTTCTTCCAATAGGGGAAATCAACTGGGAAATTATTTTCTTACAGGAGGTATAAAATTTCCTTTAACTACCGATTGGGTACTTGAACCATCAGCATTCATCAAGTCATCAGATATGGTTTTTAAATCTGTTCAGTTGGACCTGACGACGAGGATCTTTTACAAGGATGATTACTGGGTTGGATTATCCTATAGGACTAATGATGCGATAATTGCTTTGTTAGGTTTAAAATATGACAGGTTTTATTTCGCATATGCTTTCGACTTTACATTGACTCAGATTAGACAACAAAGCCTTGGTACTCACGAGCTTACACTTGCAGTCAAATTTGGAGAAAGCGCAAGAAGATACAGGTGGATAACACCATTCTAGAGCAGTTAACATACTGAGACAGCTTCTTTTTAGCCCGGATCTTCTGTTTTGCCCTGTCAGTGAGGACGGGTTAAAATAATCTTTATATTTTTTATAAATTCAGCGGGAATGGCCCCATAATATTTTAAGTTTATCGAATAACACGGTAGGATTGAAGGTTTTGTTCCATGGATAGATAATTATGTTAAAAATTATTATCACATGTTTGCCCATAATACTGCTGCTGACAATTTTAGAAGGCAGATCAGATACTCAGGACAGAAAGTTGAAATCTGTAGCAATCATGTTCTATAATGTTGAGAACCTTTTCGACATTTATGATGATACGCTGATAGATGATGATGCTTTTTTACCGGATGGCTTGATGAGGTGGAATTTCAGCCGATACTGCAAAAAGATAAATGGGCTTTATAAAACCATAGTTGCAGCTGGAGGCTGGGAACCACCACCGGTCGTCTCATTATGTGAAGTTGAAAACAGAAAAGTTCTTGAAGATCTGCTCAATAAAACATATCTGTCAAAATATGCATATGATATTGTCCATGAAGATTCACCCGACAGGAGAGGTATTGATGTTTGTCTGGTATACAGGAGAGATCTGGTAAAAATAGTTGATTACAGATATTTGATACCGAAAGGAATTTCGCATGAAATTTTTTTATCCAGGAGTATACTATATGCTAAACTTGAGATCGATGGCGATACAATACATTTATTTGTTAATCACTGGCCTTCAAGAAGGGGGGGTGTCCTTTCGGGAGAGAAGCTAAGGATGAAAATAGCTTCTATGGTCAGGGAAAAGGCTGACTCTTTAATTCAATGCAAAAACACCAGCCACAAAATTATAATTATGGGTGATTTCAACTGCACCCCTGATGATCGGGAGATCAAAACAATGATTTCTTCAGGAGAGGCAGGCAATTCTCTGGAAAATCTTTCAGGAATCCTTGCTGAAAAAGGCTTTGGAACTTATCGCTACAAGGGGGTATGGGAAATGATCGATCAGGTTATAGTGTCAGAAAGCTTGTTGTCAGACAGGAAGGGTCTTTACGCAGACAGCGGATCAGTGACTATTTTCAAACCGGATTTTCTTCTGGTAATGGATCAGAATTACCCGGGATTTTCTCCATTTTCTACATATAGGGGCTATCGTTATCAGGGTGGCTTCAGTGATCATCTTCCTGTCCTGCTTAATCTTAAACTCAGGAATCAGGATCAACAGGAATAAGTCCTAACTCCCTGCCTTTTTGGAGCATTACTTTTCTTGCGGCATCGTGTTCATTTGGTATGACGCCGTCAAGGATTGCTTCCCTGATGGCGTTTTTAATTATGCCGACTTCTTTACCAGGTCTTATTCCAAAAGAGTTAATTATCTCTGTTCCATCTACGGGAGGCTGAAAATTCCTCACTGCGTCTTTCTCTTCAATCTCCCTGAGTTTATTCCTTACCAGCTTGAAATTCTCGAGATGTTTGGTCTTTTTCGCCTCGTTTTTCGAGGTAATGTCAGCTTCACATAAAATCATCAGGTCATCAATATCATTGCCGGCTTCGAATAATAATCTTCTTACGGCTGAATCAGTAACGGTCTCCTGCGAAAGAACAATGGGACGCAGATGAAGGTCAACAATTTTCTGAACATATTTCATCTTTTCATTCAAAGGCAGCTTTAATTTTCTGAAAATATCAGGGACCATTTTTGAACCAACGTATTCATGTCCATGAAACGACCAGCCTGTTTCAGGAAGATATTTTTTAGTTGCCGGCTTGGCAATATCATGAAGAAGCGCTGCCCACCTTAACCACAGGTTATCAGTATTTTTACTTATGTTGTCCAGTACCTTTATAGAATGAAGAAAATTATCTTTATGAGCTTTGCCATCTTTTGTTTCAACACCCTTAAGATTATCCAGTTCAGGCAGGATAATTTTTAACAAACCTGTCTTTTCAAGAAGGATAAATCCTTTTGAAGGACGGTTACACATAATTATTTTATTTAGTTCAGCGACAATTCTTTCAGGGGATACGATCCCTATTCTTTCACAATTTGCTGAAATTGAGTTAAGTGTCTTCTCTTCTATTGAAAAATTAAGTTGGGCTGCAAACCTGATTGCCCTGATCATCCTCAAAGGATCATCTGAAAATGTTTTATCAGGATCGAGTGGTGTCCGTATTATTTTATTCTTTAAATCGTTGACACCATCAAAAGGATCGAGAAACTCTCCAAAGGTCTCTTTGTTTATACTTATGGCCAGCGCATTGATGGTGAAGTCCCTTCTTCTCTGGTCATCTTCAAGTGTTCCATCCTCCACAACAGGTTTTCTGGATCCACTTTGATATGACTCCTTCCTTGCCCCGACAAATTCTAACTCATAATCACCTGCTCTGAACATTGCCGTACCGAAATTTCTGAATACACTCACCTTTGTCCCAGGTTTGAATTTGCGCGCTGCTTTACGCGCAATCTCAATCCCGCTGCCAACTATTAAAATATCAATGTCTTTTTCAGGATGATCTCTTTTGAGTATACAATCTCTTACCCAACCTCCTATAACATATGCCCTTACATTCTCCGATGTAACTACATCTGAAAGAGTCCGGAATATTTTGTCATTAAGACATATGTTCATATTTAGATATGACAATTTGTTATAAATTCATGACAAAGTTACAATTAATAGTTAATTTTTTGCAAATAATGATAATATGAGTCTATTGGCATAAAGGTTGTCATTATTTTAAACAAAGTGGATTTATGAATGTTTATTAAATAAAAATAAAATGGTAGAGCATTTAACAAAAGAAATGTTTTTGAATAAAGTATTCAATTACGAAAAAAACAAGGAATGGAAATTTGAAGGTACCAAGCCATGTATAATAGATTTTTATGCAGACTGGTGTGCCCCATGTAAAATTGTATCACCTGTGCTGGAAGACCTTGCTAAGGATTTTAACGGAAAGATAGATGTTTTTAAAGTGAATACTGAGGAGGAGCAGGAGCTGGCATCAGCATTTGGAATAAGAAGCATACCATCATTTTTATTTGTTCCGGCTGATGGTCAACCACAAATGGCTATGGGAGCTTTACCTAAAGAAACATTTGTTAAAGCATTTAAAGACGTGCTTGGTGTAGAGAAATAGGCGTTTCGTCAAAAACTGAATTTTTTTCTGTTAAATAGCTGAAAAAAATGTAACAAATCAATTATCTGAATCGTTTAAATATACAGAAGGTTGTAACAAGATGTTACAGTGGTTTTTTTCATAAATTTAGGTTTAGGGTAGTAAAGTAAATCAGGACTCAGGTCCTGATTTATTTTTATGACATCTGGCTGAAGATGCTGTTAATCTCATCCTCTGTAGATTTAAGTTTTTCCTGACACTGTTTGATGAGTTCTGAAGCATGTTTAACTTCAGTTGACAGCCTGTCGACATCAAGATCCCCGCTTTCAATATTACGTAGGATTTCCTCAATCTTTGCCACTGCTTCATTAAATGAAAATTCCTTTTTTGCCATTTTCTTTAATTTTAGAGTAAGTTATTTAAATAATACTTTTTGTCTTTTCCCTTTTTCCTCCCCTGCAGGCTGGCTCCTTCGCTGAATTTGCCCACTGGGCAAATTCTTAACGCTCGGCCCTATCTTTTATCTTACTGACTACCTTGCTCTTCACTCTACCATCAGCAAATTGTGTATCAATAAGGTCCTCTTTTTTTATCTTATCACTCTTTTTCAGTATTCTCCCGTTCAAAGAAGTTATGGTGTAACCCCGCAGCAGGACATTTTCAGGGTTCAGAATATTCAGAGTATTTTCCAGTGATGTCACTTTGCCATTTCTGCTGCTAAGGTTGCTTAATGTCAGTATGTTAAGGCGGCGATGCATTTCTTCAATGTATAGCCTCTTCGCAGCTGAAAATGACTTTGCCGCCGATACAAGCTCCGACCTCTGGGTTGCTGATATCGTACCGGCTTTATATATATATTTTTTCCCGATATTAATTATCGCAATAATTTCATCTGAAAGCTTGTCTTTAATACCCGATACCATTATTCTTGACAGGGGAAGCAGCCTCATTTTGGACGATTCAACCCTGTTTTTGTTTTTTTCAACAATATGTTGCGACAGATTTCTGATCTCTGAACTCATTTCAGCAAGGTGGCTTTCAACCCTGACAACGGAATCTATAATGTAATCAGCTACTGCAGTAGGAGTTTTGAGTGCCAGATAAGCAACCATATCTGTTACTGACAAATCTTTGTCATGACCAATGCCGGTAATGATGGGTAAAGGGAATTGAGTAATGTAGTAGGCTATATTGTAATTGTCGAACCAGCTAAGATCAGTTTGGGAGCCTCCACCCCTGATTATCACAACCAGATCAAACATGATGTAGTTTTCTCCTATTTTATCAAGGGATTTAATTATTCCCTGTTCAGTTTCGTCCCCCTGCATTGCGCTCTCAAAAAATGCTGTGTAGAAAATATATCCATAGCTGTTTTGTCGAAGGTGATTAATGAAATCGGTATATCCTGCAGCATTTCTGGAGGAGATTATTGCAATTCTCCGGGGGAAAAGCGGAAAATCAAGCTCCTTATTCATTGAAAAGACACCTTCCTGTTCGAGCTGTTTAATAATAAGCTGTTTTTTTATAGCCATTTCCCCGATGGTAAAAGAAGGGTCAATATCAGTAATGATGAGGCTCAATCCATATATTTCATGATATTCAACTTTTACCTTTATTAATACCTTAATGCCCGATCTTAACGTTTCTCCTGTCATATTTTCAAATAATGATTTGAGAAACCTGTATCGGCTGCTCCAGATAATTCCCCTGGCTCTTGATCTTATATTCTTGTCATCAGTTTGTTTTTCAATGAGTTCAAGGTAACAATGACCTGCCTGATTCTCATTAAGCTCAGAAATTTCTGCTATTACCCAATACATATCAGGTAATGACATGTATAAGGAATCTCTGATTATGAATTGTAATTCGGTCAGTGACAATTTTTCAGCCATAATTAATTTCTAAGCTTTACTGACTTTTGTACAATGACATCCTACGAAGTTATTATTCTGATAAAATGAATACCGCATCATAATTCTGAAGATCAGTTATATGCAAAATTCTTCCGGCAAACCGGGAAAGTCTTATCTTTATATATGCATTCATTATCTGACTATACCGGATTTTTCGGGATCAGCGATTTTACCCTTGTTTCTTTCCAGTGAATCGAGATATTCCGTTTGTTCCAGTTCCATTTTTTTATCTGATGACAGACCGTCTTTATATTGCAGTTTATATTTCAAAGATCCGTTATCATTATAAATCAACCATATGCCGTCTCTGTTATCGTTACTATACTGTCCGGTAATCTTAATTTTCCCGTCGTCGTACCAGGCTTCAAATTTCCCTGTTGCCTTTCCTTTCTGATAGTGTGATTTTTCGCATACGGTCCCATTTGGATAATATTGAATCCATTCGCCCTGCATAAGATCATTAATGTAACTTACTTTTTCAGCAATTGTACTGTCCGGGTAAAATTTAACTGACGGGCCATTCTTCATATTTTTGGAATAATTTTCTTCACATATCAGATAACCATCGATTGCTGAAGAATAGAATTGCCATTTCCCTTCCTTTAGCTGATCTACATACTTTCCTTTTGAGGATACTTTCCCGTTTGGATGATACATTGTAGCATCAGCTTCTCTTCCATCATTGCTGAATATAAGAAGTGATTGCAGGGTGCCATCATCAGTATATCTTCTAAACTCACCGACAGGATGATTATCTCTGAAGATACCATCGTACATTATCTTCTTATCGGGATATTTTTTTATCCAGTGCCCCTGCTTAAGGCCTCGTTGGTCTGTAATATTAATAAGTGTATCAGACTGTGCCGGTGCATTAACTGAAATAGAAATAAAACAGACAATTATAATAATTTTAAGTCTCATAATCAGGTAACGCTAAATTTAATACAAAAGTACAAAAAAAGAGGTTGAAGTGTATTCAACCTCTTTTAATCTATATCGGCATCAGTTTTATTTAACCTCTTCAAAATCAACATCAGTAACTTCCTCATTGCCAGGCTTGTTATCCTTTTCGTCTGATTGTTCCTGACCTGGTTCTGATGCAGTCTGACCTGTACTCTGTGCAGTTTTGTACATCTCTTCTGATGCGACCTGCCATACTGAATTAAGTTCGGCAAGCGCTTTATCTATAGCATCAATATCCTGAGCTTTATGAGCCTCTTTGAGTTTAGCCAGTGCAGCTTCTATTGCAGGTTTCTTATCTGCCGGAAGTTTATCACCGAATTCTTTGAGCTGCTTCTCCGTCGTAAAGATCATACTATCCGCGGTATTTATCTTTTCAACCCTGGTTTTAGCCTGACTGTCGGCATCAGCATTGGCTTTGGCTTCGTCTCTCATCCTTCTTATCTCTTCGTCGCTTAATCCCGATGAGGCTTCAATTCTGATTCTCTGCTCTTTGCCGGTACCTCTGTCTTTTGCAGTAACATGAAGTATCCCATTTGCATCTATATCAAAGGTTACCTCTATCTGAGGTACGCCTCTGGGGGCTGGCGGGATTCCATCGAGATGGAAACGTCCGATTGTTTTGTTGCCTACTGCCATTGGTCTTTCTCCCTGCAGAACATGTATTTCAACAGAAGGCTGGCTATCTGCAGCTGTGGTAAAAACCTCTGTTTTCTTCGTAGGGATGGTTGTATTAGATTCTATAAGTTTTGTCATTACTCCACCCATGGTTTCAATACCAAGCGATAAAGGCGTAACATCAAGAAGCAGCACATCCTTTACTTCACCCGTCAGAACACCTCCCTGAATTGCTGCACCTACTGCCACAACTTCATCGGGATTAACTCCTTTGGAGGGTACCCTCCCGAAGAATTTTTCAACAAGTTGCTGAATAGCCGGGATACGGGTAGAACCACCAACAAGTAATACCTCATCGATATCAGAAACTGACAGGCCGGAATCCTTTAGAGCTAATTTACATGGCTCAGTGCATGACTGAATGAGTTTATCACAAATTTTTTCAAAATTGGCACGGGTAAGCGTTTTTACCAGATGTTTTGGAATTCCGTCAACAGGCATTATATATGGAAGATTGATCTCTGTGGTTGTAGAGCTTGAAAGCTCTATTTTAGCTTTCTCGGCTGCTTCTTTCAGGCGTTGTAACGCCATCGGATCTTTTCTCAGGTCAACTCCTTCATCCTTAAGGAATTCTTCTGCCATCCAGTCAATAATCAGATGATCAAAATCGTCTCCACCCAGGTGAGTATCACCATTTGTCGACTTAACCTCAAATACACCGTCGCCAAGTTCAAGTATTGAAATATCAAATGTTCCTCCTCCAAGGTCAAACACAGCTATTTTAAGATCCTGTGATTTTTTGTCAAGACCATAGGCAAGTGAAGCAGCAGTTGGTTCATTAATAATCCTTTTGACATTAAGACCTGCAATTTCACCCGCTTCTTTTGTAGCCTGACGCTGTGAATCACTGAAATATGCAGGTACTGTTATTACTGCTTCAGTAACTTCCTGTCCAAGATAATCTTCAGCAGTTTTCTTCATCTTCTGAAGAATCATTGCAGATATCTCCTGAGGCGAATACATACGATCATCTATTTTTACTCTTGGAGTATTATTATCACCTTTAACAACAGTATAGGTAACTCTCTTTATCTCTTTGGTAACTTTATCGTATGTCTCTCCCATAAACCTTTTTATGGAGTAGACAGTCTTTTTTGCATTAGTTATTGCCTGTCGCTTGGCAGGGTCCCCGACTTTGCGCTCTCCATTTTCAACAAAAGCAACAATTGAAGGAGTAGTTCTCTTACCTTCGCTGTTGGGAATTACGACAGGTTCATTACCTTCCATAACTGCAACGCATGAATTTGTTGTTCCCAGATCGATTCCAATTATTTTTCCCATTTTATAAAAATTTTAAAAATTTCATTTTGATAATAAGGATCAAGCAATGATTATGCCATTAAAGTAAATGGCCTGTTTTATGTAAATATGGCACAGGTAAGTCAGGTGGCTGCAACACTTATGACAAAACGACAGAACAGATCCGGTAGATTGCCGGATTAAAAAGATATATTTTTGTGGGTGTATCATCCGATACAAATCAGTAACTTTGGGTTCAGAATTAACACTTTTATTATTATGCCGATACATAGTTCCGTAAAAAGGGTGACAACTCATGTTCTGAATGAGATGAAGCTTAAGGGCGAGAAGATAGCAATGCTTACTGCATATGACTATTCCATGGCAAAGATCCTTGATGAAGCTGAGATTGACGTTATACTTGTTGGAGACTCTGCATCTAATGTAATGGCAGGATTTGACACAACTCTGCCAATCACGCTCGACAATATGATTTATCATGCCGCTTCTGTGGTTAGAGCGGTAAAAAGAGCACTTGTTGTTGTTGATCTTCCCTTTGGTACTTACCAGGGAAATTCAAAGGAGGCTTTGGCATCATCTATCAGGATCATGAAGGAAACCGGGGCACATGCTGTTAAACTTGAAGGCGGGCTTCAGGTAGTTGAATCAATCGAGAGAATACTTTCGGCCGGTATACCCGTGATGGGTCATCTGGGCCTTACGCCTCAGGCTATTCATAAGTTCGGCACCTATGTTGTAAGAGCAAAAGAAGAAGAGGAAGCCCGAAAGCTTATGGAGGATGCCAAGCTACTGGAAGAGACCGGCTGTTTTGCTGTTGTTCTTGAAAAAATACCTGCAAAGCTTGCGGAAGAGGTAACAAATAGCATTAAAATACCGGTTATTGGCATAGGAGCAGGTGGCAAAACCGATGGACAGGTACTGGTTCTTCATGATATGCTTGGAATAACTCAGGAATTTTCACCGCGTTTCCTCAGGCGATATCATAACCTGTATTCAGAAATCAAGGGCGCAGTTCAGGCTTATATTGCCGATGTCAGATCACAGGACTTTCCTAACGAAAAGGAACAGTACTAACCAGAACTCTGATGGCTGAAATATTATACGAAGATAACCACATTATAGCTGCTTATAAAAGATCTTCTGATCTGGCACAGGGTGATAAAACAGGAGATAAATCACTGGATACAGAAATAAAAAAGTACCTGGCTAAGAAGTATAAAAAGCCCGGAGAAGCATTTCTTGGCGTTGTTCACAGGCTGGACCGTCCGGTTAGCGGGGTTATCCTTTTTGCAAGAACTTCCAAGGCTCTTCAGAGATTGAATGAAATGTTCCGTACGAAACAGGTCAGAAAGATCTACCTTGCTATCGTAAAAGAAAGGCCACCTGAAGATGAAGCAACCATTACTCATTTCCTTAAGAAGAATGAAAAGCAAAACAAAAGTTTTGCATATGACACTGAAGTGAAAGGATCAAAAGAAGCCACATTGACTTATCGATTAAAAGGCAGGTCAGAAAAATATTACCTGCTCGAAATAGAGCTTCATTCCGGCAGACATCACCAGATTAGAGCTCAAATGGCAAAAATCGGCTGTCCCATAAAAGGTGATCTCAAATATGGTTATCCAAGGTCGAATGAAGATGGAGGTATAAGTCTTTTTGCAAGAAAACTGGAATTCATGCACCCTGTGAAAAAAGAGCCCATTACAATTATCGCTCATTTTCCTGAAGGAGATATATGGCCCCTGTTTATGAATATAGTGGTATAAAAAAATGAGCCGGCATCGCGACTCATTTTTAAATAACCATTAATTTGATTAAGAATCACTATTTTTTTATTTCACTTTTTGTTCCGGTTTTTTTGACTGCTTCATCAGCTGATACCTCATTTTTAATACCAAGCTTATCCTGAACCAACTGAATCAGCTCTTTTGTTTTAGCTTCATTATTGCCTTCTATTGTTACAACTATTCCATTTTTTGCAATAATGAACCTGGTCTTATCAATTGTTGTATCCTGATTATCTGAAGAGTTTTCAGCATCAATCTGATTGTCACAGTTCCCCCCCTGCAATTTATCATTGTTCATGTATATGAACCTGTGATGTTTATTTCCTGCTGAAGCCCAGTTAATTGAGTCGTCATTTATGACAGTGAAATTTTTATACTCTTTTTTTGTCTTTTTCCCATCAGATGAAATTGTAACATATACATACTCCTTTTCTGAGGGTGACTTCATATCTGTTTCATTACCATGGTGCCCGATAAAAATTACCTTTCCATCTTTAAGCCTCAATGTATCAGGAACCTGTTCCTCATTTATCAGAGTGTCAACCACTACTTTTTTTCCTGAATCATCTGCAATAACAATCTTTATTTTCTCTTCATTCTTTTTTCCCTGTCCTGATGCTAACGATAATGGTATTATCGTCAATATCAATGAGATAGTCAAGATGTACATAGTTGTTCTATACTTTCTTTTCATGATCGCCTCGTATTTGTTAATTTTCCTCAAAGGTACCTTTAGAACAATAATTTACAGTTAATGCACAGTTAATAAGAGTTAACGAAAAGTTAAATAGTGCATTTTTGAAGACATAATAATTTAATTTTGTGATATGAATAAGAAAAAATTTGCCGGTCTTATCATTATGATGCTGTTATCCATAGTTGGGATAATATGGGTACAGATTGTATGGATAAGCAAGGCGATGAAAATTCAGAATGCTATTTTCAATAATGCTGTTCAAATAAGCCTGGCAAATACAGCAAATGCAATTGAATATGCCCGAAAAGTAAATTTCATCAATAATTATATGTTTCAGCCTCCGCTTACATATAATGATACTTCAAATGATATTTCAGGTTATCTAAGCATAGATACATACTCATCGTCACCGGGTAATAAGATCAATGTTAAGATAACACACCAGACCATCTCCGGAAATTCTGATTCAGCAAAGCTAACAACGTATAATAAATCATATTTCATTGACAACGATACTTCAGTCGTTTCTGATTCATCTTCATTCATAGCTGCAGCTCCTGATGAATCTGGTAAAATGAATATAATAAGGAAGGGTGAAAATATTAAACCAAATTCCAGGGCTGTCTATATTAAACAGAACGAATTTCTGGACTGGGTCAAAAAAAGATCTGATGAATTCAGGAGCATGAGTAATCAGATGATAGCTGAAATATATCAGTGGGAAAAGTATCTTGAACTTGATAACAAGGAGATTGAATTAACCCTGAACCGGTCTTTAAAAAATCAGAATATTGAAACCCCGTATGAATTTGCAATTATCAAGAACGGAAATGTGCAGGATGGAACCTTTAAAAAATCAAAGAAAAATGATTTTCTTAAAACAATTTACTGGGTTAGCCTGTTTCCCGATAATATCATTAGAGAGAACCTTGTTCTGGCGGTAATCTTCCCGGGCCGGACAAATTATATTTTAGGCTCAATTGGCTGGCTTCTGGGCGGATCGATGATTTTTTCACTGTTTATTCTGGCAACATTTGCTATGAGTCTCTATTTTATTATTCGGCAGAAAAAAGTATCCGAGATGAAGTCAGATTTTATTAACAATATGACTCATGAATTCAAGACTCCCATTGCTACTATTTCGCTTGCTGCAGATACTATCAATAACCCAAAAGTAATTAATGACGAGGCTAGTATACGCCATTTTATCGGTATGATAAAGAAAGAGAACAGCCGGATGAATAAAAAAGTAGAAACGATTCTGCAGATTGCTTCCCTTGATAAAAAAGAGATTGAATTCAGGTTCGAAAATGTTTCCATGCACACGATTATAGGACACGCTATTGAAACCATTGAAATACAGGTAGAACAGAGAAACGGAAAGATTATTCTTCATCTGGATGCGCAGCAGCCAATTATTTATGGTGACTTTGACCACCTTACTAATCTTGTCAGCAATTTTCTTGATAATGCAATAAAATATTCACAGGGAGCACCTGAGATAACTGTTTCAACCGCTAATAACGAAAAAGGTTTAATTTTGTCGGTGGAAGACAAAGGAATTGGTATGTCAAAGGCAGTTCAGAGTAAGATTTTTGAAAGGTTTTACAGGCAGAGTTCCGGAAACGTTCATGATGTAAAGGGATTCGGGCTGGGTCTGAACTATTCCCGTGCAATAATAGATGCACATAAGGGGAATATTACTGTTTCCAGCGAACCTGGTAAAGGAAGCCGGTTCGAAATATTTTTACCGTTTAACTGGGAGAGCTAAAAAATGAGCAATAAAACTACTAAGATTTTTTTGGTTGAGGATGACCTGAGTTTTGGCTCGGTTTTAAAGTCATACCTCGAAATAAACGACTACTTGGTTGAGTGGGTCGATGATGGCAAATATGCCCTTGAACATTTCAGAAAGGGTGTTTTTAGTATTTGTATCCTTGACATCATGCTTCCGCATGTTGATGGATTTACAATTGCTAATGAGATAAGGCAGATAAATAATGAAGTGCCCATTATATTTCTTACGGCAAAAAAACTTAAGGAGGATGTTCTTAAAGGATATGGGGTAGGAGGAGATGATTATATAACAAAACCATTTGATACAGATATACTTCTGGCAAAAATAAAAGCTATACTGGCCAGACGCGATTCCCAGAACGGTACTAAAGATATCTACGAAATTGGTAAGTTTATCTTTAATGCCAAACTAAGAACTCTTACCATTGGAAATGATGAAAAGAAGTTATCCCCCAAAGAGGCGCAA
This sequence comes from uncultured Bacteroidales bacterium, assembly GCA_963815075.1. Lineage (GTDB taxonomy): Bacteria > Bacteroidota > Bacteroidia > Bacteroidales > VadinHA17 > LD21. The sequence goes on from CAWFFK010000009.1 coordinate 347,401, forward strand.
TTACTTGAGCTGCTGGCTGTTAATCCAAATGCTCTGATAAGCAGGGAACTGGCATTGAAAAAAATATGGGGCTCTGATGATTATTTTACGGCAAGAAGCATGGATGTTTATATTACTAAATTGAGAAAATTCCTGTCTGAAGACCCGGAACTTAATATTAAAAATATTCATGGTGCAGGATTCCAGTTGATTGTCAGGGAAGATTGATCTTAAGATTGTCCTTTTTAAATTGCAAGGGGAGAAGGTCACTAATACTCTCAGTTATAATTGTCCTGGTTTTACCCGATAGTATTATTCTTATCTTATTTTCATTCCTCGACTCCTCTTCAGCTATTACCTGTCTGCAATTGCCACATGGTGTTACCGGTTCTTCTGTTATGCCGTCATCTGTAATGGCTGCAATTGCAAGATCAACCGGTTTATCATTCTTGTGATTAGCTACAGAATTTGAAATTGCACTTCTTTCAGCACATATACCTGACGGAAACGCAGCATTTTCAACGTTTGTGCCGGTAACAATTATTCCGCTCTCGAGCCTGACTGCAGCACCAACTTTAAATTTTGAATAAGGAGCATAAGCATTGACAGCCGAATTTTGTGCAACCTGAATAAGCTCCCTGACATCCGGATCTAATTCTTCAGGTGTTTCAAATTCCTGGTATGATATTGTAATTTTTTTTGTTCGTATCATAATACTCTGACTAAGTATGAGTTTTAAAGGTAGTAAAAAAAAGTTTGGAGTGCCTATAGTTTGGAATACTTAAAGCTGATGGTTCCAAATTTTAGGTGCTCCGGAACTTTTAGCACTCGAGGCACTGATTTTTTTCTATTTTTGTCAAAAAAAAACATAATGCGAAAGGTCTTTTTCTTCGTTCTTCAACTGACATTGGTTACAGTATTGTTCTCCTGCAGGGCATATAAGCCGGTTGCATCCAGATCATATTCAGGGTATTCGGCAGGAGATTATATAAATAAATATAAGGATATTGCTGTTAGTGAGATGAAAAGAACAGGTATACCTGCCAGCATAACTCTTGCACAGGGAATGATAGAATCGGATTATGGGCACAGCAGTCTTGCAAGGGAGGCGAATAATTTTTTCGGCATAAAATGTCATGATGACTGGACAGGTCCTACTATCCATCATAATGATGACAGGAGAAATGAGTGTTTCAGGAAATATCGCAAACCTGAGGAGTCATTTTATGATCATTCAGATTTTATTAAGTCAGGATCGCGTTATAGTTTCCTTTTTAGTATCAACACCACTGATTATAAAGCCTGGGCAAGGGGGTTGAAGAAAGCTGGTTATGCCACAAATCCTGATTATGCCAACATGCTCATCAGAAAGATAGAAGAGAATAACCTTATGATTTATGACCGTGGATACGAAACAGCTGATATGTCTGCTGTGAGATCTGACACTGCAGGTCAGACATTAGCCGTAAGGGATACTAATTATATGAGTAAGGCAACAACAATCGCCGTAAAAGGAAATATGATCCCTGAAAGAGCTCCAAGAATAATGGAGAATAACAGGATACAATATATAATTGTGAAGGATGGAGACACCAGGAAGAAGATCGAGGATGAATTCCAGTTATTAAGATGGGAATTACCAAATTATAATGAATTACCCGCTGATTTTCAGATGATCCCCGGACAAATATTATACCTTCAGCCTAAAAGGTCGAAGGCCGGACCTGGTGAAGATTATTACACAACAGTTGATGGTGATACAATGTACCTGATCTCTCAGAAATATGGGATAAAGCTTAAAAATCTTTATGAAATGAACAGGATGGAGCAGGGTAGTGAGCCTGGTACCGGAATAAAGATCTGGTTAAGAAGCACTAAGCCTGTCAATTAGCTTTGATTTTGTAACTACTAATATCAAATCCTCTCAGGAATTCAGTGGTGCTCATTTTTTTCTTCCCTTCAGGTTGAAGGCTGACTATACTTAAAAGACCATTTTTACAGGCAATTTTCAGCGAATTTTTCCCATCGGAAATAATTTGTCCCGGGATGTAAGCATGTTCCTCAATTTCAGGCTGACTTTCGAATACCTTGAAAAGGATAATTTTGGGTCCATTTTGAAAATATGTCTTTGCACAGGGGTAAGGTGCCAGACCCCGCACAAAATTGTGGAGAGAAAATGCATCTTTGTTCCAGTCAATAAAACAGAATTCAGGCTGGATTTTTGGAGCTGTTTTTGGTAGTTCGGAGGATTTAATAAATTGAGACTGCGGCACGGGTTTGACCTTGTTCTCAGATATGGCAGAGAGGGTTCTTATTACAAGCCTGGCACCATGTTTCATAAGCCTGTCATGCAGATCACCGGCATTTTCAAAAGGGAAGATCTGTACCTCTTCTCTAAAAAGGATATTGCCGGTATCTATTTTATCATCAATGAAAAATGTTGTTACACCTGTGACAGTTTCCCCGTTAATAATGGCATGATTAATCGGCGCTGCTCCACGATATTGCGGTAGTAATGAAGCATGAAGATTTATTGTACCAATTGAAGGAATTCTCCAGACAATTTCAGGAAGCATTCTGAAGGCAACGACAATAAAAATGTCTGCTTTAAGTTGTTCAAGGGTGCTTATAAAATCAGGATCTCTTAAATTTTCAGGCTGAATGATAGGCAGGTAGCTGAATTCTGCAAATTCTTTAACAGGTGATTTTGTAACCTTTCTTCCTCTTCCTGATGGCTTGTCAGGAGCTGTTACAACAGCTACAATGTTAAATCCATTCATTAGTAAAGAACCAAGTGTTGCTACTGCAAACTCAGGCGTTCCCAAAAATACTATCCTGAGATTCTTCATGAATGGTTAATTACAATTAGAATGCAAAATTAGCAACATAATCAGTCTTTAACGATGCGTTTATAGCAGGTAAGGTTGTGTCCCATCTTATTTGCCTTTGTTTCAAGGTAGAATTTGTTATGGGGATTCGATTCTATGATAAGGGGTATCGTCTCTACGATTTTTATACCATAACCTTCCAGTCCGGCTCTTTTGACAGGATTATTAGATATGAGACGTACTTTTCCCAGTCCAAGTTCCCTCATTATACTGGCGCCAACTCCATAATCCCTCTCGTCTTCACCAAATCCGAGTTCAAGATTTGCCTGAACTGTATCCATACCTTCGTCCTGAAGCCTGTAGGCTTTAATTTTATTGAGTAATCCAATACCTCTGCCTTCCTGACTGAGATAAATAACCACTCCTTTCCCTTCAGCTTCGACCATTTCCATAGCTTTGTGCAATTGAGGACCGCAGTCGCATCTCATCGAACCAAAAATATCACCGGTGAAGCATGATGAATGAACCCTGACCATAACCGGTTCGTCCTTTGTCCAGGTTCCCTTTACTAGCGCAGCGTGTTCCAGCCCGTTACTTATCTGCCTGAAGGGTATAAACTCAAATTCGCCCTTATCGGTTGGGAGGCTCACCCGTTCACCTTTTTCAATAATAGAATCCCGTTCCAGAGTGTAAGTAATCAGGTCCTTTATGGTAATGATCTTGATTTTAAATTTCTCACTTAAAATCTGCAGGTCATTCAATCGTGCCATTGAACCATCGTCGTTCATTATTTCCACAAGAGCTCCTCCCGGTCCTAACCCGGCCATTCGTGTCAGATCAACTACTGCTTCAGTATGTCCGGCTCTGCGCAGGACCCCTTTTGCTTTTGCTTTTAGCGGAAAAATATGTCCAGGGCGGGCCAGATCCGAAGGTTTTGTAGCAGGATCAACTAATGCCTTAATTGTAAGTGCGCGGTCTTTTGCTGAAACTCCTGTAGTGGTTTCCTCATTAAGGAGATCGACCGATACTGTAAATTGAGTCTCATGTAATGATGTGTTGATACCCACCATCAGGTCAAGTTCAAGCTCTTCACATCTTTCTTCAGGCAGAGCTGCACATATAAGTCCCCTGCCGTATTTGGCCATAAAATTTACGATTTCAGGTGTTATCAGTTCGGCTGAGCATATGAAATCACCTTCATTTTCACGGTCCTCATCATCAACAACAATTAAAAGTTTTCCCCTCTTAATATCTTCGATTGCTTCTTCAATTGTATTTAGTCTAAAATCATTCATTATTAAATAATATTTATTCAGACGCAGTTTTACCGTTATCCCCGTTTATGGAGATCCTGTATACAAAGTCCTTGATTTTCTTAAAGAACAGCAAGTAGGTATCAATGTTCATTATTACAGAATCGGTGGTAGCTTTATAAGTAAGGAATACTCCGATGGGTAATAAAATATAAGAAGCTGCCCACATGCCGGCAAATGTTCCAACTATATCCTCTTCAACCAGCTTCTGGCTCGAAATGGAAATTACATAATAAATTACAAAGAAAAAGATAGAGATCACTGCCGGGGTTCCCAGGCCTCCTTTCCTTATGATGGCACCAAGAGGGGCCCCAATGAAAAAGAAAACAAGACAGGCGAACGACAAAGTGAGCTTTTTGTTCCACTCCACTTCAAATTTTTTTATTGTCTTTACATCCCAGTGAAGTGATTCCTTCTTCTGTAAAAGACTTTTGGACCCGTCTTTCAGACTTTCAATAGCATTAGCCAGTACGGCCCTTTTTTCCACTAATGAGAGAGAGTCGAAAATGGCATCCGTATCAAATTTTTTAAATATGTGTTTATTACCAGGTTTAAAATCCCTGGTTACCTTACTTGGAACATAATATTCCTTTCGGAAAATTTTATTGGCATTGAAATCTTCAATCTGATTTTCTACTCTTTGAGTATATTTTTTATTAAGTGAATCTATAAAGAAGGTCAGTTCTGAAATATTTTTCATTGATGCAGTTGATTTAAAAAGCCCCTCTTCGCTTCTCTCAAGATCAAATCCACTAAGCGGGATCACAATGCTCTGTTCCTTGAAAAAATCTTTTCTTGCAGGGTATTTTCTTGCAGTTGGAAGCATATTCTTTTCTTCCATCTCATTATATGAATATCCGTTATACAGAGTCATAATTAATCCGGTTTCATCGGGAGTTAATTTCATATATCCCGAATCGGCCAGTATTACATGGGTATTGGCTTTTTTATCACGATGATCATAAATAATTAGGTTCTCAAGACGATTGGTCTCGGGATCTTTTTTTGTTATTTTTATGCTGAAATCGGGCACTCCGCTATAAAAAGTTCCGGCCTGGATGTTAATATCCGGTTTCTTACGGCGTATATCCCACAGAAGGGTTCTGGCTTTTTCTGTTGAATAGGGCAGTACATTATTCGAAAAAAAGAATGACACTATTGCAAGAAATGCCAGAAGAACAATTAAGGGACGCATTATTCGCTGAAGAGGTATTCCTGAAGATTTAAGTGCAGTCAGTTCACTGAATTCTCCCATGTTCCCAAATGTCATAAGAGAAGCGAGAAGTATTGCCAATGGCAGGGCCATGGGTACAAAAGTCAGGGAAAAATGGTATATAAGTTCTGCAAGAACCTTAAAATCAAGGCCTTTACCTGCCAGTTCGTCTACGTACATCCAAAGGAACTGCAGTATAAGGATTATAAGCACAATGAAAAATGTGAGTATCAAAGGGCCAACAAATGATTTTAATACGAACTTGTCAACTTTCTTCACTGCCTGATTGCATTTGAGGTGCAAAATTACTTGATTTTTATCAAATATCAGCACTGCAATAATTCATTTTTAAATAGTCGGTAAAATAAGGGCATAATGGATTAAAGGCATAATGGCGCAAAGGCAGAAATGAAACAGTATTATGACAGGGAATCAGTGTGAAATTTAAATTTACTATAAGCTCTTATATAGAGGTCGTTCCTTTCGATCATTAATTATTTAGTTCTGTCTAATTCTCAACGCCTCGATACCTTTGAGCCGTTGTGCCTTAAATTCCGAGTATCCTTTTCAGGTCATTGATCTGCGAATCCCAGAGATAGATAGCATCATCCTTCTCATCCTCATCAGCGAAATCAGTTATGATAAGGGCAAGATCGCCGGTAAGTTCTTCAATATTAATTCTGAATTCAAAGTAGTTTGTTTCCTCATTTTCCATATCAACCCATTCAAATCTTACTAATTTGTTATCTTTCAGGGCTGATAATCTTGCTTTTGTTTCGGTATTGTTCCAGAAAAATGAAAAGAGATCACCATCAACATTTACCTGCTCGGCGAACCACTCTCCCAATCCCTCAGGTGTACTGAGACGTGAAAAAAGCACTTTTGGGGAACAATTCAGAGTATATTCCAGTTCGAACTTCAGTCTCATGGTAAGGGATTATTCATTTCTCTCATCTTTGTCTGCAATATAGAAAAAATTCTTAAACTAAAATGCCTTGTTGTTATTTTGTGACAAACTGATTATATTTGCACCCGCAAAAAGAAGGATGTACCATGGTCACTCCTCAAAAACCTTTTAAGAAGACGTTGAATTATAGAAGAATCCGCCTTCGCTGAAGCTTCGGCGGACAAAGGGCGAGATAGCTCAGTTGGTTAGAGCGCATGATTCATAATCATGAGGTCGGGGGATCATTCCCCCCTCTCGCTACCAGATATAAAGATAAAGACCTGTATATAAATAATATACGGGTCTTTGCATTAAAAAATGGAAACATATAGGAAACATTGGATAAAACAAAAGCCCCCTGACATTTCTATCAAAGGGCCTCGTTGTGGTCAATGTTACAAAGTTATTTTTTAGGTATGTGCTTTACAGGATTAATAAGCCAGTAACTCTTATAAATTGAGTTAATGTGCTGGTCTTGTTTCTTCTGGCAATAACTTTTGTGAAGCGTGGCGCACGAGCTGCAAAATACTGGAATCAGTGACATCAGAATAAAAGCTAAGGTTATAAGAATCCTGACTATCCATTTTTCAGTCCTGAAGATATGCCTTACAGGAATGTCAAAACCGTGTAATCCTTTCATAACTGCTTTTTTTTCATTTCTGCAAAGCCAGCCAGGCCAATAGTAACAAGTATCATAGATACCAGGGCAACTAACCAGGCGCCAGGGTAGTCTATTCCCTGAAGACACCAAACCAGGGAAAGGATCATGCCAGCTATGCCTATCAGGATCGCAAGGCAAAAGCAGAATTTACGCCGACGGTTGTTATCAGGTTTTAATGAATCCTGAATGAATCGGCGACGGCCCGAATCAGTTTTAGGATATTTCAGACGGGCAAGGCACTTATTGAGCCTCAATACATTTGAGCGGTCAGCTCTCTTTGCTTCGATTGCACGAAGTTTGGCACGAAGATTTATAACCTTCATGTCATGATCAATACAATCTGCCATGACTAATTCTCCCAGTAAAAGGATTGAATCAGAAAATGAAGCTCAGGCATGTACAGGAAATTTCCGTTTAATCTGAGAATCCAGATAATTAGGGGCTCGGTTTCTTCAACCCGAAAGGGATCAGGTCGTGTCTTTAGATAAAAGATTTCTTTTTTCATAACGTCGTTGGTGTTTAATGAAAGGGCTCCCAGAGTCTTTAGACAGGCACACCAACGACGATGAAGCCCGAAAATTGACAAGGGAGCCCAGATTATTAATAAGATAATATTTCACATTTTGCGTCGTTGGTGCAATTCAAATGTAAACTACCACGACCAATTAAGCAAATATTTAACCAAATATTTCCAAAACTTAACAATATGTGTAAACCGTGTCAATTTTAAAAAAGGCCGCCAGTTAAGTTACACCGACGGCCTAACCAAAAAATCCACACATTATCCGTGCCATTGTTGATGGCCCGAATGTCTTACTACTGTCTCAAAATACATCCGCATTATAAACACGTCGAGCCAATCAGGTGAACGCCCGATATGTTCTTTAATCTTTTCCTTTGGCAGTATCCTTAACTTACCGTCTTTATCTGATTCGTATGTTTTTAACATTCCGAGTTCTTGCCTTATCATCTCTTTTTCTCTGTCTGGCATGTCGCACTTAATCCAGATCAGCCCTGCCTTTTCTGCTAACTTATAACCACATTCAGCTTTCATGTTCTGATATGCTGGCTTTGTTGGCCTGCCATTATTCAGGAATCCTTTACATCTCAGGTTATCCACAACCCCGCCGCCGATCCCGTCCTCATCCACCAATATATCAGATGATTGCACAGAATATTTGATCTTAAAGGCGGTAATGGAATTTTGAATTTGAGTCATGGAAGAAATGTCAAAGATCAGGTAATCAACCAGGATAAGCTCATCCCAGACCGTTATTACTGCCCTGTCACTTCCATACCTGGCTATGTCAGCAACAATCTTCTTTTTGCCACCTTTCACAAAGTCGTTACTGAACAGGTCGTTTATTGTATCATAACCGATTAGTGTATTCGGGTCTGAATCATATTCCCAGTTTCCAAATTTTAGCCTCTCCCGTTCGTTATCTGGCAGCCGTCCGAGTGCGTCCAGATAATCACTTGTCAAGTATTTATTGTCGGCTGGCAGGGCCTGAATAAATTTTCTATGAGGTAGCAGCGTATTGTTTTTGTCAGGTAGGTAAAAGTTATTATAAGCATAACCTTTGTTCGGGTTGCAAGTCATTAATATTTTTCTCTTCAGGCCGTACTCAATATTTTTCCACCTGCCAACAGCAACCGATAAGTTGTCAATGGCTAAACTATCTATCTGGCCCGTTTCTTCAAACCAGCCCCGTGTAAACTGTAACGAACCGAAGCGATGATAAACAGGGTCGGACGGTAGGAAATGACAATCAATATAAAAAACCTTGCTGCCATTGTGAAGATCAAAGTAATTATCCTGCCCGTTGAATGTTACGTAATCAGTAAAATTCAGCCCCATATTGTTAAAAACCTCAATAACTGAAGGTGTGGTATATTTCTTTAAGTCATTCAAGTTATGCCTGGCAATGAAATAATGTGTACCAGGATACATCAGAGCATCAGAGAAAATAAGAGAACACCCCAGAAAACTCTTACCACAACCCTTTGACCCACCGTAAAGAATTTCCTGAGAAGCATTATCAATCCAGTATTCAGCCGCCTGAATCTGTTTATCCTGAAGTTTCAATTTTGTTATCATCCCTTAAAATTATCATTCCTGTTATCGGCTGCGTGACAATAGAGCCAGTAAGTTCTGTTTGCTGCTTAACCCTGCCATAAAGCCTATCGAGTATTACCTCAATAGCTCTGATGTTACCCTTTAAGGCTTGTTTCTTCAATGATGTTAAAATAGAAACTCTTTCCTTCTCAGTAAAGACGTCTGCCAGGAGAATTTCCACTGAAGGGATTTTTTTTGGTCGTCCTTTCCCTAAAATATGATCTGGGTTTTGATCAAATCCCTTTCCTATTAAGTTTTTTGCATTTGGCATTTTATAACGTATTTATAACGTAAATCATAATGACAATGCACTCCTTAAAAAAGCTGGTTCAAGCGCAATTTCATACAATCCATTATTGCTTTTTTGCCGTAAAATAAAAGAGCCTCTAAAAAAGTTAAATGCCCACGGCGAACCCATCAGCAAAGTACCGTTCAAACGTTCGTTTAATGAGCTGTATAGCTCGGCAAGTCTGTTCAGGTCTTCTGCAAGTTGAATTTTTGTCGGATCAGAAGTGTATATATTTTGCATTTCAATATAAAAATCACTGACCTCTTTATTCAAAACTACAAGGTTCCCCTTTGCTATTTCGAATAGGTCAGGGACAGCACAATAACTCTGTTGTCTTGTAGCTTTTGCCATTGCAAACAAAGGGGTAGGGTCGGGCAATTTTAAACCCTCTTTGTATTTTTCCTTATCTATGGCAAACCGCCCCTGAGTTGCGGGAACCTCGATCATTTTATCTATGGTCGTTTTGAACAGTCGTTCTGGCGACATTTGTAATTCATTTAAGTCGGTACATTCCCCGATCTGGAGTTTGCCCCATTCGTCCACAAGTCCCTGCATTAAGAGCCTGGCGGTCTCCAGTTCTCGCTTTGTGGTTTCTTCATGTTCTGTATTTCTATGAATACAGACTAATTTTTCAGCTTCTTTTTTCATTATTTATAGTGTTAAATGTTAATCATTTTTGCAACAGATCATTTTCACTCACCCTTACGGAAGTTTTTGCAGCGATCAAATCAGACACTTGCTCGACACTCGTTACTGTTTCTGTCGTGACATTTTTCCGATTTTTCAGTATTGAAGGCAGGGGAGTGCTTGACCCTTGTAGCTGATAAACTGTGGTTTCCATATCAGAATGCAATCCAAGTTTCACTTGCGCCTCACCTTCTGTCAAGGTGCTGGCCTTTTCGTTCTGAATGAATGTCCATACAGCATAATAAAACAAGTACGGCCCGTTAGGAATAGCGGGAGTAACTGCCAGTATTTTTAACGAGCGTTTAACCATCTGAAGATCAATAATTTCATTTGTTTTCATGATTATGTATTTTTAAGTGAATGCGAATGCGTTGAAGGTGTTGTACTTAGATATGTCAAATCTTGCAGGGTACATTTGAGTATCCTGTCGGTTTTCAATAATCTGACCAGTTCAAAAGTGCTGGATACACGGCATTTGTTCCCTTTGTAAAATGCAATTGTCCCAGTCACTTTAACAAACGTCCCGTTTATTAAAATTCCGTCGCCAGTGAGTACAGCCGAATTGTCTGGACAAATGCGTTCTATTGAATCGCACAACCTGGCTAAGTCAATGTTAGATTTTTCCATTTTGCTTTCGATTTTAAGGGTTGGTTATTACTTTATTTTCAATCTTTTTTGTCATTGCGGCAAATTCATGTTTTACTTGACTAAAGTCCCTATAACGCCCGTAACGATTGATAATGGGTTTGTTACCGTCAACTCGGAATATCTGATAAAACAATATTTTAGGCCCCTCTGATGCGACATAAACTGCCAGCCACGGGTTAAATTTTAACAGGCTGAATGAATACCCGTCGAAAGTGAATTTCTTTTTCATGCTATCAATTTTTTGAATAAATCAGCAAGTTTTTTTTGATCTCAGTCAAAAGGATCAAGGCTGTTTCAATGGAAATCAACCCATCGATCAGAAGGTCAATAATTACAGAGCGATAGTAAATTGTTTCCATTTTTTTCATGTCTGTTTCCAAAATGCTTCCTATTTTCATTGTTGCAATGATTATATAACTGAATATCAATACTATCAATTAGCAACATGAACGCTACTCATCTTTATCATCTTTATTTAGCGATGTTATTTTCCCCTTACCCTGAGCAATAGTTCTGATCGTTTTTTCAGATATGTTGTTCCGCCTGCATTCCTTCACGATTAAAGCGTTGTTAATATTCGCATGACTTCGGATGCTCTTAATCGTTTTTGCTATCACCTCGGCAGTCTCTTTTCTTGTGCGTGTCATATCAGTTTACTCTTTAATTCATTCAATCTATCCAGGTAAGGCAAATACCTCTTATTTCCGTTCTGCGCTTTCACTATGTCCAAATGACTTTTTATGAAAAGTTCAATATTTGTTATCTGGCTGCATTTGTCTAATCTTATCGGCCCTGTCGGTAACTCAATACCAGAAAAGAATTTTTCAAGTTCATCTATATTCTGATCCCAGGGCTTTTCCATTTATTCATCATTTATTTTAGTCATGCTGGGATTGTGCTTTAGTACAATTTCACCAATTGCCCCGTTGCGGCTCTTTGCAAGATGTACGACCATTAACCCCTCAGAGTCTCTTTCAATGCCAGCAATTTCAGCCGTTTTGATCTGGTAATATGCAGGCCTGTAAAGCAGCATGACAATATCAGCGTCTTGCTCAATAGCTCCCGATTCCCGAAGGTCTGACAGTTGGGGTTTGCTGTCTGCCCTGGTATCTGGTTTCCGATTAAGCTGGCTTAAGGCAATAACAGGAATGTCCAGGTCTTTGGCCAGTGACTTCAACCCTCTTGACAGATAGGAAACTTCTTGCTCCCTGTTCTGTCCGCTCCCTGTCATTAATTGAAGATAGTCAACTATAATCATCTTAACTCCAAACTTCAGGATCATCTTGCGAGCCTTTGCCCTGAGTTCCAGCAGTGATATTGCAGACGTGTCATCAATGTAAATTCCCAGCTTTAAAAGTGGTTCTGATACTGTTAACAGGTGTTCCATGTCGCACCGTCCTGACATGAGTTCCATATTTGAATATCCCGATACTCCAGACAAAAATCGAATAGCCTGGTCAAAAGCTGCCATTTCACATGAGAATATTGCAACGGGATTGTTAAGATCGGCAGTATTCTTAGCTATCTGCAAGGCGAGTGCGGTTTTTCCCATAGAAGTACGGCCAGCAATTATCGAAAGTTCGGCCCGCTTAAAACCACCAGTAAAACGGTCAAGCTGAGTAAATCCTGAAGGAACGCCGATTAGTGAAATTTCCTTTTTGATAAGTTTGTCAATAATGTTGATTGCCTCATCAACCAATACGCCTAATTGTTTTGGTTCCTTATTGTGAAGGAATCCTGAAATGTTAAGTATGTCCATTTCGGCTTTTGCGGCAACATCGGCCAGATCTTCAGTATATGCCATGTTTGCCAGTTCCTGCCCTGCCTGTATATATTTGCGTAAAAGGTATTTTTCTTTGACTATCATCGCATGATGTTCAATCATTTGGTCAGTAATCACACGGCCAGTCAGCTCTGTCAGATAAACAGGATTGTCTTGCCCTTTTTTCCGAAGTTCATTGGACAAGGTAACCAGGTCAACTGTGCCGAATTTCTGGACAACATCAATGCAACACCTAAAAGCAGCTTGTAAAAAGGAATTATAAAACATCTCAGGCTTAAGTATTGCCATGACGTCATTTATACTACCAGGACAAACCAGGAGTGTTCCAATTATGGCTTCTTCAATATCGACGGCCTGGGGAAGTGGTTTATCTTGTATCATTTGACATCGGGGTTATTATTACTTTTCCTGCTTTTGGTTCCTGCTCGGCTGGGTTAATGGTTTCGTTTTCCCAGGCTTTATTCCTTAGATAGTTTTCGGGATTTTTCCGAAATAGCTTGTTCGGAGTGCATTGAATGTATGCAGGCATTTTCGCCAGGCAATTTTCCCGCTCAGATTCGGTTAAGCTATTCCAAAGGCTTTCGCATTTTTCTTGGTCAATGTTCTTATCATAGAGATTCCAAAAAAATATAAATCCCTTCTTACTTTCCTTTCCTTTATTTCCTTTCCTTTCCTTTATAGTATCGTTTTTTGATACGTTCGTATTGTTTTTTGATACGTTCGTATTACGTTCGTATTTATCCCATCTCTTTTTTACTGATTGTCTGGCCTTTACAGATTTGTCATTTCGCTCATCTAATCTGTGTTCAATACTGACTGATCCAAAAAAACCATCTTTAATGCTGAATAAACCAAAGTCATTAATGACACTTTCTACGATTTTGCTATCGGTATGAAGTTCGTAAGCTATACGATCGTAATTCAATCGTAATACGTTCGTATTATTATAAAGACTTTCAACAATTCCCCAGAAAACTCCATAGCCTGTCATCCCATGTTTGGAAAGAAGTTCGATTACCTTCTCATCAGTTCTTGCATTGTAATCATGCGTAAAATAAAATGTGTCTTTCATATCCTGATTTTTTAAAAAGAAGCAACCCCCCAGGAGTTAATCAGGGCCTACTTTTTGGGTAGGTATCCCAGAGGGTGCTTCAGTCTGTTTTAAGTATCTTTTGTTCTTTTTAAGAAATTCGGTGTATTCGTTTCTGTATCTGGCAATAAGCTGAATAAGCGAAAGGTTAGTTTCCTGGTCAAAAAGACTTAACCTTTCAGAAACTTTAACGCACCTCTCCAGCTCAGCACATTTGTCAGGGTCATGAATGTACTTCGCAAACTCTTTTGGATAGCCAGCATACATGTTTTTAATGCGGGTCTGATTATCCCAGGTCAACCAGGTTAGGCTGGTATAAGTGTCAAGGTGGTTTTCTCCAGTTTTCAAATAATGGTCATACAACTTCATGAACACGTCCGTATCCATAGTGTACACGCCTTGAAAAGTAAAACCAGCAAATGTTTTACTTTCATCAATAAATCTTCTAAGGTTTTCCATTGGTCATTACTTTAAATTATTATACCATTCTGCAAATTGACCGAATGAGGATATAATCAAATACACGCCTCCAGCCTGCTCAATTTGCTCCTGGTATTTCTTCTGATCTGCGGATTGTTTATCAGACTTTATTTTTATTTCCAGCTTAACAGCCTTACCAAAAATGACAGCGGACAAATCCGCCGATCCTTTTGTCATACTGCCAGGAATCCATTTACCGCTCCCGACCCTTCGTTTATTACCGAGTACATCGGTTGTAATTTTTGATTGATCAATATATCTGCCAGTGACAGAAATGCGCTCGCATTGATGACCGCTAAGTGTCAGAAAATCAATTATTGCCCTCTGTAAATTGTTAGCTGTTTTGTCGGAATAAGGTTTCACATATCTGGCCGATTCGGGGAAAGATGGATAACGTTTCCGACTTTCAGCAAGTGCCAGCTCTCGGAGTTGTTTAAGCCCTGATTTTTGCTTAACTGTTTCCAGCCCGTTTCCTATTTTTGTATCTTTTAATTTCATCTTCTTTACATTCAGCGTATTGCAATACTATTTAGTAGCTCTGGTGCTGCTATGTTTCATCGCTGCAAGCAATTCAGATTTAAAAAAATAGATTCTGCCTCCCAGGGAGTGGCCTGTTATAATGCCTTTTTTACGCCAGGTAGTTAAAGTTTGCCTGGATTTACCAAGAAACTTTAATGCTTCCTCTTGAGGAATAGGTTGCTCTGGCTCAAAGGTTTTGGAAGGTTCGGGTTTGGTAAGAAGGTTAGCGTTTTTGAGGCAATCGTTGAAAATTGCTCTGATCTCGTCGGGAGTGGAAATAATTAAGTCCATAACACTTTTACTTTTAAATCAAAGCAAAGGTATGGACGTAAATTAACGTATGTATATGAATTTCAGGAAAATATGGTACATGTACGTACATAATGTACCATGTGTACGTCGCAACTGTCTGAATATCAGGTCTTAAATTTTTGAACTTCAGGTATTGTCTTAGTGTTCCATGAAACACGATTTTCATTATTCGGTCTCATGACCTTCTTAATATACGAAGGTTTGACACCTTGCCCTTTAAATACAAAAGAATGACTGATAAATAGATAGCAAGATTCCTTTGTATTTTTTATAAATCCCTGGTCTATTAGATCGGCTATGATGCTGATAAAGATGTTCGCATTACAATTCATAGGGATAGGAGTTTCAGGCGGCACTCCCTTAAACCAATTTAAAACAGAATCAGAATAACTTTCATCAAAGAATTTAAGTCGCTGCAATTCCTTAGTTAACTTCGAAATATTGATTCCTTTAATTTCAAACTTTGTTTCAGGTAACTTTTTTACAGGAGCTTCAGTATGATTAAAAAAATTCTCAAAACGTTTCGGATACTTTTCAATTAGTTCCTCAACCTTTGTTACAATTCCTGAATAGTATCCAAATTTTTTAATAGATTGATGATTAAATACCAGTGGGTGTGATCCCTTAATTCCCTGCCATCCATTAAGCCCCTCGTGGTGCTTAGCATGAAAATAGTTATAATGAATATCATCTATATAACTTGATCCATATATGGTATCTGGTGAAACTGCAAATTCCCTGGTGAAATATTCCATTCCTTCATTGAATCCCAGGATAAATGTTTTAAGATAATCAATTCCGTTTATGGTAGTTTCTTTTTTAGTCGCAACGTCAAGGACTGGCAGTTCCTTTGTTGTTAACGTAAAAAATAAATAAGGGTTGTAAATCCTGACAATGTTGTCACTATCCTTAACTTGTATAGACCCTTGCTTTTCAATCATTGCCTTGTACCGTGTATAAAACGGGTCTTGTTCAAATGATCCACTAAGGAAATATCTAATATCGTTTTTCATCCTGCTTTTTGTTTTACTACGGTTAACGGTTCATCAATGCGTCTCGTTTTACTTACAGCGTCCCGTCGGGAATCTCTGTCTGTTTTAATATAAGCCTGGAGAGTTTTAAGATCAGTATGTCCTGTAATTCTCATGACATGGACGGGATTCATGTTGTAATCATTTAACAGGATTGAGACACCAGTTCGCCTGGCTGAATGACTCCCTAAGAATTTGTTTTTTGGTTTTATGATAGGTATTTCATTTGCACCTACATAACGCATGATCTTTGTTTCCTTTGTTATACCAGCAATTCCAGCAGCTTCTTTAAGATAAAGGTTAAACTTTGCCAGGCTGAATTTTGGGAGCTGGTAATCATATTTTTTAAGTATATCAATCGCTGAAGATGCAAATCCTTTCAGGTCAATCTCAGTTAGTTTTTTCGTCTTAAAAGCATTGAAAGTCCATACATCATCATCTAACTGACTTTTGTCAAATCGATCAATGTCAGACCATCTTTGAACTGTGAAGCAACCAAAACAAAACAAATCCCTTACACGCTCATATATTTGCTGTTTTTCTAATGACAGGTCTGTTTGATCTGAAAAATTAAAAGCATAGAACATTCTTAATTCCCCAAGTGTACATGCAACTATATCTGCTTTCTGTTTTTTCCGCTTTCTATTCGCCTGGGTAAAACTCTTAAATTCCTTATAAGTAGCATATCGGTTAAAATTCCTTTCTTCTGCCCATTTGCAGAAGCCTTTCAAACACTCAATATATTTGGCCTCAGTATTGAGCAAGACGCCTTTTTGAAATCCTTCAGGCCTTGTTTTCTGTTTTCCCCTGGGTTCCTGATTCCTTAAAAAGTTAACGTAAGAATCTTTGAAAACGTGATCAATCATTGAGAATGTCAAAGATTCATATTTCTTGTTTGTCTTAATAAACTCCTGGATACTCAGTTTTACGCTTTTAAATTTCGCAATAGTGAGCGGTGAAACTTCATCTTTAAGGGAAATCATATAATCATCCAGGTAATCAAAAAAGCCTTTATTATCTTCTGAAAATGGAACCTCTAATTTTTTACCGTATTCCTTTAAAATCTTTGCAACCTGGGAAAATGGCATATCTGGAAAATCCTTTACAGTATTCTGATACTTCAATAGAATAGCGTCTCTAAGGGTTCGCGGTTTCTTATTAAACTCAATACTTCCAGCAAGTATTTCCTTTTTGATTTGGTTTCTAAAATCCCATTCTTTGGGATAGATCACATATTCTGTTTTGATCTTAATTACATGAGACCGATCAATGATTAAGAAACAATATAAGCGGGTTTCATAAGGGTTAAGTGGTTTATCCCTTTTTTTAGTTGTTTTCGTGCCATTTCCAGCATTTTGGCCCTGTTGGTTGTGTTCTGCCTTATCCTTTGCTGTGCCTGATTTATAAGGCTGTTGCAGAATCAATTTTACTGTTGCCATGTCAAATTATATTTTAAGTTTTTTCAATTATTTTTCCCAGGAGTTAATCGTACTATGCCTGAATAAAGAATAGTTCTCGGCGTAGGCATTTTATCAAATTCAACCAGTCCCGCCCGGCGTAGAATTTCGCATTCAATGGCTGTCGTTAATTTTTTGGCCATTTCAGTAAAAGCAGTTTCAGTCGTTTCTCTAATTCTCTTCGGCTCTTCACACTTTAGAAAAAACATAACAAGTGTTGATATTAGGTCGATAGCCTGTTTGGGTACTGGCTCCTGGTCACCAGAGGCATAAAATTGTAAAATTTCGTTACATGCCTTAGATAGTTCTTTAAGCAGGGGGTAAGGAAGATTTTGAGGCAATAGAGATTCTATCGGCTCCTTTTCATACATTTTCTGTAATTCATTTTTTATGTTCATGGTTTATTAAAATAAAAAGCATCAGGATTTGTGAAGGTACTGAGACCTCCCAGGCGATTACTCAACCTGGAATCCTGATGCGTTAATATTTTCTTCAGTAATTTCACAATGCAAATATATGCTAATTGGAAACATTTTGGAAACATTTACCATTTATTTATTAACATAACTTTACATTTATTTACATGCTTAGTGGCTTTATATGTAGGGTTGCAATGTATTTTATGTACTTTTCTGTAAAATGAATATATAAATAAAACAAGCGTTTTGTAGCACCCCTCTCGCTACATCGTAAAGCCTGGCTCGAAGTGCCGGGTTTTTTTTTAACCGATGAATTTGATGAAAACGGAAAAAATGTGGTCATA
The DNA here is from genome assembly GCA_963815075.1 of uncultured Bacteroidales bacterium. Lineage (GTDB taxonomy): Bacteria > Bacteroidota > Bacteroidia > Bacteroidales > VadinHA17 > LD21. The sequence goes on from CAWFFK010000009.1 coordinate 365,516, forward strand.
GATGAAAAAAGCCTTCATGTTGCATATACTGTATACAATTAAAAATAACCTTTTCGTTGCAAAAGATGGCAGGTTATTTTAAAGATTATCTGAAATAAATTTTCTGAATATGTCAGTGATACATTTTTAAAAATATGGAGATAACATTTTAGGCTTATTGTATACTTGACCAAATGATTTCAAAGGGTTAACTTTACATTAAAAACCAGTAAAATGATAGTGACATGTGTGCACATTAATGTAAAGCCTGATATGATAAATAGCTTTATCACTGCGACAGCAGCTAATCATAAGCAATCTGTGAGGGAACCGGGAAATCTCAGATTTGACCTGATCCAACAGACCGATGATCAGACTAAATTTATGATCTATGAAGCTTATGAATCGGAGGATGCTGCTGCTGATCATAAAAAAACTCCGCATTATATTAAATGGCGTGATGAAGTAAAGGATTATATGGCAGAACCACGGCAGGGAATAAGGTACAAAATCATTGAACCAAACGATCCTTCAAGATGGTAAAACCTTTTCAGTTTGGAAGGATACCAAAAATTTATTTCAAACCCGGGATGATCTCGGAACTTCCCGGACTGGTTGAAAAATATGGTAATAGGATTGTTCTGGTTACCGGTAAAAAGTCCTTTATGGATTCACCAAACGCTGAACGTTTATTTGTCGGGTTTGAAAAGACCGGGATTAGTTATCATCATGTTACCATATCAGGTGAGCCTTCTCCGGATGATATCGACGGAGCTTGCAGAGGAATTGGCAATGATGAGGTTAACCTGGTTGTTGGTATAGGAGGTGGCAGTGTTCTTGACGCCGGGAAGGCTATATCAGCAATGTTGTACAAAAATGAACCTGTTACGGATTTCCTTGAAGGTATCGGAAATAAGGAACATCCCGGAACCAGTCTTCCTTACATAGCAGTTCCCACTACTTCAGGCACAGGCAGTGAAGCGACAAAAAATGCTGTTATTTCAAAAACAGGAGAAGAGGGTTTCAAACGATCGTTACGACACGATAACTTTGTTCCTGAAATAGCTCTTCTCGATCCTGAACTCACCCTTCATTGCCCCCGGGATATAACTGCAGCCAGCGGGATGGACTGCTTTACACAGCTACTGGAGGCTTATCTTTCAAATAGATCAAACGAGTTTACAGATGCGCTCTCGTTGAAAGGAGTGATAAGCATTAGGGAATCATTGCCGGGGTGTTATATTGATGGAAATGATATTGAAGCCAGAGCAGGAATGTCATTTGCAGCACTTACATCCGGTATATGCCTTGCAAATGCAGGACTTGGTGTGGTACACGGTTTTGCATCATCCATAGGAGGCATGTATGATATCCCGCACGGAATAATATGCGGTACTCTTATGGCAGTATCAAATGAGATAAATGTGAGGGAATTGCGTGAGAACAAAAATAATAAGGAAGCTCTCGAAAAATATGCAACTCTTGGCCGAATCTTTCTTGAGACTAAGAATCGTTCGGATGATTATTATATTGACGGATTCATAAGTTATCTGCATAACCTGACTTCGGAATTGTGTTTGCCGGGACTAAAAAAAATGGGTGTTAATGAAAAGGATATGGAACATATATGTGCTTCAACAGAATGTAAAAACAATCCTGTTAAGCTCGAAAAGGATGAACTGATGGAGATACTGATGAATAGATTTACATAAGTTGTTTCTCTGTGGTTCTCTGAGGTTCTCTGTGTAACAAAGAAGAACTTACACAGAGTTACACAGAGGTTACACAGAGTTACACAGAGGTTACACAGAGTTACACAGAGGTTACACAGAGTTACACGGAGGTTACACAGAGTTACACAGAGATTATATATACATATCATTATTGAGTTCAGCGAGATTTTTAATTATTAAATCTGATCATATGAAAACAAAAAGCCTCACAATCATTATTCTTACATTGTTGCTATTGCTTGTATCGCAGTATTCTCCCGCACAGTTGCCAAAAGAGACTGAAGCTCAGAAAGCGCAACGGTTGAAATGGTGGACCGATGCACGGTTCGGAATGTTTATCCATTGGGGTCTTTATGCTTTGCCTGCCCGTCATGAATGGGTGAAGAATGCAGAACGAATGACAAATGAGCAATACCAGAAGTATTTCGATATTTTCAACCCCGACCTGTTCGATCCTCACGAATGGGCAAAGATGGCAAAAGCGGCAGGGATGAAATATGTTGTACTTACTGCAAAACACCATGAAGGGTTTTGCCTTTTTGACTCAAAATACACTGATTATAAATCTACCAACACACCTTTTGGCAGGGATATAGTAAAAGAGTATGTCGAAGCATTCAGAGCTGAAGGGCTGAAAGTCGGGTTTTATTACTCCCTCATCGACTGGCATAACCCGGATTATACAATTGACAGGGTGCATCCACAGAGGCAGGAATCAGATTCAGCCTATGCCCGCCTGAACAAAGGACGAGATATGAACAAATACCGCGAGTATATTAAAAATCAGGTCAGGGAGCTTCTTACCAATTATGGAGAGATCAGTATTATATGGTTCGATTTTTCTTTTCCGGGAAAGAACGGGAAAGGTCATGAGGACTGGGATTCTGAAAACCTTCTTAAACTGGCCCGCTCTCTTCAGCCAGGCATAATAGTGGATGACCGTCTTGATCTTAGCGATGTTGAAGGAGGCTGGGATTTTACTACTCCTGAACAGGTAAAAGTTACAAAATGGCCGGAGGTGAATGGTAAAAGAGTTCCGTGGGAGACTTGTCAGACATTCTCTGGTTCGTGGGGCTATTACCGCGACGAATACACCTGGAAAAGTCCCGCCCAGCTTATTGAGCTGCTTATTGAATCAGTAAGCAAAGGAGGGAATTTGCTGCTTAATGTCGGGCCAACCGGCCGTGGTGTATTTGACTATCGGGCTCAGGAAAGGCTTACAGCCATGGGACAGTGGATGAAATTCAACAGTCGGTCAATCTATGGATGCACGGAAGCACCGCAGGGTTTTAAAGCACCCGACAACACCCTGCTTACTTATAACCCTTTAACGAACAGGTTGTACATCCATTTATTATTCTATCCGATGGGCAGCCTGATTTTACCTGATATGGCAGACAAAGTTAAATATGTGCAATTTCTGCATGATGCCTCTGAGATACAATTTAGCCGGGGAAGAAATGGGAGCAGGAATGATTTGAATCTCCAGCTTCCGATACAGAAGCCACCAGTTGAGATACCGGTTCTTGAGATTTATTTGAAGTAGAATTATTTAAAATACTGTTTTCGGGTTAATAACAATAGTCTTAACTATTTTTGAACAATATTAAGTTATTGTTCCGGATGTTATTTAAATGAGGTCTACGTATCTGATTTTTATATTATTCTTTCTGAAACTCTCAGTTATTGCACAGAAAGCTGATACAAGTAACTATAACTTTGTTGGCTTTCAGGTTCATTATGGACTCATAATACCCCATACAAAGTCGATCGAGCCTGTTTCACATACAAATCCATACGGTTTTGAAGCTAGTTTAAACAGGCTGCATACATCTTATGAGAAATGGAAGATTTTTAACCACTATAACATATCAGGGATACAGGCAGGGTATTTCAACTTTCAAAATCCTGAAATACTTGGCAGTGCATTTCTTTTATCCGTTTTCAGCGAATCCATTCTTTCTTACAGCACTAAGTATATGTTCTCGCTGAAAGCCGGGATGGGTGTGTCATATCAGACCAGGACGTACGATTATTTTGAAAATCAGTTGAATAAATTCTTCAGCACAGCGGTTAGCTTTCCACTCTATCTGAGGGCAACGTTTAAATACAAGCTTAATAATCATACATATCTAACCATTACGGGAAGTTACAATCATATCTCCAATGGCGGTGTTAAGGTTCCTAACCTGGGAATGAATTTTCCTACTGTTGCATGTGGTTTGGAGTATTTTCAAAAAGCAATTCCGCAATTAAACAATGTATATGTTCCCGAAAAGCAAACAAAAGAGACTGATAGATATTTACTTATCCAGATACTGACAGGATACAGAGAAGTGTATGGCATTTCTACCTATGCATATGGTTTTCATACAAGATATTCCTGGCAGATCCGGACTCATTATGGATTGAATGCCGGGGCTGAAATAATAATGGACGGCGGTGTTAGACGGATGATTAAAATTGATAGCCTGAATAGTGATTATAAGAGAATAGCTATAACAGCAGGTCAGGATTTTATATTCGGGAAAATTACATTTACACAATACTTTGGAATATATGTCTACTCTCCTTATAAGGCAAAGAACAGCATCTATCAGAAATATGAGCTGTCGTATAAAATTTTACCTGAATTAAGGTTTGGTATTTATCTCAAAGCTCATGCCAGCGATGCTGAACTGTTTGGGCTAAGTTTCGATTATTTAATTCACAAAAAGTAAAAATCACCAATAATAAATATTCAGAAATTTTTACAGCCATCCGCGTAAAAATTGGTTTCTTCAGATACTGACAGAATCATATACTATAACTTTTTCCCACAGTTCCTCACAATCGCTGATAAATTTCATGTGTTTGGGATGTGTTTGATAAAGATCCTGGTCAGCTTTATTCCTGAATGTCAAAAGAAGGGAATAGGAATATGAAGTATCTATTACATCGCGATTGGTGACTGCGGGCATTCCAAGATGCTTCCCGATTATTGTCTCAACAGTAATAAGGTCTATGAGTGCTGCTTCAAATTTCTTATGTATCTCTGGGGTAACCGGTTTTTTGAGCCAGAAATATACATGGTGAACAAAATATCCTTGTCTAAGTGTCATATAGTATAATTTATACATGCTAAGATAGCAAAATTGGTAAAGTCTTGCATTTATCTGCTCTATTATGGTTAAAACTTTTAAATTTGAGAACTAATAGAAGTTATCCAATGGAAACCATTCTTTATATAAGTGCCGGATTATTTACAGGAGCTTTAATAGCATATCTAATTACCAGGTCACGGTTAAGTATTGTCCATCAGCAGGTTTTGATTGCAAAGATGGATGAAATCAACAATCTTGCAATGGAAAATAGTGCACTGCATGCAAAAGTGGAAGCACAGGCAAATAGTCTGGAAGAAGTAAGAAAAGCAATGGTGGACACTTTTAAATCGGCTGCCTCGGATGCGCTGACTCAAAACAATAAACAGTTTTTAGATCTAGCAAAAACTCAGCTGGGAACCCAGGTTAAGGAAGCTGAGGGTAATCTTGACGAGCGTAAATCTGCAATTGAGGAGATGCTTAAACCTGTAAAGGAATCAATTGACAGCTATAAAAAGAGAATTGAGGAACTTGAGAAAGGTTCTGAAAAGACATTTGGACAGGTAACTGAGATGCTCTCCAATATTCAGTTGACAAATGCAAGCCTTCAGAAGGAGACAGGAGCACTTGTAAATGCTTTACGAAATCCTCAGGTAAGGGGTAAGTGGGGAGAGATAGGATTAAAGCGGGTGGTTGAGTTTTCTGGCTTATCGGCCCACTGTGATTTTGTCGAGCAGGTATATACTGAAGGAGAAGATACTGTTTTAAGACCTGACATGATAATTAATCTCCCGGGCAACAGCCATGTTGTTGTAGATTCAAAGCTGCCACTGGATGCCTATCTTCAGGCCCTTGAAACTGACGAGGAAAATCAAAGAAATTTGCTCTTTGCAAAACATGCAAAGGACCTGAGGGATCATGTTAACAAGCTAAGTAAAAAGCAATACTGGTCGCAGTTTGAGAACACTCCTGATTTTGTTGTACTGTATATGGAGGTTGAATCTGCATTGAATGTAGCGCTGATGACAGATAAAACTTTGCTTCAGGATGCAATGAGCAATAAGATAATTCTGGCTACACCTACTACCTTGATTGTTATATTGAAATCAGTAGCTATGTCGTGGCAGCAACATAACATAACCGAGAATGCACTGCTTATAATGGGGGCTGCGAATGATTTTTATGAAAGGGTTAATGTATTTGCCGATCATCTCGAAAAGATTGGGGGTGGTTTAAGAACAGCCCTTAAAGGATATAACGATGCAATTGGTTCCTGGGAGAGCAGGGTATTGCCTGCGGGGAGAAAGCTGGAACAATTGAAAGCAACTGACAATAAAAATGCTCTGTCTGATTTTGAGATAATTGATAAACCGGTAAGGGAATTGAAAAAGCCGGAAGAGTAACAACTTTTAAACAATAATATGACTCTGCAAAGAAAACCCCGGAATACCTTAACTTTCGCTGCATTAATGATAGCTGTAATTTTTCTTATTGGTTGTTCAGGCAGAAAGAATGATAAGAGTTCGGCGCAGCATATTGCTTCTGAAAAGAGTGATTCAGGTTTACTTTTTAATGGGAAGGATCTCGACGGATGGGAAATAACCAACTTCGGACCGCAGGGACCAGTTTATGTGTCTGGAGGTGCTATTGTCCTGGGTATGGGAGATGGATGTACCGGAATAACATGGAAACGCGATTTCCCCAAAGAAAACTATATGGTAACCCTTGAAGCAAAGCGGGTTTCCGGCAATGATTTCTTTTGCGGTATGACCTTCCCGGCCGGCGACAGCCCCTGCACTCTTATAGTCGGAGGATGGGGAGGATCGGTTGTGGGCCTTAGCAGTATTAATAAACTCGATGCATCAGAGAATGAAACAAAAGTTCTGAAGAATTTTGAAAATGGCCGATGGTATAAGATCTGCCTTATTGTTAAGCCGGACACCATAAAAGCATCTATTGACGATGATGTACTGATTAACTTTGAGATTGGAAATAATAAGTTATCCATAAGACCTGAAGTGCAATTGTCAAGACCTTTCGGCATTGCCTCGTGGACAACAATAGCAGCAATAAAAAATATTAATTTAACCCGATTAAAAAGCTGACAACATGAAGAAATACTTAATAATCTTTTTGATTGCTATTACATTCGTATCATGTAAAACGCAAGAATTATATCTTAATGTTGTGGAGCCTGCTCCCGTAACAATTCCTTCTTTCATTAAAAAAGTTGGTGTTATAAACAGAAGTATGCCAACCGATGAAACTAAAGCAATTGACGCAATAGACAAGGTACTTTCGCTGGAAGGCACTAACCTCGACAGGGACGGAGCCCTCGAAAGCATTAAGGGCCTCTCTGATGAACTCCTTAAAAATACCAGGTTCACTGAGGTAAAAACATTGAATGACATAGATTTCAGAACACCTAAGCTGGAGATTTTTCCAACGCCGTTATCGTGGGAGATAGTCGAACAGATTTGTACTGAAAATGGTACCGATGCTCTTTTCTCACTGGAAAAATTCGACACCGATACACATATTTCCTATTCAACCAGAAATGTTACTCTAAAAACACCTCTGGGAAATGTACCGGGTATTGAACACCAGGCCAATATGGAAACTCTTGTCAAAACAGGCTGGAGAATATATGATCCGGTTGATAAACTGATTCTCGATGAATATATCTACAGGGAGTCAATTGTATTTACAGGAAAAGGAATCAATCCTCTGATTGCCGCTGCGGCACTTATTGGAAGAAAAGATGCGGTAAATGAGGTAAGTTACAAAGCAGGGAGCGGGTACGCTTTCAGGATCATCCCCTATCAGTTAAGAGTAATGCGCGATTATTATGTAAAGGGTACCGATAATTTTAAAATTGCCAGGAGAAAAGCACAGATGGGTAAATGGGATGAAGCCGGTGAATTATGGAATAAGGATACTAATAATCCAAGCAGGAAAATTGCCGGCAGAGCTGCCTATAATATGGCAATCATAAATGAGATAAACGGTGATCTGGATTCAGCGTTGCAATGGGCTCAGAAATCTTATGAAGACTATAATGATAAACTGGCGATCAGGTATGTGCGTATTCTTGAAAACAGGAAATACAAAACTGCCGTTTTAAAGGAGCAGGGGCAGGAATAAAAATTTTAGTTTACATGAATTATTAACAATATGAAAAATTTTATTTTTTTGATCTTTCTGTTTATGGCAATAAAAATAAATGGCCAGAATTATAAACCCAACTGGGAATCGCTCGATAAACGACCTGTTCCTCAGTGGTTTGAAGATTCAAAATTCGGAATATTTATTCACTGGGGAGTCTATTCTGTTCCTGCATGGGGACCGACGGGCGATAGTATTGGCGTATACGACAAATATGCCGAATGGTACTGGAGAAAGCTGGATGAGCCGGGCAAAGTTCAGAAATATTTCAAAGATTTTCATTTGAAAACATATGGACCTAATTTCAGGTATCAGGATTTTGCTTCCATGTTTAAAGCTGAACTTTTTGACCCCGACAAATGGGCTGAACTGTTCAAGGAATCAGGAGCAAAATATGTTGTACTTACCTCAAAGCATCATGAAGGCTTTACTCTCTGGCCAAGTGCTCAGAGCTGGAACTGGAACAGCGTGGATATCGGACCCCATCGTGATCTTTGTGGCGATCTTTCAACTGCAGTTAAAAATAAAGGTCTTCATATGGGGTTTTACTATTCGCTCTATGAATGGTATAATCCCATCTACAATAGCAACTTATCGGCTTATATTGACCAGCATATGATTCCTCAGATGAAAGACCTTGTTACTCGTTATACTCCTGATATTCTCTGGACCGACGGAGAATGGGATCATCCAAGCAAGGACTGGAAAAGCGAAGAGTTTCTCGCATGGCTCTTCAATGAATCAACGGTAAAACAGAATGTGATTGTGAACGACAGGTGGGGCAGTGAGACCCGGGGAAGTCATGGAGGGTTTTATACAACTGAATACGGACTGGTTGGCGACAAGGAAGGGATCGAAAATCCTGTTCCTCATCCGTGGGAAGAATGCAGGGGGATCGGAACATCTTTCGGATATAACCGGACTGAGGGACTCGACGATTATTCAACTGCCAAACAGCTCGTAAAACTATTAGTGTCTACAGTATCAGCAGGGGGAAATCTATTGCTGGATATCGGTCCTGCTTCGGATGGTACCATACCGGTAATTATGCAGCAAAGGCTATTGGAAATAGGGAAATGGCTCAAAACAAATGGTGAGGCAATTTACGGTACTCATGCATTTATCAGGACAAAAAATGATGAGGTAATAAATCCGGAAACAAATAAAAATATTTTTTTTACTGCGAAAGATAAGGTTCTGTATTTAATAGCCACCGATTGGCCAAAAGAAAATATTTTATTGAAGGGAGTTAATCCTTCTGACCTGGTAACGGTTCAGCTTATAGGTTATGACGGGAAAATAGCTGTAAAACCTTCCCGGGGAAATCTGACAATAATTGCTCCTTTGCTTACTCCGGATGATTATCAGCCGGCTTATGTTTTTAAGGTTTCAGGGATTATAAAATAGAATTGAAAGGTAAGCAAATATATGGCTTGGTTTTATGAAACTTTAACATTACAGGCTAAGGATGTCTCAAACTTTTCAATAACTTTACGATCTTTCGGCTAACAATTAACCTGATTTTTTTATCAACATTGCATAATCCTTTCATGTACAGATATAATAATTTTCTTGTATCCTTTTTGTTTATCTTCTCTTCATTAGCTTTGTCAGGAAATTCTCCGGAGTATTCAAATTATCAAAATACAAATATGAATGATCGTGATTCCCTCAAGGGCAATCAGATCCTTTATAATGGCAGATTGTGGAGAAACTTATATCTGAGAGTACAGGAAAATCAATTCCTTTTTTCAAACGATTTTCTGCCGGGATCAATATCAATGAGCGGAAATGAATTTAAGGATCTGTTTATAAAATATGACATCTATAATGATGAGATAATAATTCCCGGAAGCAATGGCGCGATTCTTCAACTGAACAAGGAAATGGTCGACAGCTTTACCTTTAAATACCAGCTTAAGGAGTACATGTTTGCAAAAATAACTGAGGATAGTGTAAAAGGATTTTTTGGTTACATAAATATATTATATAAAGGGAAATCTACTCTTTATATTAAATACAGGAAAGAGATTGACCTGCTCGCAGTTGATGATAAGTATGATAAATTTTATCAGATTAACAAAATATATTTTGTCAAAAATGGCATAGTTCATCTTATAAATCACAGGAAAGACCTTTTAAAAAATATGGATGACCACAAAGCACAAATAAAAGAATTCATTAAAAAGAATAAGATCGTAGTGTCGAAAAGGGATCCTGAAAGTTTTATTCCACTGGTCAGATATTATGATACTATAAGTGATTAGATCTCTTTATATGAAACAAAAGATCCTTATCCCGGTTCTGCTTTTCTTCCTCGCCTTAAATATTGAGGCACAGGAAAAATACGCGCTATCCGGAAATTTTAAAGGTCTTACTTTTAAAGAATTTGTATCCAGAACCGAGAGCCAGCTGCATGTAAAATTTTTTTATAAGGATGAATGGGTCAGGGACCTCATTTTAAATGATTATCCCGGTTGTTCTTCATTGTCATGTGTGCTGGATAACCTCTTCACAGGTACAGTGCTCTATTATTATATTGATAGATCAGGTAATGTGGTAATAACACAGAATTATGCAGTAAAAATTATAACCGCTCCTGTGGAGGCCGAAGGTAAATACATGGCTCCCACTGAATACGCAGAATCTGGAGAGACCCAAAATATGAACAGTAATTCGTTCGTTGAAATAGGAAATCCTGCCGAAAAAAACATGTCTGGCAGTGTCACTCTTTCAGGGTATATCACAAATAAAGACACAAGGGATCCCGTAGCCGGAGTAACAGTGTTTGTCCAGAAACTATCATCTGGGACAATATCCAATGAATATGGATATTACTCCTTAACCCTGCCAAGGGGAATTCACAAGGTTCAGTTTTCCTTTATCGGAATGAAAAATAAGGTGATTAACCTGAACCTTTACGGGTCAGGCGATATGAATGTGGAGATGACCAGTGTACTGATTCCGCTTAAAGAAACAGTCATTTCAGCCCAGAAAAGCATTACACTCCAGCGATTTGAGGTTGGAGCGGCAAAAATCAATATAACAAATTTCAGGTTATTGCCTACATCGATGGGTGAATCAGATATTATCAAAAATATTCTTCTGATCCCCGGTGTTCAGTCCGTAGGAGAAGGTACTGTCGGATTCAATGTACGGGGAGGTTCGTCTGACCAGAACCTAATTCTTCTTTACGGTGCTCCGGTTTATAATTCTTCCCATTTCTTTGGATTCTTTTCAGCTGTTAACTCCGACATTATCAAAGATGCTACCTTGTATAAAGGAGGTATACCATCACGGTATGGTGGCAGGATTTCATCAGTTCTAGATATTGGAACAAGGGAAGGTAACCGGCAGAAATTCGGAGGAAGTGCCGGTATAAGTCCTATTACCACACATTTTTTAGTGGAAGGACCAATTAAAAAGGATACCTGTATCATTATTCTTTCAGGAAGAACAACTTATTCAAATTATATTCTGGGTCTGATCCATAATCCGGCTTTGAATAACAGCAGAGCATCATTTTATGATCTGAATGGAACTATAACATATGATATAGACAAGAATAACAAAGTCGACTTCTCATCATATTTTAGTCATGATTCATTTAAGTTCAATTCCGACACTGTATATAGCTATGACAATAATATTTTCGCACTTAGGTGGAGACATTTTTTCAACTCCAGGTTCTTTTCTTCCATTACCTTAAACAACAGTTTGTATAAGTATAGTATAACAAGCGAAAATATTGCTACAGAGGCATTTGATCTTTCTCATAAAATAAACAGTACAGGATTAAAAACCGATTTTAACTTGTTTATGGGAAGGAACGAATTCAATTTTGGTCTCGACATGGACTATTACTCTGTGCTTCCGGGCAGTTATCAGCCACTGGGTGATTCATCCCTGGTGATTCCTAATACAATTGACAGGGAGAGAGCATTGGAAGGAGCTTTATATTTTGATGATAAATTCATTCTTAATGATTTCCTTTCTATCAACCTTGGGATCAGGACTTCAGGTTATTTGTCTTTTGGTCCACAGTCTGTAATGCTCTTTAATCCGGAGTATTCAAAAAGCAATTCAACCATTGTCGACACTCTTAACTTCAGATCGGGGCAGGTTATAAGTAAATATGCAGGTCCTGAATTACGGGCTTCCTTTAATTTCCGTATATCGGACAAGAATTCTTTTAAACTCAACTATAACAGGACAAGACAATATCTGCATTTGCTTTCCAATTCAACGTCCATCTCACCCACCGATACATGGAAATTATGCGACTATTATCTTAAGCCACAGATTGGAGACCAGATTGCTGTTGGCTTTTACAGGCTGATGCTCAATAACAGTTTTGAGATGTCTGCAGAGGCATATTACAAATTTATCAGGAATATCATTGATTTTAAGGGAGGAACAGAACTTGTGATGGATGAGAATATTGAAAAGGATATTGTAAACATGAAGGGGAAGGCTTATGGGCTTGAACTGGTTATAACAAGGACTGCTGGGAAACTCAGATATAGTTTAGGTTATACATATTCAAGGACTTTCATAAAAAGTATTGGTGCTTTCAGTGATGAAATAATTAATGAGGGAAAATGGTTTCCTGCCAATTATGATAAACCAAATGACCTGGTAGCAACTCTTAATTATCTCTTTTCGCGTCGCATAAGTCTATCTGCTAATTATACCTACAGCACAGGCAGACCAATTACATATCCCGTTGCGACCTATTATATAAGTGACAAGTTGCTTGTTGATTATTCAGAGCGTAATAAGTACCGAATACCTGATTACTCACGACTTGACCTTTCTTTAAGAGTAAGCGGGAATTTAAGATCACACAGGATTGCTCATCCAAACTGGACTTTCTCGGTATATAATTTACTTGGAAGAGAGAATGTCTACTCCATTTACTTTAAGCAGGAATCAAATCAAATTAGTGGATTTAAATTATCAGTGTTTGCGAGAGCCATTCCATCAGTCACTTTTAGTTTCGATTTTTAATCCGGATATGAAAACTATTTATAAAATATTACTCTTTTCTATACTTCTGATTTTTCCTGGTTGTATTACACAATTTTTTCCTGAAACCAATGATGACAAAAACATACTCGTTGTTGAAGGATTAATTACGGACCAGCCGGAGATCAATACAATAAAATTATCAACGTCAATGCCTCTTGGTGATTCGAAACACGAAAAATCTCTTTCTGGTTGCTTTGTTATCATATCAGACGATCTGGGAAATAGTTACACATTTTATGAAAGCAGCCCTGGAATATACCAGTCGAACCCTTCAATATTTAAGGGTACCATAGGTCGTTCTTATACTTTGCATATAAATACCAACTCGTCATACAACAATCATATCTTCGAATCATTCCCGATTGAAATGAAGCCTGTCCCGCCTATTGACAGTTTGTATTACGAAAAAGTTGATATTCCCGATACAGGTCCATGGTCTTTGCCCCAGCAAGGCTGCCAGGTGTATTTGAATACCCACGATCCATCAAATAGCTGTAAATACTACAGGTGGGAATTTTCTGAAACATGGGAATTCCACCTTCCTTACCTTGTACCTAATAATATATGCTGGATTTCAGATAATTCAGATTTGATTAATGTTAAGAGTACTTCAGCTTTCGCGGAAGACAGGATTGCCAGTTACCCGTTAGATTTTATTTCTAACAATTCAGACAGGTTGAGCGTTAAGTACAGTATCCTGGTTAATCAGTATTCCTTGAATGAAGATGAATTTCAATACTGGCAGAAATTACAAAATGTAACTCAACATGTAGGTGGACTTTACGATATTATTCCTGCTTCTATTCCAAGTAATGTAACGTGTGTTGATGATCCGGCCGAGAGTGTGCTTGGATATTTCAGCGTTTCTGCCAAATCAACAAAAAGACTCTTCATAAAAGATCATTTTTTAGGTTTGTTTAATCCCTACACCACTGAAGCTTGCGTTGATGATACTGTGTTCAATGGTGCCTTTATCCCAAACCTGAATATATCTACCTGGGTAATTGTTGATCAGTCGCTGCCGCCACCACCATATAAAGTAATTACGTTTACAAAAGGTTGCGCTGATTGTACTGTAAGAGGTACAAATATTGAACCTGATTTTTGGAATAATAATAAATAATGAATTTTTGAAGAAAGTTCAGCTAATGACAAAAGGGTTAAAACCGGCAATTTCTTTTATTATCTGTATGCTGTCCCTGCAGGTTGTAAATGGACAGACGCAAATAACCATGACTGATTATCTCAGTAATAAGTTTAATCAATACTGTAAAGAAATGCCCTGGGAAGAAATATATGTTCAAACTGACAGAGAACAGTATATTTCGGGAGAAAATTTATGGTTCAAAGCATACCTGATTGACAGACAAAGCTCAAAGCCTTCTTCAGATAGTAAAATAGTCTATTTCGAATTATTAAATCCGGAAAACCGCCCTGTAGTACAAAAACGCATAGGCCTGGACAAGGGCTTTGGCCCGGGTGAGATCTCTATTCCTGATACACTTACTTCAGGTACTTATACAATTAGAGCTTATACCAGCTGGATGAAAAATTTCCTTCCGTATAACTGTTTTATGAAGGAAATTAAGATCTATAATGCATTAAGCACTAAAACGTTTAAGGAACATTCAAATTTATCTGATACCACTAGCATTATTATGGGAAGTCGTATTGTGCCAGGGCAGGGTATCTCGGTGAAAATAAATTATAGCAGACCGGATGTTTTGGAAATTTTTACAACGACAGATCAAAAATACAGGTCAGGTAATAATAATTTGGTTTATCTGTTAATACAAACCCACGGGAAAATTGATTACGTTAATACAGTGCTTCTCTCTGGTGATTCCACAAAAATCAGTGTATCTAAATCCTCACTTTCAAAAGGTATCAATCAGATAACTTTATTTGACTTAAGAGGTGCGCCGGTTTGTGAAAAATATATTTTTACTCCAAAGCGGAAAAACCAGCCGGTAACTCTTAATTCAGCTGATAGCATCGGATTAAGGAAGCAGATATCTGTTGAAATTGAAATGGCCAAAAGTCTGTCATCTTTAAATGATCCTGCACATCTCAGCATTTCCGTTGCTCCTTTAACAAGTTATCCCGAAGCTACAGATATGGATGATTATCTGATCCTTGGCACAGAGTTTGGGATGCATAAATGGAGTATCCTAAATAATAAAAAGTTTAATGAAATTGCATCGGAGATGATGGATAGTCTTCTTTCAACTTTGCACAGTAACTGGATTGACTGGGGAAGGATTTTGTTAAATATTAATCCGGACTTAAAATACAAGTTTGAAAATAACAACCATTACCTTATGGGAGCTCTTCTTGAGGGTGATAAAGGTATATCGCTGGCAGACAGATATATCTTTTTGTCGACTCCGGATAAAGTGGCTGTTTTCCAATATGCAAAAACTGATAAGAGCGGAAATTTCAGTTTCAACCTTCATATTGACGAGGCAGTCAAAGAATTAGTAATTCAACCTGAAGTAGCGATTCAGAATCAGAATATTAATGTTGAATCATCATTCTCCGATAAGTATTTTAAACATGGAATGGCGGTTGATTCTTCTGCAGCAAATGCTCATTTCTATATCTCAGACTGGGGTGCCGGTTATCAGGTTAGAAAAATATATGGTATTCATTCTGAAGGAGACCCTTTACCTCCACTGGCCACACCTCTAATCCCGAAAAGATTTTACGGCAAGCCTGATGTTGAAATAGCTATGGCTGATTATATTAAGCTACCTGTGATGCAGGAAGTTTTTTTTGAGCTTATTACCGGTGCTTTTCTGAAAAGTAAAAGGTCAGGGTATGAGATAACAATTTCCGATCCTGTTGATAATAAGATTTATGACGTTCCACCATTGTTGGCGATCGATGGCGTAATTATTAAGGATCCTGCTGTAATAGCAAATCTTGATCCTGAATTAGTCGAAAAAATAGACGTGGAAAGGGAAAAGTATATGATTGGTGATTACTTGTTTTATGGAGCAGTGAATATTATAACCAAGGCTGGAGATTTCAGTAACGGAACACTGTCTGATAATGCAATAAGGTTGTCATACAGGGTCCTTGATCCAGTTCCATCGTTTGTTTCACCCGATTACTCCTCCAATGAAACGAAAAACAGCCGGATCCCTGATTTCAGGACTACGCTTTACTGGAATCCGTCGGTTGTGACCGGGAAAGATGGAAAGGCCGGGATCGAGTTCTGGTCCTCCGACGTAGCATCTGAATACGAAATTAATATCCAGGGTGTTGCCTCTGATGGCAACCCGGTTTCATTCAGGAAGATCATTAAGGTAAAGTAACCTTATTTCAGTAATAATGATTATTTGAAATTCCAGGGAAGTTTAATCCTAAAATTTTCAAAAATGATACAGAGCAGGAGGAAGTTTATAGAAACTCTGGCAATTGCGGGAGCATCATTGCCCTTTGCCTCAGCCCTGGGGATTTCTCAGGGTGAGCGCCAGAAAAATAAAATGCAGGTGAGATTGTTTTCGAAACCCCTCGATAAATATGATTTTGCCTTCATGTGCGATTGTGTGGAAAAATCAGGTATAGGAGGGTTTGATCTTACTGTCCGTAAAGGAGGTAAGATTGAACCTGCAAATGTCGAAAAAGAACTTCCTGAGCTTATTGAAAAAGCTAAGAAGTATAACCTTGCTATTGACATGATAGTTACCGATATAACTTCTGCTTCGGATCCTTACGCTGAAAAGGTTTTGAAAACAGCATCAGCTGCCGGGGTAAAATACTACAGGCTGGGCTGGTTAGACTATAATGATAAGGAAGAAGTATGGGAAACAGTACTGAAATACAAAACTCAATTCAGGGATATTGCAGAACTTAACAGACAATACGGTATTCACGGAGGGTATCAAAATCATGCGGGTAAATACATTGGAGCTCCGATATGGGATCTTCATGAGCTATTGAATGATTTACCTGTTGAATATATTGGCAGCCAGTATGATGTCAGACATGCTACAGTTGAAGGAACTGATACATGGATATTGGGCATGCGTCTTATATCAGATCATATAAAAACTCTGGCCATAAAAGATTTTACGTGGGGAAATGTTAATGGGAAACCACAACCCGTCATAGTGCCTTTGGGAGAAGGAATGGTCGACTGGGAGTTGTTTTTCAAAACCGTTAAAGATTATAATATTACCGGGCCCATAACCCTGCATATAGAATATGATCTTTTAAATAAAGAAGAGGAAAAACTATCCCTTGCCGGACAACAGGAAATACTTGTAAGGAAAATAAAAAAAGATGTGGCTTTTCTCAATGATTACCTGCAGAAATATGATCTTTATTAAGTTGCGAAAATCAGCTTCTACAAGAATCTTTGCATTGCTTCATTAAGCATTTTTTCAGTCGCAGTTGCTCCTGACCGTGTGGCTCCTGCCTCCTTCATTTTCAGCAAGTCATCGAGAGTGCGTACTCCTCCGGCGCATTTTACCTTCACATTCGGACCTGAATATTTCCTCATCAGTTTTATATCCTCTACTGTTGCGCCCTTATAGTTGTAGTCACCATTTGGTTTTTTGACAAAACCATAACCGGTCGATGTTTTTACAAAATCAGCTCCGGCTCTGGTACAGATCTCGCATAACCTTATTTTATCCCCGGTGCTGTTAATGAAATCAGTTTCAAATATCACCTTTACAATTGCCCTGTTCTGATGACATGTAGTAGTAACAGCTTTGATTTCTTTCTCCACATAACTCCAGTCACCACCCAGGGCTTTCCCTATATTGATCACCATATCAATTTCAACAGCCCCGTCATTGCAAGCCTGTTCAGCCTCAAATACTTTTACCGCTGTCGAACTGTTGCCATGAGGGAACCCTATAACACATCCGACTTTTACATCTGTACCCCTGAGCTGTTCAACAGCCATCTTAATGGCATAGGGTTTAACACAGACTGATGCAACATCGTACTTTTTAGCTACCGCGCACTCTCTCTTTAAATCTGAATCTGTCATTGCAGGATTTAATATCGAGTGGTCGATCATTTTGGCAATTTCTTTTACTGTGGTCATTTGATTCTGTTATTTGTACCACTAATATAAGGCAGATAAATTTATCATCATTATTTGAGGGAAAATAAAATTTGTATCTTTAGATTATTCAAAGGCCGGACATTATATTTAAGGCAGGTGTAATATACAGATATTGATTAAATTAAGTCCGGAATACTGTTTTGACGCAACTACTGATTAAAAAGAACCAAACGATAAATAATAAATTATTATGAAGCCTGAGACAAAACTTAATTCAAACCCTAACCAGGTGATAGTGTGGTTGTTTTCTATTCTTCGTATTGTTATAGGTTGGCATTTCCTATATGAAGGTGCGGCAAAGATCATTGCCGGCAACTGGTCTTCAGCAGGGTATCTTGCCGGTTCCAGGTGGATATTTGCACCACTTTTCCATTCAATGGCCGGAAGTCCCGGTATCATTTCTGTTGTCGATTTTATAAATATTTGGGGGATGATCCTTATAGGTCTGAGTCTTATTCTGGGTTTATTTACAAGGTGGGCAAGTATCGGAGGAGCTGTTATGCTTTTTTTCTATTTTGTTGCTTATCCACCTGTTCCCGGTTATATGGTGAGTGTGCCTGTGGAAGGAAGCTATCTTTGGGTTAACAAAACCCTGATTGAGTTTTTTGTGCTGTTGGCATTCTCATTTTTGTCTTCCGATTACCAGTTTGGCGTTGACAGGCTTTACGCCCGGTGGATAGATGAAAAGGTGCGCAAACCTGTTCCCGACATTCCTGCCGGTACCAGGAAAAGTCTGGGTAGAAGGGAGGCTATCAGGGACCTTATCTCTTTACCGGCTCTTGGAGCATTCGCCTATGCGCTTTATAAAAAGAAAGGGTGGGATAGTTTTGAGGAAAAACTGCTGAATATTGAAGGAATGGATGCAAACTCAAGTGCGACCCTGCTGAGCTTTAACTATGCATCGCTGAATGATCTTAAGGGACAGGTTCCAAAAGGAATAATAAAATACACTGATATTAACGGAAATCCTGCTCAGTTTGAACTCAGCCGCCTTTTTATGGGTGGTAACCTAATTGGCGGATGGGCGCATGCCCGGGATCTTATTTATGTATCCAAACTGGTGAAGACTTATCATACAGACGAAAAAGTGATGCAGACCCTTGCATTGGGAGAAAAATGCGGAATGAATGCCATTATATCAAATCCCCAGATGGGAAGAATATTCCAGAAATACAAACATGAGTTCCGGGGTAATATTAAGTTCATTTCCGACTGCGGCATTAACCTTGATTTTCAAAAAGGAATTGCAATGTCGTTAGCAGCTGACTGGGATGCACTTTACTGCCAGGGCGAGATAACCGACCGTTGGGCAAATCCTGAATGGGATGACCCGAAGAAAAGAACTGTTGATGAGCGCCTGGACCTGATAGGTAAAGGTCTGGAGGAGATACGCAGCCATGGTAAACCAGCAGGTATTGGAGCTCACAGGATAGAGGCCATAAAAGCATGCGTTGATCATGGACTGAAACCCGATTTCTGGGTAAAAACATGTCATAGTCATAATTACTGGTCAGCCAGGTCAGACCAGGAATGGCAGGATAATTATTTCGATTTTGATCCCTCGGAGACCATAAGATATATGGGTACACTTCAGGAACCCTGGATTGCCTTTAAAGTCCTGGCTGCAGGTGCTATCAAACCGGAGGAAGGACTTAAATATGCATTTACTAACGGTGCTGATTTTGTATGCATGGGGATGTACGACTTCCAGATAGTGGAAGATGTTAATGTTGCTTTAGACATCCTTCCATTGGCAAAAGACAGGGAAAGACCATGGATGGCTTAGAAATTATTTCAGAAATAGCGTCATGAAAAAAATCAATATTTTACTTATCCTGATTTTTATAAATCTTATTCTTTCAGCGCAATCTTATCCCTTTCAGGATACACGTTTAAAGGAAGAAGAAAGGATCAATAATCTTATCTCCTTAATGACCCTTGATGAGAAGCTTAATTGTCTCTCTCCCAGGCTTTCCATTCCACGACTGGGTATCAAAGGCACACATACGGTTGAGGGTTTGCACGGCCTGGCATATAGCGGACCTGCCAACTGGGCAGTGAAAGGAGCAAAAGCATCTCCTACAACTACATTTCCACAGGCAATTGGCCTGGCTGAAATGTGGGATCCTGACCTGTTAAAGAAAGTGGCTGCATGGGAGGCTACTGAAGCCCGTTATCTTTCGCAGAATAAAAAATTCGGTATTGCCGGCCTTATCGTTTTTGCTCCAAATGCAGACATGGGCAGAGATATAAGGTGGGGAAGAACAGAAGAGTGCTATGGTGAAGATCCTTTTCTGACAGGAACACTGGTAACAGCTTTTGTGAAAGGGCTACAGGGCGATAACCCGGTGTACTGGAAGACAGCCTCACTAATGAAGCATTTCCTGGCTAACAGTAATGAGAACAATCGTGTTTATAACAGCTCTGATTTTGATGAAAGATTATTCAGGGAATATTATTCATATGGATTTTACAAAGGGGTAACAGATGGAGGTTCACAGGCTTTTATGGCTGCCTACAATAAATACAACGGCATTCCGTGTACCGTAAATCCGGTTTTAAGGCAGGTAACAATGAAAGACTGGGGATTAAGAGGTATCATATCTACTGATGGAGGTGCTTTCAAACAGCTTGTGACAACACATAAGTATTATTCCTCCTTACCTGAAGCTGCTGCCGGGTGCATTAAGGCAGGCATTACCATGTTCCTCGATGATTACCGGTCATCAGTCAAAGAAGCTATGGCTGAATCACTTATTAGTGAGAACGATATTGATGAAGCTATATACGGTAACCTGAGGGTGCTTCTCAAGCTTGGTATGCTGGATAATTCACCGGAAAATCCGTATCCACAGATAGGCATAACCGATACAATAGCTCCATGGACTAAGCAGGAAGCACGTGATCTTGCCCTCAGGGCAACTGAAAAATCAATCGTGTTGATGAAAAATGACAATATGCTTCTTCCGGTTCAGAAAGAAAAACTGAAGTCAATTGCTGTCATAGGTCCGTCTGCTAATTCAGTTATCTCAGACTGGTATTCAGGTACACCACCATACAGGATAACTATCCTCCACGGTATTAAAGATGTCCTGGGAGGCGACGTTATTGTGCGATTTGCGGCAAGTAATAAAGCTGATTCGGCAGTCAATGCGGCAAAACAGAGCGATGTTGCCATAGTATGCATTGGGAACGATCCATTGAGCCATGGACTGGGCTGGGGCCAGAACTTTGTTCCCAGCGATGGTCGTGAGGATGTCGACAGACAGGCAATATCTACGGAGCAGGAGGATCTTGTAAAACTGGTACTTGCAGCCAATCCAAAAACTATCCTTGTAATGGTTTCGAGTTTTCCATACTCTATCAACTGGTCGAAGGAACATGTTCCTTCCATTTTGCATGTAACGCAATCGAGCCAGGAAATGGGAAATGCAGTAGCTGATGTGATTTTTGGGAAAGTCAGTCCTGCCGGGAGACTTGTTCAGACATGGATAACATCTATCGATCAGCTCCCTCCAATCCTTGATTACGATATTCGTCACGGGAGAACGTACATGTATGATAAAAATATTCCATTATTTCCGTTTGGTTATGGATTGACCTACACAACATTCAACTATTCTGATTTAAAGACAGATAGGAAGATCATTAAGTCAGGCGATGTGGTTAATTTCACTTTCAGCCTTAAAAATACAGGTAATTACAATAGTGATGATGTTCCGCAACTTTATGTAAGTTTTCCTGGTTCCCGGGTGGAAGAACCGGCTAAATCACTTAAAGGATTCAAAAGGGTTTTTGTGCCAAAGGGAGAAACAATTGATGTTTCTATCCTATTAAACGCCGATGATCTGAGATATTGGGATACAAACCTGCATAAATGGGTGCTTGAACCGGGGAAATTAAAATTTTTTATCGGTCCCTCATCATCTGAACTACGGCTTCAGGGAGAAATTGAGATAAAATAGACCCTCAAATGATTTACTTTATCTGGTTCGTTCCTATAAGTACAGTATGACTGAAATATAGAATACATGATAAATGTCAGCTTTTTATCTCTGTTCAACTATCTGTTATACCTTGTGGAACTATAGCAATATATCTGGATAGGTGTTTATTCCTTTTACATCTTTTTAGATTATAGATATTTTATATTTATCCCAAAATGTTCTGTTTCTCTACAATATGTTCACAAATTCTATTAATTTTGCGACAATTTATATATTATTCAGCGTAATTGATAATAAATTGAAAAACGTCTGGCCGCTATTTAACAGAATTACAATAAAGGTTGGAAGTAATGTTATTACACAGGAAGATGGTTCGCTCAATGAAAGTAGAATTTTAAGTGTAGTTGAAGATATTGCCGTTCTCTATAAACAAGAAGTGGAAGTGTTGCTGATATCATCGGGCGCTGTTTCAGCAGGCCGGGGTGATCTGGATTATCTTGCGGGGCTTTGTTCAGAGTCAGAAGTTATCAACTATGACTATCTGTCAGCCTATGGCGAGTTATCCGGGAAATATCCGTCGTCATTGCTTCGAAAAGAAACCAGTGACTCTTTTGGAACGGAATTTCTCTCCTATGTTACGACAATAAAAACGGTCACAACATTTGAAGATGCTCAAATTCATATCTCCGAATACGGGTCAAAGCATAGCGAAGCCATTATTTCTGAGAACATTAATAGGATTCAGTTGTTTTATAAATTGGTTGATGCTTCGTCGGTTTATTCGAATACTTCAACAGCATTTACAGATGGGGCGCAATTTGGATTAGGTGCAGAAATCGGAGTCTCAACCAGGAAACAACATGCAAGAGGACCAATAGCATCTGAAGCGTTAACTACTTATAAGTGAATAATAAAGGATGATGGACAAATTCGGTCATGAACCTTCAAAATAATAAATAAATTATGATATTCGATTTGGAAATGATCAATGCCTTCTACAAGGATCTGTCAGGTAAGATTATTAAAATCAGAAAAATGTTGGATCATCCTTTAACATTGAGTGAAAAAATTCTTTACAGCCATCTGAACGAAAGCCAAAAAGTTTATCCCTTTAAGAAAGGCATTGATTATGTGGAATTTGCTCCTGACAGGGTTGCTATGCAGGACGCCACAGCTCAGATGGCATTACTCCAGTTTATGATGGCCGGAAAAAAGCAGACTGCAGTCCCAACATCGGTGCATTGCGATCATCTTATAATTGCAAAATCAGGGGCTGATGACGACCTGAGGACTGCCGGTGTTACCAATAAAGAGGTTTACGAATTCTTAAGCTCTGCATGTAATAAATATGATATCGGGTTCTGGAAACCGGGTGCAGGAATTATTCACCAGATAGTGCTTGAAAACTATGCTTTTCCGGGAGGTATGATGATTGGAACCGATTCCCATACCCCTAATGCAGGTGGACTGGGAATGATAGCCATTGGAGTTGGTGGTGCTGATGCTGTTGATGTGATGGCAGGAATGGGCTGGGAACTTAAATTTCCAGAACTTATAGGGATAAAGCTTACCGGGAGACTTAACGGGTGGACATCTGCCAAGGATATTATTCTGAAAGTTGCCGGGTTGCTAACCGTAAAAGGAGGCACAGGCTGCATTATAGAATATTTCGGAGAAGGGGCAGAAAACCTTTCATGTACCGGGAAAGGAACTATTTGTAATATGGGTGCAGAAACGGGTGCCACGTGTTCCTTATTCGGATTCGATAGATCAATGTATGATTATCTTAAAATTACCGGTAGAGTAGAGGTTGCAAAGCTTGCCGAAGAAAATATAAACAACCTTGTATCAGATCCGGAGGTTCATGATAATCCTGAAAAATATTACGACCGGTTTATTGAAATAAACCTTTCCGAACTTGAACCCTATATTAACGGACCTTTTACTCCTGACCTGGCAACCCCAATTTCTCAAATGAAAGAAGCAGTTGAAAAGAATGGCTGGCCCGGCGATGTTGAGGTTGGATTAATTGGATCATGCACAAATTCTTCCTATGAAGATCTATCAAGGGCAGCTTCGGTTGTTCAAAATGCATTGGATGAAGGTCTCGCTGTTGTGTCAGAGTTCAAAATTACTCCGGGCTCAGAACAAATACGAACCATTGCTGAGAGGGATGGTTTTCTTGGCCTGTTCAGGAAAGCAGGAGGGGAAGTTTTTGCGAATGCGTGTGGTCCCTGTATCGGACAATGGGCACGGAAAGATGCAGAGAGTAAGAAGGTCAATACAATTATTCATTCGTTTAACAGGAATTTTTCAAAACGTGCAGACGGCAATCCAAATACATATGCTTTTGTTGCTTCACCTGAAATTGTTACCGCAATCGCAATATCCGGAAAACTGACTTTTAACCCTATTACAGATACCCTTGTCAATTCACAGGGGAATAAAATAAAATTATCAGAACCGGTCGGTTTTGACCTGCCACCCCAGGGTTTCGGAAACGTCGAAAGGGGTTACCAGAAATCATCGGCTGAAAGCGGTTCTGAAGAGATAAAAATTGCTGCCGGTTCAGACAGGTTACAGCTATTGGTTCCATTTAAGGAATGGGATGGCAATGATTTTTTTAACCTCCCTCTTCTTATAAAAGCAAAAGGTAAGTGCACAACAGATCATATTTCAATGGCCGGATACTGGCTGAAGTACCGGGGTCATCTCGGTAATATTTCAGATAACTATATGATTGGCGCGGTGAATTATTTCAATGAACAGACAAACAGTGTAATGAATCAGCTGACTGGTGAATATTCGGGGGTGCCGGAGGTTGCAAGGTCGTATCGCGATGCTGGGACAGGATCGATTGTAGTGGGCGAAGAAAATTTTGGTGAAGGCTCTTCCCGTGAACATGCCGCAATGGAACCCCGTTATCTTGACGTTAAAGCAGTGCTGGTAAAATCTTTTGCCAGGATTCATGAGACAAACCTTAAGAAACAAGGTGTTTTACCCCTTACATTTGTGAATAAGGACGATTACACCAAAATAAAAGAGAACGATAAAATAGATATTAAAGAACTAAAATACTTAGCCCCCGCCAGTAAGATCAGAATTATCCTGCATCATTCCGATGGAAATAAGGAAGAGATCTTTGCACAACATTCATATAATGAAGCACAAATTGCATGGTTCAGGGCCGGAAGCGCACTTAATATTATAAGAAAATCAAATCAATAAAATGGTTGCGGAGAAAATCAAATTAGTAAATGGCAAATTGGTTGTTCCTGAGAATCCAATAATTCCTTTTATCGAAGGAGATGGCACAGGACCCGATATTTGGAAGGCTTCGGTACGGGTATTCGATGCTGCCGTTAAAAAGGTCTTTAACGGGGAAAGAAAAGTTGAGTGGAAAGAGGTATTTGCTGGTGAAAAGGCCTTCAAAAAAACCGGCAAATGGATGCCTGATGAAACACTAACTGACTTTAGGGAGTACCTGGTTGGAATTAAAGGACCTCTTACAACGCCTGTCGGGGAGGGTATGCGTTCTCTGAATGTGGCCCTGCGCCAGGAACTGGACCTTTATACCTGTTATCGCCCTGTGCGTTATTTTAATGGTGTTCCAAGCCCTGTAAAACACCCGGAAAGGGTTGATATGCATATTTTCAGGGAGAATACCGAAGATATTTATGCCGGTATTGAATTTATGAACGGGCTGCCGGAAACTGAAAAGGTAAGGAGATTTCTGATCGATGAAATGGGTATAAAGAAAATCAGGTTCCCTTCTACATCTTCAATAGGGATCAAACCGGTATCTGTGGAAGGCACAGAGAGGCTGGTCCGCCAGGCAATCAGACATGCTGTAACAAAAAAGTTGCCGTCTGTCACTATCGTTCATAAAGGCAATATAATGAAATATACTGAGGGTGCTTTTATGAAATGGGGTTATGCCCTTGCAGAGAGAGAATTTGGCAATGATGTTTTTACCTGGCCGCAGCATAAAAAAATATCAGATAGTCAGGGAGCTGAGGCTGCCGACAAAATGCTTAAAAAGGCTGAAGCAGATGGCAAAGTTATAATTAAGGATGTTATTGCAGATGCCTTCCTTCAGCAGATACTTACACGTCCCGCTGAATATTCAGTTATTGCGACATTAAACCTGAACGGAGACTATATTTCCGATGCACTGGCCGCTATTGTCGGAGGAATTGGTATCGCGCCGGGAGCAAATATTAACTTTGAAAGCGGCCATGCCATATTTGAAGCTACACACGGCACAGCGCCTAAATACGCAGACCAGGATAAAGTCAATCCCGGTTCTGTTATTCTTTCCGGAGCTCTGATGTTCGATTATATGGGTTGGGGAAAAGTGGCAGAATCAATCTATAAAGGATTGGAACTTACTATTCAGAGCAAAAAAGTTACTTACGACTTTCACCGTCTGATGGAAAATGCAACACTTCTGAAAACATCTGAGTTTGCCGATGCAATTATTACTAATATTTAACTTACAATTTAAAATATTTTAATCTTATGGACGAAAATAATTTCTTTTCAAAACTGGAGGAGTCGGTTTTTAATGCATGTGAGATCGATAATAAGTTATTTGACAATTTTGATGTCAAGCGAGGACTGAGGAATAAGGATGGCACGGGCGTGCTGGTGGGTCTGACCAATATCGGTGATGTTGTTGGATATAAAAGGGAAGGTGACAAGGTTATTGCAATTCCCGGAAGACTGTTATATCGGGGAATTGATATTGGTGAAATAACCCATGGATGTCAAAGAGAAAACCGTCATGGATTTGATGAAACAGTATATCTTTTGTTGACGGGACGCCTTCCAAGCCAGTCTGAACTTAAGAAATTCTCTGACCATCTGGCATCGCTGAGAGCTCTTCCTGATGATTTTGTGAAAGACATGATATTATCTATGAAAGGGAAGAATGTTCTTAATATTCTTGCCAGGTCAGTTCTGGGTTTGTACATTCTTGATGAACATCCCGATGATATTTCACTTGATAATATGATTAAACAGTCGTTAAATATAATTGCCAAATTTCCTACTATAGTAGCATATTCTTATCAGGCATTAGGGCATTTGTACAAAGGAATGACATTATCTATACGTCACCCACAGCCGGACATGACTACAGCCGAAAATTTCCTTTATATGGTCAAAGGAGACTGTGACGGATTTTCAAAACTTGAAGCTGATCTGCTTGATCTCCTGCTTATACTTCATGCTGAGCATGGCGGAGGAAATAACTCAACATTTACCATGAGAGTGACCAGTTCGTCCGAAACGGATATTTATTCTTCTGTAACATCTGCAATTGGCTCATTAAAAGGACCTTTGCATGGCGGAGCCAATGTGAGGGTACTGGAAATGATGGAAGATATGAAAGTCCATGTTAAGGACTGGTCAAGCGAGAAAGAGGTGACTGATCATTTGCTTAAGATACTAAATAAAAAAGCTAACGATTTTTCAGGGAAAATATACGGAATAGGCCATGCCGTTTATACTATATCTGATCCCAGAGCTGGAATCTTAAAAGAAAAAGCCAGAGAACTTGCAATAGAAAAGGGACGTCTGGACGAATTTGAACTTTATTCACTGGTCGAAAGACTTACTCCCGAAGTATTCAGAATATTCAAGGGAGAAAAATCAACCAAGGTGTTGTGTATCAATGTTGATTTCTACTCAGGTTTTGTGTATGCCTGCCTCGACATTCCAAGGGAACTTTATACCCCTCTCTTTGCTGTTGCAAGGGTTTCCGGGTGGTGTACTCACAGGATAGAAGAATTGACATTTTCAGCCAAAAGGATCATTCGGCCGGCATTTAAAAATGTGTATGGTAAGCATGAATATATTCCATTAAATTTGAGGAAATAATATTATGAATGATACAGTACCAAAATATGATGTGCTTATAGTCGGAGGAGGTGTTGTTGGAACAGCATTGCTCTATACATTAAGTAAATACACTGACATTAAAAATGTCGGGCTTATTGAGAAATATTCTGACTTTGGACTTGTGAACTCAGCATCTACCAATAACAGTCAGACTCTTCATTTTGGCGATATTGAGACAAACTATTCTTTTGAAAAGGCAAAAAGTGTAAAACGGATGGCTGATATGGTAATGCATTATCTTGAGCATGAGAAAATGTCAGGTGATGGTCAGAAAATATTCAGCAAATATTCAAAGATGGTCCTTGCCGTTGGAAAAATACAGGTCGAAGGCCTCAGTAAACGGTTTGAAACATTCAGCCAGTTGTTTCCGAATTTACGGGAAATAAAATATGATGAGATAGCTAAAATTGAACCGGGAGTCGTTAAGGGAAGAGATCCTGATCAGGAAATACTCGCGCTGGTTACAGAAGATGGGTATACAGTGGATTTTAAAAGACTCTGTCATTCGTTTGTAAGCAATGCAAAAAAAGAAAATCCCGATATTCAGATTCATCTGAATACCAGGCTTGAAAAGATAACCAGAGAGGGTGAAAATTATACCATCACTACAAACAACGGAGAAGTTAAGGCTAACGTAGTTATAATAGCTGCCGGAGGCCATAGCCTGATGATTGCAAAATCGCTTGGTTATGGGAAAAATCTGTCAATTCTTTCGATGGCAGGTAGTTTTTATACAGCTCCTAAAAAGCTTAATGGGAAAGTTTATACAATTCAGGTAGCAAAATTGCCTTTTGCAGCTATTCATGGAGATCCCGAAGTGCACGATGCAAATGTTACAAGATTCGGACCTACTGCAAAGCCTATATTTCAGCTTGAGAGATATAATATGGCTACCTTTTTTGAATACTGGAAGACTTTCGGACTGGGTATTAACCCAATCATCAGTCTGTTAAAAATCATATTTGATAAGGTTCTATTCAGTTATATTTTCGTAAATTTCCTATATGATTTGCCTGTTTTAGGCAAACGACTATTTATAAAGCAGATACGGAAGGTTGTACCATCAATAAAGTTAAGGGAACTGAAATTTGCAAAGAGAGTTGGCGGGACCAGACCACAGATCGTTAATAATACAACACGGAAACTTGAAATGGGTGAAGCCAAACTTACCGGGGATAATATAATTTTCAATATTACTCCCTCACCGGGAGCTTCTACCTGCCTGGGAAATGCATACTCGGATACTTCAAAGATCATTGAATTTCTTGATAACAGGTACAAATTCAATAAAGAGGCATTTGAAAAGGACCTGATGTAAATTTTATCCCTAATAATTCTATAATGGCTAATACGATCAAAACGATACGATCCAGGTTTTCAGGAAATTATTTGCCAAGCAAAACCGGAGTAGCTGAGTTTATTCTTAGGATTGCAGTCAGCCTTTTCCCTGTTACAGAGGCTGGTGGTTTTAAGCCTTCAGGAATTAGAAAGCTACGGGCCAAATTTATTGAATTGCTTTATCCGATTAGAAACAAACTTTCTGATAAACCTGCAGTGATTGCAGACAAATTTTTCAATGAATTATCTTTCATTGAAGATAAACTTCTTATGGATGCTGCTTTTATCGCACTTAATGATCCGGCCGCCTCAGGTATTGATGAAGTTGTAATGGCTTATCCTGGTTTTTTTGCGATCCTGGTATACAGATTGGCTCATTGTTTATCATGCCAGGCTGTTCCTGTTGTACCAAGAATTATGACTGAATATGCTCACTCTATAACAGGCATAGATATCCACCCGGGTGCCAATATCGGATCAGAATTTTGCATCGACCATGGTACCGGTATTGTAATTGGAGAGACTACTATAATTGGAAGAAGGGTTAAAATTTATCAGAGCAATACATTTTTATGTTAACCTATCAACTACATACGTATTGCTGTTAACAGCTCCACCATGAAAATTCCACCGGGCCGTGACTTCAGGTTCTTTCTCCGTATTATCTTTTGGATTCGTAAACCGTCCAATGCCGGTTTCTGTGACACCGTTTGTGTGAACAACTCGCCAGACGAAGTTCTCGTCTATTTGCGTCTTGTCGCATAGTTGAGTAATGATATAAATAAGGTTGGCCGTTGACTTCCAAGCACCGTTAATGTTTTCTACACCCATGCATTCCCCCTTTTTTGGGCTGTATGAACACGATAAAAACGCCCTGCAGTTTTATCCCTTGTTTTTCAGTGTGAAGAATAATTAACTGTTTCCCCCTTATAAGCTATCAAAAGTACCTTATAGACACTCATCGGGAATAAGAGGGATTTCGATAAAGTTAAAAATACTACTACCCTTCTCGTTCATCAGATAATCGCCAAGTTTTCGTGTCCCATTTTGTGTTATTACAAAGAATGTATAAGCAAGAGATTTAAAAGACTGCATATTTTTACATTTATAAATAAGCTGGTAAGTCACGCGGAATTTTTTTTCTATGCCATTAGCTTGCTCCAGCTTGGATACCTCTATCTGGTCGATTTCAAGATTAATACTGTTGATTGTGATATTGTGCGGTTTAGCCTCTGCTTCTATTCTATTCTTAACAAATGATTCTACTTCTGATTGTTCAGAAGAACAACTGTATGTTAGAAACGAAGTACTTATAAACAGAAATAAGAGAAGTGTTGTGGAAAAGTTGCGTTTTAGACATGTGCGCAATGTCCTACTCCTTCTTTTTATGAAATTGGATAAAAATATCCCGTGGAAAAACATCTCGCTGAAAACCGTTATTCTATTGGTTGCATTATATCTTCTCTATGGTACAAATATCAAATATTAATCCATATTCATATAAATCAATTTTCTTATGGAATTTTTGCAGATTTCCGGTTGACATACATACCTTTCAGGAACAAATTTCAAGGGATTGTTTCAGGAAGAATTTTTTCCAGGTTGTTTTCAAAGGTAGTCTTGAACCCTCAAAAGCAAATCTTCCATGTCTGCTTGAATGGGAAACAAACCGTGCGAAAGGCTTCTATGTGTGTTCAGCCCTATGTGAACAGAGCGCGCAGACATTTCCCCATCTCCATTCATTATTGAAAAAAACAAACAGAATAATCTGATCGGTCCCGGATGCGTAGTACTGTGAGAAGGGGAGCGGAGTCTGTACACCTGCTGATACCTAACACCCCAGTCACGTCAGCGGCACTGTTGCTTCCCGAAGATCACTGGCACACGAGAGGATCGTGCATGCTTTTCGGATGCCTTCCTGCACAATGCACCTTTTTTGTCCTTCATAATGATGCGTATTTCAAATGAAATGAACGTATCAAATAATTGACAAATAACATCAATTTACTTACCATACAACAACAGGGGGAAGCAGCAAAATGCATCAATTTAACAAAGGTTTCATCATCTGTCTATTAATCCTTCTTAGTGTAATGATTCTACCTTTATCTTTTGTATGGGCTAAAGACGGTCTAAGTAATTTTACAGCGTCTGATTCAAATTTAACTCCTGAAAAAAGTGGATGTTGTTCCCACCACGGCGGTGTATCCTTTTGTGGTGGTTCCGGATATTATATCTGCAAAGATGGTACGAGAAGTCCTACATGTACGTGTAGTTATGTGCCACCATCACCACCTTCACAATATACTTTGACAATCAATAAAACTGGAACTGGTAATGGATATGTAATTAGTTCCCCGTCAGGCATCAATTGCGGAGTTGACTGCTCCGAGTTATACGATAAAGGCGTGACCATAACGCTTACAGCGACAGCAGATGCAAACTCGATCTTTGATGGTTGGTTAGATTGTAATTTGCCAGCTGGGGAATCTTGCAACGTCCTGATGAATAGCAATATGACAGTTACAGCCAAATTCAAACCTATCAATTATGTTCTAACGCTTGCAAAAAATGGAAATGGATCAATAAAAGTTAATGGGGATATCGTTTCTTTACCATGGTCGGGACAATTTCCAGCTGATACAAACGTAACGATTGAAGCAGCACCTGATACTGGATGGAGTTTTGTGAACTGGCATGGTGATTTGACGGGAAACATCAATCCGGCAACTATAACAATGAACGAGGACAAAAATATTACGGCAAACTTTATAGAGGATTGCAATTTAAGTTTATCAATACATATCATTCCGCCGGGTGCTGGTTCAATAGCGAGAGAATCAAGCAAAGTTAATTATTGTAAAAATGATACAGTTACTCTAACAGCAAATGCGAATGCAGGATACATTTTTAGTTCGTGGGATGGAGCTGATACAAGCACTGGTTCAGTTGCTAACATTCTCATAAACGAAAACAAGATTGTTTCTGCACTTTATAATCAAGAAACCTTCAAGACTTTTGACCTATCTAAAGATTTTGAAAATATATTCAGGACTTCAAGAGGCTCAGTTACCTGATGTTGCTTATGACCCATACTCAGCGAAATACTTGGTAGCTTGGAATGATTTCAGAGATAATAAATGGTCTATCTACGGTCAATTAATAACGCCTGACGGTTTCTTCTTTGGAGAAAGTTTTTTTATTCAAGATATTGCCCAGAATTGTCAAAGACCAGTAGTTATTTATAAAAGTGTTCCCGGTCTTTTTTGGGTTAGTGGACAACTGCTGGATAGCAACGGTAATTTAACAAATAGCGCATATAATGGCAATATCACTGATGCTGCCTATAATGCTAAAACTGATGATATTTTAGTAATAAATCACGAGGCTGGTAGCGACTATATTTATTGTTATATCCTTGATGCTAATAATCAGTCTCGCATAGATTTCCTCATTCCTACGACACAATTTACTACGGGTTGTCCTAACTGTTTTTTAAAGGCTGCTTATGATCCGGTAAACAATAGATATTTGATAGTCTGGGTTGATAAAGAAAGTATCATTACTTATAACGATATTTATGGTCAATTTGTAGATAGTGATGGGGTATTCATAGATGATCAACTTTCTATAGTTAATGATCCCGAAACTCAATGGTGTCCCAACGCTATTTTTGATGATACAAATAACCAACATCTTATAACGTGGCTCGATATGGGGAAATTGATGGGACGATTTGTAAACACACAAGATGAAATCTCAGAACAAATTGTTCCATTTGGCATAGAATATGACTATGATTTATTGTTTGACGCAAGCACGAGCAAATACTTAACTGTTTATATATCGAGCGACGACCATAAAGTGTATGGATCTTTACTGAATCAAGATGGCCGCTTAGAAATTGATGCTTTCCCAATATCTGACAAATATAGTTGGACTCCAAAGGTCGCTTCGCATGGAGGAAATAACTATCTTGTTGTTTATGAGAGTGGTTATAAAATATATGGACGCTTTATAAACAGTTCTTCTTTTGCATCAAACATATCAGTCTATCCACTCAGCAAAGATTTCAATAATGTAATGATTCATAAATTATCTCCTCCTCAAGTATTTACTATCACCAATACAGGTAACGGCGACCTTATGATAGGAACGCTTTCTATCACCGGAGAAAACACTGAGGAATTCGACATTAAAAGTGACAATTGTTCAGAAATGACGTTAAAGCAATCAGCAAGCTGCACTATTGATATGGCTTTTTCCCCTTCAACAACAGGATCATTCCATGCGAATCTTATAATACCTTCCAATGATTCAGATGAACCCATCGTTACAGTAAATTTAAATGGAGGATCGGGCGCTGATCTCGCGGGAGAATGGTTGTTAATGAATCAAAAATGTAAAAATGCTAAAAAGGGGATAAAATGTCAAATCAAGGCAAAACTTCGTATTAATAATATTGGCACGCAGACTAACGCCTCTTCCCATATTAAATTCTATCTCTCTGACGACGGTATTTATGATGAGGGCGATACTTTTTTAAAACAATTATCCATAGGAAAAATTAAGCCGGGTAAAAGCCAGACCAAAAGTTTCGGATATAGTTTTCCCTATAATATAACAGCAGCAGGTAAATATGTTATCGCTACCCTTGATACAGATAACAAAGTTATGGAAACAGACAAGAACAATAATAGTGTATCTTATGGGCCTGCTGTCCCATAGAAAAACATTTGCCTCTTATTTTGTAATTAAGGCATGGGGGGATGAGATGAAATTGTTGAGAGTATTATTGTGCTGTCTTTTTATTGGCCTCTATATTTTTCTTAGTAATCCTATTGTTTACGGTGCAACTTATTCATGGACTAATTTCCAAGATGATTTTAGTTTTACTGGATATTATCCCGTTAATTCAATAACGCCTTCTCCTGACAACTGGGATAAAGTCTATGTCGGATCTATATACGGACAGTCAGCATTGTTCTTAGCGGATTATTCAAATGGTTCACTTACAGAACTTTTACCTCAGATAACATCTGCGACGATTGATCCCAATGAGCCCCAACACATTTTGGCTATAGGGATGGTTTATTTATCGCAAAGTACTCAGTTTAATATTTACGAGAGTCTTGACGGAGGCAATACTTGGGACATCATCTCTGACGCCAATACTTTTGGGTACTCTGCAACACAATTAAACCTCAATGTTGGCAACTTGCAATATAGTCCAGACGGAAATGTTGTATATGCATATAGTAATAAATCAGGTTATAGCTACGGCGGCTCCGGTTGGTTTTTTTCTTCAAGTTTTGATAATGGACGCACATGGAAAGCTCCGAATGGATTTGGGAAGGGAAGCGGCGTTGGACCAATAGCGGTAAGTAATTCAAATCCCAATGTAATTTATGCGAGGATGCAAGAAAATTTATATAAGTCCGTTGATTATGGTTTAAACTGGCAGGCACTACCTTCATTTGTAACGCATACGACTTTGGGCGGAGATTTGGCAGTTGACCCCTTTGATGCAGATATAGTTTATGCTGTGGGTTATGACTATAATTTACCCTCTAACATGTCAGCATCTTTGGAAAAGACCGAGGATGGGGAACAAGTTGGACAACACAGTTATCTTTTCAAAATAATAACTCTAATATAAATTCTGCTGTTACTGCTAATCAATTCATAAAAGATTTAATTTATATAACGTTCTCATCTTTCGACAAAGTAAGTGTCTTGCGAAGTACTGATGGCGGTGAGAATTGGAATTTATTAAATAATAAATCTAATGTGGGCCTTGGTAAGAATCATATCATGATAAATTATCTTGTTTCAGGGCCGCCTCAGTCAGATGGAAGTGTAATTTTGTATGCGAGTACAAGTAATGGTGGGGGAATTTATCGATATGTAGACTACCCCTTTTCGGGTCCTAATCTTACTGGGTCTTGGTCTTACTTGACTCAGATAATAAAAAATTCTAAGAAAGGAGTTAGATGTACACTCAAGGGTAGACTTAATATACAAAATACTGGCAATAAGAATTCTTCATCTGCACATGTGAAATTTTATCTTTCCGATGACGACGTATATGATGAAGCAGACACTTTTGCAAAGAAAATGTCAGTAGGAAATATTGGGGCAAGTAAAAACAAGAATGTGAGTTTAAATTATAATTCCCCCTATAATGTCATTACATCAGGTAAATATGTCATTGTAGTTTTTGACGCGGATAATAAAATCGCGGAGACAAATGAACATGACAATATTCTAATTTATGGTCCCTTACCTTAAATCTCATTAAAGGCACATAGATACAGCGATATGCACCTTGCTGATATCATGGATGTGTTAATTTTCTAAGGAAATAGACGCATTTCTACTGTTGAGGAGAAAATGGAGTTCTGTGAGCAATTGATAACATAATTATCATCGTTAACAGTTCAAGGACATCACTAAATCCTTTTGTGCTTAGAGAGATTGTATTTGTTATAACTATAATGCCTCCTATTGTCTGCCCTTATACTCTTCGGAATGCTTCTTATGCTTATTCCAATTATCAATATATAATTTTGCGAGTTCCTTGGACTTCAGGATTAGAAGGTTTTCCGCATTCTTTGCTTCTGCGGCCTTCGTGAAGTTAAAACTGCCTGTGATTACGGTCTCCTTGTCTATAATCATAATCTTGTTATGTGCTATGGCATGTTCGGCGTCAATAAGGGTAGGTATACCCATATTGTGAGTGAAATCGGCAGCGCTATATTTTTGGGATCTGTTGCTTTTATCAAGAATGATTTCTGTGTGAACCCCTCTTTTATGAGCGTCTACAAGCGCTTTAGCAATTTCCTTACTGGTAAAAGAGTATGCCTGAACCAGTATCTCGGACTTAGCCTTACCTATCTCCTGAACAATAGCATATGTAGCGCCACCATGAGGGCTGAAATATACTTGTGTCGGAGTGTTTTTGAGGGTGATTTCTACGGCCTGAGTATTTGAACAGGCAGCAAAGAATAGGACGGAAAGCATTATTAGTTTGGCTGTAATTTGTCTCATATGGGCCTCCTTTATAAGCCTATCGATGTGTGATTTTGCTGAACGTTGATTATTTTAACATTCAAGGTTATGGTCGTACTCGTTTGACAAGTTTCAGAGACAGGTAGGATCAAAAAAGTATTTCATTATAATTCTTATTTTTATCTTTATCGGGGACTGCTCTATTTTCTTTCACTATTTTTGTCTCCTGGAAATATGGATGGCCTGTACCGACCGGAATCCTTCTCCCAATTATCACGTTTTCTTTGACTCCCGATAGAACATCAATTTTCCTTGTATTGCAGCACTTGCCAAGACGGATGCTGTCCTCTCAAACGATGCTGCACTAAGCCAGCTTTCCGAGTTTATTGCTGCTTTTGCAAGACCAAGCAAGATGGGTATCGCTACTGCTTTTCTTCCTTCCGTTCTTTCGTTTATTTCAAAGAAAGTATTCCTCGGCACAACATCATCTGCCACGAGGTCTGTGTCTCCTGCTTCGACAACTCTAACAAAACCCAGCATCTTTCTGGCTATGACCTCGAAGTGCTTATCATTTATGGAAACCCCCTGGCTCAAATATACCTTCTGCACTTCATTGACTATCTGTATCGCAGCTTTCTCAGATCCAAAAATGTTCAATGTGTCGTTGATGCTTATATCCCCATCAACCAGAATATCTCCTGCATTTACGAAATCCCCGTTATAGAAATTTAGCTGCCTGTCCATGGGAATTTTGTAGCTTGCTACATCGCCATTTCCTCCTACTATGTCCACCATCATGAATTTCCCCTTTGGCGGGTTAATCCTTAATTCCCCATTTATTTCTGCCATTACTGCAGGGTTGTTTACCGATCGTGCCTCCAGTATTTGAAGCACCTTAGGCAGTCCCCCTGTTATATCAGAAGTCTTTTTTGCCTGTTTTGGGGTTTTTGCTATCGAATCCCCTACATTAACGTGACTATGTTCGTTTGCAACGATGACCGCGCCTATCGGAAGCATATATTCTTTTTCTCCCACCTTTATCTTAGGTATCATTTCGTCTTTAATTGCTGTTATGTTTTTTCTTATTACGCCTGTGTCCTGGTCAACTTCCTGCTTCATCGTTGATCCTTCTATAATGTCTATAAATTCAGCATTCCCTTCTGTTGTCGAAATAATCGGAAGATTATACGGGTCCCATTTCGCTATATTAACCCCTGCCTCGACGCACTCATTATCATCAACCGTCATAACCGCTCCATAGGGTACCACTCCGCAGTCTATATTTCTGCCTTCGTCTGTTATCACTGATATTCTTCCGCTTCTGTTTACCACTACAAGTTTTCCGCTTACGTTTCTCACTGTGTTTATCTCTGCGAAATTGATACGCCCAGCGATCTTCGCCTCAATGGAGTTCTTTGTTGATACTCCCGAAGCACTGCCTCCGCTGTGAAATGTCCTCAGGGTGAGCTGCGTCCCGGGCTCTCCTATCGACTGGGCAGCGATTATCCCGACAGCTTCTCCTATAGAAACAGCCATCCTCGTTGAAAGGTCGTAACCATAGCACTTGACGCATATGCCTTTGGAACATTGGCATGAAAAAGGCGATCGCACCTTTATCTCCCTTATCCCTGCTTTTGCGATCTTTCCGGCTATTTCTTTGTCTATTAGCTCATTTCTTCTGACGATTAATTTTCCTGTCGAAGAGTCAATGACATCTTCTGCCACATACCTTCCGAATATTCTGTCTTCCAGAGGTATTAAAACTTCGTCATTGTCAATCAATTCTGTCATTGTTATACTCTTCATGGTTCCGCAGTCCAATTCGTTTATTATCAAATCATGTGCGACATCCACCAGCTTCCTTGTAAAATATCCTGCATTGGCGGTTTTTAATGCGCCATCAGCTCTTCCTTTTCTCGCTCCATGCGTAGCAAGCAGATATTCATGGTACGTTAGTCCCTCCTTCAGGTTTGACTTGATCGGTATCTCCACTATCTCTCCGGTGGGCCTGGCCATTAAACCCCTCATTCCTCCCAGTTGTGATATCTGACCAACAGTTCCTCTCGCCCCGGAGTCAGCCATCATATACATAGAGTTGAATTCTTTAGCATTCCGTTTCTGTTCTTCCGTCATGCCGGTATCATTTTCCAATCCAAAGTGCTCCATCATTTTGTTCGCTATTTCTTCTGTGGCCTTTCCCCAAAGGTCTATTATTTTGTTGTGCCTTTCTGCATCTGCGATTTCACCTATCCCGTATTTTTCCTTTATATCGTCTACTTCCCGTTCCGTCCTTTCTATTATTTCGTTTTTTTCCGCAGGAATTGTGATATCGCTGCTGCAGAATGAGATACCGCTCTGTGTTGCATACTTGAATCCCATCTCTTTTATCCTGTCCAGCAGTATTACCGTATCCCTCTGTCCGGCTCTGTCATAGCACATCTCTACAAGCTTGGACAGATCCTTTTTCTTGACGGTCTTATTCAACTCCTCGAATTCAATCTGCGCTGGAAAAAGCTCGCTGAATATGAGTCTCCCCGGAGTTGTTGCGATTCGTTGTCCATTTATTCTCACAATTACCCGTGCATGTAATTCCACAGCTCCGGCATAATGGGCACATAAAGCATCTTCTTTGTCCGCGAAAATCATACCGTCGCCTCTTCTTTTGTCTCTGTCCTTTGTCAGGTAGTAGATGCCGAGAACTATGTCCTGGGCAGGAGTCATTATCAGTTTTCCGTTTGCCGGGGAGAGAAGATTATTTACCGAGAGCATCAGTACCCTTGTCTCTATTTGGGCTTCCAGAGTTACCGGCATATGCACCCCCATTTGATCACCGTCAAAATCGGCATTAAACGCCGTGCAGACCAGGGGGTGAAGTCGTATCGCCTTCCCGTCAACCAGTATTGGTTCAAAAGCCTGAATGCTCATTCTGTGGAGTGACGGAGCCCTGTTTAGAATTACGACTCTCTCCCTGAGTTCTTCCTCCAGGGCATCAATTGCTTCCGGTCTCCTCAAATCAACCAGAAGAGATGCATTCTTCAGCGAAATTGCAAATCCTTTGCGCATGAGATTGCCGTATATGAAAGGCCTTAACATATCCAGTGCCATAACTATAGGCAAACCGCATTGGTTCAATTTCAGGGTAGGGCCGACGACAATAACTGATCTCCCTGAATAGTCGACTCTTTTCCCAAGTAAATTTCTTCTCAGCCTGCCTTCTTTTTTCTCTATGAAATCGGAGAGCGATTTTAGTACTCTTTTCCTCGTTCTGTTCATCGCAGAGTGGCCTTTGTTGTTTTGAAGGAGAGAGTCGACTGAACCCTGTAAAAGCCTTCTTTCTATGAGCCTAAGGATTTCCGGGAATCCCATATGTTCAAGTTCCTTTAATCTGTTGTTTCTGTTTATCACACGTGCGTAGAGTTCGTTAAGGTCCGAGCTGGCTATTGTTCCATCGTCCATTATGATTACGGGCCTCAGTTTTGCCGGCAGAACCGGGAGCACGTTTAATATCATCCATTCAGGGTTCATGCCTGATTTCATGAAATCTCTGGCAATCTGAAGCCTCTTATTAATTCTCCTCGAAGGTACTTTCTGTCGCAGCTTATTTACAAGATCTTTTATATCGAGCTCTTTTAAGAGTCCGTATATGACGGTCCCGCCGGTGTCTGCCACAAAATTCTTTTTCCCCCTTGCTTCAAAGTATTCCTTGAGAGAAATTATTTCGCCCTCTTTGTAACTGGTTTCACCTGATTTCAGCACTATAAATGCCAGGCAGTTGATTACGTTTTTAAGTTTCTTTGGAGGGATCGCCAGAAGCGTTGCTATTATGCTTCGGTACCATATGTGAACTACCGGATATTTTAGTCTTACATACCCGAAGCGCTTTTTTTTCTTGGTCTCACTTATTACTTCATAATCACACTTTTCACACTTGATTTGTCTTTCTCTATAACCTTTATAGAAGGTCCCGCAGATGCATGTGCCCGGCTCCATCGTTCCGAAAATTCTCGGACAGAATAGACCGCCAAGCACGGGCTTCCCACTTGACTCCAGCGTCTTCGAATATTTCACTTCTCCTTTTGCTCTCCATATTATTTGATCCGGATCAAGAAGTCTTATCCTTATCGCGCCTATGTCTTCAATATTCATAATAATATCATTGGATTATGTGTCATAAACTCCTCTTCCCCTGATAACTATCTTTTTGTTGATTTCCGGGGGGACGATATACACGGGCACTTCATCAATTGAAATAAAGCTGGTCTGCAGGAACCCTTTGGCGCAGAATTCTTTTATGTAGGTAAATACGACCTTATGAGCCAGCGGTATGTCTTCGTCAACCTGATTACGGCCTTTCTTCTTTTTTCTGTTTATCAGACTCCTTTTTTCTTCATCCTTGACCGCAGATTTGAAGGCTCTCAGAAATGCCTCCATCCGGGTCTTGCTATCGTTACATATTATGAGCGTCCTTCTTTTGGATCTCAGGACCTTGTCAACCATGTAGGAAGGCGAAATCGTATTATTGTCGATTTCCAGATTGTACCTCTTTACTATTTGTTCCGAGCCGATATCCAGAGTGAGCCTTACCAGGAGGTCGGGGAGATTTTCCTTGGACTTGTACTTTGACGCCATTCTTTTCAGGTTCAGCTCATCTACTAACCCGAAGCTGTAACCGACTCTTGCGGCTTCCTTCTTTATTGCCCGGACAACCTCCCTGACCATTTCATCATGCTTTATAAATGGAGGACCGGGCAGGCATGCTCTTATCCAGTTATGGTCATACCCTTTTTCTACGAGGACGGCTATTGAAAGAACGGTGAGTGCATACAGCGCAAAAGGGACGTTGCTCCTCATTAACTTTTCACTTTCTTCTTTCTCATACCCTTCCTTTTTGACTCTTATGCCATCATTCTTTTTTGCATAGACCCTCGACTGGACATAATCATTCTTCTTTAGAAGAGACAGTCTTTTTTGTAGCGCGTTTGGAGTAACTTCTGTTTTGTAGACGTCCCTTAGCATTCTTCTTATGTCCGTCAGGTCTGATGCCCCGCTCGATAAGACTTTGAAAATATTGACGTCTCTATCGGTGATAATTACCATTTTAGATCTTTGCCGTTTAGACGTTGCTTTCATGCATGGTCTCTTTTGAAATTTCTTGAATCCTCTGAAAGAAGTGATCTATTGCCGACTGTATCTTCCCCAGGGCTTCATCGGACGGCAGAGCATCTTTACGAAGGGTAATTCTTATCAAGAGTCTATCATCTGTTTCCTTAAATATGTCATCAGGCGAATTTGCATCATGTGGTTCACTTTTGTTCCTTGTGGTATTTCTGTTCTCAATCTTTCTCAATAATTTCTCTACTGCAGCAACTATCCCCTTTTCCTTGACTCTCTTTATAAAGCGTTCAAACTCTCTCTTGTCCGATTTCTGGTATCTTCTCAGTTCGGACATAATATCGGCTGTGTCTTTCAGATTCGTCCTGTTCAGAGTCGACTGCTTTTTTTCTACTATTGCAAACACTTCCGGGATGGTGGACATTTCGCTATGTATTTTTAAATATTGTTCCACGCTCCTTCTTGTAAGGCCCACAGCAGTACCCACTTCTTCATTACTTCCATATTCTTCTTTCAATCCAACGATAGACATCATGGTTTCAAAGTACGTCAGGTCTTCCCTTTGCAGATTCTCAAGGAGGGCAAGTTTTTTTATCTCTCTGTCACTTTTCTCTTTTATGACTGCCGGAATCTTTTCGAGTCCTGCAATTTTTGATGCCCTCAATCGCCGTTCCCCCGCGATCAGCTCAAAAAGAAAGGGTGAATTTTCCTCCTCAATTTTCCTTACCGTTATTGGTTGCTGTACCCCGTCTTCTTTTATCGTTTCGGCAAGACTGGCTAAGGACTCTTCTCTGAAGTACTTTCTTGGCTGAAACCGGTTGGCCATTATTTTGTCTACAGGTATCTGGACAATCTCCTCTCTGTTGATGTCTCCCAGTAATTTTTCTGCAGCCGTGTCCAGGCATTTTTTGCTGTCGTATTTCTCAGTCGATTTTGTTTCCTTATCTGCGTCTTCTATCATTTGAACTCCTCCTTTTTTGTTTTCTTGATATAAGAGTATTACCGGCATTGTTGTGAGAAGAATCTCCCCCTGGACAATGCGAAATCATTTCGCGTCACATTTTCTGTCCCGGACCCGTATTGACCTCACCGTAAGAACCCCTATAAGAAACCTCGTAAAGAACGTCGTATGAAACCACGTAAACCGTCCTGTCCTTTTAATCCTGATTAATCTAAAAATATCAATGAGTTAGATGAGGAAAGGGGATGTCGAATATATACCGGATCTCAAATGGTTTGCGTTCTTTCAAATTTTTAAGCGCTCACGGAGATCAGTCAAACGGGTCTTTTATGTCCATAACATCTTGATTTACTTGCGTTTCGCAGTGTTGCGGCATGCTTGCAGCTATTTTATTTTTTCGGATGGGATGTCGCTCGAATAAAAATGCTTAAATTAGCTTGTATTTCAAGCAGTTAGGCTATCATTGCCTTGACCGCATAGGCTATTCTCATTATAATTAAGGTAATTTTCCCATCTTATCCTGCATAGAAGTATCCAGAGAGGCCTCAGAAGCCGACAGCTTGAGACAAGTTTTTCGAATCCTTCCTGAAATGGCTTAAATCAACAAGTCCCCAATTTCTCACTTCCCATTTTTTCTTTTCTTTCAAAAGGAACAATATCCCCCGAATTTACCGCTTCGCAAAATACTTTTGCCTTAATGCACAAAATTTCACAGGGCTATCATCTCAAAAGTAACTAATGTTGGTTTTACTATGGGCAGATATAAGGCCATTTATCTGTCCTGGCAATCGCTGTTTCGTCGTATTTTTTATCCCAGATAGTCAATGTGAAGTAACAATTGGTGTTCCAGATTTGTCCTGTCTTTCAACTGCTGCCAAACTGCCTGTCTGAATCCCCGTTAATCCTTCCTTTAATCATTCAAGAACGTGAAGCGGTCTGTACATGGGCTAACCGTTTCGTGTTCTCTCCCCAGTCAGTTCTAAGCTCTGACATTAAACAAAAAGCGATGAGCAGCCATGAAATCTTTCCGCCTATTCCGAGCGGAAAAAATTCAAAGACTGAGGTGATCATCATGAGGACAGCAACATCCTTACTCACAAAATTCTTTGGAGGTATCAACATCAACCGGCCAGTAAGCCTAAACGTGAAGTCAGCGAATCTTTCCCAGTTTTTTCCACAAGGAATCCCCGTTTATACCGTCATGGGAGGGTTACACTTTTCTTTCAGGAAAGAGGGTAACAACGTCTTTACTACTGTCAGAAAAGTCCTGCCTGCCTGATAACCACGAATAGCAGCATACCCATCCCTCCATTGCTGATGCCCGCCCATATATTGCCTGCCAATGTTTTTTCAGGATAATCGCATTTCTGTCTGTTGTAAGTCCGAGTTTCTTTTTTAAAGGGCATTGCGAAAGTAACCATTCGGTGAAAAACGCAATGCCTTTATCGTTTTTGGAGGTGTGTTATGTCACTCAAGACTATGCTCGGTTCGATAAAGGTTCAGAAAGGAGAAAGAGTTTACAGCTTAAACAGCGTCGATGATATCGTAAAGATGCTTTTTAACCGCAAACACAATGAGCCCTCTTTAAATGTGATTGAAATCCCCGATCGAACTGCTCAAAGAGTC
This sequence comes from uncultured Bacteroidales bacterium, assembly GCA_963815075.1. Taxonomy (GTDB): domain Bacteria; phylum Bacteroidota; class Bacteroidia; order Bacteroidales; family VadinHA17; genus LD21. Next base: position 409,489 of record CAWFFK010000009.1, read on the forward strand.
GGTGAATAAATAGCAGTTTTATAAGGGAAGATCATTTCACCTGCGGTTTATCTTCAGAATCCGCCGGTCCGTTTTATACAAGTAACCTTTGGTGAAAATTACAGAGATATAACTACAAGGAGGTGCGTTTATGTCAAAAGTAAAAGCTATCGAATTAACCATCACAGAGAATATGCCTCATGTCTCAGCCGCTACCGCGAAAGCCATCGCCGAGATCGTCGTCAATGTAGAAACTATCAACTTTTATCGTCAATAAAAAGTCCATACATCCGCAACGCTTCAATCTATTTCTGCTAATTGCAGAAATACACAATTTAAAACCACGAATAAAGAAAACAGGAGGATTTAAAACTATGGAATCTATTGTCACATCAACTTGGAAACCGGTAGTACCGTTTGAGCAAGCAAGCGTAAAGCTTTTCACTTTCCCGTGCGGCTGCGAAACTATGAAGTGCATGGAAAAGAACGACTGCACAGCAGGCCACAACTGCAAAGTATGCCGTGGAAAGATAGTACGCAAACACTGCGGTACCCACAAAGGCCTTCCCGCGGGAGACCCAGCCTTCACCTGGCTTTAATTCGCCTCTCTTCATACCGCTCACTCCAAAATCGGCTCACAAATCAAGATTACGAGGATGAGCCAGGAGTCACGGGTAATACTCATTTAAGAACAAACATCAAAAGGAGGATATTTCATGAAACAAATCATCAGTATTTTGATTGCTGTCGCAATGCTGGGCGTATTTTCCGTGTCAGCATTTGCCGCAGAGACAGAGATAACCGAAAAGACACTACAGGTCCCGAAGTGCGAGAAGCCCATCGGCAAGATCGCTCTCGGAAAAGTGACCTGCAAGGCAGCTTCCTGCAGCAATCCCAAAACTCCTACCGCTTCATTTCTTCAGCAGATCGCATCTTTAACAGGTCAACCTGCCTACGAAGGGATAGGACAGGGAATCGGGGATATGCTCATATCCGCTTTGAAGCAGACAGGGTGTTTTGAAGTTCTGGAGAGAGAGTCCCTGGAAGAACTAAAGCAGGAAATGGCTCTCATAGGGAAAAAGGTCGAACTTGAAGCAGCTGACTTTCTTGTTGGAGGAGCTGTCACCTCTCTGACGATGGAGACCACAAATACCAACCTTGGTCTCGGCATTATCCCGATATTGAGCGCTGTAGATATCAAGAAGACCAAGGCTATTGTTGGTATGGATATCAGGATAATAGATGTTAACTCCGGAAAAGTTACTTTCACAAAGTCATATGAGGCAAACAATCAGAAGTCAGGACTTGGTATCGGAGCTGGCGCTGGATGGCATGGAGTAGGATTCGGCGGTATTTTTAGCCAATTAAAGGGCACTGCTCTGGAAGAAGTCATAAGAGATGTGGTGGTCAGGGCAACTGTAGACATCGTCAATACAAGAAACGTTTTGAAAGCCCAGGTTCATCAGACACACACGATGCCGACAACTGATTCGCAAGTCCTGACGACAACTTCTCCCATGATCCGGGAATTGCCGAATAATCTCCAGAGTCAGATAAATCCTTAAGGCTGTTCGGTCTGTGGAGTTGGCAGAAGGCTGACTTTGCATGGATTACTCTCCCCCCATTGGAAGAGGAAGATAACCCCCAACCTTCCTCTTCCACCCTCCTTCCTCTTCTAAACTAACCACGATATTTTCAATAGAGAGGTCATGCCATGAAAGACACGAGAGATTTAAGAGGTAACAGAGACGTAGATAAATATCATGCTTAATGCTGCCATTTACTTAATTACAAAAAGGAGGAAACTTATGGAATCGAGGATTATTAGCACATGATCAATTTCTTCAGGAAGTGGTTCCCGAGAAAGACTGGGCAGCCGAATCAGGATGCGCCGCTCTTTTTCGAAGTAACGGGTGATTATCCATGTGGCTTCGACCCTGATATGCCCTTTGAAACGCTGAATCCGTTACAGAGCTGCTTCAAGGACAACTATAGACCTGACAGGCACTGTGTCATCGAAAGCGGCACAGGAACAGGTAAAACCGCCCTTGCGTACATCGCATCGAGATGCTTTCTCGACGAGGGCCAGAAAATAATCCTCACTGCACCCACCAGGGAACTTGTCAAAAGCTTATACCAGGAGTCAGTCGGGATATGGGGTGCTAAGATCGTCGGTTTGAGCACGAATTCCGACAAGACCGTTGCCGACAAGTTCTTTGTGGTCACAACGCCCGAAGGATTTCTGAGTGCAGTGAGATCGGGTAAGGAGTGGACAAGAGCAGGGCTCCTGATCATAGACGAGGCGCATAATCTTCTTGAGCCGTCCAGAGGAGGCAATCTGGATGTGGCTATGACTGTTCATATCAGAAGCGGAGGAAAAGTCCTGCTCATGTCCGGTACATTTCCCAATAAAAAAGAACTGGCTGATTTACTCAAAGCCGACATGTTTATTTCGAAATTCAGAAAAACGCTGATCCACGTAAACGAAGTGCATGTCCCCGATGATATCAATGCACAGCCTGCTCCCAGAAAACTTCCCGCAGGTGTTACAGCCACTATTTCGGGGCATATTTATAACCGGGATTCCCTGAGGCTGAAAGTTTTAAAGGATATTCTCTTAAAGCATCAGGAAGAAAACATCCTTATCTTTGTGCCTACGAAAGCCGCCGGCTATTGTCTCAGCGAGTCCCTTGTCGCTCCCATGCATTGTGCAGACCTCGAAGATAAAGAGAGGGACAGGCTTGTTGTGGAATTCAATGCAGGGGAATTAAAAACACTTCTTGCGACAAACACGCTTTCCCAGGGGATAAACACTCCGGCAGATATAGTAGTTGTGTGCGGCACGCGAAGAGGGGGATATTTTCTGGAAAAGACCGATGTCGATCAGATGTTCGGCAGGGCAGGGAGGGGTAAACCTGAAGCAATGGTATATATCCTGGGAGACAAAATCGAACTATTTAACGCAAAGAAACTATGTCTTGCAAAGTCTCTTCCTCTGCCGGTTCAATCAATGATGCTTACCATTCTCTCCCTGAATCCGGCATCAAAGCAGGATCTCATCCAGGCATTGAGCATGACCTACGCTGCTTCTCTTACAACAGGACAGAAAGTGTCCGAATCCGTAGAAAAGAACCTGCATTTCCTCAGGGCTTGTCACATCCTGAACAGGAAAGAAAGCGGTTTGTATTCCCTTACCAAAGAGGGTATCCTGATCGCCCGCTACTTTTTCTCCCCCAGTGACTATATCGGTTATATGAAAGTAGCCAGAAAGCTCATGGCCATGGACTTTCCGGAAGTCGACAAAGGGTGCATTCTGCTTTCATTGATAATTCCGTTTGGAGTCATGCCTGAATTCCCCGAAAGGATCATAAAAGACTTCATAATGAAATGGGAGTCCATTAAGATGGAAAAAGAAGTGCGATACAAGGACGCCCAGAAAGCTCAGGTAATCACTGATGAGGCAGCAGCAATTGATAGTCAGATGAACCAACTGGAAGGCAATGGAGAAGCAGAAGAAGTTCAGCAGCCTAAGGGTGAAACAGATCTTGCCATAACAAAAATTGCCCAGAGATCCGCTCTTTTGAAGTACTTCCTTCAAAGAGCATCCGCCATACCTCCTTACTTCCCTTATCAATTAAAAGATGCTGAAAGGTTTATTGGGATGCTCAATGATATGGAATACTACAAGATACATACTGAAGCTCCGGGCAAGAAGTGGCTACAGAACGTTGTTTTTGCTTTGAAGATCAATGTAGTGAAATCTACCTCCAGGAAAAAGCCTCTTCAGCCGTCTCTTATATAACAAAAAAGGCGGGGCTCTATTAGCAGTTTAAGGGTCCCGCCGTAAAAACTATTGAGAGTCGTGGCAATCGTTTCTTTTAAAGGGAAAAGTACTCACAGACTGAGGTGAATATTGATCCTGAGAATACTACCGGTTATAAGTGGAAAGTCTTAGAGAAGCGCGATGCTAAATTCACTTTTTCAAGCCCGCCTCCGCCCGAGTTCCTCTACGGAATTTTTTTTGCTCCGACCCTCTGTGCACTCATTGCTTCTTCCATCACTGACACTCCTTTCGTTAATCTAACTTTAGAGTGTCACACTATTTCCCTAAATTCTCGGTATCATAAACTGGTCGTTAGGACATGATGCTGGATAAAACCATCTCGGTTGAACTTATTCGGCTCGGGCTCCGTCAGGACATGAGGATTCGACCATCAAGAAATAGTTAGACTGACATCGCAATGCCTTGTTATAATTTTTCTGATGAGTCACCTACTCAAGATATTGCAGTTCTTCTTCATTTCCTCAAGCTTTAATGGGGCTATCTCGATGTCATGCAATAATGAGGTCATTCATTTCTAATGTCTGATTTGAATAGCTTCATAGAAGAAGAACTGAATAAGCGAAAAGCCGACTATCTGACATCACCCGCCTACATTATAGAACACTACAACATCGAGAAGGCGAATATACAAGCATACAATGGGAGACAGCTACTTGAAATGCTCCAGAATGCCGATGATGCTTCTGAAACGGCAATTGAAAAAAGAGTATTGATACAACTAAAAGATAATGTTCTGACTATTTCAAATAATGGCGAACCATTCAATGAGGATGGATTTCGCTCCATCATCGATAGCAACCTTAGTCCAAAGGCATTGCAACAAAATAAAATTGGGCAAAAAGGATTGGGGTTTCGCTCTATATTGAGTTGGGCAGATGAAGTAATAATTGAGAGCGGTGCAACTAAACTGGTATTCTCCCCTAAGATTGCTGAGTTGTTCTTGAAAATGCTCTTGAACGAGTCCGAGAAGATTTCCGACTTTATCAGACAGAATAGCAAGGCAAAGATGCCGATAGCAACCCTGCGGGTACCTAAGATATTGAATGGCGATGGGGCTGTGAATGATTATGATACGACCATAGCTATCAGACTAAACAAAAATATTATCGATAACGTTCAATCGCAGATATTATCGGTAATCAACAAAGAAACCTTAATTTTTTTGAACAACATTGAATCAATTGAAATTGACAGCCCGAAAAGAAAAATCATCTTTAGAAAAAGCTACCCAGATAAGACCAAAAGAAGAGTCGTCATAGAAAGCCGTAATTTATTAGAGAATGTCACAGAGACAAAAACATGGAACATCAAGAGAAGAAGCGGAACACATAAAGGAAAAAATTATGAGTTAGCAGTTGCCTGGAATGATAACTTGGATGACAGTGCGAACGTTCTATTTAGTTATTTCAAGACGGATGTTCGTTTCCCTTTTCCTGCCTTATTGCACGGCACATTTGAGTTAACGCAAGACAGAAACCAACTTGTAAACGATACGGAAGGTCACAATGAGTTCTTAGCGGGTGAACTGTCTCAACTGCTAATTGAAGCCGCACTCGAAATTGCCTCAAATCAGGATACCGTAAGCTATCTACCTCTGAAATTACTCAATATTGATTTTGACAAAGCTGACAGTGTATTACAGAAGTTTATGTTCAAAGAAACTCTGATAGAAAAAATTAAATCAAGCAAGGTCTTCCCGACCGTAAACAATTCTTATATCTCACACGCAGAAAAGCCTGTCTTCTATGACCAGCCAGTAGCACAACTTCTGCATGGGGATGATGTAGATAACTTAATGCCTGTATGCAATGACGAGTCGGTTGTTACATTTCTACAGCCATTCATGTTTAACTACACTGTTGAGTGGTTTATGTCCATTATTTCCCATCGAGCCTCTGAAATTGAAATACCTGATTTAGCCAAGCTTATTTATTACTTTTTAGAGTATGAGCCATACAAAAACAAATTGGCATCTGATGAGTTTAACTTGGCAGAGCAGGATGGGATATTGTTGGACTCTGAAGGCAACTTAATCAAGTGGGGTTCTAATATATTTATTCCGCCCCAGGAAAATAGAAAATCCATACTCTCAAAAGCATTAAATATACGCTTTCTCGATCAAGATCTGCTTGAAGCACTTATGCGGGAATACAAGACCGACAATATTGATATTATTCTTGCTAAACTTAAGCCATTCGGGATTAAAAAGTACTCATTCATTCAAGTAGCCGAAACATTAATACAACATTACAACTCCAAAGAGCGATTGGACAAGAAAGACGTAATGAAACTACATTCACTATTGTTTCCTCTCTTTAGAACCGAACTGAAAAGTGGTGAGCCATTTCCTCTATCAACTTCAATAGACACGCCTGTTATTTCAAAATCAATCAAGAAGGCGAGAGAAGTTTATTTCGGGAAGCACTATGGAATACGCTGATAAGAAGCTTACAGCATAACAAGTCTAAATTGCTTGCTCACCCTTCAGAGTTCAATCTTACAGATGCCAAAGATAGGCAATTGCGTGGCTATTTCCAATGGCTTGGGGTGGCTGACCTCCCACGAAAGCCGATGATCGACGCTCCGCATGAATTTGCAGAATATGCTTTTCGAAAATTTGAATATAAAAACAAAATAGAAGAATATCATTTCACTAATTATGAGAAATTTAAATCTGAACGAAGAGGCTACGGTAAAATTACGGTTCAGTCTATTGAGGGACTTGACAACCTGCTAACAAACAATACCTGCGAGGTAATCATAGCGTGGCTATGTTCGGATGATTCAATCTATAAGCTACTGGAGACAGATAGTGAACCTCAAGGAAGTCGAATCCAAGTTCATTTTGGAAGGGATATAAACTACAGAGCAACACGCGGCAGTCATATACGAAATTACTTGAAGTGGAGGCTGTCTAACTTTCCTTGGCTAAAATACTAAGAGTGGAATCAAACAGGCTCCATCTTTATGCACGACTTCAGCCACGATTCCGGCAGATTCAGTCCATTAATAGAAAAACCACATATTAATTATGATGCAATTTTAAGGGAGAATAGCATTAACCCTGATAAGGCTGAATATTTATTACATCTGGTTGGTGTGAACAAAACGATTTCTTCCTTTGATACAAAGACTCTTTACGCCATCTTAATAAGTCTTCCAGAAATCGATTCGGAAGGCAAAAAAGCAAGGACACTTGTACCGTGAACTGGCGTTGAACTATGATGAGAAAAATCTTGGACATAAACGAAGCCTGAATATAAGACATTTTCATGGCAAAAGGCAAGGTTTTTTGTTAGCATAGCATGGGCGAGTTCCTCTATCAGGACGCATCAGTCTGTATTCTACGTAGATAATAAAAGATATGGCGAGAGCATAATCAAGCAGTTCAACACGATAGCAAATAGAAGAGACGAAGAAGCCAAGACAAAATTAAAAAGATATTTGGAGTTAATCCACTTAAGGGATTGAAACTGACTTTAGCTCAGATTCCTCCTTTGCACTTATTAAACGGCAAGTTTGAACAGGAAATCGAATCTTTTAAGCCATACATCTATGTTTTTAGGCAGGACAAAGATACAACCGGAAAAGAAAAGAGTCTCATAAAAGATGTCAGGTTTAAATTAGTTACTGACTTAAATGTGATCTTCGAGCGGGAGAGCGAAAAAAATGAATTCAGTCTTTCGGCATATGAATACCTCTATTTGCAAAAGAACAGAATTGTATATATAAAAACCCCAGAATATCTCGATGATGAGCGGAAACTAAAAGAAGATGTTAATTTCTGTTCGACAATTGCAGAGGCATTTTCAGCATTAATAGATGTTGATGAGCAAAGACAGCAAATCAGAGAATTATATTCTAAGTCAGCCTCAAGTAGGGATGACATAATTCGAACTGAATTCGATGACAAAAAACTCGAAAGGCTATTATTAGCCAGAGAGAAGTTGGGAATTACTAATGACCCCAAAATTCACTTTTGGTCGGCATTTATGAAGTGTTTCCCCTCAAATCAAATTCCGGATGGAGCGACTTCGAGGGAGGAAGAATTGCTCAATGAGCTAAAAGAAGCATTTACCTGACTCTTAGTGGAATCCTATTAGCGACTGTTTTCGAATAAGAATAACTTATGATGATTACAATGAGGAAGCTTCACTAAGGCTTATCGTTGATCTGCTGACAAACAATCCCGTCTCATCTTTGGCAGGACTTCAACCGATACGCCTACCCTTTCGATTGATATTTCTGAACCATATGAGCTTGATTTCAAAAGAATAAAAGAGGAGCAAGAGAAGATAGCTTTCAAGAAAGGCACTTATATTCATTGCTCCTCAAATTTGATAGAGTTAAAAAAGATTTTTTGAAGCTACTTGTATCAATATGATTCTCTAAAGGGGAACTTTATCTAAACGAGACTTAGCTACAATGTTGAAAGCCGATTTGACCAGTCTGTGTTTGCGTGAAGTGATTTCACAATTGAGCTTGACGACTCTGTGTGGACATAAATTTTGAACAAGTGTATTCTTCAAATAAAAATTGCTATAGTGAACAAAATGGCGGAGGAGAACCAGATACCTCGAAGGAACTTGCGAACCATTTCTTATAAAGGAAGAGCCTGGAGTTGGAGAGTTTATTATATTTTGAGAGCGACATTCCCTCACGGTCGGTGGGAGGGATTAAGAAAATGGCTCCCATCTCAGAAACAAGGTGAGGTGGGCAACTCTGAAATTGGGCTATAACTAAGAAAAAATAAAATATAATTAAGCCTTGGGAGATGCGATTTTTCTCTATGATGATTTTGAAAGATTTGTTCAAATCAGTTAGAGAAGGGACACTACCATTTCAAACTAATCTAACCAAGATAAGAATTAAAAACATTGAGCCATCCCCCTCTCTTTCTGGCAAAAGAAAAGGTCAAGAAATTATGCTGGCGGTAAAAGCTCAAAAAACCAAAGATAACCTTCAGAAGATTTAGGGTTCATGGGGTGAATGGTTGGTATATAAACATGTTGCAGTCAAACGATAAAGGACAAGGGGATAGTATCAAATGGGTGTCTGAAAATGCTAAAATTGGCAGGGGTCAACTTAGATGGAAAAGATGGATTGGGATACTACCATTCAGTATATTCCTAATGATGCAAAATATCCGAGATATGGAGAAGTTAAAGTCATTGGTTGGGAAAATTCATTTCACATTTCAGCGAACGAAATTAATCAGGGAGAAAAATTAAAAAAACACTATGAAATTTTTTTGGTCAGAAACATAGATGACCCCTCTAATATTTCTATCGAGATAATTCAAGGCCCCTTTGATTACAAAGGTCAAAAGAGTTTTACCGATAATGACTTATTTACTGTAATTAACGATAATTTTATTTTGAAGTTTGACAAAATTAGCGAGTAGATTAGCAATCAGGGCAAAAAATAGGGTGAGCGCCTATGGTTACAAACGGAAAACTGCTACATTGATATAAGACTCTTAGTGCGTATTATCAGGTGTTCATAGTAGAGCTGTCTTCCTTCACAGAACTCCGCATTCGCCATAATCTTGCTCATTCTGAGGAGTACTGGTGGGAATCTCTACAGCCGAGACCGTGCTTTTATACCCTTCTGAGGCAGGGCCTTCGCCATTTTAGAATTGCCTTATCAATCAGCGCCGTAATTTCTGCACGTTTGGAGTCGATGGAGGCGAGGGCATCGGTGCGGCGCTTGAGTTCTGAAATGATTTCGCGGGCGAGGGCGTCTTGTTTCGTCTTCTTGCATGCGACAACGACCATTTGTTCCACCTCGGGGGGAAGATGTTGGCAGCGCTGGAGCCACGAAGTTCACGCTGTATCTGCGCTTGGAACATTACCGACCTGAAGAAAAACCACGCAAAGCGTGGATTCATCCGCTCTCCGTTGAAGCGAATACGCATCGTGAAGTCGCTGGCGACCGCTGGTTTTTCGCTGTCCCAAAGCGCGACCTTCCCCAATGCTTCCCCTGACCGATTAAGGACCACATCCCCAGCGCGCAGCTCGAATCGTCGCCAGGTTGCAGCGTAAAACTCCTCGGTAATTTGGTGGCAGTCTTCAGTTGCAATGACCTCCTGTCGTTTCGTCCACCGGGGTGGACATAATAGGCTGTGCCTTTTTCCCACAAAATCACCCTTAGTCGCCGTTGCTCCGAGACGAATGGGGATAGAAACGAACGCTTTCACTCTTTCATGTGACGTGCGTGAAAAAAATTGTTCCGTAAGTTCAAAGCCAGGATGTGGAATTTTGCAGAATTACGGAGCGTGAAGTTTGCCATCATAGCTTGGATGCTTGAGGTGAAGTGCTTCTCCGCTCCCTCTCGCGGTACTCTTTCAGAGGGTAGCCAAACTCCCCACAAAGGATTTCGTTAATGATGTCCTCTGGCTTCCGCAGTTCTGATCGCGCTGTCGTAATCGCAATCTTGATGCCCTCAATTCTCGCAAGCAATTCTGAGCGATTCCTTGCATCAAGCCGGGGGATGCGAAGTGCAGCGATTTGGACTGGGTAGATGTCTATTTGGTTTGTTGAGCCGGTTAGTCCTTGTTCAATCTGCCACTGAACAATTCGATGGCGCATGATATAAGTAATAAGTTTCGGCTCGTAACTTCCATGCGAAAGGCGAACTATGGAAATATGTCCGTCGGCAAGCGCCGGTGAGTCTATGTTATACAGGTCGATCTTTCCAAGAGAACCAACGCCGGTGGAGGAGATTAGGATGTCGTCCCGGCGCAAACCTGCACGAAATCGTGCTGCGTCGAAGCACTCGTCACTCACTGTCTGTGATTCCGACCAGTCCAGTTCTCCATTTCTCAGTGTTGCAGTTTTCACAGCCCGGATTTCTGAATCGTCGTAATCCGGCTGGATCGCGGGTAATAGCGCGTGCACAAATGAGTTTCAGCGGAAAAGTTTCGTCAGCAGTTAACCTTGCCCTTCGGAGTAGCGCAAACTTCGGGTGCATAAAGCGTGCGCTGCAGCGTAAGCTGTATCCACTGGCAGCAGCACTATATTGACGATGGAAGCACCAATACGTGCGGCTTCATCGAGATTCAATCCCTCGAAAAAAAAAGACGCTTGTTGCGAAGGTGGTCGAGAATCGTCTTCGGGTCTCCATATCGATCACAATGTTCCCGTCAACATCCGTGGCAAATAGGGCATTCGGTTGAGAAATACCTTCGGGGTGACGTGTCGTACGCTTATAGCCAACATGCTCGGCCTCGGCGAAGAAGATGGGGTAATCGAACTCTTTTCGGCTTGTCACCTCGGCGAAGCACCACCATGCATTGCAATACGGTTCGCCCTTTGGGTCTTCGGTGTAGTTCAGCTCGCTGGCAGCAATGACATCGTCGTATGCTGTTTCCAATAAAGTTGTGAAGTCCAACTTGGTAGCATCCGCTGGGAGGCGATCTCGTAATAGACGGAAAAGCGCAGCACGAGCAGTTCTCTCATCGACGCTGCTTAGAGTTGACAAATTGTTATCGGCAATAAAGGCATCGAACTCTTCCAGCACTTTCGCCAGCTTCTTCTTTAGTGTGGCGCTATTGTCGCAGCCATCCACAAGCGCCTGCCGTATTTCTACCGGGAGAGTGGTGGCAATCAGCAGATTTGTGGACGGATACCACTCCACCTCGACTTTGTTTGTGAGGTCAATCAGACTATTTCGTAGCCGGTCGTTGATGCGCAGCAACGTGATAACCTTTGTCTCGCGGAGCTTCTTGTATTCGCGTGCAGCCTCGCGCCATACGGCATCCCATGCCTCTACCTCAGCTTTCTTCTTCTTCACCGCAAAGAGCAGACTCGTCTTAGTCGGCGTGTAGGGCTGGAATGAGACTTGGGGTAGCGATACATTGCCTTGATGAAGAAGAACCTGTACAGGAATAGACGTATATAAAGATTCTCGTTGGTATCGAAGACCGAATCTGGCAATACAACGCCAAGGCGTCCACCAGGACGCAGGAGTTGATACCACCGCTCGATGAATAAGTTCTCTGAATTTTTTTTATTGGCGTAAAGAAAGCGTCCGCTGTATTCCGCAACAGTGCGCGGGTCATCTTTGAGGCTGAACGGCGGGTTGCTAACTACCACATCGAACTGCTCATTGCATGAGAGTTTGTAGTGCTGGTTTATTCGCTTGCCCACGCCATCCTCCAACTGTAGCCGAGTATTCAGGTTGTCCTTGGTGGGCTCGTATTTGGCGAATGCGGCCAGACCGTCATTCTTAAAGATGTTCGCGTTGCCGTCTCCGTGGACAATCATGTTGACCTTTGTTGCTAAGGCGAGGTCAGCATTATGCTCGACTCCATAGGTAAACTGTCGCGCCCATCGATTCTGAATGTTGTGTCGTTTGGAATGTGGGCTGAACCATTCTTCGACAAAATCCTGCGCACGGCGGGATTTAGCAATACTGGGTGCTCCGGAGCGCGGATGAAGCACTGATTGCGTGATAAGCTTCATTGCCTCAATGAGGAAAGTGCCAGAACCACACGATGGGTCGATAATATGAGGGATCGTTGGACTGTTGCTATTGACACGCTCAATGATGTCGAGATCAAGTTCAAGTGCATGGAGAATGAAGCGGACGATGTTCGTGTGGGTGAAGAATTGCCCCTTCTCCTGCTTGAACCCGGTACGAACAATAGCTTCGAAGAACGCACCGAGGACATCGTCCTCAAATTTGTTCTCGGTGATGGAAATGCCTTCGAGCTTTTCCATGACATAGGCAACTTTGTTTGCACTGAACTGTTCTTTGTCGATGTGCTCGTGGCTCAAGGCTTCCTTGTCATAACCGAAGTAGTGGGCCATCGCGTCTTGATAGAGCTTGTTAACTTTGGTGAGAACCTCCTCGGCTGTCTCCGGGCGGTCGTCTTTTAGCTCGGTTTGGAAGCGGTATGCTTTTCCTTCGTCAGTTCCACTTTCATCGTGAATCTTGGCAATGAACATCTTTAAAATATTCTTGAAAACGTCAGTATCACCCATCTTCGCACCGCCCCATAGGCGATTATGAAAGTCTCGTTGCAGGCGGGTAAAGTCCACACGAGTTAAGTCAGTCCGAAGGTCATACTCGCCACCTTTAACAAACTTCTTCTTGCGGATGGTGCCATATTCGCGTGGCAGGTCAAGATTGTGACCGGGTTCGCCAGCTTCCACCCAGGTGCGGTATTCCGTGTATTCCTTGAAATCGATGATTATACAACAATCGCGAGGTTCATCTCCGTGGAATTCGACAGTATACCAAGCGGCGTAACGCAGGCCACGCGAGACCTGATCCCGCCCTGTAGCAAACAGTTGGTCATCAATCAGCATCTCGTACGAGGCGAAGTCATCCGGGCGCTTCACCTCGATAAGCATGAACACTTTTTCTCCCACAACTGAATCGAGTGTGATGAATGCGAATGTCTATTTGGGCTTTTGTCGGGGAAGGACGACCAATCGTGTAGGTGTGCTCCAGTTCGATCCGATTGGCTGGGTAGTAAAGCTTCTTAATCAGTCTTACTACAAGCCAAGCACGCACGTATTCTTCATCGGTCAGACGGAAGCTGCCCTCGCCAAGGATGATTCCGCTTTCCTTGTTATAGGTAATGGACCCGCCTTTAAATTCAGGGCCAGGCGAGAGTGAAACGATGGCACCTTTCGCATCCAGGCGCCTTGATGTTCAAAGCTAGCGTCTTCTTTTGTTCTGCGGAGAGCTTTTCCATTATAAGTAATAGATTGTACCCACGGCGGTATTGTATTAAATTAGTGATGGTTTCGGCAATTTGTCTGCTTCATTCTCCGGAGCTAAGATGGGAAGATTACTTCGCTTGGGCAGAAAGCTTCCCATTCTTGTCTGTTTCAACTCGGAACTCCTCATTTCTCGTACGATCGTTCCGGTGAGAGTTAGCAGGGTGCAGTCAAGAAACGGGGCAATGGATCTCAAAATGTCAGCTCAAACAACTCACAGTTCTTTCTTGTCGGGATATAATTTCAGACATCTTCAGTCAAGTCTCTATAAAAGTCTTTACGGTAAAGCATTCGCATCTTCATCCCTACGATGACCAATTTTTCGATTAAAGTGCTCTCACCTGTGTTAGTCTTGCCAATAATATACATATAGCCCACTTGTTTTTTTCTTTACTCCCAAACGTCGTAATAGTATCGCAGTCATTAACTGCCGAAAAGAGGGGGAGGGTTCATATCATTATAATTCGCCCGTATCTCTGAATAAAAAATCTTATCTAAAAACTATATTTGTGAAACTAAATAAAGCAAGAAAGGAGGTTTAATGGAACTCAATTTATTACAGGTAAAGGAAACCTCAGGAGATTCTGTTCATTCTCCTAAGGCTGTAGTGGAACTCATGGTAGAAGAAGCCAGAGCTGACAGAGAATGTTTTTGGGTGCTTCATCTTAACTCTGGCAACAAGATTATTGAGAAGGAATTGGTATCGATAGGGACTGTCAACAGTTCTTTAGTTCATCCCCGCGAAGTTTTTAAGAAAGCGATCCTGAATGGCGCGACGAGTATTATAACCGTGCATAACCATCCCGCAAATCAGGCACAACCTTCCAAAGAAGACAAAGCGATTTGGGAGAGATTGGATGAAGCAGGCGGAATCTTAGGTATAACGGTACTTGATCATCTGATTATTACTCCCTCCGGAGCATGGTATTCAAGGACGGAAGGAACCAACCCCATTCAAAAGAAGGCAAAAAGTAGAAAGCCATAGAATAAGAAGCACACCGTGTTAAGTTAAGACTCTTAATTCCCCGTATCTTTTTTGATAAGAAATCCTTTTAGAGAATAATCCAGCCATTGCTCTCTCCAGCTACCCGAATTGATCCAAAAGTGGACAGTAATATTCTTTTTAGATGCTATAGCGAAGCAGAAAAGTTTTATGCCTATTTTTTCGCTTCCAAATAATAAATCTATGGAGGTATCTATGATTGATGAGTACTTTTTAAGGAAAAAAGCTTTTTTTGTCGACGTAACATTTACCAGGGAAAGGCAAATAACGCCTGAACAGACTCTTTTGCAGGAGCTGATAACCTCGGCATGTCGGGCCTGCCATTCATATCTTAAGACAGGCAAAATCCGGGGTGTCCAGGGAGACAGGGCGTTAGCGGAGTTTATCTGGAACCTCAGCGCACTGAGAGTAGTCGATGAAGAAATGCTTGAGACAGCAGGTTTCAGGCATCGTGGAAAGATCCGGACCGTCATCGGTGATCTCATCGCCGAAGGTAACAAAATATCCGGAGAAGCGAGGGAGGTACATGTCTGTGCGTAAATTCAGAGGGTTCGAGGCAGTTACCGGATATGAAGACACGGTTCATCTGCCAACAAGAAGTACAAAACACAGTGGCGCATATGATTTCTATTCCCCACATCCCGGTAAGGATTCCACCCAGGCAAACGGTGACAATTCATACCAACGTAAAAGCATATATGCAGCCAAACGAGCTTTTGCTTCTCTTTACGAGGTCGAGCGGAGGCAAAAAAGGACTTCAGCTGAAAAATACGACCGGTCTCATAGACAGCGATTATTACAACAACCCTGACAATGAAGGGAATATCATCCTTATGCTCCGTAATACCAATGAGATAGGAGGCGAAGACATCATTTTCGATCAGGGAGAGAAAATTGCCCAGGGCGTGTTTGTCAATTTCCTGCTTGCGGATGGTGACAGCCTGGAGATCCATAAGATCGTAAGGACAGGCGGCATAGGTTCCACGGGGACACATATAAAAGATGCGGAAATAAAGGATGATCTCGCTGAATATTTTGGTAAGGAAGGGATGTTTTAATGACACTGAATAAGCATATATGGGAGAAGAAGTACAAAAACGAGATGGACAAGTGTCCTGATGACACGTTCAGGAGAGTCGCAAGAGCAGTTGCAGGCAACGATCCAGGATGGGAAGACAAGTTCTTTAGCAGAAATGAACAGCCTGAGATTCATTCCCGGCGGAAGGATCCTGGCTGCGGCAGGCACCAACAAGCCGAAGGCAACGCTCAGTAATTGTTTTGTCATGTCACCGCCTGACGATTCGATGTCCGGGATTCTGAGTGCTTTGAACGATGGCGCTCTTACCATGCAGGCAGGCGGCGGCATCGGGGTCAATTTTTCTAAACTTCGGCCTTACGGGGATCCCGTGGAAGGCACCGGTTCTATCGCATCAGGCCCGGTTTCCTTTATGCATATGTGGAATGCGATGTCCATGACGATATCGGGCGTAGGGGACAGAAAAGGCGCAATGATCGCCGTCCTTAACTGCGATCACCCTGATATCATGAGATTCATCACCGCAAAGGCAAACAACTCAAAAGAACACAAGGTCCTCGAAAAATTCAATTTATCAGTCGGTATTACGGATGAGTTTCTTGATGCCGTAAAATCCGACGGGACATGGGACCTCAAGTTTCAACGGCAAGATCTATAAAACCATCGGTGCCAGAGAAATATGGGATACCATAATGGAAAATGCCCACAGGAAGGCGGAACCCGGGATACTTTTCCTCAGCAGAATAAATGAACTCTCGAATCTGAAATACTGTGAGCATATCGACGCAACCAACCCCTGCGGCGAACAGCCTTTGGCCCCCTTTGGCTCATGCAACCTGGGCGCAATCAACCTGTCGCGCTTTGTTACAGATCCTTTTACGGACAAAGCCGATTTCGCGTTTCTCGATTTCTATGACTGCATAAGGACATCAATCCGATTCCTCGACAATGTGCTTGATATCAACTATTATCCGTTAAATGAACAGAGAGAAGATGCAAGGAGAAAGAGGAAGATAGGCCTGGGTATCATGGGACTCGGAAGCGCACTCGCCATGCTCAGAGTGAGATACGGCTCTGATGAAAGCATAGAGTGGGTCGATAAGATCATGAGTTTTATGAGAGATACCGCCTATTCCTATTCCGTTGAGCTTGGAGTAGGAAAAAGGGATATTCCCCCTCTTTGACCCGGAAAAGTATCTCGAGGGGGAATTCATCAAGGCATTACCGGAAAATATCAGGGAGGCAATCAGAACAAAGGGGATAAGGAATGCAAATCTCCTCACTATAGCGCCCACCGGTTCGATCTCCCAGCTTGCAGGTAACGTGTCAAGCGGAGTAGAGCCTATCTTCTGCATCGAATACGAGAGGACCAACTACGGCGAAGTTACCCCTGTAAAGGACCCCACGTTTCAGCTCTATTGCGATATGTTCGGGCAGGTAACGGCGAAAAACGCGCCGGGCTATTTCGTGGGGGCCCATGACCTTGCACCTGAAGAACATTTAAAGGTTATGGCCGCCTGCCAGAAATACATTGACGCGTCCATCAGCAAAACCATTAATCTGCCAGTATCCATTACTGTCAAAGAGATGGAAGACGTGTATCTTCATGCGTACGAACTGGGATGCAAGGGCTGTACTGTATACAGGGAGGGCTCACTCGATGAGGAAATCCTCAAAAAGAAAGAAGTGAGGAAACAATCCTTTAACCCCGAAGGCTATTACGACCTTGACGGGAAACGTTATCAGGTGAAAATCCCTGAATCCAAACATGCGTATTACCTTAACTTCAGTCATGTGAGAAACGGGGAGGGCGGTGTTAAACCCTTTGAGCTCTTTATAAACACAAAAGATCCTATGGTGGACGAATGGACAAGAGCTCTCGGCAGACTTGTATCCGCAGTATTCAGAAATCTCGATGATCCAACATTCCTCGCGGATGAATTTAAAGAGGTATATGCGCAGTCAGGGTTTTTCTCTTCCAGACGCAGAAAATTTGTCCCGTCGCTGGTTGCTGAATTCGGTCATGTACTTGCCGATTATTTCTCACATATCGGTCTTATGGAGCAGGAAGTGCCCATAGAAGCATATGCGGAGGCGAACGGAAACGATATGGAAGTGAAGCCACATCTCGGCTATTGCAAGAAGTGCGGGCAGCAATCCCTGATATACCAGGAAGGATGCATGAAATGCATAAATCCCGCCTGTCTGTATAACCGCTGCGGCTGACAGCGGGACGAATGGAAACATCCCTGTTGCAAAGTTACAGGTTCTTCCCTGAAAGATTAAAACCGCATACCCCTTTTTCCCCCTAAATAAGTCAGGAATTCTTACTTCCTTCATCTCTTTCTGTTCGTCTTTTTCTGACATCCTGACGCCAAAAAATTACCATTCACTACGTATTAGTCATTTAACCCAATAATCACTAACAATCATGAAAGGAGCATT
Organism: uncultured Bacteroidales bacterium; assembly: GCA_963815075.1. Taxonomy (GTDB): domain Bacteria; phylum Bacteroidota; class Bacteroidia; order Bacteroidales; family VadinHA17; genus LD21. The sequence goes on from CAWFFK010000009.1 coordinate 427,527, forward strand.
TATGCCTGAAACCGATGAGCTTTTAGAGCAGATTGCGAAGCTCTTGAAATCCAGCTCAAAGAAGAGCTATGAGATCGCAGAGACGAACTTCAGAGTGGGCAAGTTTATTTCTGAAGCATGCAGAGAGCAGGGGGAAGATGTTGTAAACATAATCGCAGCGAGGCTCAGTCAGAAAGGTATTCCTGTGTCAGTCAATTTCCTCTTCGATGCATACAGGGTCTTCAGGTCCATCAGGAGTGAAGCGACCCTTAAGGAGATCAAGAGGAGACTGCACGGAAATCTCCGATGGGGATTCCTGGTGCATAACTGTACCAAGGCTCCATCAGGAGATACGGAGGAAGCAGCTTTGTACTGGGAAGGCAAACTAAGCCAGATAGAAAATGCGCTCGAAGAAGCTGACAGACTCTATGAGATGATCGACAGCCTGCCCGGATCCATAAAAGAGCAGGTATTGGGAATTCTACGGGTTACAGGTCATGATGCTGATTTGGCATCTCCCGGAGAAAGAGCAGTGCTTGACGGTGAATACAAGATTGGACATATGGCGGATATGCAGTTTGACGACAGCTTCACCGTTGCAGGGAGAGTTGTCATAGACCCGCAGACTGGCATGAACGAAAGACTGATCGATATCCACAACTGCACAGCTTTCGCCGCAGACAAGATGATCGAAGCCGGATGCCGCGCCTGCCTTATTGCCGGTGACGCTACGGAAACGCATAGCCCGTCACCCAATGTGCAGAAGTATCTCCTTGCAAGCCTTACAAAACTTGCCAGGCATATGCCTGTATTTATCGAACCCGGCAATCACGGGCTGAGCAAGAACCCGAAGGACTCAACTGCTCTGGAGTTTCTGAAAGGAAGGGAAAACATCTTTGTCGTGGAGGAGCCTACGGTATTCTATCAGGAAGGGCTCTCCGTAAACAAAATACCGTCAGAGACATGGCCTCAAAAGGACTGCGCAAAGATATTCGTTCTTCCCTTCCCGAGTAAGGCAATTATTAATGGAGAGGCAAGCGGGAAATCAATAGAAGAACTGAACAACATGGTGTCCGAAAAGCTGAGGCTTTACCTTCATGCCTTCCGTTCAGAGATTGACCCCCGTGTGCCCAACATCCTTATGGCGCACATAACAGTCGTAGGAGCGAAGGGTGCGGAGAATCAGGATATGCTCAAATACGATCCAAAACTCTATCCGGATGATTTGTCCGGCTTCGATTATGTCGCTCTCGGACATATCCATGAATATCAGAATATCGAGAAGAACATCTTCTATTCAGGCTCCATAGACCGCATGGATTTCAATGAGGAAGGCCAACCAAAAGGATTCCTCATGGCGGCATTCGAGGGCAGGGATGTCCACACGGATTTCATAGAGACACCGGCAAGAACGTTCCAGACCCTTACACCCGATTTCTTCTCCAATCCTGAATGGCAGTCACTTATTGAAAGCAGAACAATCTATAGGGTAAAGGGTGAAGTCACGAAAGAAGAGTACGAAGCGTTAAAGCCGGCACTCAAGGAATTCCCCCTGCCCCTTCTTAACAAGCTGACCGTCAGGAGAGAAGTGCGTATCCGCGACGAGCAAATGACAGAGGAGCTTAAAGAGGAAGAGGCGGTGCAGAGATATCTTGTTAATCAGGGTATAGACGACGAGCTCATTAACGAGTGTCTGTCTGCTCATAATCTAATAACATCCAACGGGAAAGGCGAGGTGACAGAAGAGGATGATACCCATTTATTTAAAGCTGCTTAACTTCATGTCCCATGAGGACACAGAGATAGATTTCAGGAAAATCGATGTCGTCTGCATACAGGGCCCTAACGGCGCCGGTAAAAGCGCAGTCGCAGACGGTATGCTTTACGCCCTGTACGGGCAGACATCGAGAGGCAAGGATGACGATATCGTCAGGCTTGGATGTCAGGAGATGACCGATATCTTCGATTTCGAGCAGTCGGCGCAGGTCTACAGGATAATTCGCAAGAAGAGCATCATTGGCAGAGGAAAGAATATTGTGGAGCTCCATACACTTAACGGATCTGATGATTCCTGGACGCCGCTATCCACCGGTGATTCGGCAAAAGGGATGATACTCGACATTCTGCACCGGGACTACAATACTTTCATCTCATCGTCTTTCCTCCTCCAGGGACAGGGAGAAAGGCTGATAACCTCCAGGCCCTCAGAAAGGTACAAAGTTGTTTTCGACATTATGGGCTGCGAGAGATACGCCGAGTATCGGAAAAAAACAACCTCCATGAAAAATAAAACAGAAGGGCAAAAGACTGTGCTTCTGGACAGCATTGGCGACCTGCAGACTCAGACGTCCTCCATCATTGATCTTGAGAGTTTATATGAGACGAAAAAGGCCAGCCTTAAAGCCATATCTGAGACACTTTCCGGGAAAGAGAAACTCCTTGTCAGCCTCACTTCTGACCTTGCCGTTGTCACAGCAAGGCTGAAGGAACTTGATGCGGCCTCAGAAAAACTGAAAGTGCTCGAAAAAGAAAAAGCAGAGTTTGTCCTGAAAAAGCACGCAATCGAAACCTCTGTCAAGCCGGTTGCAGCGAACCTCGAACAGCAGGTCAGTACCCTCTATATCGGTCTCGCTGAGAAGGAGACAGGGCTGCAGGAAGCGATGACCCTTCTCGCCGACCATAAGGCAAAACTCTCAAGCCTTGAAGGGATTCAAAAGGAGATATCCTCTCTCGAGTCGAAGCGGATTGCATTGAACAATGCTATCACCGAAACGGAAAAACACGTCGCACGGTACAGAAAAATTCTCGACAACAAGCAGAAAATACTCTCCCTCGTCGAAGAGGAGAAAGCAGGGAACAGGAAACTTCAGTCAATGAGAGAAGATTATGATAAACTCCTTGTTGAGTCGAACGCGCTAAATGCGGATCTTCGCAAGACGTCTGAAATCGAAACATCTATTGCAAAACTGCAGACAGCTGTTTCTTCCAAAGAGAAGGACAGGGGGCACGCAATAAAAACCCTTGAGGAGAAAATCTCACAGGCAAAGAAAAAGGCATCTCTCATCGAACAGACGGTCTGTAAGGGTGTAGACGAATACGCCAGGTGCCCATTTATTAAAGACGCCGTTGAGGGGAGGGGGTCGCTTGAGACATTGAATACAGAACTTGCCGGTCTGAACAGGCCCCTCGATATCCCGGAAATCAAAGAGATAGAGGGACTGAAGAAACAGCTTTCTTCTTCAGACCCTGCCTTCATCAAGAACAAGATAAAGCAGGTGACAGATAATGCGAACAAGCTTAAAACCGACATAACAACACTGGAAAAACGGATCGAAGTTCTCTCCTCGTGGACGAAACATGCCGCTGAGATAAGCACTGCCGAGATCGAGATGGAGAGATCCGGAAAGTCTGTTTTGGATGCAAAGGCCGAGATTTCCGACATCGAAGCAAGAAAAAAGAAATTGTCTGTCCAGGTGGAGGAAATGAAGAGCATCAGCAATTCCATCCTGGTTGTCGAAGCTGTAATAGACAGGCTCCGGATTGCCGCTGAAGTGCATGGCATACTGGGCAAGATTAATGAAATTGAGATGAAGATAGAAGAATCCAGTGGAAGGATATCAGCCCTTTTGGAGAGCAAGAAGAAACAGATCGAACTCGAAGAACGGATAAAAGAGCTAAAGTCAGTTGCCGGATCTCTGAAGGATGAGGAGAAGATGACCCTGGAAGCAGTATCAAAGCTGGAGTTCGAAATCAAGAGCTGTAAGCAGGCTATGGAGAAACTTAAAGTTATGGAAAAAGAGATAGCCGCACTCAGCCGCCGTTACCGGATCCTGGAGATACTTGAGGACGCGTATGAAAGAATTCCCTTTTATATACTGGATAACGTCATTCCCATTATGGAAGAGGAAGCCAACAGGATCCTGGAGGGAATCAGCACTACCGGAATGCGTCTGGAACTCAGGACAGAGAAGGCGAACAAGAGCAACAAGGGTATAAGGGACACCCTCGACATCATAGTCTCGGACATTGCCGGCGAAAGACCTATCGAGTTTTACAGCGGCGGGGAGAAAACGCGGCAGATACTTGCCCTTGCAGTCGGCCTTGCCGAACTCTCCGCAAGAAAAGCAGGAGTAAAAATCAGCACATTCCTGATTGATGAGCCTGCGGGACTTGATAAACAGGGACTCATAGACTTCGGGAAGTCCTTCATAAAGCTGGTCGAATCCCGGGTTTTTAAGAAAGGGATGTTGATGGCTCATGAGGAGATACTCAAGGACATATTTGACCAGAAAATACTGGTCACCAAGGAAGGAACGACAAGCAGGGTGGAGGTGCTTGTTTGACATCCTCACCGGTCGATATGTCGATAAGCATACCAACGTGTTGTAAAGGCATTGGAGAACTGTTGATCATGATGCACTATGTCGATTCCTGTTATTATTTATCTGCTGCTGTTAATCTGGTGCCAGCATAGGAGAAAATGCTTTATAATAAGTAAATAGCGAAAATTGGAGGTGATGGAAAAATGCAAAAAATGTTGTCGGCGGAGTTAAAAAAAGTAAGCAAAGATAAAATCATCTTTGAGATTACTAAAGACAACTATGAATCCTTCTGTAACGCCGTGGGATTATATAGGAAAGAATTTATTGAGACTTTGAAAAAATCTGATGCGGATCATAGAGCTGGACGTACTACCAAGAGGAAATCTCTTCTCGAAATAACTGAAAAAGTATGATTGATATTTATACCACTGCGACTTTTGACGAGCTTTTCGTTCAACTCCCCAAAAAGATTCAGAACAGGGCTGATGATAAATCAGAATTATTCAGGGAAAACCCTTTTAATCCCATATTGAGAACTGAAAAACTTCATCCCAAAGGACATGATGTATGGAGCTTCAGAGTTGACTACAATTATAGGATTGTATTCAAATTCACCAGTAAGGATACGGCTGAGTTTCGGTTCATAGGCCATCATAATCAAATCTATGATTACAATATCTTTGGTTCATAAAAAGCTCCCTTTAAAGCCATAAAATAAGTCTTCCTACCAACGGCAGCGGTCTCATCGGTCTTCAGCTCAGACAAATTTCAGCCCCAGTTTCTGTTAGCTATGGCCCTGTTGTGAAATTTCTGCGGACATCACCTACAGTAAAATCTTAGCTCTCGGTTAGATATACCTTCGTCATGTGTGTACCCGATGATCATGATCCCCGGGGAAATTAAACTTGCCACATACCCGCTTCAGATATACTGAAAAATGTCTCTTGCGGAAATCGGCTTTCTTATAAAGTGATCTATCGTATTGCCGACAAACGACTCTATGTGGCGGAGGGTGTTATTACTTGTTTCGCCGGACATCAAGATTATTTTGGTACTTTTGTTGAATTTTCTTATATGTTGAGCTATGTCGATTCCCGTGTACTTCTCATGTCCCAATGAATAATCCAAGAGAGCGCAGTCGAAATGTCTTTCCTTTGTGATCTTGATTGCAGTGTCATAGTCGAATGCACAAATAGCGTCATATCCCTTGTTTCTGGCCGTACATAGGAGGATCTCTGCAAAGGGCCGTAAATCATCCACAATAAGTAAACTTCCTTGTTCTTCCACGTTCGTCTCCTATCCTATATGCATCTTTAGCAGAGGTACTTTGTTGTTGTTTTCCATCCCCATCCCACTTTTCTGAGAAATAATTTTTTGTAAGTTTAACAGATTTTTTCGATTCTTGCAGACTATAGTCCGTCGACCTAATTCACGTTTCTATGTAATCTTGAGAGTGCTATGAAGAAAAAGAGCGAATTAAAGCCAGAGCTTGCATTTGGCCATGTTATTCGCGAGTTAAGAAACCAGCTGAGTATCTCTCAGGAAAAACTTGCGCTGATAAGCGACATGGACCGCACATTCATTTCTCTGCTTGAACGCGGATTACGCCAGCCATCCCTCAAGAGCATCCTGCGGCTTTCGGAATCTTTAAAAATAAGGCCGGGGGAGTTGATCGATCGCGTTGTGGAAAAGCTGCCTGAAAAGATAAAAAGCGACTTGTAATAATTCTTAAGTACCCCGACATTACTCAACGTTGGTTATGAAGGCTATACGAACGCTTTCGATGCCCAAAGTGCCGGAGAATATTACCCAATCCTAACCCGCTTGCCTGACGGTACCGTCACACTATCAAATTTCAAAAGCAGATTGTAAGGTTTCTGTGTACACCTATAGTTTTGTTTCCCTGTACCCCCATTGTCGAACACGATTTACATACGTATGAATAATTGCGAAATTTGAACAGTAATATGAAATTAAACATGGAGGAACTATATGTATAACAAAGTAATTATGATTGGAAATCTCACAAAGGATCCCGAGCTAAGATATACCCCGCAAGGGACGCCTGTCTGCAGCTTCAGGATCGCTGTAAACAATAGAATCAAAAAAGGAGATAACGTTGAAAATGATACCTTGTTTATAGGCGTTGTCACCTTCGGCAGACCGGCTGAAACAGCATCAAAATATCTTCTTAAAGGGAGTGGTGTACTGGTTGACGGACGACTCCAGGAAAGACGGTGGGAGAGCGGGGGCAGCAGAAGAGCCTGATGGAAATAGTAGCAAGGGACCTCAAGTTTATGCCCAAGAGAGATGGATCGGGTGGATCGGCTGCGCACAGCGATGATATACCCCCGGAAGAAACCTCCGACCTCGAACCATTCTAAGTCTAACATAAACTTCTTTCTGAAGCCCCGCGCGCTATGATAGGCTTGGGGCTTCAGTTCCCTTTTCTCATTAGGATTCCCAATACCCCGTTCTTTCCTTAATAGGTGGGCGCGTGTTTCGTAAGTGAAAGCATTATTGAAGGAATGAGTTGAAAATGCTTTTGAAGAAATCAGTGCTATTCGTTAAAATCTTATCTACATAGAATACAGAAAAAATGCCATCATTATGTTAAAAATGAAAAGACAAACGGTAAAACTTCTTAAAAGAGCGTCAAGAGAAAGAATCCCTATATCATCACTGAAGGGTAAAATTATACCTTCGAAGAAAAGGAAGCTTATTGAAAAAGAATTAAAGAAAAACAGTATAGAGGAGCGTGTTAACCATGATTGAAGAGCTTGTCAGGAGGAATAGAAGTTACCGCAGATTTTACGAGAACAGAATTATAGACAAAGAGACATTGCAAGGACTGATAAATCTTGCCCGATTGTCCCCCTCGTCTGCCAACCTGCAGCCACTAAAGTATATAATCTCCAACACTCCTGAAAAGAACAGCCTCGTCTTCCCATGTCTTGCGTGGGCAGGATATCTGAAAGACTGGCCGGGGCCACAGGAAGGAGAAAGACCGTCAGCATACATCATCATTCTCGGCGATACGGAAATCACCAAAAACTTTGGGTGTGATCATGGGATAGCCGCTCAGAGCATTCTCCTTGGAGCAACAGAACAAGGACTCAATGGATGCATTTTAGGTTCCGTGCAGAGGGAGAAATTGAGTAAGTCCCTTTACATCTCCGAACGGTATGAAATACTTCTTGTCATCGCACTTGGAGCACGAAAAGAAACCGTTGTTCTCGAAGAGGTGAGCAGCAATGATATAAAGTACTGGAGGGATGAAAAGGGAGTTCACCATGTGCCGAAACGTTCTCTTGCGGAGATTATTCTGGAATTATGATAGGTTCATGGATAACAGACCTTCGTCATTTCCTTGATGAGGAAGGCACTACTTGGAAATTACCACCGCCTGCAGCCCGCCTCGCTGATTTTTTTGGCGGTATTGTCGAAGCAGTAACTTCACAGGATAATAATACTTCTATTATTTCAACCGGGCTCAGATGCCGCAGGCGACCAGGACACAAGAAGTGCACGGGAGAAATTCTTGCCTTTCTTGATCAGCAGAATGCGCTAAATGTCAGGTGGCACTGTTCTGTCTGTGGTGACAATGGTATTATTTCGGGATGGCAGGATACTGTTTGGGATCTCAGATGATATGCGAATAATATGAGAAAAATACTACTTACCAGAAGATGTGTGAGAGCCCTGAGGAGTGGCAATCCTTGTATGGATCGAAGCACCCGCAGTTCAAGCCGGTAGCTTATCGTGTTGCAAGTTTGCCTGCCATCCTATAATAGCATAATATATCGCGTATTGTATTCTGAATAATCGTATGGCATGATAGACATAAATGCACATAAAGGAGGATCGTTATGACAACCTCTTCTAAACAGCACGACCGTATAACCATTTCATTGCCGCGTGGCTATTCCGGGAAAATCAAGGAGCTCGCTGCTGACCTATCTCTGTTTCAGTCTGATCTTATAGCCAAGATTTGACGCCTACCGGGAATCTCAGCAGAAAAAGAAAATAGCCGAAATAGCTCGATCGATGGTTGGCGAATACCGCCAGAACTCCGACCTCGTTGCCTTAACATCGCTCGACGGGGAGGACTTTAAATGAAACAGGGGGAGATATGGACTGTTAATTTAGATCCCACAATTGGAGCTGAAATTAAAAAGACACGCGCTTGCGTGATTGTCAATGATGACACTGTGGGTATACTCCCATTGAAAATCATAGCTCCCATTACAGGGTATAAAGACAAATTCGAAGATGTGCCTTGGATGGTCACCCTTATTCCGGACCACAAGAATGGGCTGAGTAAGAAATCAGTAGTAGACCTTTTTCAGGTTCGCCCTGTAACTGAGGAACGTCTTGTTAAGCGTATCGGAATCATCGGAGCTGATCCGATGTTAAGCGTGAAGGCGGCTCTAAAGGTCGTTTTTGGGTATTAGTTGTATAAGTCAGGATTTGTACTTACATCAACTGTAAACGGTTTTCTCAACTACTAAAGGCAACGCCGCTCGAACTTGCCGCAGAGAGCACCCTTTTACATAGAAGGTAGTACCGCTGAATTTTGTCGACATCGTTCATTTCCCATTCAGATAGACATGTAAGATTTGCTTTTCGAGGGAGCAAGACTACCTTTGAAAACAATCAGGAAAGATGTCTTCCTGCAATCGCGCCTTGACAGGGTTATGAAGAAGGGTTATATTTCTACCGGAAATCGAGTCCGAGACGGTCAGTATGGTCGACCGCAAGATGATCAGAAAAGATGGAAGATGAGGTCACATTCTTTTTCGGTATAATGGGAAGAATGAAAATATCACTGGCTGACAACGGGCTGGACAAGAGGAGGCTGTAATGCCATTCATGCTGTACGACGTGGCTACTATCAATGGTGCCAACCAATACACGTTACTGCGGACAATTCCTATCGCTGGCAATACCGGACCATTGGCTGCGATCCAGCATCTGAAGAACCCGTCCGCCGACAGTCCATTCCGTTGGCATGCGACATCGTCGGAGATTGTCGCTGCTCTCTCAGGTACCTCGCCAACGCAGGAGATCATCATTGATCTAAAGCCGAACATCGCTAAGAATGTATCCTTATTTCGCCTTCTAGATATTTGGGGCTTTTCCTGACCGGACTGGACCCCGCTCGCCGTGCGACTCGAGGCCTTATTTGGCGACCTCATACATGACAGTCCGAATCCCAAACAGTTTAAAGCCTGCTTCTCCGATGCCACCGCCGATCACTCCATGGTTGGCGAGTTTCTTTACGTCCAGGGGGGCACGGCTGGCGGTAGCTGGAAAGCCGGGGTCGCGTCGGCAGCGTCAACGGTGCTCTTCTCTGGCGCGATGCCTTCGACTACCTATCAGGCAAACTCAATGAAGCGTTGTAGCCGCCGCGCGGGCATAAATCAAGGTCATTTAAATGTCTCACAACATCTCAAGCTTTTCTTCCTGAAAGTCGACTTTGAAAAACCTTCAAAATGGTGTAAGTTATTATTGGAATTGATCGGTCTGGAGAAGTCTAAATTTATCGGGTGGATAGATAATATTACATAAAAGAGTATTAGCAAGAAACTATCTATCAACTGGTTTAGGTACAAGGGGAGGAATGCTGATGTCGGATTTGATGAAGATAATGCCTAAGAAGCGCCAGCGTGTTATGGACTTGGTAAGTGCCGCCGGGGTCAATGTTGATGACTGGGGGAATTACAAGGGTGGTTCAAAGAACGCTGCTGCTAACCCTAAATACTGCTATGAATGGGCATTTGTAGAGCCCGGGAAAGTTGTAGTGCTCAATTTGTGGCACGAAGCTATGGTCGAAAGGGACGGAAAAGCAGTGAGAGAGTTTAATATGCGGGAGAGTGCTAAAAACGCTGAAAAAGTTATCTGGGGTATGCGTGCAGTGAGAATGGATAAGGCAATTCAAGAGGCGAACAAAAATAAGCTGCCTATTTGCGTAATTGTGTGCAGTGGGTCACGGCGTGGCTTCGATCAGCCCAAAACTGAAGCTTCCAAGGTTGAGGAACGCTTGCTTGACCCCACACCATGGACTGTTGCCGCATATGACTATAATACTGGTCAATGTACGCTGACACAAATCTAATCATCTATGAAAGGATAAAATAGGTCAGCACTTGACATGGGACAAAGATGACAGTTCTAACGAGACGTTCCAGCGGGGAACCCGCTGAACTCATCATTGGCTGTAAAGGAGAGAGAACCATGAACTATTGGTTGAAACTTATCGGCTCGTCAGACAAACCCATAACTGAGCATCCCTTCTACGGCAACTTCAATGCGGAGCACATTGGTTTTCGAAAGGCACGAATGCCGGGAATTCGAATGGGCGACCATCTATTTCTCTATGCACCAGGAGGCAGCAGGAGCATATTCGCCCTGGCAGAAGCCGCAGCCGACCTCGAGAACGATAGCAATTACAATCCTATGGAGGAAGGAAGCTGTCGATGGAAACTGCGTGTCCAGTACCTGATAAACCTTCCGGTGGCTTCAGGCGTTCCCATCGATGAGGTCAACTCCGGACATCGGAATCTCACACACTCGGTCCGACAGCAATCCCATATCAAATTGACTCCCGAGGAATACAAGCTGGCATACAGCAAGCTGCAAGAGAAATTGAACAAGTGAATCTTCGAGCATCAGCCAACAAATAGCTACACGGGATCGCCAAGAAACATAGCGCCGGTGAGCCTTGGCGTTAAACAATTCTTTTGAAAATCGATATCTTTGTCCTCTTCAGTAGAAGCAATAGTTGTAGGTATGTGCGAGAAAAAATAGGTGTTTCCTTCAGGGCGAAAGATGATGGCCGTTCCTAACATGCCAGAAAAGCGAGAATGCTCTCTGAAATGTTGGTTTTTCAAATCTTGCGAGTAACGGAATATTACTCATGTAAATCAATAAGATAATAGAACTACTTATTTAGTACCTAAATTAGAAAGGTATGTCATATTTCCAAAATTGACTACTGAAATTCATTGGAGTAGTATATTTGCATCAACATAAGGAGGGACCATGTATCTTGGTAAATTGTTGACATCTGCGGTATCTTCTTTTATATGAGATTTGAACTTAGCGAGAGGATAACATCGTATATACCACAGGAAAAAGTTCTTGAATGTATTGAAGAACAATTTAGAAGAATCTCTATGACACTAACCCGTCAGGGTGATAGGATTGTTGTCAAATATATTCAGGCAAGTTTTGGGGGAATTCGATAAATAGAAATGACATAACAACAATTGAGCTAAAAAAGGTGATAGCGGATATTTACTTGTTGCAGATGTATGCTATCGCCCCTCGGTAGCGTTCTGGATAATTTTTATATTGACGATATTTAGCGCTATTGGATGGTTATCTGAATAGCATTCTATTTAATGCAAAAAAATACAGTAAAGTATGCTATTCGTGATGCTTTTAAGAGGGTAAGGGATGAGTGTGAGACACAATCTAAGACACGCTCATCATAGCAAAGACAGCTTGGAGCAATTGGAGAAGGTGCCTCATTTGAAAAAGTAAAGACGTTCTTACAATGGAGGGGTCTATGGCATTTTGCGCTAAGTGTGGAAAAGAGGTTATGGAAGACAGTTCTTTTTGCCAAAACTGCGGGGCGAAGACATCAATTCCAGAAAAGAATTTGAAGGGTGCGGAAGTAAAATCAACAATAAGTGATGAAGAATACATATCATTTATTGGCAAAAATGCTAGTAGATCTTCCAAAATTTAAAAAATTTAATGTCCTTGGAATAGATAATTTTTTTGCAACTTGGCATTGGCCAGCCTTTTTTTTGGCCCTTTTTGGATGTTCTACAGGAAACTTTATCTTTGGGCCTTAATCGCGCTTGTTATTGAAATTATTCCCTTCATGAACATAATGGCTATAACAGTGAACATAATAGCTAAGATAGTTTGGGGAATTACAGGATATTACCTCTATTATAAGCATGCAAAAAAGAAGATGTTAGAATTAAAAACGGTATCACCATCAGCAGACATATCGAAAGTATTAGTCCAAATCGGCGGCGTACATGGATGGCTATTGAAATTGTACTTCGGGATACTTATCGTCGCAGTCGGCGCGGCTATTGTTATACCAATCTTTAGTGGGATCAAGAAGAGCGTTGATAAGAGAACTGCGGAGGTTGATGCCCTAAAAGCCCCACAGCAGACTACGGTAGTTAATATACCGCAAAATAGACAACAATTGGATAAATATGTTGGCCAGCATCCACAGGAGATATTCAATGAACAAATGATTGAACAAAAATTCAGAACCCTTCTATCCAATAGTTACGAATCCTTTCGCAATGGACTATCAGTTGCAGGTTCACTCCAACTCAAAGGCGATTTCTACGTTGGTTCGGGATGTGTTCCCCATGCTTGCGGTAGTGAGGAGGCAGCATTTGCGATCAACAAGCAGTCTGGAGATGTCTATGCGATCATGCTTGATGACTCGAAAATCAAATGGTTCGGCGCAAATGACGCTAATCGCGCACGACTGTATGAATGGTATAGAGAACATGGTGGGCAACCGACTGATGAAAAATCTAAAGGTGATACTGCAAACATAAAAGCTGACTGCACTGGTTACTACGGGGTTATCGTCCGAGGAGGTGAGAATGATAAGTAAAATTTGTGCATTAGTCGCGGTAATCTTACTGGCTACTTCACTTGCCGGATGTTCAAAGAAACCACCAACTTGTTCGGATGATGATACTTTATCGCTGGTAAGGAAAATAATAATAGAGCAGATTGGTGGAAGTGAAGGATTAAGCGAAGAAACTCAAGATAATATAAAAATCGAATTTCCGAGAGCAAGTGCATACGATGAAAAAATCAAAAAATATAGCTGCGAGGCACAACTGGTCGCCGGTACAATGTACAAACTGCCTATTACATATGAGTCACAACTTGATGACAACAACCAACACATCGTTTCTGTTAGCGGTATTTCTATAATTGACCTGTTTGCCATCAAGGCCGGACTAAGAGAAGGCATCGAAAAAAACAGAGGATCAAAAGATGAAACGACATCTCTGCCACAGCAACAGGAGACATCAACGGCATTTGTGGTGCCAAGTATCACTGGGGTTTGGAGGGGAACACTGGAGGGCGATGGAGAAATGGAAATCAAAGCTACCCCCATAGGTTTCGATGTTACTCTAAGTGTATCTACATCTGGATGTGCTGGTTCAATAGATGGAACAGGATCACTGTCTGGCAAAACGCTCACGCTAACAAAAAAAGACGATGATCAAATTTGTACAATTACTGTCAAATTTGTCGATGATACGGCCACAGTTGATGAAAATAATTGTTCGTATTACCATGGGGCAGCATGTGGGTTTTCAGGCACCTTAAAGAAGACAAAGTGAACTTCATGCACACCCGAGCTTTGAAAGAGACGCTCGCCATGCAAGCATGATAGCAACCATGAAGAATTTGGTCTATGGAAATGAAACAAGGTAATAATATATGTGAACTGGATAGGAGTAGAAAATGAGCGTACCAAAATCATACAAGGGTATAATAGAAAGGCTAAAAACTGCTCCCAAAGAAATTCAGGATCAATTTTATCCTTCCGTCGAATTGATCGGGAAATATCCTTGGCAGGTTGTTCTCGCATATATGTTTTCACGCATTGAAAGGGTTCACAATTTGACACTTTACTGTGGCGTAGTAAAGCTGCATAGAGCGCATTCAGAAGTTGCCTGGTCAGCCATTAATTCGGAAAATATCACACGTCAAGGGTATCGTGACATGTATGCAACTGTTTTCCAAAAGCCCTTGAAAGAGGAAATTCTCGAAAAGATAATCGCAGCTGAAAGAACCAGAGATAAAATAATGCATGGTAAAGATGTATCAGAACCAGACATGAGAACAGCCGTATATAGGTTAATTGAATATTCGGAACTATTTAATGATTTTACATTTCAGCTTGCTGGTTTTAAGCCCTTTGGAAATTTAAGAGGCTTCAAAGGAAGAGCTGAGCCTTTGAATAAAACAACAACCAAATGGCTTCTAAAAGGAATGAAAATGCTGCGTTGATTCTTGTAGCCAAAGATTATTAACTTCGCAGTTCATAGTTCAGTGTTTTGTTATATGTTGCTCCTAATAATCTGCAAATATCTTTTATTCCTTGGGCGTTTCTTCGTAGGTGCAGGGGAGACTCAGAAAAGTATCAAACCGGCTGTTCATATTATTTGCCTCTGGGAGATATATTTTTATTGATTATCATTTGAAGCTCTCACATCGGTCAGAGAGCCGCTTTCTTGCTTTGATGAAGTAATTGATAGCTCTCTGAAAGCTCTGAGGGATTTCTTATTTGAAGTAAAGAAAATAATATTCCGTCATGCAGAATTTACAGTTACACGCTCTTAAGGATAAATATATCCTCTGTAAACCGTCTTAAAAGCTTTTACAGTTAACGACTATTTTTTCTTGTGAGATGCACAGAATTTTGATTTTCCGGCTGCCTTGTTCTTACAGGCTGTCCCTGCCTTGGTTTTTGCTGCACATTTTGCTTGCTTTGCTGTTGCCATGTTATTCACCTTTAACTATTTTAAGTTTTGTAACCGGGGTAATATCCCCTTCCTTAATTTCGTATTTTTCGATAATCTCAGCGGAAAGTGACTCTATTGGAAGTTCACCTTTTTTCATATACTCCTCAATAATTTCTTTTTTCATGTTTCTCCTTTTTTTATTATTAAGGCCTCACGCCGATGATCTTGCTCACTTCACCGATTTTATAGAAAAGCTTGTCCGGATAAGGCAAATTAAGATTTAAGGCTTTCAGAGGGCGTTTGATACATCTTTCTTTTCCATTCCAGATTTAAGCTGGTTGCTGGCCCTGAATGTAATGACCCTTCTCGGAGTTATCTCAAGTTCTTCGCCTGTCTTGGGATTTCTCCCTCTTCGTGACGTCTTCTGCCTGATATTAAACGTACCGAATCCTGTAATTTTTACTGATTCGCCTTCAACAAAAGTCTGCTTCATGGTATCAAAGAGTATCTCAATGATCTCCTGAGATTCTTTTTTTGAAAGACCGATTTTCTCAAATATCTTTTCTACCAGATCTGCTTTCGTCATAATGATTTTATCTCAATTATTTTAATTATAGTAACATAATTAAATATAATAACCCTTTCTCAAGTAATGCTTCTTTGGATTGTTTGATGATTTTTCCTGGACAATTTGCTCTTTTGAAATTTATTCCGGATATAGGCATGAATCTGTCAGTTCTTAGGAGTAATGACGATAGGAAATTTTATTAAAAAATCTCTCTTTCAGGAAGAAGGCTTTGTCTTTCCATTAATCTGAAATCTTTGAATGCTTATAAGATATCGCAATAATAAAAGCGGTTATCCCTTAGAACGATATCGCCTTTTGTGTATGCGATTCTCTTTTCAAAGATCGGCCCGTCATAGACGAAGGAATGAAATTCCCCGTTCTCGCCGCAGGGGTCAACTTCGAGAGGAAGGTCGCAGAGAAACTGCTTATCGAACTCCCTCCCCACAAAGCTCTTATGAAGAACCCGCGAATCAACACAAGTAATGACCGCTCTAAAGCCCTGATCAATAAAGGCACGGGCAAGTTCAGTACTATCTTTCTTCCATATAGGGAATATCCCCTTCATCCCCAAATTCGCCAGATTGTTCTCCCGATATTTTCTCAGATCTTCAAGAAATATGTCTCCGAAAGCAACAGACGTGACGCCTGCTTCCTTGTACTTTTCAAGGGCTGCTATCATCTTCGATTCATATTCCTCGTTGGAAGACTGCTTCGAAATAAATACCTTTTCAAGAGGGATGACAGAGAGAATCCGCCTGCTTTTCAAGCAAGGCCCGCCTTACACCGTGCATGCTGATTCTATCGTAATCTTCAGTAATAGTAGTCAATAGGGCGGTTATCTCATAAGCGTCAGACTTCTTCAGTTCATACAACGCCATTGCGCTGTCTTTCCCGCCGCTCCAGGTAAAAAGAACTTTTTCAGTCATTTTATTAAGGTCTGCGCTGAACTAATCTCCGTATGTGCATTATTATTTCCCTGTTTGATAGATTACTGCTGACTCTCCCATTCAGCACAAGCTCCTGAAGATCATATCACAGGTGCGACTTTAGAAGAGGAGGATGACTTGCCGATCTGATGTCCAAAAGGCGTACTACTTTCACATCATAAAAAAACATGCTTTTTCCTTCGGCAAAAACAGTTCAATATCGTTCTTTTTAAAAAAGAAGGCTCTATCAACAAAAAGGATCTTCTCAGTCTAATTACTGTTTAACAACATTAATCGCCTTGGGACCTTTCGGGCCCTTTTCAATGTCGAAGCTGACTTTGTCACCTTCAGCAAGGGATTTAAAACCACTCCCCTGGATGGACGTGTGGTGTACAAAAACTTCAGTGCCATCTTCAGCAGCAATGAATCCGAAACCTTTACTATCGTTAAACCATTTCACAGTGCCTTGTGCCATTTCTTTAATCTCCTTCTTTAAAAATTAAAATCTTACCCCGGGTGTTCACAGTAAATATGAATTACCAATTTCAAGTCAACACAATTATATCAGTTTTAAGAGGAGTGAAGTAAAAGCTTTTAGATGGAAAAGATAATATTTTCCTTTTTCATTTTTCGCAATCCATAGTGTAGAAGAATTTAAGAATTCCTTTTGTAGTTTCAGATTTCTATTTTTTGAGCTGATTACGAAAAAGTTTTCGAGAGTAATCAAGTCTATTAAGAAAAGGAGGTGAATATGATCCAACTTATACTGACCCGACAATGTAACTTCAGGTGCGCTCACTGTATGTGGTCCTGCAATTCCAAAGGAGAGCACATGCCTGATGAAGTGTTTATCAAAGTCTCTTCCCTATATACAGAAGGCAAGAGCGGCAAACGTTGTCGGGGGAGAGCCAAGTCTGCATCCACATTGCCGGACTTACTTGAAAATGATCGCTTCTGTTGTGAAACAGATGAGATTCGTGACTAATGGATCCTGGATAAACAGATCCGGCGACATCACTGACGCTATCATAAGTTCCGGTGAGAAGTTGGGATTCGACAATCTTCTGGTACGTATAAGCAATGATGCATGGCACAGACAGTTCATCAGTGAAGACAATATCGAAAGAGCAGGAAGACTCCTTAGACGCAAAGGAGTAAATGTGGCATGGAACCGTATGGATAATGCCGTGGTTTACCCTTTGGGCAGAGCACTGCATAACAAAGTCTGCAACGGCCAGAGAGACAGCAACATTCGCAATGCGCCTGCTGAATGCACGAAGCAACATTATGATGTATGGGATAACCTTTCGATAGATGTAAACGGAGATGTTTCCATTTGTCCGCACCACCAGGCCATATGTGGAAATGTCATGTACGACACTTTGGAAGATGTCGTAAGAAATGCCGAACATATGATGAAGCATGTGTTGTCGAAGTATCCCACAAACGCCGACTGCAGTTCCTGCCCGATACATTAATCCACATTAATCCACAGACAAGAACCATTAACCCCAAAGGAGGTGCATTTGCAGCAGCTCAATATTTTCGATTTCTACGATGCTCAGGACAAAAAAGCCCCACCGAACCAACTGCAGAAAGTCTCCCCGGAACCCGTCAAGCGACGACCAGCCTTCAAGAAAAAGCTGGATCTCGTAATCTCGATTGACAGGAAAGGAAGATTCTTCAGCGACAGTGAACTGGGCACAGTCAAAAGGTCGATCATGAATCGCAGCGGCGCCACGTATATTCCCGAACTCGATTCCCTGAACATCATTGAGTTTGTCAGGGGGGATCAGGATGACCAGTTCAGGAGGCTGGAGGAGAGCACTGTAAGCTTTGTCTTTTCTCCGGACGCGGAAAAGAAGATCAACGATCTCAGAAAAGAATACAAAAGGAGGAATATCGCATTAAAAGTCGAAGTGACGGAGGTCAGTAAAGGTGTTTGAAACAAGAAATGTAATGGAGCTGGATGAACTATCCGGGGAGGGCAAAAATGATCTGATATTGGAGCCTCTCAATAAGCTATATGATGACCCTGTAGAAGTTGTACAGAAGAGAACAGCAGAACAGATCAATATCGCCCGATGGACCGGCGACTGGGCCGGCATCAGCAAAGCGCATTATTACAAAGAGAAGTATGGCGATGTGCCTGAGCATCTTCAGGCAGAATTCCTCAAAAGGCTCGGATTACTCGAAGGGCAGAAGGCATTTTCCTATCAGAAGTTCGATGCCGCACTTGCGGCCCTCAGAAAAACCTGCATGCTTACGCATAATATGGGCCTCGGCAAAACAAGGATCTCTCTGCTCACCTCCCATATCGTACACAAACCTACACTCGTCGCTGTTCTCCCGAGACTTGTAAGGACGGTGTGGGCAAATGAACTTGCGGCTCTTGGAATGACGGACTGGATAATTCTTGAAAGACCACGCGCATCAAAAGTCTGCTTGAAGCCGAAGGTGAAGGGAAGGGCGGAAGACTATAAGGGTCTCAGGGGCATGAGAAAACTGATGCTGAAGGGTGTTGAAAGAGATAAGCACACCACCGCAGACCCTTCTCATCCGGCCAGGGTAAAGATCATTTCCTACAATATGCTTCTCCCCGGTCCCGAACTGCGGGACTATGTAGTATGCCCGGAATGCGGATACAGGCATAAGCAGGAAAAATGTAAGAGGGTCAGAATCAATGTCAGAGACGTGGTCCTGAGCAGTGCAGACGATAGTTACATAAACAATATAGCAGCCAGCTACAGAAAAAATGAGATTTCCTACGAAGAAGCGGAATCCCAGATAAAAGAACGGTTCGGCAGTAACGCTAAATATTCGATATCTGTCTGCAATACGACTGCAAAGGGTTCCTTCTGCCCGGTGTGCAAGAAGACAGGACTGAACTCCAGGCTGGGCAATGAAAAGAATCCTGGTTACCATTGCAGGATCTGCGGGTATTCGGCCAGAACCTGGCAGCCATCCATCACGAGGAGACTGAAGAAGCGCATAAAGATGCTCATCCTCGATGAAAGTCAGGCAGTAAAAAACCGCAGCGCCCTCAGGTCACGATATGCCCTGTCCCTCAGGCCGGAATACCGTTACCTTACATCGGGTACCCCTGCAACAGCTGATTTGGGCAGGGATATCTATTACCAGCTGGAATGGCTGTTCGGCAAAGGCGTAATGTTTCCCTACACCAGCCAGAAGAACTTCATGGACAGGCTCGGCTATAACGACAAAACAAAGATCGCCCTCATTCACAGACTTCTTGATCCTGTTCAGATCCGAAGGGAAACAGACGACTATGGAGTTTCTGCGGATGTCGAGCTGCCGCCTGTAAAAGAAAGGCGACTCTCCATCCCGATGTCTGCAGAGGAGACCCGTAACTATGACAGCGCTTCCCAGAATGTCCTCAAATGGCTGGAGGGCAACGGCAAGGACGCGAGCGAACTCGATCTCTTGAGTAAGATGTGGATTCTGCGCCGTGCAGCCTGCGTCCCCTGGATTGATAACGAAAACATCAGTGAAAGCACCAAGCTTAAGGCGCTCGTACTGGAAGTGCGGAATTACCTGAAGCAGGGGAAGAAGATCCTGATCGGCACTGAAATGCTCGATATGCTCGATGCCATTGTCGAAGCGATGCCGGGCACGGAGAGGATCGACGGAAACGTCCCCATAAAAACTGCCGACAGGATTATCGCTCTTTTTCAGGATGTCTGCCCTGAGTGCAACATATCCCTTGTCGATGAATTCGGAAAGCTGATATGCCCCTTATGCGACAAAACATACCATACACCCCAGGTCCTTGCGGTAAGCAGAAGCGCTGTCAGGGAAGGGGTAACGCTCAATAAGGCCTCGGTCGTTATTCTAACGGATCCGTCATGGACATACAGCCAGCACTGGCAGTTCTACAAGAGGGCACACCGGATCGGCGCATCGTACGACTTTCTCGACGTGATCTACATGGAGTCTCCGGGCACGATCGAAGAGCGTATGTACGACACCGTAGAGAAACGCAAGATACAGATACTTCAGGCGATCAACAGAAAGGATGTGGAAGAGACAGAGAAGATCAATATCCGTAACTTTGTTAGAGACCTTTTTGACGCCACATTGACCGGAGAAATAAAAAGAGAACTATAGGAGGAAAACATGTCCAGACAAGCAGCAGTTGAGACAGAAGTGGCAGCAAAATGCCCTGATACGCTTAAGGACGCAGTTAAGATCGCATGTACGACAGTGAACGGCGTGCAGGTGGATACGGTGCGCTATTATTCCGGCACCGTACTCGGCATAAGAGCCGGGCACACAGAAATCGGCGTGGTAGTCGGGGCAAACGGAAAGATAACGTTTGTCGGAGAGGATGTCCATCTGAACAGCGAGATGGGCAGGAGGATACAGGGACTTGTCCTTAAAAACTACTCTTCCATGGCATTTGCAAAAACACTAAGAAAAATGGGCTTCAGGGTGACCGAGACCAAAGGCGATTACGGAATCAAAAACAAAACTGTGGGGGTGCACGCGTAATGAAACAGATAACGAGTACAACAGACGACACAGGAAAGCTTACCATCGACATGGGCGGTTATACGGGTGAAGCCTGCATGAATGATTACCAGCGGATCTTCAAAATACTTGAAGAAGACTTCGGCATCAAGGCAAAGAAGCGGACCGAGAAGCGCAAAGCAGGCGTTTCCGTATCACCCCGCCAGAGCGTTTCGAACTAACCACAAACTAATCTCCAGCTTCAAAACAAGAAAAGACGCACGGGAACCCCTAACAGGTGACCTGCGTCTTTTTCCTTTAATCCCAGGAGAACACCAACCCAAGGAGGACAAATGAAGGCTTTTGAAGAGCTGAAAGAGAAATATGCTGCAGGCATTGCTCACACCTTTATTTTCTATGGCGCAACATTCGACTATGCCAGCAAACACACATCCCTTAAGAATTTCCTGATTCAGAGATTCACCGGCATGAGCGAAAACAGAAAGTCCATTATTATCTATGACCGTGCAGACGGCATCACTTTCCCGACCAAGACAGACGAAAACTTCTTTTCATCAGTGGTAAATGACGACCTTGTGAATCTCTATGGCGGTCAGATACCGAGGGACCCTCTGTCCGCCTTTGACCTCATAGGCAAGGCCCTGAAGAAAGACCATTTCGCGCTTATCGTGGACTACGCGGAAAGCATATTCCCAAGTGGTGAAATGTCGTCCCTGTCAGAGGCTGACAGGACAGCGATTGTCTCGGTACTTAAATGGGCCAAGGACGAAGAGGAAATAAAGAGGAAAGGGCAACCCGGTAGTCCTCATCACGAGCGCTTTGTCACGGCTGAACTCCCTTCTGCGTGAGCCTTCCGCAAG
Organism: uncultured Bacteroidales bacterium; assembly: GCA_963815075.1. Taxonomy (GTDB): domain Bacteria; phylum Bacteroidota; class Bacteroidia; order Bacteroidales; family VadinHA17; genus LD21. The sequence continues at coordinate 449,205 of CAWFFK010000009.1, forward strand.
AATCGAGTCCATCGGGATACCGTATCCGGGTCCGGAAGAGCGGCAGGAGTTTATAGATGAAACCCTGGTCGCTTACAAGAGCAGACAGAAACCACTAAAGTTCGACAGGGATTTTGACCCTTCCTATATGGCAAGGGCAACGGCAGGACTTGCCAAGGTGCATATCGTTGACATCATACAGAGGGCAAAACTCCAGCACAAACCGATTTCCTTTTCCTTTGTAAAAGACAGAAAGAATGACATCATCCGGGCCGAGTTTCAGGACGTACTGCAGATATGGGAGCCTGAATATGGCTTCAACATGATCTGGGGGCATGAACACGTCAAGGTTTTCCTGGACAAGAACGTCATTAAGGCGGTGCGGGCAGGGGACCTGAGAAGAGTTCCCAAAGGGATTCTCTTTATGGGGCCCGCGGGCACCGGGAAAACAGAACTCGCGCGGGCGCTTGCCTATGAATGCGGAATGAACTTTGTCTCATGGAACATCGGCAGGATGAAGGAGCGCTGGGTAGGCGCTTCTGAGGAAAAGACGGACAAGGGAAAGTGGGCAATCATATCGATCAGGCCTGTCATTGTCTTTATCGATGAGCTCGATACCGCTATCTCCCGCGGCAACCATGGCGACAGCGGGGTGACCAACTATCAGATGAAGAGCCTGCTCGAATTCATGTCCGATGAATCCTACCGGGGCGAAATCGTTTTTCTCTCTGCCACGAATAAACCCGAAGACATCGATTTTGCCCTCAAGAGGACAGGCCGTTTCGACGTAAAGATCCCGATCCTTCCGCCTACTCCTGAAGAAACGCCACAAGCGTTCATAGGCGCGCTGAAGAAAGAGGGCATAGAGCACAATGTTGCCCCTGAACAACTGAAGGACTTAGGCATGAACGAATCGTCCTGGGACAGCAGCCATAATCTCGTTGGCTCGGACATCAGCGCCATAGTCCGCAAGGCATATGCAATCGCACAGGACGCGGGCAACGAAATGGTCGAATTTTCTCACCTTGAAGAAGCCAACGCATTGATAAAACCCTCGACTCAGGACATGGCAGGCATGATAGCTTCGGCGATCAGGGAATGTAATGACCTGTCCCTTATCCATTCGTTCTACAGAAAGGAATCTCCGAAAACAAAATCTTCCCGTACCGAAGAAGAGAAGGACTCCCCGGTATACGAACGGGCATTGGTCGAATAACCAATAAATAAATAATTTTAATAAAAAATAAATGTCCCGCAAGTCCCTCAGTTGTTCTCAGGGGGCCTTGCGGACAGGAGGTGAATATGGTGCAGGCAGTTGCCGAACAGATCGGCGAATCACCTGAAAGGATAAAGGAACGCAAAGTCGACTGGGCAGCGGAGGTTATAAAACGCGGGGTTATTGTCGACCTCCACATAGGCAGAACACGCTTCATCAGAAAGATAACCAAAGAGGACCTCGGGCTGGACGAGATCTCCGACGCCGAGTTCCAGGAATTTGTTAATGAATATTATGATCTCGGCTCAAAACTTCTCATTCCCAAAAGAATTCTCCTGCTCTTTAACCGCATCGAAGGACGGGCAAGGAACAACCTCTACAGGTTTACCTTTCAGACGCCGTGGGGTTGTTTCTGCCCATACACAACATATTCCAACTGGAAAGAGGGCAATGAAAAGCTCAAGGCGGAATACGGAAAGCAGAAACTTCAACTCATGGAGGATGTCCCGTTCCTGAAGGAGGAAATTCTCAGTGAGTACAGGAATGCGGCAAAGAAACTGTATGAGCGCACCAATAAAAGCAGGAGTGAGGATGATTTTGTGAACGGGTTTCTGGAAAACCTTGAGGCCCAGATACCGACGGCTGAAGAGATAGAGCGCTCATTTTACTATGAAGAGAATATCTATTACATCCCCCTTCCTTCCGAGGTCGAGGAGGAATTTCTCCGGGCAGAGGTTACAAGGAGAGAAGGCAGAATCCAGCAGGCCAGGACACAGGCTGAAATCGACAAGGTGCGTATGGAAGTACAGATGCACAGGGACACGGTAGCCAGGATCATGGATTCCAAAAAACAGAAGATCGACAGTCTCATGGATTCCATATCCCAGAACCTGAGGGGCGCCATCTTCACCACCCTTAGGGATGTCCTTGAATCGATAAGAGCCAGATCTTCACTCAGCGGCGCCTCGGTAAAAAGCCTCAAAGGGCTTATCGAGAAAACCCGCATGATGAATTTTATGGGAGAGGGGGACGTGGAAGACGCACTTCTCAAGATCGAGGAGGCATTGAGCCAGAAAATCAGGCATAGCTCCCTCAAAAACGTCGCAAAGGTCTTTCATGACATAGCAACAGAGTTCAGAGTGTATGCCCTGGAGAAAGATGAACTGCCGGATATAAGGGAGTTCGGGTTACTGCTATGAACGACAGAACATATGTAGATGCAAAGAACAGGGCCTTCGTCGTCGACGGAAACAAATATCCCCTTTTGTATGCCCTTTGCTGCCCCGTGACAGGAGAACCCGTTGTAGTAATTGTCCGTGGCAACACTCGGTATGCTTCTCTATTGGAAGGCTGCGTACCGAGAAACGGTGCGGTAGAAAGTGCCGGTAAAACAACGGGGCTGCTCTTCAGGAGCGCAATATCAACGCACTATGTGGAAACGATAAAAAAGGACGACGAAGGAAATGACGTAAAGGACTATAAGGGCGTCAAATATTATTATGGACTCAGGGAAGACGTCCTTATCGAGAAAGTCTTTACGGAAGAGTACAGGGGCAGAAAGATCAGGACCGAAACCTTCAAAAGGAAGCTCCTCGATGGAAAGTTGAAAGGATTTCTTGTCGGACGTGAAGTCATCCACGGGCAGGATCTTGTGATTGCCTGCTGCACAGAAGAGGCAGATCCGGAAGCCGATATCGAAGAAGAGTAATCAGGTAATCGCGAAAGACCAAATATCAAACCGCAGGCGTACAAAGCGCCTGCGGTTTCTTTTTCTTAAAACTTTCTAAATCGAATCAAGCAAAAGAGGTGCAAATGGAAAAAGCATATTCAGAGATGACTTTAAAGGAAAGCGTAGCGCAGTTATTCAGGTGTTTATATGATCTCGTGGCTTTGAGATCCATGAGGAATGGAGCAGGCTGCTCAACCGGGTCAGAAAAGAAATACTCGCCGGGTGTCGAGCATCTCATGGAGCTCTGTGACCACATAAAAGGATGGGATATCGACTCGCAGGATATATATGAGAAAGACGAATATGTCGCGCAGCTATGGTCTGACAAATGCAGCTGCGATAAAGTCGTCGTCATTTTGAAACAGAACTGCAAAAAAGGATGCTTCCCTGTTATTTATCTGCCGGTTCCCGCTGAAGCAGGGGTGGAAGCCGTATTGTCAGATGCTCTGTGCAAGGCCGGCAATCAATGTGAACTGCAGAAGGCCGCGTAGGTTTAAGAGAAAATCACAAGGTGGAAAATTCAAAACATCTAAATGGAGGTTCTATGCCGGATTGCGCTGAAAGGTCTTTGGAAACCAAATACAACGTCTACAGAGGATGGCTCATACCGTATCTCATAAACGGGGATTTGATGTTTAACAATGCGAGATGGCTGTTCTGGCTGCGATGCTTAAAGGACAGGCATATACCGAATGAAGAACTGCCGCAGATACATTTCATTCCGTCCTCAGGAGACCCCAAAGTAGTTGCCGTTCGCAAGCATATCGAAAAAGCCATTGATTACATTGCCTATAAGACAGGGGCGTGGGATGCATTACAGACCCTGATGGAATGGCTATTATGGGGACTGGGACAGACCGGCGCGGAATTCCCGCGACTGAACGAAGAGCAGCATATGTGGCTTTACAAATATTTTCAATTGGGGCTGTTACAGGAGACCCCTCATGACTACTGGGGAGACATCATTGCTGAAAGAAAAGGAAACGGTGACTGGAACAGGAATGCCTTCTATCCGACTCCGGAGAACATTGTGCAGTTTATGACCGAAATGACGGCAGCTGATCCTGATGAAAAAGGCATATTTAGGACAGCCTTGGATCCCTGCATAGGGAGCGGACGCTTTGGTATGTATCTCAGCAATAAATTGGTCTTCATATATGGAAATGACATCGACCGCGTAGTTATCAAGGCAGCCCTTATCAACATGAACCTCTATGCTCCCTGGGTAGCCTTGCCCGCAGAACCAAGAGATGAGCCGCCTTACTACTACATTCCTGACGGCGCAGCACACGCAGCTGAAGCGCGTCTGATTGTTGCCGGTCAAATGTACAGAGAATTTAGGCAGCATGCTCGGTTGAGTAAAGTGATGGAAGAAATAAGCACCATGCTGAAAGAGGCCGGTAAAAAGAAGACTTCCAAGCTTCCTTTACCGGTGACTGCCTCTCAACCTGGTGAAGTGGATAACGAGAGTCAGAATGCGGAGGAAGGTGAATTACAGCTGGTGCTTACTCTTTGATAGGAGGTTTAAGCTGCAGATTACTTAATCCACAGGGACTCTTGGTATTAGTTGAGACAAAGGCCCTTTATTTTGAGGGGTTAAAATCGGCAAGCGAAAGTGGAAGCGAAATAGTATTGATAATTATTAAGAGCGACTGTTGGATGTCAGATGCCCTGTGTAAAGCAGGCAATCAATGTGAACTGCAGAAGGCCGCGTAGGTTTGTTCACATGAATTAATTTAAGGTATACCTTATAATAAACAATTATAGAGAGTTTTGAGATGCGCAAGGGTAGAATTCGTGCTTCTAATTTTGTAATTATAAGGAAATAAAAGGCAATATAGGAGGTGTCAAAATGGCTACGAAGACTATAAAACTGGAAATTCCTTTTCAAAAACTTCTGTCCGTCATTGATCAGCTCGATCCTGATGAAAAACTGGTTCTGAAAAAGAGACTTGAAAAACAAAAAGTCATTACATGGCAGAAAAGGTTTGGCAAGGCTTTGGATCAACTCGGCAAGAAAAATATTAGGTTTTCAGAAAAAGAAGTTGCTGAAGACGTAAAGAAGGCTATTGCCGAGGTACGCATCAGTGCCAAAAATTAGGGCTGTCATTGATACCAATATTTTTGTAAGCGGTATTATTTCTCCAAAGGGCTCTCCGCGAAAGATTCTCGATTTAGCAAGAAATGCAGTTTTTGAAGTTGTAACGTCAGTGTCTATAAATCACGAGATTCTTAATGTGTTACACAGGGATTATATCTATAATAAATACAATCTAACCGAAGAAATAATCGATGATATAGCGGCATTCCTGAATGAGGGAACACTTTTAACAGAAGACCGGTTCGCCATATCAAAGGTCAGGAAAGACCCGGAAGACAATAAGTTTGTCGCCTGTGCCCTTGAGGGAGATGCTGATTATGTTGTTTCCGGCGATGACGATCTTCTTAGTCTGAAACATTACAGGGGAATTCAGATAGTAAATGTTCGTGGTTTTCTGAAAGTTTTGGCACCCAGTTAAAGTTGAATGGGACAAACGATTAGCGTGGATCATTATGGCCCACAGAAATCCCCACTTAAAAGCAGCAGGCATAAAGAAGTAATAGTAACGGAGATCTAAAACATGATTGAATTAGATTACTCATTGGTCATTGAAGCTACTGAGGAACCAGATTATTTTGGATTCTATTCTCCCGATTTGGAAGGGTTCACAGGAGTTGGACATTCGATTGAAGATTGTCTTTACAAAGCAAAATAGGGAATGAAAGAACACCTCAACTTATTGAAGGAACAGGGACTTCCTATCCCTCCCCAAAAAACCCGCTCCTAAGATCATTATCCAAAATGCACAGGAAACGGCAGTTGTTTGAACTCCCGATAGAAAATCATATGGTGTTCTAAAGTATTTGTCCCCATTGTCACATTCCGTAAAAGTTTTCAGATAAGCTCCAGATAGCCCTCTATAACGTCTACATTGCCCTTGCAGGTAAGAGTCGCTCCAGTCCTGGCAGTCCATAGATATACGGCAGGAAAATCTTCGCTTGATTAAGGGGTATGTCATCAAAAAGGAATAAAGTGCTGTAATCATCGTAGTTGTTAAACCTGCTTTCTTCTTCCAGTCTTTTTTGCATTTCTTCTAATCATAAATAGAAGCTATCCGGTCTTAAGAATACGGTCTTTTTAACGCAGAGTCCCGTCACCAAACACGCAAGGGTCTTGAATGTCTTAATCAGCAGCAAATCAACTTAATTACAAAGGAGGTAACAGGTTGAAAAGAGAAGGCTTGATAAAAATCACGGATGGAAAATCACAGTACGGGAATATTTCGATCTATGTACGCGAGAAATTATATGTTCCCTATATTATTGTCTTTTATCCCGAAACTGAGGCATATCTCTTCGATAGTAAGGATTTCGCAGATGTTGTTATCCGCGTCCTTATAGAGAAAGGGAAATTGGAGGCGTCCGGCACATACCTGTTGTTACGTGCTGACCTTGGCATGCAGGGCAATGACCGTGCCGTATACCGGACTCTTACTCGCAACGGAAAAGACATTACCAGGGAATTTTCCATTGCTCACGGCGCTGTTGACTTTTCAGTGACCGAAGCCGGCTTAAAGCTGAAGAAAGCGGCTGCAACCGCGATTGATTATAAGCAATTGGCAGGGTTAACAGCGGGAAGGAGAATAGAAGACTTTTCTATAAATGCTGTCAGGTCCTCAAAGAAAGAAGAGTATGAGGTAGATGACGGAGAAGGGATCTATACCGTGGAAGTCCGGCACATAAAAGATAGCATCTGCCTTGCATGTGATTGCCTCGATCATGCGGAACAAAAATATTGTGACCATACAATAGCCGTCGCAAGACTTTTCATTGAGCCCCGGCACAGGGAGTATCCTGAGGAACGCCAATTCGAGGTTGCTGTGCTCAGGATTGCCTACGGATCACGAAAGATCAGAATAAAGGCAAAGTCTCAATTCGAGGCTGAACAGAAAGCGCTTAATGAAGCAGGTGACTACGAGTTTTCAGAGCACGATGCTGATTACGAGATAGAGTCTGTCCTCGAAGTTCCGTCAGATACTGATAGATAAAATACTGCAAGCAACCCCACTAAAAGAGTAGCCCACCGGTCCACCGGCAATGACTTCATAAACAGACTTCCATAATTCAGAAAAGAGCTTAATTGGTAACAGTCAGAAAATATTTCAGGAAGGAGATTTTGGTATGAAAATCGTAGTTAATCGCGACGAAGAAAGTTATGTCATAAGAACTCCCGTCGACATTACAGATGACAATGAAAAAGAGTTCAGTTGCGTTGTAGAAACCAGGATCACAAGCGTGGGAGGCATGCCCATTACTGACAGGGAAATAGTCTGGGATGGTGACGAACCTGAAGACAAGGAGGCGGTAGAGCAAAAGATATTAGAGGAGGTGGAGACCAGTCTGAGCAGCCGCTCATAATCTGATGATTTTCAGGAAATAACAATTCAATTGGAGGTAAATAGCGTGAAATTAAGAATAATCCTGCCAAAACAAATCAAGAAAGGAATGTATGACATTGCCATGGATGTGCAGGCAAAGAGGCTGCTCCCTTTGCTGAAGAAAAAAAGACGGAGAAGATAACTTTTCCATCAGATAAGCGATGCAGCATCCACAGGTAATATCTCTATTGGAAGTATTTCAAATAATTCTTTGGAGGACAAAAAACATGAAATTGACAGTAAAAAGAGATGAACTGCGCTCCAGACTTTCACTTATCCAGAATATCGTCGATAAAAATTTCACTATGCCCTTTCTTTCCCACTTCCTTCTCAATGCGAAAAAAGACGGTTCCGCGATTACAGCTACAGACCTGAACGTATCCATGAGGGAACCACTTGAAGCAGCGGTCGATGAAGCCGGCGATCTCTGTATCCCGGCGAGAAAGCTCCTCGAGATTGTAAAGGAAGCGGAGGACGACATAACCATGCAGTCATCTGAGAGTGGATGGATCAGTGTCTTTTCCGGAAATAGCAAATTCAGGCTTGCATGTCTTCCTTCAGAGGACTTTCCGGCATGGAAAAATATCGACGAGGAAAGCAGCCTCACATTCAAAAATGAAGAGCTTGCCGAGATGATCGAGAAGACCATATTCTCTTCAGCAGAAAGCGATAGCAGATATACGCTCAACGGCCTGCTTTTCCACATGAAGCCTGACAAAAAGCTGATAACCGTCGTCGCTACCGATGGGCACAGGATGGCCCTGATTAACAAGGGTTTTGAGATTTCAGAGGGAGACGAAAAAATGGTCATTGTTCCGAGAAAAGCCGCTTCAGAACTTAAGAAGTTCCTGGCAGGGGAGGGTACCGTATCCTGTACCATCGGCAGTCAGCACATACTTTTTGCTGCAGGCGGGGTGGATTTCATGGCAAGACTCGTCGATGGTACCTATCCCAACTATGAATCTGTCATACCGAACAACAACGACAAGGTCGTTCATGTGGAGACAGGTTCTTTCATGAAAGCCATAAGAAAGGCTTCGATCATGTCGAAAGAGAACTCCAATACCGTCTTGTTGAAGGTTGAGCCGAAAACAATGACTGTTTCGTCATCCAACCCGGGCCTTGGTGAAGCAAGAGATGTGGTCGAAATCGAATACAGTAATGAGTCGATCACAATAGGCTTTAATTCCCGGTATCTTATTGATGCCGTTTCCGCATTCAAGACGGACAAGGTAACTCTCTCTTTTGCAAATGAAGTATCTCCGGTGATCCTCACAAACAACGGAAGCCAGGACCATATCTGCGTTCTTATGCCGATGAAACTGTTATAGCCTTTTGTCCGGGCCTTCACCGGTAGAGAAATAGCAATCCACATATAGCTTTCGATTGTTTAACCGAAGTATTTCCAGATTATCCGCATTCAACAAACCAGTAAAAGGAGAAATATACTATGAAGTCAATTAATGAAGACAGACTTTTCAAAAAGCTCCCCTATTTCTTCGACAAACTCTCCAATGTTTTCATAGAACTCGCCCAGAATGCATCCAGAGCAGACGCAAGCCTGCTCGATATCAGACTCAGGGATAATGTTCTTACTGCCTGGGACGATGGGGAAGGTTGTGACTGTCCTGAAGCGATTTTTATTCTTGCCGAATCAGACTGGAATTCAGCAGTTGAATCCGCACAAAACCCGGCAGGCTGGGGTCTGTTTTTCCTGCTCTGCATTTCTACTGAAGTGACCTTTCAGAGCAAATTCGGCACAATTACCGTTGACTGCAAAAAATATCTCGAGTCTGCCTCTTACCGCAGGAACATCCTCGATAACATCGATCCGGGTGAAAGAACAGAAGGTTTTTTCCTGAGGGCTCTGCTGAAAAAGGAGATAGCCGAAAACATCATGCAGGATGTGAATAGGTCACTGCGCTACTTCCCATTAAACATAACTGTTAACGGGAAGTTTCTTAAAAAAGAAAACCTGCGCGACAGTGCCTGTAAAAATCGGGACCATGTCATAGAAACTGCTTACGAGGGTAACGAGGTATATATCGTAGTCGGTTCCCATTTTCCGGCAACTCCGCATAGCCCTCAAAGCATCGATGACTGTTGTCTGGTACGGCATTCCGATTGAATGTTCAACTTATTACACTTATGTCTACGCTGACGTCAGGCAGGGATCGATTTTAACCCCGGTGCTTCCCTATCGAACAACAATCAAGGAAGACGGGAAACTCGAAGCGTTTTATAGATTCGTCAGGAACAAGGTTGCCGGATATTGCATCGATTACATCAACGACCCTGAAAAAAATGATGAAATCACGGATCTTAAGATTATGGAGACCATGGAGTCTATCGCCACACAGGACGAAATGGACATGCTGAAGAGATTCTACGTCCATGTTGATGAACCGCATTACCCTGTCGAATTCTGGAACAGCCACAGTAAATCAAAAAGAATAATCCATATGAATGAGTCCTCTCCGGTAAATGAAATAGTGTCTTCCGTCGCCATAAAAGGCCTGGAGGATGCAAAGGACAAAAGACAGATAGATCAGAAGAAGACACAGAATGTCTCGTTCTGCCGGAAGGAACCATTGAGGCCGTATCTTTGCCCCATAAACATCCATCCTGGCTCAAGGTGATCGATAGGGAATACTCGATCGAGATTATATGCGACGGTAAGCCTGCGAGAGAAAACTATACCTGGACGAAGGCAGACAGGATTACCTGTGGCGATAAGAAGATCGACATTCTAGCCCTTGTAGGAGGATGGAGTGATGCTGAGATTTTCTATGCAAAAGATCCAAGGGATGTCCATGACATAACCACTGCAATGTTCGACCGCTTTCTGTACTGTGATGATGCTGAATGCGACACTTACGATACCCAGCGGGAATCTTTTGACGATGAGATTGGCAGGGACCTTATGCATATAACCGGAGCTTACAGTAAATATGATCTGCTGAAAGGACTTGATCTTACCGGCGTGGACATCTCCAAGATAACCGGCATCCAGATAAGGAAAGGAAAGATGCTTATCAGATTGAGAAATAAAGCGTCTAAAACCGTCAAACTCGCAGCCTAACTCTCAAATATTCGCAGGAAGCATAATTTTCATGCATGAAAGGAGATTAATGTTAATGAAAGAAATCAAAAGCCTTTTAAGTGCTGTAAATGCTGTGCTGGATTCTGAGGACAATACCGGGTGTTCCGAAGATCTTACCGTTGTCAGTTACACAGCAGTCAAAAAGCTTAGGGACGAAGTAAATATAGCTGAGGAAACCCTTCCGGAACTGAGAATGAAATAATGACCGGTGAGAGAAATCAGCGATTCAAATACCTTGACTACCACCGGTCAGGTGATCCTCCTCCGGCTCTCACTATAGAGTGAGTCTGGAAGGCAAAGTTCAAAGCAGGCACAATAGTTTTTCCATAAAAATCAGCAACAATTTGGGACAGCCGAGGGTTATAGACTCGGCTGTTTTCATTTTAGAAAGGAGATAGCACTGTGAGAGTATGGGAAGTATCTGTTACCAGTGATATAAAAATCAAAGTCAGGTCACAAAAAAAGCGTGAGGCGGAGCGAGTAGCAAAGGCGGTTGACCGTCTTTTGAGCATCAACTCTTACCGCCGTGAATTGAGAGGTATTTACGGCAAGACCGAAGATGAGACCACATATTTTGTAATTGGCGAGAAATATCCTGTCGAAAATCCTGAACTCTATAAAGCTGACCTCAATGAATTTCTCGCGTCTTTGCCTCCGGTTATAACTGATATCCAGGACGTTATCCGGAAAGCGGAATTTCTGTTCAAAAAGCATATCCCGACTGTTAACAAAAGAGAAACGGAAGAGCAGGCGAAGGCAAGGCAGGAGAAGGAAGATAAAATTCACGAAGAGTGGGAACAAAAAAGAAATACCGACCATGATGACTTTATATCTGAATGGGGAAAACCTGAGAAAGTTACGATCCCAAATGGAATGATGGCAGTTATATTGGAAATAACTTTTGATGACTCCCATCCCCAGTCAGATTATTTTGCCCCTCACCGCCAGATAGGGAGTGACCTTTGCTTGGGGTTGGCGCATAAAGGTCCCAAGACAGAAAGGATTGCAAGGTCAATACTCGCAAAATATTCCGAATTAAACAAGTATAAATTTACATGGCACGTAGAGAATTATTCGATGGGGCACGGAAATTACCTGATAAGCGAGCATACAGGTATCAAAATGAAGCGGGGAGCATATGACGGACGGCAAGAGGTCGAAACCAGATTCGAGATACGCTTTGATACTTACGCAAAGGAAATGCACCCTTACAAAAACTATTCTCCCTCAGACGCACTGCAAGACTCAAATGATACGGGCCATGCTTTTCAGAGTATGGATGTTACCATGAGACTTAATGATGAAAAAGAAGGTGTGGAGCTGAAATTCACTGAAAAGCCTTCTGAGGAAATCATAGCATCTCTCCGTATTGCCGGATTCAGATGGAGCAGGCCTAAAAGGCTCTGGTATGCAAAACAGAATGAGAGAACGATTGCCTTTGCGAAAAAACTCTGCGGGAATATAGATGACACTCCAGAAGATGTCCAGGAAATACTGGCCGAAAGTCCCCTGAATGAGATTGCTGCGGAGGAAATAGGACAGATACCGGAGTCAATCAACTCTCCCGATGAAGAATCAGTAACTTCATCAGGAAATGCCTTAAATGTTCAGACATCCATTCCTGGTGAGATCGTCTTACAGAAGCCTGAAGCACCTGATCAGTTAGCAATGTTTTAGACTCGCCCACCTATAAGGGGGGAGATGCCGGTCTCTTTACTATACTGTCGGCATCTCCCTCTACTTTTCCTCCTGATAGTAAAACTCGGCGGTAATATCTAATCAGATGCCGGTATTTGAGTGAATCCATTAAAAAAATGATATGCCTGACTCTATGAGCAAGGAGGCCGCTACCACCTGCTATGCACCAGGACAGGGACATCCGAGGCGTAAGTTATTGTCACCGGCAAAAAAAATAATACTGCCTAAAGCGAAATAAACAGGAGGAACGGAATGTCTGACACTATGTCGGATAGAGAAAGAATTCTCGAACGGCTTACAGTATTGGATGTCTATGGGCACCCAAAGCGAGTCGGGAAAGATTATGTTATGAAGTGCCCATTTCACGAAGAAAAGACTGCCTCGTTTCATATATACACAGACAATTTATCCTTCAAATGCTATGGATGCAATAAAGCCGGTTCTGTCTTTGACTTCGTAATGGAAAAAGAGAGGGTCTCTTTTCCCGAAGCACTCCGGATACTCGCAGCGAAGGTGGGCGTCCAGCTATCTTCGGTCCCTGACCCAAACGCAAGGTTGTACGAGATTAACAGGATTGCTCTCGGCTTTTATATTGAATCGCTTGGAAAGAATGAGAAGGCTATGGAATACCTTACTAACAAGAGAGGTCTTTCACCGGAATCCATACGGTACTTCAAGATCGGCTGCACAAACTATGTGCCCCTTGTCAATTATTTAAAAAGCAAAGGTTTCACTGACAAAGATATTATTAATTCTGGTCTCGGCGTGAAAAGAAACGGTGAGATAAAAGATTTCTTTTTCAAAAGGATCATGTTTCCTATTACCAGAAACGGCAGGGTCCTCGGGTTCAGCGGCAGAGTAATGGGGGATGAAGAACCGAAGTATCTGAACACCTCTTCTACCCCTATCTTTCGGAAAAGGGAGATCCTTTACGGTTTGGATTCTGTGGCAATCAGGGATGCCGGTTATGTAATAGTGGTGGAAGGGCAACTGGACGTCATTATGGCCCATCAGTGCGGATACAGGAACACCTGTGCCCCTATGGGAACATCCTTCGGCGAGGGTCATGTCAGGACATTGAAGAAATATTCAAATTGGGCGATGGTTATCTATGACGGAGATAAAGCAGGAAGAACCGCAGCGCAGCGCACAGCAAAGATTCTGTTTGACGGGAAGATGAGGGGAGGAGTCGGAATTCTTCCTGAAGGCGAGGACCCGGATTCTTTTCTCAGAAAAGGTGGAACCCTTGCCCCAATTATTGAATCTGCAGAACCTTTCTCGTGCTTTCTCGCAGACAGGTTTAGAGGCACAAAGCGGATGATATTCAACACCTTGCTTGCAGACCGCTCATCACACGAGATAGCTGAGTTTCTGGCTTATAGGGGAACGAAAGAAGATACAGATATGTTCAGGGAAATGGAAGCAAGAGTCTCTTATTGAAAAAGACATTAAGAAGGATCCACTCGTTGTTAGACGCAAGGACATGGAGGTACGAAAACATAACGGATCTCTCGTGTTGCTCACAGGAGGCCGTTTTCTATTTTCAACCGGGATCAATGGCGAAGACTATAAGAAGCAGGCTGAGTATCTGGTCACAAATATTCTGAAACTTAAGAGTAAAACCAGAAGGAAAATGTCTGCACAAATTGAGTGAGGGGAGACTTAGTAATTACAACAAATTTAGACTGGGGGCAATAATGCTTACAGAAAAACATGAGGGAATTTTCAAATACCTTGATTGCAGCACAGCGCATGTACAACCGAAAGATATGGAATTATTAACCACAGCAGAGAGCTTAGTAACCGTTCCGCATAAGTATGGAGCTTTCGTAAACGTTCCAAATCCAGATGAAGAAGGTGAAGCCTTATACGACAGGATACGCGAAGAGGGATTTTCCGAAGACTTTATAAAGATTCTCAATTTCGCCCACGCAAATGATTGCTACTGGATAAACTTAGATGCAGACGGAATCATGCATCATGAATTTAACGATTGTTCTGCTTTATGGGAGACTGAATCTGACAACAGCCTTTCTCCTACATGAGCAGTTACGTAGACAAGGACTGAATACATGGGGCATTTTGCGGAAAAGGACAGGGAAAGTTCACCCTTTCCGCGTGCCCCAAAAAATTTTTTGGGTTTTTGCCGGAAGGCAAATATTGCGATCTATATTGGTCTGTCGTTGATTTCATCTCGAAAATATTGATCCTGTAAAAGGCTCGCGAATGTTTGCTTCAGCCATTATGTGGAGTTCCCCGTTATGTGAAGTAGTTGCGTTAACTCCTTATTAAATAAGTATTCTGCAAGAATTTACTCCACATAATAATAAGTTGATAATAGATATACTCCTCATTGAAATATCTAAATTAATGAGGAGGTGCATATGGTTGTGTCTCAAGAGCAAAAGGAATGTAGCTGCGATGGGGCCTGCCAATCGAAGCTGCTCAGTGAGTATCTGGATTTTTTGTTCAAGCATCGGGGCATTTCAGAAAATACCATCCGTTTTCGAAGGAATGATGTTGGGCCTTTTCTTAAATCACTGAGACTACAAAATGATTCGGAAGATATCGGGAAGATATCGGTAAAGGAGATTTACGATTACGTTATCAAGACGGCTAAACACATGAACCGTCCAAGTCAAAAACATCTTGTTACATCAATTCGAAGTTTCTTAAAGTTTTGCCATTTCAAAGGATATATCCATCGAGACCTTACAGACGCTGTCCCAGTTATTGTAACCCCCAAATTAGGGAGAGTTCCTCGCAGTATCCCATGGGAGTCTGTTGAAAAACTGCTTGCTGGTACTGATCGTAAAACTCATCGTGGAAGAAGGACTTATGCAGTATTACAACTATTGGCGACATATGGGGTGCGAATAGGTCAGGTAGTAAAACTCCAGTTGCAGGACATAAACTGGCGTAAAGGCTTAATCCATATTCAGCCGAGCAAGGGCGGTAACCCTTTAACTTTCCCTCTTTACCCAAAGGTTGCAGATGCGCTGCTTGCCTATATACGGGAAACACGTGGTAAGGCTACATATCCAGAAGTGTTTCTTACTATTGATAACCTTATGCCTCTGAGGGCCGTTGCTCTTTCGGTCTTAATGCAGAGATTTTTCCGTAGTGCAGGTATCGTTGCGAGTGCACATGCCATACGGCATGCCTTTGCGACACGACTGATGGAACATGAAACCCCTATCAAGACGATAGCTGATTTGCTGGGGCATAAATCTATAAACACCACCTTCATCTATACAAAAGTCGACCTCAAACACCTTCGTCTTGTGGCGTGTGAATGGCCGGAGGTTTTGTCATGAAAAAACTATCAAACGGACCATTCAGTATTTTTATTAACCAATATCTGCAACTGCGCCGGTCACTTGGCCGTATTCTTAAAAACGCCGAGTACACCTTGAATAAATTCAATTTCTATTTAGCCCGATACTTTCCAGATGCGAAAACTGTGACGAAGCCAATGATAGTCAGTTACCTTCAAGCGGCCAAACACCTGCATGCATCTACCTTATATCTTCGGTTTATACATTTGCGCCAGTTCTGCCGGTTCCTATTTCAGCTCAACCCGGATAATTATGTTCCAGAATCAAGATTGATTAAACGAGGGCCAACTATCAGACTGCCCCATATCTATACGACTGAAGAGGCAATGAAATTGATCAGGTTGGCAAGAATGCTCAATCCTCGTGGTTCATTGCGCCCCCACACCTATAGCACATTGATTTCGCTTTTGTGGGTATCCGGCCTGCGGATTAGAGAAGCTCTGAAGCTGAATTTAGAAGACGTTGATACGGACAACGCTGTTTTACATATCCGGGAAAGCAAATTCTTCAAGTCGCGACTTGTCCCGTTGACACTATCTTCTGCCGCTGCTCTTGAAACATACAGACAACTTCGTGCAGAACACGGCTATGACCAAAGACCTGGTGCTCCCTTCTTTATAAATATACACTCAAAGAGATGCTCCTACAGTGGCGTCGAATCCACGTTCATAGTTCTGATACGCCAATCAGGCATCATAACTGCTCAAGGCAATACCCCTCGCCTGCACGATTTCAGGCATGCATTCGCTACCAGATATCTGAATGAAGTCTACCAGCAAGGAAAGGATCCTAACGCCTCTCTGCCTTTACTTGCAACATACCTTGGGCATGTCCATATCAGGGACACCCAGGTTTATTTGCATCCAGCGGCCGATCTTTTAGCAACCGCCGGGAAGAAGTTTTATGAACATGTCCATAAATCAGGCAATCCACTGAAAGGAGGTCGGCCATGAACAAATCTGAACTATTGATGCATTACGTCCAAAAGTTCTTCCAGGATTACCTCAAAGCCCATCGCGGACTCAGCAGTAATACCGTCTTGGCCTATAGGGATGCGATCAAACTTTTTCTGGCCTTTTTATCAAAGCATATCCAAAGCCGCACTTCAAAACTATCGCTTGATGATCTGAGTGCGGAAAACGTTCTTGCGTTCTTGATCCATATAGAGAAAACACGCCAGTGCACTGTCGCCACCAGAAATCTTCGACTCAGCGCTTTGCGTACCTTTTTCGAATACCTTATGACGCAAGACACTCTGCATGCCAGTCAATATCAAAGAGTTATCTCGATCCCCCTTAAACAGTCTTCTCATCCAATGATGGAGTATCTTGAGATTAATGAAGTAAAGGCTGTCATAGACTGCATTGACCGCAAAAAAGCATCCGGCAGACGAGACTATGCTCTGTTAAACTTCCTCTATAACACGGGAGCCCGCGTCCAGGAGGCTTGCGATCTTTGCATCGAGCATGTTCATTTCGAACCGCCGCCGCTCGCCATTATTACCGGCAAGGGTCGTAAAACCAGACAAGTCCCTCTGTGGCCTGAAACAGCAACTCTGTTGAAATCATACATTGCAGAGCGGGGACATTTGACAGTCGCTCTGAATAACGTCTTCATAAACTCCAGAGGATACCCGTTAACGCGGTTCGGCGTGCGCTATATAATCCGGTCGAGAATTTCTGCTGCCACGAAGCAATGTCACAGTCTCGCTAAAAAGAAAGTTGGCCCCCACACGTTCCGCCACACAACGGCTATGCATTTGCTCCAGTCGGGGGTTGATCTCACTGTAATCAAAAACTGGCTCGGCCATGTCAATCTCGATACTACCCATGCATATGTGGAAATCGATCTTGACATGAAACGTAAGGCTCTTTCGACTTGTGCGCCAGCGTGCAAGGTCGGGAATCTGCAGCATCTTATCAAACACAACCATGATATCATAGGCTGGCTTGAATCACTGTAAGCCTCCCCGTTATGTGAAGTAGATTGAGCGATAATTATTGTGATTCATATACTTGCAAGGTTTACTTCACATAACGGGGAACTCCACATAATGGCTGTTATGTGTAGCTCAACATAACAGCCACAAGTCTTGTTTTCTAACCTAAGCGCAATACAAATCCCTTCGGGATGAAATATGGCAATCGACGGCAATTCTTTTCATCTGAAGCAAACGAGACTGATTCTGATCGAGATGTTTCTTTCCAATTCAAGGAAACAGGGGCTGAATTCGGCAATATATTCAGTTCGCGGAGAAATATTCATTGGGCCGGACCGTGGGGGTTCAGACGTAGCAAAATTGATAATGCCGGATGCTATCTTTCCTCCGTAACAAACGATTTTAGAAGGTCAAGAGTTGTTTCCCTTCCTTCATCAACCATGCGAAACAGATAACTTCAGTTTAGTGTGGAGTACGCTTGTAAATGTTGAACCGGAATATTGAATACTATCTGACTCGGTAGAAGTATGATGAGTCGTACCGATAAATCAAACAGTCATATAACCTTGAGAATATACACGTAAGAAGCATCAGTATTATAAGACCTTTAATCAATGCGCAAAAGAGGGGGTAACACACGACAGAATGGCAGAGGCAGGAGGTTTTGCCTAAGAATTTTTTAAAATTGCTCAGCCTTTCTTAATGGTGAGGGAAAAGCTCTTTTTCGTTACCCCGCCCTGGCCGTCTGAAACAGAGACCTGAAAGGGGGCCGTGCCGGTAAAGCCGGGGGGGACATTCCAGTAGACCAGGCCGGTTGACGGATTGATCGTCATGCCACCGGGCGCGGACTGGAGGGAATAGGAAAGGGAATCGCCATCAGGGTCATTGGCCATAACCTGGAACGTATATACCTTTCCATCAAATTTGAAGGCTTTATTATCAAGGATTGTCGGCGGCATATTCTTTATTTCCCTTCGCACGATTATCGGGCGGCCGGTTGTTTCTCCATCGGAAGGGACGATCGTGACCGTTATTTTGTCGCCCCTCTTTACCTGGCCTTCAATCTGCTGACTGTTTCCTGCAGGCTCGCCGTTCCTTGTCCATTCATAGGTAAAGGTAACGTCATCTCCGTCGATATCCTTTCCTTCAACCTCAACACTCAGTGTATCACCGGGGTTAAATACTTCAGGAAGGATTTTCACCTTGGTTATTTCAGGAGGGGAATTTATGATCTGAACGGAATTGGATAATATTTCTTTCCCCTGTATGGTTGCGGTTGCCTGGACCGTATCGTTCTTCCTGACTTCAGAAGAATGGAATTGTCCCGACGCTGGATTTTCAACCGGATTTCCGTTCACCAGCCATCCTATCTTTGCATCCGCCAACTCAAAACCCTGCGGGACTGCATAGATAATAGTATTGCGGGAAGGATTGGCCGGGGTGAGTTCCAGATGCGTAAGTTGGACTTTGAGTTGTCAGAGGCTTTTGGCCCACTGTTTCCGAAGGCTTTTCAGATGAACAGGAGACGAAGAGCAAAAGGAGGAGAAAGGTTAATAATTTATATGCTAAGGAGTTCATCGATTAGAAAATCTCCCCTCGCCCCTCTTTACCAAATACGGAAAGCGTTCGGGACCTTTGGCAAAGGGAGGTCAGAAGGGATTTTATAGATAATGTGATCATACTTATGGTCTTCTTAGTAATTGCGTTTGATTCACACCCATTTTCAATATTGATACAGTATGGATAGCTTCGCCCTTTCAGATGGATTTAATGTGTTCTCTGCGTCTATCTCCATGGTGTAAAGATACGGGTTTTTCAATCCTTGAACCACACCTGATCCTGCAACAACCACTCCTTCTCCGCCTAACCCTTTATCGGCAATGGTAGTTCCCTCAACCGTATCAACAATTTTCACAAAAACTCTATAAGTAGGATTCGGGCTGGTGCCGAAGTCGAACTGCATATCATAACTGCAAGAACTATTAGTGCAAGCAATTGAAGGATCGATCGAAACTGTACTATTACAAGCTGGTGACCAGTTAGCAGTTCCATTCGGGAAAAATGCAGGGGTCATCAGTTTCGCCGCTAACCCCCTATACGTTACGCCGTACCTGTCTATACCGGTGCAAGCGCTCGATCCAAGCTCCCCCTGAATTCCACCAGGGGTAGTAACGATAGGATTGATGGGGTTGCGAGTGGAATCAGAGAAAAGATTGATAAGTGATGTGGTGTCGCCTAAATCTCCCTGTAATCCGATGAATTGAGAGAAAACTTCTGAACCACCTATGCCGGCTTCAAGCGCTGTCTTGTATCTCTTCTGCATGCCGGTTATCTGAGTTGATGATGTTATCATATAAAGCAATCCCGCCATGATCACAAGGGCAATAGCCGCCAGTATCAGGATCATCACAAGGGCAATACCTTTTTCGTCAGTAGATAGTAGACGGTAGACAGTAGACAGGGGTTTTCCCTTTATGCTGTTTACTACATGTTGTCTGCTTTTTTGTTTATTGTATGCTTTTAATAAGCCCATACAGCATTCTCCCTATTTCTTCAGCCAAATATAATGACACACTCCCCCACCCCCCTCTTAAGGTAAGAGGGGGCAAGGGGGAGTTATGTGCATTTGATCGCATATTTTATTTACCAATTATTAGTAAGTCTTTTGCCTTCTGTTTCCTGTCCATTTTTTTCATCTTTTTTTACTCCAGGTTATTCGGCGTAACAACTATTGTATAGAGCTTCCACCGGTAATATTGATATTCAGGGATTGTATTATCAGCGGCATTCTTGATTTTCCCCGATAAATTGTAACTATCTGAAAAGCCAATATCGTCGTCAATATTTACTGTTGCTAACGGATACTTAAATGTTGTGTCCCTCTGGCCTTCATGAGCGAGGATATATACTCTGACCTGCCTAACCTGTTCTCTGATAATTTGAGCGGTGAATCCACCCACCGTCAGGTCTTCATTATAGTTATCGATGCTGCCGTCCTTATCGGTATCCAGACCGTATATTACCTGCATATCAGCCACACATTCAA
>CAWFFK010000010.1:0-159833 GCA_963815075.1 uncultured Bacteroidales bacterium
TATGGAAAAACTGAACCAGAATCTGATACTGTTTTTTGCACTCACAAAGTTGTTCTTGACAAAGAAGGTAAGATAATACCATGGTTTACACCCCGGGAAAAAGCCTATGATCATTTTCTGCACCTACGCTGGGATTTCATCAAAACTAAAGTCCCCGGTTCGCCTGGACCATTACCCAGATCAAAATATCCTCAATATTATTTCTATTGCGCATTCAAAGATAGTTCCGGAGTTTTAAAACCGGATACCTGGATGAATGATATAGGAGAAAAAATCCCAAACTGGTTTGAAAATGCCCGACTCTATTATGCTTATTCAGGAGATTCGAGTGTAATGAAAATAATGAAAGATTTTATTGACTATACCCTTGAACATGGTACCAGTCCGATGGATTTTGCATGGCCAAATTTCCCATACACCACTACCAATGCGGGAGATACAATATTTCGGGGATTCAATTCAGCCAAACGATTTTCTCTGCACGAAATACAGGTTGATCATGCAGGTGAAATGGGTCTGACATACTATAGAATGTATTTATACTCAGGAGATAACAAATACCTGGAAGCAGCAATACATGTAGCTGATGTTCTTGGGAAATATGCCCGTAATGGAACCGATTCTCAATCTGTCTGGCCATACAGGGTAATCATGAGCGACGGAACTATAACTTCAGAATATGGTGCAAACTGGACGGGTTGCTATATGTTACTTAAAAATCTGATCAAAGCCGGATCAGGTAATATGAAAATGTACAGGGAGGCACTCACCAAAGCCAGAGATTTTATTCTCAATTATCCCATGAAAACCGGTTACTGGACTGATGGGCATTCTGATACAGATATAAATAGCAACACCTATAAAAGTAATCTGAGTGCAAGCAATGCCAGCCTTTGCTTGTTTGATTATCCCGAACTTGACCCGGACTGGAAGAAAGATATTCCCATGTTGATAAAATGGACTGAGGACTATTTTATTTTCCGTACGGAGCCTGGAGAACCGTCTACCATGTGGGGTGCCAACATTGTTGGCGAACAGGATGCATTTAATCACAAAATGGATTATCAGACAGCAAGGTATGCAGCTGCCTGTGCACGGTGGTATGCAGTTTCAGGCGATGAATCATATAAAGAAAAGGCATATCGTTCGTTAAACTGGGTAACATACTGTAACGATTCCACAGGTCTGGCTTTTGAAAGTCCTGTAAGTAAGGGAATATTAAGCTGGTGGTCCGACTGCTATGGCGAATGTCCACGGATGTTTTACCAGGCGTTTGCCGGAATACCTGAATGGGCACCCCCGAATGAAAATCATATATTATACTCTGAAGGCATACTAAAAAACATTGTTTATACCAAAGGTATGGTTTCGTATTATGCAACCATGCCTGATGGAATCGAATACCTGAGGCTCGCCTTTAAGCCCGTTAAAATAACCATTAACGATAGTGAAATATCAGAAGATGCCGGTTTAAACCCTGATACTTACAAGCTCATGGAACTTGGAAACGGTGGTTATGCCTTAACTGTCAGCCACAAAGCCAGAGGGAAGGTTTCTATTTCAAAAAATTCCTCGAAAATGTAATTACTTAATTTATATAATGATATGAATGCACCATTTCCTGCAATTTAGAATACAAACTCACACATTATGCTAAAAAAAATATTTGATAAAAAGGTTAAAAACATATCAATAATATTTATATGTTTTATTTCCCTGGCTGCAAATGCTCAGTACAGAGGTGTTTCACTGGAGGTTGATGGTGCAAATAAGTTCCGTAAAATTGATGGGTTTGGTGTAAATATTAACACGGCATGGTGGTATAATGGCAACTTCCGGGATGCCCACGTGGTCCGACCGGCAATTGATATGCTTATTGATTCTCTCGGAGCAACCATTTTCCGTGCAGTAATCGAAGATATGGATTGGGAAGCAGTAAACGATGATAACGACCCTGACCACTTCAACTGGAATTATTACAACAAAGTATTCTCAAACGCAAGATTTCAAGGTGTGTGGAATACTTTGCTCTATCTGAATCAAAAAGGGATCACAGATGGGCTGATTATTAGTTTTATGGGTTGCCCGCCAGCTGCAGATCCTCTGGCTGAAAAGGACAGGCAAAAGAGCTGGATGGGAGATACAGACTACACCATTAGCCCTGCGATGGAAGATGAGTTCGTTGAATCGATTGCTGCATTGCTTTATTATGCCCGGTACACGGTTAAAATAAAATTTACTCTGGTTTCGCCTATGAATGAAACAGATATAGTTTCCTCAACCAAAAGCACTGAACATCCTGATGGAATTGTTGAAGGTCCTAATATTCCTGACGCCGTACAGGTTGTACGCATAATTGAAAAACTCGCTAAAAAGCTTGATGCAATAGGTATGAGTGATATACGTTTCGTTACCCCGGATGCAGCCGGTGATCATTTATTCGAATCATTTTTCGACGTTATGGTAAAAGACCCCTATCTCATGGGTAAACTCGCCCAATGGGGTGTACATGACTATGGAAACAATGCCAAGAATTATTTTAACATCATTAATAACCCAGCAAACCCAAATAAATCTTTCTGGGTGACTGAAATGGCTGGTATCCGTAATTTGATGGGACAGCTCGGCGATAGTGCCCGGTCTTATATTTTTTGGGACGGGTTTGACTGTGTTTACCAGCATGCCAGAAGAAATGGCTATGGCAATATACCTCCAAATGACTGGGTTTTTTGGTACGGTCCTGAGGAGGGCAAACCCCTGCTGGAATATATTTCATCAACAAGTAAATGGGCACCAAGAAAGCAATTCTATCAATTCGCCCAACTTTTCAAATTTGTGAAGCCTGGCGCCATGCAGATTGGCTCGGAAGATAATGACAGCAATTTGATTGTCCGGTCCTTTCTCAATCCAAACGGGCAACTGGTGATTGTTGGCCTCAATTCGGGCAAGAAAAGCATTACAGTCAATGGAAAGCTGACCAATCTGCCTGCAATCAGCAGGTTAGAAATGATTTATACGAATGCGGAGAAAACCCTTCAAAAAGACGCTGATGTATGCCTGAATAATAATGAATTAAAAGTTAATATTCCACCTGATTGCGTATTTACGCTGAGAGGTTCTGCTGAATATGACCGGACCGGAGAATCGGGAATAAAGCCTGAACCGTCTGATTGGTACGCAGGTGATATGCATGTTCATCGTAACTGCGGTATCGGAAGACCTGTTTTGCCGGAATCAGAATTTATCAATATGATGAAACCAAATAATCTGGCTGTTATTTCTGTTTTGGCTGATATGGGAAATGCAGAAGTTCAGGACAGCCGGACGGATCTTCCAAAAGTTAATGGTACCGATGCTCCGCAATCAGGACCCGGACGAATAGTCCACTATGATGCCGAATGGCATTTTGATCCTGAGGGTGTAACATTTGATCATAAAGCTATTGGAGGTCATCTGGTTCTTCTTGGACTTAAGAATGCCCGTCAAATATGGGAAGAATCGCCATATAAAATATTGGAGTGGGGCAGAGAACAAAATGCTGTGCAGGGCTTTTGTCATATGGAATACCTTAATGATTCCATTCAAAAAGTATTAACATGTTGTATTCCGATTGATTATCCTGTGGAGGCCGCCCTCGGTACTATCGACTTTCTGGCTGAAGACGTCTGGCTTAATGATGCAGCTGTAAAAGGTTATTACAGGTTATTGAATTGCGGCTTCAGGCTCGGATGGGCTGCGGGTACTGATTACCCGTGTAATAACAGCGAACCGCTGGGCTCATTGTTAACCTATGTTGAGGTAAAAAATAAGCCATTGACTTACCGCAGTTGGATAGAGGGCATTAAAAATGGGAGAACTGTTGTTACAACTGACGGACACGATGAATTTCTTGACCTGAAGGTAAATGGCGATGCAACTCCCGGCGACGAAATAAATCTAAAGGGTAAGGATTCGGTCGATATCAATGTAACATGGACAACAATTAAAGAACTTTCCGGGTCGATTGAGATCGTCCGCAACGGGAAAGTAGTTGAAACTCAAAGATGTCATGCAAAACCTGGTGAATCTGTGACCATGAAAACCAGAATTCCTGTTACTCAAAGCAGCTGGATATGTGCACGAAGGGTAGATGAAAGAGGTCACAGGTCGCATACAGCACCTGTATATATAAGTATTAACAATCTGCCGGTAAGAGCAAGTGCCAAAGATGCAAAATACTTTGTAAGCTGGATAGATAACATCCTTGATAGAATCACGCCCGGGGGACCATGGAATGGTTATTTCACCCATGACCTTGACGTTGTTCAGAACAGGTACCGGAAGGCCAGATTAATTTACGTAAAAATAGCAAAGGAAGCTGAAAAACAAAACAACATTAAATCTCGATGATAAAGCGTAACAGTATTATTCAGATAATCTTTATCCTTTTATTCGGTATAACATCCTGCTCAAGAAAAAATTCAACTGCCCCGATTCTAATTCTGGCAACTAATTCCGATTTTGGTACCTATACTGCCGAAATTCTAAAGACAGAAGGTTTTAATGAGTTTCAAATCGATTCATTGACTGATAAAAATCTGACTCTGAAATATCTGCGGAACTTTGACCTGATAATCCTGGGCAAAACTGTTGTCACAAAATCGCAAAAAGCAATTCTCCTGGAATATGTAAATACCGGAGGCAACCTCATTGCTTTTATTCCTGACAGACAATTAGATGAGTTATTCGGGATAAAAAACATAATGGGAACAATTAGTGAAGGATATATTACTACGGATCAGACTGCTGAGCAATGCAGCGGAATTACAACACTGAAAATGCAATTTCACGGGAATGCCGTTAAATATAAACCTGACGGAGGGAAAACAATAGCCACACTATATACTGATAAAGTTACTGATGAGGGATTCCCGGGCGTTGTAAGCAATAATTACGGGAAAGGACATACAGTAGCTTTCCTATATAACCTCCCGCAGAGTATTGTTTACACAAGACAGGGAAACCCTTTGTTTGCCGGCATTGAAAAGGATGGTATACCCGGACTGCGCGGAATGGACTTATTCACCGATGGCTGGCTTGATACGACTAATAATACAATAAATCAGGCCGACCAGCAAATGACCTTGCTCTCCCATTGTATTCAAATCTTGACCGGATATTCTAAACCCCTGCCACGTTTCTGGTATTTCCCTGATTCATTAAGATGTCTTGTGGTACTTGATAATGATGGGGAGGATAACAATGAAACAGATTATGAACCTCAATTTATTGATATTGATTCTATGGGGGCCCGGATGACTCTTTATATTAAAGATGCAGATAAAGTCTCCAAAGCCTGGGTTAATAAATGGAGTGCCAGAGAGTTTGAAATTGCAGGGCACCCCGACGATACCCGGGAAGCGGGAAATCCGGTCTGGGCCCATATGGACAGCGCGATAAACAGTATAAAAATTCAAATCAAATCAAAATACGGATTAACTATTCGCACCAATGTAAATCACTGGTTTGTCTGGTGTGGCAGAGATTCTAATGGGATTCAGGATTTTGGAGCACAGGCAAAGCTTGAGGAAAAGAATGGAATAGAAATGGATGCTAACTATGCAATGTACGATATAAAATCGAACCAGCCTGATCATTACCTCGGGTCCCCGGGTACAAACCAGGGAAACTATATCGGAAGCGGATTTGTTATGAAATATGCCGATGCTGAAGGTAAAACTGTTAATGTATACCAGCGTTTTAATTCAGTCTACGATCAGCAATACAACGAGAGCAATGATCCCGAAGGCTTTTTTAACTGCTTTAAAGGTTTGATGGATAGAAGTTTGAATAATGAAATATATTCAATCATCAGTATAAAGTCGCATAACAACGAATATTATTTTTCCAGGAAACCTTTATTAAAGATGCTGGATTATGCTAACAAGAACAATATTCCGGTTTGGACAGCAATAAAGCTTCTTGATTTTCTCAAAATGAAAGACGAAGCCTCTTTTGACAAAATAAGCTGGTCTGACAACCAGTTATCCTTTCGATTAAATTCATCATTGAAACATATCAACGGACTGACATTTATGGTTCCGGCAATTTATAATGGTAAAAATATTACAGGTATAAAGGTAGAGGACAATGATAATCCTTTTATAATCAAATCGATAAAATGTTCAAAGTATGCTTTTGTAACTGTTAAGCCTGGTATTAGTTATACTGTTAAGGTAAATTATGGCAAGTAACGTTTTTCAAAATATATGTTTAGAAATTATCTGTCATTATTTAAAGGCTGTGAAATGATATATTACGGCAGGTGGACATACAAATTTTAAGAAGCAGACTGGGAAAACAGGACAGGTGCATTGTTAAGGGTCCAAATTACCTTATTCTGCGCGTAATAACAATGGTTCATTTTCTGTAAGACAAATTCATTATTTAGAATTAATATAAAGTTGTGTTATTTTATTAACATTGTTATTTTATTAACAATAAAATACTATTTTTGTGCTGTGATCAATTCATAATTTTCGGGAACAAACCAGTTTTAATCTATTAATGAGGCTATTAAGACGGATTATCTGCTGCAGAAAGCTATAAAATGAATAAATTTAAAATTACAACACCTGAAAGGGTAATATATAAAATCAGAAATTAACTTAAACTAAACCTATAAACGAATGTCGAAGATCAAGTCATTTTCGGATCTGAAGAAGAAACGCGAAGAATTGGAAAGCCTTAAAGAATCACAGATGGGTACCGTTAAATCCGGAGCTCCCGTAAAAGTCAAAGTAGCTATGGCAACATGTGGAATTGCTTCCGGCGCAAGAGAAGTGATGGAGTTTTTTCTTGAACAGCTTGAGAGAAGAAATGTAGCAGCTGTTGTTTCCCAGACAGGATGTATGGGTTATTGTTATGCAGAACCAACAATTGAAGTGAAACTCCCGGGACAGGAGGCGGTTGTATTTGGATTTGTTGACCTGAAAAGGGCTGATCAGATAATTGAGAAATACATTAAGACCGGGGAACTTATTGATGGAATTATACCGGTTAATTACGAAACTATCGATCTAAAAAAATAAGGAGGAAAAACTATGTCAAAATACAGCAGGCATTTGCTGGTTTGTGGCGGTACCGTATGCCATGCCTCGGAAAGTGATGCTATTGTCTGCAACCTGAGGGATGAGCTCGAGGCGAAGAACCTTGCTGATTCAGTCCAGGTAATCATATCCGGCTGCTTTGGTTTTTGTGGCGAGGGACCAATCGTAAAAGTCATGCCCGATAATACATTCTACGTCAGGGTAAAACCTGATGATGCTCAGGAAATAATAGATGAACACATTATTAAAGGCAGGAAAGTAACCAGGCTCTTGTATAAAGATCCTGTAAGTCAGCAACCGATTTCTGATTCAGCTGCCATCAGCCGGTTCAGAAAGCAGCTCAGGATAGTTTTGCGCAATTGCGGATTCATCAACCCCGAAAATATCGACGAATATATAGCCTGTGATGGTTATCAGGCTCTGGGCAAAGTACTTACCGAAATGACACCTGAAGATGTCATTAAAGAGGTAAAGGCCTCAGGTCAGAGAGGCCGTGGCGGTGCAGGCTTTTCAACAGGCCTTAAATGGGAACTTGCCCGTCGCAATCAGTCTGATGACAAGTATGTTATTTGCAATGCTGATGAAGGTGACCCGGGAGCATTCATGGACCGGTCAGTACTGGAAGGAGATCCGCATTCTGTCCTCGAGGCCATGGCAATTTGCGGATTCAGTATTGGAGCCTCTGAAGGTTTGATATACATCCGTGCTGAATATCCGCTTGCAATTGAAAGGCTTAAGATCGCTATAAGCCAGGCCAGGGAATATGGTCTTCTGGGGAACGATATACTTGGAACCGGTTTTAATTTTGACATTAAGCTTCGTTTCGGAGCAGGCGCTTTTGTCTGCGGAGAAGAGACCGCTCTTATTCATTCAATGGAAGGGTTTCGTGGTGAGCCAACCGTTAAACCACCATTCCCTGCCGAAGCCGGCTATAGGGGAAAACCTACCAATGTAAACAATGTTGAGACATTTGCTGCAATTCCCGCAATAATTCTTAAGGGAGCTAAGTGGTTCAGCAGTATCGGAACAGAAAAGTCAAAGGGGACCAAGGTATTTGCACTTGCCGGAAAGATCAACAATGTTGGCCTTATCGAAGTTCCTATGGGGACTACGCTCAGGGAGGTGATTTTTGAGATCGGCGGAGGAATAAGGAACGGAAAAAAATTCAAAGGCATCCAGACAGGAGGACCGTCCGGTGGTTGTCTTTCAGAAAAACATCTCGACACTCCTATCGATTTCGACAATCTAATAGCAGCTGGTTCGATAATGGGTTCAGGGGCAATGATCGTTCTGGATGAGGATGATTGCATGGTCTCAATGGCAAAATTCTTCCTTGACTTTACGGTAGAGGAATCCTGCGGTAAATGTGCCCCTTGCAGGATAGGAAATAAACGCCTGCATGAGCTTCTGAGTCAGATATGTGAAGGCAGTGGATCACTTCCGGACCTTGACAGGCTGAAAAATATGAGCCTTGTTATAAAAGATACGGCCCTCTGCGGACTGGGACAGACATCACCAAACCCGGTCCTGTCAATGCTTGATAATTACTACGATGAATTTGTAGCTCATGTGACTGATAAGAAATGTCCGGCCGGACAATGCCGCAGTCTTATGGAATATGTAATAAGTCCTGAAAATTGCGTAGGCTGCACTGCCTGTGCCAGGGTATGCCCTGTTAACGCTATCGCGGGTGAACGAAAAGAGGTACATATTATTAATCCGGCTATATGTATAAAATGTGGTGCGTGCATTGAGAAATGCAAGTTTGATGCAGTATTTATCAGATAATCATTAATACAATGGAGACAATAAAGCTTACTATAGATAACAAGAAAATTGATGTTCCTCAAGGTACAACAATATATAAAGCCGCAAAAAAACTGGGGATAGACATCCCTACATTATGTTACATGGATCTTCATGACATGAACATTGAGAACAAGCCGTCAGCCTGCCGTATTTGTGTTACGGAAGTTTCAGGAAGAAGAAACCTGTCTCCGGCATGTTCTACAAAGTGCGAACAGGGAATGGTTGTTAAAACTCATACTCCAAGAGTTTTGAATGCAAGAAGGACTGTAATGGAATTTATCCTTTCTGATCACCCGAAAGATTGTCTGATATGTCCCAAATCGGGTGATTGTGAACTTCAGTCTATGGCTCATCGTCTGGGCATCAGGGAGATCCCGGGGGCTGAATACGCAGAAGTGTCAACATACCGGAAGGATACGTCACCTTCAATTATCCGCGACCTCGATAAATGCATTATGTGCAGGCGTTGTGAGATGATGTGCAATGAAGTTCAGACAGTTGGTGCCCTGTCTGCGGTTAACAGGGGGTTCATGGCTACGGTTGCTCCTGCTTTCGAGCAGAACCTTGAATACTCAACATGCACCTATTGCGGTCAATGTGTTGCGGTATGCCCAACCGGAGCGCTCACCGAAGTCAATCATGTGCCGAGTGTTTTAAGGGCGCTTGTTGATCCTTCAAAAACCGTGGTTGTACAGACCGCTCCCGCTGTACGCGCAGCTCTTGGAGAAGAGTTTGGGCTTGCACCGGGTACAATTGTTACAAAAAAAATGACTGCCGCGCTCAGGGCACTTGGATTCGATTATGTCTTTGATACCGATTTCGCTGCCGACCTTACAATAATGGAAGAAGGAACCGAGTTTCTTGACAGGCTCACCAGGCACCTGGATGGTGACAAAACGGCCAGAATACCTATATTGACATCGTGCTGCCCCGGATGGGTTAACTTCTTTGAACACTATTTCCCTGATCTGAAGGATGTTCCCTCAACTGCAAAATCGCCGCAGCAAATGTTCGGGGCCATTGCCAAGACATATTTTGCGGAGAAGATTGGAATAAATCGCAAGGATATGGTCGTAGTTTCAATAATGCCATGTCTTGCGAAAAAATATGAATGCCAGAGAGACGAATTTTCGGTTGATGGCAACCCTGATGTTGATTATTCAATATCAACAAGGGAACTGGCAAATTTCATAAAACAGGCAAATATCGATATTAATAATCTTCCTGACGAGGAATTTGATTCACCACTTGGAGAGTCAACCGGAGCTGCTGTAATTTTCGGTGCTACCGGCGGGGTAATTGAAGCAGCGTGCCGCACAGCATATGAATTATATACAGGTAATAAACTTCAAAGGCTTGAATTTACAGAACTGAGAGGAATGGAAGGCGTACGTTCCGCTACTATCGATTTCAATGGTCTCCCAGTAAACATAGGTATAGCTCATGGCTTGGGTAATGCAAGAAAGCTGCTTGATGATGTGAGGTCGGGAAAGTCACAGTTTCATGCTATCGAAGTGATGGCATGCCCTGGAGGGTGTATAGGAGGTGGAGGTCAGCCATTGCATCACGGAGATTCAGAAATTCTGAAAGCAAGAGCAAAAGCAATATATGCTGAAGACAGGAACAAACCGCTCAGGAAATCCCACGATAACCCGTTCATTATAAAACTGTATGAAGAATTCCTTGAAAGGCCCAACAGCGATAAAGCACATCATCTTCTTCATACTCATTATTTTGACAAACAGAAAAAGGTCGTCATTCAACAATAACCATAAACATTATCATTAGTAAAATTCACAACAATGTCTCATATAAAAATAGAATTAAGAAAAGAAGATGTGGGCTTTATTAAAGGAGCGTGTGATTCTTTTAATAATGATCCCCAGGAACTGATTAATGTTCTTCATGCCTGCCAGGAGCACTTTGGTTATCTTCCGGCGGAGGTTCAGGAGGTTGTTTCTGAAGAGCTTAAAATTCCTGTAGCCAGAATTTACGGGGTTGTAACTTTTTACTCATTTTTCACCATGACCCCCAGGGGCAAACATCCTATAAGCATTTGCCTTGGGACAGCCTGCTATGTAAGGGGCGCTGAAAAAGTCCTTGAAGAGTTTAAAAAAGAGCTTGGCATTCAGGTAGGGGAATCCACAAGTGACAATAAGTTTTCATTATCCAGCCTGCGATGTGTTGGAGCTTGCGGTTTAGCGCCTGTTGTTCTGGTAGGAGACAAAACATATGGAAGGGTAGCTCCCGATGATGTCAGAAATATACTGAAGGAATACGAATTGTAGGTACGCGTTATGGTATGTCCCTGCAAGGTCACCCGGTCACCCGATCACCTCTTTTTCCTTTGTGCCGTTGTGTCTTTTGGCCCCTGTGCCTTCTTATACCAGAAGAAATACTCTTTCTGTCGCCTTTTCTCTTCAATTTTTCTTGCTGTATAGACCTTCTTCCCGGTATATGGATCATATCCAGTGTAATACATAAGTGTCGCCAGTGTCATCGGCGTAGGGGTAAAATCCTGTACCTGTTCAGGTCTGATGCCAAGGATCTTTACCTCTTCTGCCAGGTTCTTCATGTCGGCGTCAGTACATCCCGGGTGTGACGATATGAAATATGGAACAATCTCATAATTAAGCCCCTGCCTTGTTATGATTTCATCAAATCGTCTTTTTAGTTTTTTAAACAGGTCAAAAGGAACCTTTCTCATTTCGTAAAGTACCCCGGGGGAAGTGTGTTCGGGAGCGACTTTCATTCTGCCTGAAACATGTTTCGTTACAAGTTCTTCAAGGTATTCCTTTTCATCTTTCCCGGCGTTTTTATTCCACTCGGAAAATAACAAATCATACCGTATCCCGCTGCCAACAAAAGATTTTTTTATCCCTGCCATATTGTCAATCTTCCTGTAAAGATCCGTAAGGATTTTGTGATTCGCGTTAAGGTTTTGACAAACTGAAGGCCAGATACAGGACGGGCGTGCGCATAACCGGCAAAGATCCATATCATTGCCTCTCATCCTGTACATATTTGCTGACGGACCTCCAATATCTGACAGATAACCTATAAAATCAGGGAGCACAGATATTTTTTTCACCTCATTTAATATCGATCTTTCCGATCTGCTCACTATCTGTTTTCCCTGATGCGCTGCTATTGCGCAGAAACTGCATCCTCCAAAACAACCACGATGAATGTTGACAGAAAATTTAATCATCTCATAAGCCGGAATATTACCCTTCCCATTATATTTCGGATGAGGAAGATACATATATGGCATGTCAAAAGTACGGTCAGCCTCTGCCTCCGTCATTGGCAGAAAAGGCGGATTAACTGCCACCATGAAATCGCCTGACGATTCGCTTAATCTTGCAGATTCCATCTTATTGGATTCCTTTTCAAACCTGACAAAGTTGTCAGCAAAATGGCTCTTATCCTTGAGACATTCTTCAAAAGAATTCAGTAATAAATCTTTCCAGTGCGACTGCACTGGCAGGGGTTCATCCCTTTTTAAAGCTATTGCTGTCTGCGGTATTGTTTTCAGAGAAGAAAAAGGGATCCCTTTCATTAAAAGCCTTAACAGCTCTCTCAGAGGTTGTTCTCCCATACCATAAATTAACATATCAGCACCGCTGCTCACAAGTATAGAAGGTTCCAGTTTGTCTTTCCAATAATCGTAGTGAGTGAGTCTTCTCATGGAAGCTTCAATACCTCCTATAACTACAGGTACTTCGGGGTAGAGTTCCTTAAGTATTTTAGTATAAACAATTGTCGCATAATCGGGCCGGAATCCTGCTTTTCCGCCCGGGGTATAAGCATCGTCGGACCTTAATCTCCTGGCCGCTGTATAATGATTTACCATTGAATCCATATTGCCGGCTGTTACACCAAAGAAATATTTTGGTCTTCCCAGCTTTCTGAAATCCCTGAGATCATCTTTCCAGTTTGGTTGCGGGACTATTGCCACGCGCAGGCCTGCGTTCTCAATTATTCTTCCAATTACCGCAGAACCGAATGAAGGATGATCCACATATGCATCCCCACTGAAGATAATGACATCCAATTCATCCCAACCCTTAAGCTCAACTTCTTTTTTAGTGACAGGTAACCATTCCCTGGCCGACATCATCATTTTTTTCATTTTGCAAATTTAATTAATTTAATATCTTGATTATCTTTGATTCAAAGAAATGGTTTGAATAGATGATAACCAGCACCAGATTCAGAATCTTTCCATTAGGTTTCAGTTTAAAGAGATTTATTTCTATCGTACTCGCGTTAATACTCGGAGGTATTTATCCCTTATTTAATATTTATTCGCAGGTTACGAAAGAGCGACCTAAAGTTGGTCTTGCTTTGAGCGGAGGCGGCTCCTGCGGTTTGGCACATTTAGGTGTTCTTAAAGTGATGAATGAAGCTGGTCTGCGACCTGATGTAATTACCGGAGTAAGTATGGGGAGTCTTCTTGGGGGGCTTTACGCCATAGGTTACTCTGTTGACAGCATTGAAAAACTTTGCAAGACACTTGATTGGAATTTAATAATAACAAACCAAATACCGGAGAGCAAGATAATCTTTCCGGAAAAAAAATATTTCAATAATAGTGTAATAGCTGTACCGATATCGGTAAAAAAATCTCTCATTCCAACAGGCCTGCTCAATGGTCAGCAAATGGAAAATATGCTCAGTTATTATACCTGGCCTTCCGCCCGGATATCTGACTTTTCAAAACTTCCAATACCATTCATGTGCCTGGCTACCAACCTGATAACATGCAAAAAAACTGAGTTGACAAGCGGTTATCTGGCTGATGCCATAAGGGCAAGCTCAGCCGTGCCAACAATTTTCACACCACTAAAGATCGACAGCCTGCTATTAATTGACGGAGGTATGGTCCGCAACCTGGCTGTCAGTGAGACAAGAGATATGGGAGCCTCAATTGTTATCGCCTCATATACCGGAAGTTACATGAGTAAAGAAAAGGATTTACAGTCGGTGACTGATATCCTGGCACAGCTTCTCTTCTTTATAGGGGTAGATGATTTCGAGAAGGAAAAGAAATTTGCCGATATTCTTATTGAACCTAAAACGGACGATCTTTCCGCTACTTCATTTGACAACATCGACACAATAATTCAGCGGGGATACAAGGCAGCACTGCCCTACAGGAACATGTTCAAAAGAATTGCTGATTCATTGAACAGTATAGGACCGCAACCTGATATAAAAAAGATACTAAGTACGCAATACTATTCATTTGACCGTATTCAGATAAACGGGAACAGGAAAATTTCGCGTAAACAGATTTTGGGAGTACTAAATGTTGTTCCGGGTGAGGATGTCGATAATTCTATGCTCAAAGACAGGATAGATCTTTTGTATGGGAAAAACTGGTTCGATAAGGTCAAGTACAGGATTGTGCCACGAAATGATTCCCTGCTCCTCATGATAGATTGCATTGAGCAATCCAAGACAATGTTATATGCATCAGTGCACTATGATGATGTTATGCATTCAGGGCTGGTCCTGGATTTATCGATTAAAAACCCGTTTTTTCAAAAATCCAAGCTCGAAACGGAGGCCTATATCGGGCAATTTTATAAGATCAGATCCAGGTATTTTCAATTTATTGATCCCAATCAGAAATACGGGATTTCAGTTGAAGCATATATGGAGAATGTTATTCTACAGAGGCTGCAGATAAGAGGTGAAACCGGTAATATGATGAGCAGGAATTTTTTCCCGGGTGCTTCAATTCTTAAAAGGATCGGGCTGAATCACATGATAAACATTTCAGGGACTTATGAAATGTTAAGTTTCATCCCGCAATTCATTACGCCCGATGGATTAGAGACAGTGTCGCATAATTACATGAATTTTAACTTCAAATATGAGATCAATACGCTTGATATCAAGCATTTTCCAAACCGGGGAACAATTCTGGACCTGTCATCCGGCATATCAAAATTGCTATCCTATTCGACCAGGATAAACAATATCACATCATCATACAATGAGAGTAACAGTGAGGTACCGTCTTTTGAAAAGTTTTACACAATAATAGGGCACTACAGACAATATTTTTCGCCATCCAAAAAGCTAACATTTTCCGTGGGAGGAGATGTTCTTTATATATCCCATACGGATTCAATTTCAGCACAGAATAATTTCTGGCTTCTTGGTGGTATAACACCCGCTACAATACGATCCATACCAATGACAGGGTTCCATCCGGGACAGATCATGGTAAAAAAGTTGGCTGAGCTTGAAGCTGAATCGGATTATGAGCTTTTCCCTGCATTTCACTTGGGTGTTTTGACCAGCTTTTCTATGATCCAGGAGACTGACCGGTACAAAGGATTCTCATTCCTGGCCGGATATGGTATCAGTGTGGGATACTCAACAATCTTCGGACCTCTCAGGGCAGGTATTATGCATGGGATTTACAGCAAAGAGAGGTATTTCAATCCATTAAAGGGATTTATCAGTCTGGGATATAATTTCTGACTGCAGCAGCTTTTTTAACTGATATTTTTTTCAGGAAATGACATTGGCTCATCAGGTTTATGATAGAAGCTGAAAACGAAGTTCCTGTATTTTTCGGTCTGATTCTTGCAGATATAATTTTAATAATGTGAAATGATTTTTTGTCTGAAGTCATTTCCAAACTGAAAAATTGATGGATGTAGCAAAATTAATACAGCAGCATAAAAATGTATGCAATCTTGTAGCAGAAAAAAGAATTAAACAAAGCCTTGATATACTGTCTGATATGATTAGTAACGCCTCTTTTGGCGATCTGCATGATGACTTTGACAATATAGTAATGACTTACAGGAATATGCTTTCATATACCATAGACGGAATAAAGGACCCTGAACGAAACAAGGTATACACAAAACTCATTCAGTCAATTCTCGGGTTATCCGACAGGGTTCGGCAGGACATATTGTCACATTATTCAGGATGGCATACATACTGGGTCAAGCAACAGGCTGAAAAGGAATTGAACCTAAGTGGCAAAACCATTATTGAAACTGTTGATGATCTTATGTTTAAATCTGAACTTGATGAGTGGCTTAAACTTAGTAATGAAATAATTCCTGATCCTGAATCGGAGATCTCAAAAAAGCATAAACAGCTTATAAATAACATTTTTAACCATCTATGGCTGACCGACTATTATGGTGAGGCAGAAAACAGCCTGATCAATATTTTTTTAAAATCGGGTAAGTTCAGATGGTATGAAGCCAGTATATTCACCTCAGCCATAACACTCAGCGCTTTGAGAACTTTTCAGACCGAAAAGCTTTTCCATTTAATAACCATATATGATGCAGGGCAGGAACAGGTAATGGAGAGAGCGCTTTCGGGTCTTATACTTAATTTGCATTATTATAACGGAAGAATACTGTTATACCCTGAGATAACTGACAAGGTTACAGGAATGAGTCGTGATAAAAGGTTCAAGGAACATTGCAGAATTATTGTATTGCAGACAATCAGGTCGAGGGAGACAGAAAATCTGAGCAGGAAACTCCATGATGAAATATTGCCCCAGGTTGCCAAACTCAAACCAAGGATTGAAGAAAAACTTGACCTTGACAATATTCTTTCAGATGATAAAAAGGAGGAAAAAAATCCTGACTGGTCTGATATGTTCAACGACTCCGATGAGATTTTCAAGACAATGGAGGAGCTTACAAAACTCCAGATGGAAGGTGCAGATGTTTATATGTCAGCTT
The DNA here is from genome assembly GCA_963815075.1 of uncultured Bacteroidales bacterium. Lineage (GTDB taxonomy): Bacteria > Bacteroidota > Bacteroidia > Bacteroidales > VadinHA17 > LD21. Next base: position 16,637 of record CAWFFK010000010.1, read on the forward strand.
TTGCCAATATGAAGCATTTCGATTTTTTCAAGGATTTCCAGAACTGGTTTATACCGTTTTATCCCGATCATGAAGCAGTTGATGAGATATATCACGATGAAATTCTTGGTCCTGGTACAAATGAGCTGGCAGAGGCACTATATAAGACACCATTCATTTGTAACTCCGATAAATACTCATTGCTTCTGAACCTTAAATATCTTCCTTCATCTCAAAAAAACATGATGTTGAAGGTATTCCGGATGGAGCTTGAAGGTCTTCAGCAGATGGATGGTGAAGAGGCAGCAATAGATCCCTTCAGAAGCTTCAGGATCAATGTAACTCAGTATCTCCAGGACATTTACAGGTTCTTTAAGCTTTCTCCTTACAAAAAAGAATTTGAGGATCTTTTCACCGGAAAACTCGACATATACAATTCCGAATTTTTCCGGATGACCTGCAGTACCATGGATGCTGAGGCCGGTCTTGCAGACTATTTTTTCAGCAAGAATTTTTACGAGGATGCACTGCAGCTCTTCCTAAGGCAGATAAATGAAAAACCATCGGAGGTGCAGTTATATGAAAAAATAGCTTATTGTTACCAGGAAAGCTTTAATTATGAGGAAGCTCTTAAGTTTTACAGGAGGGCAGAACTTATTGACAGAAAAGCCTGGACGCTTAAAAAAATCGGGCTTTGTCTGAGGAGGCTTGGGAAAACTGAAGAGGCACTCGAATATTATCTGCAGGCAAGCGATATGGAACCTGAAAACATTCATACTATAATTATGACTGCTCATTGTTATCTTGATCTTAAAGATTACGAGCAGGCTCTTAAATATTATTTCATAGTTGAATATAAGGAGCCAGGCAATCTGAAGATTTTAAGGCCTATTGCGTTTTGTTACCTGGCACTGGGAAGATTAGATGAATCAGAAAAATACTATGAACATCTTTCAGCAGAAAAACTGAATGCACATGATCTGATAAATAAGGGTCACCTCTCTTTATGTAAGGGAAATAAGAAGGAAGCAATAGACTTTTACCGTCAGAGCATTATCGGTGGTGAACTGACAAAAGATCAGTTTATATCAATTTTCAGGGAAGATAATTCAATGTTGATCTCCCTGGGAATTAATCCTGATGATTTACCTATTTTGCTGGACTACCTTTTATTTGCTATCGGATGATTGTATGGTATCGTGTTCGTGGAACCTGGACGGACCAGGTCCGGGCCGTCTGTCGCCTCTGTTTTCAAGGGTATCATTTTCATGAAACCTTCTGTTATGTCTTATCATTTCCTGACGTCTCTCCTCCATTTGTTTCAGTCGGGCAATTTGTTCTTTTGTCAGGTTTGAATCAAGCTCTTTCCTGAAATCTTTCATGTTAGCATCAAGCTTTTTCCTGAAATTATTCTGTAACTCGCTGTTTATCCTGGCGTACTTATCAAGCACGAGATCAATCTTGGTTTTTTGTTTTTCATCAGGTTGAATTGCCTGGTAAAAGCCTTCCCTGAACCTGTCTTCTGAAAAGTAGACTCTTACCGGTTTGAGTTTATGGTACCTTATCTGTGCTGATGTGAGCATACCAAGTACAAATCCTATAATAAGCGTTATGATGATTATTAATATTGGTTTTGCTTTCATTATATTTTTAATTTCCGGTTAACAGGCAAACTATGCTTTCATCATAACTGTCATTTATTCCGAGGAAAGAGTTAAAGGAGAGCGAGCCTTCCTTAAGATATATTGAGATAAGTAATACTACGATTGCGGCTATTCCGGTAAGTGCTATTCTGTAGAATGCAAAATTAAGATTTTTAAGATAGTCCATCTCACGATTTATTGCCAGTCCTGCTGTAAATATCTTATCCAGCACTTTATCTCCAAAGTTTTTGCTGAAATCATAAAGGATCCCCTCCTCTTCCAGTTTCTTTGAAGCCGTAACCGGATCGGCATCAGTATTGAGTGAGCCGATTAATAAATTTTTAATCTCTGATGAGTTCATAATATTTATAATTTTTCCAATATTTGTTTCAATTGTGCCTGTGCACGTGATAGTCTTGAAAGAACCGTTCCCAGGGGCAGGTCAAGGATTTCAGCAGTCTCTTTTGTGGAGTAGCCCTGCAGCATCCTCATTGTCACTATTATGCGAAACTTTGGATCCATACTCTGCAATGCCTTTTCAACAATTTCTGATGCCTCTCTTCTTTCTTCACTATCATAACCCGGAACTTCATATTCATACATTTCGTTGTTTCCTTTCTGAGAAAACATTGAGAAAAACCTTTTTCTTCTTTTCATTTCATTCAGCGTAAGATTCACTGCAATCTTTTGAATATAGGTTGACAGTTTAGCTTCACCCCTGAATTCAGATAGTGAGTAATACAGTTTAATAAAGACCTCCTGTCCTATATCTTCCGCATAAACCGAATCCCCCAGCATCCCCTTGACCGTACGAGCAACCATTTTCTGGTACCGTGTCACAATAGCTCCGAATGCCTCCTTATTTCCATTCAGGGCTTCTTTGACAAGATCAGAATCTTCAGTTACAGTGTACGATTCTTTAATCATACTTCAACAAATAGACAATTTAAAATATGCTAATATTCCCGAATGTTAATTTTTATTAACGTAAAGACTGCCTGCACAACATAACAGGTATTTTAAGTGTTCATCTAAGGTCAAAGGGATCATTTTCATCAACCAGTTTAACCTCGTAGTCTTTTGAGAATCTGACAGGAAAAAGTTTCTGGTTCTCAAACCCGTCTCCGGGCCATTTTTTCATGAACTCATATTCTGTTTGCAAGAGATCAGGGTTATGCATTTCGGGATGCACAATAAATTCTTTTCCGTCAAGAGCTAATCCGCTGATGAAATAATAAGCGATATCGTAACCCTGCCATGCATAGCTCATTTCGGTTGGTTCGGTGAGAAATTTCTTTCTGAAAACCGTATTAAACCTTTTTACATCCGCCCTTGAATAATCGATCCAATAAGGAGAGTAGACCAGAACACCCATATCGAAAAGTTCCTTCAGATCCAGATTTTCCATATCCCTGATCACCGGATAACCAAAAACCTTTACATTGAATTTTTTTGAAAGTGCATAAATATCATCGATTGTCTCGCTTATAACGGGTGGATCTTCGGAAGCTATTATAATAATATTCTCATGCTGATCCGATAGTGCATGACTCAGCCTGTTGATCGAATCATTATTGAACATTGACCGGCTATAAAAAAGAAATTCTTTGAATTTTATATCATCATAAGCTATTTTGTAGCTCAGCTCACTGAAGATCATATTTTTAAATCTTCTGACATCGTCATTGGTTCCTGTAGAATCAGTATGGATTAATACAATATTATCTTCAGGATTTTCACTGATCTTTTTGGCAATTGTTCTCTGAGCAACTTCGAGGGACGAATTTGGCATGAAAAGAGTTGGGTTCCCGCTCAACAAATAGTTATTCATCAGCGTAACAGGAGAAACCACCGGGATCCCCTTATTCCTGGCATAAGAGGCGACAATTGCGAGGTTAGTAGAATAAACCGGCCCGATTATAAGGTCCATTCCGTCAAGTTTTCCCTGGATTATAAGTCTTTCCAGTGCAACGCTATCGCTCCTGATGTCATACGCATAAAGGTTAAGATTAACGCCAAGAGAGCGTAATGTGTCTGCAGCAAGCAGTATGCCATCGTACATTTCAATATAACCAAGGCTTCCGGGATAAATCCAGTCTTCTTTTCTGCTAATCTCTTTATATATTTTCTTACCCCTCACCACTCTTGATGAGTCTATATCAACTCTCACCGAGTTTTCCCTTAGATAAAAAGGAAGAAGGACGGCAACATTTAATGAACCCTGAAGATCTTTTACTGGAGTAAATCCTGCCGGCCTCAGGACTTTAACGGAAGGCTCTTCAGCAACTGCTGCTGAAGTATCAGTTTTAATTTGTTCAACATTTTCACTCTCCGGTTTTATCCCCGGAACTCTGACATAATCCCCGACCTGCGGAAACCTGAGGTCCCTGTTCTCTCTCCTTAAAACCCTCACCGGAAGTCCGTACAACCTCGCAATTGAGGAAAGCGATTCACCTTCAAGAACTTTATGATAAAAATACTTTTTCTCCTGATCGTCAAACTTCTGTCTTTCAGTCATAAAGTCCCTGCGGGGAACAGCAATTTCAGTTCCAACAGATAATTTGGTTATATCAATTCCGGGATTACTCTGAAGAATCTCATTTTCGGAAACACCATAATATTTTGACAGAGAAAAAATTGTCTCACCAGGTTTAAGACTATGGTATATAAATTTAGTTTCATCTTTAGGTTGCTGGTTCAAAGGTTCCGGCTCTGTTTTCTTAATTTCATCAACCATTGAAACCGGTATCCTTAGTGTCTGTCCCTCCTTCAAACCAAAAACAGCCTGCGGATTCTCTTTTGTCAGATCTTCAACCGTCATTCCATAAGCTCTGGATATTGAATATGCTGTTTCCCCCTTTTTTACCTGATGCACATAATAAGGAACTCCCGATATAACGACTTTGTTATTTGATCTTTCAACAACAACCTGAGAATAACCGGCAGTAGTAATTATAAGTGCTGTTATTATCAAAACTGACTTAAAGGGGTTGAATATTTTCATTCTTAACGGTAATAATTTATTAGTCAACAAAAGTAAAAACATTTTGAATTGTATCACAATTTCAATTCAAATGTGATAGGTTTTATAAGATGTAACTTTACCAAAATTAGAGTGATGTGAGAAAATTCCTGCAGTTTTTTTCGATTCTTTCAGGTACATTCGAAATATCTGCTTTAATGAACTTGTCACCTGTAATATTCTCATATAGTTCAATATACCTTTCTGATACTTCATTTACAAATTCATCCGTCATTTCCGGTATTATCTGTCCCTCTTTTCCCTGAAATCCGTTAGCCATCAGCCATTCCCTGACAAACTCCTTGGATAATTGTTTTTGAGGAAGACCCTTATCAAATCTTTCCTGATACTCATCCGCATAAAAATAACGTGATGAATCAGGTGTGTTGATCTCATCAATAAGGTAAATCTTACCATCTTTCTTCCCGAATTCATATTTGGTATCTACAAGTATAAGTCCATGCTGCAAGGCTATTTCAGAACCGCGCAGGAATACTTCCATAGTATATTTTTCTATCAGTTCATACTCATTTTCAGGAATCAGAGTGCTGTTTATAATCTCATCGCGTGAAATATCTTCATCATGCCTGCCCTGTTCGGCTTTTGTTGTAGGGGTTATTATTGGATTTTCAAAATGCTGATGTTCCCTCATTCCATCGGGTATTTTGATTCCACATATCTCCCTTGCTCCACCCTTGTATGTTCTCCACGAACTACCTGTAAGATAAGCTCTTACTATCATTTCAACAGGATAGGGTTCACATTTATGTCCAAATGTCACTGTGGGATCAGGGGTTGCAATTTTCCAGTTTGGTACAATATCGCTGGTAGCATCAAGAAATTTTGAGGCTATCTGATTAAGTACCTGTCCTTTGTAAGGTATACCCCTGGGAAGAACAACATCAAAAGCCGAAATCCTGTCTGAAACTATCATAAGGAGGTAATCATCGTTTATGTTGTAAACATCTCTAACCTTACCCTTATAGATGCTCCTTTGTCCGGGGAAGTTGTAGTTGGAGCTTAAAATTGTTTTGACCATTATATAATTTAATTTTAAAATTTTCCTGATCTCTGTGTAACTCTGTGACTTTTCCGTGTAACTCTGTGTCAGTTCTTTTTTTTTGTTACACAGAGGTCCACAGAGCCGGTACAGAGAACCACAGAGGAAATTTAGTCTTTTATAGTTATTATGTTGCGTTTTTTAGTTTATCGGCTTCATTTTCTTCATTTTCATAAGCCCTTACAATTCTCTTCACAAGTTTATGCCTGACAATATCTCTTTCATCGAATTTGATGATTGATATTCCTTCAATACCAGCCAGTATTCTCATAGCCTGGATCAATCCTGATTCACTTTTCCTTGGCAGGTCGATCTGAGTGGTATCGCCTGTCATAATGAACTTTGAATTCACTCCCATCCTTGTCAGAAACATTTTAAGCTGACTGATGGTAGCGTTCTGAGCTTCATCAAGAATAACGAAGGCATTTTCAAGGGTTCTTCCACGCATAAATGCCAATGGTGCAATTTGTACGGTACCATCTTCGAGCCAGGTCTCAAGTCTTTTAAATGGAATCATATCGTGAAGTGCGTCATATAATGGCTGAAGGTAAGGATCGAGTTTCTCTTTCATATCTCCCGGAAGGAATCCGAGTCGCTCGCCAGCTTCAACAGCCGGTCTGGTAAGAATAATTTTCTTAACCTCTCTCTCCTTAAGTGCCCTTACTGCCAGGGCAATGGATGTATATGTCTTTCCTGTTCCGGCCGGTCCTTCAGCAATAACAAGGTCATTGGTTTTATAATCATTAACCAGAAGGGCCTGGTTGACAGTACGTGCCCTCACGGGCTTTCCACTGGTGCCAAATACAATCACATGCTCAAATTCGCCATTTGATGCCGACCTCATATGTTCGGCATCAAAAAAATATTTTTCAATATCCTGCTCGTCCAGCCTGTGATACTTCTGATAATACTCGATCAGCTCGTTGAACTTCTCAGCAAAAACAGTTATCTCACTCTCCTCTCCCCTGCATTTTATTTCATTGCCTCTGGCCATGATCTTGATTTTAGGGAAAAAACTACGGATTTTATCTAGCAGCGAATTATTAGTGCCGAAAAAGATTACAGGGTCAATATCCTCTAGAAATATTATTATCTCTGTCATTAAACTTCTTAAAAATTAATGATCTCCGGTTCCGATCAGGGGAAAATTCAGGAAACAGGGCAAAAAGTTTATAAAATTTATCATTGTGCATTACAAAGTAAGGTTATTTTTTCTTTAGAAGATTATCTTTGTTACAAGTTTTTTCATATGCCGGTAATTACATTAACAACTGAGTGGAAATCCGATGATATCTATAATGGAATCATAAAGGGGAAGCTTATCACTATGTGTCCTGAAGCTGTTATTATAGATAATGCGGGCAACATACCACCATTTAATATTTCACTTGCATCATTTATTATAAGGAATACATATCAAAATTATCCTGAAGGGACAGTTCATATTATTTGTGTTCATTCAGAAGCACTGAAGGATCAGGACCATCTGCTGGTAAAAGCAAGGGGTCATTACTTTATTGGAACGGACAATGGCATCTTCAATCTCATTCTGAATTCTGATCCTGACGAGGTAATTAGGATAGACCATGATGAAACCTCTGATGAACTGGAGATTTTTGCAAAAGCGGCCTCAGATATTTTGAAGGGGAAAAAAGCTTCGGAGCTGGGCAAATCATTAAAATCCCTGAGCGAGAGAGTTCCGCTAAGAGCAACTATTGATAAAGATGTCATAATAGGCAGTATAATTTTCATCGATTCTTACGGAAATGCAATATCGAACATAACGAGGGAAGTTTTTTACAGGGTCTTTGAGAATAAATCCTACCGGATACTTATCCAGAGCAATAAAAATTATACTGACAATATTTCAAATAAGTACAGTGATGTACCTGTTGGTGAAATGCTTGCGAGATTCAATCATCTTGAACTGCTGGAGATTTCAATAAATGGTGCTGATGTTTCAGAGCTTCTCAGCCTTTCAGTCGGATCTGTTGTACGTATCGATCTTGCTAATAAAGCAGCATCTCCTAACCGCTTATTCTAAAACATGTTACTGATGAATGACAGGAAAAAAAGTCTTGATGAGTTCAACAGACTTCTTGATATAATTGATGAACTCAGGACAAAATGTCCCTGGGATATGAAGCAGACTAACGAGAGTCTTCGTAAGCTGACGATAGAAGAGACGTATGAACTGGCGGAAGCAATATTTTCAGGAAGTGATGAAGGGATAAAAAATGAACTTGGCGACCTTATGCTGCACATTGTTTTCTATGCAAAGATTGGAGCTGAAAATGATTCATTTACAATGGCAGATGTTCTCGAAAGCATTAACAACAAACTTATCTACAGGCATCCTCATGTATTTGGGGATGTGAAGGTTAGGGGAGCGTCAGAAGTGGAGGAGAACTGGGAACAACTGAAAATAAAAGAGGATAACGGGTATAAGCCGGTACTTTCCGGTGTACCGGCGTCATTACCGGCAATTGTGAAAGCCAATCGCATACAGGAAAAGGTCAGGGGTGTGGGGTTTGACTGGGAAAAACGTGAACAGATATGGGATAAAGTGCAGGAAGAGATCTCTGAGTTAAAAGATGAAATAAACAATCATAACACTGAATCTATAGAATCCGAACTGGGGGATGTGCTGTTTTCTATCATCAATGCTTCGAGATTATATAGTATCGATCCTGAAGCAGCACTGGAGAAGACCAACAGAAAATTCATCAAAAGATTTAACTATCTTGAAAAAGAGACTCTGAAAAAGGGCAGGTCGCTTCATAAGATGAGCCTTGATGAAATGAACGTTATCTGGGAAAAGGCGAAGAAAGAAGATTAGATGTGCGATGATGTAGCAGAGACAGGTCTGAAGCCCGACTCAACAATTACATAATGGCAAATTTGTAGCTCAATAGCTGGTAAATTATTTTAGCGGCTATGAAGTCGGGTGATTTATTTGTATCGGAAGGGCATAATTCAACAACATCAAAACCAATCACATTTCTCTCCGTTATCACATCACGAAGAAAATGTAAAATCTCATAATAATCAGGTCCGCCCGGTTCAGGAGTTCCTGTTGACGGAATAAGTGAAGGGTCAAAAACATCCAGGTCAATAGTTATGTAAACGTTTTCGGAAAGCTTATCAATCGCTTTTCTGTATAAGCTTTTATCATAGTACAGCTCATGGGAATAGAAAATCATGTTCTTATCGGCAAATGGCAGTTCATCTATTGCCATGCTCCTGATGCCAACCTGAACAAGCGGAGCAAATTCTTTTGCTCTTGCCATAGCACAGGCGTGGTTGTACCCTGAACCCTCATACTCCTGGCGAAGATCTGAATGCGCGTCAAGCTGCAGGACCGTAAGATTATTAAAGGACTCAGCAAATGCCTTGATGGCACCTATAGAAACAGTATGGTTCCCTCCTATTATTACAGGAAATTTCTTATCAGATAAAATAGACAGGACCCTTTCATATACAGCATTAACCAGCTTTTCAGGAGTCCCATTCTCAAAAACAGGTTCGACAGTATGGATACCTGTCAGATGAGCTTCAGAAGCAGTCTCAACATCGTAAAATTCGAGATTGACGGAAGCATTGAGGACAGCATCCGGACCTTTATCCGCACCTCTTATCCATGTGCTTGTTTCGTCATAAGGGACAGGTAAGACGATTATTCCGGACTCCGTATAGTCGTATACCACCTCATCTCCTCCAAAGTTCATATCTGATGGAGCATTAACCTTTGATTATTCAGTTTTTTTCTTAGCTGTGTTTTTTTTCTTCTCAGCAGCGGGAGTTATTTCTGTTTTTTTATCTGACTCATCTCCCTCCTCTTTCTTCACCTCTGTCCCCTCTTCTGTTTCAGGTTGTTCTTTCACAAGCAAATTCAGATTATGAAGGATGTTATACCATTGGGCAACTTTCTTAATATCACTTAAATACACTTTGTCCCGGGAATAGTCGGGCAATAACTCTTCAAACCATGCCTTAAGTTTTGCCGGATCAGTTTTAGGATCTATTGCAGGCCCGCCGTTTTCTTTTTCATGAATCAGATCGAAAACTTTCCCGAGGGGCAGATCTTCCTTATCCGTAAAAATAGCAATATCCTCGAGTGAACTGACCTTCGCAGATCCATAGGCGCTACTCCTTTTCTTAGTCTCGAGATGTTCAACGATAATTGCATTTTTCCCCTGGGCAATAAATTTGAAAAGCCCCGGTTCACCTGAAATAGCCAGAATATCTTTTAATACCATTTTTTTAACTTTTGCCTACAAATTTAATTTTTGTTATGTTATGATGATATCAACATAGATATTTTTTTATTTTGTCTTTACCATTATTATTTGGATAATCTCCTGATATGACAAGTATTCAGACAATATTTCTTTCTTTCTTTATTTTGTTATACGCTTCATTTACCTTCCTGAATTTCTCATCTGCTGTTTTTCTGAATTCTTCACCAAGATGGCTTACTTTATCAGGGTGATATTTCATAGCCATTCTCCTGTAAGCCTTTTTAATATCTTCGTTAGATGATGAAGGATCTATCTCAAGAATTTTATATGAAGAATCTGTTTCGGGAATAAACATATTCTTTATGGAAAGAAAATCAGTTGAGGCTACGCCGAGGTAATTTGAAATTTTTTCAATTATTTCTATTTCGGATGCATGTATCAGAGTATCCGCCAGCGATACATTAAAAAGGAGATGCAACAGTTGAAGCCGCGATGAATAATCCATGTTGCCCTTTATCTGAATACATACATCCCTAACAGGAATCTCCTGTTTAAGGATATCTTTAAGCATCAGCAGAGCTTGTTTTGCAGATTCCTGTCCAAACTGTCTTATAAAGAATTGTTTAACATAGTCAAGTTCTGACCGGACAACTTTTCCGTCGGCTTTCATAACTGCGGCCACCAGGACCAGCAGGCTCATTCCGAAGTCACCCTGACTGGTTCTGGAATGTTGCGTAGTATAAGCCGATGTATGAACGGTTGTACTGTCAATCATTGATCCGACAAGGAAACCAAGAAGGCCTCCAATAGGTCCTCCCATAACAAATCCAAGGCCTCCACCAAGCCATTTGCCAAATATTCCCATACTCAATCAGCAGTATTTAAATGTTTCAGAATATCCTCATGAATTTTCAGAATAGCCGGAATAATCATATCATTTTCGGAGTTATAAATCACATAATCAGATAAACTTATACGTGTATTATCATCCATCTGGTTCCTCATCCTTTCCAGCACCTGTTCGCGGGAAAGCTTGTTTCTGTGAATAACCCTGTCGACTCTTTCCTCAATAGGGGCTATAACAGAAGCAATTTTATCCATAAGTTTTGAAGCCCCGCTTTCAAAAAGTATTGCTGCCTCCATAATTACATACTCGCTATCCTGCTTTAGCTCCCATAATCTGAAATTATCAAATACCACAGGATGCACCAGTGAATTTACTTTTTCGAGGAGTTTACTGTCATTAAAAATAAGCTTTGCAAGCTCCATACGGTCCAGACCCCCATTTTGATACATATCTTTTCCGGCTATGGAATTGACCTTCCTTATTATATCAGGATCGTTATCCATAATATCCTTTGCCACGGGGTCAGCCGAAAAGACAGGTATACCAAGGACATTAAATACTCTGCACACAGATGTTTTTCCGCTTCCGATACCTCCCGTAATGCCAAGTTTCATCCCCGATCTTCTGTTAAGGCCCATATCGTTGATTATTAATCGGGAGATAATTTTTCTTCACCCTTTACGGTTGTATCAGCATGCCCCGGTGGGGTTAACTCAGGGACAACCATATTCATGGAAAAAAAGAGAGTATCGGGTTTTACAGATGTTATCTCGCATTCAGTCCGCAGCTGAACTGAAAAGCTTCTGGTCAGTCCGGATGTCAGAATGAAATAATCAAGGCCATCACTTCCTGCGATTTTAACACAGTTGACTTTTGAAATATCAATTATAACCGGCGATTTTTTCCCAAGTACTTTGAGCTTCAGGACTGAATAACCAGGTCCTTTAAGAAATAAATTAAGCTTCAATGAAGGTTCATCAACAACAGATCTGTCTTTCGGAATATTGATAAACTTTACAGGATAACTTATTTCAGCTTCAATTTCTTTCCCCAGAGAATTTAGATACCAGAAAATGAATGAAAGAAAAAGAAAGAAAGAAAAACCAATTACATTCCTATTGATCCAACCTACCTTCTTTTTTGTAAGCTCCGGCCGTGTTTCAATGATTTCCTTCACAAAAACCAATTAATAAATACAGTTCTTTCAGTCAACTGAAGGATCTTTAAGAAGCGCATTCTTATCGACTTTCAGTCTGACATCTCCCCCGACATCCATGGTTACATAGTTGTCTTTTACTTCGTTTATTCTGCCATATATTCCGCCCGTAGTAATAACCTTATCTCCCTTTTTCAGTGAACTCCTGTAGCTGGTCATATCTTTCTGCTTTTTCATCTGAGGTCTGATCATGAAAAAATAAAAGACAACAAACACGAGGATCAGTGGAAGAAAAGTTACAAGCGGATTACTCTGGCCGGTACCACCGGCAGGTTGGCCCATTAAAAACAAATAAGCTAAATTGGTCATCGTTTGAATTATTAATTATTATTAATTTAATTTGTTTCTACTTCTGCTGTTATCCTTAATAATACCACCGGAGCAGATGCATTTGACTTAACAGTAATGGTCTTTGTCTGTTTTCCGCTTCTTCCGGAAGAATCAAAAACAACTTCAAGATTACCAATTCTCCCCGGAGGTATTGGTTTTGTATCAAACTTTGGAACAGTGCATCCACAACTTGTTGATACTGATTTTAAAATCAGGTCAGAATTGCCCTTATTCTCAAATGTAAATATATATGCAACTTTTTCACCTGCAGTAACTTTGCCAAAATCATGTTCATACTCTTTGAAAACTATTTCCCCTGCCCCTTCGTTTTTGGGATTTATTCCGGATTTTGCCGCAGTTGCATGGGACCCATTCCCACAATTTGAGACAATCACAGCAAGGAGTAACAAGGATAGAATAATATATTTTTTCATACTAAACAATAATATGAGAATTTAAAATTCCCTAGGTTAAAGCTTCCCCCACCAATCCTCTTCCAAATTTATTAAAAAGTCCCTCCTCACGAATCTCTTTTACTATATTATCAAGAATTCCATTCACAAAGGTACTGCTTTTGGAAGTACAATAGTATTTGGCTATCTCAATATACTCATTAAGAGTTACCTTAACGGGTATTTCGGGGAATTCAAGAATTTCGGTTATCGCAAGCTGCATAACCAGAATATCCATAAGAGCGATACGCTCTACCTCCCAGTTTGTGGTATTTTTATCAATTAATTCAGAGCATCTTTTTGAATAGATAATAGCTTTTCTGAACAGTATTTTAACAAATTCTTTATCCTCCTCATTTTTAAATAGCGGCATCAGTTGAATATCTTCTCCTGAGTCAGCTTTGAACTTTTTAAGGGTTTTTTCTACCATAGCAGAAATGTATTCCATATCATCATTCCAGAAGATGCTTTGTTCTTCAAGATTTGACTGAAGGTCTTCAGAATCTGAAAACAATAAAGTAACAAGTTTTATGATAAATTTTTTGTCTGCCTGGTAATTATGAGTATCCGAAGTCATATATTCATCGTATGCATCCCAGGCAATCATCCTGTTGTAAAGGATACGTGGTATATGTGAGTTATTTACCCAGGACAACTTATTGGAATTAATATATTTATTAAAAGCCGTATTTTTTCTGAGCTGGGCTATGACCAGATTATCAACAAACCGTCGTTTAGGATTCAGGTCAGCAGGAGATGGTATTCTTTTTTGAAGTGCCTGATCGATCTTTTCCCCGGCAATGTCAGCTATTTCAAGAACAAGCAGCAGCAGGTAGTGATAAAGATCATAAGTCTTACCTATGCTGAACATCAGCTCTGCCTCAGCCTGTGCCAGGTTTTCATCATTCCTGCGGTTAAAAGCATAAAGAGCCATCAAGGCTTTTATACGTAGTAATCTTCTGCTTATCATCTGTAAAGAACCTCAAATTTCCGCTGCAAAAATACTATTTTTCCCATACCCTCAAAACAACTTTGCAAAATTTAGGATATTCAAATATTTTTTAATGTCCTCAAAACTAATTTATATAACTAATATTCAGAACGATACTGGTAGGCTGACACAAAATATAAATTAGCTTATACCATCAGACAAATATTAATCTCCATTTTGATTTGATAAAATAATTGTTACATTTGACAATATAAAACAAAACCCTAACACTAACTGACTTAGAAATGGAAGAAGAAGCCGGAACAAAGGAAGTCATGAACGGGCATGAAGAGAAAATTGTAAAGGAAGAAATTTTCACTAAAATTGTGCGTGCCGGAAAAAGGACTTATTTTTTTGATGTTAAGGCCACACGCATGGATGATTATTATCTGACGATTACCGAAAGCAAGAAACGTTTAGGTAAAGAAGGGAAAGTTTTTTATGAAAAACATAAAATTTTCCTTTACAAGGAAGATTTTGAAAAATTTTCTGAGGGATTAAAAGATGCCGTTACCTTTATTGGCAATGGTAAGGATGAATTGACGGTCCATGAGACTTCACCCGAGGCAGAGGTCGTGGACGAAAAAAGCACTTTTACTGCTGAAGAATTTACAAACGTTGAGTTTGAAGATCTCGGGAAAAAGTAAGAGAGCTTTTTTATAAATTCATCTTACTAAGGATATTTCTAAATGTCTGATTATTTACTCCTTATATTAGGAATACTTTTCATGATCATGGGGATAATCGGTTGTCTGGTTCCAATCCTGCCCGGACCTCCTTTAAGTTTTCTGGGTTTAATTTTTCTTCATCTCACAAGGTTTGGCCATTTTTCGTATAATACTCTGATCGTACTGGGAATAATTGCAGCTGTAGTTACTGTACTTGATTATATTGTTCCGATATGGGGTACCAGACGGTTCGGAGGTTCCAAGTATGGAACAAGAGGTGCCACAGTAGGTTTGATCATTGGTTTTTTTCTTGGTCCGTTGGGTATCATATTAGGCCCTTTGATAGGGGCCTTTGTTGGTGAGATGATCTTCAAAGATGACATAAACTATGCCATAAAGGCCGGTTTTGGGAGCCTTCTGGGATTTATGACAGGCATCGGCCTCAAACTTGCAGCCTCTTTCGTTATGACTTTTTACTTTGTAAAGGAACTATTCTCATAGGGATCAGGGATCACGATAATGTAAAAAGGTATATTGCTCCATGCTCCATGCTCTATGCTCCATGCTAAATATCCCCAAGGGTTGCTACCATAACTGCTTTAATAGTATGAAGGCGGTTTTCAGCTTCATCGAAAACAATTGAATATTCAGATTCAAAAACATCTTCGGTAACCTCCATGCCATCAAGGCCGAATTTCTGATATATTTCTTCTCCTACTTTTGTTTCCCTGTTATGAAAAGCCGGCAGGCAATGAAGAAATTTCACCATGGGATTCCCCGTTTTTTTAATGACATTCATATTGACCTGGAAGGGTTTTAATAACTGAATCCGCTCCTCCCATACAGAGTCAGGCTCACCCATAGATACCCATACATCTGTATAAAGAAAATCGGCGTCTTTTACTGCCAGATCAACATCTTCGGTGATGGTGATTATTGCATTTGTGCCCTTTGCTATTTCACGGCACTGGTTGACAAGCTCTGCTGATGGCTGATAAGCGGCTGGTGCAGCAATTCTGAAATCAATGCCCATTTTGGCAGAACCGACCATCAGGGAATTGCCCATGTTATACCTGGCATCACCAAGGTAGCAGAATACCATCCTATTCAAAGGTTTAAGGGAATGTTCTGTCATTGTAAGAAAATCTGCCAGTATCTGGGTCGGATGGAACTCGTTTGTCAACCCGTTCCATACAGGTATCCCCGCATACTTAGCAAGTTCTTCAACAATATTCTGGCCAAAACCACGATATTCAATACCATCATACATGCCTCCGAGCACCCTGGCAGTATCCTTCATCGATTCTTTCTGCCCTATCTGTGATCCCGCAGGTCCAAGATATGTAACATGTGCACCCTGATCGTAAGCTGCAACTTCAAAAGCACATCTTGTACGGGTGGAAGCTTTTTCGAAAATTAAGGCTAGGTTCTTCCCCATAAGATGCTGTATTTCAGTTTTGTTCTTTTTAGCTTTTTTAAGGGTTGCAGCCAGTACAAGCAGATAATTTATTTCTTCAGGGGTAAAATCGAGAAGCTTCAGAAAGTTACGATTGTATAAATTGGTAGCCATTGTTGTTCGGTTTTTAAATAAAAGACAAAAGTAAAAAGATAAAAGTAAAATTTTATTATACCACTAATAAAGTAATTTATATTCTTTCTAAGGCCTATACCCCGCAGCCTACTACCTAATGCCAACTGCCTACAGTCTATCGCCTATCATCTTCATACTCCATGGTAATTTTGGAGCCAAATTTTCTGTCAGCCAGTTTAAAAGCTTCCGTTATCACGCTTTTTTTGCCTCCATGTTTTAAAAAATTAAGGCATGCTTCAATTTTAGGTGCCATGCTACCTTTGGCGAACTGTCCTTCGTTAAGATATTTAAGAGTATCTGCATAATTAAGGAATTCCCTGATCTGCTGATCGGGTTTCTTATAATTAATATATATATATGGAACATCTGTCAGAATGTAAAACTCGTCGGCACCAATACGGGTAGCCAGAAGTGATGAGGCCATATCTTTATCAATTACTGCTTCAGCAGGCCTCACATCATTCTTCTCGTCAATATACACAGGTACGCCGCCCCCTCCGGCTGCGATAACAATATTCCCCTTCCTTGCCAGTTCATTTATAACAGAATCGTTTATAACCCCTACAGGAACCGGAGAAGGAACCACTCTGCGATAACCGCCACTGGACTTGACTTCTTCCCTGAAAATCCATCCTTTTTTTGAAGAAAGGTCGTCAGCCTGTTCCTTAGAATAAATCTTACCAACACGTTTCTGAGGATCGTTAAATGCCGGATCGTTGGTATCGACTATAACCTGTGTAATGAGACAAATTACATTTTTGCTTATACCATGCCTGTTAAGCACATTTCTGAACATCCTCTCTATCATATACCCTATACCGCCCTGAGAATCAGCTACACATATATCTATTGGCATCTGCGAAATATTGTATAACTGTTCGCCGGCATCGTTCCGCATCAGTATATTTCCCACCTGCGGGCCATTGCCATGGGTTATTACAAGGTCATAGCCTTCGTTTATTAAAAAAATAAGGTTTTCGAGGGTCTCCGTTGTATTCTGTTCCTGTTCATCTATGGTGCCTACCTGGTTGTCTCTTAAAAGAGCATTACCTCCAAGGGCAACAACTGCAAGTTTATTTTTCGATTTTTCTGTCTCAGAACTCATATTTATTAATTGAAAGAGTTGAAGTTAAAAAAAAATATTACATTTACAACTTTCAAAATACTACAAGATAAGTGAGATTCAGCTATGTGTTGTTTATTGCATTAATCAGTGCAATAACATGCTACTCCTGTAAGGAAGGGGGGGGAAAGAATATTAATCAGGGGGAAATCCATTATAATATTAATTATATAGGCAGTGTAGGAGGTATGCCTAAGGATATTCTGCCAAAATCCCTTATAGTATCATTTAAAAGAGATAAAATTCTTTTTGAAATGTCCACCCCAATTGGCAATTCAGGCATTATCAATCTAGCCAATCCTGACAAAGGCATTTATGATACTTATCTGAGTCTTTTTACTTTAAAATTACTGTATGAAGCTAAGCCGGGGGAGATATTTCCGGGTTTCGAATCCATGGATAGTATGATTCTTACAAAAACTTCGAAAACAGCTGTAATATGCGGTTATAACTGCAAAAATGCGGAAGTTAAGTTCCCCTCTACCAATGGGAGGGTCTTTAATATCTGGTACACTAATGAGATTGCCATTAAGAATCCAAACGAAGCAACCCCTTTTAACAGCATTGATGGAGTGTTAATGAGTTTTTTCTTCCTTATGGGAAAGACAGAGCTTTATTTTGATGCTGAAACTGTATACAAGAAAGATATCCCTGATGCACTTTTTGAAAGAAGGAATAAGTTCATGAAAGTGTCCAAAGAAAACATCAGCAAGTTTATCAGAAAGATGATTAACATGTAGGCCGGGAGCTGAGGGCTAAGGGCTGAGGGCAAAAAACCAGTGAAACAAATTCATTTATATCATTATTGTGAAAGAATCTAAATTATTACCTTTGGATGGCTTTTTATTATATGGATGATAGATCTTCTGGGCTATATAAAATTTGAAATTAAGGGTAAAGATGAATAAAGTGAAGGAAGAGGGTGCAAAAAAGGGAACCAAACCTGCTAAAACAGTCGGCAAATCCAAATCCTTCTTTACGGATGAAAGGATTAAATTCGTCTTTGGAATACTCATAACAGGTTTTGCCTTATATCTTCTTCTGGCTTGTGTTGCATACCTGTTCTGGTGGAGAACAGATCAAAGTCTGCCCGACTCAAAAATACTTTCCGGTGCAGATGTTGCTGTAAAAAACTGGTCAGGGAAAAGCGGGCATTTCCTGGCAAAAATGATCATCGGATATGGGTTTGGTTACGGTGCATTTTTTATCCCGTTGATTTTTGGCACGTTAGGATTATACCTGCTTAATTTTCCGAAAATAAAACTCTTTAAACTTATTTCCAGATTTGCTTTCGCCACGATAATCCTGTCCTTAATTCTTGGATTTATCTTTGGTGAATCAAACGGATATCTTATAAGTGGCCCGGGAGGTGCCCAGGGATATCTGATCACAAGATGGATGAACGCTTTCATGGGGATGATAGGCACGGGGCTGGTCCTGGCATTTCTTACCATATCATATCTTGTCTTCGCGTTAAGGGTCAAGCCGCAATCTTTTGGACTGAGACTGCCTTCTTTTCTTATATTCAAAAAACATGATAACAGCCAGGCTCCCTCCGCAGAGAGTGAATCCATCGATAACAGTTCAGGCGTTACCGATGATGATTCGTCTGATGATAACAGGAATGGAGAAGGGCCTGTTGAGTTTATTGTGAAGAACACAAATACCAATAATGACCGGGATGACGATATCAGGGAAGGATATCCCGGGGGATCCATTATCCATGATTTTGATAATGCTATTGTAAGTCCCATTCCTTCTGCCGATGGAGTGCCAATTAATATTTCACGACCACATGCCGGCGATAATCTCTCTGAACAGGAGGTTGAAAGGTTAAGAGAAAATTACGATCCCCGTCTCGATCTTTCCCATTACAAATTTCCTCCTGTATCCATCCTGAAAGAACATAAGGCCGAGAGTACTTTCGATAATACTGAAGTCTTTGAAAATAAAGAAAATATAATTAAAACACTTGGTGATCATAAGATTGCCATAAAGAGCATTTCTGCCACTGTCGGACCTACTGTCACCCTGTATGAGATAGTTCCTGAAAGAGGTGTCAGGCTGGCTCGCATAAAATCACTGGAAGATGACATTGCTCTTAATCTTTCTGCTCTTGGCATCAGGATCATTGCCCCGATACCGGGAAGAGGGACAGTTGGCATAGAAGTTCCGAATAAAAAGCCTGAGATGGTTTCCATGCGGTCACTCATAACATCGAAAGCATTCCAGGAGACAAAATATGATCTTGCACTTGCACTTGGAAGGACCATCACTAATGAACCCTATATTGTTGACCTGACAAAAATGCCTCACCTTCTCGTTGCAGGAGCAACAGGACAGGGAAAATCAGTTGGTATAAATGCCATCATCACTTCGATTCTATACAAAAAACATCCGGCAGAAGTTAAATTTGTTCTTATTGATCCAAAGCGGGTGGAACTGCCTCTTTACATGAAAATTGAAAGACATTTTCTGGCTAAATTACCGGGAGATGAAGATGCAATAATTACTGATACACAAAAAGTTATAAACACCCTTAATTCGCTGTGTATTGAGATGGACAGCAGGTTAGAGTTGCTGAAGGCTGCTCAGGCCCGTAATATTAAAGAATACAACGAGAAGTTTATATCCAGAAAACTGAATCCTGAAAAAGGACATAAGTATTTACCCTATATAGTGCTGATTATAGATGAGTTTGCCGACCTCATTATGACCGCCGGAAGGGAAATTGAAGGACCGATAGGCAGGTTGGCTCAACTGGCAAGGGCCATAGGGATACATTTGATCATATCAACTCAGAGGCCTTCAACAAATATTATAACCGGTTTTATAAAAGCCAATTTCCCTACACGGATTGCTTTCCGGGTCTTCTCATCTATCGATTCACGTACAATTCTTGATGCTACGGGGGCCGACAGGCTGGTTGGACGGGGAGATATGCTGGTCTCATCCGGAAATGAACCCGTTAGGGTGCAGTGTGCATTTATCGATACGCCGGAAATTGAAGAACTGACAGAATTCATTGGTTCACAGAAAGGATATGCTGATGCCATGCACCTTCCTGAATATATAGACGATAGTGAAGCTGGAGTAATTGATGTTGATCTTCGTAAAAGAGATCCCATGTTCGATGATGCTGCACGGCTGGTAGTCCAGCATCAACAGGGTTCCACTTCGCTTATTCAGAGAAAACTCTCTATCGGTTATAACAGAGCAGGCAGAATTATAGATCAGCTGGAGGCAGCAGGCATAGTGGGACCTTTCGAAGGAAGCAAGGCCAGAGATGTACTTTGTTCCGATTTTATAGCTTTGGAACAGATTTTGAAGAACCTTGAATAAAGTTACCTGTATGAAATCTGTAATACTTCACATACTATTTTTATTTTGCCTGGTTGTAAATAATTATGGGCAAAAAGATCCGGAAGCGATAAAAATACTTGACAGGTTTTCTGAGACTGCACAAAAAGCACCGTCTGTTTCAATGAAATTTGTACTCATTACAAATGACCAGATGGAAAAGACCATCGACTCGCTTAAAGGCACTGTCATTCTGAGCAAAGACAAATACAGGCTTGACCTTCCTGATAATACTATATGGTTCAATGGAGTTACTTCATGGAGTTATCTGCCTGCTGAAAAAGAAGTGACCATAACCAAACCGGATAAGAAAGACAACTCGTTCCAGAGTCGCCCTTCAGCAATTTTCTCGATCTACAAAAGCGGTTATAAGAGCAGGTTGATTGAGGAAACTTCAGATTCGTATATTATTGACCTCTACCCCGAAGATATTAAGAGTGATCTGATCAGGATTCGTCTTAAAATAGGTAAACAGGCAACAAATCTTGTCAGCCTCGAATATAAAAAGAAGGACGGAGAAACCATTACACTTATTGTAAAAAAATATGATCTGCAGCGGGAGCCGTCAAAGGATGAGTTTACCTTCCAGCCATCAAAATATAAGGATGTTGAAATAAATGACATCCGCTAATCATTTGCAGCCTCTCTTTCAGGATATGCAATCCTGCTATGATATATGTTCAGAAGCCTCTTCTTAAAGGTATTCTTAATATCCGTAATGTCTTTAAAGGTCAGTGGTGCATTTGAAAGCTGTTCATCCTGTTCCTGAAGATACAATACTCTTTCGACCAGCTCACTGATGCTTTCTTCCGTGTATTTATCAAGAGTCCTTGAAGCAGCCTCAACTGCATCGGCCATCATAACAATTGCAGTTTCTTTTGAAGAAGGCTTTGGTCCAGGATAAGTAAAATCCTTTTTCCTGCCTTTGTCCGTCGGGTGCTGATCGGTATACTTTTTATAAAAATAATATGCTACAGTAGTTCCGTGATGTGTCTGTATAAAATCTATTATCTGAACAGGAACCTTGAAATTTTTAGCAAGTATCACGCCATTCCTGACATGATTAATAATCACTTTAGAACTTGCCAGAGGATCCATCTTATCATGAGGACTTACTCCATCTAATTGATTTTCAATAAAATGATCAGGATAAGCAATTTTACCAATGTCATGATAAAGAGCTCCGGTTCTCACAAGAAGAAGGTTTGCACCAATAGCTCTTGCTGCCTCCTCTGCGAGATTTGCTACCTGTCTTGAATGCTGAAAAGATCCGGGTGCCTCATCCGCGAGCCTTCTTAGAAGAGGCTGGTTATAATCAGATAACTCCAGCAATGTTGTAAATGAAAGAAAATAAAAGTTCTTTTCAAAAAGAAATATCAAGGGATAACTAATCAGGACAAGTATTCCATTCCCTAAAAACCATTTATACTCCGACCAGTTAAAATCTGTAAATGTTCCATTTTGCATTAAGCTAATACCTGTATAAAGAACTGAGTAACATATAAATACCATTAATGCTGAAAAAAATAACCTGCCACGCCTGTATATATTTGAAAGAGAAAATATCGCAACAACGCCAGCTATAAAACTGGAAAATACAAAAATGAACTGGTCCGGTACTATCAGCCCTGCAAGCATTATTGTTACCAGCAGTATGAATAATGCAAGACGGGCATCATAGAAAGTCCTGATAATTATTGGTATTAATGCAAATGGAATAAGATACAAGATATTGCGATCAGGCAGATCAATTACAAATCTTGTCAATCCTACAAAAGCAAGAATGACGAATATTATAAAGAAAGTTTTCCGCGTCACATCCAGTATTTCAGAGCGAAAATGGGAAAGGAACAGGTACAATACAAGATAACATGATGATACCATAATCAGAGTACCCAGAATAGTGAAAAGGTTATCTCCCGGTTTACGGGGCCATATGGCAACAACAATTATTATACTTGCCAGGAATAAGACAAAGTTGATTGAATGTTTCCGGGTTGGTCCTAATATGTTGCTTAATTCGGCCATAGCTTCTTCCTTGATGAACCTGATTGTCAGGAGCAAAAATAATGTAAATTTTCAATAATCATTTTATCAGCCTCCTGGTATTCCGGTAAACCATGTCAGAAAATTTTCTTTTAATACCCCTCTGTGCTACTCTGTGTGAGTTCTTATTTGTTACGCAGGGAACCAAAGAGTAGCAAAGAGGATCACAGAGTTCAGGAGATAGAAAATCCAGGATTATTACTAATTTTGAAACAAATTACTTATTAATGGAAAAATATATCTGCGAGAATGTTTTTGTCCCATTACGTTCTGCCCCGACACACAAATCGGAAATGTTGAGCCAGGTCCTTTTTGGTGAAAAATATACTATCGCCGATAAGTCCGGAAGCTGGATAAAGATAGAGACATTGTTCGATAATTACGGGGGATGGATCGATATGGCACATCTTCAACATTCTGTTGATGCGGATAATACATCAGGCCATGTTCTTAACAGGTCCCTGCTCTGTTATAAGAATGACAGCACAAAACTGGTACTTGAGGCAGGTTGCGAAATACATAATCCTGATTTTGAATCTAAAAAATTTACCATCGGGAAAAATATTTATTCTGCCGGATCAGATTTCAGTGAACATATATTTTCCACTGATGACAATTTTCCTGATACTGCCATCAAATTTATAAACAGTCCATATATCTGGGGAGGAAGAATCCCTTCTGGTATTGACTGCTCCGGGCTTGTCCAGCTTGTTTATAAGATTCACCACATTTCAATTCCCAGGAACAGCTGGCAGCAGGCAGAATCGGGTAGAATAATTGATTTTATTGATGAAGCTGAGCCGGGTGACCTTGTATTTTTCGATAATGAAATGGGCAAAATCACGCATGTTGGAATGATTATTTCCAGGGGATTGGTCATCCATGCCTCAGGACGGGTCAGAATAGATTCTATTGACCACCAGGGAATATTCAAACCTGAGATTGGCGAATACTCTCATAAACTGAGAACTATAAGAAGAATAGTATAACCGGTTACAGGAGACCGGCAACTGGTTTGGGGTTTTCTTATAAGGACTTTATCCTTGAGTCGACAAGTTTAAGTATTTCTTCTTCCTCAGCTTCAGCTTTTAATACAATATTGTTGCCCGAGGAAATTATTGATTCTGCAAACTTCTTATCCTCCAATCCATTGGCATTGATCTTAACATTTAAAAAGGCCCCTTTTATGCATGATCTTAAAGCCAGTGCACCCACACCGGCATCTGTGACTGAGTTTGGATTTCCCTTTTCGACCATTTCTTTAATTAATTCAAATCCTGAGAAAGCAGTTTCCATTACCTTGTAAGGGACAAGCATGGCATTTCTGGTAGATGTCTGTATGGCATTTTTTCTTGCCAGTTTTTCTTCTTCTGATTTCTTTGGCATTGAGAATGATAATATGATATTGTTGAAGGCATCAGTATCTTCATCAACCAGATTAAGCAGTGTGTTTTGAATACTTTTCCCTTTTTCAGCCCAATCTGAAAACTCTTTCCATCGGTCGTCCCATCCTTTTTTATGACTAGAAAGGTTTGCCACCATGGTACCCAGAGCCATTCCAAGGGCTCCTGTATAAGCTGACACCGATCCGCCGCCCGGAGCCGGAGATTCCGACGCTGTTTCATCCATGAAACTTTTCAGGTTCATGTCAATCAGCCTTTTCTTGTTTTTATCTGCCATAACGTATTCTATAATTTTTTCTTGCGGGTTAAACTTATGAACATCATTCAGTCCCATTGATCTGACAGCTATCTTAATAAGCTCCTCATCAGAAACACCGCAGGAACGATGTTGTTTTGCAAGGAAATATCTGCCGGCGTCCAGTAATGACTTCAGCGGAATTAGTCCAACAAGTTCGGAACCTGTTACCCTCAGACCTCTGGTTTCAGCTTTGCTGCACACCTCATCAAATGCAATATGAACAGGAGTAACAGAAATATTTGTAAGGTTCATGGAGATCTGTGCAATTCCGTATTCATCAATATACCATCCAATTGCTTTGACACTCTTAAGTGTACCCGGAATATTTATCTTTTCTCCGTCATTATTAATTACATCACGTCCCTTTTCCCTTACATCAAAAGCAACCGCATTGGCCCTGCGTGTAGATGTAGTATTCAGATTAACATTAAAAGCGACGAGAAAATCCCTTGCACCCACGGCTGTTGCGCCGGAACGCTCATTAAATATGGCAGGACCAAAATCGGGTTTCCATTCAGGGTCAGCCAGTTTCTTTTTAAGACCCTCATATTCACCAGACCGGCAACTGGCAAGATTCCTTCTTTCAGGCCTGTACGCAGCATTCTCGTAACAATAAACCGGTATGCTCAGCTCATCTCCTATGCGTTGGCCGACCTTTCTTGCATATTTCACCGTTTCATCCATTGTAATGCCTGAAACGGGCACAAAAGGGCAAACATCAGTGGCTCCCATTCGTGGATGCTCGCCATGATGTTTCGACATATCAATAACTTCGGAAGCTCTTTTTACAGCGCGGAAAGCCGCTTCAGAGACAACTTCAGGGCTGCCAACAAAAGTCACGACAGTCCTGTTAGTATCTTTCCCCGGATCAACATCCAGCAATTTTACGCCTTCAACTGACTCAATGGCATCGGTTATCTGTTTTATAACTGCCATGTCCCTGCCTTCGCTGAAGTTAGGTACACATTCTATGATCCTGTTCTCCATGTTCTGGTAAATTCTTTTGAAATTCCTCTGTGTAACTCTGTGCTACTCTGTGTAACTCTGTGCTACTCTGTGTAACTCTGTGCTTACTCTGTGTAACTCTGTGCTACTCTGTGTAACTCTGTGTTAGTTCTTAATATTTCTTGTCACACAGAGATCCACAGAGAAATGTTTTATTCTATATAATAAATATTAAAAACCTCTTTGGATAATTTTACCTTTAAGTATTACTGTATCAATCAGATCGCTGCCAAAAGCATATGGCATAAATTCATAAGATGGAATTTCCTTTGTAATAAAAACATTGGCCACCTTTCCTCTTGCTATTGTGCCGTGTGTCTCTGATAGTCCCATTGCATATGCTGAGTTTATAGTTACTGCATTGATAACTTCTTCAGGCAGCATTCTGAGCTTGATACATCCCAGCGACATTATAAGTTTCATATTCCCCGAAGGCGATGATCCCGGATTATAATCTGATGCCAGTGCAACCGGCAATCCGGAAGATATCATATTTCGTGCCGGTGGATAGGACAATCCAAGGAAAAATGCTGAACCCGGAAGAAGAGTGGGCATTGTGTCTGAATCAAGAAGATCTTTTATTTCCTCCTCCCCTGTATATTCAAGGTGATCGACAGAAAGAGCATTATATTTCACTCCTGTCCGGATGCCGCCCGAGTAACCCAGTTCATTTGCATGCAACTTCGCAATAAGGCCATATTTTAGTCCGGCCATTAATATTTTTTCTGTATCTTCCACTGAGAAGAAACCATTATCACAAAACACATCAATATAATCTGCCAGCCCTTCTGATGCCACCAGCGGAATCATCTCATTGATTACGAGGTCGACATATTTTTCCCTGTCATTTTTATATTCCTCCGGAAAAGAATGTGCGCCAAGAAAAGTTGCCTTTACCTCAATTGGAAAATTATCTTTGATTCTTTTTATAACCCTGAGCATTTTTAATTCATTCACTGTATTCAGACCATAACCACTTTTTATCTCAACAGCTCCTGTGCCCATGGAAATTATTTCATTTACACGCAAAGATGACTGCCTGTACAATTCATCTTCCGATGTATCGCGGAGCTTTTTGGCTGAATTAATAATACCTCCTCCTCTTTTTGCAATTTCGATATAAGATAGACCGCGAATCTTATCAATGTATTCAATTTCCCGACTACCTGCATAGACAAGATGAGTATGAGAATCGCAGAATGAGGGAAACACTAATTTGCCTGAAGCATCAATTATTTCATTGTGAGCTTCTTCATTGACAATGCCGGCACTTTTCATCTCATCCATTCTGCCAAAATCTTCTATCATTCCATCCGAAATGTAAAGGAAAGCATCAGAAATGGTATTCACCTCCGACATTCTTGCACCACATACTTTTAAATTTGGAATTTCCTCTGTCTGAATAAGACATTTAATATTTTTAAGCAGCAACCCTTTATGCATTTACTCAGATT
This sequence comes from uncultured Bacteroidales bacterium, assembly GCA_963815075.1. Classification (GTDB taxonomy): domain Bacteria; phylum Bacteroidota; class Bacteroidia; order Bacteroidales; family VadinHA17; genus LD21. The sequence goes on from CAWFFK010000010.1 coordinate 43,366, forward strand.
ATTTTGGTCCTAAGGTAGCAAATATTAAAAAAAGAGGTTGCTGTTTCCATTTTTCTTTATCTTTATCACAATGAACCAAACCTCTGACCTATGAAAAAGACTTATTGCCTTCTGCTTTTATCATTTTTTATATTTTCCGTATCGGCTCAGGATAATCCTCAACCTGCGCAGGTAAAAAAAGTTAAGACCGGATGGAAATTCGGTGGTGCGCTGCCTGCTATAACTTATGATTCCAATCTTGGATTTCAGTATGGTGCTCTTGTGGAATTTTTTAATTATGGTGACGGCAGCAGATATCCTGATTTTTTTGACCACACTTATACTGAAGTATCTCATTTCACAAAAGGAAGTGGGATTTACAGGTTTATGTATGAGTCTAATCACCTCATTCCGGGAGTGCATATGACCAGTGATCTAAGTTATCTTCCCGACCAGGCAAATCCGTTTTATGGGTTTAATGGTTATGAATCTGTTTATAATAAAGACTGGATAGACAGTAAATTATCCAGTCCTCCCTACAGAAGTGCAATGTTTTATAGTTTCCAGAGGAATCAGTTCAGGTTCAAAAATGATTTCCAGGGTAATATTTCAGGAGATCATTTCAAATGGAGCGCCGGATTCGCTTTCGAGAATTTCGATAATAGTTCGGTTGACATTACCAGATTAAACAAAGGGAAAAAGGATAAACTTCCCTCTGTGGACTCTCTCCCTGGTCTTTTTGAAAGATACCGGGCTCTTGGAATTATTACTCCTGAAGAAGCCAGAGGAGGCTGGGTGAATACCATCAAGGCGGGACTTGTATATGATACACGTGATAACAGGCCAAACCCAATGAAGGGAGTATGGACCGAGATAGGAATAGACTTTGCCCCAAAGTTCCTGGGAAATGACTGGGGATTCTCCAAGCTTTATATTATCCACCGGCAGTATTTCACCTTAATAAAAAATGATCTTGCATTTGTTTACCGCTTAGACTATCAGACAACTCTTTCCGGGAAAACACCTTTCTTCTACCAGTCGCAAGTCATAACTTCATTGCTCACAGGCGCTACCAATGAAGGACTTGGTGGTGTAAGCACCCTGAGGGGAGTATTGAGGAACAGAGTGATAGGCGACGGTTTCTTTTACGGTAATTTTGAACTTCGCTGGAAACCTGTATATTTTAAATTCTTAAAGCAGGACTGCTATCTGGGTCTGGATGGCTTTTATGACTTTGGAATTATAACAAAGGAGATCAAATTACCTGATAATCTGGCAACGACTTTCACAGAAACATACCCGTCAGAAACTTTCACTGATTATTTTAATCCCGGTAAGGATAAATTGCACCAGGATGCTGGTGTGAGTATCATGCTGGTGATGAATCAGAACTTTGTGATTGCAATAGATATTGGTAAAGCATTTAGTGCTCAGGATGGCAACATAGGTTTCTCTATCGGATTGAATTATCTGTTCTAGGAAAATATTGTCAATGCGGGGACATACAATGTTATGTCCCAACATTATTACATTCCCTTCAGAAAGAATCCCAGGCCAACGCCCATATAGTTACCGATTATATATCCTATAATTCCTACAGTAATTCCGGTAATAATGACATCTTTATTTTTCAGAGCACCGGCTACAACAGGAACAAATGGCGGCGAAAAGACAAATGCTGTAGTGGTGATCAGATAATCGTCGGCGTTGACTCTGAATATTTTTGCAAGAAGTAAATGCAGTACCAGCGATCCGAAATATGCATAGGCAACATAAGCAAAAAGGCCAAGAAATCCAATGCTGAAGATCACGCTGAGATTAGCCATTGAAGCTACGGTAAAGGAAAAAACAAGAACGAAGTACATACCAAGCTGGAAAGTTTTTTCAATCCTGTTTATCCATTCAAGCAATGATGCGATAATTGCAATAGTGGTAATTGACAATATTACTACAACCATCTGCGAAACTTGAGGTAAAAGAAGGCTTATTCCGAAAGAAACTGCAAATATGAGTAGCGATATCCCAAAAGCTTCGAGCAGGGGAAGAAGTCTCCCTTTCCTGAACATACCCGTATAGTCCTCAAAACTTTCAGTCTCAGCTATCACCGAATTGGTGCTTTCGGAATCACTAATATGTTTAAATGGAGGCAGTATGGACCTGAATATTTTAGGACCAGCTGTAATAAAGAAAACAATCGTAAAAGCTCCCATGATCATATCATAAGTACTTGTCATAACGAAAAGGTTGGGATCAACACCCAGAGCAACTTTAAGAGAGACAAGATTTGGCGTTCCACCGGTGTACACTCCCACCAGCATGCCCGCCACTTTCCACGAATCGGGTATAACATTCTTAAAAATAAAATACCCGGAAATAATTATAATTATTACTGAGACAAGAGCCAGAATCATTGAAATGAACCCATCTTTTGCAAAACGGAGCCATCTTCTGATATTCAGTGAGAAGAGCAATAAAGGAAATGCAAGCGGAACAATAAGAGATATAAGCATATCCTGTGTAGATGCGATTGAGTTAACATAGATATCTGCCTGGCTTATAGTTCCTGATGCCAGGAGAGCTTCCATTTCAGGTTTGGGTACAGCCGATCTTCCCTGCAAAGCAAGTCTGTAACCATCGCTGCCATGTGGCAGTATACCGATGCTCCCAAAGACAAGTCCGAAAGCATATGCCAGTACAATGGAACCGAGTTTCTTAAGAGGAGACCACCTCTTACACATTTGAATGATCACGAGAGGGAATGTAAAATAGAAAATTATAAGAATTATAATTTTTATCATAGCGTCAGGATTAGGTAGTCCAAATATAAAAAAAGCGACTCACCTTGAAGCAAGTCGCGCAAAAAATAGGCTTTTATACTTATTTTCTTCCAATCATCAGATCAATCACATTCATCAAAACTCTTCTGATATTGTTCAATTGCCTTCAGGCTCATTCCCATGCTTGAAAAGCCCCCGTCGTGAAAAAGGTTCTGCATAGTCACCTTGCGAGTAAGATCAGAGAAAAGCGCCACACAATAATCTGCACACTCTTCGGCAGTAGCATTTCCAAGTGGAGACATCCTTTCGGAAAAATCTATCAGCGAATCAAAACCGTGTATTCCGCTACCGGCAGTGGTTGCAGTAGGTGATTGTGAAACAGTATTAACCCGAACTTTTCTGTCGCGTCCGTAGATATAGCCAAAGCTGCGGGCAATGGATTCGAGCAGAGCTTTGGCATCACCCATATCATTATATCCTGAAAGTGTTCGCTGTGCTGCAACGTATGACAAAGCAACCACAGATCCCCATTCTTTCAATGCATCAAGTTTGTAGGAGGTCTGAAGGACACGATGAAAACTGAGAGCTGAGATATCGAATGTCTTCAGCATATTTTCATAACTGGTCTGCTCATATGGAATATCTTTTCTTACGTTTGGTGACATTCCAATTGAATGGAGAATAAAATCAAATTTACCGCCAAATGTTTTCATGCTTTCACTCAGCAGGTTTTCGATGTCTTCCATTTTAGTAGCATCAGCAGAAATTACATGGCTGCCCGTTATTTCAGCCAGATCTTTTATATTTCCAAGTCTCATGGCAACCGGCGCGTTTGTTAAAACAAGTTCTGCACCCTGCTCCCATGACTTTAATGCAACCTGCCAGGCTATAGATTTTTCATTAAGGGCACCAAAAATGATTCCTTTTTTACCTTTCAATAGTGTTCCGCTCATTTTGCAATATTTAAAATAATATAAATAACCAATGGAATTAAATTCACGAGGCTATATCTTAAACCTTATTGCCAAATTCAATTGTCAATACCTTCTAAAGTATTATTCACCTCATCCCCCACCTCCCTTCTCCCGGTAGAGAAGGGGGCTAAATATTCTGTTTATTAATTAGCCCCTCACCCCTGGGAGAGGGGTTGGGGAGAGGTAATATGAATGTAATAAAGAATAAATATTATTAAAAGCTACAACTCAATTCAGTTAACTGCAGCTTCCAGAAGTTCACGGGCATTCTTTAAAGCTGTTTCTGTGACCTCACTGCCGCTCAGTAATCTGGCTACTTCCAGAATACGTTCTTCCGGGGATAACAACTTAACCCTGGTAATTGTTGAGTCGCCGGTATCATCTTTATATACATGATAGTGTTTTGTTCCACGCGATGCTACCTGGGGAAGATGTGTTATATTAACAACCTGCATGTATTTTCCCATTCCGGAAAGTATCTGTCCGACTTTATCTGCAACTTCTCCGGATACACCTGCATCGATCTCATCAAATATTATTGTAGGCAGGTTATTATTCTTAGTCAGCAAAGATTTTAGGCTCAGCATGACTCTTGATAATTCACCGCCTGATGCAATTTTTGCGAGATTCTCAGGTGGAACCTGCTTATTTGCCGAAAACAAAAAATCAGCCAGATCGATGCCTTTTGATGTAAATTCCTTTGACTGGACCAGGCATATTTTGAACCTGGCATTTGGCATCCCAAGCTGTTTCAGCAAATCGGTAATTTTTAATTCAATATCCGGCAACACCTTTTTTCTCTTGCCTGAGATTTCAAGGGATAAGATATTCAATGTATTGACCTCTTTCTCAAGAAGTTTCTCCAGGGTAATAAGTCTTTCGTCACCTGATTCAATGGATATAATTACATCCTCTATTTCCTTCTTTCTGACTATAAGTTCATTAAGGTTATTCACCCTGTGTTTCTGAATAAGAGAATAGATAGTATCCAGCCTGTCATTGATAATATTAAGCCGATGCGGATCAGCTTCGATGGCAGAAGAGAGTTTCTCGATCTCGGCTGCCAGATCATCAAGTTCAATAAGTGAAGACTCAGTCCTTGCCAGCATTGCTTCTCCATCAGGCAGGAAAGCACTTATTTTAGTGATGTTCATTTTTACCTCACGGAGCATTGCAAGTATCGAAGGACCATCCTGTGAAAACAAAGCTGATGAGCCCGTTAATGCCAGTGTTATCTCTTCAGCATGGCCCAGGATTTCCTGTTCAGCTTCCAGCTCTTCCTGCTCTCCCTGTATTAGCTTAGCCTCTTCAATCTGGCTCAGCTGATACTGGTAATACTCGAGATCAGCCTTATTCTTTTCTGACTTTTCCTTCAGTGCATTAAACTCCTTTCGCAGTTTGAGCCAGTTGGCAAATGCGATCTTATAGTGTGATTTAAGCTTCGCAGTTCCGGCAAATGAATCTATAACATTCAGCTGAAATGAGTTATCATTCAGCATAAGGGTCTGATACTGTGAATGTATATCTATCAGTCTGTCGCCAAGATCCTTCATCTGGTTAACCGTAACGGGAGTATCATTAATAAAAGCCCTGGATTTTCCGGCAGGATTGATCTCCCTTCTCATGGTTGTCACAGGTTCATAATCTAGTTCATTTGCTGAAAAGAAATCGTTGAGATCATACTCTTCAATTTTAAAAGTACCTTCCACAATACATTTTTCATTTTTATCAAGAAGAACTGTAGTATCAGCCCTGTTACCAAGAATAAGAGATAATGCACCCAGAAGAATTGATTTACCGGCGCCGGTTTCGCCTGTAATAATGGTCAGTCCGTTTTCGAATTCAACGTCCAGTTCCTTTATCAGAGCATAATTTTGAACAAACAGTTTTAACAGCATAAACGGTCGTTAAGGGACATTGGCTGAATTGATCTTTTCATATTTTGCCTTATTGGCAGGGTCGATTTCGGTTAGAATCTGCACGACACGGCTTTTCTCTTCAGGGAATGCCTCCGTAAAAATATTGATGATCTCAGCTGATTTAGCATCCATTACAATTTGAAGGAGATACATAAACGGATCAGGTTTTCTCCTGTAAACATCCTGGACAAGTTTCAGGCTCTCCACTATATTTGTTCTTGCTTCCGTATTTTTTGATTCCATCCTGTCAAGGCCATTTATATAATATTCATAAATGAATTGTCTCACTCCCTCATACTCCTTATCCAACAGGTTTTTAACCAGCCAGTATCTATTCTTGTTCCTCGAGCCATCGTACGGTTTCCAGCCGGCTTCAGGAGCATTCTGGGCATTTGAAACAATTTTTTCCGCCATCTGAAACGCCTCTGAACCTCCCATCTGTGAAAATGAATCAGAATCAAAACCAATAATTATATAGGCATAATAAGCCAACACCGAAACAAGGTTTGACCTGTGAGTAGTCGGGTCAAATTCAAGAGGCTGAAACTCCACATACCTGAACTGAAAACTATTATCAATAAAGTTAAGCATTGTGGAATTGTATGTTGTATTAAAGGCGGGGCGGCTAAGCTGGATTTGTATGGTACCCTTGAATTCATCAGCTGACAGCTGGTCGGTGAGGTTGATCAATATATTACACTCGATTCTTTCAGCATAGCTGTAAACATAGTTTGTCCATACGGTATTATTCATGAAATCGTAAATATCTTTCTGCATCGATTCAAAAACCTCACGGTTGGATCCCTGTATCCTCTGTGCAGAGATCTGAACATTACAATTCAGTTCCTGTGATTTTATCATCCCGGGTATCATGACCATCAGGATCAGCAGATAATATTTGGAAAGGCGCAATAATGTCATCAGGATAAATTATTGAAGCATTGTAACAATTTTGTCAAGAATATCTTTAGCAGCTTCTTCTTTGGATTTCAACTCAAATTTATCAATATTATTGTCTCTGTCAATTATTGTAATCTTGTTTGTGTCTTTTCCGAAACCGGCACCCTTTTCTCTCAATGAGTTCAGAACTATCAGATCGAGGTTTTTACGGATAAGCTTTCCCTTTGCATTTTGGATCTCATTATCTGTTTCAAGTGCAAAACCTGCAAGAATCTGGGAATTTTTTTTAATCTTTCCAAGTGCCATAGCAATATCGGTTGTTGGCTTAAGTCTGATAGTAAGGTTATCATCTTCTGACTTTTTAATCTTGCTATTCCTGACCTCAACCGGCGTAAAATCAGCCACTGCTGCCGACAGAACAGCAATATCACATCCGGGGAATAATGATATACATTCAGCAGCCATAGATTCTGCAGTTGTGACCTGGGTCACTTTGACAGAGCTGTCGGACGGAAAACGATTTACGGGTCCAAGAACAAGATGAACCATGGCACCATACTCTGCAGCCGTATCAGCCAGAGCAATGCCCATTTTCCCGGAAGAATAGTTACTTATATAACGAACAGGATCAAGAGGCTCATGTGTAGGTCCCGCATTGATCAGAATATGTTTGCCACTCAGAGGCTTATGGATTTTTTTTTTTGTGAGGATGTTTTTAATCTCCTTAACAATTTCTTCTGGTTCAGCCATTCTCCCCTTTCCTGTCAGTCCACTTGCAAGTTCACCTTCGGGAGGATCAAGAATAGTATTGCCGAATGCCCTGAGCGTTTCAATATTAATAATTGTAGCAGGATGATTCAGCATATCCACATCCATTGAAGGGGCAACAATAACAGGGCATCGGGCGGACAAATAAGTTGTAAGCAGCAGATTATCTGCCACCCCATTTGCCATTTTAGCCATGGTGTTTGCCGTTGCAGGCGCTATCAGGAAAAGGTCGGACCATAAGCCAAGGTCAACATGACTGTTCCATTCACCATTCCCTGGGTTAAAGAATTCAGAGAGTACAGAGTTTTTAGACAGGGTTGCCAGTGTAAGGGGAGTTATGAATTCTTTAGCGTGTTCAGTCATTACAACTTTTACTTCAGCTCCATCCTTAACGAGCAACCGGATGATAGTTGCAGTTTTATATGCTGCAATACCCCCGGTTACACCGACAAGTATATGTCTGCCTTTCAGCATTATAAATTATTTTTCCTTCTGTTTGACAGCAGAATCAGGGTTCCTGAAGAAGATCTTATTCTCTTCCAGCTCCTGTAATGCTATTAGGGTTGGCTTAGGAAGCCTCTCGTAGAATTTAGAAATTTCGATTTGCTCGCGGTTTTCAAATACCTCCTCCAGGTTATCACTATAAGATGCAAATTCCTCAAGCTTCTTATTAAGTTCCTGCTTCATCTCAACGGCAATCTGGTTTGCTCTCCTTGAAACAACTATTACAGTTTCATAAATATTTCCTGTACCCTGGGTCAGGAGATCGAGGTTACGTGTAACGGTTGTTACTGGTGCTGCTGATTTTCTGTAATCCATATGTTTATTTGATTATTTTATTTCATTTTCAGGAATCACTGGCTGTAAATATTTATTTGTTTTCTGATAGATAATATTTACTTCTTTTGCATATTGGCTTTTTGGAAATTCTTCCATAAAGGAATAATAATCGTCAAGTGTATCCTGGTACCTCGCTTTTTGTTTGTTTGCAAAGCTTTTTTCAGCATAAAGGAAAAGCGAGTTCAGTTTAAGGTACATCATCTCCTCCCTGAATTTTGAATTAGCGAATTCCTTAAGGCTGTTGTTAAGTGCTACCACAGCAGCCTTATACTGCTTCATATCGTAATAAAGCCTTGCGTTCAGATATGATTTTTTCACCAGGATATCCTCAAGCTCAGCCACATACTTTTTACTTTCTTCCACTTTAGGGCTATTCGGGAACCTGGTCATAAAAATTTTAAAACCTTCAATCGCGTTTCTGGTACTTTCCTGGTCAAGTTCCGGTCGTGGCGCAATTTTATAATCGCAATATGCTGCCATAAAATTAGCTTCCTCAGCATGTTTGCCAAAAGGGAACTGATCAACAAATGATTTATAATAACTTGAAGCCACGTAATAATCCTTCATGCCAAAATATGCCTGAGCATTCATCCAGTTCAGGTCCTCTGCTTCATCTGTGGCTCTGTACCTCGGAAGAATCTGGGTAAGAAGTTCCGTGGTTTTAACATACTGGCCGGCATCAAAATACTCCTTAGCTTTTGCCTTCTTTAATTCAAAATCAGTACTCTTAAGTAATTTTTCGTACCCACCACAGGAGCTAAACAACATTAAAATTATCAGGACAATATATAATCTGAACTTCATAAAAAAAATTGTTGCGCAAAATTACTGAAAAAATTTAATATCAGAGATAAAAACGCAACAATTATGCTTTTATTATGACGGCATGATCGCGCATTTTCAGTAAATGTTAAGGTTATCCGGCTTCATAATGCAAACAGGATGACGCTAAATAGGTATAAATAGGTATGAGTGTGTGACTGTTTATTTCTAGATTTGTGAAAATTTTAACAATCAACGGGATCATCATGGATATTTTTGAAAAAATAAAATCAAACAAGGGCAGTTTAGGTCAGTATTCTGGCTTTGCCGATGGTTATTTCATGTTTCCAAAACTGGAAGGTGAAATATCTCCAAGAATGAAATTCAGAGGGAAAGAAGTACTTAACTGGAGTCTGAACAATTATCTTGGCATGGCCAATCTACCGGAAGTCAAGAAAGCCGATGCTGATGCAACAGCAATTTATGGTCTGGCCTATCCTATGGGAGCCAGAATGATGTCGGGACAGACCGTAATGCATGAAAAGTTCGAAAAAATGGCTGCAGATTTTACAAAAAAAGAGGCTGCATATCTTCTCAACTATGGTTACCAGGGAATGGTGTCAATTATCGATGCTCTGGTTGACCGCCACGATGTTATAGTATATGACTCCGAATCGCATGCCTGTATTATGGATGGATTAAGGCTTCATATGGGAAAGAGGTTTGTCTATCCTCATAATGACATTGAGAATTGCGAAAAACAGTTACAAAGAGCGACCAGACTGGCAGAACAGTCAGGTGGTGGTATACTGGTAATTACGGAAGGTGTTTTTGGTATGGCAGGGGATCTTGGAAAACTGGATAAGATAACTGCACTTAAAAAGAGATATAATTTCCGTTTGCTGGTTGACGATGCTCACGGTTTTGGCACAATGGGCAAAACCGGGGCCGGCACAGGTGAGCATTTTGGCGTTCAGGACAAGATTGATATTTATTTTGCGACTTTTGCCAAATCGATGGCAGGAATCGGAGGATTCGTAGCCAGTACAAAGGAGGTTATAACTTACCTGCGTTTTAACCTCCGATCTCAGATCTATGCAAAGTCATTGCCCATGGCTATGACAATTGGTGCAATTAAAAGGCTTGAACTGTTGCAGACTCATCCTGAGTATAAAGAGAAACTGTGGATAATCGCAAGAGCCCTCCAGAAAGGTCTGAGAGATGCAGGTCTTGACCTTGGCAATACAGAATCACCTGTCACCCCTGTATTTATGAAATGTCCTCTCACACAGGTAACGCAGATGGTCTATGACCTGAGGGAAAACCATGCTGTATTTTGTTCAGTTGTTATATATCCGGTAGTTCCAAAAGATGTCGTCATGTTACGTCTTATTCCCACAGCTGCTCACTCACTTGAAGATGTGGATTATACAGTTAAAACATTCCGGGAAATTAAAGAAAAGCTTGACAGCAATGCATATCCTGATGAGATAGCCGATTTTAATAAATAGTTATCAGTAGCTGCAATAATATAGCTGCATCGCTCAGGTGCAGCTTTTTTTATATCACAGCGAACAAAATCTTCATTATTCTGGTTATATAGTCAAAACAATCATTTCTGAACTATCACTTTAACATTCTTTTCTGTATTTACGTGAAATTTGGTTTTATAACGATGGATGGACATAGCCAGGAACATAATATTTTAAAGGGATACAATATGCTTCTCTATTTTGCAGGAAGCATGGTTATGTATGAACCAACAGAAGAATGCATCATTGATTTTTGGGAAAACGGTATTTTAAAAAATCTGCCCGTTTCAAGTTCCAACCCTAATTTTATCAAAGCAGCTTCTCAGCTAAGAGAGTCATGCACAGACAGATCTGAATGCACCAAAATTCTGCATGAAGATTTTGTCAGGCTCTTCAGCAGTGATCAACATGCACTTGCGCCTGCTTATGAGACATTATACCTGAATAAAGGAATTCCACAATCAGGTAATACGAATGGAAGTGTAACAGAGTTTTACAATTCGTATGGCTGGAAATCGAAATTCAAAAGTAAAATAAAAGATGATCACCTTGGTGTAGAACTTTTGTTTCTTACAGTTCTGATCGATAAGTACATGTTATTAGATGATGCGGTCTGTCTGGCGGAAATGAAAAAAGAGGTACAAAGGTATATCAGTAATCATATTCTTTCGTGGATAGCAGACTGGAACAAAAAGGTCCAGACATACTCAAAAACACTTTCTTTTAAAGGTATAGGGACTCTTATTCTTGCTTGTACTGAGGATATTTATAGTATAATGGGCGAAGGAAACATTAACTATAACTAATCTGAATTTTGAGCAGCCAGTTTGAGAAAAACGGAAGGATTTCATTAAAGGAGAAAACGTACAAAGTCTATTTTATCCCTTCTATACAAAACCCTGCCAGCCTTTTGATATCTTCAGGGTTTGAAAATTTAAGCTTATTCTTACGAACATAACTTCTTATATTGTCCTTCTGTCCAGGAAATAATTTAATAAGTTGACCCGTATCCCTGAAACTTTGCAACGAATCATTTATCAGCAACCAGTAAATATCTTCCCTGGTTATTACCAGATCCTGATCTGACATTTTATAAAATTCAGCGCTTGTCGAAAAATATTTCAAAGATGTCGACGAAGCTGTTTCGGGAATTTTCCCGTAGGAGTCACTTTGTGCTGCCTTTTTAACATTAGCCTTATGCTGAACATATAATATAAAAGGGGCCGTAGAGAGTACCTCATAGAAGATCTTTCCCGATGGAATGAATTTTCTGTCATTAATGTAAACGGTATCCACATTGCTAATGTCAGTTAAATCAAGGATCTCTCCCTGCCTGAGAAAAGTGACTTTTTGTGATACTAGATTATAATTCAGAGAGGCTTCCAGGTCTTTGCCTGTCTTCATTTTAACCTTCCCTTGCGCAAACTCCGGATAAAGAAACTGTTCGGGATATTTTATTTTATCCATCTGTCCCTTTAAAACTGAAGGGATACACACCAGCAACATAAGAAGAACAGATAAACGACAGGGATTAAGAAATTTATCTTTAATCAGCATAATGAGATTTTTCAGAAGTTGGGATTGAAAAAATTTACTATTGCATCAATATAATACTCCCGCCACCCTTCAGCTATATTGCTGAACTCTTCATCGGGTATATTTGAATGTTCAACAATTACCCGGGAATTTTCTCCGTCAGGAAGTATGGTAATAGTAACAATGGATTTTTCTGTCTGTTCCCCGAAGTACCATTCCTGAACAACTTTTTTATCCTGAATAAATTCAATATTCTTTCCGGTTATATCTCCTTCCCACAAAGAAAATTCACTCCCTGGCTCAGTGCTCATCAGTGCAGGGTAACCCGACCACAATTCAATTGTAACGGGGTTTGTGATCGCTGAATAGATATCAGAAGGTTCAGCATTTATCCTGAATGTTTTTTTGAAAGTCTTCATCTGGAAATATTAGAGTAGCTAAGATATAAAATTCTCTGTGAAACTCCGTGATCCCGATATTTATCGGGTTTCTGTGTAACTTTGTGTAAGTTTTTTTTGTTACACAGAGAACCATAGAGAAGGCACAGAGGGCCACAGAGAAGAACCTATTTCATATCTGCCAGATACCTTTCGGCATCAATGGCAGCCGTACACCCTGAGCCTGCAGCTGTAACTGCCTGCCTGTAATTCGGATCCTGAACATCACCCGCAGCAAAAATTCCCGGGACCTTGGTCTTAGAGGTACCTGGAATAGTCTTAATATACCCCACCTTATCGGTCTCAAGATAATCCTTAAATACCTCTGAGTTAGGATTATGACCGATAGCAAGAAAAAATCCGTCAATCATTATTTTAACCAGTTCTTCCGAAGAGGTACCTTTTTTCTTAATGAGCGTTGCTCCTTCCACTCCGTTTTCCCCGAAAAGATCAACAACCTGGTGTTCCCACAAAATCTCTATGTTTTTGGTATTTAAAACCCTGTCCTGCATCGCTTTGGAGGCTCTGAGCACATCTCTTCTGACAACCAGGTAAACCTTACGGCATAAACCTGCGAGGTAAGTGGATTCTTCAGCTGCGGTATCGCCTCCTCCTACAACTGCAACATCTTTTCCCTTGTAAAAGAATCCATCGCAGGTAGCACAGGCAGAAACTCCCATACCGGCATATTTAACTTCGGATTCAAGTCCCAGATATTTAGCAGTTGCTCCTGTGGCAATAATAACAGCTTCAGCTTCAATTATCTTATTATCGTCAATAGTGACCTTATGTTTCTTTCCGGAGAAATCCGCAGAGGTTGCAATACCAAACCGAACATCAGTACCAAATCTCTCTGCCTGTTTTTTAAAATCTTCCATCATTACTGGCCCTGTCACTCCGTCCGGATAACCGGGATAGTTCTCCACCTCTGTGGTAGTAGTAAGCTGTCCTCCCATTTCCAGTCCGGTATACAGAACCGGATTCAGATTTGCTCTTGCCGCATAAATAGCAGCGGTATAACCGGCCGGTCCGGACCCTATAATAAGACACTTAACCTTTTCAACGCTTTCAATATCAGTACTATTATGTGAATCCTTCTGAAGATCCACGGGCTTAAATATTTCCATTTTTGTATTACTTAATTTTGACTGCAAATATACACAACTTTTAACTTTGATCTGTGACTAAAGTCACAGAAATGACAATCAGAACCAATACTTATCAGTGCGTTTAAGCCAGCTATTTGGTGGATTTGTCAAAGTTTGCAGAATCAAAATAGTTGACTATTTTTGCAGGTGTTTAACCGCCTACGCAAAGGCTGCGGAGGTTAAAGAAAAAGTCCTCCTTCGCCAAGGCTCTGGAGGACAGAACGGGGTGTGGCGCAGTTGGCTAGCGCACTTGCATGGGGTGCAAGGGGTCGTCTGTTCGAGTCAGATCACCCCGACAATTATTAATCGAGGAGTTAGAAAGACACTAACTCCTTTTTTTACTTTTAGGTGTACACTGGAAAATCCGGTGACCCTGACCACAGGTGGCCGGAGTAAATTGATCATAAAATTCAGGAGTTAAATACCTGTTAATTAATTAAATATGTGACCAACAATCATACCAACCAAATCTGGTTTCGCAGTCCGTATTTTCCAGGCAGCACGGACAGCTCGATAATCAGCCAGTAAAGCCCGGGCCTGCAACTTCAATTCACTTATTAAATTTTGTGTGCCATCAGAATTCCTGACTGCTTACCGTCACTTTGTTACCAAACAATAATTATCAAAGAGAAATGCCGGAACCAGTATAATTATTTTACACATTATCGTAAAATATATTTACACCTTGGGATGCAAGCAATTATTATATTATTGTATATTAAACACATAGAAATACGGCATACGTATTGCAAATGATTTATTAAATAGTCTGAAATTGTTAATATGCTTAACCATCATTTTAAAATCATTTGCAGAAATTTATTTTCTAACAAGTTGCACTCAGTAATAAATATTGCAGGGTTAGCCGTTGGAATTTCGTCATTTATCCTTATCCTCCTGTATGTAAATCACGAATTGACTTTCGACAGATTTCATAAAAATTTTAATAATATCTATAAGCTTACCCTGGGGAATAACTTTTACACAATGGCGCCTTTTGCAGTTGTGTTAAAAGACAAAGTACCCGAGATTGAAAAAATAGCAAGAATTGATTTTCAGATGGGAGGTGGCAAATCACCCCTTCTGAGAGTTAAAACGGGAAATGAGACAAAAACATTTCAGGTAAATGATATTATTTATGCCGACAGTACTTTTTTTGACATTTTCAGTTTCAGGGTTATTCACGGTGATGCAAAGAGATCCCTGACTGAACCGAATTCAATTGTTCTCACAGAAAGTACAGCTAATAAAATATTCGGGAATGACGATCCTGTAGGAAAAACCATAGAATTTATAGGCACTAATGAAAATCCCCGATTAAATTATACAGTGTCAGCTATAGTTAAAGACATTCCTGCAAACTCATCGATAAAATTTAACGGCATTGTCTCGTTTTGCACCTTAAAATCAATAAAACCGGGTGGTGTTGATGTTGATGAAGATTACGGTAACTGGACCTATGACACCTATGTATTAATGAAAAACAGTTCTTCTGTTGATAATCTCACCAAAAAAACAAATGAAATATGGCTTAATGATGTTTTGAAAAGAAGCGACATTAAACCAGGCAGCGAATCCGCCAAAGAATATATTTCAGGTTTTGTTCCGCTGAAAGAAGTCAGCTTTTTCAAAAACAATAAGGCAAAATTTATTTATTTAATACTGTCTGTGGGACTATTCATTATCATCCTCGCACTTATTAATTTTGTTAACCTGTCTATATCAAAAGCATCGGCGCATACAAAAGAAATTGCGATAAAAAAGGTCCATGGTTCAAGCAGGTATGATCTTATTAAACAGTTTATTGGTGAGACTTTGGTGTTGACTTTTATCTCAACTGCCATTGCTTTGGTTATCGTTTACTTCTTAATGCCGCTATTCAGCGATATAACCGGAATATCATTCTCATTAAAACTATTACAAAATCCAAAATGGATCTTTCTATTGATTTCAGGATCAATCCTTACAGGTATTGTAGCAGGTATCTATCCGGCACTTTATCTTTCCTCATTTAAACCTGTTGCTCTTTTAAAAAATGAAAAAATCAATGGGAACAGAAATAAAACTATTATCCAAATCCTTATTGTATTTCAGTTTGTTATCTCAATTATATTGATTATAAGTACTATAATCATAGCCCGGCAGGTCAGCTATATGAGAACGGAAAATGTTGGATTTGACAATAAACATATTATCAAATGCCAGCTGACAAAAAATATCCGGAATAAATACGATGTATTTAAACAGGGATTACTGCAAAATCCTAACATTATCAGTGTTGCAGCCTCAAGTGGAGGAGGACTGGCCGAAGCATTTCATATGAGTTTTACAGAAGAAATCAACGGAGTTGAAAAGTCATTTCAGGCGATGGCGGTTGATCCCGATTTTATTAAAACAATTGGTCTTACGATTATTGATGGCAGAGACTTTTCATGGGATCTGGAAACTGACAAACGTAAAACGGTTATTTTAAATGAGACTGCAGTAAAGTATTTTGCCCTGGATCCTGCTTTGGGTTTTGAATTAAATATCTATAACACTAAGGCTCTTGTTATTGGTGTAGTAAAAGATTATCATAATGAATCATTCCAAAATAAGATAAGTCCCCAGGTTTTATGGTATGTTCCGGGTTGGAATTATAATTTAAGTATCAGGATCAGCAGCAATAATATCCGGGCAACAATACAGTATATTAAAAAACAATGGAATGAACTCTCTCCTGATATCCCGTTTGAATTTCAGTTTTTAGACGAAAAATATGATGCATTATACAGGGAGGAAGACAAATTTAATTTGTTGATTGGTTATTTTTCAATAATTGCTATTCTGATTGCCTGTCTCGGATTATTTGGATTGGTGTCATTTTCGACTCAACGCCGTAATAAAGAAATCGGCATCCGTAAAATAAATGGCGCAAAAATCTCAAAAATTCTTTTAATGCTTAACAGAGATTTTATTATCCGGGTTACTATTGCTTTTTTAATTGCAGTCCCTGTTGCCTGGTACGCTATGCATAAATGGCTGCAGACCTTTGCATATAAAACTGAATTAAGCTGGTGGATCTTTAGTCTGGCCGGTATAATTGCTCTTGTAATTGCCTCGATAACAGTCAGCTGGATAACTTGGAGAGCAGCAACCAGGAATCCTGTTGATGCATTAAGATATGAATAATATTAAAAATTATTGAGTCTTAAAAAGAAACGATAAACAATGAAATCAAGCCAGATATTCAGAAGCCTTTTCAGAAATCCTCTCAACAGTCTGATAATCATTATCAGCCTCGCAATCGGAATGGCCTGCACCAACCTAATTATGCTCTTTATAACAAGAGAATTAAATACTGATAGTTTTCAGCAAAACAGGGATCGGATCTACCTTCTTAAATGTGATAACCCCTATGAAAAAGGATCTCAAATGTCAAACTGTAAAAAAGGGGGTGCAGAATACATAAAGGAAAATTTTTCGCAGGTTGAGGATTTTTGCCGTATCAGATTCACGAGGGCCCCGAAAATAATGATCGGCAACCAGATTTATAACGATAATCTTGCAGTTTTTGAGACGTCTGCGACTTTTTTTACTATTTTCTCATATAAGTTGCTTACTAATAACCCAAACTCTGTGCTCACCACAAGAGACGATATAGTCATCTCGGAAGACCTTGCACAAAAATATTTTGGAGAGAGGTTGCCAGTCGGCCGGATCATAACCGTTATTAATGGTAATACAAAGACGAATTTTATCATAAAGGGGATCTTCAGAAAACCTGTCGAAAATTCCCAATTCAATTTTGACATGGTAGAACTCTCTGAAAATACCGAGAGGTACGCATTTCTACTCTTAAAAAATAATACAGATCCTACCAAACTTGAAAAACTCTTTGCAAAAGAAAAAGATAAAATTCCTGTCATCAACGACGGTACACCCGGTAAATACTATTTGAAGAGTTTTAAACAGACATACTTCGACACCTCTGAATATTCTCTTCTGGGAAATAAGAGAGAAAAATCTGACATCGTGATAGCAATAATAATCGGCCTGATGATTATTTGTGTCGCATCTGTTAATTACCTTGGTTTGATAAACAATAAGTTGTTCGACAAAACACCTGAATTTTATATCAGACGCATAAACGGAGGCTCCAGAGCCAGGCTGATCTTTGACTTTATGATTGAAAACCTGATAATTATAGGCATTGCTTTTGTAATAAGCCTTGAAGTCATATCGTGGATCCTACCACTATTTAATGAACTGACGGAAGCCCAAATCGATGTAACTTATTTTACAAGAATCCATTCCTTCCTGATCATGTCATATGTGGTATCCTCGCTTTTCTTTGTCACACTGATCTTTTCTGTAAATAAAATGAATAAGCAGAAAATATCCTCTGCCAGTAAAGTCATGCTTGATAAAGAGGGAAAAATCATTAAAATCCCGGCGTTCAACATATTCCAGCTGATTGTTACAATTGTTCTGTTAATTTGTTCAATTACAATATTTAAACAGATTAATTATATAACCAAAAAAGAAATTGGCATCAATAAAGATGTAATCGAGGTAAAAATTCCTTCCTTATATGAATCTCAAACAAAGATTTTTAAAGAGGATCTGCTAAAATATCCTTCAATTGCCAGCATATCTGTAACTACAGCCTCTCCCTTGCTGGAATGGATCCAGACTTCTTTTCATTACACAGAAAATGGAGAGGACAAACAATATTCACCAAAAATATTCAGAGGTGATGAAGCTTTTATCAGGTCTCTTGGGATAAACCTCACCGAAGGAAGAGATTTTTCAGGCAATATAACTTCAGATAAGAATAACTGCATTATTAATGAATCGCTGGCAGGATATTTTTCAGGGAGAAATCTGATTGGTGAAAAACTGCCAGGGTATGAGAAACTGACAGTGATCGGGATTGTTAAGGATTTCAATTGTTCAGGTGCAAAAGATCCTGTCTCTCCAGGTGTTATAATATTTGATAATTCCGGAAATCATTTGCTTGTTATGCCTGCTTTTGGACAATCACAGTCTGTAAAAAATTCAATATCCGAGACCTGGCAAAAACTTATTCCGGATTCTCCTTTAAATATTGAATCGGTAAGGGAGAGGTATGATTGGTATCATATCAAGGAAACAAACTTTGCTAAACTCATCGTAAGCTGTTGTTTAATAAGTCTGTTTTTATCAATGATAGGATTATTTGCAATCTCATTTCATTCAAGCAGAAAAAGAACTAAAGAAATAGGAATACGTAAGATAAACGGGGCTACAGTTTTTGGAGTGATTTCACTTCTCAATAGAGACTTTTTCAGATGGGTCCTTATTGCCTTTGTTCCAGCCAGTATTATAACCTGGTATATCATGAACAGCTGGCTTCAGGGATTTGCCTACAGAACAGAACTTAATTTATGGATATTTGCGCTGGCAGGATTGCTGACTGTTTCTATAACCTATTTAACAATAAGCTGGCAGAGCTGGAGAGCAGCAACCAGGAATCCTGTGGAATCATTAAGGTACGAGTAATATATTTGATAATTCAGTGTATTCTCCTTGAAAGAATAAGCTTTTAAATAACGTAAATTACTATGTACCTGAATTTTGTGCTATATTCCAAAATTTGATTTTATTCACCAAAAAACGTGTAGCTATAAAAAATAGACGTTTACTGATTTGTACTCCTGGAGGAATAATTGCCGGTTCCGATACCTATCTTGATGGCAAAAACACGCTTTAGAGATCCTTGCGACCTGACGGTCGTCAGAGCAGGAAAAGACAGTGACAGATTTTGTTCTGTTTACAGGACATAAAAAGGTCGCCTGACGACTTTAAAATAAATTTATATCTTAACTTCAATAATTGTAGTATTTATAAATAATATGAATAATTTATGGCGACTTTTATTGATAGAAAAGGAACAAGATTATGGCGTTAAAGAAAGCATTAAACATTGGTCCGTCACAAATCGAAATAGCATACGAGTGTTTTGGAGAAGATGCCGCACCTCCTGTGCTGCTAATTATGGACCTCAGTGCACAAATGCCGGGCTGGTTTCTTCTTTTGCCCAAAAACATTAATAGAATAATTATGAAAACATGGTACTTTATTGCAGGAATGCTGTTTTTAATTTTCTTTCATGGAAGACAAGCTCAGGCACAACAGGAGAGTATTTACGATCAATACCTTTTATTCAACTCCGATCGTTTAATTTCTCCGGAATCGCCTTTCAGGAGCGCCGCCGGAAATCCCGGAGCTGACTACTGGCAAAATAAAGCTGATTATAACATTGTTGTAACGCTGGATACAATGGCACAGACAATCTCCGGAGTTGAATCGATTACCTATACCAACAACAGTCCGGATAAGCTGGATTACCTTTGGCTGGAACTGGGGCAGAATTTATTTAAAGAAGGTTCGCGCGGCAGTTATGCCGAAAAAACTCCAACAAGCACCGACGGGTTCAAATTTAAATCGGTTAAGATTATTACCGGCAATTCAACGGTAGAAGCCAACTACCTGATTTCAGATACCCGGATGCAGATCAGACTGGGCCAACCCCTTCAAGCCCATGGAGGTCAATTAAAAATTGTGATTGAATATTCGTTTCAAATAAGCAACAAACAATTTAGGACAGGCAGTGTAACTTCCAAAAGAGGTACCATTTACGATGTGGCACAATGGTATCCACGACTGTGCGTTTATGATGATTTACGGGGCTGGAACACCTTGCCCTATTTGGGTCACGGGGAGTTTTACTGCGAATATGGTGATTTCAACTATGAAATAACTGTTCCATGGAATATGATTGTAGCCGGCTCAGGCGAGCTGGTTAATCCAAATGAAGTGCTTACAAAAAATGAAATCTCGCGATTAAGGCAAGCGGCTGCAAGCGATAAAACCCTGTTCATTATCAGGCCTGAAGAAGCCGGAACATTGTCGAGCCGGCCTGTACAAAAAGGGTTGCTGACCTGGCATTTCAAAATGACGAACAGCAGGGATGTGGCATGGGCTGCATCAAAAGCTTATATCTGGGATGCTGCCAGGATAAATCTTCCGGAGGGAAAATCAGCATTAGCTATGTCGGTTTATCCCATAGAAAGTAGTGGTGACTCCTCATGGACCAGGTCAACTGAATACTTAAAATATTCTGTAGAACATTTCTCAAAAAAATGGCTTTTTTACCCCTACCCTGTTGCCTTTAATGTTGCAGGTTCGGTAGGTGGAATGGAATATCCCGGTTTGAGTTTCTGCTCGTGGAAAGCACGAAATGCACATATTTTATATCTGATCACAGCACACGAAATCGGCCATAACTGGTTCCCAATGACAGTTGGGTCAGACGAAAGACGCTTCCCTTTTATGGACGAAGGTTTTAACACGTTTATCGATATTTATGCACAGGACGATTTCAATAAGGGAGAATTCGGACCTAAAAGAGATGGTGAATATGACCCTCAGGGTAAAAATCCGGCCCGCGATCTGGTTCCTTATCTGATAAGTGTAAATGCTAAGAGTATCATGAGTTTAGCCGATTTGCAGGGACCGGATGATCATACTTTAAGTTATTACAAAACTGCTCTGGGATTGGTTATAGCAAGAGAATATATCTTAGGTCCGGAACGTTTCGACTATGCTTTTCGTGAATATATTAAACAATGGGCTTTCAGGCACCCAACTCCTACAGACTTTTTCAGGTTAATGAACAATGCTGCGGGCGAAGATCTCAACTGGTTCTGGAACGAATGGTTTTACCAGACCTACACATTGGATCAGGGAATTAAGAGCGTAAGTTATGTTAATGATGACCCTGCAAAAGGAGCACAGATCACTCTGGTCAATCTTCAAAAGATGGCGATGCCGGTCAAGCTACGGATTACTGACACTACCGGAGCTGTGAGTGAGGTTTTCCTTCCGGTTGAAATATGGTTATCGGGCAGCAGCTACATTTACACTACATCACTCGACCCAACCAATACGTTCCGTCGTGATTGATCCTGATTTGCAGCTTCCGGATGTGAACCCGCAAAACAACAATTGGCCGAACGAACCTTGAACGGAATCCGGAAACAAAATTTCGACTAAAAATCATTACCTTACAATAAAAAGAATGAAATCAAATCCGTTGACCTTACATAGAAGTGTCCGCTTTTTTACAATCGGACTAATAATTATGTGCTTTTTTGCAAACCGCGCTGGCGCTCAACCTTCTGATATACAAATACGACCACGCATTGTTGTTACCACCGATCCGGAACTGGACGATAATAACTCACTTATCCGTTTTCTCCTTTACAGCAGCGACATGCAAATAGAAGGACTTATTTATGCGAGCAGTGGTTACCACTGGAAAGGAGACGGTAAAGGAACTAAGTGGTATGTTCCCGGAAGGGAATATGCACGTTTTGGGTTAGATACATGTCCTTGTGAATCATGGCGCTGGTCTGAAAATGAGCGCTTCATTCATAATACCGTTGAAGCTTACGAAAAAGTATATCCGAATCTGAAAGTGCACAATCCAGACTTTCCGGCTCCGGATGAACTAAAATCAAAAATCCGGTACGGGAACAATGAATTTGATGGCGATATCTCTAAAGATTCCCCGGGTTCCGACCTGATCAGATCGCTGATGCTGGACGATAAGCCCGGGCACCTGTATATTACAGCCTGGGGAGGACAGAGCACTATTGCCCGGGCGCTCAAATCTATACAGGAACAATATGAGTACACAACTGAATGGGAGTCCATTAAAGAGAAAATATTTCGAAAAGTAGTGCTGCTGCCTTCAGGCGATCAGGATGACACTTATGCGACCTATATCAAACCTAATTGGTCTGGTATTGATTACCGGCAATTCAGATATGGCCCTAATTATGGCTATGGTGCACAGTTGGGAGCCAAGCAGGAGGATTCGATCTATTTAACCGCATCGTGGATGAAAGAAAATGTGTCAGATCGCGGACCATTAGGCGCTTTATATCGGGTTTGGGGTGATGGAAAACAGATGGTAAAAGGTGATATTATGGATTATTTCGGCCTGTCAGGTTATACTAATAATGAATTAAAGAAAATGGGTTACGTAGTGTGGATGCCTGTGCAACCAAAAGGCTCATGGCTGGGGGAAGGTGACAACCCTACATTTATGAATATGCTGGGAAATGGTTTGCGTGCCTATGAAGCTGGTTCTTATGGTGGTTGGGGTGGTCGTGAGTCAGGAAACACTGACTCAACATACAATAATACCACTGCCAGCTCAATGGCAACTGCACTCAGGCACATCAAGTAGTCAGTTAAGCAAAAGTGCTAAGGAGTTGGCATACCCTGATTTTTTTCCTCAGGCACAGCGTGATTTTGCAGCCCGTCTTAAATGGTCAGTTACGGCAAAGTACTCCGATGCCAATCACGAACCTGTAGTAAAGATTGAAGGACCGTTAAATATATTGGCCTCTGCCGGAGAAAAAATAAGACTCAACGGAACAGTTTCAGATCCTGACGGTAATGCAGTTTCAGTCAGGTGGTGGCAGTTCCGGGTGGGGAGCTATTTCAATAAAGTGATTATCTCAGACCCCGATTCAACGAAGGTAAATATTCTTATTCCCAATGATGCAATCGGCGGCCAGACCATTCATCTCATTCTCGAAGCAACAGACAATGGAACACCATCTCTAACAAGGTATCAGCGGATAATTATTACTGTCGGTCATCCGACTCAAAACATGCAGTAGAATAAATTATATTTATCATAAGATTTTTGTAGTAAAACCTGAAGATGAATACGAATGTGATACTTGTTTTTATCTCATGAAACCAAATGTGTAATCGAAGAGTTTCCCCTGCTCTATTTCATGGTCTTAAGTATTCGCATAGCTTCAGCCACATGTTTCTCAGGCTGGTTCTGTGAAGAGAAATTATAAACCACATGCCCCGTCTTGTCAACAACAAAAGTTACCCTGCCGGGGATTGGCGATGTTTTAACTCCGAACATTTTTCGCACTTCATTGTCCTTGTCACTCAATAGCGTGAATGGCAAATTGTTCTTATCGGCAAATTCCTTGTGACTTTGAACAGACTGTCCGCTAATACCAATGATCATAGCATCTGATTTTTCAAACGAGCTGAAATCATCGCGAAAAGTACAGGCTTCCTTTGTGCAACCTGGTGTTTCATCTTTAGGATAAAAATAAATTACCAGCTTTTTCTTTCCAAGCACACTGCTGATGTCGAACATATTACCGTTCTGATCCGGCAGCTTGAATTCAGGAACTTTTGTACCTGGCTCCAGCATCTGGGCCTGGCTGCATCCAGCAACAGAGAGCACTAAAACCGCTGCAGAGAAATATCTTAAATAATTTTTCATGATCGTTAATTATTAATTTGACAAACATAAAATCTCCGTAAATCATATAATCTGTATTGTCCTGTTTTTCTTCATTTTCCCGAATAAACATAAAAACGAATTATATGATAACTTATGAACCAAAACAATCCCTCAGAGTGAATTTGTTCGATGACTCTTATATCCTTAAAGGTTAAACAAAAGAACAAAGCTGCAGGGACGATGGAAAAATAATATTCCCGGATCTGTTGATTAGATAATCTATGCTGACGTCATGACTGACAAAACAACTTTTTATACAGATGAGAAACTCTTTATGGGAACTATTGACCTATTAAGATTTTTTTCTATGATATAATAAATCCTGCTACCTGGACATCTATCCCCAGTTCCTGATTCAATTATATAACTGTTAAACTAGCGTATTAATCCTGATTCTGTTACAATCCTTCCGACTATTGATTCCCATCCTAAGGAGGTTATATGAATACCATTAATTCCTTTCTTCTTCTTAACAGACTCTATTAATTCCAAAGCAATTTGGATTCCCTCCTCAGGAGCGGCTTCACCTGCTTTTTCCATTCGTGACAGGATTTTATCGGGAAGGTTAACTCCGGGAACTTTTGTATGAAGGTATTCAGCCATTTTAAAGCTTTTCAAAGGGGCAATGCCAACAAGGATATATACTTTATCGAGAATATTTCTCTTATCCAGTTGTTCCAGCCAGGGATCAAGTCCGGAAGAATCAAAGACAATATTGGTCTGGAAAAACTGCGCTCCTGCATTTACTTTTTTGTGGTCTCTTATTGCCTGTAAAGCGGGATCAGAAGCGAATGGTGATGATGCAGCGCCAAGAAACATTTTTGGTGGATTTTTTATTTTTCTGCCATCAAGATATCTTCCTTCATCTCTCATTCGTCTCAATAACCATAACATCTGAACTGAGTCGACATCCATCTGAGTCATATTGCTCCTTGGCGAAGGACCTACTCTGGCGCTATCGCCAGTGATACACAAAACATTGAAAATGCCCATCGCATTAATGCCAATTATCTCAGACTGAAGGCCGGTACGTGTTGTATCGCGTGCAGCAATCTGAAGAACAGGTTCAACATCATGGTTTAAAGCTACTTTACAGCTGGCGATACTCGACATTCTTGGTCTGGCAGAAGACGAATCTGTAAAATTTATGGCAGTAACATAGGGTTTTACACTTTCGATATCTCTGGTCAGCTTTTCTGTATTAGTGCCTATAGGGGGTGTAACCTCTGCCGAAATAACAAATTCTCCATTATTCAAGCGCGTTTCAAATTCTGAAACAGGATCCTGATAGCCAGGAGCATGATATTCAGAATCGCCCCGCCACCAGTCAGGCTGACGAATTGTTTTAAAAACACTGTCCCATGTTTCAGATTTTTTTAATTTGTCTTTTGAAAAGATAACCTTAATAAATTTTGAGACACCTGCTATCCTGATCTGACGCAAAACTTCAGTCCAGGTTTCTGTTCCGACTTTTTCCCAGTCCAACGGGGGAAGCACTTCAAGAAGCATCTCTTCCCTGCCCATCCTTTCTGCCCGTTGATAAATGCAATACCAGATACATTTACGCGATTCGTCGATATAACAATTCTTTGACGGAGTAGTACCGCCACAGCCTCCGTTTCTCATACCCTTAGGACATTCCATGGGGCAAATGAATGCTGTTTCCTGGAGAAGACAATTACCGCACATTCGACACCCGAAAAGGGGGCCTTTTATAAAAAGTTCTGTCCTTGCCAGTAGCCTCTTTCCAAAACTCACATTTTTAAAGGGATAAAATGCAGGCTGCCATCTGCGGGAAGGGGTAAAAACAGACATAAATTCGATATTAAAGATTTTTTGTAACCAGTTTAAAATTATTTCCTTCGATTAAACTTTAACAGAATCTGGCATTTTTTATCTGTTTTGCCAGGTTCCACAACTTCTAAGAGTTTCTCCACCAGTCCTTTCATAATCTGTTAGTAATAATAATCATATTTAATTGTCCTAGCAAAGATAATAGAAGCAATTTGTTATTACTCATCATTTTTTATTACTATTAATGCCCGGCAGGGACACATTTATCAAATATTATTTCATCGTCATTGGTCTGATATTATTGACTCATGGTATCAATGCAACAGAACTGATCTTAATAATCTTATTCAGGAAATCAATAACCTAACACCAGGAAAAGAGAAAAATGTTAATGGATGAGATAATTGGGTCAGCGTAAGTAATCCCGACAACAACTCATAACATCCGAAAAGAACCCGGTTGTACAACACAAGCTAATGCATAGCTATTTCCGAAAATGAAATATGTAATCATCCGGATCACTGGTTTTTATCGGACAATGATTTTTTTACCGACTGTAAATGCACAGACAACTGATAGTCCCAGATTGGTTTTAACGAATCAGCTTTATCCAGTAACTGAAGAGATTCTTTATATCTGCCCTGCTTAAAGAATCCCCAGCCTTTAGTATCAATAAATCCTGGATTATCAGGATCAATTTTTAAAGCTTCATTAATAAGTTTTAAACCTTCGTCCGGATTTCTGTCACTATCTATCAGGAAATAAGCGAGATAATTCATCCGGACAGGATTGGCCGGTTCTGCCGAAACCGCTTTCCGATAGTAACTTTCTGCTTTGTCAGGTATGCCCGCCGATAAGAAAATATCAGCCAGGTCGTCTTCTATTGTTGCCTCTGATTCTGAATTGTCTTTACTTAAGGAAATGAACTTATTAATATTTTGATTTGCATCAACTGTATCTCCTTCAGCAAGATACAGAATGGTCTGACTGCCTATTAATCCCGGATCATCCGGAAAATCCTCAAATGCTTTTTTAAGAAGCTCTTTTTCTTTCCTGTAATTTCCGGTTTCATAGTAAGCAGTTATAAGTGTTTCATAAAAATTACTGTTCAGGGGTTTTACGTTCCAGTTTTTATATATTTCAAGCGTTTTTTCCAGTTCAGGAATCGCATTGTTGTACTGATGCATTTCAAAATATGGAAGACCTACCGCCCAGTGAGTAAGTGGTATCCGGTCATTAATTTCAAGAAGCTGTTTGGCATATTTTAATTCTTCAGAAATTGATTTTTCATTATACCTCGCATAAACAAAGTTTGCCCATATTTTAAATTCGAATGGCAATTGATCTTTTTTTTCATAAACTCTCAGGCTCCATTTTGCTGCCTGGTTATATAACCCCTGATTTCCATATGCTATTGAGAGCCAAAAATAGGCATAGACAAAACCGGAGTCTATCTTTATGGATTGATTAAACAATTTTATGGCTGATGAATTTTCACCCCTGAAATATGCCTTATAACCAAGAATAAAAGACTTATATGCATCTGCAGAGTTAGGCATTATAGTTTGAAATTCAGGAGAAATCTCTTTTGTTAATGAAGAAATAACAAGAAAATTCTTTATCATGGTCGAAAGTGAATCAGTGATTTTAAGTATCTTATTTATATCACCATCCACCTGAAAAGATTTAAAGACCTCTTCTGTCTTTGAATCAATTAATTGTGCACTTATCCTGATTTTACCACCTGATTCATTTATGTTGCCATATATAAAGATATTTGCATCCAGATTCTGTGAGATCTTTCCTGCAACAGCCGGGGTAATTAAAGCATAATCGGAGATACCTTTGCCCTGAAGGAGGCTGTTCATTAATTCTGTTTGTCTGACTTTCAGGTCAGGAGAACCAGAAAGTGATGCAATCAGGTTAAACTGAATTCCGTCCTGCCAGATATTCAATGTTGAATCATTGGTCATATTTCTGAATGGCATCACTGCAACCGAAATATTCTCGCCTGAAGCTCTAAGTTTATCAAGAGTATCTTTTTTGAATATTTCTGGATAAGCAAAAAACATTACAATTGCTAATATTGCTATGACCAAAACTCCTGAAATCAACTTTAACTTTCCTTTTTTAACTTGTTTCTTCAGTTTTGACAAAGGTTGGTCCTTCCTGATTTCATTTGAGGCAACACTACGGATGATATGTTCCTGCCCGATGCCTGTCCTGATTCCTTTCAGTCCACTGATTATTTCTTCAATGGCGTTAGCAACCTTATTGATCTGAATTATGTATTTAGTGCCGTTAAGGTTTTTCTTTTCATCATCTTCGGAAGTGAGCGGTTTATTTACTCCGGGTTCTTTGTAAATAAATTCTATTGCTCTTATCATTCCTCCCAGTTCTTTTTCAAGGAGGGCCCTGTCTTCAGTACCAAGGTCATGTATCTGTATTGGAAGAATCCTGTTTGCAATATTTCCGTTCGGTAACTTAACCTTCAACCCAAACTGATCCTTTGAAGCCTGTTCTGCAAAAGCTTTGAATTCATTTTCCCAGGCAAATGATTTAAGATCGCAGTAGGTACGTGAAATGACCGGGATAAAGATCAGGCATTTCAATTTTTCGTTGATTGATGCATCTACATCATATGTTTCTAACAGTCCATCGCGGGGATTTATGTCAAAATAAACATTAACCTCCTCTTTGAAAGTAGATTCAAGTTCTACTTTTAATGCATCGACAAACTTGCTCACCCATCTTTCACCTTTGTTATCCTTTTGCCGATAGCTTATAAAAATGTCGTATTCAAAGCCTGGAATTATGCTTGCCATATCACAAAAATGATCTTACCCGATCTTCTAATGTCCTGATTTTATCTCTACCAAAATTAATCCTAAGTTTGATTCATGCAAATAATATTTTACGTTGAATGATATAACAGGTTTAAAAGCTCAAAAACAGGCAGGGAACAGACTTGAAACGAATATTGTTAAAATTCGCAGCTGAAAATATTATTTTGTTACTATCTTAATTAAGCTGAAAATTAATAAACACAATAAACCATACAGGAACGGGCTTCCCGGACTGTTTGCCAGGTTTAAACGGCGGAAATGATCTTACAACACGCAATGCTTCTGCATCCAGGAATGGATCGACACTTTTATAAATGCTGGCCTGTTCAACTGTTCCTTTAGCAGTAACACAAAATCTTACATATACTTTCCCCTGAATATTGTTTTCTCTGGCTACCTCCGGATACTGCGTATGTGCGGCAATATACTTATACAGACCTTCTTCCCCTCCGGGAGGAACAGGCATTTCTTCAACATAAAGAAATGGTTCAGGAGGGGACTCCTTATCCTGCACCTCTTCCTTGACTTCCTGAACTTCAACCGGATCATCATTTTTTACATTGGTCTGGGCTTCATCTGCTGTCATAAGTTTCAGTGTCTCTTCAGGTTTTATAGAATCTACTACAACAGGAGGTACATATTTTACCTGCTGAACAGCCTCTGTTGACGGAGGGGGAGGAGGTGGTGGTGGCACAATTTTTTCATCAGGTTGATCGAGATTTTCCATCTTGATCTCTACCTGCCTTTCAGCATGTTGCTTTCCTTTTCCTGAAACTTTTGCATTCAGATACGGAGTAATAATAGCGGTGGACAAAATTATGATACCAGCAAGAATCGATATTATAACATTTCTGTTATACGTCTTACGCAGTACATAAGCTCCATATTCCTTATTCCTGATCTTGAATACGATATCATCAAAAGTCGGAGTTTGCTTAAATTCAATTTCCATTTAATTTAGTATGTTTAAAATTCATATGGCTAACCCATTTAAACAAAACACGAAGAATCTTGTTCGATGTTGCCTTCTATATTGTATTTAAAACTCATTTAATGACTTAAGAAATTAACAAACCAATTTAACAGGAGATAAAGAGATAAAGACATTAATATCTCCTGTTAAATATTTTTATGTTACATTGTGGTGAATAAACTGTATATTAAATGATGTGATTGATCAATAAACCCTTTAAGAATTGAATGAATACAGGAGAGTAAAACAATAAGTTATTTAAATGAATACCTGTACAGATTTGTTTCACGAATTACGAATCCTGTTTTTTGATACAACCTATTTGCTGCCACTCTCGATGGTCTTGATGTCAGGTCAATTGTCTCAGCTCCTGATGCCCTGGCAAAATCAATGGCAAATGACATTAGTTTCTCTCCAAATCCTCTGCCTCTTTGTGATTTATCGACAACAACGTCTTCAATCCAGAATTTTTTACCCGAAGGTATGTAATAAGAGACCAGTGTAAGGATACCTGCAATATCATTATTATCAAGTTCAGCTATGAAAAAATGGGTTCTTTCGGATTTTAAAATTTCTTTGAAGCTTTTCTCTGTTGGTAATTCTATACCTGAACCAAGTTGAGGCAATAAGCTTAATACTGCATTATATACCCTAGGTCTGAAACTCTTTATTTCTTTGATTTTCATAAGACGTCAATTGACTTTAAGCAATTAAAAATCTGCATTTTGCATAAAGGATGAAATCAATATACCAATTAAAGGTATAAATACTTTTATATTAAAACAAGTTATAATCACAGTCACCGGTTTGTCTTGAACAGGCAACTTTATTATTTGCAGGTGAAATGGAATATGTATAAATTTGAAACTGGTGGCATTTCTTTTTTTAACTTTCACATCAGATTACAATGAGAATTTTCTCAGAGAAATGACGGTTATATTACAGAACATTGAATTCAGAAAATGGGCATTTACATTTTATGAAAAAGATAAGATTCAGAATAATCCAGTATTATAAAGGAGAAATCTCTTTTTATGAAACAAAAGTCAAAACCTGGTTTGGATGGATCCCTTTTACGGTTTTTTATAAAACAGATATTATTCATGTTCTTTCAGATCCTTCAGATCAGAAGGCCTTTGCCTATGAAAGGATTAATCAGTATTGCAGGGCAAAGGGATACAACCAGAAGGATGTGGTAATTACCGAGATTAATAAAGACAGAAATAAAAGGTGGATATTCTTTCAAAGAGTCTATTCCGAGTAATTGAATTCAGAATTTTACATCTGAACTTAAAAAATTATTCTTAATCCTATTCCGTTTATTGAAGCAGTATTTTTATACCTGACCAGTTCAGCTTCGATTTTAAGATGCCTCTCCTTTGACTTCCCAACTACCAGTAAAGGTATTCCAACAGTCATTAATCCAATCCCTCCTACCATCATTTGCACAGAGGTATTCACTTTTTTACCGGGATCTTCACTGCTCCTGTTATCATTATATATTTTCCAATACATTATATTCCCGGTAAATAATGCTACTCCGCCGATAGCAATCAACACAGTTCCGGCTTTTTGCATATTCTGATCCTTAATTAAAGCATTCCCGTAAACCAATGAGCTTCCTGATTGCGCTCCGGCCGAAATTGTGAGGATCATAAGAAATATTAGAGGAATAATCTTTTTCATAAGTAGAAAATAATATTAAGGGAAATTTATTACTTATTACTGATTTTCCAAAAATAATCTCTATTGATAACCGCATGTAAACAAGAAAATCATCAATTTTTATCGGGAAGTTACCGTCAAAAAAGTGATTTGTATTATCCATTTTCAGGTTTTATCTGAATTTTCCGCTTTTTAATAGTATATCGATAATATAGAGATATTTACAAGTTTTTTAAGCTAAATTATTGTCAATTTTTTGGCTATAGAATTTGCATTTTTTTATCCGGAAGGTTATTTTTGTTATTGAGTCCGTCTCGAATTCTCTTAAAAACAGATTTATCATGAAAAAAAAGATTAAAAGATTATTTACTATTGTTGGAATTTTAATCGCAGTGATCGGACTGATCGTATTTAACAGGTTAGCATCGGTAAAGAATATTTCCAACGCATATACAGAAGCCGAAGAAGGTGATTTTAAGGTTACTGTTACAGTGGCAGGTGAATTAGTGGCTGAGAAATCAACAGATATTAAAGGACCCACTCTGCAAAACACCAATAACAGGCGTCATGGGCGTCACAGCAGGATACATGCTATGAATCTTAAGATAACAGATATTGTGCCTGAAGGTACCATAGTTAAAAAAGGGGATTATATAGCCCAGCTTGACAGGACAAATTATGATAATTCCCTTAAGGATGAAACAGAGAACCTAAAAAATATGAAAAACGACCTGGAGATGAAAGTACTTGATACTGCAGTTGTACTGACGGACCTTAGGGACGAAATCAAGAATCAGATATTTGCAGTTGAAGAGGCTGAGATAAATCTTCAGCAGTCAAAATATGAACCTCCTGCAACTATTCGTCAGGCTAAGATAGTCCTCGATAAAGAAAAACGTATGCTCATCCAGCAAAAAAAGCTATATAAATTGCAGGCTGCTCAACAATTGAAAGAGATAAATAATATTAAGGTTAATATATCCATTCAAAGCAGAACTGTTCAGGACCTTGAGAATTATCTTTCCGGATTCACAATACTTGCGCCCTCTTACGGTATGGTTGTATATAAAAAAAACAGGGACGGAACCAAAAGAAAAGCAGGATCATCTCTCAACCCTTTTGATATGGTTATTGCTACACTGCCCGATCTGTCCTCAATGATCTCCAAAACATATATTAGTGAAATTGATGTAAGTAAAGTCAAACCAGGACAGGAGGTTAACATTAAAGTGGATGCTTTTCCTGATAAGGCTTTTACCGGGAAGGTCGTCAGTATAGCAAGAGTTGGGGAACAGCTGCCAAACGCTGATTCGAAAATGTTTGAGGTACATTGCAAGATTGATGCTTATTATCCCGGACTAAGACCTTCAATGACAACAAATAATGAAATTATAATCAAAAAATTTGATGATGCTGTTTATGTTCCGCTGGAATGCGTTCACACCGGTTCTGACGGAATCCCATTTGTATATACAAAACATAAAACAAAACAGGTAGTTGAACTTGGAGCTGCCAATGAAAAAAATGTAATCATAAAGCAGGGACTTGAATCCGGAACTACAATTTACCTTTATACTCCTAAGAATCCTGAAGATTTCAGGCTTGAAGGGCAAAACCTTATGCCGGGTATAAGCGTAAATGGCACAACGACTTTCTGATTTTTTAATGAATCCCTGAAAAAGATAGTATGATAAAAGTTTCTTACCGGGGAACCCTTTGATAAACTCGTACATAATCGACATACACAGTATCAGGGAAAACCGTTGTTGCGTCCGGATCCTTAGGCCAATCGCCTCCTATAGCAAGGTTAAGGATAATATATGCCGGCTTATGAAATTCATCCGTGCTGTTAATATTGTCTTTAATGTTTACTTCCCAGTACTGTTTCCCGTCAAGTAACAATTTTACTGCATCTTTATCCCATTCTATTGAATAGTTATGAAACCGGGTAACATCACATAATGTGGTTCCGCCTGATGATACATGCTTTTCATTAAACCAGTGCAGGGTACCATGCAACAGGTCCTCATTATTTATATGTTCCATTATATCAATCTCACCACATCTGGGCCAGCCCACCTGATGAATATTCTGACCGAGCATCCAGAAGGCTGGCCACATTCCCTGACCTTTTGGAAGCTTCATCCTGGCTTCAATTTTTCCATAAGTCCAGCTGTGTTTACCATCAGTAACAAGGCTCGCAGATGTGTATTTTGCCTCCTTATAAGATTCCTTTTTACCTATGATAAGAAGGTTACCATCTTTCACAACCGAATTTTCAATACGATGCCTGGTATAATATTGAAGCTCATGGTTTCTTATGAATCCAACTTCGTTACCCCAGTTTGCAGTATCAGGTAATCCGTTATAGTTGAATTCATCTGACCACACCAGTTTCCAGTCTGGTTGGTTCTTCTGTAATGAGAATGCAAAAATGCAAAAAAGTAAAATAAAAATTTTCATGCTTCTATAGTTTTAGTAAAGTTACAAAAAGTTTTGCAACCGGTTTTATTAAATGTGTCCTGGACGAATGGGAAATTTCAAAATGAAAAATGAAAAACACAAAGCTATTCATGTAGTTGCCGGAATCACTTTTTCGCTTACATTTGATGCCACTTAAAGATCAGAATGATTTCAATTATTGGAATATCATATTAAATGGATGCTGAAGTTACAATTATAGGCGCCGGTGTAGTAGGACTGGCAATAGCAGAAGAGGTTTCAAGGGAACAAAAAAATGTTTTCCTGTTGGAAAAACATCCTGCATTCGGACAGGAGACCAGTAGTCGTAACAGCGAGGTAATACATGCCGGGATATATTATACAAAAAACAGCCTGAAGTCAAGGCTATGTGTGGAAGGAAAGAAACTACTGTATGAATATTGCAGAAAGTATGATGTGCCTCACAGAAACTGCGGAAAGCTTATTGTTGCAACCTCTGCTGAAGAGATAGGTATAATAGAAGGTATAAGGCATACAGCAATTGAAAATGGTGTTGATGACCTTGAATTAATTGACAGCAAAAGGATAGCTGAAATGGAACCGAATATTTTTGCTTTAAAAGCTCTTTATTCCCCTTCAACGGGAATAGTTGACTCACATTCGGTGATGAAGCAATATGAGACCAATACAATAAATAATGGTGGCCAGATCGTTTATGAAAGTGAGGTTACAGGCGTTAAGAAAATAAATGGTGGCTATGAGATTACCCTGAATGACTCAGATAATAAGATTTACAACTTTACCTCAAGGATTGTCATTAATTCAGCAGGTCTTACTTCCGACAAAGTATCTGAGATGGCAGGCATGAAAGATAAAAACCTCAGAATACTCTTTTGCAAGGGAGAATATTTCAGGGTCAAACCACCAAAAAACCGTCTGGTTACCAGGCTGATATACCCCGTTCCTCATCCTAACATGGAAGGCATTGGTATTCATGTCACAGTTGATATGGCAGGCGGGGTTAAGCTGGGACCCGATGTAAAGTACCTGGCATCAAACGTATACGATTATACGGTGACTCCCTCCAAACAGGAGGCATTTTACAGATCGGCAAAGAAGTTCCTTCCATTCCTTGAATATGATGACATTGCCCCTGAAATGGCCGGTATTCGTCCCAAGATACAGAAGCCAGGAGAACAATTGAGGGATTTTTATATTTCAGAAGAAAGCAAAAAAGGAAATCGGGGATTTATTAACCTGATTGGTATAGAATCGCCCGGATTAACTGCATCAATTGCAATAGCCAAATACGTTAATAGCTTGATTTATTAAAATATATGATCGATAAAAACCGGATTTTCCAATCTGTACCTAAAATCCGGCATCAGTATTATTCATGCAAATAATTTCTTTTTGATGACCTCAACAGGAAACGCCTTTCCATGGCCAGGAAAGATAACTTTTGCACCCTTTTCTATCAGCAATTTCCAGCTTTCTTTTACTTTTTCAATATCCTGGGCATAGATCGGGAACCCGGGTCTTAACCTGAAAGGAAAGCCATTATGAGCCTGGCAACCAACAAATGCCTCGCCTGAATTAAGCAATAAGCTAATGGAACCGGGAGTATGGCCTGGAGTATGGAATATTTTTCCTTCAAAACCATATTCACTCAAAGAAAATTCCTGATTCTTAATAGTAAGATCAACCATGGGTTTTTCAAAATGGATCTTTTTAAAGAAAGGAAATAACAAAGGGAATGAAATCTTTCCCCAGGTATTAACTCCTTTTGGCATTGCAAAACGATCTTCATCGAAAAATGATTTTTCAATTTCATGCATTACCACTTTTGCACCGGTTAATGCCCTGATGTCTTTAGCTGATCCCGAATGATCAAAATGAGAATGGGTAAGGATAATTAACTTTATATCCTCGGGATGGATATATAACCTGGCCAATTTTCTTTTGAAAGACCTTATTTTATTTGGAGTACCGGCATCGACCAGTATAATTCCGTTGCTACCCCTGATTAAGTAGGAACTGTTGATACCGAGCCTCAATGAGAGAATATCCGTTGCCATAGCCTGAGTTTTGGTGATTTTCTTAGAATCAATTACTAACCGGAACGAACAAAAACATTCGTGTAACAATCAAAGAACCTGCAGCATATTCTGCACATGGATTCAGATCTCTGGTAAAATTAAGAACAATTCACTAAATAATGAAGATTTAGGTACAGATTCTTAAGTTATAAATTATTGGATTTTGCTTCTGAGAAGTTTCTGAAGATCAGCCATCTCATCTCTGTATCTGGCAGCTTCTATGAAGTCGAGTTCAGAGGCGGCCTTTTCCATGCTCTTCTTAGATTTTTCTATAGCTTTCTCCAGCGCCTCACTATTCATATATTTTACTACAGGATCTGCAGCAATATCAGGTTTCTCAGGTTCAAAATATGCCCTGACTGCCGCACCCTTTCTTCCGAGACCGCTTAATACTGATCCCGTTTTTCTTACTATCTGGGTCGGTGTGATGCCCATCTCTTCGTTGTATTTCAGCTGTTTATTCCTCCGGCGGTTCGTCTCGTCTATTGTCTGCTGCATACTGTTGGTAACATTATCAGCATACATAATAACTTTTCCATTCAGGTTACGGGCCGCCCGTCCTGCTGTCTGGGTCAGTGAACGGGAAGACCTCAGAAATCCTTCCTTATCAGCATCAAGTATTGCTACAAGTGAAACTTCAGGCAGATCAAGTCCTTCCCTTAAAAGGTTAACCCCTACCAGGACATCAATTGTTCCGGTCCGAAGGCCTTCCATAATATCTATACGCTCAAGTGTGTCAATATCAGAGTGGATATAACCACACTTGATATCGTATCTTATCAGGTAAGAAGAAAGCTCCTCGGCCATCCTTTTGGTAATGGTTGTTACCAGTGTCCGCTCCCCAGCCTTAGCCCTCCTTCGTATCTCGCCCATCAGGTCATCTATCTGATTAAGGCTGGGGCGTACCTCAATGGGAGGATCAAGAAGACCTGTCGGCCTTATAACCTGGTCGACGAAGACTCCCTCGCTTTTCTCCAGCTCGTAATCAGCCGGGGTTGCACTAACAAAAATTGTCTGACCGGTGAGTGACTCAAATTCTTCAATTCTCATTGGACGGTTATCAAGGGCAGCAGGCAACCTGAATCCATATTCGACGAGTGTTTGTTTGCGGGAGTGATCACCTCCGAACATAGCCCTTATTTGTGGAAGACTGACATGGCTTTCATCTATTACGGTTATGAAGTTCTTCGGAAAATAGTCAAGAAGACAAAATGGCCTGGTCCCTGATTTTCTCCCGTCAAAATATCTTGAATAGTTTTCGATACCACTGCAATAACCAAGTTCCTTTATCATTTCCAGATCATACAACACTCTTTGTTCAAGCCTTTTAGCCTCCTCCTTCTTGCCTATATCATTAAAATATGTAACCTGTCGAACCATATCGTCCTGTATTTCACTAACTGCCTGATTTATTCTTTCCCTGGTAGTCACGAAGATATTTGCAGGATAAATAATGTACTCGTGAAGTGTATCAATCTTTGTCCCCTCCAGAGGATCAAAAGTACTTATCTCTTCAATCTGATCTCCGAAAAACACAACACGTACCGCAATATCGGCATAGGCTGGAAAAATATCTACGGTATCACCCCGTACCCTGAAAGTACCATGTCTGAATTCGAGTTCATTGCGGGAATAAAGGCTGTCAACAAGCTTCCTCAGGAAAATGTTTCTGCCAATATTCTGGCCGGCTCTGATATGAACTGTATTGGAATGGAAATCATCAGGGTTACCAATGCCATAGATACAGGAAACAGAAGATACTACAATCACATCAGTACGTCCGGATAAAAGGGAGGAAGTGGCGCTCAGTCTTAATTTTTCTATTTCCTCGTTAATCGAAAGATCCTTTTCAATATATGTATCAGAAACGGGAAGGTACGCTTCAGGCTGATAATAATCGTAATACGAGACAAAATATTCAACTCTGTTCTCCGGAAAAAACTGTTTGAACTCTCCGTAAA
Organism: uncultured Bacteroidales bacterium; assembly: GCA_963815075.1. Classification (GTDB taxonomy): domain Bacteria; phylum Bacteroidota; class Bacteroidia; order Bacteroidales; family VadinHA17; genus LD21. The sequence continues at coordinate 81,090 of CAWFFK010000010.1, forward strand.
GCTGTGCGGCAAGGGTTTTGTTGTGGCTTAATACCAGCACCGGCCTGTTTACTTTTTCAATAACATTGGCAATCGTAAATGTTTTTCCTGAGCCGGTCACACCAAGAAGCGTCTGAAACGGGACTCCTTTCTCCAGTCCGTCAACAAGCTGTTTAATTGCTTCGGGCTGGTCACCTGTAGGCTGAAAATCAGAAATCAGTTTGAAGTCCATTGAAAAGATTCTAGAAGTTATGCATCGCCTGAAGCACCAATCGATATATCGATATTATTACTACAATGATACATATTATTAAATGATAAGCGAAGTCTAAAGGCTTCGCTTATCATCATTCATTATATAATAAATTTCTATCTAACCAAGATAGCCTTTCAGTAACCTGCTTCTTGACGTATGTCTTAGTCTTCTGATTGCTTTTTCCTTTATCTGACGTACTCTTTCACGTGTCAGTCCGAATTTCTCACCTATCTCTTCAAGCGTCATCTCCTGACAACCAATGCCAAAGAAAAATCTTATTATGTCTCTTTCTCTTTCGGTGAGAGTGGCCAGTGCCCTGTAAATCTCCCTTGAGAGCGATTCATCCATTAAAAGCTTATCAGCCACCGGAGAATCAGAGTTGGTAAGAACATCGAGCAGACTGTTATCTTCGCCTTCAATAAAGGGAGCGTCAACAGAAACATGCCGTCCTGATACTTTAAGAGTATCAGTAACCTTTTCCTTTGGTAATTCAAGAACATCAGCAAGCTCTTCAGGTGAAGGAGTACGCTCATTCTCCTGTTCAAATTTAGAGAAAGCCTTGTTGATCTTGTTCAGTGAACCTACCTGGTTAAGGGGTAACCTGACTATTCTTGATTGTTCTGCAAGAGCCTGAAGAATTGACTGTCTTATCCACCATACAGCATAGGAAATAAATTTGAACCCACGGGTTTCATCAAATTTCTCTGCAGCCTTTATCAGGCCCAGATTTCCTTCATTGATTAAATCGGGAAGGCTAAGTCCCTGGTTCTGGTACTGTTTTGCAACAGATACTACAAAACGTAAGTTTGCTTTGGTGAGTTTCTCAAGAGCGGCTCTGTCGCCTTTCTTTATACGCTGGGCCAATTCAACTTCTTCTTCTACCGATATCAACTCCTCTTTACCAATCTCCTGCAAATATTTGTCGAGTGAAGCACTCTCTCTGTTTGTAATGGATTTGGTAATCTTTAGTTGTCTCATTAATGCCTCCGAAAAATTTCCGCAAAGATATTGCTTTATTGTGTAATAACAAAAATTATTCGTTATTGTTGTGCAAAGGGGATCTATTTTTATAGATCCCCTGATACACAACTAATTATATTTAAAAATAAATTTAATTGCCAAATTGATAATTTAAGACAGTTCCGTCTGGTTGTATACCTCCGATCGATTTCAGAGTTTTTTCATTATTGGTAGCTTGCTTAACATCATCGGCACTTTTTATCTTCTTCCCGTTTATAGTCAGAATGATGTAACCCGGAGACATTCCAATAGCCTTAAATTTTCCATCTTTCATATCAGTTACCTTAACACCGTAATCGATGTTCAAAGATTGCATCTCATCGGGACTAAGAGGTTCAAGTGTAGCACCGAAAACCACATTACTGACCATAGCAGCGGTGACCACGCTTGTTGTTCCCAGCTGGTTTTTAAGTACTATTGGCACTGTATTCTCTTTACCATTTCTGTAATAGGTTATACTTGCCTTGTCACCCGGCCGACATTTGCCAACCTGCACCTGTAAATCAGCCATAGTGTTTGTTTCAACACCATTAAATTTAATAATAACATCGTTTTCTTTTAATCCGGCTTCTTTTGCAGCTCCGTTTTCAGTGACCCCGGTTACAAGTACTCCCTCAACTGCAGGTAACTTCTCTTTGGTTGCATCATCTTCATTAACATCCTTTATATTCACTCCGATAAGTGCTCTCTGAACGTGACCATATTCTTTCAGGTCTTCAACGACTTTCTTTACTATACTTACCGGAATTGCAAATGAATTTCCTGCATATGCACCGTCTGGTGAAATAATTGCAGAAGTTATCCCAACAAGCAATCCTTTTGTATCAACAAGAGCACCACCGCTGTTACCCGGATTAAGAGCTGCATCAGTCTGTATAAATGATTCAATACGATATCTGCCTTCATTTAATCCTAGACTCCTGCCTTTTGCACTTACAATACCTGCAGTAACCGTCGATGTAAGATTGAAAGGATTTCCTACTGCAAGAACCCATTCACCAAGCCTGAGTTTATCCGAATCACCATATTTAATATATGGCAGATTGTCAGCATTAATTTTCAGAAGAGCTATATCACTGCCCGGATCACGTCCTACAACCTTTGCTGTAAAGGTTCTTTTATCATTTAAAGTTACGTCTACCGACTCGGCATCCTCAATAACATGGTTATTTGTAATTATATAACCATCGCTTGAAATAATAACTCCTGAACCATAACCATTTGCTTCTCGTGGTCTCGTATCACGATTACCATAGAAAAATTGCATTATTGGATTTTCAGGGACATTGCCCACCATAGTTTTTGTGTGAACATGTACTACGGCATGAACTGTTGCCTCAGCGGCATATGTAAAATCTATCTGACCTTCTGGCATCTGCATTGATGTAAGAAACGCTTTAGCATTCTGAATATCAACACCAGAACTGTCCTTTGAAACGATAACAGAGGGTTTCTCAATTAACTTCGTGTAAGCAAATAAAGCAATAAATGCTCCCAATAAAGCGGTAAATAAACCCCCTAACAAATACTTTCCTTTCATGATTATTCTTGTTTTAAATTAAACTTTTCTTTTGTTTCCGGTTTAAGATTCAATTTTATTCCTTCAAAAATGATTGATATCTTTATAACCAAATTGTTGTAATTTTGTTCTACAAAGATCATGCATTTTCCGAACGGTCTTCAATATTTTACAAAGTTTTAACAACACTTTAACAATGAGTTTGATAGTATTTAACAAATATCAGGGTGCCGGGAATGACTTTATTATTATTGACAACAGGAAAGGTTTTTTTAATCCAAATGATTCTGAATTGATCAGTCGTTTATGTAACCGGAGATTTGGGATAGGTGCGGACGGGCTAATACTCATCACTGAAAATCAGTATTACGATTTTGAAATGAGATATTTCAATTCTGACGGATATGAGAGTACAATGTGCGGCAATGGGGGAAGATGCTCCGCAGACTTTGCCATAAAAGAAGGAATAGCTGGTAAGATAATGAAATTCAAAGCTATTGACGGAATACATAAAGCGATTTCAGAGGAGGGTGTAATAAGACTTCAGATTAACGATGTTAAGGAACCCGGAATTGTCAAAGGCAACTATTTCATTAATACAGGCTCGCCTCATTATATCATTTTCAAAGAAAACGTAAAAGAGGTGGATGTTAATACAGAAGGTAAACAAATAAGATGGTCAGAAGATTTCGCACCAGTAGGGACCAATGTAAATTTCGTTGAAATTGCCGGAAATGGCATCTATGTGAGAACCTTTGAAAGAGGTGTTGAAGAGGAAACCCTTTCTTGTGGTACTGGTGTAACAGCCTCTGCCATTGCTTCGGTTATTTCAGGACATTTTGACAGAAATCCTGTCGATGTCTGGACAAAGGGGGGTAACCTGTCTGTTTCAATGAAGGTCTCCGGAAAGAATATTCACGATATATGGCTATCAGGTCCGGCAACATTTGTTTATAAGGGAGAAATTGAGATCTGACCACGGATTTCAAAGCGTTGCATGGATCATAACCCAGATTAATTCAGCGATTCTCTCTTAAATAAGTATTTACAATAATTAATTGCAGAATATGAAGAGATTTATTTTAAGTACATTTTTTTTGCTGGCATTTTATTCTATCAGTGTTTTTGGCCAGCCCGGAACCATTGAACTTATGGAGGCAATCAAGAAGGTCGATGCTAATTTTGAGGAACTCAGCCATAGATTTGACGTTATTGAGAAAAAGATCGATGACGTTCAATGGTACAATAAGGTTGGTGATATTGCCTTTATCGACAAGGTTTATATTACCGGACCGCCTCTCGCAGTTGAGAAAAATCCCACCGGGCAGGGAGCTGGAAACCCGGTAAAGTTCTGGACCTATATCTTTATTCCAAAAAACGCTGATCCGTCAAAAAAATACCCTTTGCTGGTTTTTCCGCACGGAGGGGTTCATGCAAACTTCGATACCTATTATACTCATATTATAAGAGAAATGGTTTCGCAGGGCTATATCGTTGCAGCCGCTGAATACAGGGGATCCACCGGATACGGTGAAGATATGTACAATAAAATTGATTACGGAGGACTTGAAGTACAGGATGTGGATGCAAGCCGTCAGTATATGATTGATAATTACTCGATTGTGGATAAGGACAGGGTAGGTATCGTTGGCTGGAGTCACGGTGGATTAATTACTCTGTTCAACATCTTCGAGTATCCCGGCAATTATAAAGTCGCATTCGCCGGTAATCCTGTCAGTGACCTGATAGCACGAATGGGATATAAAGATCAGGAATACCGCGATTTGTACTCCAGCCAGCTTGCCATAGGGAAACCTGCTGATCAGGATGTTGCTGAGTATCGTAAAAGATCACCTGCCTGGCAGGCCAATAAATATCAGAACACCCCGCTCCTGATTCACACCAACACCAACGATGAAGATGTAAATGTACTTGAGGTGGAGCATCTTATCGATGCACTAAAGGCCAATGGCAAGAAAAATTTCGAATATGAGATATTCAATAACATGCCCGGAGGTCATTCCTTCGACAGAATGGATTATATGCAGGCAAAAGAGATAAGATTAAAAATATATAACTTCCTGAATAAATATCTGGCACCTCCAAAACCCTTTAAATCGCTTAAAGACCTGCAGAAAGCAGGTTATGGGTTTAATTAGGCAGAAGGCGGAAGGCGGAAGGCGGAAAGTTTCTTATTCGGAGATAATGAAGAAAGAAAAACTATATGGCAAAACATTGAATGAGCTGATTGCTGTAACAAAAAGGCTCGGTATGCCCGGATTTGCAGGAAAGCAAATAGCTGACTGGTTATATAAAAAGGAGATCCAATCCATTGAGGAGATGACCAACCTGGCAAAAAAAACAAGGGAACTTCTTGAAACTGATTATGAACTTGGCCTTAGTCCTCCTGTCAATGTTGCCGAAAGCTCTGACGGAACTAAAAAATATTTGTACAAAGTACTGAATGATAAATACATAGAAACAGCATATATACCTGAGAGCGATCGGGCAACAATATGTGTATCATCCCAGGCGGGTTGTAAAATGGGTTGCATTTTTTGCATGACAGGGAAACAGGGATTTCAGGGAAATCTTTCTTCAAATGAAATTCTTAACCAGTTCAGAAGCCTGCCGGAATTCAGAAACCTGACTAACATGGTATATATGGGAATGGGTGAACCGCTTGATAATATCAATGAAGTTCTCAAAAGCCTTGACATACTTACCAATGACTGGGGATATGGTTGGAGTCCCACCAGGATAACGGTCAGCACCGTAGGACTGATAACCGGGATAAAAGATTTTCTGGAGAAAAGCCGCTGCCATCTGGCAGTAAGCCTGCATTCTCCTTTTGACGATGAGCGAAGGCAACTGATGCCTATTCAGCGCACCAATACCGTCAAAGAGGTTCTTGATATAATAAAAAACTTTGAGATAAACAGTCAGAGAAGAGTTTCATTCGAATACATCCTTTTCAAGGGGATGAATGATACTCCCCGGCATATAAAAGAGCTGGCAAGGATCCTGAACGGCATCAAATGCCGTATCAATATAATACGTTTTCATCCCATTCCGGGATCGCAGTTCCATAGTCCTGATATCGGCGAGACTATTAAATTTAAGGAAGCTCTTAATGCCAAAGGAATACTTACCACAATCAGGGCCAGCAGAGGTGTGGATATTAATGCTGCATGCGGATTATTATCGACTCTGGAACAAAATAAATCGCTTTAGAAATGCGGAGATTCCTTTTTGTACATTCATTAATTTTGCTTAGCCTCTGCTCTTTCTCTCAGGAGAAATCATTTGAGCAGTTCCTTGCTGACTCGGCAATGAAGCATGCCTCTGTCTCCTTTTTCGCAGCTGATGCCGAAACCGGAGAAACTGTATTTGAATATAACCCTGAAATAAGCCTGACACCGGCTTCGGTTATGAAGCTTATAACTTCGGCAGCAGCAATTGAATTGCTTGGGCCACAATATACCTTCAGGACTGTTGTCGGCTATACCGGAACCCTTAACAAACGTACCGGCAAACTTACCGGTGATATCGTTATTAAGGGAGGAGGTGATCCGGCGCTGGGTTCAAAGAATTTTACCAACCACTACAAGGATTTCGTTGGTAACTGGGTAACAGAAATTAAAAAACGGGGAATTAAAAAAATTGAAGGTCAGGTCATTACAGATGATTCATACTTCGATTATTTACCTGTACCGGCTAAATGGCTGTGGGAAGATGCCGGGAACTATTATGGCGCGGGAGCCTATGGATTATCTGTTTTCGATAATACCTATGAGATTCACTTCAAGACAGGTCCTGACAGTTCCAACCTCATTATCACAGATATTGTTCCTTCCGAATGCAGAAATAAATTCTCTAACTTTCTGGTTGCCGCAGGGACGACTGATGAAGGTTACGTCTTTGCAGCCCCTTACAGTACATACAGCTGGTATTCAGGATCAATTCCGGTAAATACATATGATTTTATCCTTCAGGCATCAATTACAGATCCTCCCCTGCTGATAGCACAAATCTTAACAGAGGAACTCAGAGTTGCAGGATTAACCATTTCAGAAGATCCTACAACTATCAGATCAGAAAAAAAGAACGTTCCGGTCTATTTAAATAAGATAACGGAGACAATTTCACCCTCTCTCGCTGAAATAATAAAAGTATTGAATCATGAAAGCGTTAACCTTTATGCAGAGCACCTGATCAAGGAGATGGGAAAACAATTCAGACATACCGGGTCAACTTCTGCAGGAATAGAGGTAATAACTGATTTTATGAAAACATCCGGAATCAATACTGACGGGATGTTTATTGTAGATGGCAGTGGTCTTTCTCCTGTAAATGCGATAAGTGCAAAGGTATTGGTGAACCTTTTGATTTACATGAAAAAAGATGGAAAATATTTTCCGGAGTATGTTGCTTCACTGCCTCAGGCGGGCAAAGAAGGAACTCTTAAAAATTATTTCCACGATTCTGCCTTTGATTCAAGGATGACAGCAAAAAGTGGTTCCATGACCAGGGTAAGAAGCTATGCAGGATATATAACCACGCTTTCAGGTAAAGAGATGGCATTCGGTATAATTATAAATAATTATTCAGGCCCTTCAAAGTATATAATATCCTGCATCGAGGAAATCCTCAAAGATTTAATTCTGAATAAATGAATATTTCTGATTCATTTGAAACTTACCTATATATTTGTGAAAATTTTACCGGAATAATGATTCAGGATAAAACAAATTGTGAAATTTGATATGAATAATAAAATTTCAGTAAGAAAGTGCAGAGAATACGATGTTCATGAAGTATTTGACCTGATTTCTGATATATATGATAAAACCGGCGGCCCTGATGTCACTGGCAAAAAAGTCCTTGTAAAGCCTAATATTCTTACCGACGACGACCCGGCAAAATGTATTAGCACGCACCCTGTGGTTGTTGAAGCCATGGTCCGTTATCTTCAATCGAAAGGAGCAACAGTTCTTGTCGGAGATTCACCAGCTGTGCATACAAGGAAATTCAGGGGAGAAAAATCCGGTATACATAATGTATGTGAAGTAACCGGGGCCACCTGGGTCAATTTCACTCAAAACCCCGTAGAAAGGAAAATAAAAAACGGGAAGATAAAGATGGCTTCTTCAGCATTTGAAGCTGATCTTATAATTTCGCTTCCAAAATTCAAGAATCATGAACTTGTATATTTCACGGGAGCAATCAAAAATACGCTTGGCCTTGTACCCGGATTCAGCAAAGGAAAACAGCATGCACTGCATCAGGACAGGAACAGATTTGGCGAATTCCTTGTCGATCTAAATGAAATAGTTACACCTGACTACTTCCTGATGGATGGCATTATGGGAATGGAAGGACCAGGACCCGGCAGAGGCTTCCCCGTTGCAATAGGGCTATTGCTTGGTTCCACCAACCCTCTTGCACTGGATATTATAGGAAGCAGGATAGCCGGTTACGACCCTATGATACTTCCAACTTCCAGAGCCGCATTATTCCGGAAGAAATGGTTACAGTCAGAAGAAGATATTGAATACGACGGTCCGGAAATCAATTCGATCATAAAAGAAGGTTTCACAAAGATACCTGTATCACACAGCAATAATATCGCCCTTCAGTTTGTAATGAAAAGGATAAAATTCCTGAGAAAACTTGAAAGGAGACCTGTATTTATTCATGATAACTGCACCGGATGCCATAAATGTGTTGACATCTGTCCTGTTGAAGCTATTAAACCACTGCCATCCAATAAGTTACATATAGTGTTGACAGACAAAACATGTATCAGATGTTTCTGTTGCAGTGAGGTTTGTAATGATAATGCCGTTGAGATCAGAAGAAAAGTCTTTGGAGTATAGGTTAAGTGCACAATTATCTGTGTAACAAAGAAGAACTTACACAGAGTAGCACAGAGTAGTATAGAGTAACAAATAGGAGATATTTAAAAGCTTTACAATTGAATTATAAATCAAACATATCGATTAAATAAATCAATGATGCGATAGCCGCGCTTCCCATTTGAAGTTCTCTGATATTCACATGTTCAAATGTATCGTTTGCTGAATGGTGGTATGAAAAATATCTCTGGGAATCAGGGACGTAGCCGATCTGCAAAGCTCCCAAAGCTCTGAGCGGAGAAATATCGGAACCACCTCCCCCTCTATCAAAATCCCTTATATCAAAAGGTGCAAAATAAGACGCCAGGCCTTTCAGTTTTTCAAGCCTTTCACTGTCTGCGTCAAATGAAAAGCCTCTGGGGCTCGAAACTCCACTGTCGGATTCCAGAGCAACATAGTGAACCTCGCCCTTCTTTTTTGCTTCTTCTTCGTAGGTTTTACCTCCGGTAGATGATATTTCCTCATTCATGAACAGAACAGCACGCACTGAACGTTTTGGTTTAATTCCAAGCTTTTTGTACAACCTGATCATCTCAATTGCCTGTACGCACCCGCCCCCATCATCATTTGCTCCTTCACCGGTATCCCATGCATCAAGGTGGCCTCCAACAGTTATATACTCATCTGGTTTTGAAGTACCATGTATCTCTCCTATTACATTATATGACCAGGTTTCGGGGTTATTCTTACAGGTCGAAATAAGGCTGACAGTCAGATAAGGGTCTTCTTTAAGTCTTTTACTTAACAGATCAGCACCAACAGTTGATACGGCAACCGCAGGAATTTTATTTACCCCCTCCTCATAATGCATCACTCCCGTATGAGGAAAGTTATCGAGAGATTGTGTGATGGATCTGACTATAACAGCTATGGCACCATACTTAGACGCTTCAGAAGCTCCAAGCACGCGTTGATCCACTGCACCACCATATCCGGCAAAGGTATTAATCAGTTTATTGTCGACAGGCCGGTTAAAAAAAACTATCTTCCTTTCTATATTGTTTCTTCCCAGGGAATTAAGTTCCTCAAAATTATGGACTTCAATTACATTTGCAACCAATCCTTTTTCCGGAGTTCCAACAGAAAGACCCAGAGCTGTTACTGCCAGGGTTTCTCTGCCGGAAACAGAAGAATTTATTCTGCATTTCTCAATACCTCTTACCCAGTAAGGAACAGGCACTTTTTGTAACCAAACAGTGTCGGCACCTGCTTTAATAAGTGCCTGACGCGCAAATTCCACAGCTTTCCGGGCGGCAGGAGAACCATCGATTCTTCCCCTGGTATTCTTGCACAGGTACTCAAGATTATTATAGGCAGACCTGTCAGTCAATGCCTCGTCGAATATAGAAGATAAAACCTTTCCCGTGTCCTGACTTTTCATGCCTGATGAAAGAAGGACAAGTATAAGAACGATTATTGTTTTTTGCATTTTCAGTTTTCAGACATCAATTTTGGCGTACTTTGCATGTGTTTCTATGAACTCCCTGCGTGGAGGAACTTCGTCACCCATAAGCATTGAGAAAATATGATCGGCTTCAGCTGCGCTTTCAATTGTAACCTGCCTGAGCGTCCTTGTTTCGGGGTTCATTGTAGTGGACCACAGTTGTTCAGCATTCATCTCACCCAGACCTTTATATCGCTGAACACTAACTGATGATTCTTTACCCTGTCCCATTTCAGCAACAGCAGTCTCTCTCTCCTCTTCCGACCAGCAATATTTTTCGGATTTACCTTTTTTAACAAGGTAAAGAGGAGGTGTGGCAATAAAGATATTCCCTCCTTTTATCAGATCCTGCATATATCTGAAAAAGAAAGTCATGATGAGTGTTGTAATGTGAGAGCCGTCAACATCAGCATCAGTCATTATAATGATTTTATAATAACGTAATCCAGACAAGTTCAATGCTTTACTGTCATCATCAGTACCGATATTCACACCCAGAGCGGTAAAGATATTTTTTATCTCTTCACTCTCATAAATCCTGTGCTGCATAGCCTTTTCAACATTCAGTATCTTTCCCCTGAGTGGCAATATAGCCTGGAAACGTCTGTCGCGGCCCTGTTTGGCGGTCCCTCCGGCGGAATCGCCCTCAACGAGATAAATTTCGCAATGCTCGGGATCTCTGTCAGCGCAGTCAGCCAGCTTACCGGGGAGACCTGAACCGGAAAGCACATTTTTTCGCTGAACCAGTTCCCTGGCCTTGCGGGCTGCATGACGGGCAGTTGCTGCCAGAATCACCTTCTGAACAATTATCCTGGCATCCTTTGGATTCTCTTCAAGATAATTTGTAAGCATCTGGCTTACAGCCTGATCTACTGCGCCCATTACCTCCGAGTTACCAAGTTTTGTCTTTGTCTGACCTTCAAACTGAGGTTCCTGGACCTTTACTGAAATAATGGCTGTAAGTCCTTCCCGGAAATCATCTCCATTTATGTCAAATTTCAGCTTTGAAGTTGCACCTGAATCCTCTGCGTATTTTTTAAGGGTACGGGTAAGGCCTCTCCTGAATCCTGCAAGGTGTGTTCCTCCTTCAATGGTATTGATATTATTAACATAGGAATGTACGTTCTCAGAGAATGAATTGTTGTACTGCAGGGCTATCTCTACAGGAATATCAGTCTTATCGAATGTAATATGGATTGGTTGTTCTATGAGTCTTTCCCTGTTGGAGTCGAGATAGTCAACAAACTCCTTAAGTCCAAGTTCAGAGCGAAACTCTTCATAGCGTGGTATTCCTCCATTGCCATTCTCGATTAATTCCCTCATATCTTTTATGGTAAGAAGAATGCCTTTGTTCAGGAATGCCAGTTCGCGAAGGCGTGCAGATAAAATCTCAAAGTTGAAATCAGTGGTTTGAAAGATGGAAGAATCTGGTTTAAAAGTTATTGATGTACCTGATTTTTCAGATTTCCCGATCATCTCAACTTCAGTCACAGGCTTTCCTTTCTTATATTCCTGTTTAAATATTTTACCTTCCCTCATTATTACAGCTGAAAGCTGCTCAGAAAGAGCATTTACGCAAGAGACTCCGACACCATGAAGACCTCCGGACACTTTGTACGAATCCTTATCAAACTTTCCGCCCGCATGTAAAACTGTCATAACAACTTCGAGGGCGGATTTCTGTTCTTTTTCCATTTTCCCGGTAGGAATTCCCCTGCCATCATCTATAACATTTATTGATCCATCCTCCAGGATGATTACATCTATGCGCGAGCAGAATCCAGCAAGAGCTTCATCAATAGAGTTATCAATAACTTCATAAACAAGATGATGTAAGCCCTTTACACCTATGTCACCAATATACATTGCAGGCCTTTTTCTGACGGCTTCAAGACCTTCAAGAACCTGGATATTATCTGCTGAATAATCAATACTGTCCTGCAACTTCTTCTCTTTCTCACTCATTTTACCTTCAATATTAAGTCTTTAATTTATCTGATATTATTCATTCATTCATCGGACCAATAAACCGACAGGAAATCGCGTCTGATTTTGTTTTTATTCTGAAGTAAAACATGTTTTCGGGGAAATGAAATCAGGATACAATTTTTAACTCTTTAAACCTTCAGAACCAACCTCACTTTTCCTGTTATAAATTATTGATTTTATGAATTTTACTTATCCGGGCAAATATACGGATTTAAAACGATTTTATATCATATATCGTGCAAAAATAATGCACAATTTTAACCAAGAAATTAACACATAAAAAATGTCTGGACATCGGATCATCTGGCTGTCGAAGCATATCAATAATGGCAATACATTTTTGACACCAAAATCAAAATCTGAACGCGTGCTTAATCCTTATTTCCGGCCCCTGCACACTGAAGTGGGTCTAATACACATTAGCTTCACCATAAGGGGGTCGGAGGGTAAATGTTTCACAGGCTATAGGTAAACCCGATCATCAAAAGGAACCTCTGTGTAGGATAATATGCCCACTCGTAATATTGATCTGTGGATATATTATTAAGTTTGGTCCAGAATGACAGTATTTTGGAATAACGATACTCCGCACTCAGGTTAAGATTTATATGAGCAGGTATATCAACTACAATTCGGGGAGCCAAACCCTCAGAGACGTTTAATACCTGAGATAAAAATATATGATTCCCATTGACTATCTCATGTCGAATACCCTGGCCGGTAACCTCCATTCCGGCAATGATCTTGTCGCGGAGGTTATACTTTAATCCGATTTTACCATCCCACTGTGGCTTGTCCCATGCATATTCAGATGCGGTGACAGTATACTGGTATAAATTTGCTTCACCATGGAATGAAAGCTTGTCATTTATTTTCCCGCTTATTTCTCCATGAATATTTAACAGATCAGCATCATCGGTCAAAGGAATGAAATAGTTTCCTCGCCCCTGGTTAAAAATGCTGTCAGGAAGAAGAATATTAGAAAAGAACAGCATATTTCTTACAACCGAATACGAAGCTGATAAAAGGTAACAGCCATTCATACCTGTATTACCTTTCAATCCGGCATTAATAATAAGCTGGTGATCGGTATTCGGCAGTGTGAACAAACTCCCGTTCTCGAGCAGAAAAGGGTTTTCAGCAACGATCGTCAGAGGATCGTTAACCACAAGCCTGCCTGATAATCCTGCAAAAAACCTGATATACTTTGGTACAACATTAAAGCTAAAATTTATATCAGGATAGAAATGTATAACTGCTTCAGGGGCTATATTTCTTTCAAGCAAAGCCTGTATTCCAAGTTTAAAACTCCACTGATCGCCATTCTTTTTTATAAAAGGGCTGATAGACGCAACATATTTAGAGTTTGGGAGAAGGTTATCTGATACTATGTAATTATCATAAGATAAGCCTGAACCAACATAAAAATCCTGAAATGATTTTGCCATTATCCCATCAAATCCGAAATTCTTCTGATTAATATTACCGGCAGTATAAAAATAATTATACCTCAGGTCAAATTTATAGGAAAAACTTGCGGAATCAAGTGTCAGAGATGACAGGGAAGCCTTTGCGCCTATATTATCATAACCTATCCTGATATCCTTTTTTGAAGGGAAATAGTTGAGAATGACAGGATCGTACCCGTAAGCATATCTTGTTCTTTGAGCAAAATCCACAGAACCTTCAAGCAGGCTTTTTCTGAAGAATTTCCTTCCGAAGAGAGATACATCATTATCCATATAGCCGACAAAAACCTTTTGTAAATTCGGAAGGTCAATCTTACCATTGGTTGAGAAATGCCTTCCATAGAAACCTATATTACCTTTCTTGGAGCGTTCATTTGTTATGCTAATCTCAGCCAGTGGAGTAAGGTAATTGCCCAGCCCTATATTCACATAGCTTTTATAAAGTTTTGGCAAAGGTTCAGGAAGGAGTGATGCAGCTTTTATAGGACTGACAATATAGGATGGCATAAAAGGTTCACTGCTTACGTTATAATGAAAAACAGGTTTAACTTTTGCCGTGTCGTTCATATCAGGAAAAAAGCTGATCTTCCGCGATTGCTGGAGTTCAGGCTTATAAGGGTTGTATAAAGTGACCTCACGCTTAAGTGCCGGTTCCTGTTTCTTTACCTGGGCCTCCAAGGGTAAAACAGATAAAAATATAAAGGCTGCTGTTGCTATAATAAGGCTTCTTTTAATCATATCTAATAAGTTTCTGTTCGCTTTAAGTTGTCTTCTCAATTTTATCTTTAAAATTACTTATATCACTTGGTGGCATTCAGACTGTCAAGTTTTGCTCTAACCTCATCAAGAATTCCGTCATTATCGATAGAGTAATAATCTCTGAGACTTTGAAGAGTTGCTCTTGCCTGAAGCATATCACCCTTTTTAATAGAAATATCTGCAAGAAGGAGAAACATCCTTGCCATCCAGTATTGATGCGGTGTGTTCTGACTTACAAATTCATTAATGACTTTTTCTGCTTCAGCTGTCTGATCCTTTTTGTATAGGATCTCTGCAACTCTGTATTTTGATTCAGCCCCCTCTATACTGGTGACTTCGGTCGCCACTTTCCGGAAATTCTTAAGGGCATCATCCATATTGTTGAGACTGTAATTTGCCTTTGCATCCATGAAAGTAGCTTCACGAATCAATTCTTCAGGCATATTCGGAGTACTGATTATTTTTTCAGCAGCTGTGATAGTTTTCTGTGCATCCTCAGCCTGATAAGCCGCCCTGAGTGCTCCACGCATTGCGATCAGCTTGTTGGCATCGGTGGTTGCCGCATTTTCAAGCCTCTGGTAATAATCGTAGGAAGAAGTGTAATCTTCCTTTTCAAAAAGTATTGAAGCAGCAGAAAGCAGCGCCTGTTCCATAAACTGATTATTGGGCTGGCCTGCAACATCGGTATAGAGTTTCAGAGCCGCATCCTTATTCCCGGCCGATTTAAGGCATTCAGCCAGGTAATACTGGGCATTCTGTCTGAAGCTTCCATTGGGAAATTCGCTGAGGTAATTCTGGAATACATCTGACGCTTTGTCATATTTCCCTGATATATACAGGTTCTCTCCGGATGTATAGAGAAGAGAGTCCTTCTCAGACATATTAACATCACCGTAACCATTAAGAGTCTTAACATACGAAAAATATGCTTCAACATCATTCTTGTCGACATACACATTTTTTAAACCTGTCATGGCTGCCCTCGCTTCAGGAGTGGACCTGAAATCATCAATAACCCTTTTATACTCTTCAATTGCCTGATCATTCTGACCAAGATTATAATAGAGAAGACCCAGCTGAACCATTGCAGCAGGCACATAAGGACTTGTTTTATAATCCGTTATAACACTATTAAAGTCATTTTCTCCATTCTTATAATCTTCCATCACCAGGTAGGCTCTGCCCCTTTCGTAAATAGCCTGGGGAACATAGGGTGAAGAAGGGTATGTTCGTGTAAGGTCTGTAAGGACCTGTGCTTTCCCTTTTTCATCATTCATCAGGCCCAGTGAAAATCCTTTCTGATACATGGCGTAATCTGCATCCAGCTTCCTGTAATCAATTACCTTATCGTAGTAACTGATCGCCATTGCATAGTTTGTAGCCATGAAATAGCAGTCGGCAATCCTGTCCCTGGCGTCTGTCAGCACATCAGGCTGTGATCCTGTCACTGATGATTCAAACGTTTTAAAATGGTTAAGTGCAGCAGAATAATCCTTTGTGTTGAAAAGAGCATAACCAAGGTTATACCTTACAAGATTATTTTCAGTCAGCAACATAGAACCAGGAATACCCATGAATGTTTCATAATCTTCTATTGATTTATCATACTGCCCTAGCCTGTACCAGGCTTCGCCTCTCCAGTATATGGACCTGGCCATCAGCGATCTGTTGTACTTTTCATATTTGAGTGATTTGTCAAACATATCAGCCGACGCTTCGAACTCAAGGTTCTTAAACAGCTCCAATCCTCTGTAGAATGCTACCCTCTGGTATGCTTCCTCAAGCCGCTGATCCTTATTTCCGATCTTATCCAGTGCAGCCAGTGCAGCCTTGTAATTCTTAAGCTGAGTAAAAGTGGCGACCAGGTAATCGTATGCTTCCTGTATTCTTGGAGAACCCGGATAAAGGTCGATATACTCCTGGAAAGCAGCTATTGCTTCTCCGAAGGGAGAATATGAGATTTCATAAGTCAGCTTTGCGTAGGTTAACAACGATTCCTCCTGTATCTTTTTGTCAAAAGTGAGTTTGGACGCTTGTCCGAAGGCCAGCTGTGCCCTTTTCTTATCACCTTTCTGAAGGTAGCAGTCTCCCAGTATGTTCCACACATTCTGACCCAGGATATCGTTTTCCGGTCTTATTTCAAGAAATAACTTTATCGCCTTATCAATCTCTCCTGTCTTATAATAGCAATAACCGAGCTGGTACTTATCTTCCCGTCCGCTGGCTTTCGCTCCGGAAGAATATTTTTCAAGATAAGGAACAGCTTCTTTATAATTCTCTTTATTGTAATAGGCATCTCCGATGAACCTGTAAAGCTCTACTACTCTCTCTTTACCTGCAGTCTTGATAAGATCCGGAGCCATCGACAGAATTCCGTCATAGTCCTTCTGAAGATATAGAATCTGGACAATATAGAAAGGAACAATGCCGCCGAAGGTCTCATCATCTTTCAAACGCATAAATCCCTCCATGGCAGTCTGATACATCTGCTGCTCGTAAGCAATCTGGGCAAAATAGTAAACAGCAGGAGGAGTATATTCAGTATCGATATCCTTAATTTCAGAGAACATAAGGAGCGCCCGTGGCTTATTGCCTCGCATATAGAGTGAGTATCCAAGCCTGAAAAAATATTGGGCGAGCTTATCAGCTTTAAGCTCCTGCCTGTTAACAGATTCATACCACGATACAGCCTTTCTGTAGTTTTTGCCCTGGTAGAAATAGTCGCCCAGTTCCAGTCTGGCTTCATTCAGCCTCGGACTTTCCGGATGGTTATAAATGTATTTAACCATCTTATATTCAGCATCTCCATTGAACAGTCTTATTGCAGATATGGCACTGAAATATTCAGCCTCCGAAACTAATACCTGATTTTTTTCATCATTTTTTTTAACAAATGCATCAAAGAGTCTGATTGCTGCAGGATATTTCTCTTTATTAAATAATTCCATACCCCTGTTATACTCGGAGCTAAACTCATTGGCAGTAAAAGGTATCTGTGAGGATATCTGAATTATAAAAATAAACTGACTTATAAATATTAAAATGAGCCTGTATCTGTTCATAACTTATTTTTTTTGGCGTACATAAAAAAATTGATTTTGAGGCCGATTAATCGTATTTAACCTGCAATCAACTAATAATAAGCCATATATAATACTTTCTAATTATTTTTAACCAAGCATAAAATTACAACTATAAAACGCCGTCAGCCGGGCTTTATTACTGATTTTATCAACATATAAATGTTAATTATCAATTCTTTCCTTATTTTGCATAAAAAATGATCGGGAAATGAATGAAAATCTTCCGCTTGATGTAATTATTGAATTGACTGACTGTACGATATGGCAACAGGATCATCTGGTTCTTTCTGATGTTAACCTGAGTGTGCGCAAAGGAGAATTTCTTTACATGGTAGGAAGAGTCGGCAGCGGTAAGTCAAGCCTTATTAAAACACTAAATGCCCAAATCCCATTGAAAGAGGGAAAGGGATTAGTTGCAGGATACAGCCTGTCGAAACTTAAGAGAAGGGAAATACCTTTTCTGCGAAGGAAGATCGGTATAGTATTTCAGGATTTTCAGCTGCTGATAGACAGAACGGTGAATGAAAATCTTGAGTTTGTTTTAAAAGCTACCGGATGGAAGAACAGAAAGGAAATTGAAATGCGGATAACTGATGTCCTTGAAAAAGTTGGTCTTGAGCGTAAAGGTTATAAGATGCCTCATCAGCTGTCAGGCGGTGAACAACAGCGTGTCGTAATAGGACGTGCACTTCTGAATGACCCTGAAATTGTCCTGGCTGATGAGCCAACCGGCAATCTCGATCCTGAAACATCCGAAGGTATCATTAAGCTTCTCCAGGATATAAGTAAAACTGGAAGAGCTGTCATCATGGCAACCCATAATTATACCCTGCTTAAAAAATTTACAGCCCGCACTTTAAAATGCGATGACGGTAAACTCATTGAGGTTAAGAACGACGAGGAGATGGAGTTGCTGCAGTAGGCAGCAGGCAGCAGGCACAGTAAACTGGAACCCGTAGCCGGGTGCCGCAAGCCGCTAGCCGCATCATTTTTTCAAAGCAGCTTTTGTAAATATATAATCTGGAATATTCTGGTCAAATTTCACACTGGTCATCCTGAATTCTGTACCGTCACCTTCTTTCAGCATATCCTTATATACAATGGTCATAGGAAACCAGCGCCCCTGTACTTCTTTTATATCCGACAGTGTAGTGCGTTTCAGCAGCTGACCACTCTTTGCATACATTTCCTCTTTAAGAGGAACATAACGTTCGGTATCTACCCATATCTTACGGGAATGATAAGCAACATCCTCAACTTTGGCTGTCAGTTCAAGAACGTAGGTATTTCGGCCATCAATGATCTCTTCGCCTGTTAAGGAAGCTGAATATATTTCGGTGAGTTTACGATCGTCCATCATATCTTCATATGAGAGATCAGAGCCCATTACCGATTGCCTGAGCATGCTTCCTGATATCTGGATAATCCGGTCAGTAGATGGAGAATATATCCACAACTGGTTTTCAAGCTTGAGCATCTTTGTTCCGGCATCACGGGCAGGAGACAGGTACTCTGTGAAAGATTGTTTAGTTCCGACCGAATATGATCTTGCTGTTATTGTTCTGCTGTTGCGACGCCCGTGAATTATCATTTCCGATTCAAAGACCCTGTTTTTTGAAGACATGTTTTTATCAACCTTATCAAGTATTTCATTTGCATCAGGGTTAGTGAAGCTGGTTAAAAATAATGTTGAAAGGATAAACATTAATATATTTTTCATCTTAAGAAAATTAAGTTAACACCAGTAAATAAAACCAATTGCATAAAGAATTAAATTATTAAACTTCCAGTTCATGAAACAACTGCGAAGTTTTTCTTTTATAGATAGCGAATCCTGCCAGTGAACTACCAAGGACAGTTGCAAGAACTCCGGGGAAAAAACCGATATAGAATAATTCAGGTGTTACCTTTGCCCTGTAAACAGAAGGAAGCATCATACCGATATTTTTGAGGATTGATGATATATCCAGGCCATGGTTCTGGAGGAAATAACAGGCACCCAGTCCCAGCAAAGTACCAAAAACCGAGCCGATAATGCCAATCACTATCGCCTCATAAATTGTGGTTTTATAAATATGTTTCTTCTCTTCCCCGAGGGCAAGACGTATTCCAAATTCGCTGTATCTTCTCAGCCCGCCCAGCAGACCTGTGTTCCATAATACTATCGACATGGCTATAACAAAAATAAATACCATGGTGGCGCTTACACTGTTTGCAAGTTTCAGGTAATCGCCAAGCCCGTCCTGTTCCTCCAGTCTTGACATCTGTGGCGAAAACTCATCACTTTTCCTGCTGTATTTTGCATTAAAAGAATTCTCTACCTGCTGTGCCTTTTTATCATCATAAATGCCATCTTTAAAATACCCAAGTATCTCACTAGCTCCATCATCCATGTCAAGAGCCTCCTGGGCATCCCGCAGATCCATAAAAATGGCTCCCCGGTCGAGAAGGGTGTTCCCGAATCTCAAAGTACCGCAAACCGTAAAGGTTTTAAATGCCATGCTGCCATACATAGTTGATCCGAATAAAGTCACCTTATCACCAACGGCTACCCCGAATCTCTCTGCGAACTCATCGCTTATAAGAGCCTGACCGGGTTTTACGGGCAGGGAACCCTTCACGATAGATTTTTTTATGTTCATTCGCTCCACTTCTTTTGTACCCGGGGATAACATATCTACTGCCGTAACGATAGCCTGGCCCTGTCCCCTGGTTTCTCCTTTTTCATCAGGAACATCCAGAAGTCCCCCCGAATGTATCCTTGCCACCCATTCCATATCAGGGTAATCAGTTTGCAACTCTCCGATAAGTTTTTTTACCCCGAGCAGTGCCAGATCGTTGGGCATCTGGTCTTCGTCCTCGGCAAATGCACGGGTCATAATTTTGACATGACCAGTTGAAAACCTTGCATTGAGATCGATCATGTCGTTGAAAACGCCTTTAAAAAATCCACTCATGAATACTGTCAGAAAAACCCCCAGAGCAACGACGATTACCGGTAAAAGACTTCTGCTTTTATCTCTAAGTATTCCTTTAATTATAAATTTTATCATTGTAATTTCCCTTTAAGTGCATCTGTTGGTTTCATTTTGGAAATTCTGCGGGCAGGCAAATAGCTGACAATAGTTGCCGAAAGCACTACCAGGACAACTGTTATGAGGATAAGGCTCACGCTATAATAGGGATATATAGATTTTGCCAGGGGAAGATCAACCTGCATATTTTTAGCATAACCCATTGAAATACCCGCTTTGTTTATCCATAAAAAGAGTGGAATCCCATAAACTGCTCCCAGGAGTGCAGCCAGAATACTGTGTGCTCCTCCCTCAACGGTAAAGATCCCGACTACCTGTGTACGCGTCATTCCTAAAGCAATATAGGTCCCGATCTCCTTCTGGCGGCGAAATATTGTTAATACCTGGGTATCAAAGATTGCTATCAGGGCGATGATCAGCAAAAGTCCCTCAATTATAGAACCGCTTACCTTTTTTGTCTGAATGATTTTGTCCATGTCAGCCAGAAGGAAGTCAGTGTTCCTGAATTTCCAGGGGTTAAGGTCCTTATTTACAAACTCCTTCCCTGCCACAAGCAGCGTTGCCTCGTTACCCATACCCATCATTTTCTGAAGTACATCAAGGCGAAGGTAGATCTGTCCCTTGTCAACCGATGGTACATCGCAATTGAATATTGATGCTATCTTTATCTTACGGGCGTCAAAAGTGCCGTTCTTATCCCTCCACCTTATCATAAGGTTGTCACCAACTTTAAGCCTGGCATCTTCTGCCATTCTTTTTCCGATTAATGCATAATCTTCATCATTGGAGACAGCTAATGTGCTGGTCGGTATTTTAAGAAGTGTCTGATCGGGGTCGATCCCTCTGAGAATCACGGCCTGCATACGACCCTGTGGAAAAGCCGTTGCCTGTACTATCAATTCCGGTACAAGGTTTTTCTTTTTCACCTCCGCCAGAATTTCTGCTGACATAGGCATATGTGAATCCTGTATTGTATAAGCATCATACTGATCGTAATCAGGGTGCCAGTACTGACCTTCTCCGGTTTCCCATGCCTGCGTATCTATACGACTCTGCCTGTTCCATCCGTCAATAATGCCATTATAAAATATAATAATTACAAAGGCGAATGACAGAACCGACACGTTGAGCCATGTCCTCAATCCTGCCCCTATAAGGTTTTTAAATGCTAATTTTAAAGCCAACATATTTTTAATTTTTTGAGTCAGTCATAAGTTCATCCTTAACAACTTTGCCATCTTCAAGCGAGATAATCCGGTCTAAATATTTCATAACCTTCTCATCATGGGTGGCAAAAATGAAAGTAGTCTTTAACTCCCTGTTAAGAGTCTTCATTGTCTGAAGTATATTATGAGAGTTTTTTGAGTCGAGATTTGCTGTTGGTTCGTCCGCAAGGACAATCTCAGGTCGCTTGACCATCGACCTTGCTATTGCAACCCGCTGACATTCGCCTCCTGACAACATTGCGGGTTTTGACTTGATCTTGTCAGTAAGACCGACCCATTCAAGGGCATCCATCACTGCCTCTTTCCTTTGTGAAAAGGAAAGTTTCTGTAACAACAGTGCAAACTCAACATTTTCATATACAGTGTAAACAGGTAAGAGGTTATAGGTTTGAAATATGAATCCGATATGCCGGTTCCTGAGTTTTGCTGATTGTTTATGTGTCAGAGTAGCAACAGATTTTCCCAGCACATCAACTTCCCCTTCAGAAGGAGAATCAAGCGAACCGATAATGTTCAGGAGTGTTGTCTTACCTGACCCGCTTGGCCCCACAATTCCTGTAAACTCACCTCTATGAAAACTGACACTGATGTCGTTTAATGCCGTGAACTCTGTCCTGCCTACCGGGAAGCGTTTAAAAAGCCTTTCAATTTTAATTATTGAAGAATTTTCCATTTGATTTTATTTTAATGGTTCAGTACAAACATAATCTGAATACCTTTTCCAGCAAAAATATTCTGCGAACTCTCCTGTGAAGGAAGCAAAAAAGTTTCCGGGTTCCAGTAAGCCATAAAATATAACATTACTTTATCGAACTGGCGTTGCCAGCTTAAGAAATTATAAACTGAATCATCCGTCCAGTTATAATATACAATTGCACTTAACCTGTCGAAGATTCCTATCGGATAATTCAAAGTCACCAGCGAAAATGAGATCTTGTTCTGAAAACCAAAAGGCTTTTCATCGTAGGAAGCAAGCAGTTGCTCACAGGCAACATACAGACCCCCTCCTATTCCAAAGGTATAATCTATGCCAGCGGTCATCGCTAACTGATTCGTATATATTCCTAAATCCTTCATTTTTTGAGTATACGATCCTTCAATCCACACGCCTGCTTTGAGATCCAGTTTTGCGTCAAATCCGAATCTGTTTTCCGGTATCTTATTATAAGGGGTGATTCCCGAACCCATATCTTCGCTGTCCGCAATCCGGTGATGATAAGTGAAAGCCATTTCGCCAGTGGGTAGTGGCAGCTGTACCCTTCCTCCGAATTCCGGTATTTTCCGGTTAACCGGTATAGTTTCCCAGCCTCTGACACCACTGTTGCCATATAATCCCCACAACCAAACATTTGCGTTGTTCAGGAAGTAGTACCTGCCAAGGACTCCCCATACACCGTCAGTCAGCTGAAGCGGATCGCGTGGATCAAGCTGATCAAACCACATCAGCGGTCTGATCATCATAGCGGATCCAAAATTAATTTTTTGCAATCCTATTCTTAATTCAAACTGTTCCGAAGAATAGCGAATCCAGACACGATAAGGTTTAATCCTGCCTGAAGATGATAGAGTATCAAAAGGATGGAGACCCGCATTTCCATAGATATTAGCAGAGATCTCGGTATCAAAAATCCTTTGATGTTTGGCTCCTGTTGAATAATCGAACTGGGGTATATATCTCAGACCTCCCTGAAGAGGCAGGTCATTGCCGGAATTGATATTCAACCACGATGATAGCTGACCGCTGAAACGGGTACTATCCTGACCTTTCAATGAGAAACCGGTAACAGTAAGAAGGAGAAGTATGTAAATAACTCTTTTCATAAAAACTATTCGTGTGGAGATATTCCATATGCAAAAAAGTTTGCAAATTCCATTATAAGATCCTGTTGGTTAGTATAAAGTTTTAACATTTCTTCATCGGTACAGATTGGTACAAGTTTCTGCGATATATGAAACAGGAACTCAGGCTTGAAATCTTTACGAAACCATCCCATCTTCTGTGCATACCGGAATCCTTCTATGACCTCTTTCCATGAATTCCTGGTAACCTCCTCCACATGTTCCTTTAACCCGATATCAGAACTGGTGTAAAAATCCATAAGGAATTCGCGGCTTATATCATCCGTACCTTCCATTTTCATCTGGATTGTCTTCTTCATTTTTTCTGAAGCAGGTATATCCGACTTTATGATTTCATTAAATTTATCAATTCCATCCTTTACCACCTTGTCGAAAATGGTTTTTGCAAGGTCTGCTTTGTTTTCAAAACAGCGATAAAAAGTCATTCTGCTGACATCAGCTTCTTTGCATATCTCATCGACTGATACTCTGCGGAAACCATATTTCCAGAACAGCCTTCTGCCTGTATTCAGGAGTGCTTCCTTTTTTGTATTATCTTTTTCGGCCATCATAAATACTGTTACTATATATCTATATTGTTACAAATATAGTATTAATTTACATTATTTGTATACTTATTCGAAATAAATAACATTTTTTAACAATTAGGATAGAAAATGACATAAAAGGTACAATGGGGTAACTGCGTAAACGGTTAACGGTTGAAGTGGTAAGAATGTTTTGGGAAAAAGGAGTGGCTATTTCATCATTTTGACCGGCCAGAACAGTCTGTTCCTGTAGAGCCTGTAAAACGGAACTTTAACAGCTCCGAATGACTCCATAAATGAAGCTACTGTCGGAATTGAAGATCCTGCAAAATCCAATATTGTTCGTGTTGAAGAATAATTTTTAATTAATTCATTTAAAACATAATATCCTATCCGTTTTTCACGACTTAGAGGTGTGTTGACTACAAAGAGCATTGTTTTATTTCCCGGTGTCTCCACAATAAAAACGCCATATAATATCCGTTTTTTTGAAGCCCTGACACCTATGATCCTTCCTTTCTTATTTTTAAGACAGAAGTTCATAAGGTTCTTAAGTCTGTGATAATCGCGTGCCTTTATTTTGTTAATCTCTTTCCCCTTATTCATTATGAAGAGATCAATCAGTTCATCAGGGGTGATATCGGTTACAAGTTCGGTTTTTTTTCTAGATGCTGTTTCAATATTACGTCTGCAATGAGGAGTAAAATTCTCCCATAATTTTTCATATTGTGTGTAAAGATCAAGTTCATAATTAGTTCTTTCGATAATTTTGAATCCTTCAATGTGATTCACGTGTGCTACACATAAGTCAACCAGACGATAAAAATCTGGAAGGAATTCAAGAAACTCAACAATCGAGGAATCCGGAGGTTTGTCAGGGGAAAAAACACCCAGTTGCTGCAGAAAAACAGGGGTTGCAATATATTGAATACCTAAGCGCCGGAACCCGGGAACAGGAAAAACCGAATCGTAGTCATCATCCACGAGGGCCTGCCATCCTGGTGCCATTATATCCAGATACCAGGAATATGCATATGGTTTAACACCGGGAGAATTCCTGATACAGTTGTCCCATTGTTCCCTGTCGATTTCATTATTATTATGAAACACTATCATGGTACCTGGTTTTTGAGCATAAAATCAAAGACATCTCTCCAACTCTGGCAATCAGGGTTATCAAGCAAAGATGTGTTATGCCAGATACTGACAAAAAGACCTCCGGCTTTTCTTGTTTCAGATATAAGATTCTGGACTACCCCCATGGCAGCTTTCGGATCCAGGTTTTTATATTGGTAAAGTGTGGCATCCATTACCTGGAACGGTACTATTTTCAGATTAGTCTTTTTATCGTCCGGCAAATCATAAAAATAAAATGGCCTTGCAATACCTGCCCTGAATCCGGGTTCGTCAGCATAACCCAATGAATAATCCTCAAGGATACCCGAATCCAGAATGTAGCGATATGACTCTGGAAAAAATAATCTTAAGTAATGAAAACGACTTATGTAAATATCTTTTTGAAGGATAGTCTTCAGCCGGGCTGATTCAGTATTGACAAGCTGGGATTTTTCTGCAGCATAATAAGATGGATGAAGACCAACCTCAAATTTATCAGCCACCCGGCCAATAAGTCTCCTGTATTCATCATTTTTCCACGATGGGTTCTTGTCATAATCCGAATGTTCTCCCACAGGGAAAAAGAAGATGGCATTTGTTTTATATTTTTCAATGTTATCAAAAATATAGTCAAAAACATCGAAAGGATCCTTTTCTTCACCGGCAATAATTCTGTATCTCTCGCCTGCCCTCTTTTCATTATTTGTTATATCCCTGAAAAATCCCCCTAAAGATCTTATAATGTTTTTCCCCCTGAAGGCAAAAGGCTGATCAGTATCAATAGTCAGAAGTGATCTGAATTCATTGCTTTTAAATACTATTGTCCGGAATTTTTTTAGAAGAGCTTTAGCCATCTCTCTTGCCCAATGGTCAATAACCGGCTTTCCGAGAAAGTTATTTTTATATGAGAGGGATGATGCAGCTTTGAAACGTCCGTGCTCATCAGGTTCAAAATCGAGATATTCTTCATAACGGCAGATGAGGTAAAATGAAGCGGCAAAAATATCAAAAGGCAGATCAGAATCGGGTGGTGTCTGGAAAAATACCGGCAATCCCTTCCATTCGGTCACATTAATATTCTGGTTAGATATCCCTTTTTCAAACATCAGTGGATGCGGGCTGATTTTAAATGAACCTTCTAACGTTTCCGGTGAATAATTAATTATGTGATTTTTTCCCAGCTTCCGCTTATCAGTAATTACTTCCCATGATAAGCCCAGAATATCTTCCAGGATTATTCCTGCAATATAACTCAGCCTCGGAACATTGTTTCTCGAATAAATTTTTACCGGTTTCGATTCCATAGGTACAAATTTATTTAATTACTTATTATATAACTTAATAATATTGTGGAAATTATAAACATTTTATAAAAGAAAGTAACTTAGGTTAACCATTTAGAATTTTGTGGTCATTGTTGTTAAATACTCATATTAAATTATCTCACTTCAGGCACTCCAAACTTTTAGTTACGTTGCAATTAGAATTATTTGATTACCTTTGCGCCCTTATTAACAAGGTGACTTCCATGAGGCGTTGTCAGGCATTTTGCCCAGTCTGTATTTGAGTTCAATTCGGCCGGGATCAGAAAAATCCTTCGCTCCCGGAACCACATCATAAAAAATAATAATGATAAATTTTGAAGAGATGGGATTTACTCCCGGTATTCTGAAGGCAATTCAGGAACTTGGATTTGATCAGCCTATGCCGGTTCAGGAAAAAGTAATTCCCCTGATGCTTGGCAGTGAAGATGATATTATTGCCCTGGCACAAACCGGAACAGGCAAAACAGCAGCATTCGGGCTGCCACTGGTACAGGTAACAGACACGGAAATAAACAGTACACAGGCTCTTATTCTTTGTCCTACCCGCGAATTATGCATGCAGATAACAGGTGACCTTACAGATTACGCCAGGTTCACTGGTAAACTAAAAATACAGGCCGTCTATGGCGGAGCCAGCATCGATAACCAGATAAGAGGTTTAAAGAAAGGTGTTCATATTATTGTTGCAACACCCGGCAGGCTTATTGACCTTATCGGCCGGGGAGCAGCAAGGCTATCTACCGTTAACACGGTCATCCTCGATGAAGCGGATGAGATGCTTAACATGGGTTTTCTTGACAGTATTAATGAGATACTGGAAGACGTTCCTGAAGGGAGAAGGACACTTCTTTTCTCTGCTACAATGTCATCCGAAATTGCTTCAATAGCAAGAAAATACATGAATAATCCCGTGGAGATAACCATAGGTGCAAAAAACTCATCAGCAGAAAACGTAAGCCATGCATATTATCTGGTTCATGCAAAAGACAAATATAAAGTACTTAAACGCATAGCTGACTTTGAACCTGATATCTATGGCATTGTATTCTGCCGTACCCGTAAAGAGACACAGGAGGTAGCATCAAAGCTTATAAACGATGGTTATAATGCAGACGCTCTTCATGGTGACCTGTCGCAGGCCCAGCGTGATGCAGTTATGCAGAAGTTCAGAGTAAGGAATCTTCAGCTCCTGGTAGCGACAGATGTAGCAGCAAGGGGACTGGATGTTGACGACCTCACACATGTTATCAATTTCAGCCTCCCGGACGATATAGAGGTTTATACACACAGAAGTGGCCGAACGGGAAGAGCGGGTAAAACAGGCATATCAATTTCGCTTGTTCATCTCAGGGAAAAACATATTCTCCAGCAGATAGAAAGAATGGTCAAAAAACCTTTTAAAGCTATTCCTATACCTACTGGAAGTGAGATCTGCGGAAAACAGTTATTTAACTGGGTTAACAAGCTTGAGAATGTTGAAACTGATCACCAGGAAATTGAAAAATTTCTGCCTGAGATAAAGGAAAAGCTTTCAGAGCTTGACAGGGAAGAGCTGCTTAAAAGAGTTGTATCTCTTGAGTTTAACCGGTTCCTCGATGATTATCGTCATGGTGAAGATATTATATCTCCTGTATCTGAAAGAGACGAAGGTTTCGGCAGGTCAGGCAGAAGAGATTCGAGCAGACAATACGCCGGCAACTATACCAGACTGTTTATAAATCTCGGAAAATCAGACGGGTTTTATCCCGAACAGCTTATTGACCTCGTGAACTCCAATACAAAGGGGAGAAAAGTACCAATAGGAAAGATCGATCTGTTAAAAAGCTTTTCTTTCTTTGAGGTGGAAGCCGGTTATGCTGATGATCTGATAGGAGCATTAAGCAATGCCACATTTAAAGACCGAAGGGTTGCGGTTGAGATTGCACAGGAGAAGACTGATAAATCAAGGCCGGGAGAATACCAGCGAAACAGGCCTGCCAAATGGTCTGACAGGAGGCCTGAAAAAGGGAGCAAAGGCAGATCTGAAAGTAAAAACAGGGATTTTAAGAGAGAAAGCAAGTATGGCAAAAAGAGTAAGAAAAACTACAGCAGCTAGATTTTAATATCTCTGTGATTCTCTGTGGTTCTCTGTGTAAGTTCTTATTAATTACGCAGAGTCAGAATCTAAGATGAACCTTTTACGGGCTCTTTTACTTTTATTGCCAGCAGGATCATTGAAATTACAGCTATTGTTCCGCCAAATCCGAATGCTACTGTTCCCCCATATCCCGGAATTATTTTATCAAAATAACTGTAAAGAAATCCGAATATTATACTTGCCGGAAGGGCTCCCAATCCTATGGAAAAATTAAACAGTCCAAAGGCGGTGCCTCTCTTTTCATCACTTACCATGTCGGCTACAAAAGCTTTTTCGGTTCCCTCTGTGAAAGCATAGAACAGAGCATACACAGCAAAAAGAATAAATGTCGCAACAACCTGTAAATCAGGAGACAGAAACACAAGAAGTGCAAACGAAATGTAAACAAATGCATAAATTGCCCAGCCTGCATTTATAACAATCTTTCGTCCTATCCTGTCGGAAAGAGTTCCCAGCGGAGTTGAGAAAATGGCCTTAATTATATGAAAAAATGCCCAGATCAAAGGCAGGAACAATATATTGATAACATTTGACCTGGCTGCTTCATCACCGAATGAAGCTATCATTGACTGGAGAGGATGGATATTATTTATTATGTTTACAACAGCGCCGCTTCTGCGGATAGCCTCCTCAACCCTGAAAAGCAGAAAAGCATCCGAAGAGTTCCCCAGAGTGAATAATATCATTACCAGGAGATAATTCCTGAAATTTTTATCAAAGCTTTTAACAGATAAGAGAAAGGGGTTCCCGATCTGGCGTTTTGAAGCAGCTTCCTTTACAAAGAATAACAGCGTCAAAACTGCCAGAATACCTGGTATTATAGCCAGTATGAATGTCCATCTTAAAGCTGAAAGAGAATCTTTCAAACCGAAGCCGATAAAAAGGATAAGAAGAGTAATTATTGCAAGTACCGGGCCGATAACTGCACCAGTATGATCCATGGCACGTTCAAAACCGTATGACCTTCCCCTGATATTTTTATCAACAGAAGAGGCTATCAGTGCGTCGCGGGGAGCGGTTCTTATACCTTTCCCGACACGATCGAACATTCTTATAAATATTATCTCCCATGCAGAACTTACCAGCCCTGTAAGGGGTCGTACAAGAGAAGAAATTGCATATCCAATAAATACGAGCAGTTTCCTCTTTCCGATCTTGTCCGAAATAATGCCGCCTATCAGTTTAAGCAATGAAGCGGTAGTTTCAGCAACACCTTCAATAAT
The DNA here is from genome assembly GCA_963815075.1 of uncultured Bacteroidales bacterium. Classification (GTDB taxonomy): domain Bacteria; phylum Bacteroidota; class Bacteroidia; order Bacteroidales; family VadinHA17; genus LD21. The sequence continues at coordinate 110,975 of CAWFFK010000010.1, forward strand.
ACCAAGTAAAATAGCTCCGGAGCCAAGTGCAGCAATATAAACAGGTATAAGGGGATAGATCATCTCTGTGGCAATATCGGTAAAGAGGCTCACAATTCCCAGCATTACGACTACCCTGGGAATACTCTTCCTGATCCTTATAATTTTCCCTTTCTGCATTTAAAACTGAATTTACCTTTTCAAATAATCATCGAACAATACCTGGAGATAAGCTTTTCCGATATTCTCTGTTAAAATCGGATCTTTTCCCCTGTTCAGAACAGCTTTTCGCTGCTTGAGATCAAAGCTTACCTCAGAAGTATCCGTAACAAAACCAAATCCTTCATTGAAAGTGTAAAATGCGAATGAATTTGATTTATCGGAAAAAAGATCTTTCGAGAAAGGGAAGTTGCAATTTATTCCCAGTTGATCAAGAACCATCACCGGAATATCAACCTGGCTGCCAATCTTCTCAACTTTAAGACCTTGTTGGGACAGTGCTCCTCCAGTCCAGATCATCGGTATCCTGAAGATGTATGGTGAGAAAATTGACATATCGCTGGTAACCCGGGCACAGTGATCAGCCACCATGATTATAAGGGTGTTTTTCCACCAGCAGGTCGTTTTTGCCCAGTCGAGGAAAGACCCCAGAGACTTATCGGCATAAAATACAGAATTTTTATATTTCGACATATTATCTGACCCCGGAAAAACAGTTTCCATGGGAACATCAAACGGCTCATGACTTGACAGGGTAAGTACAACATTAAGGAAGGGTTCCTTTACAGTTTTCATTGAATCCTCAAGAGTCTTGAACATTATGTGATCATGAACGCCCCACTTGGAATTGTAGAATTCGGGGCTGAAGTTATTTTTTGTAATGATGTTCTGAAAGCCTGATCCGATAACAAAGGAATTAAAATTAGCAAAATTAATCTCTCCTCCGTACCAGAATGCACTATGATATCCATTATCAATCAGGATCTTAACCAGGCTTGGTAACGACTGCGTCTTTTTTGGTTCCTTTATAATAGACTGAGCCGGTTGCGCCGGGTAGCCATCAAGTACCGCAGGCATTGCCTTGTCGGTTCTGGTACCTGACGCATAAAAATTCGAGAAGAGTATCCCCTCCCTGGCATACCTGTTCATATTCGGTGTAACTGTTGAATCGCCGCCAAGTGGTCCGATAAGATAACCGCTGAAACTTTCCAGTACAATTAATATAATGTTGGGTCTGGACGTGCTCAGCACCTTTTCTGTAATTCCTCTTTTAACAGTCAGTGAATCGACAACAGCTACCGCATCTTTGATATCTTCAAAAATATAAGGATTTTTAACCGGTTTCTGCGTAAATGCAGTTGTCCCAACATTCCATATCGCATTGACAGCAGTATGGTTAAGGAACATTTTATTACTGAAATAGACCGTACCGGCATTGATAGGTGCCAGGCCAAATCCTCCTCTGATAGGAATTAATAATGCCCCTAACAGTAAAAGAAAAAGAGGAATCGCCGGCAACCAGTAACGCATTCTTTCAAAACGATCAAACAGTTTGTCAATTAGCCTGTTATACAGGAAGATAAAAAGGGCTGAGACAGCAACAATTGTTGCAACAAACAATATGATCTTCAATGTACTGACTGAAGCCATTGCTTCCCCGGGTGTTTTAAGGTAAAGCATTGGGGTGTAATCAATGCGAAAACCCCAGTAGGAATAGAGATTAGCGTCAGCAACAACTATAATTGTTGAAAATACTATAAAAAAATATGAATACCATCTGACTAACAGCTTGTACCAGTTACCATTAAAATATAATCCGGGAATGGATAATAAAAGCGGTATGATCATATAATATCCTGTTGTGGAAATATCAAGTTTTGAGCCATGCCAGAATGTACCAAGGAGACCGGAAATACTGTTCTGCATTGAATTATGTAACTGGAATGAAATGAAAAACAGTCGGGCAAAAAAGAAATATGCAAGCCAGAAAATTGCATAAAAACATAATGCCTTTAATCTTTTTTTCATGTCTGAAAACTATTAACTAATTTGAATGAACTTCTTTTGTGCTCCTGTAAAACAATATCAGCGAAACTGTTATTATAACCATTCCGGTTATGGTCAGCCACTCGGGTTTCTCACCGGGAACGATCAGCCAGCTAAGAATAGCACCTATCACCGGTATTATAAATTTCCAGAGATTAAGTTCAGATACTTTAACACCAGGGCGCAGCAAAAGTTTATACCAAAGGGAAAAGGCAAATGCAGCCATAAAGCTTAACCAGAGCAGGATCAACCAGTATTCCATGGGAAAATGCCCTTTAGAGCCTTCCAGGGGTATTGAAAGAAGATAAATGGTCAGGCCCCCTGTAAAGAGTGAAACTGAGCTGAGAACAAGAGGATTCATTCCATTGCTCTTAATTGATACAAGTACATTGCTTGTAGCAGTTGCTATATTGGCAATGAGGATCATTAGTACACCAAGCATTTCAATAGCAGTGCCAAGCTCAAATGCCTGTCTTCCTGCGCTGATAAGAATCACGCCGGAAATGCCAAAAATTATAGTGATAAGCTTCTTCTTTGTCAGTTTATCGTCTTTATGCATCAGAGAAGCAACAACAGCCGTAACCAGAGGTTGTGATCCAACAATTACGGCGCCCAGGGCACCGGGAACAAGGCTCATTCCCTGGTAGAAAAGTGTATAGTTAAGAACGGTCTGAAGTATTGTGACCCAGGCAACAATCTTCCAGTGTTCCTTTATCATTTTAATAAAAGCAGCCGGTCTGACCGTGAATGGAAGAATCAGTAACCCGGCAAGCATAAACCTTAACCCGGCAAAATGGAAAGGCGTGTCATACTGTAATCCAACCTTTATCGATGCGTATGCAGTCGACCATAGCAGGCAGGTTATTACAGCCCAGAAGATAGTATTTCCTTTACTGTACAATTATTTTATTTTGCCCGCAAATATCAGAAAAAAAATCATTTTTTTAACAAATTCCAATCCGGCGGATTGACACCCAGAAGGTATCTGACAAAAAAATCCCTGCGTTTTCTTTCGCCATATACGCCACCGCTGGTGTGTTTCATTCCCGGCAGAAAAACATATTCAAATTCCTTATTAGCTTTAATCAGGGCATTGACCACCTGCATGGTTGAAGTCGGATCAACATTATTGTCCATCTCCCCGTTCATCAGCAGCAGCTTTCCTTTAAGTCTCCAGGCATTTTCCACATTCGAAGACTCAGCATACTCTTTTCCTACCGGCCAGCCCATCCATTGTTCATTCCACCACATCTTATCCATCCTGTTATCGTGACAGCCACAGGAGGCAACTGCAACTTTATAGAATTCAGGATGGAACAATACTGCACCTGCAGCATTTTGTCCCCCTGCAGAAGTGCCATATATTCCAACTCTTTCAATATCCATGTAAGGATATTTTTTAGCAGCAGCCTGCATCCACAGAATCCTGTCGGGAAATCCTGCATCCTTCAGATTCTTCCAGCACACGTCATGGAAAGCTTTTGACCTGTTCGAAGTGCCCATCCCATCTATCTGCACAACTATAAATCCAAGTTCAGCCAGCTGATGCATACCATTAACTATTGACCGGAAATTCTTAGGAACAAAGTTGCTGTGCGGCCCGGCATATATATTTTCAATAACAGGGTATTTTTTCGAAGGATCAAAATTTATCGGCCTGATTATTATTCCCCAAATATCAGTTATCCCGTCTCTCCCCTTAGCAGTAAAAGGTTCAGGAAGCCTTATACCTGTCTCAAGCAGCTTGGTTATATCAGCTTTCCCTATCAGCATTACTTCCTCACCATCTTCTGTCCTCCTTAAAACTGATATTGGGGCCAAATCAACACGTGACCATGTATCTACGAAATACTTTTTGTCAGGTGAAAAGCTTGCATCATGTGTCCCTTCTCCTTCGGTAAGCCTTACAAGTCCTGTCCCGTCAAAATTAATCCTGTAATAATAAATGAAATAGGGGTCACCCGGCTCTTTTCCACTGGCTTCAAATACTATCTGCCTGTTTTTATCATCAACAAATGCAACATCCCTTATAACCCATTCACCACTGGTTATCTGATTTTTAACAATTCCCCCGGCTGAGTCATAGAGATAGAGATGGTTCCATCCGTCCCTTTCAGAAGCCCAGATAATCTCATTTGTTCCTTCAAGGTCATACCTGTAATGTTTGCCACTGTAATCGATAAATGTCGGGGAAGTTTCATTAATGATCACTTTATATTCGCCGCTTTTAGCGTCAACCTTTATTACCTGGTAAAGCTGGTGGCCTCTTTTATTATATTCAAAGGTGAAATAACTGTTATCCTTGCTCCACCGTATATTATCGACCGAATATTGGTTCGGGATCATTAAGTCATCAACATTAATGTGTTTTTTTGACTCAATATCGAACAGTTGAGGAAACTTTTGAGGTACAGCATCTCCCGGCTTCTGGTATTCATATGAAAAATGCTTTGGCTGTAACTGATCTTCAGGTGAGGATTCAATGTAATATATCATATGCTTTTCTGCCGGTATCACCTTGCAGGATACCAGTTTTCTCGAGTCTTCAGACCATTTGAAATAAGAAGAATAATATTCACCCAATCCGCCGTCATAGCTTAGCTGGTACTCCTTCTTATCATCATTGGATCTTATATAAACATTAAAATTTTTTATAAATGCGGCCCATTTTTTATCCGGAGAAACAACAGGGTCATTGGCGAGTTCATCCCTGAATCCCCAATCCCAGCCTCTCCGTCTTTCGCCAGCTGCTACTGGGTCTCTTTTAATTATTTTATAGTTTTTAAGATTACATATCCAGTTATACTTATCATATTCAAACGCAAAGCTTCCGAACTTATCTGAAAAAAGAATATTTTTTATCAGCAGCTTTCCGGGTTCTGTTTTCTTTCCGGTGACCGACTCAAAGGCCGCAGCAAATTTTTTCTGATCAAATGCCTGTCTTCTGGTAAGTTTACTGGTATTTACTATGAGATAATCAATTCCGTCAGGAGTAAAGTTTTCATAAAAAAAACTTCCGGTGTTTCCTATCCACGACGGATTCACCTTCCCGTAATAAACCTTTCCTTCCACAATTTTATTAAGGCTGTCTGCTCTTCTATAGTCTGCAGCTGTTATCTGGGACCACAACATGTTAGGATATACGATGCCGACAAGAAAAAAGCTCAGGATAAATAATGTCCTTTTCATTATTAAAGATTTTAATTGAAATTTTTTAAAGGGTGTTATTTGAAAGTTTTCGTCTCAATTTATCGATAAATGTAACAGAATTTGGAAGTAATTTTAGTATGAAGACTTCATAATATTTAATAGTTTTGTCTGTTATTCAACATGTTATTCATGACAATAGCAGAATATATTGCAAATCAGCTATTTAATAAAGGCGTAAGATATGTGTTCGGACTTCCGGGCGGACCTTCGATACCTTATATGGAGGCATTCAGATCTGCCGGGATAGAATTTATTCTTACCTCCAACGAATCCTCTGCGGCTATTATGGCTGATGTGACGGCCAGACTTACAGGGATCCCCGGTATCTGCCATTCCACGTTCGGTCCCGGGGCAACTAATATTTCGACCGGAATTGGCGGAGCTTTGCTTGACAGGTCTTCCGTCATCGTTTTCACGAGTGAGATGGATAACGCTATGATCAACCGTACCACGCAAATGAATATAAATCACGAGAAGCTTTTTGAGCCACTCACAAAAGCAACCTTCAGGATGCAGGCTGATAATGCAGTCGAGGTGATGGAAGCTGCACTGAGAATATGCTGCGATTCATACCCGGGGCCAGTTCACATTGGGCTTCCTTCAGATATTGCAGATATTGAAATCGAGCCTGGTTCAGAGGTCGGATTCGCGTCTGAAGGCAAATACTACCAAAACGATATCCGTAAGATAATCTCTTTGCTTGATAAATCGCGCCGTCCTCTGATGGCCATAGGACTTACAGCCGCGCGACTCGGTATACAGGATGATCTGCTCTCTTTTATCGATCGTTACAGGATGCCTGTGGTTATCACCCCCATGGCGAAGGGGTTGATACCTGAGGATCATCCTTGCTATGCAGGTGTCCTGTTCCATTCACTAAGCGACTTTATCGAAGATATTTATGAAAAGACTGACCTGGTGATTGGTATAGGTTACGACCCTGTTGAATATAATTATGAATCGTGGATACCGGACGTACCCCTGGTACATTTTGATACCAGGGAAACAGATCTGCCAGCCAATGGTATTGTCGCTTGTTATACAGGTCCTGCTGATGAATGGTTCAGCATACTAAAAAACCTGAATACAGGCTCATTAATATTTGAACAAAATATAATTAAGGGAATCCGCGACGAAATGGAGTCAGTTTTTATGGGCTTTACCAACCATTTTGGTCCGGCTGCAGCCCTGAAAGTGCTTCAGGATGAATTGCCGGAAAATACAATAATTACTGCAGATGTGGGTTCTCATCTTCATCTCATAGGGCAATTCTGGCAGACTCACGGAAAAAGCAGGATCATAATGACGAACGGATGGTCGGGTATGGGTTTTGGTATTCCTTCTGCCCTTGCGGCCCAGATTAATGAACGTGAAGCCACAGTTGTTTGTATTACAGGAGATGGTGGCTTTCTGATGATGTCAGGTGAACTGGTAACAGCCAGAAGGTATAACCTCCCTATTATAGTCGTTGTTTTCTCTGACGGTGAACTGAATCTCATTAAGGTGAAGCAATCCTGGAAAAACCTGCCTCCTTATGGCACCCTTCTGTACCAGGGCGACCTTTTTGAATCTGATATATTCCTGGGTATAAAAGTATTGAGAGCATGGTCGCTTGAAAGCATGAGAAAAGCGCTGATAGAGGCATTGGCTGTAAATGAACCGGTTATAATAAATGCGGTTATTGATCCTGAAGATTATAAGTGGCTCATTGTAAGAAGATGATGGCGTGGCCGGAGAACTATTCCTTCAAAAAGTATCTCCATTGACTGGTTTAACTCTTCTTCTCTTTTTTAGGTTTCGTTACTTTTTCAGCCTTCTCCTCTTTTACCTCTTTCTTCTCTTTGGGAGCTTTAGGTGACTTATTTTCAGCTTTTCCCCTGGCAACTTTTGTCTCTTTAATCTCAATAACAGGAGATACTTCTTTTTCTTCTGTTACCTCTTTTACCTCTTTTACTTCTTTTACTTCTTTTACTTCTTTTACTTCTTTTACTTCTTTCTTCTCCCTGACAGGCTTTTTATCTTTTAGTCCCTTCTCTTTAATAATTTTCTCCGGTTTGATTGCCGGTTTATAGGATTTTTTACGGCGGCGTCTTACGCCAAAAGAGCCAAGAACTATTTTACCTCTTCTTGTTTTTTTATCACCTTTTCCCATGACATGTTGGTATTGGTTAGTTTTTTTGGGATGACCGCTGAAAATGTATTTTTTTACATTATCTCTCTGTGATCCTTTGTGTTGTACTTTGTGATTCTTTGTGGTTCAATAAATTATGTATTACTACAAAGGACACTAAGGTACTCACAAAGTCGCACAAAGGACTTTCTCAACGACCAGCAGGCAAAGTTAATAAATTTCTTTATTTTTAGTGAATATATTTTAGGTTTCGGAAATTACATTTATCCAAGTTTAGAATTTTTACAAATATGACATATTGCGATTATATAAAAACACTTACCGGGGACCAGCTGGCACTTCATAAAGAATACCATGATAATCATTATGGTTTTCCGATCGGTAACGACAATGAATTATTTGAAAGGCTGATGTTTGAAATTAATCAGGCAGGTCTTAACTGGATTCTTATACTGAAAAAACAACATAACTTCCGCAAAGCATTTGATAATTATGACATTGACAAGGTTGCTGTATATGGTCAGGAAGATTTTCAAAGGCTTATGAATGATCAGGGAATAATCCGGAACCGGTTGAAAATAAACGCAGCTATAGAGAATGCAAAAGTCATTAAAAAAATCAGGAATGAAAGCGGATCATTCAGAAAATGGCTGGATCATAATTCAGAAAAGATCGACTCCCTTGAAGAGTGGACCAAACTGTTCAGGAAGACATTCAGGTTCACCGGCGGGGAAATTGTGAACGAATTCCTTATGAGTACAGGTTATCTTCCGGGAGCTCACAGTGCTGATTGCCCTGCATATAAAAAGATAATTAAATTAAAGGGAAAGTTATGAGAAGGAAGGACAGAGAAATAACTGACATAAATGATATCGAATCAATAATAACTGAATCGGATGTCTGCAGGGTGGCTTTTGCCGATAATAATATACCTTATATTGTCACAATGAATTTCGGATATTCCGGTGGCAGGGATAGGTGTCTGTATTTTCACAGTGCCCCGGAAGGAAGAAAGCTGGAATTGATCAGGAAAAATAACCTGGTATGTTTTGAAATGGATACTGATCATGAGATCTATGCCGGACCAAAAGGATGTGACTGGGGAATGAAATTCAGGAGCGTTGTCGGGTTCGGGAATATTTTTGTTATATCTGAAAAAACTGAAATAATAAAGGGACTCAACAGTATAATGTCGCACTATTCAGGGAAAAGGGATTTTGACTTTGATGAAGAAATGGTAAAAAAGACATTGGTAATCAGACTGGATATTAAGGAAATGACCGGAAAAAAACGTTAACTTGCACCAAGTTAAATTTTCCATATTATGCAACCATTAAATGATTTACGTCTGGCTGTTCTTATAGACGCCGACAATATACCCTACAGTAATGTAAGGGGAATGCTTGAAGAGATAGCCAAGTACGGAACTCCCACATTTAAAAGGATTTACGGCGACTGGACAAGACCAACAATATCCGGCTGGAAGTCGGTACTACTTGAAAATGCCATTACGCCGATACAACAATACAGTTATACCAAGGGTAAAAACTCCACTGATTCGGCGCTTATTATTGATGCAATGGATATTCTGTATTCGGGTAAAGTCGACGGATTTTGCATTGTGTCAAGCGACAGCGATTTTACAAGACTGGCAACCAGGTTAAGGGAAGCAGGTATGAAGGTAATAGGCATTGGCGAAAGGAAGACCCCTCCTCCATTTATAATAGCATGCGACAAGTTCATCTATCTTGAGATTATCACCTCTTCAACAGTTTCAATGGAAACGCCTGCAGCAGAGCCAAAGAAAAGGGGAAAACCGGTAGTAAGAAAAAAGAAAACAGAAACACCTGATCCACAGGCAGCCACAAGAGCTGTGAAACGTCTTATTGCATCTTCAATATCTGACCTTGCTGATGAAAACGGATGGGCTTACCTGGGAGATGTAGGCAATCTTATCCTTAAGAAACAACCTGATTTTGATCCCAGAAATTTCGGATTTCCTAAACTTACCCCTCTTATTAAATCGCTGGATTTTGAAATTGATGAAAGAGAATCTGGTCAGAATCACATTAAACATATCTATATCAGGAACAGGAAGTAAAAGCTGGGCGCCGGGAGGCACAAATGATCAGGCTCAAACGAACAAAAGAATAGCACATTTGTTTAAAATTTAATATTTGCTTGGAGACTCACCTGATCTTACCCTTCACTTTGAGAGCAGGAAAAGTCAAAAAGCTATTAAAATACAATATATTATGACTATTATTATGGTTATTTATTTTTTGTTTTCAAAAATAAGTATGACCTTTGTTCCTGTTATTTAATTACTTTAATTATTGAATTATGAACATTTATGTAGGAAGTCTTCATTTTAAAATGAATGAAGCAGAATTAAAAGAAATCTTTGAAGAATATGGGGAAGTAACATCCGCAAAAATCATCATTGACAAGTACTCTGGTAAAAGCAAAGGATTTGGTTTCGTTGAGATGCCGAATGATGCTGAAGCAAAAAAAGCTATCGAAGAATTAAATGGAGCTGAAGTTAGCGGAAGAAACATTATCGTTAATGAATCAATCGAAAGGACTGACAGAAGAAGTAATTTCAGAGGTGGTGATAACGACCGCAGAGGTGGCGGTGGAAACAGAAGAGATAACTACAGGTAGGTAACAAAAAATCTAAAACTATGAAAGGTACTGTTAAATGGTATGACAGAGTAAAAGGTTATGGATTCCTTCAGACAGAAGATGACAAGGATATCTTTATCCACCGTTCTGGTTTAGAAGTTTCCCATACCGAGCTTGAGGCTGGCCAGACAGTGGAGTTTGAAATTGAGCAGAGAGAAAAGGGACCGGTAGCCATAAAAGTTAAAAGAGTAGATTAATCTTACTCAAACTAATACCAGTGAGAGGTTGTGACATAGATGTGCAACCTCTTTTTTTTTCACTTCTTCTGATCCTCCAATCTGAATTCAGGTTTTTCTTTCTGATCTTTTACCATCTCCCCGGGATCATCCAGGGCTGGTGATTCTTTGAGAGCATTCCAGTCAAACTTTTCATCAAAAGGAGTAAGAGCTTTCTGAGGGTCAAAAATCCTTGTATCAGGAGGTAAAGCCTCATAGGTAGTAAAATCAGGAACACCGGTAAACATATCCGAAAGATCTGTGGCTCCGGCATCGTACTGATTAAGGTAGGGTAGTCCGAGGATATTCCAGAACGTTTTGAAAACACTTCCGAAACTATAATGATCTCTGCTTACATAATCCTTTTTGGCATAGGGAGAAATAACCATCAGGATGCTCCTGTGAGCATCAATATGATCAACGCCATTCTGAGCATCATCTTCAGTTATGAAAATTGCCATATCCTTCCAGTATGGAGTATGTGAAAGAAATTCCACTATTCTGCCAACAGCAAGATCATTATCAACCATATAGCTTTCCCTGAATGGATAACCTGCTTCAGGTCTTTCGCCGGCGCCATGATCGTTTGGAATAATCACCGTCAGAACCTGTGGTAATGTTTTGCCCTCACCCCCCCATTTCTCATTGAACTCTTTTATAAACTGGCTTATCCTGAACTGATCAGGGATATACATATTAAATGTAGGATACTGCCTTGATGACCTGCTGAAGATCGGAGCAGGAACAGGGAAATTGGCAAATTGCTTAATCCCTGTAAATTTAAATGACTCATCATAAAATGCAGGTTCAAACATAACACTGAAGCCAAAATTGAAGAAGTTGATCTTGTTGCGTTCGAGATGATCCCACATCGAGCCCGGTTCATTATAGTCTTCAGGATAAATTGCACCTGCAGCGCCATTCATACCAAGACTTCCAGGTGCTTTTGATAATGGTTTATAGTCCCTGTTGCCACCATAGCTTGCAGGAGTACAAGTCTCCACCCATTCGTTGGGATAAGTATTTACCAGCCACCTGTGGCCATCTGCTGATACATCAGAATCGACATAAAAGTTGTCGGCAACGGCAAATTCAGATGCCAGCTTAAGGTGGTTGGCCATTACAGTTGCATTCACCACCCTCATCGTTCCGTTATGGTTTGAAAAGGTAACATTATGACCATACCTGGCTATGGAAGAATCTCCGTCTCCCTTTTTCAACTGTCCGAAAACCTCATCATAAGTACGGTTTTCTTTCGAGATAAAAACAATATGCTTTATAGGGGAAACCTTTTGTCCCCCATAAAGAGGAACCGGATTATTTCCACGTGATTTTAAAAGAGTACCTGCTTTCTGTTTATTGAAATTATTTCTCAAAACTTCTGAGGTAAACCCGGAAAGCTCTCCTGCCGATGGTATCTCAATTATCTCCACAGTGCCTTTCATCAGATTTCCGATATATGTTCCTTCGCCTCCTTCCTTAAAATTTTTACCTCCATTTGGCCCGCTTCCATAACCCTTTGCATTGGTAACAACCAAATTTTTCCCATCGGGAGTAACTTTAAGCTTAGAAGGAAACCAGCCAGTCGGGATATGACCCGCTACTTTGAAAGATGGCAGGTCAATCACCCCTACAGCATTTATTCCGGCTTCAGCAACGAACAATTGTTTTTCATCGGGAGACACAGCCAGACCAAATGGGATTATTCCCCTGAAATGTTTCAGGGTCTTATCGGGTTTCAGGTAAATTTCCTTTATGATCGAATCGGTTTTCAGGTCAATAACTGTAATATTATCGTTATTCCCGTTGCTTACAAAAAGATAATCTGAAGTAAGGGTCAATGAATTAGGGCTTGAGCCGCCAACGGCAGGAAGGCCTTCAACCATCTGGCCTACAAGATTTCCGGTTTTTATCTTTGCAACAACTTTGGGATTGGCTGGATCTTCAAGTGAAATCGCCCACACTGAAAAAGCTTTATCGCTATTGGGGTCGCCAAGACCCGGAATGACCATTGAATCAGTAACAATACCATTTTTCATCTCTTCCGAATTATACGCAAATGCCGGAAAAGAAAGTGCCCTTTTAAAGTCGGAAGTCTCTTCTATATTTCCTATTTTGCTGTATTGAAACATACCCACATTTGCAACATATAGCTTTTTCTCGTCATGGGTCAGAGCAATGCCGAAAGGATAGCGTCCAACAGGTACCGATTTTGTAACCCTCATTTTTCGCGTATCAGCTATGATAACCCTGAAGTTGGTCTGGTCAACAGCGAATATGTGGTTCCCGTCCCTGGTTATGGTCATATCACCTATATATCCGTCGGGGTACCTTAAGCCATCTTCAGAGACCGAACAATCAATGGAGTCAACCTTATTGCCCGTTTGCAGGTCAAAAACCAGTATACTGTTATCCTGACCTGCTGCCACATATACCTTATCATTCAGAGGAGAAATAGCAAGCCCCATAAATACCGATTCAAGTACGCCGGCATCATTCGAGTATCCGGGTGGAACCTGTATTATTTCAGGTGAACCGTTAAGGTTATGAATTATTGATATAGATAAGGGCATCACCCCTGAGTTTGCAGTAACTGCTATCTCTCCGTTATTGCTCAGGGCAAGCCCAAAAGGATGGGGAGCAATAACAATATTTTTCCCTGCAGGTGTTAAAAGCCTGCCATTAGGGATCACAGTTGTGCCCTCTTTATTTATTGAGGTGCACCTGGTCCCGGCCGGAGCTGAAAGAACTATTACATTGTCTTTTTTGTTCCCGCAACCGCTAACAAAAACGACCCCTGCAAATAAAAAAAACAGCAATTTTAAATATTTCATTTCACTTAAATTCTAACATTTTTCACCTGATCCCCCATACCCCTTTCTCCTAAAAGAGAAGGGGGAACTATAAGTTATCCATTGTATTTGGGGGTGAGGTAATTCCTCCTCAGACCAGCTTCCACCCTTTCCGATATTCGTAGTGAAGCATTTTTGTTGCTTTACCATCAGTATCGTCAATAAAGGTTTCTGTTTCAGGATCCCATTTTACAGTTCGTTTAAGTTCACAGGCAATGTTTCCAAGATTACATACTGTAGCACTGCTGTGGCCTATCTCAACCGGGACAACCGGATCCTTTCCTGACCTTACCGCTTCAATAAAGTTCAGCTGGTGAGGTATCCTTGTCACATACGGACCAGCTGATTCTTTTTCCTTAGCAGGAATGAACTTTGGATCTGAAGCATTGAAGTACCCTCTGGCTACCTCAATCCATCCGTTATCGCCCCAGAATTTTACCCCTTTTGTTTTTCTATTATCGAATGGCTCTGAAGTCATAACCACACCGCTGGCATATTTAAATGACATATATTCTGTACCGTCCCCGATAGGTGATGCTTCTACCGGCCCATTCCTGTCCATGCCAAGTCCCCACTGAGCAATATCGAACATATGGGCGCCCCAGTCTGTAGTATACCCCCCACCCATCTCTTTATACCAACGCCAGGCACCCCAGAATTTCTCATTTTGCTCAGGGTTTATCGTAATAGGAGGATCAAGCTGGTTATTAAAATGAATTGTTGCAGGAAGTGAAGCCAGCCACATATCCCAGTTGAGATCGGCAGGAACAGTTTCTTCAGGAAGATCGTAGGGCTTTGGAGGGGCTCCAACATATGCATTTATTTTTGCTATTTTTCCAACAGCACCGTCCTGAACAAGTTTAACTGCATGCTGAAATCCCGGATCAGATCTTTGCTGACTACCGACAGCAAGTATCCTGTTATACTGCCTTACTGCCTTTTTCAGTTCCTGTCCCTCTTTTATTGTAAAAGTCATTGGTTTCTCAAGGTAAACATCTTTGCCTGCCCTGCATGCCGCTATAGCTATTCTCGCATGAGAATGATCCGGAACAGCAATTACAACAGCATTGATATCGTTCCTGGCCAACAGGTCATCAGCATTCTCATAAGTATCAACTTTTACCTCCCTGCCGGCCATTGCATAAAAATCTTTTACTCTTTTTTCAAAACGCTGGCGCTTAACTCCGTATACATCGCATCCTGCAACAACTTTAACTCCCGGTATTTGCAAAAATCCATTAAGAAGGAACATCGATTGCTGTCCCATTCCTATAAAACCGAGAGTCACCTCTTCATCGGACTTGCTTCCGCCAAATGATGTCAGCCGGGGGATAACCATTATACCTGCCATTCCGGCAACAGAAGAGTTTATAAACTGCCGCCTTGACCATACTTTCTTTTGATCTTTCATATCGATAATATTTATAATTAGTAAAAGAAATCGAATCAGTTCCGATCCGGGGAACGCCAAATGTAAGGGTTTTTCTCTTCAGATTAAAAATATTGAAGGTTTTTAAAACCTTCCGAAAATTGAATACTGTCCGGTGTTGCAGAAGATGGAGGAATAGATGAACAAGCCTGGATTGTTTGTTTCCATTTTCCTCTCGAGATGAAGAACAGGCTGATTCTTTTTAAGCTTAAGAAATTTCCCTGTTTTTAAAGTCACAGGAATAGCTTTTATTCTTTGTTCACCTCCTTTGATCTCAATGTTATAATGGTCCCTTAATATCCTGAAGAGAGACCGGTTCTCAAACTGCCGTGATGTTATCCTTGGAAGATTAATATTGGCAATATAGCTTATGTCGTAAAAAATCGGGAAGTTATCGAGAAGTCTTAATCTTTCCATATATATACACCCTGATTCTTTTTCAAGTTCCGATAAAGGGAACATAAAATTTTCAGGCCAGGGTATCAGGACAGGTTTTACAATAATCTTTGTTTTAAGGTTACGGTCCCCGACTGCGGATGTGGTTCCGGAAACTGACAGAATACCTATATCCCGGGGGAGATGATCCACTATGCTGCCTTTACCCTGGTGTTTCCTTATAAATCCGTCATTTGCAAGCGTACTAAGTGATTGCCTCACAGTAGGACGGGTCATCCCATATAACTGACATAACTCATTTTCAGATGGTAACAGATCACCTTCCTTATACACACCATCAAGGATATGTTTTCGGAGGACTTCATAAAGTTTCCTGTACTGAGGTATGGTTTTCGAGGTCACTGTTGCAATTATTTTACAGATTCTGATAACATTTCATAAGTGCCTAAAGTACTTAAAGTTATTTCTTTGTGGTCAGTAGCCACTTCATCCTTTTAAACTCTAAGTGCTCCTCTCCTTCGGTCATGCTTCGGAGGGCAATGTAAAACTTTAGCTCACTCCAAATTCTTTTTTGTAAATATAATATTTTTTACTTGTAAATACAAGTTGCAAATACTATTTTTGTAATCATTGATATATAGCATTATCAGAAGAAACAAATTTTGGTTTTATTTACTTATACTAACAAGTTAGGAAGAACGACACTTACCGGTAACAGGCCGCCGGTTAACGGAATTCAGATAGTAAATTTTAATAAAAAGATTATATGGCAACTGCAGTAATAATGCCGAAACAGGGTCAGTCAGTCGAGACCTGTATAATAACAAAATGGTTTAAAAACAAAGAGGAAAGTGTGTCGGTAGGGGATATTCTATTCTCTTACGAAACGGACAAAGCTGCCTTCGACCTGGAATCTCCGGCTGAGGGCATACTTCTCGACCGGTATTTTGAGGAAGGCGACGAAGTGCCTGTTCTGGTTAATGTTGCTGTTATCGGAAAAAGCGGAGAGGCAACAGATTCTTTTAATCCGGATCAAAAAAGTCTTCCTGATACATCGGCCTCTAAAACATCTATAGCATCTAAATCTTTTAAAGCTGCAGAGTCAGTAGAGGCTATAAAGGGTGTAGAGGCAAGTAATAACGGTTTGTCAGATTCAACTTATAAAGAGAAGATCAGGATTTCACCCAGGGCAAAGCGTCTTGCCATGGATAAAAATATCAATTACAGCCATTTACAAGGTTCTGGCCCAAACGGCAGGATTATTGCAAACGATATAGAGAAATTGTTGTCAGGATCAGTTGCAGATAAAATAGAACTGCATGCAACAGTTTCAGAATATACCGAAAAGCCATTGAGCAATATCAGGAAACTGATTGCAAAAGCGATGCAATCATCGCTTCAGAACTCAGCACAGCTTACGCATCATATGAGTGCCGATGTCCGTCTCCTGCTGGAAGCAAGAAAAGAGATCAAAAATCAGATTGCTGTCAACGCAAATCAGCAGGATATTACTCTGAACGATATGGTCTGCTGGTGTGTTATCAGGGCTCTGGAGAAATGCCCGGAAGCCAACAGTCATTTCCTTGATGACCGGATAAAAATCTTTCACAAAGTTCATCTGGGTCTTGCAGTTGATACTCCGCGTGGACTGATGGTCCCGGCAGTGAAAAATGCCAGCGGTATGAGCCTGGTTGAATTATCAAAAGAGCTTAAGACAGTTGCTGATTCATGCAGGAAAGGGAGCATAAATCCTGAACTGATACAGAGCCATGCTGCGACTTTTACCGTATCCAACCTGGGAAATTGGGGGGTAGAAATGTTCACGCCTGTGATCAATCTGCCGCAAGCCTGCATACTGGGGGTCTGTACAATTATTAACCGTCCCGCAGATCTGGGCAATAATATTTTCGGCTTTGTTCCATATATAGGACTGTCCCTGACCTACGACCACAGAGCTATCGACGGAGGACCGGCTACGATGTTTCTAAAGGAGATCAAAGATCAGATTGAAAAATTCAGATATTAGAAGAATGAGGGGGAGAATGGGAGAATGGGAGAATGGGAGAATGGGAGAATGGGAGAATAGGAGAATGGGAGAATGGGAGACTGCACGACTGCATGACATTTAGACATTTAGACAAAAAGATATGCCAAAGAATCAAAACATTAATCCAAAGGTTTTAAGAAAACCTCAGTTTATTGAATTCGGTAAGATCCCGGTGAATCAGTACAACAAAACAATCGAAGAGGAAAAGAATAACTTCGGAAGGGAAGATTTTATAAGAATTTACCATGATATGGTAGTAATCCGGGAATTTGAGACCATGCTCAATCTTATAAAGACAACGAATGAATATAACGGCATTCCATATAACCATCCGGGCCCCGCTCATTTGTCAATTGGCCAGGAGGCATCAGCTGTAGGAATGGCCTACAATCTGCAGGTTGATGATTATATTTTTGGTTCTCACAGAAGTCACGGAGAGATCCTTGCAAAAGGATTATCAGCCATTCATTTTCTTGATGAGGATACTCTTTATTCAGCGATGAAGAATTATTTCGAAGGTTCTGCTCTCAAAGTCGTTGAAAAAGACTTTCATGGCGATATTAGATCGCTGGGAATAAATTTTTTGTTATATGGAGCGCTGGCTGAAATATTTGCCCGCGAGAATGGTTTTAATAAAGGGCTGGGAGGCTCAATGCATGCTTTTTTCACCCCTTTCGGTATATATCCGAATAATGCCATAGTAGGAGGATCGGGAGATATTTCGGTTGGAGCCGCATTATATAAAAAGATAAACAGGAAACCGGGAATTGTTGTATGCAACATAGGAGATGCTTCAATGGGATGCGGTCCGGTCTGGGAAGGCATAACCTTTGCCACCATGGATCAGTACAAAACTCTATGGGAAGGAGAATACAAGGGTGGTCTGCCGTTAATTTTCAATTTTATGAACAACCTCTATGGTATGGGCGGACAGACCATGGGAGAAACGATGGGCTATGGCATCCTGGCGCGTGTAGGTGCCGGCGTTAATCCCGAAATGATGCATTCAGAACGTGTCGACGGGTATAATCCTCTTGCTGTTATTGATGCATTCCGGCGAAAGAAACTGATTTTGGATGAGAAAAAAGGGCCTGTTCTTCTCGACACACTTACCTACAGGATCAGTGGACACTCACCTTCTGATGCCTCATCCTACCGATCAAAAGAAGAGATCGAAGCCTGGCAGGAAGAAGATTCAATATTAACGTATGGACAAACACTTATAAAGTCAGGTATAGCAAAAAAAGAAGAGCTTGATGATATCACCGCCCGGACCAAAGAGTTAATGACACATATTCTGAAGCTGAGCATCGATGACAGAATATCTCCAAGGATAAACATGGAAAAGTATCCGGACTGCATAGGGGAAATGATGTTCTCAAACAATTCCCTTGACAGGATGGAAGAGGGAAAACCTGATGTTCTCATACCACTGGAAGAAAATCCCAGGATCAGGTCATTAAAGAACAAGGAGAGGTTTTATAAGGATAAGGACGGTACACCTGTTTCAAAAGCGAAATTATTTCAACTGCGTGATGGTATTTTCGAAGCTGTTATTGACCGCTTTTACAAAGATCCGACTCTGGCTGCCTGGGGTGAAGAAAACCGTGACTGGGGTGGTGCCTTTGCAGTCTATCGCGGTTTAACTGAGGCTCTCCCCTATCACAGGTTATTCAACTCCCCTATATCTGAAGGAGCCATAGTGGGCACGGCTATTGGTTATGGCATGTGCGGAGGACGAGTAATTGCCGAAATCATGTATTGTGATTTTCTTGGCCGTTCCGGCGATGAAGTTTTTAACCAGTTACCAAAATGGCAGGCTATGAGCGGTAATTTAATTAAGATGCCTGTGGTAATCAGAGTATCAGTTGGTTCAAAGTATGGTGCCCAGCATTCACAGGACTGGTCCTCTCTTACAGGCCATATTCCCGGACTGAAAGTTGTGTTTCCTGCTACTCCCTATGACGCGAAAGGGCTGATGAACACAGCATTACAGGGTACTGATCCTGTTATTTTCTTTGAAAGCCAGAGAATTTATGATATTGGCGAAATGTTTCATGAAGGCGGAGTACCTGAAGAATATTATGAGATTCCACTGGGAGAACCGGATATTAAGAGGCCGGGTGATGATATTACAATCCTGTCAATCGGAGCAACATTATATCCGGCTTTGAAAGCTGCTGATCAACTCAATGAAAAATACGGACTTACTGCCGAATTAATTGATGCCAGATCGCTTGTTCCTTTTAATTATGAACCGGTTATTCAGTCTGTTAAAAAAACAGGAAGAATAGTCCTTACCAGCGATGCCACATCAAGAGGTTCCTTCCTGAAAGAAATGGCCCAGACAATTACAGAGCTTGCTTTTGATCATCTTGATGCCCCGCCTGTGGTGGTAGGCTCACGAAACTGGATTACTCCGGCTTACGAAATGGAGAAATATTTCTTTCCTCAGCCGGAATGGATCCTTGACGCTATTCACGAAAAGATCGTCACCCTGAAAGGGCATCAGAGTAAAAATAATAATTCTGCAGAAATGCTTATAAGTCAGAATAAAAAAGGAGTCTGAATTGTCTTTAAAAAAGACATTACAAAATTGCTACAGAATTATTTTTCAATTTTGTCTCTGATTTAATTAAATTGCGACTCATAAATCTGACAGTTAACTTTTATGCAAAAAAAAGGTTTCCTTATTCTCTTAATATCCTTAATCACACATGTAGCTTATAATCAGACCCGCGACCTCGACTTTTACCTGACAGAGGGTATTAAAAACAGTCCTTTGCTAAATGACTACAGGAACCAGGCCGGTTCAGCGGTTGCAGACAGTCTCCTTATCAGAGCTGCTAAAAAACCACTTCTGGAAGCAAAATCTTTCCTCCAGTATTCCCCTTACTATCACAATTTCGGATATGATGAAGTTGTTACGGATGGAGGAAACTATATGGCAGTAATGGGAATTTCGCAGAATATTTTCAATAAAAGAGAACAGGATAATAAATTGAAAGCTGCTGAACTTCAGAAGCAACTGGCAAAAAATTCAACCAAATTATCAGCAAATGAAATAAAAAAGGCAATTACTGACCAGTACCTGATGACATATTCTGACTTAAGCGACCTTAAATTCAATAAGTCTTTTCTGGAGTTGTTCGATAAAGAAAATGAAATTGTGCTCAGTTTTGTTAAGAGCGGTGTTGGAAATCAAACAGATTATCTTTCTTTACTTGTAGAAAGCCAGTCACAGGAAATACTTGTTAATCAGCTCAATACACAGTACATAAAAGATCTGCTCCTGCTTAATCAGTTATGCGGTATAAATGATTCAGCATCATATGACCTGACGGAACCGGAACTCATGATCAGCGGATCTTCTGATATTACAAAGACACCTGCTTACATTCAGTATAAAATAGACAGCCTGAGAATACAAAATGAAAAAATGGCAATCGACATCAGGTACAAACCTAAAATAAGCTGGTTTGCCGATGCCGGGTTCCTGACAAGTACTCCGTGGAACTTTTATCAGCACTTCGGATACAGCGCAGGAGTAAGCCTTAATGTTCCTGTTTATGACGGTAAGCAAAGAGGGATTGAAAAGCAGAAGCTTGAATTTGATGAAAACAGCCGGAAGATGTATGAAACCAATTACAGGAATCAGTATTATCTTCAGATTCAGCAACTCGTTGATGAACTTAAATCATTGAATGGGATGTCGTTAAAAATGGAGAATCAGTTAAAGAATTCCAACCAGCTAGTAAAAGCACTTAAAGATCAGCTTGAGGCCGGCAACATCCAGATGACTGATTACATAAATGCGCTTAAAAACTTCAAAACAATAAACAGGAATATAAACCTGGTAAAGATCCAAAAGCTTCAGGTTATCAACGAAATGAATTTCCTTCTGACTCAATAAACAATGCATAATATGTTAACAAGAATCAAATCTGTGCTTTTTATCTTCATGTTTTCCTCTGTAATGTCATTATCTTTTTCGTGCAGACAAGCCGTCCGGGCAACAGAAGAAGAAGCAGAGGCAAAAACGCCGGTCACGGTAACTCCCATTGAATACAAGCCGGTCAAATCAGGTGCAGAACTGCCTGCCACTGCCACTTACTTAAATAAAAGTATAATTCGGGCAACCACGGCAGGTATGATTGAAAAAATTTCGATTAACCCTGGTGATTTCATTTCGCAGGGTCAACTTCTCTTTTCAATCAGGACCCGAGAAGCCATGGCTCTAAAAAACAATGCCACCGTTGATTCAAGTCTGGCTTTTAAGGGGTTGATCAATATCACATCAAATACTGCCGGCATTATTAATATTATCTCATATCAAAAGGGTGACTTTGTACAGGAGGGAGATGATCTGGCAGTTATCTCGGAGCAAAATTCCCTTGTCTTTATCCTGGATGTTCCGTTTGAACTTGATAAATATGTTGAGAGAAACAGAAAATGCACCATCGTGCTGCCTGACAACAGGCATTTAAACGGCACGATAACAAGCAAACTTGCGGAGATGGACATTCAATCGCAAACGGTAAGGTACGTTGTCAGACCATCTGACCCTGGAAACCTTCCGGCTAATCTTATTGGAAGCATAACTCTTGTCACCTCTACAGACGACAAGGCTATGGTATTGCCAAAAGCTGCCGTTCTCGGTAATGAAACACAGACTGAATTCTGGGTGATGAAGCTGATAAACGACAGTACAGCGATAAAAGTGATTGTAACAAAAGGCTTTGAAAATTCCGATGAAGTCCAGATAACGGAACCTGTATTTCTGCCGACTGACAGGATAATTCTGACAGGAAATTATGGTCTGCCCGATACCGCAAGAATAGAGATAAAAACGGAATAATATTATGAAGAATTTTTTCCTTTCATATAAAAATCCGATATCAGTTATTATTGCCGTAATTATTGCCGGAGGATTATTCCTTTACGGACAAATACAGGTATCCCTTTTCCCCGAGATAACCTTTCCTAAATTAAAGATCATCGCCGATAATGGGGAACAGCCTGTCGACAAGATGATGGTGACAGTCACAAGGCCACTCGAAGACGCCATCAAACAGGTTCCTGATCTGAAACTGCTGAGAAGTACAACCAGCCGGGGATCGTGCGAAATATCGGCTTTCCTGAACTGGAAGGCAGATATTGATGTAAACCAGCAGATGCTTGAGTCGCGCATTGCACAAATAAAAAATCAGTTACCGCCCGATGTTCAGATACAGGTTGAAAAGATGAATCCATCAATTCTTCCGGTTATAGGATTTACTGTGGAGAGTGATACGAAGACACCTATTGAATTGAACCTTCTTGCAACATATACTATCAAACCTTTTTTATCCCAGATAGAAGGAGTATCATCAGTTGGGATTATAGGAGGAAAGACAAAAGAATTCTGGATTGAGCTTAACCAGCTAAAAATGAGCACATTTTCCATAACTCCTGAAATGATCAGGGATATGATTAACCAGAATCACTTCATAACTTCAAATGGTCTTATTTCAGATTATCGGCGTCTGTATCTGAACATAACCGATGCGGGACTTTACAACCTTAAAGATATCGAGAATGTTGTTTTACGGAACGACGGAAAGAGAATTATCAGAATTAAAGATGTTGCCGTTGTAAACGTCAGGGAACGGACAGAATATACAAGAATCAATGCCAATGGCCGCCAGGGTCTCCTGGTTGCCGTTCTTAAGCAGCCTACAGCTAACCTTATAAGTCTGTCGGAGAATGTGGCATCAAAGAAGAAGGAACTTGAAAAGTTGCTCCCTCATGATGTTCGGATCTCCTATTATTATGATCAGGCCGATTTTGTTAATAAAGCAATTAAAAGTGTTAACGATAGCGTATGGTTAGGTCTGTTACTTGCCATCCTGGTAGCAATTATGTTTCTCCGGTCATTAAAGGCTAGTGTTACTATCCTTATTACAATACCGGTTACATTACTGCTCACTATTATTATCCTCTACAGCATCGGGTATACGCTGAATATTATGACTTTCGGAGCTATTGCAGCTGCTATAGGTCTGATAATTGACGATGCCGTGGTTGTGGTAGAGCAGATACACAGGACGCATGAAGAATTCCCTGAACGCCCCTCCAATCAGCTTGTCTATCAGGCTGTCAAATACCTTTTCCCCTCAATGGTAGGATCTTCAATAAGTACCATTGTCATATTTGTTCCATTCATGTTGCTTGGAGGTGTTGCCGGTGCGTATTTCAATGTACTGACAAACACAATGATAATAACGCTGGTTTGTTCCTTCTTTGTTACCTGGATCGGGCTCCCCGTCATTTATTTATGGTTAACACAAATAATAGATCTCATCCCGGGAAGAAAAGCCGAAAAAATAAAGCTTACAAAAACGAGGCCCTGGGTCGGATTTTTTCTGAAAAGACCCTATATAAGTATCCTGGTAATAATGTTTCTTCTGGGATCCATTATCTACATTCTCCCAAGACTTGAAACAGGGTTTCTTCCTGAGATGGATGAAGGATCGATTGTTCTTGATTATAAATCTCCACCGGGAACATCACTCGAAGAAACTGACAGGATGCTGCGTGAAGTTGAAAAGATAATAGTCAGTACTCCGGAGGTTGAGATTTACTCAAGACGGACAGGTGCGCAGATGGGTTTTTTTATAACTGAACCCAATGACGGAGATTTTCTGATACAGCTGAAGGATAACAGGAAGAGAAGCACCGTTGACGTAATTGATGATATCAGAAAAAAAATAGAAGCAACACAGCCTGCCCTTGAAATTGATTTTGGCCAGGTAATTGGTGATATGCTTGGCGATCTTATGGCATCAGTGCAGCCAATTGAAATAAAAATATTCGGAAGCGATCAGGACAAACTTAACGAACTTGCGCAACAGGTTGCCGGTAAGATTGAAAATGTTGAAGGCATTGCAGATATATTTGACGGCATAATTATAGCTGGACCATCAATAGACATAATCCCGGATCAACAACGCTTATCTCAGTTTAACATTTCTCCTGCATCACTCCAATATCAGCTTCAGACTATAGTCGAAGGTAATATAGTCGGCAATATTCTTGAGAAAGAGCAGCTGACAAATATAAGGATGATCTACCCTAACAGTACAAAAAAAAGTCTTGCAACCATGAAGAAGCAGTTTGTCTTCATGCCTGACGGCAAACTTAAGCCTTTAAGCACACTTGCATCCATAAGGTTAAAAGAAGGAGTGGCAGAAATAAACAGGGATAATCTCAAATCGGTATCGATTGTAACAGCCAGGTTGAATAACAGGGATCTTGGAAGCGCCATGAAAGAGATACAGAAAATAATTGATTCCGGTATTTTCCTTCCGCAGGGTTACAATATTGAATATGGAGGAGAATATGCCGATCAGCAGAAATCGTTCAGTGAACTTCTTCTTATTCTTATCCTGTCAAGCCTTTTGGTATTTGCTCTTATGCTTTTCCTGTTCAAGGATTTCAGGGCAGCACTTTCGATCCTTTTCATTGCTGTTTTAGGCTTATCGGGCAGTCTGATTGCCCTGTTTATAACCAATACACCTTTGAATGTCGGGAGCTATACCGGGTTAATAATGATTGTCGGGATTATCGGTGAGAACTCTATATTCACATTTCAACAATTTACCACCAACAGGGAAAAAGGATCTGTTGATGAATCACTTGTCTTTGCAATCTCCACAAGGTTAAGGCCAAAGCTTATGACAGCCCTGGGAGCAATTATAGCATTAATGCCCCTGGCTGTAGGCGTCGGAACCGGGGCACAGATGCATCAGCCACTTGCTATTGCTGTTATTGGTGGTTTTGTGATAGCTTTGCCGTTGCTGCTCATTATCTTACCCACATTGTTGCATATCCTTTACAAAGGTGATGACAAAATAAGCGAAAAAACAAAATCATAGGTATCTTTGCCTAATAATAAATTTATATGGAAGACATTATAGCAAAGATCAAAGGCAAAACAGGCTTTATAATCGATATGGATGGGGTTATTTACCATGGAAACAAATTACTTCCCGGGGTTACTGAGTTTGTGGCCTGGCTTGAATCTGCAGGTAAAAAATACCTCTTTCTTACCAATTCAAGTGAAAGAACACCAAAAGAACTGCATGAAAAGCTGAAAAGGCTGGGTATCAATGTCGAAGAGCAGCATTTTTATACCAGTGCTCTGGCAACGGCAAGTTTCCTTGCCAGCCAGAAACCCGACGGAAGTGCCTATATTATTGGTGATGCAGGTCTTATACACGCTTTGTACAGTGTGGGTTATACTGTCAATAATGTGAATCCTGATTATGTTGTTGTTGGTGATACACATAGTTATAACTTTGAAAAGATTGAGCTAGCATTGAACCTGGTACTTAATGGGGCAAAGCTAATAGGAACCAATTCAGATGTAAGCGGACCTGTTGAAGTCGGAATTACTCCTTCCACAAAAGCTCTTATTGCTCCAATCGAAATTGCATCGGGTAAAAAAGCATATTTTGTTGGCAAACCCAATCCGTTAATGATGCGCAGCGCCCTTAAAAGACTAGCGGTTCAGAGAGAAAATGCAATAGTAATTGGCGACAGGATGGAGACCGACGTAAGATGCGGATTGGAGTCAGAAATCGATACTTTGCTTGTATTAAGTGGAATTACTGCCAGGGAAGATATCGATAAATTTCCCTACAGTCCCCGGTACGTTCTAAATGGTGTAATCGATCTTGTATAAAATATTGTACTATGAATCCCATTCCAAATTACAAAAAGGAGCGTAAAGAGGTTGCCCGGTTTATGAGGCGACTTTACGAACGTGGACTAACATCTTCGTCGGGAGGTAATATCAGCCTCAGAATTACAGATGATATTATCATTATCACCCCATCCTCTACTGACAAAGGTTATATGAAATGGAAAGAGGTTGGGATAATTAACATCACTGGGGAAAACCTGACTCCGGAACTTAAACCGTCCATTGAGTCTGAAATGCATCTCTCTATCTACAGAAAGAAAAAAGAGATTAGTGCTATTGTTCATGCTCACCCTGTATTTGCTTCCTGTTTTACAGCTATGAAGTTCAATATTGACACCAGTTTAACAGCCGAAGCACGTGCCATTCTCGGGGAACCATTGATGGTGCCATACGCTCTCATGGGAACAAAAGAACTGGCAGAAACAGCTGCTGAAAATATATTGTTCGCTGATATTCTGCTCCTTGAGAATCATGGCGTTCTTACCATCGGATCGACTCTTCTACAGGCATTTGATAAAATTGAAGTACTTGAAAATGCTGCAAAAATGACCCTAATTACAGAAATAACAAAGAGAAAAAGCCCATTATCAAAATCAAGGATACTTGAAATAGAAAAAATCTTCAGATGATAAAAGGAGTACTCTTTGATATGGATGGCGTTCTGGTGGATTCTGAACCGTTTATATGCAGGGCGGCAATAATGATGTTTAAAGAAATGGGACAGAAGGTCCGGCCTGAGGATTTTCACCCTTTCGTAGGGATGGGTGAAAACAGATACATAGGTGGTGTTGCCGGCATATATGGAATAAAAATAGATATTGATGCCGCTAAAAAAAGAACATACGAGATATACGGAAATATAGTAAAAGGCAAATTAAAACCTCTTCCCGGAGCCATGGAATTTATTGGCAGATGCAGAAAAAAAGGTTTTAAAATTGCCCTTGCAACAAGCGCCGATCTGGTTAAAATGAATGTAAATCTCAGGGAAATAGGACTCCCGCCCGAATCATTTCATTCAATTGTTACCGGTCAGGATGTTACAAATAAAAAACCTTTTCCGGACATTTACTTAAAAGCATCCGAAAAGATTGGACTGTTACCACAGGAATGTATGGTTGTTGAGGATGCTGTCAGTGGTATAAAAGCCTCAAAGGCTGCCGGTTGCAGATGCCTCGCAGTGACATCTTCTTTCGATAAAGCCGCCCTTAAAGATGCTGACTGGGTATATGAATCATTGTTGAAGGTTCCGGATGAGGTGTTTAACTGGTGAGATAATTTATACAATAACTTAAATGAAACATTTTCTTGATGGCTTTCCGCCATACGGCGAATTAAAAAAAGAGATGAATGGCCGTTCCATTCCGCAATATCGTGAAGCTAACGGACATATTCATACACCCTTTTCTTACAGCTCCTTCATGGACCTCGATATAGTATTTAAAATGGCTGTTGAAGAAAAGATAGCTGTTCTCGGGATAAACGATTTTTATGTAACTGACGGTTATGACGCATTTCATAAAGGATGCCTTGATAATAATATCTTCCCCCTTTTCAATATCGAGTTTATAGGACTGATGAAGGAAGAACAGCAGAAGGGCATAAGAATAAATGATCCTCACAACCCCGGCAGGATATATTTCAGTGGTAAAGGACTGGATTATCCTTTCCGGACCGGATGGCTGGAGAAAAAACAACTTAACAGCGTTATTAAGAAGACACAGGTCCAGATAAAAGCCATGATAACTAAGCTCAACGCATTGATAATTCCCGAGCATCCCTCTCTTGTCCTTTCATATGAAACTATAAAGAAGGAACATGCGCATAAGATGGTACGTGAGCGTCATATTGCAAAAGCCTTAAGGATATTGGCCATGGAGAATTTTTCAACACCCGAAGAACAAATACATTTTATTGAGCTCCTTTATGGTAATAAAAAATCAGCTGCCGGGATGTCTGACACTTCCGCTCTTGAGAACGAGATAAGGGCCCATCTGCTTAAAAGCGGAGGAGCAGCCTTTGTCGAGGAAGAGGATACTTCGTTCCTCGAGATTAGAAAAATTATAAAGATCATTATCAAAGCCGGAGGAATACCATGTTACCCGGTTCTCCTTGATGATCCTTCAGGAAAATGTACTGAATTTGAAGCCGATCCTGATAAACTATATCACGCTCTGCACCAGCTTGGAGTAGAATGTATTGAACTTATACCCGGAAGAAACGATATAAATAAGTTGAAGGATTTTGTTGAATTTTTTGACAAAAAAGGGTTCCTTATAACCTTTGGCACTGAACATAATACACCTGAGATGATACCTCTTACAGTTACAGCCAGAGGTAATGTAACCCTCGATGAATCATTGAAAAAAATTGCCTGGGAAGGAGTCTGCGTAATAGCTGCACACCAGTATCTGAGAGCAGACGGAAGGCAGGGATATGTTTTACCGGATGGCACTCATAGTGTCGCCCAAAGGAGAGATCTGATCAACCTTGGACAATTAGTTATTGAATATTTCTTAAATAAATATCAGCATGAAGCAGGAAATAAATGAACTGATTGAGATATCGAAGTATTATGGCAGCAACAAGGACTTCGTTATTGCAGGAGGGGGAAATACATCTTTTAAAGATGACAATACCATCTGGATAAAGGCAAGCGGACAGGCACTTGCAGAAATTACCGAAGATGATCTTGTAACTTTAAGCAGGCAGAAACTTCATATAATATCATCGAGTATTTATTCGGAAGATCCTGTTACAAGAGAGGAACAGGTCAAAACAGATATTTCCCTAAGTATAACAGATAGTGATAAAAACAAAAGGCCTTCGGTTGAAACTTCTCTGCACGAATTAATACAGTATAAGTTTGTTGTTCACCTGCATCCTACGAAAATTAATGGTATACTTTGCAGCAGAAATGCCAGAAACCTGATACATTCCATATTTGGTGATATGGGTCTGTTTGTTCCATATACAGATCCCGGATATACTCTTTTTAAGAAGCTTGAAACGGATATAAATGCTTTTCGTGGAAGATTCAACAGCGATCCGCATATTATTTTTCTTGAAAATCATGGTGTTTTTGTGGGTGCTGATTCAACCGGAGAGATAAAAAACATATATAACGATATAGAGCTTAAGATTGAAGGACACCTGGCTCCATTGCCTGAGATCACTTCTCTGCCATATAATCCTCTGCTCAATAAGGTTTTACCGGGAATAAGAATACTGCTTTCCGGAGAGCAGCCGGGCATAATAAGGTTCAGACATAACACCCTTGTTGCAAAATTCTATCAGAATCAGCAGGAATACCACAAGATATCCCTTCCGCTGACACCGGATATAATTGTCTATTGCAAAACAAGATATTTATTTATTGAACAGGTATCCAGCGCAGAGAAGATACTCGATTCCTTCAAATACCAGCTGCCCCATTTTCTAAGTGAATACGGATATTCTCCAAAGATCTTTATAATAAAGGACATGGGGGTATTTGCAATAGCTGAAAGTTGTTCTGCCGCCGAAACAGCTCTTGATGTATATGAAGATCTTATCAAAATCAGTTACTATGCTTCTCAGTGCGGAGGAATTAAGTTTCTTACTCCTGAACAGGTGTCATTCATAGATCAGTGGGAAGTTGAGAACTACCGTCGAAAAGTGGCCTCTGCTTTAAGTGATGTCAGCAAGCTAAATAATAAAATAGCAATCATTACAGGTGGTGCTCAGGGCTTCGGAGCAGGTATTGCCGAGTCATTATTCGCCCATAGGATGAATATTATCATAGCTGATCTTAATGAAGATAGAGGCAATGCTCTTGTTGACAGACTTACGTCACAAAAGGCAGTAAATAAAGCTGTGTTTGTAAAAACTGATGTTTCTGATCCGGTATCGGTAAAAGATTTGATCCTTGACACCGTAAGAGAATTCGGGGGACTGGATATTATGGTAAGCAATGCAGGCATTCTCAGGGCAGGTGGTCTTGATGAGATGGATCCTGAAACATTTTCAAAGACTACGGATGTAAACTATACCGGGTATTTCCATTGTGCTAAATATGCTTCGGAGGTTATGAAACTGCAGTACCAGGAGAATCATGAATATTTTACGGATATTATCCAGATTAATTCAAAATCGGGCCTAAGGGGCAGCAACAGAAACTTTGCTTACTCAGGAGCCAAATTTGGAGGGATAGGTCTTACGCAATCATTCGCCATGGAACTTGCACCTTTCAGGATTAAGGTAAATTCCATTTGTCCGGGCAATTTCTATGAAGGGCCTCTCTGGTCCGATCCGCATAACGGATTGTTCTTCCAGTATCTTAAAACAGGTAAGGTACCCGGTGCAAAGACCATTGAGGATGTAAGAAAATTCTATGAAGAGCAGGTACCTCTTAAAAGAGGATGCAGGCTTGAAGATCTTATGAAAGCACTGTTATATATAATTGACCAGGAGTATGAAACCGGCCAGGCCGTTCCTGTAACCGGAGGGCAGATAATGCTGGGATAGGCAGAAGGCAGAAGGCGGAAGGCGGAAGACGGAAGGCAGTAGGCAGTAGGCAGTAGGCAGTAGGCAGTAGACGGTAATTTTTTAGACTCCGTGAAACACCGTGAAAAACTCCGTAAAACACCGTGGTTAAAAAATAATTATCAATATGAAAACAAAAGCAGTACGAATATACGGGAAGAAAGACCTACGGCTTGATGAATTTGAATTACCGGAGTTAACAGACAATGAGATCCTGGCTCATGTTATATCCGACAGCATATGCATGTCTTCTCATAAAGCAGCCCTTCAGGGCGCTGATCATAAACGCGTTCCGGATGATGTAAATATTAATCCTACAATAATCGGACATGAATTCGCAGGGACAATTATAGAGGTCGGTAAAAAATGGCAGCATAAGTTCCACAAAGGTCAGAAGTTTTCTATACAGCCGGCTATGAACAAAATGGGCACACTTGATGCTCCGGGTTACTCTTTCAGGTATATCGGAGGAGATGCTACTTACATAATAATTCCCGCTATAGTTATGGAAGCCGATTGCCTGCTTGCATACGACGGAGAGGCCTTTTTCCCTGCTTCTCTGTCAGAGCCCATGTCATGCATAATTGGGGCTTTTCATGCTTGTTATCACGTCCATCCCGGAACATATGTTCATGATATGGGAATAAAAAATGGTGGTAATATGGCGATTCTAGCCGGAGTAGGGCCAATGGGACTGGGAGCGATAGATTATGCTTTGCACCACGACCGTAAACCGGGACTTCTGGTTGTAACGGATATTGATGAAAATCGCCTCTCCCGCGCTGCATGCCTTTTCACCCCCGAGCAGGCGGCTAAAGAAGGGATCAGGCTGATCTATGTCAACACAGGGAATATGAAAGATCCTGCCGGATATTTGCGTGATATTACAGGAGGCAGTGGATTTGATGATGTTTTTGTTTTTGCTCCGGTAAAACCTGTTATTGAACAGGGCGATGCAATACTTGCGTTTGACGGTTGTTTGAACTTTTTTGCCGGACCGACAAACCCGGAATTTAAAGCTGAATTCAACTTTTATAATGTACATTACTCTTTCACTCATATAGTTGGCACATCAGGCGGAAACACTGATGACATGAAAGAGTCATTAATACTAATGTCAGAAGGAAGGATCAATCCTGCGGTGATGATCACCCACGTAGGCGGACTGGATGCAGTTGTCGATACTACATTGAATCTCCCCCAGATCCCGGGAGGTAAAAAACTTATATACACCAATATTTCAATGCCGCTGGTACCCCTATATAATCTTTTTGAATTAAGTAAAACCGATAAATTGTACGAAGGGCTCAACGAAATAGTGTCCAAAAACGATTATATATGGTCACTCGAAGCTGAGAAATATCTCCTGGCTAATGCAAAGCCAATATGAATTGAAGTATTAAAATAACTCAGTATTATTCCGTATTCTGACTTTCTTTTTTTTAATTCTCTGTGCAACTCTGTGCTCCTCTGTGCAACTCTGTGTAAGTTCTTTTTTTGTTACACAGAGAAGCACAGTGGGAAATATTAAGTATACTTTGTTATAATAAATTGTTTTTCAACTCTTCTGCGAATTCTTCTGATATATAATTCTCATAACTCATACATACATGAGTTGCAAAAGCCACAGCGGTACCTATTATTCCTGACCATTCTTTTTCGGCCAGCCGGGTCAGCTGATCATTTTTGATATTATTACGGTATATTGAAGTAAGCATGCCGGCATTGAAATTATCACCGGCGCCTATGGTACTTACCGGTGTGATTTTTTGTACCGGGAATTTACCCGAAAATGAGCTTGTGCGAACATATACGCCTTCAGTATTGGCAGTGTATACCAGGCAGTTACAATAATCTTTTACCACTTTCCAGGCCTCATTCGGAGTATTGGCTCCGAAAATATTGAAAAAATCCTCATCTGATCCCCGCAGGAGGCTTGTCATCTTCATATTTTCAATTATCAGAGGTTTGAGGGCAGCAAGTTCTGAAACATGGGTTGGCCGGAAGTTTGGATCATATAATATTAATGCGCCATTTTCTTTTGCCTGGCTGATAAATTTTTTGAACTTCTCCCTTATCTCCGGCCAAATGGCATAGAATGAACCGCACTGAATAATATCATCTTTCAATATTTCAGGGAATTTTATATCAAGGCGGTTTTCCGGGAAATCTTTATAGAAGGTATAATGGGCATCATTTTTAGCATCAAGAAATGCAATTGCCAGCGAAGTGCTGCCATTACTGAACCTGTGAACGGATGATGAATCCACACCGTTCTCTTTAAGAAAATTGTCTATCAGGTTTCCCACATCATCCTGTCCGTATTCACTGATAAATGACACAGGCAGATTCATTCTTCCCATCGATACAACGCTGTTCAGAACCGAACCGCCTGCTTTTGCTGCCTGTGGCTTGTTATCCTTAAAAATGATATCAAGAACAGTCTCTCCTATACCATAAATTTTTCTCATAATATTTGTTTCTAGAAATAAGCAATGGTGTGAATATAATTAAAATTTTATCTCTTCAGGAGGAGTATTCCATCCTTCAACCACCAGTTTTAACTGAGATGTGCTGTTTGGAATTAAACCGGAAGTAAGGTCAAGTTCAACCTCTTTTTCATCACCCGGCAACAACGTGAAGTAATTATCGGTGAAAAAAGAAGGCAGTACAAGCTCATTTTCCATGTTAATTATTTTCAGCCTGATAAAAAATGCTGGCTCACCTGATGGATTTGCAATATTAATGACAGCATGACCCTCTGAACTTCTTTTAATGGTCGTTGTGACATCAACTTTTTCCAGTTCATTGAGTTTTTCATAGGAATGCGGCTTATTGGTAAGCCAGTACAGGTTTTCATCCAGTATTTTTTCATTATCCATCAGTTGCAATTTAAGAAAGAAAACCTCGTTTGCAGTCCCGGGCAGTTCAATTTTGTTCAGATATTTTACATCATTAGCTTTCAGGCTTATGATGCTTTTCTGTTCTGAGATCAATTTGCCATGCATATCAAATAAGTGAACCCGTGCATCTATGTTGTTTATCCCTTCAGCAGTCTGGTTCAAAACACATATTACAGAATCATTCAGATCAAACTGAATATGAACAGGAGCAGCCGCATGCTTATAACCAAAGTAGCCACCTGTGTAATCCAGAAAATAGTCATAAAAAAATCCCCGAAGCGCCGTCCACGGATTCTGATTTTTCCACACCAGCATTCCGGAATACCAGTCCCACATTTTATAATTGAATCCTTCCTGAAGAGCTCTATATTGCTCATAACTTACAATCTGGGCTTTAAAACAGAAATCACGTATATCTTTCACCTTTCCATAACGATCAGGAAAATCCATAAGAGGCAAATATTTATGATACGACCATGATTTGCCGGGTCTGGATGACTGAGGAGGTACCATTTCATCTTCAGGGATGATCTTTCTTAATCCGTCATAGTTAGGGATCCCAATTGAACCTGTCTCCGGATTAAAGGGAAATGACCTTTTAGTAAAGATACTTTCCGGTTCCCTTATACCATAAGGCCCATCGCCGGTACCTCCTATAGAATTGGTCATGAGCTTATAGGAAGTTGACATCTCAAGAAAGAATCTTTTCGGGTCGAAATGCGGAAGTATATCTTCTTCCAGCGCTTTGAGCAGGTCGTGAGGTGGCAGTGTCTCGTTCCCTCCGCACCAGAGATACAGACTTGGATGATTCCTCAGCATTTTTATCTGATCTATTGCTGTTTCGATGAAGAGTTCATGGTTATCGGGGTAAGCTTTGCGTCTTGCCTGCGACTCCTTTTTCAAAGGATCGTTCCATTCCCCGTTACAGTCTCCGGAGATCCACAGATCCTGCCATACCAGTATGCCATATTTATCACAGGCATTATAAAACTCGGGACGTTCTGTAAGGCCTCCTCCCCAGACTCTTATCATGTTCATATGCATTCCGGCATGCATCCGTACTTCAGCATCATAACGTTCTTCAGATAATCGTAGCAATGCATCTGAAGCGATCCAGTTGCCACCTTTGATAAAGACTTTCTGACCATTTACTGAAAATACCTGTGCCCTGATCCTCTCATCAAAATAATTAGATGTCTCCCTGATCCCAAATGGAATCTCCTCAGAATCCGTCAGAGTGCCGTCGTGGTTGAGAAAATCTATCTTCATGTGATATAATGGCTGACCTCCCATCCCGTTTGGCCACCACAAACGAGGATTTTCGACTTTGATTTCAGGCATATTTATTACCTTTTCTTCCACAGGATTAAGGGTGACCTGCAAAGTGCTTTCATGTCCTTCAAATGAGGTTTTTAAAGTGCCCTGAATAATTCCCGATGAAGTGTTTTTCAATTCGACAGACGTTTTGACAAATGCCGGTGGCTGTTTCTCACCCGGTACCCTTATCCCCGGAACCCTTGTCTCAATATATGGATTCTTAATATCGACAGAACCTGTAATCTCAATACTTACCTGGTCCCAGATACCTGTATTCCTGTCTCGTATGGGACAAATCCAGTCCCAGCCTGCTGTACATTGCATAGTCACATTCCGGCCAATGGTGCCGTCACCACCCTGCCCGGTATTGGGGTTTCCAACCGGGTCAGGCGGAGCAATCCGGACAACCAGTTTATTGGCTTTTTCTTTATTGAGAAACGGTGTTATTAAATATTTTTCCCTCAGGTACATTCCCTGGTGAGTATTTGTATTTACCCTTTCACCGTTAATAAATATATCTGCGAAATAATTTATTCCCCTGAAATTTAGCCACACTTCCTGACCAGCTTTAAGGACTGGTGTCTCAAACTCATTATAAAACCACCAGGTATAATAATCTCTTCCTGTAGTATATACGTCAGGTATGAGATTATTATTCATACCAAAAAAGGGATCAGGGATCAGCTTATTATGAAGCAGTGTTGTAAGAATAGTGCCTGGAACAACGGCATCCAGCCATCCTTCAGGGATAAAATCAGGGCCTGTTATTTCACATCCATCAGCAACTACATCAGTGGTTCGTTTTGCTTTCCAGTTCTCATTAAGAAGATATTCAGAAGGTTGTGAAAACCCGGTTAATTGAAACATTATTAAAACGATCAGGAAGAATTGAGATTTTTTCATGGTTATCTGTTTATCAGGTTAGTGATTAGCTCAGATGTTTCAAAAATATCCTGCATATACTGCAAATTAACTCAAATAGTTCAATTATGAAATAAGTCAGGTATCGGCAATTGATTTTTATTTTTTCTTATACCGGAATTTTAATACTTTTTTATTGTGAGCGTTTTAAAACAATGAAAAATCAGATCCCTCATGTACAAAATATTGATTTTTGCCGGAAGAGATTTTATAATAAAGTCTGAAAAACTCTGTGTTATTTTTATATTTGTAAGTAACAATCAATTATTCTCTTATGAAAGCTATGATGCTTACCGGGCTAAGGCAGATGGAAATGAGAGATATTCCGGAGCCAATGATTGTCAATGAAACTGATGTTAAAATAAAAATGAAGTCAGTGGGTGTATGCGGGTCGGATATCCATTATTACACTCAGGGACAGATTGGTTCCCAGAAGGTTGAATATCCCTTTACCGTTGGTCACGAAGGTGCAGGAATAGTTGTTAAAACAGGACAGGCAGTTAAAAAAGTAAAACCGGGCGATCAGGTTGCAATTGATCCTGCGATGCCGTGCTGGGAATGCGATCAATGCAAAGCAGGGCGACACCATACCTGCCGTAAATTGAAATTCCTTGGATGTCCGGGGCAGGCTGAAGGATGTCTTATGGAATATATTGTTATGCCGGAAACAAGTTGCTTTCCTCTGACAGGAAGCCTTACCTCAGATCATGGGTCAATTTCCGAGCCACTGGCTATCGGAATTTATGCTGTAAAAAAATCAGGAGCAGTCAGGGATCTGAATACAGGTATATTGGGATATGGTCCCATTGGAATGAGTGTAATGCTTGCGGCCGGGGCAGAAGCTGCAGGTAAAATATTTGTTACGGACAAAATTGATAAACGGCTGGCCATATCGCAAAGAGAGGGTTCTTATCTCACCGGGAATCCTTTGAAAGAAGATATAGTGAAAAAGATACTGAAAGCAGAACCATCAGGACTTGATGTCATTTTTGAATGCTGTGGCCAGCAGGATGCATTTGATCAGGCTATCGAACTTCTTAAACCAGGCGGAAAACTAATTGTGGTAGGTATCCCTGAATTCGACCGATGGTCCATGGATGTTGAGACGACCCGAAGGAGAGAAATATCACTGCAGTTTATCAGACGACAGGTAGATTGCACCGGCCCTTCTATTGAAATGATGAAAAGCGGCAGGATAAATGTTGATAAAATGGTGACACATCGGTTCCCCTTCATAAAAACAAAAGAAGCTTTTGATCTTGTGTCGGATTACAAAGACGGTGTCATGAAGGCTATGATCGATTTTCAGAATCCGGAAGATTGATGGATTTTCTTATAAAATATAATATTAACCTTTTAATCATGAATAGAATAATATTCTTTCTGGCAACAATCATTATAGGTTGCTCGTGCTCCTTTGGGCAAAATGTCGGTTCTTCCCCTGAATATATCAGGGCTTTAACCCCTGAATGGAAAGGTGAAAGATTTGCCGACGGTAGGCCCAAAGTGCCGGATGCAATTCTTGAAAGGCTGAAAAATATTTCCATTGAAGAAGCCTGGGGTGTATTGCGTAACAAAGGATTCCAGAACCAGTACGAAGGGGACTGGACCATTATCAAGCCCGATGAGGTTATGACCGGCCGTGTTGTAACTGCACAGTATATGCCATTGAGGCCTGATCTTGAAAAGTACATAAAAGGACAGGGCAAACTTGAAAATCGATCTCAGCAGGGGGGTACTAATTCATGGCCTATTGATATACTCACCAACGGCGATGTCTATGTTGCCGATAGCTACGGAAAAATTGCTGATGGCACACTTATTGGCGATAACCTTGGAAATTCGATATACGCAAAATCCCAAAGAGGTGTAATCTTCTTCGGTTCTGTGAGGGATCAGGAAGGACTGCAGAATATAAAGGGATTCAATGGCTGGATAAAAGGTTCTGATCCTTCATATATTCAACAAATGATGTTGACTTCCATTAATGCTCCTATCCGTGTAGGAAGAGCTACCGTATTGCCGGGCGATGTAGTTCTGGCAAAAAAATATGGAGTAATTTTTATTCCTGCTTATCTTGTTGAGGACCTTGTGCTGACATCTGAGGTAACAGCACTACGCGATGAATTCGGTCACCAGCGCCTGAGAGAAAAGAAATACCTGGCCGGTCAGATAGACAGCCAATGGAGCGACGAGATCAAAAAAGATTTTCTTGACTGGCTCAACCATTATCCGGGTAAGCTTCCCATGACCAGGGAAGAGCTTGACAACTATCTGAAAGAAAGAAACTATTAATGAATCTGGTGTATTCCGTAAAATCAAAAAATCAAATGCCACAAAGACGCAAAGACACCAAGTTACACCAAGAAAACATCCGCTTCAAGATCCTTTGTTAAACTTAGTGCCCTGGTGGCAAAAAAATTCATTTATAATCTTGTCTTTTATATTATCAGAAAAATGAAAAATATATTGAAGCAATTAACTGAAAGGAACAATCTGCAGGAAATTAAAGAAGCTAAAGGATCAGGAGAAGCAATTGGGAGAAAAGCTTCTCCAAACGGACGACGCAGTTTTCTTAAAAAAGCTGCCCTTGGTGGTTTAGCTCTGGGTGGCTTCACGAAGCTGTCGATAGAAGACACTATAGCACAGACAACCTCAAAGGTACAACGATCCTCCAGTCCTTCTGACCTGAAGATTACCGATATGAGATATGCTTTAACAACAGTCCTGGGAGGTACGGCTATTATACGAATTGACACCAACCAGGGAATTTGGGGATTGGGGGAAGTAAGAGACGGTGCCGATCCCCGGTATGCCCTTATGCTGAAAAGCCGCATACTGGGTTTGAATCCATGTAACGTTGAAATGATTTTTAAGGTAATAAAACAATTCGGAGGTCAAAGTCGTCAGGGT
Source organism: uncultured Bacteroidales bacterium (assembly GCA_963815075.1). Lineage (GTDB taxonomy): Bacteria > Bacteroidota > Bacteroidia > Bacteroidales > VadinHA17 > LD21. The sequence goes on from CAWFFK010000010.1 coordinate 149,286, forward strand.
GGCGGCGTTAGCGGGGTGGAAATGGCTATGTGGGATCTCTGCGGGAAAGCTTATGGCGTACCAGTGTGGCAACTTCTGGGAGGAAGATACAGGGATAAGATCAGATTATATGCTGATACTCCCGAAGCAAAATCACCTGATGAACAGAAGAAACTTATAAAATATCGTACTGAGGATCAGGGCTATACCTGGCTCAAGATGGATTTATCCATAAATGAACTCATGAACATACCTGGCACCCTGGTAAATCAAAGTTTCTGGCAGAATAACGGTCAGCTTAATCAATGGCAGGGTAATTATATTTCATACGAAAATACCAAACACCCTTTTACCCAGATACAAATAACCGACAAGGGACTTGAAGAACTGTGCAGGATAGTTGAAAATGTACGCAATATGGTGGGATATGATATTCCGCTTTCCACGGATCACTTTGGACATTTTGACCTTAATAACGGAATACGTCTTGGAAAAGCTCTGGATAAATACAGACTGGCGTGGATGGAGGATATAGTTTCATGGGAACTGACCGATCAGTGGAAAACATTGTCAGATGCGCTTGAAACACCGATGCTTACAGGAGAGGATATCTACCTGCTGAATAATTTCAAGCCTCTTATCGATATCCATGCGGTTGATATTGTCCAACCCGATTTAGCCACTGCAGGTGGTATTCTGGAGACTAAAAAGACAGGAGATTACGCTGAAGAACATGGTGTTGCGATGGCAATACACCAGGCTGGCACACCCGTTTCCTTTATGGCTGATATACATTGCGCGGCAGCCACACAAAATTTTCTGGCATGTGAACATCATAGTGTTGATAATCCATGGTGGGAAGATCTTGTAAGAACAACCGACGGCAGACAACTGATAACCAAAGGATTCGCAAATGTGCCTCTTGATGCGCCAGGGTTGGGTATCGAGTTAAACGATGAAGTTGTCAGGAAACATCTCCGTTCAGACTCAAAAGGATATTTCGAACCAACACCCGAATGGGACGAAAAACGTTCCCATGACAGACTCTGGAGTTAGTTAGAAAAAGTCCATTATAAAAGAATTGGAGAATCATTTATAATGATAAAGTGACACTTTCTGGATACTTATCTTTCCGGGGGGAAGCTTAACACCTGTTCCTGACCATGTGCTTGCATGAGTCTCATCACCATTTAATCTTCTTGTCGCTATCCATTGCCCACCCTTAAATGTTCCTTCGTCAACTGCATCAATTCCTATTCGCATTGAATCAGCTTTAGGTATAAAAAAAACATCCAGGTCTTTTCCGGCAATAATATATTCATCTTTGCCTGTTTTCACTATAAGCCCTCCCGCTGTGCCTGTCTTCCTTCCGGTGGCAAGGTCAGCCTTCATGAAATAATCTCCCAGTTCGAACTCCTGTTCAGGCGAAAGTGTATCAACCAGGATTCCTTTCATGGTCCCTTTGCCCTGATTTTCAAGAATAAAAGATGACATGTTTTGCAGAATTTTATAACTTTCATCCAACGGATCATTTACCATATTAATCTCTCCGTCAATCCCAAACGGAGCAAAACATCCGGCACTGTATTCCCCAAGAACATAAAATACCCTTGCGGCACCAAGCTGTCCGCCTATTGTTTCAGGTATAAATAAAGGATTTCCGCTTTTTGTATACTCCCGGCATGTCCATACAAATTCATCCGTATAAATATCCGGAGCGATAAAATCTATTGATGGAGCTGCAGCCCGCCAGATGTCAATAACCTGAGGCAAAGGTCCTCCTGACGGGTACTTTCCCGGCCAGTAACTGAAAGGCTGTTTTAGCCAGGCATTCACATACATAGGAAGAGGATATTTACTTTTCCCTTCAGACGCAATTTTTTCAACATACCTGCCATAATTCCATGCCATAAAAAGTTCTTCGGTATAAAAGGAATAAAATTGCCAGTCTTCTTTGTCAGGTCTGAATTCACTTTTTCCAAAGATCTCTTCCCACGATCCGGTCGTTTTAAATCCGTTTATTTTCCAGACATTATATAATTCAGGAAAAAGATCTTCTTTATGTTCAACAAGATAGTCAATCAATTCCTTAGGTACCTGACTATTATAAGCTAAATTGGCAGGATCGCTGAAATCTCTTCGTGCATTTCCCGGTATTTTGCCCATATTATCCAATATACCCATTTCATTTTCCACCTGCATTAAAACAACTGTCTGTTTCCTGGCATCAACCTTTTTAATATGACGCATAAGTTCTGCAAATGCTCTGGCATCGGCATCACATGAAGCATTCCCGAATGTTGATAAGATCTCAAGAGGTTTTCCCTGTTCGTCTTTTACTCTTGGATATTTTTCATAATCCTTCTTTACCCAGGATGGAATATATGTAGATCCGGCGTTTTTCCAGCTGGCGAACCAAATTAATCCCAACTTCAGGTCAGCTTTTCTGGCACCTGCAATTATGCTGTCCACCAGCGCAAAATCAAATTTTCCTTCTTCAGGTTCAATAAGTTCCCAGGAAACTGTAGCAATTACGGAGTTCAGGTTCTTTTTGGCCAGCGCTTTCCATACCGGCTCCATATAATCAAAACCTCCGCATGTAGAATTATGCAATTCTCCTGAGAGCATAAGGAATGGCTTACCTTCAACAACAAGCCGTGTAGCTGTTCCCTGCTTTTCAAGGTGTGGAATTTGCTTTGAACCACCGTGTGCTTCGAAGTCTGAAGACAGGTTCCCGTCCTGAGTACACCTGCTTAAAGCAACTAATAATAGTGCACTTAAAATAAACAGGAAATAATTCGTGATTTTTTTCATTGTTATATCATTATTAGCGTTAGAATTTAATTAATCACATTTGTCCGTCATTTTTCCGGGGAACAGGTTTCCCTCGCCAGAAATTTGCAAGAACCGAACCGGTTATGTTCATTAACGGGCCGAATATTGCAGGTGCTAATCCTACCGTCGCAATTTTACCCATCTGCAGTGCAAGCCCTGAAGCCAATCCTCCATTTTGCATGCCAACTTCAAAAGCAATTGTCCTTCTGTCTTTCTCCGGCATTCCGGCAAGCCATGAAAGACTGTAACCGAGAGTATAACCGGTAAGATTATGCAGGAGGCTTGTCACAATCAGGAGTGCTCCGACCTCCATCAGGCTATCCCGGCCTGATGCAGTAATTATTGTTACAATAACAGCTATTCCCACCATTGATATCAATGATAGTATTTTCTCCATGAATTTATTGTCTCCCTTAATAAACCTTGAAAGAACTAATGCGCCAATCATCGGGAGAATAAAGAACCAGCCCGTTGATTTGAGAAACTGAATTATGAAACCGGAAAGATCCGCATTTTTCGATTTCATAAATACAAGGTCAGTCAGGATAATAATGAGGAGGAAAAAAAGAATCTGGACAAAAACAGATCTTCTGTCTTCCTTCCCTTTTGCAAAAAGATTGAAGGTAAAACCAGCCACAACAGGCAAAATGATCATATTCAGGATATCGAGCATCATACTCCAGAAATTGACTTCAATATACTGGCCTCCAAGCCATTTCATCAACAGAGGAGTAACCAGGGGAGACAGCAGGGTTGAAATAGCTCCTATTGTAACGGCAAGTGCAAGATTAGCTTTTGCCAGAAATGACATCACATTAGATGCCAGACCGCTTGGAACACAACCAATGAGAATGATCCCCGCAGCAATTTCAGGGGGAAAATTAAAAATTCTGGCTATCCCGAAGCCCACAAGCGGCATGATCATATAATGAGAAAAGACGCCAATAAATACTCCTTTTGGCATTTTAATTACCCCGGTAAAATCATGTAAGCTCATCTGTGAACCCATACCAAACATTATGATCTGCAGAAGAGGCACAATAAGTCTTTTGAGCTGAAATTCACCGACAGAGATAAAATACTGAGGATAAAACATCGATGCAGCAACTGCTGTAAAGATCCACAGAGTATATGAAAAGCCTTTCGTTTTCCGGAAGCCTCTTACACCAATAGCAAGAGCAATTAATCCGGCAATAAGTAAAGGACCTGTAACAGATGAAACGCCTGTGAGATATGAAACACCTGAACCGCTACATAACAATAATGAAAGGATTAATATTCCGTAAAAAAGCTTTTTTACCATCACTAATCGGGGTTAGTCGGTTATTTGTGGTTTAAATATAACTAAACGAATTGAACAGGATTGTCAAAAACCGGTGAATCATAGTGTAATTAACATTTAAATATTCTTCATATATTATGGTCGGTACTATTATATAAAGTGCAAACGAAATAAATTAATGATTGCTGTAAATTTGATTTAACAGAATCCTAATTAATTATCGAAAATATAAAAATAATTATGATATTCGTTTTCATAAACTTTGTTTATTTAAACCTGGTTCTTAATTTTAAAATCGTTAATATCCTGAAAATGAAAACAATTATAAAACCATTGATCATTCCGGTCTATTTGTCATTACTGCTGCTAACGTCCTGTAGCAAAGGAAATGATCCCGGACCCGTTGTTACAGTTGGAGATGCTTCTCAGGCCAGGACCAGCGTGCCATCAACGATGATATTCAATCTATACCTTGATAAACCCTCCGGCTCTGCTGTATCTGTGGATTATACCCTGGTGGATGGAACGGCAACTGCACCCAAGGATTATGTGGCATCTTCGGGGAACATATCAATTCCGGCAAACGAAACAAGGGCATCAGTTAATGTTCAGATAACCGGAGATCAGACAAACCTGAGACAGGCTAATCTGCAATTCACAATTCAGTTAAGCAACCCTAAACTTTGTACTCTTGGTACTTCGACAGCTACCGGTACCATAGTTACCGAGGACGGAACCTATCTGCCGACAGAAAACACAGGATACACCACTCCCCTGACATACCCTGGCTATACACTTGTGTGGAGCGATGAGTTTTCAGGGGATGCACTTGATTTAAATGTCTGGAACCAGGAATTGGGGACTGGCAGTGGCGGATGGGGAAATAATGAGCTGGAATATTATACAAATAGTCTGAAGAATACATTTGTTTCAGATGGTAATTTAATAATCGAAGCCAGAAGGGAGGAACTGGGGAACTCAAAATATACATCAGGCAGAATGACAACATACGACAAAAAAGCATTTAAATTCGGCAGAATCGACATAAGGGCGAAGGTACCTGTGGGTAAAGGTATATGGCCGGCATTATGGATGCTTGGCTCCAACATAAATTCAGCAGGCTGGCCTGCTTGCGGTGAGATAGATATAATGGAGCTGATAGGAACATATCCGTCCACGGTTTACGGAACCATGCACTGGGGTTCTTCCGGTGTTCATAAATCCAAAGGATTGAGTTATGCTTTGTCAACAGGTGATTTTTCAAATGAATTTCATGTTTTCAGTATAATATGGAAACTGGATAGCATTTCGTGGTACATCGATGACCAGCCATACCTTGAAACTTCAGTGTCTGATACTGGAGCTTCCGACTATCCGTTTAATGCCGATCAGTTTTTTATATTTAATGTGGCAGTCGGAGGTAACTGGCCGGGTTCTCCCGATAATACAACTACGTTTCCGGAAAGAATGTTTGTAGATTATATAAGGGTATTTCAGTAAGAAATCATGAAATGAGCAGAATAATTGTAATAGGCAGTTCCAATACCGATATGGTAATAAAGTCAAGGAAGCTGCCTGCTCCGGGAGAAACCATACTGGGAGGCACCTTTCTAATGAACCCGGGCGGTAAAGGGGCTAACCAGGCAGTTGCAGCTGCAAGACTTGGCGGAAATGTAACATTTGTGACTAAGGTCGGCAATGATATGTTTGGTTCTGAGGCTATAGGCCTTTTTGGAAATGAAAATATCGATACCAGGTATATTATAAACGATCCGGTTAATCCTTCAGGTGTGGCGTTAATAATTGTGGACGACAACGGGGAAAACAGCATTGTGGTTGCTCCTGGTTCAAATGGCACACTTTCAGCGTATGACATTAAAGAGGAAGTATTTAATAATGCAGAGGAAGACATATACCTGATGCAGCTTGAGATACCTCTGGGCACGGTTGAGTTCGTTGCACAAAAAGCGATGTCGCAGAACAACAGGGTAATACTGAACCCCGCTCCTGCAAGACAACTGTCTGATGATCTTCTGAACAGTATCTTTATCATAACTCCAAATGAGACAGAAGCTGAATTCCTTACAGGGATAAAAGTCAGCGGTACTGCATCAGCTCAAAAAGCCGCCTCAGAATTACATGAGAAAGGTGTTAAGAATGTTATAATCACAATGGGATCATCAGGTGCGTATATCTCAACCGGATCAGTATCAAAAATGATGTCTGTGGTTCCGGTAAAAGCCATTGACACAACAGCTGCCGGTGATGTGTTTAACGGGGCTCTTGCAGTTGCATTATCCGAGGGAAAAGAACTGGAAGAAGCTGTTATTTTTGCCAACAAGGCATCTGCTTTATCAGTTACCCGGATGGGTGCACAGGCTTCAGCACCGTACAGGAATGAAATCTTATCATAAAACCGTAATGTAGGGACGTTGTATGCAACGTCCCTACAACATAATAATATTAATCAAAAAATCAATATATAATGAAAAACATCCCAGCCTTTCTTATCCTGACAATGATCCTGATTAATGGTTGCTCAGTTCAAAAAAGCAACTTTAAGCCTGAACCCGTTAAGATCATTTTCGACACTGATCTTGGTCCTGATTATGATGATGTGGGAGCCCTGGCATTCCTGCATGCAATGGAGGATAGTGGAAAAGTTGAGCTTCTTGCCACTATGGCATCTAACAAGAATGAGCTGGTTGCTCCGTCAATTGATGTGATCAACACCTATTTCAGGCAACCCGGGTTACCAATCGGTGCCCCTAAAACAGAAGGTGTCAGCCTTGGTTCATCACAGCACTGGGCTGATTCAATAGTGGCAAAATATCCGCACACTTTACAATCTACGACTGATGCACCTGATGCCGTAAAGGTATACCGGAAAATACTCAGTAGTCAGCCTGACAACAGTGTAACAATAATTACTGTCGGGTTTCTCACAAATCTTGCTAATCTCCTTAAATCTCAGCCTGATAATGAGAGCCCTCTCAGCGGTGTGGATCTTATCAGGGAGAAGGTTAAGCTTCTGGTTTCAATGGCAGGGAAATATCCTGAAGGAAAGGAATTCAACATTTACATGGATTCGATCTCTTCTAAATATGTTTTTGAAAACTGGCCGGGGAAGGTCATTTTTACAGGATTTGAGGTTGGAGAGAAAATAAAGACAGGACTCAGGCTCATTCAATCTCCTGTTAAAAACAGTCCCGTAAAGGATGTCTTCAGGATCAGCATACCCTTATCGGAGGAAGACAAGAACGGAAGGATGAGCTGGGATGAAACGGCAGCCCTGATAGGCGTTTATGGTACAAATGGTTTTTTCGATACTGTAAAGGGTAAAATTATTGTTAATCCCGACGGGAGTAACAGCTGGGAGAATAATCCGCAGGGCAAACAGGAATATGTAGTTCAGAAGATGCCGGTTGATCAGATGAGCAGATTTATTGAAGACAGGATGATGCATGTTCCGGATGAATTCAGGTCAATCAGGCCTGAAGTGCTAAGAGATAAAATTGCCGGAGGATGGGCTGGCAAGATGATTGGTGTAACCTACGGAGCCCCTACTGAATTCAGGGCACAGGGAAGGATATACGCCGATTCCATAAAATGGAAGCCTTCCGATGTAAGAGGAAGTATATGGCAGGATGATATATATGTCCAGCTTACTTTTTTGATGTCTATGGATAAATATGGGATGGATGCACCTGCCAAAAAATTTCAGGAGATGTTCGCAAAAGCGGGCTATCCACTCTGGCATGCCAATATGCAGGCGAGAAAGAACTATTACGACAGCATATTTGCACCACAGTCGGGAAGTCCGGAATATAATATTCATGCTGATGATATTGATTTCCAGATTGAAGCCGACTACATAGGGTTTATGTGCCCGGGAATGCCTCAGACTGCATCGGCAATTGCAGAAAAAATAGGTCATATTATGAATTATGGTGACGGAGTATACGGAGGGATATTTGTTTCAGCTCTTTACTCTGAGGCCTATTTTGATTCGGATATACCCGGTATAATTGAAAAGGCCATGTTATCAATTCCTTCAGGGAGTGACTATTACAAGATTATAAAAGATGTTATAAAGTTACACCGGCACTACCCTGATGACTGGAAGGCAGCATGGAAAGAACTTGACGATAAATGGGGCGATGTGGATATCTGCGGTGCAGGCACTGCCTTTAATATCGATGCAAAACTTAACGGGGCTTTCATCGTTCTTGGTTTGCTGTACGGAGATGGCGATCCCGCGAAAACTCTTGAGATAACCACCCGCTGCGGACAGGATTCAGATTGTAATCCGTCAAATGCCATGGCAGTACTTGGTGTAATAAAAGGCTTTAGTGGTCTCCCGGTAAATATGCAGGAGGGAGTTAAATCAATAGGGGATTCTGTTTTCATCAACACTACCTATTCATTTAATTCGGCTGTAAAAAGTACCTACAAATATGCTACTGATCTTATTGAGAAAGACGGAGGCAAGGTGACTGGCGGGAATATATTAATAAAGACACAATTACCGTTAGCCCCGCCTCTTGAAGTTTCATTTCCTGATGTAGTCTTTGATAAGACTGTACCGATATTCGACAATAAAGCCTGGTCATTCAAAGGTAAATGGAGACCCTATGAAGTTAAGGGTGATGATAATAAGACTTATAAACAATCGATGTTTGCAGAAAAGGCAGGTGATGAGCTTGACATTTCTTTCAACGGAACCGGTATCTCATTGACAGGTAACTGGTTCAAAGATGGAGGCAAGGCAGATGTTTATGTAGACGGAACTCTGAACCGAACAATTGATACCTACTATAATTTTGCTAACCAGCAACATACTGAAAGTATATGGCATGTATTGAATCTTCTTCCCGGGGACCATAAAATCAGGGTGGTAGTGAAAGGGGAAAAACGTCCCGAATCGGCAGGCACACGTGTCTATATAACACAGGCAATAATTTTTAAAACAGCAAAGAAAAAAAATGAAACCTGGAAATTCTCTTTTGAGAAATAATTTATGATCGATAAATAGTATTAATTAAATCTGCTTAAATAAAAATCCTTGGTGAAACCTGGTGCCTTCGTGTCTTTGTGGCTGTTTTTTTTGCCACCAGGACTCAAAGACACTAAGAAAACACCAAGAATTTTAAAAAGTCACTATAACAATCAGTTTATAATTACTTCTATCCTTTAACTTATATCTTTTATATCATGTTCATCCCACAAAGTTATTCGCTGGCCATAATCCTCTGCGTTGTTACAATGCTCTGCTGGGGATCATGGGGAAACACTCAGAAACTCGCAGGTAAATCCTGGCGGTTTGAACTTTTTTACTGGGATTATGTATTAGGCATACTCCTTTTCTCCATTTTTCTGGGTTTTACACTTGGAAGCAATGGGCCGGGAGGAAGGGGTTTCCTCGAGGATATACACCAGGCTTCACATCATAATATATATAATGCCATACTTGGAGGTATAATTTTCAATGCATCCAACATACTGCTTGTTGCTGCGATGGCGATAGCCGGAATGGCGGTAGCTTTTCCGGTAGGGGTTGGGATAGCCCTTGCCCTGGGTGTTATTATTAACTATATAGCAGTGCCAAAAGGGAACCCGTTATTAATATTTCTAGGGGTCGGTTTTATAGTTGCAGCAATATTAATTGACGCACTGGCATATAAAAAACATAGCTTCTCACAGAAGAAAGTATCAAAAAAAGGAATTATTCTGTCGGTATCAGCCGGAGTGCTTATGGCTCTTTTTTACAGGTTTGTAGCAAGTTCGATGGTTTCAAGCTTTGAAAATCCCGAAGCGGGAAAGCTGACTCCGTATTCGGCAATATTCTTCTTTGCTATAGGAGTGGTCGTGAGTAATTTCCTTTTCAACTATCTCATAATGAAGAAGCCTTTCGACGGGGAGCCATTATCGTTAAAAGATTACAAAAAAGGCAGTTTCGGCGTTCACATGACCGGTGTTCTGGGAGGTGTTATATGGAACATCGGGATGTCGATGAGCATCATTGCGTCGGGCAAAGCCGGGTTTGCCATCTCATACGGCCTGGGACAGGGTGCAACACTTATTGCTGCCCTCTGGGGTGTTTTTATATGGAAAGAATTTAAAGGTGCGACAAAATCAGTCAGTAACCTGGTCTTTCTGATGTTCATCGCTTACCTCGCCGGACTTGCACTACTGGTGTATGCTGGTACCTATACCTGATTTTTACTGCCTCTCTCCCTGACAGTCGATTTATTTTCATGATAGACCAGCGAAAAAGGAGGTACGCTTTGTGTAACCCAAACATTTCCTCCAATCACACTATCATGACCTATAATAGTCTCTCCACCCAGGATTGTGGCTCCGGCATAAATAACAACATCATCCTCAATTGTGGGATGTCTTTTGGTAGAAGCCATTGATTTACTTACACTAAGTGCTCCTAAGGTTACACC
>CAWFFK010000011.1:0-175249 GCA_963815075.1 uncultured Bacteroidales bacterium
TGAGGAAGATTCATTTTTAAAATTTATAATATTTAAAAAATGAAAAACAAATATTTTCACAAGTCGAAGGAAGTTGCAGAAATTAATGAAAGAGATCTGCCGGAGGAATTGTTTTCCGATTTTGATTTAAGCGAAGCAGAAGCTTACCTTAGATATCTTAAAGAAAAATATGATCTTAAATGTGAGATCTTTGGAGAAAGGAACCAATTAATCAATAATCAGCACCATTTTTAATTTCTCCAGCCTGAATCTTTATTCGATCGTGGAATTTGTAACCACAATTTTTGTGTCGCTGTGCATTGAAATACCCGGATATACAGGATACCATGAACCACCAGTGTTATTACGGATAACCGAATTATCAACAAGAATATCTCCGGTATGGTCGTTGGTTACAAAAAAGATTGCTGAACCATAGGCGTTTACCCTGTTCTTTTCAATAAGAGTCCCCAGTATTGTCAGGGTCATTGTGTTACCATCATTATAAATTGCGCCCCCACTGCCTCCCCCCGGGGTACCGCTTTCTGACGGATTGCCTCCGTTACCAATAGCCCTGTTATAGGAGAAAAGGCTGTTAATAATTGTCCAGGAAACACCAATACTGCTGATCCCCCCTCCGTTTGATCCGAAATTCCCGTAACCAGGCGCACCTCCAAAAGTGCAATTCACAATATATACAGGTAAATTATTATACTGGCTGAATACCCTTATAGCTGCCCCTCCTACATCAGGTCCGAGACTGTCGCAGGTATTGTTGAAAAAACGGCAGTTAACAGCCTTGAAACGACCTCCCCTTACCCATATGGCTCCTCCCCCGTCGTATACGGTTTCTGTCCTGGAATTCCCGTCGGCAAAGGTGATGTTCTGCACGGTAAGTCTCGGGGAATCCTGATTCTGACAATGAGAGGTTGTCCAGTGCTGATCCTGGTCACATGTATTCATATACAGAATCCGGCTTCTCCCTCCCCCGCTAAGCGTAACTAATCCACCGCCGTCAATAACTATATCACTGTTGGCATCATTGAACACTTTCGCTGGTTTATTAAGAGTTATCGTTACCGGCTCAGGGCCGCAGTTAAAAATAATTTTCCCTCCCTTCGCAACCGCATTTACAAAAGCTTCAGCAGTGCAACTCTCTGGTGTCCCATCGCCAATAATATGATCAGGACTCGAAATATCTTCGGGACCAGCTTCCAGCGGAACCGGGGAGTTCCCATCAGGATTGCCAGCAGGAGGCCCGTCCTGGGGGTTTACAAGGGGATTTTGAAATTCAGCATATTGTGTAGGATGGCCACCCTCACACCTGATCAGAAGCACTACCACTAAAACACAAATATAAAAACATATCTTTTTAATATCCATTTTCCAAAAAGGGCTTGAGGATTTTTCTGACTTTCGCTTTAACATCTCTTCCTTATACATAAACTAAGGGACAATAAAAATTATTGTCCCCGGATAACAGTAAAACATGGTGAGCCTTCCTGTTTATGAAAAAGAGAGAAAGCTCATTGAGCTTTGATTGGTCCTATTATCTGTACTTCGACAGGATAACCCTCCAGCACCGACGGAATACTTTGGATCAGATCCTGGTTTTCCTGTTTTAAACCAATTATTATTGCAGGTGTCCTGTCTTTTTTAAGGCCAATGCCAATTGAAATAACTCCTTCTATTTTTAGAATAGCGGCCTGGTGTTTTTCTTTAACTTCCTGTATAGTTGGCGACATAATGCTGAATATCCGTCTATTTATAAAACAAAATTCCCTTATTCAGTTAGGTTTAATTTTATTGAGCAATTTATGAATTTTATTTCATGAATTTAGTCAGACACTTACACCCAGGGCTGTGACCACATTCTCAATGCGGTTAATTATTGTAGTTGAGTCGCTGCCTGCAAACAATAGCCCGGTTAACTGATTGCCTGCAGTTAAAACCGCTGAACCGCTGTCCCCGCCCTGGCTCATGGCTCCTGCCATCAGCTGATCGGTAAACAATGCTGTTTTATTGTCACCATAACTTACGGTGGCAGAAACATCAACCTGTGTTATTTCGCCGGTTGTCAGACCCGTTGTTCGTCCGCTTTTTTTAATTGCCATTCCTAATTCGCCCGTAACAGTGCCCTGTATTGTCCCTATTTCGAGAATTTCTCCGGTCACTTCACTATTATTCAGAGGCTTTGCAATAGCTGCATCCACAAGATTTTCAACGGCTTGTGCACTGAAGGTTCTGAATCGTGCATTACTATTGATCAGCTTTGCCAGTCCATTTAAAAAACTGGCAATTCCATTAGCTGTAGAACAACTATGCCTGGAATCAGAAAAATTAAGAGGTATAAACTGATACAGATCTGCAATGTGATCACCGGGAAACAGACCCCCATCGTATGGTCCTGGCTGTAATATCGGGTCTCCAATCTGACCGTTATTACTATCTGCAAGAACATGGTTATTGGACAGGATATAAACCTCATTATTTTTTTTCACGAGACAGCCAAGCGTTCCTGCAGTGATATTGATATGACCAATGCTTACACCACCCGGAGCCGGACGAATCCTGCCGGTATTGGCCATAAATGCTCTGATAATCCCGGTCTGAATTATATCAGTGGGAATTCCATCGAAACTGGAAGCAATAAGATGCTTTTTTAATAATTGTGAATCGGGCAGTTTCTCTTTTACAGAACAGGCTATGCTCAGATCCGGGGTTTTCTTCCCTTCTACAATTTTATATCCTATGCCCGTAGCTACGACGTTTGGATTCATTAACAGACGCTTTCTTGTAGTTTTGAGAATTTCTCTTACACTTTTTAAATCAGAATTCATAACAGCCTCCTTTTTATTTACAGCTTTTGTTTGAATGAATTTCAATTAAACAGTTCTTGTATATAAGGAAATCAGAACATTGCTTTCGAATACAAAATTACATCCTGGATTATACAAAGTCAAGTTTTAACCTTATAATCTGTGTACACGCCATGCTCTGTCAACAGAAAAAAGTTATGGGTAATTTCATATTTCCTCTGAAAATTATTCCAATTAAACTAAATTTAGGGTCAGGTTTTACTGAATTGTTTTTTCAAGCACTCAGGTTTATAACACGATTGTCTTCAGTAATGAAGGAAAAGCTGCTTTATAAGATACGTGTAACCGGATGGGTCCAGGGTGTGGGATTCAGATGGCAAGCTTCCAAAGAGGCCAGGATCCGGGGTATTAAAGGTATTGTTAAGAATCTGTCCGATGGCAGTGTATATATTGAAGCTGAAGGACCTGTGGAACAATTAAATGATTATATTGAATGGTGCAGAAAGGGCCCGGGATTTGGTTATGTTGAATCGGTAAATGTCGAAACATTCCCTCCGGTGAATTATACAGATTTTAAGATTGAACACTAAGATTCCTTTAAGGAGCCATTTTTGAATTGATAATTATTAATCAGGTAAGAAATTTTCTGACCTGCTTACCCTACCTTATTAACAAGCCATGCAAATACATCCCTATAACACCTCGTGCTTCTGTCCAATATGCCTCACTTGCCTTCCTGTGATAGGTGGTACCTGTGAAAAATTCGGTGTTAAATAACAGCCTTCCTTCGCCCAGATCTTTATAAAGCTCTAATGCTATTAAGACATCTCCATCTATTACTATTGAATATTTGCTCAAATCGAAGGACACTACTTTGTCGATCCTATCTTTTGAAAAGGAAACATAAACCGGTTGGGTTAAAATATTTATATAGTCTGCCTTATTTACTGATTTGTAGATATTTAATCTGTATGTAACTGAATCGAAAGTGCAAACTGCAACATTAAGATTTATGTCAGTTAATTTTACCGGTCTTCTGACATTAACTTTTATGCCCATCTCGGAACCTAAATCGTTACTGGCAAATCCCGACCTGAGATCGTCAGAGGTAACCGAAGTGCCCAGCCTTATTTTTCTGGGTTTATGATAAATCACATGTACTTCCTGTATTTTGTAGACCCTGGGGGTCAGATAAACATTTTTTATCGAATCCTTTTTGAAGTCTCCGACAAGAAATGTTTTAGATTCATATCCAATCATTGAAAAACGCAACGAATCATTGTCATAAATACTATCAATGGTTATTTTGTAATTGCCTGATTTGTCTGAAACGGTTCCTTTATTTCTGCCGATGATTCCAATATTTACAAAACCGATTCCTGAATTAGTCTCACCGGATAAGACCTTTCCTTTCTGAGACTGACCATAAACCGACCTGGAAATACCGGAAATAAAAAACAATAAACCGATTTTAAGTATTAATCCGGGAATATGACGTGATGACACTTCTTTTGAGATTATTAGTAATTTTTGAAAACCAGAATTTTTATAATTCTTTGAAAACTTAACAAAGATCTATTTACCTTCAATATAAACCGGAATAAGATTTGTTTGTCTTTCCTGTGCCTTACTCAACTTACATTTTAGCCGGACCAAAAGAAAAGAACCGGGCTGGCCCTAATATATATAAATAAAAAACAGTTAGTTATTAAAATTTATAACTAACTGTTTTCTATATTATTGGCCACATTGAACTATTAATTGGAACTTTGATAATTAAATGATATACTTCTTTTCACATTATCCTTTTCTACCGTAATACGGAAATGCTGTTCCACACTGGCTTTATCACCATAATCATGATAATATCTGATAATCTCCTTGTTACCGACAATCTTCCAGTCTTTGTACTTGCTTTTTTCGAAACGAGTCATGATATCCAATGGTATAGGTACATCTTTAGACATCTCCCTGGTTTCAACAAGATCTCCTTTTGTGGTATAAATTGCATCCATTTCATCACCGTTAGCGGTTCTCATGGTAACCTGAAAGTGATCAAGCTTAAGATTGGCAGCTCCAACATCATATACCCATCCGTATTCTTTCAATGCATAAGGAAATTTCGACCAGGTTAGTGGTTTATCCTTATTAAACTCAGTATTTACAGCTTTAAGAACAGCAGCAGGAACCTGGGTTATTTTAATTGTCTCATTTATCAGAGGCTCTCTGTCATTCGGATTAAAGTCGTGATCGACCTGTGCAACCAATGGAAACACGAATGCCGAAAGCGCAAAACATGTGATCAGTAATTTTTTCATAATTTTATATTTTTAGTTAATAATCTGATTTTGTATACATTAAAATTATATTGTTATTAAGTTTATCGCTGGAATTATTTTAATGATAATGTTACTAATCTATGATTGTACCTGAATACTAAGGGATACTTCATATTTAATCACAAACAATACCGACAGGGGAAAGTTCATGAAAACAACAAAAAAGTGTTGAATACAGGTTAAGCCTGAGTTTAAAACTTAGTTGCGTACCTTTGGTTAAAGATGGTTCGATTTCAAAATATCATAATCAATTGACCATTTACCACTGCCATAGATCATCAGGAGAATTAGCAGCACTGTCAGCGAAAAATCGATTCTGTACTCATGAGCGAATGTAAGGAACCCCCTTGTGGTTAGCAATGGCAATTTCGTAGTAATAAAAGCAACTATCATTATGATTAACAGGGGAATGGAGGCTACTCTGGTTAGTAATCCCATCAAAATCAAAATACCACAGGATATTTCAAATGCTCCTGTGAAGTGAGCCCAGAACACGGGGTTCCTGAATCCGATTTCACTAAAAAATGCTGGACCCAGCATAGAAATGACCATATACTTCTGAATGCCTTCAGAAATAAATATCAAGCCTACTATTACTCTTACGAAAATTATTTTACTGTCATTACCTGTATCCAGGATCTGTTTTCTGACACCGCCTGCTTTTTTCATAATAACCCTTTTAGGATATAAAAGAAAACACCAGAATAAATATATTGTTCTGGCTTGAACCATTATTTCTTATTAAAAATATATTATTTGTGATTTTCAGGGCACTATAACCTCAGATATACTGAAGTGAAAAATAATATCTCTTTTATTATTGTGTTCGTCAAAATTCGATTGCACAAATTCTCATTAATAATATTATATATATTTTTACGTATGTTATTGATTATCTGTATGAAGTGCTAATTCAGGGAATAAAATCGACAGGTTTTTTCAAATATGTCAATAAAATTATAAGTGTTTTTGACGAAATACCATTTTTTTGGTATTAACGCTTTGTTTCAGTAATTATACGTGCTTCCCCGTGCGATAAAAATATCTGATACGCTTTCATTATGTCACTAACTGGGCATCTGGCGCTTGACAAGAATTTGTTTTAGGTCTACTTTTATAGCATAATTAAACTGACCTGATAATGGAAGACGTTCTAATGGTAAACAGATCCCGCATCATCACCGAAGACAAAATCAGGACAAACTTCATAGGAAAGGAAGCCGCTCCTGAAAGAATTATTAATAATCCGGTTATTGATAAGCTTATTGCTGAAGGAGGAGAGATGTTCTTCCACTACCTCACCTGGCTTGGCCTCGTAAATGAACCTGCTATAATGGTGCTCTCTTCGAGACATCATTATTATGATCACAACGATTTTAAAGGTCTGACTACTTTAATAAATCAGAAAAAGATGAATCTGATAAAACATCCGGATAGTTTTATGAATGTCATTTGCAGAGTTTTATCTCCGAATGCCAATTTTATAGGATGTTTTTCTGATAAGAGAACACCAAAAAGAATTGAATTGTCTTATCCGACCTGCAAAAGACAAAATTATTTTTCAGAATCAAAATCATATATTGAAATTGACCGTATTGATTTTTCGGGACTTCTGGAATCACATGGATTCAGAGTTATGGACATGACCGAGATAAATGGACTGACTTATTTCAGAGCCATGAAATTAAATATCAGTTAAAACATTTTGCAATGAAAGCATTTTATCAGATTACCGCAAATGAACTGGGAACAATAATACTCAAAAAGAGAAAGATTGCAAAAGCATTACGCTGGTGGTTGAGGGAAAACAGAATTGATTTTAAGTATACCTATTTTATCAATTAGATAGATTCACCTTACTTTTATCCTTAATCATTCCAGATCGTAATCGCAGAACTTTTTCAGATAATCATAAATAGATGTACCCAGTATATCGTTCTTGTTTATCTTACCTTTGGAATCAAGAAATTTCTTTAAGGAACCGGCCCCTCCGAGATGCGATGCAGCTATCATACCCGATCGTGTAATTCTTACGCCCTTGATCGAATCCCCTATAAAATGTTCATAATCTGTTAAAAGAACCTGGTTGACCCTGATCAAAGTCTTTAATGCTTTCATCTGCATATCCCTTGGAAAAATGGCGGGGTTTTTCTTAAACTTTCTGAGAGTTAGTTTTCTGTAGCCAAGATAACGCAAGGTAGATTCTGCAAACTGCCATTCCCCGAAACAGCCTATCCGGTTGATTGACAGCCAGTTATTTCCTGATTCCCTGTGTCCAAGGTCGTTAATGAACCTGTAAAACTCCGATTCATAATGTTTTAATTCAATATACCTTAGAGCTGATCTGAATCCAAGCATTCTCAACCTGAAATCGATAACAGGAGCACTGCATATCTGAAAAATAAAAAGGACAAGAAATGTCAGAAATATCTTTCTCATTATACGAATATTAAAAAATATACATCATCTTTTCAACTATTTGATAATCATAGTAAAATTAGGACTTAAAAGGATAGGTGTCAAGCGGGGAATCTCTGATTTAAGGCTAAATGACCTCAAAATATTTTATCTTATCACAGAATTCATGGCGAAAAATTATAGGATTTTGATGTTAATAATCATTCATGGCAGTTTCGTCAAAAAACAGGCAAAATTTATAATAAAACTGAGATAATATTAGCTGAACTAAAAAGCTTTAAATTCTTATGATGCTTAATTACAGATTATTAGAAAATATATTTTCTTTATTATCAAGGCTTATTTTTAAAAACATTATTTTGACTAACAGTATAATATAAAGGATTAAAAATGAAGGGGAAAGACGATACAAGGGATGTCCATCTCTAAAATCCTGAACGACAGTGAGTTTCCCTAAGTGACATAAGGATGAGAGCAGGAGATCCTTCTCTAATGCGCAGCGTAATGAGGGATCTTATTCACGGTAAGACGAGGCATTTAAGAAAAAATCGTAATTAAGTAAATGAATTTACAAAGCATTATGTATTTTAGTATCTCCATTATCTTTAACAACGAGTATCCTAATATTATTTTAAAATAAACAAAATGGAAAATAAATCAAAAAGCAAGCTTTCAAGACGTAAATTTCTGGGGAGTACTGCAACTATAGCAGCCTTTTCAATGGTTCCTCTTCATCTTTCGGGAAGGAGTATGTCTCTTCCCGGTGTTGATGACTCAAAAGCCCCTGATTCAAAATTCGGGGGAGTACAGATAGGTGCCATAACCTACAGCTGGCGAAGCATGCCTGGTGGTGTTGATAATATTATCAAGTACTGCATTGCTGCAGGTATCAGTACAATTGAACTTATGAGCAATGATGTAGAAGATACTCTGGGTGCACCCAAGAATCCTATGATGGCTATGTTTGCTGCACCACCGCCACCGCCACCACCAAAGCCTGCAGAGACAACAACAGAAGCAGCACCTCCACCTACGCCTGCTCCTCCGCGCCGTCGTGAGCTGACACAGGAGCAAAAAGATGCTATGGTCAAATATAACCAGGATATCAAAGCCTGGCGGTTATCCGTTCCCATGTCAAAATTTGAAGAGATCAAAAAAATGTTTGACAATGCAGGCATTTCAATTCATATAGTTAAATTTTCGCCGGCAAATTGGTCCGATGAAGAGATTGACTATGCATTCAGGGCAGCAAAAGCGCTGGGAGCAAAAGGCGTATCCGAAGAAATCGGAGAAAAATCAGTAAAAAAACTTGCTCCATTTGCCGAGAAGCATGGGATGTATGCTATCTTCCACAGTCATATGCAGTTTGCAAAACCCGGTTTCAGCTATGATCCATTTATGGCTGTGTCACCTGCGGTAATGTTCAATTTTGATGCAGGACATTTCTTTGGTTCAACCGGTTTGCATCCAAACACTATCATTGAAAAATATCACGATCGTATTGTCAGCATACATATAAAAGACAAAACAGGACCTAAAACCGATCCTCCGAACACAAACCAGGTATGGGGCCAGGGTGAAATGCCTCTCGAAGATGTACTTTTGCTGGTCAAAGAAAAAAAATGGCCGATCTTCTGTGACATTGAGCTGGAATATGATATCAAACCCTGGTCAAATGCTGTTAAAGAGGTAACGACCTGCGTTCACTATGCAAGACAGATCTTAATCTGACCCGGACCAGTCTATGAGTGGTGACTGGTAATAATCTATCCCCATTGCTTTAAAGCGGGGGCCCTGTTTTGCCAGTCGCTCTTTATATTCATTCCAGCTCCTTGATGAAGCAGGGGTCCATCCTATCTCGGCATACCCGGGAAGCCTGGGGAATACCATGTATTCAATCTCATCCATATTAGTGATGGTCTCTGTCCATAAAGGAGCTTCAATACCAATAATATTATCCTTTGCAACTCCGGGTACAAGGGTTGCCGGATCCCATATATATGCACTGTCGACTTCGATATATGCAGCCCAGTTTTGTCCCAGTTTCGTTGTAGAATCATATTTCATGTCGAGATATGTTTTTATTGCGGGTGACATAAGAACCTTTGCGCCCTGTTCTACTGCTGCCTGAGCATTCTTTACATTTGCCCAGTGCTGAGCTATTACGCCGGGTCTCAGAGTGGCTATAGATATATCATCCCATCCAATGGGCTTTTTATTATGTGAAAGAACTATATCCTGTACCTTATTTATAAATGGAATATAATCCTTTCTTTTAGTAGAATGTGATTCGTCCCCGCCAATATGTATATAAGGCCCGGGAGTAATAGCTGCCAGTTCCCTGACAACATCATCGATAAATTTGTATGTAATTTCTTTTGTTGTGCAAAATGTACTGAATCCAACCCTGGTTCCCGTATATAATTCGGTAGCTTTTCCACTGCAGTTAAGTTCAGCATATGAGGCAAGGGCCGCATTCGTATGTCCGGGCATATCGATTTCAGGAATTATGGTAATGTATCTTTCCTTAGCATAATTCACAATGTCAGTATACTGGTCCTGGGTATAATACCCTCCTTTACCGCCTCCAACCTCTGTGCTGCCACCATGGATGGCAAGCTCGGGCCACGACTTGATTTCAATCCTCCAGCCCTGGTCATCTGAAAGGTGCAGGTGCAGCACATTCATCTTATAATAAGAAATCAGGTCAATAAACCGTTTTACATCCTGCACACCAAAAAAATGTCTCGAAACATCGAGCATTGCTCCACGATACGGATAAACAGGATTATCGGTAATTGTGCCAGTGGCTATTTCCCACGGACCTGTCTGTTTTGTCGACATTTCAATGTCAGCCGGCAGCAACTGGCATAATGTCTGTATCCCCATGAATAATCCTGCCGGTTTATTTGCTGTAAGTGTGACCAGCTTTTTAGTTATTGTCAGTTCATATCCCTCCTCTCCGGGTCCGGATTTTTCTTCTGACAGGACGAGGTAAATATTACCTGAAAGGGGAACCTTGTCAGTGACTTTTACTTCAAACCCGAAGCCCGTTGCAGGTTTCAGTCTGTCAGCCAGGTACTGACCTACCTGCCGTATCTCAGCGGATTCACCCTGAATATAAATTTCTGTAGCAGGTTTTAATTTAAAAGAACTTCCTGTTGCCACAATTGAAACAGGTTTGGGGATAATGCTGTTTTTCGACAGATCAGCTGGCACCTGAGTGGTACATGATAAAAGCAACAATGCTGCAAAAAGAATTGCCGTTGCTTTTAAATGGTTATAATACTTGTTTTTGATCATGAGTATAGATTTTAGTTGGTTATCTGCCAATTATTTTATTTTGGAATTCTTCACCCCACCCGTAATCACAAAATAACTATGTCATTCCGAGCGCTTTGGGCACCGTAGCTTTAGCGAAGGTGACCAGCGAGGAATCTCCAAGTCTGAGTAAAATGATAATTAATAAAAATTTACTTCTTTTCTAATTAAATTTAACAAACCAAGAACATTTTTTATCCTTATAACGTTCATTTATTAATTAAGCTACCAAAATAGGCTATTTGTATTTATTTTTAAAATCTATCTGACAGGTTCAAAAAATAAAATGGGAAAATACAAAGATCTTTCAGAAAAAACTATTGCTGCTGATCCTTTTGTTCAATTTGATGTTTGGTACAGAGAACACTCAGCTACAGGTATTGCTATCCCTGAATCAGTCAGTCTTGCCACAGCATCAGCCGGAGGCAGGGTTTCTGTCAGAACAGTATTACTGAAAGGCTTTAATAAGAACGGGTTTCTCTTTTTCACAAATTACGACAGCAAAAAAGCATTACAGTTAGTCACTAATAAGAATGCTGCACTGCTGTTTTACTGGCCGGAATCTGGTCGCCAGGTAAGGATTGAGGGAATTGCGGAAAAAGTTCCTGAAGAGGAGTCAGTTGCGTATCATAAAACCAGACCAAGAGAAAGTCAGCTCTCGGCATGGGCCAGCCATCAGAGTTCAGTCATTCCCGGTCGCGGTTACCTGGAAGATCAATACAATGTCTATAAAAACAGGTTTTACAGAAAACATGTTGAGAAGCCCGACTACTGGGGAGGATTCCGGATCATTCCCAATTGGTTTGAATTCTGGCAGAGCAGGAAATACAGGCTTCATGACCGGATAACCTTTACCTTAAAAAATGGTTTGTGGGTGATTGAGCGACTCGCTCCCTGAGAGAAATAATCAAACCAGACGACATGCATCAGATCTATAGGTTCCTGCCAGGTTTTTTCAGCTCTAAAGCCACCTGGTTAAAATTCCACAATAAAGCTGGTTTTGCTATTTTCTGAAGAGACTGCCACCACTGAACCGTTATGCAGTTTCATGATTTCCTGGGAAATACTTAGCCCTATTCCCGAACCATTCTTTTTTGTGGTAAAGAATGGGACAAATATTTTTTCAAGCAAATCGTAGGGTATTGCCGGTCCGTTATTTTCAACCTTAACAAGCATTTTGTTCTCCTGGTTTTTCATTATACGAATCGCAATCTTCTTCTCTCCCTCAAGTTCCATAACTGCGTCAAACGAATTATTGATGAGGTTTACCATTACCTGGTTCAGTAATTTTTTATCAGCAATGATCTCTTTAATACTTTTGTCCACTTCAATACTGAAATGAATATTGTTTTCCTTCATTTTGCCGGAGAAGGCTATTTTCAACTGCTCAACCCAGTCACCCACACTAAAGGAAGCAAAATCCGGTGGAGGTATTTTTGATATCTTGCGATAATTGTTCATGAAACTTACAAGGCCGTTGCTTTGTTCATTAATTAGTTGAAGTCCGTTTACAACCGTTTTAATCAAAGATTCGTCAACCTTTTGCAATTCATCTGGGGTATCTCTGTTACTGAATATTGCATATAATTCTTTCGCCACTGAAGTTAATGGTGAAAGAAGGTTCATTATTTCATGCGTAAGAACACTTATCAGTTTTCTGTACGATTCCAGCTCTTTTGATTGCAGTTCGTTACGGATATCCTGAATTGACACCAGCTTTAACTCCTCGTCTTTCCTGCGGATCATTGTGGCTCTGAAAAATAATAATTGTAACTTGTTGGAAACAAGATTTTTATATGTAACATTTTCTCCCGGTTTGAGGCTGCATACTGCTTCGTAAAATGCCGGATGCCGTATTCGCAGCAAATCAGGGTTTGTTGAATCGGGTGAAATACCCGCATAGATGCATGCTGTTTTATTAATCAATTCTATCTGGTTATTGCCGCCAATAACCATCAAACCAGCTGAAGCATGTTGAATTAATGTTCTGTAATATGATTCATTGTATTCATTCCTGAGTTTTATTTCCTGAAAATGATCGTTAAGTTTATTCATGCTTTCAAATAATCTGGATAGTTTCCTGTTTTGGATCTTTACCGGGTAACGTAAAGTTGTATCGTCATTGCGCAGGGAATCGAAGAACAGACTCACCGCTTCGCTGATAACATTATAGATTCTGTTCAGCACCAGGATAATTATAAAACCCGTAATTAATAATATTGCAGCTGCATAGATATTTTTTCTGTCAAACATAATTCCTGCCCAAAAGAATGAAACAGCAGTGAGTAAAAGCAAAATAACTTTTACCCTGACGGTCAGAAGCTTTTCAGATTCCATATTTTTTTATTTTATTGTACAGGGTCTGCCTGGTTATCCCAAGCTGTTCCGATGTAATTACCTGGTTGAAATTATTTTTCTTCAGGGTGCTGATAATCATCTTTCTTTCCATCTCCTCAAGAGTCTCGGTCTGATTCACCACGGTTACATTATTCTCGAGAAAAACAAAATCAGATGATCTAAGTTTATTATTCTCTGCTAGGATTACAGCTTTTTCGATGGTATGCTGTAATTCCCTAATATTCCCGAACCAATGATTGTTTTTCAGTTTTTCCAAAGCATCATTTTGTATTTCCAGATTATTTTTATTGTATTTCTTCCCATAAACTTTCAGATAATGCAGTGCAAGATCTTCAATATCTTCAATCCTCTCTCTCAGCGGAGGAAGATGGATCTGAATAGTATTCATCCTGTACAGAAGATCCTGGCGGAACTGATTATGTTCAATCATATCCTGGAGATTTTTGTTGGTGGCGCTAATAAGACGGAAATCTACAGGTATTTCCTTATTTGAACCGACCGGCGTAATAACCCGTGTTTGTAAGACGGTAAGAATTTTTGCCTGAAGGCTCATCGGAATATTTCCTATCTCATCGAGAAAAAGGCTGCCCTTGTCAGCCATTGTAAATCTTCCGGTTTTATCCTCATAAGCATTTGTAAAAGATCCCTTCTTATGTCCGAAAAGTTCACTTTCAAAAAGTGATTCTGCAAGAGATGACAGATCGACAAGTACAAATAATTCATTATTCCGGTTCGATAACCTGTGTATTTCCCTGGCTATAAGCTCCTTTCCTGTACCATTCTCTCCAGTAATAAGGACATTTGCATCTGTACCCGCAATTTTATTCACCAGTTTCAATATCCCGCCCATTGCTGGTGATTTACCAATGATAAGAGGAGTGTTCCTGTTTGAGTCCTGCTTCAGCATTTTCTCTCTCGATTTCAGATCATTTATCTCCAGGTTTGAGTTTCTCAGGCGACAGGCAGCTTCCAGGGTAGCTTTCAGCTTGTCGTTATCCCATGGCTTCAGTACAAAATCGGTGGCCCCCTCCTTAAGCGATTTAACAGCCAGCTCAACATCGCCATATGCTGTTATCATGACCACCTCCACCAGCGGAGCTCTCTTTTTTATCTCCCTGAGCCAGAATAATCCTTCATTTCCTGTATTTATGCCGGCTCTGAAATTCATGTCCAGTAATATTACATCCGTATCATTCTTTTCAAGCTCTGAATAAAGCTGATTTGGATTGGAAATAGTTTTAACCGATTCAAACCCGGGTCTGAGCAATAGTCTGAGAGCATTTAATATTCCCTGGTTATCATCAACAATAAGTAGTTTTTTGTTTTTCATGATTTTATTAAATATCCTCCGGATGTAAAATTATTTTAATTAAGCATGTAAAAAAATTTTACTTCCGGAAAAATTAAAATTTCATATATCATTGAATAACAGGTAGTAAATAAGTTTGGCATGATGTTGGACTAAAGAGGGAAAACATTAAATATGATACAAATAGTCAATTTATCGAAGATCTTTCGCACCGAAATGGTGGAAACAACCGCTCTGCACAATGTGAATCTGGAAGTAAATAATGGCGAGTTTGTTGCTGTAATGGGTCCTTCAGGATGTGGAAAATCAACATTGCTGAATATTCTTGGCCTGCTCGACAGTTCTGATTCTGGAGAATATTATTTCGACGGAACAGAGGTTTCCCGCTTCAGCGAAAAACAAAGAACAAACCTGCGTAAAGGAAACATCGGTTTTATTTTTCAAAGCTTTAACCTGATTGATGATCTGAATATCTATGAGAATGTAGAATTACCGTTGCTGGCCATGGGAGAGTCGCAGTCGGTAAGAAAAACAAAAGTTGACGAGATTCTTGAAAAAATGAGGATCGGACACCGGAGAAATCATTTCCCAAGACAGCTATCGGGAGGTCAGCAACAGAGGGTAGCGATTGCCCGTGCTCTTATTACCAGGCCCAAACTGATCCTTGCTGATGAGCCTACCGGAAATCTCGACTCAAACAACGGGGAACAGGTGATGCAACTGCTTGAAGAGATGAACGCAACAGGTACCACAATAATTATGGTCACACACTCGCTGAACCACGCTGAAAGAGCCCACAGAATTGTCAACCTGTTCGACGGGCATCTTGTAATGGAAAGATCCGATAAGGTTTTTGAACCAGTAAGCTAGTTGTACAAATATTTTAAACTATCACTTAAACGTTAAAAAAATGATATCACAATCGATCTATATGCTGCTCCGGAGGATCTTCAAAGACAAATTGCTGTATTTTATAATCTTTGCTAACCTGATAATCGGATATGCCACATTTATAGTAATTAGCCAGTTCATAAGCGGTGAATTTATGTGGAATAAAAACAACACAAAATACGACCGGATATACAGGCTTCAGTTATTTATGGATCAGAAGGAGAACACAACAAAACATTCCTCGAGCGTTACCGCGGCTCTCAGCCGGAAAGACCTTGTTGATCTGCCGGAAATAGAGAAAATAGCCCTGATACACGATGTGGGAGATAATAATAAAAGCGGAGTATTCCTGTCTGTTGATAAAAGAAACCAGTTCCTTACCCGCTTTGGATACTATGCTGATCAGTCAGTTTTTGATATTTTCACTTTTAAATTTATTGAAGGGGATCCCGCACAAGCCCTTACCCAGCCTTCTACAATAGTTTTGTCAGATGAACTCGCCAATAAGTTGTTTCCGGGTGGAAATGCCCTTGGTAAGCAGGTATATGGAGAAAATAAGGTTGTTTTCACTGTTACCGGGGTATATGAGGATCTTCCCCTAAGGTCAACCTGGAGACCTGTTTACCTTCTTCCCATGCTCTCGTTTGCTTCTATTTCAGGATTTAACGGTTATGAAACCAATTATTGGGCATACTCATTTTATACATACGTTTTACTTAAACCTAAAGCCAGTGCTTCGTCGGTAGATAATAAAATATACAATGCACTCAAAGATTTCAGGAAGGAGCATCACCCCTACCTGCGTCCTATGTCAAAACTTAATCTGAATCCTTTCTTCGACCAGTCTATGTATATAGCCCTTGGCCTTCTGACTTTTTTATCGGTACTCATTCTTGTCCTTTCTTCAATAAACTTCATTAATTTGCAGACCGCCAGTGCTACAAACCGCTTCAGGGAAATAGGAATAAAGAAAACTCTGGGTTTCAATAAAAAACGGCTCTGGATTCAGTTTATTTTTGAATCGATGGCAACTACCCTTGTTGCTGCCCTGATAGCTATTTTCGTTGCTCAGCTGGCACTGCCTTCACTTAATAATATGCTCGGATGGGGAACATTTCCGAACATCCTGGAAAACCCGAAACTTATTTTCATAATCCTGACTGTCACACTTGTTACAGGATTTTTGTCAGGTATTCACCCGGCTTATGTAATTTCTTCCTATAGCCCGGTTGCAGCTCTGAAACAGAAATTTATCACCGAAAAATCAAATGGTGTGAGCCTTAAAAAGGTACTGGTTACCATACAGTTCAGTATTTCGGTTTTTATGCTCATCGTTGCCTTTATAATCTACAGGCAGACAAAGTTCATGCTCACAAAGGATATGGGCTTTAACAACCAGACACTATTATTTTCGAACATTGTTACAAATAAAAAGGGACCTTTCGAGCCATTAAGGCAGAGACTGCTTGAACATCGTGAAATTAAGGACGCCTGCGTTTCCGATTATATCCCGTTTATCCTTCCCGGCGGTGACGATCTTAACTGGGAGGGCGGCAAACCTGATGAAAAAGTCTTTGTAAGATACAGCTTTATAAGCTATGACTTTGTCCCGACTTATGAACTTAAAATGCTGGAAGGAAGAAATTTTTCAAAAGAATATCCTGCTGACAGGAACAAGTGCCTCATAAATGAAACAGCCGCCAGAGTTTTTGGCTGGCAGGAACCGATAGGCAAGCGTATTAATGCATCTGGCAAAAACTATGATGTAATCGGCGTAATTAAGGACTACACTGTCCAATCAGTGTTTAATCCCAATGAACCTCATTTATACAGGCTGCTTCCGGATTCGGTCATTTCAAACGGAGTATATTCTGTAAATTTTACAAAGGGAAAAGAGAAAAAAGCAATGGAGATTGTAAAAGATGAATTTCAGAAATTCTTCCCCGATGATGCCTTTGAATTCAGCAATATTCAATTTCTTATACAAAATGATACTGCAGCAACAGCTTTTAAAAGTTTACAAAAAATAACCACATTGATCGCCATTCTTACCATTCTGATTTCCTCTATCGGAATATTTGGCCTGATATTATTTATGACCCAGAGAAAAATGAAAGAGGTCGGATTGCGTAAAGTACTTGGATTTTCTTTCGGTAGCTTGTATCTTACTCTTTCCTCCTGGTTTATCAGGTTGATATTCATTTCACTTATCATTGCCTGGCCTGCCGCCTATTATGTGTATAAAGTATTGCCCGGGGCAAATAAGTACGGAGTTCAGATCTGGGAATTTCTTGTAGCATCAATGATTATTCTTATAGTTGCCACTGCAACAATAAGCTATCAGATAATCAAGGCGCTAAAAGTAAAACCGGTAGAAATACTCAAAGATGAATAGTCCGGGTTATAGTAACCATACCCGAAATTGATTCAATATCGGTCAGTTGCTCACTGGATCCCTTTTGCCCTTAAATCATATTTCAGACCAGATCGCAGGCATCAGGAGGCATCCAGTGAGCATCTTTTCCCTCCCATTTAACATTGCAGCCAATAGGGTTGGTAACCGGGACTGATATCGGTTTACCCGATGTCAGTTCTTCAAGCGCCATATCAAGATTATTAACCGTCATTTTTGAAGTATCGCGGGGATTGTCAACTCCCCTTCCCGTATATACCAGTATCCTTTCTTCATTAAAAACGTAAAAATGAGGGGTCCTCAAGGCACCATAAGCTTTTGCCAATTGCTGTGTCTTATCGTAAAGATATACCCATGGAAATTTATATTTCTTCATCCTTTCGACCATATTGGGGAAACTGTCTTCCGGATATGTATTCTCGCTGTTTGAATTAATTCCGGCAAAAACTACTCCCTTTTCACGATATTTCTCAGCTGTGTTCCTGGTCAGCTCATCTGAACCAATGACGTAAGGACAGTGATTACAGGTGAAAAACAAAACCAGATATTTGAATTTCCCAAAATCTGAAAGGCTGTACTCTTTCCCTTCCGTCGATGGAAGTTTAAAGTCTATTGCTTTCTGACCGGGTTGTAATGTAAATGCCATAGCTATTGATTTTAAAACATATTACTAACAACCTGTTTTCCGAATTGTTTGCTGTGCCATATTAAGGCTTGTTACAATTAAATATCATAAAAGTAAAGATAAAGAAATATTAATTATCCTTCTTTTTCGCTACGTTTGATGAGTGTTCAAAACATTTAACCGATGAGTCCTCTTCTGCTGCTTATCATCATATTATCTTACTTTTCAATACTGATGCTTATTTCCCGTCTTACGTCAAGGCACACAAGGGATACAACCTTTTTTGACGGCGACAGGGTGTCTCCATGGTTCCTGGTTGCTTTCGGAATGATTGGTTCAGGTATTTCTGCTGTTTCGCTGGTATCCATTCCCGGAAATGTCGGAAATAACAACCTGTATTATTTTCAGTTCATTCTGGGCACCATCGTAGGTTATCTTTTTATCGCTTTCGTTCTGACGCCTATCTATTACAGGCTTAAGCTGGTATCAATTTATACCTATCTTAATATCAGGTTCGGGAATGTGACATACAAAACCGGTTCGTTGTTTTTTCTGGTATCCCAGTCATTTGGAGCTGCACTCAGATTGTTATTATCAATTAAGATCTTACAGTACGCATTTTTTGATGCCCTGCATATACCCTATTTCATAACCATAATAGTAGTCCTGATATTAATATGGCTCTACACAAACAAATCAGGTATTAAAACCATTGTATGGACAGATGCCCTGCAGTCACTGTTCCTTATTACAGTCATCGTTATCTCAATTCTTACAATCAAAAATTCTCTCGGTCTGTCGTTATCTGACATGGCAAAAACAGTCATTCATCATCCCTATGCCAGGTTTTTCGACTGGGATACACATTCCGGATCTAATTTTTTCAAGCAATTTATTTCAGGTTTGCTTATAACCATTGCCCTGGTTGGACTGGATCAGAGCATGATGCAAAAAACGCTTACAGTCAGAAACTCAAGAGATGCAAAAAAGAATGTACTCACATTCAGCTTTTTTATCGCCTTTGCCCAGACTATGTTTCTGGGGCTCGGCATTCTTATCTATATATTCGCCGGGCGTCATGGCATTAAGCTTGAAACAAGCAATGGACAATTTGTAAATACTGATGGTCTTTATCCTCTGCTGACTTTAAATTATTTCGGTAAGGTTGGAGCAATTGCATTCCTGATAGGAGTGATAGCATCAACCTTTGCAAGTATTGATTCGTGTATAGCGGCACTGACAACTGCTTTCAGCTACGATTTTATGAATATTGAAAAACAACCTCATGAATCAAAAAAGAGGATTAAGAATCGTGTTTTGCTGGGAGTAAATATTGTAATGTTTTTCATTGTGATGTCATTCTGGAACAGCCAGGGTGCAATCATTAATACAATATTTAAGATTGCAGGATATACATACGGGCCGATACTGGGATTATATATGACAGGTCTCTTTTCAGGAATTAAGTTCAGGGAGAACTGGGTTCCGGCTGCCTGTTTATCTGCAGCATTTATTACCTGGCTTCTTAACGGATATTTTATCAGGGTTTTCCACTTTGATTTCGGCTTTATGAATATTTTTGTAAATGCCTTATTAACCGTGCTGTTTCTGGTGATAATTAAAAAAAGAGTATAATGTCCACGGAAAAAAAATTCTCAATAGATCTGACATCAGATCCCGCTGATATTAAAATCTGTGCTCTTATGATGGCAAAGACCGATCCCTGGATCACTCTTGGAATGAATTATGACCAGTGTATTAAGGCATTTGAAGGTCAATGCAAAGAGATTTATACTGTCAGGACAGGAAGAGAGATTGCCGGATTTGTCATTTTACAGGTATGTGGTACATTTTCAGGCTATATTCAAACGATCTGCATAAGCGAAACTTTCAGGGGACAGGGATTAGGAACAAAGCTTCTGCTTTTCTGCGAGGAAAGAATCCTTAAATTCTCTCCAAATATTTTTATCTGTGTATCATCGTTTAACATGAGGGCAATGAAACTTTATTATGAATTTGGATTTAAGCTTGTAGGTGAGCTGGAAAATTTTGTGAAAGACGGCTTGACGGAACTGCTGCTCAGAAAGACAGTTGGACCACGAGTTGGGTATCAATATCAAAAAAAATAAATAATATTCCGCTCAATGAAAAAACATAATGTTATTCTTTTAATGCTGGTTTTTATCATTCCCTTTTTTTCATCCTGTCAAATTAAAAAGCAGGAAACGCCGGCAAAGAAATTAATTTCCAGGATTGATTCTGTGCTGAATAGCCAGGTTGCCGATGATAAAATACCGGGTGCCGTAATACTGATTAAAAAAGGTGAAAATGTTATTTATGAACAAGCCTACGGGTTTGCTCAGAAATACGATTATGACCATAACCTTCTTAATCCACCTGAAAAAATGACCGTTGGTCATCTTTTTGATATTGCTTCCCTGACCAAAGTGATCGGGACAACAACTTCCATTATGCTTCTGGTTGACCGGGGACTCATAAAACCTGACGATCCTGTTTGTAAATATATCAAAGCATTTAACACTCCGGAAAAGAAGAGTATTACCATTCGCAACCTCCTGACCCATACTGCAGGTCTGTATGAATGGTATCCTCTTTATTACCGTTCCGCCAATAAGCAGGAGACCTTTAAACTAATCGGAGAACTGCCGCTTAAGTTCCAGGTTGGAAAACAGCGGCGCTACAGCGATCTGGGATTTATGATCCTTGGAGAAATTATTGAAAAGGTTTCAGGCATACCTCTTGATGAATTTGAGAAAGAGAATGTTTTTCAGCCTCTTGGGATGGATTCAACAACCTATAACCCGCTTGCAGGCGGAAAATTCAATAAAATAGCGGCCACATCTCATGGTAATCCGTATGAAAAACGCATGGTGTCGGATTCCACTCTTGGGTTTACATTGAAGGAAATTGATCCATCCCAATGGAACGGATGGAGAAAATATACTCTCAGGGGAGAAGTAAACGACGGAAATACCTGGTATGCTAACGGTGGTGTTTCGGGCGCTGCCGGGTTATTCTCCACTGCTAACGATCTGCAGAAACTTGTAGATATGTTAAAGAACAAAGGCATGGTTGGTTATCAACAGTTTATTTCCCGGGCAACAATAGAATTATTCCTTACAAAAGATAAATTCAATAATGGTCTTGGCTGGATGATGGATGCCGGCAACTCCTTCATGAAAAACGCACCTGCAGGCTCTTTTGGTCATACAGGTTTTACAGGTACAAGCATCTGCGTTGTCCCGGAATATAATGTTTCAGTTATCCTTTTAATCAACCGCCAGAACACAGGCTTGCTTAAAAGCGGAGAATATTATAATGTAAATCCGGTCAGACTACAGGTTTTTAATGCTCTGATGGGATATTGCAGGGAAACTGCCGGTCGATGATTTTCAGATTATTGTTGATTTGAGAACAATAACATAAAAAAGAACCTTAAATATCTGATCCCCGATAAAAACAAGGCCAAACCAATACCATTATAGATTATTGAAAGGTATTGTTTTGGCAGCGATGAATGCCTGAGGGTTATTCCCAGGGAAATCATTATCAGAACTATGAAATAACTTCTCCAGGTCATAAAGCCAAATACGCATTTTTTTTGGTTCAGGGGCAACAATCTGTTCAGATTTTTATCTGCAATTTTCAAGAAACCAAAGTGATGAATTGGCATAGCTACTGTAAAACCAATGGCATAGAAAATTCCCTGTTCACCGATTTTAAAATCCGACAGCCACGAAACGGCGTACCTGATAAGCATAATCCCTACACCACACCACATCAACCCGGCCAGAAGAACCAAAACTCTTTTATCAACTGCCGGTGTATATTTTCTCAGATTCATACCATACTAATTATGTTTTGCAAGCCGGAATGGCTGAATTTCAACTTTTTTCCATACTCCACCCGTGATGTACGGTTCTTTCTTCAGCATTTCGTCGAGCGACTGACGATCGGGATACTCATAAACGATCATTGAACCTATCATCTTATCATCTTTATTCAGAATAGCACCTCCATACAAAAATTCTCCCTTTTGTATCAGGTGATCTACGTTTTCAAGATGCCTCGGCCTGACCTTTGATCTGCGTTGCTGTGCCTCCTCATCAGTTCCATCATAAGCTATAAGTAAAAACTGCATAAATACCTGTATTGATTTATAAATAATCCTTAGTCTTTATATTGTGCAAATTTATTGATTTCCAAATGATACCCTCAAAAATCACGATAAATTTAATTTCCATTGTTTATATTTGTTCCTGATAATGATATGGCAGAATATATCTATAAAATCGGTCTGGTACTAAGTGGTGGCGGCGCAAGAGGATTCGCTCATCTGGGTCTTATGCAGGCGTTGAATGAGGAAGGCATATATCCCGATGTTATCTCTGGTACCAGTGCCGGAGCGCTGGTTGGTGTTTTATATGCCGATGGCTATACTCCAAAAGAGATTCTTAAAATAATGAATTCGGGCAGCAGGCTTGATTTTATGCGTCCGGCCATGCCAAGAGAGGGACTGCTGCAATTGAACGGAATACAAAAAATCCTGAAGGCTCATTTAAATGCCAGGACGTTTAAAGAACTTAAGATTCCGATGTTTGTATCGGCGACTGATCTTAACAACGGAAAAGCGGTCTATTTTTCACAGGGAAGCCTGCTTGATCCTGTAATTGCCTCAGCTAGCATCCCCGTGCTTTTTCAGCCTGTAAAAATCAATGATATTTCTTATGTCGACGGTGGTGTACTTGATAATCTTCCTGTTCGTCCTATTGAAGATAAGTGCAAAATCCTGATCGGCTCATTTGTAAACCCTGTAGGTTATGTTGAAAAGATCAGTGGTCTGATAAATATCGCAGAAAGAACTTTTATGCTTAGTATGTCAAAAGAAGTAACTGAAAAGATTAAAAAATTTGATCTCTTTGTTGCTCCGCTTGAATTAAGAAATTACAAAATTCTTGACCCTGAAAAAGCCAGAGAACTATTCCTGGTAGGTTATAAAGCGACAAAGGAAAAGCTGAAAACCGTTAATCTTGATGCCATGCTTGTATGAATTATTCGCTGTGCCATAACAAAAGGACCTGCAGAACTGCCGCTTAATTCCCGATTAAAGAATAAAGTATCTTAATCTCGGTTTCCCATAATGATTCATCGGGCGTTTCGAGTATAAGCGGTATATCATCAAACCTGCTGTCATTCATGAATAATTTAAATGTATCTTCTCCAAGGAACCCTGCACCCAGATTATCATGTCTGTCGACCCTGGTTCCAAGATCTTTCTTTGAATCGTTAAGATGCATTCCCCTGAGATATTTTAAACCTACTATTTCATCCAGTTTTTCAAATGTTCTTCTGAAACCCTCCGGTGATTTAACATCGTATCCCGAAGTATAGGCATGACAGGTATCAATACATATACCTATCCGGGTTTTATCCTCTACTTTATCTATAATATGTCTCAAATGTTCGAACCTGTATCCGACATTTGTTCCCTGGCCTGCAGTGTTTTCTATTACGGCTGTCACACCTTTTGTCTTGTCAAGAGCAATATTTACCGATTCAGCGATCCTGTTGAGGCACTCCTCTTCGCTGATAGCCGACAGGTGACTACCGGGATGAAAATTTAGCCTGTCAAGACCCAGCTGTTCGCAGCGTTGCATTTCATCCAGAAAAGAGGTTCTCGATTTTTCAAGGGGCCCGGTTTCCGGATGACCAAGGTTAATCAGATAACTATCGTGTGGCAGTATCTGAAAGGGTTTAAAATCAAATTTTTCACAATTGTCACGAAAAATTTTAATGCTTGCCAGTGTAAGAGGGTTGGACAACCATTGCCGCTGGTTTTTTGTAAAAAAGGCAAATGCCCTTGCGCCTATCAAATGTGCGTTTACCGGGGCGTTTTCTACTCCCCCCGAAGCACTTATGTGTGCACCGATATATTTCATAATACTTCTAATTACAATTTTTCATATGAATACCTATCGTTATTACGAGGTATATTTTAGAAATAAACCATATTTATTGCATTTTTGTTCTATGTAAATTTAATCAATGAACCTTATTTTATTGGAATTCTGGAGATATTACTAATTTTGTGTATTAAATCTTATAAATACAACTTAATAGATGACAGATACAAACGACATTACGCCATCAGAATTGGAACCTAAAAAAGGGAGTCCCATAAAAATGATTGCAGCATCAATCATTCTGGCTATAGTGCTGATTTTTATTGTATTTATGTATTTTGACCAGAAACATAAAATGGTCGAAATGGAGACTGTTCTAACACATGAAAAGGATTCTCTTGCCACCGAGTTACGTCGTATGGTCAATGCATACGATACACTCAAAATTAATAACGATACGCTTAATGCCGGTCTTGAAAAAGAAAAAACAAAAATTATTAAATTATTGGCTGTTAACGCATCAAATGTTCAACTGATCAGGCAATACAAGAACGAGATCAAAACAATGAGAGATATTATGAAAAGCTACATTGTTCAGATCGACTCACTTAACTCAAGAAATAAAGTCCTCGTTGCTGAAAACTCAGAAATAAAACAGCAGATGACGCAGGTTAGAAGTTCCAATACTGAACTTTCGAAAGTTAAAAAGGAACTAAGTTCGAAGGTTGAGATTGCTTCTGTAATACAGGCAAAAGATATCACGGCCGTTTCTCTTAACAAAAAGAGAAAGGAAACCACGAGAATAAACCTTCTTGATAAATTGAGGATATGTTTTACGCTCCGGGAAAATCCATTAGCCCAGCCGGGAACCAAAGAGGTATATATGAGAGTAATAAGGCCTGATTCACTGGTAATTACCAGCAGTGCTGACAATCTGTTTGATTATAAAGGCAACAAAATCATCTATTCAGCCACTCGGGAAGTCGATTACATGAACCAGGATATTGAAATGTGCATTTTCCTCGACAATACCGGTGATTTCATTATCGGTAATTACAGTGTAGAGCTTTATCTTGACGGGAACATTATCGGACGTACAACTTTTATTCTTTCTAAAAGATAATCAGTCATTACCAGGCATCATAAATTCTGAAATAATATTATCTGATATCATTTTCCCCTGGTTTGAAAGAACCAGGGATTTTTTTTCCTTTTTCATAAGACCATAATCGATGAACTTACCGGACAAATTAATGACATAATCATAGCCTTCTTTTTCAAAAGTCTTTTCAACATACTCAAGATCAATGCCCCACATGGTTCTGAGTGATGTCATGATATATTCATTAAACCTGGCTTTTATATCAAGTTCCTCTCTCCCATAAAATGTCTTTCCTGAATTAATTGCTTTAATATATCCTCTCAGGTCGCTCATATTCCACTGGCGCGAATACCCGTTAAATGAGTGTGCTGATGGTCCAAGCCCAATATAATTTACCTGTTTCCAGTAATTGGAATTATGTATGGAAAAATATCCGGGTTTCCCTAAATTGGAAATTTCATAATGAATAAATCCTGCCTCTTCAGCTTTTTCAATAAGTATGTTAAAAAGAGAAGTACTCTCCTCTTCTTCTATTTCATGAATCAGCCCCTTCCGGAGCATTTTCCCGAATTCTGTCCCCGGTTCAATCGTCAGGTGATAAGCTGAAAGGTGCTTTATATCAAAAGTAAATGAATAATCAAGGTTTGCAGCCCACTCAGCCGGACTCATTCCGGGAATACCATAAATCAAATCAATTGTAACATTTTCAAACCCCGCCGTAAATGTATTTTTAAGGGCACCTGCTGCCTGAACAGAATCATGTCTTCTGTTCAGCATCTTAAGATCTGAATCTCTCCACGACTGTACACCCAGGCTAATCCGGTTAATTCCAATATTCCTCAACCCTTCCAGATAATCGGGATTAACATCGTCAGGATTTAATTCAATGGTAATTTCAGATTTGTTTTCCACCCTGAATTCTTTATAGACCTTATTTATAATCGACTCCAGCTCTTTTACAGAAAGAACCGAAGGAGTTCCACCTCCAATATAAATGGTGGAAACAGGTTCAATTCCAAGATATTCCTTTCTTAATGAAATTTCACCAAGAAGTGCATCAATATATGTTGCATTATTCCCGGGCGCCAATACATGATAGAAATCACAGTAAAAACACATTTTTTTGCAGAATGGAATATGTATATAGACTCCCGCCATTATATCTGAATAGTTTGCAAATTTAACTAAAGAACTTAACTTCTAAACGATAAACACTGTTTGATATGTTGCAAAAGAAAAATTAGTATCTCTAAATTCTTAACAATTTATAAAAGTTAATCAGGTAAATGAATTAATCAGGTTAAATTTGTGACAAACTTTCAAAATGATATTTAAAAATAAATTTTCAATTATTATAGCATTAATTATTGTCTATCTGAGTCTCGCCAATTCACATACATTTGATAAAGTCTCATTCCTGGACTTTCCCTATACTGACAAACTCGTGCATTTTTCAATGTACTTTGGTTTTATGTCAGCAATTATTTTCGAAAACCGGAATAAGATCAGAAGTAAAGGACATCTGTTCCTGGTTGCAATTATTCCCCTTTCTTTTGGTATTTTGATGGAAATTCTGCAGGCACTGATCACCCTGACCAGGAGCGGCAGCTTTTACGACGTTCTTGCCAATATGGCCGGTATTCTGGTTTCTCTGTTGATATGGTTAACCATTAAGCCTAATATAAACCAGACAATCAGATAGTTATTAATTTTACATCATTCGCCTTAATTGCAAGGTCATAAATTGTCTTGTTGCTGAACAGCTTAATCATATTTTTTCTGACTTTTTCATAATCGTCATGGAGCGGACATTTATTTTTACTGTTATCCACAGATTCGCAAGAACCATTGTGCATAACGCAATTTGTAAATAAATCTGTTCCGTCAATTGAAGTGACAATATCAAGCAGGCTGATCTTTCTTGGATCTTTTAATAAAGAAAATCCCCCGTGCGGTCCTTTTGAAGAACTCAGGATTTTCTGCTTTGCCAGCTGCTGAAGAATTTTAGCCAGAAATGGAGTTGGAAGTTCAAGGTCGCTGCTTATCTTTATAATACCTGTTTTTCCCGCAGATGCCGGCTGTTTTGCCAGGTAAATGACTGCCCTGATACCATATCTGCATGAATTTGAAAGCATATCAATAGATTTTTAATGAGATCTTATCGATTCGCCGCTTATGCCTGCCCCCTTTAAATTCTGCGTTGAGAAATGCCTTCACAATCAGGTATGCTTCGGATTCGGAAATAAATCGCCCTGGTAATGCACATATATTGGCATCGTTATGTTCCCTTGCAAGTCGTCCAATTTCTTCATTCCAGCATAATGCACTCCTGATGCCAGGATGCTTGTTAACAACCATGTTCATTCCATTTCCGCTTCCACAGATTGATATCCCGAGTTCATACTCTCCTGCTGTTATGGCATTAGCCAGCTGATGACCTAAATCGGGATAATCAACGGGTTCATCTGAGTATGTGCCTAAATCTTTTACATCATACTTCTCCTTTATGAGATAACCATATAATTTTTCCTTAAGGAAATATCCAGCATGATCTGCTACTATTGCTATTTTTTTCTTTTTCAACTTGTTATATTATAAGATGTTTACTATGGACAGATTGCAAATTAACATAATTGATTGATTAAAAGAAAAAAGTAGTCTAATATCTTTATTGTTCTACCGACTGTCAATTATAATAACAAAACAATTACTTTATTGTTTTGAATGAAAAATACAGTCCGTGATCAATCTTGATAAACGTGT
Organism: uncultured Bacteroidales bacterium; assembly: GCA_963815075.1. Classification (GTDB taxonomy): domain Bacteria; phylum Bacteroidota; class Bacteroidia; order Bacteroidales; family VadinHA17; genus LD21. The sequence goes on from CAWFFK010000011.1 coordinate 28,262, forward strand.
TAATAACATGTAAAAAATTGGTAATTAAAAGTGATAAAATCCGTTTCTTATAATATCAGGGAGTTTTCGAACCAGGTATTGACATCTGAATTTAAGTTATAAGAAAATGAAATCAAAATATCAACCTTATATAAACTTAAAAAACCATAATTTTATCAGGTTGTAACTATTAAGAGTCTTCTCTTAACAGATGTTAATTAGTTTAATAATATGTTGATTTTCAAAAACGGTATATTTTTTGAACTGTTGAAAAGATGTTAAGTCTATTATCATGACGTGAAAAACAAGAAAAATCTTATTTATCTTTTAACACAATTAACATCCTATTATAACAATCATAAAATAATTTAAATATTATAATTTAAAAATATTATGGTGTTAATAAGAAAACTGAAATGAGAAGAGATGAAAAAGCAATCTGATTTTTATTGATTAAGTTTACAGTCCTTATCAGGTAGAGTAATTTGTATAAAAAATTTAATGCATTCTTCAAAATATTATATATCAGAGATTAACAGAATGAAAGCAGAGAAAAATGCTATCATTCTGGCACACTATTATCAGACCGGGGATATACAGGATATAGCAGATTTTGTTGGAGACAGTCTGCAGCTTTCACAAAAAGCAGCTTCAAATTCAGCCAATATAATAATTTTAGCTGGTGTTAAGTTTATGGCAGAAACGGCAAAAATACTTTCACCTGAGAAAAAGGTTCTGCTTGCTGATGTAAATGCCGGCTGCTCACTGGCAGATTCATGCAAGCCGGAAGATTTTAAGAATTTTATAAATGAAAATCCCGGAAGGACAATAATATCTTATGTGAACACGTATGCTGAAATAAAAGCATTATCTGATATTATATGTACTTCATCCAATGCGGTTAGTATTGTAGAATCACTTCCAAAGGAGAAAAAAATAATTTTTGCTCCCGACAGAAATTTAGGTAACTATGTATTGAATAAAACAGGAAGAGATATGATCATTTGGAGTGGAACCTGTTATGTACATGAAGAATTTTCTCTCGAGGCATTATTGAAATTAAAAAAGGAAAACGCCGATGCCAAAATCATTGTTCATCCCGAGTGTGAACTGCCAGTGAGGATGGTTGCAGATTTTATAGGATCAACAGCAGCATTGCTTGATTATACCAGAAAAGATAATTCAAAATCATATCTTGTGGCAACTGAAGCTGGGATTATTCACCAGATGATAAAACAAAGTCCTGATAAAAAATTTATTCCGGTACCACCGGTTGATTCCACATGCGGCTGCAGTGAATGCAGTTTTATGAAACTGATAACAATTGAAAAGATTTATAAATGTCTGAAGGATGAAAAACCGGAAATTCTTATTGAAAAGGATATACTTCTTAAAGCACGTAAGCCGATAGTAAGAATGTTGGAAATATCTGAAAAACAAAGTCTTTAAATTATAATATGAAAAGAATTGTTATTTTTTTAAGTGTCTTTTTGATCTGCAAAATTGGCTATTCGCAGGAAGGAGAAACTATAAAGGACGGTTATCATATATTTAAATATCCGAACGGGGCTGTTTCAAGTGAAGGAGTTATCAAAAATGGAAAACCTGAAGGTTTCTGGAAAAGCTATTATGTAACAGGAGTAAAGAAATCAGAAGGTCTGAGAACTAATTTCATGCTTGACAGTATATGGATATTCTACGATCAGTCAGGTGATACCACTGAGAAAATAAATTATTTGTACGGCAAAAAAAACGGATGGTACTATAAATACAAAAAAGACCCTGTAGCGGGTGTTTATATATGGTCGAAAGAGCTTTTTGCAGGTGACAGGAAGGAAGGTACCGCATATATTTACTTTCCCGATGGTAAAGTACAACAGACATTTGCATATAATGGTGGAAAAAAGGAAGGTCTGTCGAAGGAATATGACGAGAATGGCAATATTATTACACTGCTTGAATACAGTAATGATTTTATGGTAAGCAGGGAAAGGATCAACAGGGTTGACAAAAACGGTTTAAAGCAGGGTGACTGGAAAGAATATTGGCCTAATGGAATAATTAAATGTGAAAAAACATATGTGAATGATCTTCTTACTGGTTATTATAAAGAATATGATGAAAAGGGAAAACTGGTCCTCACAATGCTGTACGATAAGGGAGCCATAGTTAAATCAAGGGTAGAGGATGAACCTGATATTGAGATTGTAAACAAATTTGACCCTGAGGGCAAACTTATATACAGTGGTCCTTACCGCAATAAAATACCAGTCGGCATTCACCGGAAATTCGGGAAAGACGGAAAAGTGACTGACGCATATATTTACAACGATAATGGATTATTACTTTCAGAGGGTATCGTTGATGAGGGAGGCAACCATAATGGGAAATGGAAAGATCTCTATCCCGATGGAAAAGTGCAGGCTGAAGGACAATATAATGATAACAGGAGAACGGGCCAGTGGAAATTTTATAACAGGGAGGGCAAGACGGAACAGACAGGATCTTATAATAACGGACGGCCTGACGGATTATGGACATGGTATTATAATACCGGAGAAATTCGTCGTGAAGAGGAGTATTTTCAGGGACAACGTGATGGTTTGTATACAGAATATGCTACTGATGGTGAGATAATTGCGCAGGGGCAATATTCGGATGGTGAAAAGAATGGCGCGTGGAAATATAAGTATGGAGATTTTTCGGAAGAGGGCAAATATATCCTGGGACTACGTGATGGGATCTGGAAATCATATTATAATAACGGAAAACTGAAATTCAGAGGAAATTATATACAGGGTAACCCAAACGGAAGGCAGAGTTATTATTATGATAACGGAAAAATAAAGGAAGAACAATATTATCAGATGGGGATAAGAGAGAAGACATGGAAAAAATACGATGAGGAAGGTACTCCTACCCTTCTGGTTACCTATAAAGACGATGTGGAAGTAAGTATTAACGGGGTAAGAATTAAGCTTCCTTCGAGTGACACAAGGCTTATTAAATAATTAGTTTCCTGTATGGAAGAAGATCTGAATATCAGAAAAGATATTATTTCCGTTACCGATAAGGAATTTGAAAAGCAACTAAGACCTTTAAGCTTCAAAGACTTCAAGGGACAGAAACAGGTAATAGAGAATCTTGTTGTTTTTGTAACAGCTGCAAAACAAAGAAGAGAATCGCTTGATCATGTTTTGTTACACGGCCCTCCGGGACTGGGAAAAACAACACTTGCTGCTATTATTGCAAATGAACTGCAGGTAAACCTCAGAGTAACTTCCGGACCGGTCCTGGATAAGCCGGGTGATCTTGCAGGCCTTTTGACAAATCTTCAGGAAGGTGATGTTTTGTTTATTGATGAGATTCACAGGTTAAGCCCGGTTGTTGAGGAATATCTATACTCAGCAATGGAAGATTTCCAGATTGATATAATGATTGACAAAGGGCCCAGTGCAAGAAGTGTACAACTGACACTTAATAATTTTACTCTGATAGGAGCAACAACCAGGTCGGGGCTTCTTACAAGTCCTTTAAGAGCCCGGTTTGGTATTAAATTCCATCTCGAATATTATGATCATGAGATACTTACTGGCATTGTGAAAAGATCATCAGGAATACTTAATATAAAGATTGATGATATTGCTGCCATTGAGATTGCAAGAAGAAGCAGGGGAACACCAAGAATAGCAAATGCATTACTCAGAAGAATAAGAGATTTTGCACAGGTCAAAGGATCGGGAGAAATAGATTTGGATATAACAAAGTACGGGCTGAATGCTCTTAATATAGATCAGCATGGGCTTGATGAAATGGACAACAGAATACTTGCTGCGATTATTGATAAATTCGGTGGTGGTCCTGTAGGATTAAATACAATTTCGACAGCTGTTGGTGAAGAGAGCGGAACCATTGAAGAAGTATATGAACCGTTCCTTATAAAGGAAGGATATCTTAAAAGAACTCCAAGAGGCCGTGAGGCAACAGAACATGCGTATAAACACCTTGGAAGACAATTTGGATATAATATACCGGGAAAATTATTCTAGATTCAGTTGAATACGTTGCTTATCTTTTCCAGGCCTCTCTTGTTAAGTATCTTTATCTTCCTGCCGTTTAACTCGACAAGCTTATCAGTTTTAAATTCAGAAAGTAACCTTATAACCGATTCAGTAGCGGTACCAACTATATTGGCAAGCTCCTCACGTGTAAGGGATATATTCAGAAAATAGTCGTTATCAAGACCGAAATCATTAACAAGCAGAAGCAGAATCTCAGCAAGACGTTCCCTAACTGATTTCTGGGCAATATCCGTAATAAATGAATTGGCTTCTCCCAGCTCACGACAGGCCAGTTTAAGCAAGTCAAGAGAAAATTCTGAATTGCTTTTAATAAGAGATATAAGTATTTCTGAAGGAATAAAGCAAACCTGGCAATCTTCAATAACTTTCGCGGACGTACAGGCAAGTTCATTACTTAAAACACTTCGATAGGCAATAATCTCACCTCTTTTTGCAAACCTTATAATCTGTTCCTTCCCGTCAAAACCGGTTTTAAAAACCTTTATAATACCGCTGTTAATACAATAAAACCCATTTATCCTGTTGCCTTCCTGGTAAAGTATATCGCCACGCTTATACTGTCGGAAATCCTTTTCATAATTTAAAATAACAACTTCTTCCGGAGTAAGATGCTTAAAAATAGAACCTGATTCAAGTGCGCATTTTTCACAAAGAGGTATATGATTTTCCTGTTGTTTCATATAAAGTTCTGTATTAAATTGCAAAGAGTAACATCAGCAAAAATAATTAGTTTAACAAATCAGAACGCAGTTTTGAACTGATCAAGAAATCTGAGGTCATTTTCAAAATAGAGCCTCAGATCATTGACCTGGTATTTTAACATAGCAGCCCTTTCAATGCCCATTCCAAAAGCAAAACCTGTATATTTGTTACTGTCAATATTGCAGGCTTCCAAGACGTTAGGATGCACCATGCCACATCCAAGTAATTCGAGCCAGCCGGTATATTTGCACACATTGCAACCTTTTCCGGCACATATCCTGCAGCTAACATCCATTTCGGCAGATGGTTCGGTAAACGGAAAATATGAGGGACGCAACCTTATTTCTGTGTCTTTGCCAAACATCTCCCTGGCAAAAAATATAAGCGTCTGCTTAAGATCTGCAAATGATACATTCTCATCTATATACAAACCTTCAACCTGGTGAAAAATACAGTGAGCCCTGGCCGAAATAGCCTCATTTCTGAATACACGACCCGGGGATATTGTACGAATTGGCGGCTTCTGATTTTGCATCACTCTTACCTGAACAGATGATGTATGAGTTCGAAGCAATATGTCACCTGGATTAGATTCTTCCGGATCAAGGCGTGAAATATAAAATGTATCCTGCATATCTCGGGCAGGATGTTCTGGAGCAAAGTTCAATTTTGTAAAAACATGATCGTCGTCTTCAATTTCAGGACCTTCAGAAACAATAAATCCAATACGTGTGAAAATATCTATCATCTCATTGCGGACAATAGAAATCGGATGACGAGAACCGGATGAATAAGGAAATGCTGGCCTGGTAAGATCAGAGGCCTCCGATAAATCTTCTGATGAAGCCAATGATGATTTTAAAAAATTGTATTTTTCTAGAGCATTCTGTTTTAGAAGATTTAGCTTCTGACCAATATCTTTCTTCTCCGAATTAGGTACATTTTTGAAATCTTCGAACAAATCGGAAAGAATACCCTTTTTGCTTAGATATTTAAGGCGAAATGATTCGAGCTCTTCAGCGGAGTAAATTTTAAGTGCAGAGATCTCGCTCAATAATTCGGAAATTTTATCTATCATAAGTTTTTCGCTCTTAATTCAGTTTTTAATAATTTTTATTTTAAGGATCCTGACATCGGCCAGGGGCTTGTCATTACTGTCAGTTTGGACTGAAGCTATCCTGTCGACAACATCAAGTCCTTCAACAACCTCTCCGAATACGGTGTAGGTACCGTCCAGGCGGGGAACACCCCCAATAGTTTTATATACCTGTCGGTGATCTTCAGGGATCTTATAATCCGGATTACTGGTGAGGTAATTGAACATTTTTATTGATGCAAGATCCTGTATTTCAGCATCAGAAAGGTCTTTGCCACTTAATTTGGCACTATCTGCAGTTTCTTTTATTAAACGAGTAAAGAGAGCCTGTTTGATATTGGAGTTAATGCGTTTTTCTGCAAGATCAAGTTCATCATCTGTATACCTGACTCCCTGTACTATATAAAACTGTGTGCCGGACGACCTCATCAGCGGATTAATATCATTTCCTTCGCGTGCAGCTGCCAGAGCACCTTTCTTGTGAAAATTCTGAGGAATGAATTCAGCAGGGATTGTGTAAGTATTAAGAGAATCCGGAAGGATTGTACCGGAAGCCGGCTTGGTGGCAGGATCACCAGTCTGGATCATGAAATTTTTGATTACCCTGTGAAAAGCAATGCCATCATAGAATCCACTATTAATAAGTTTTATAAAATTATCACGATGAATGGGAGTGTTGTCATATAATTTTAATTTTATATCACCCATAGTTGTCTTAATAAGAATTTGTGTATTCTCATTACTGCTTGGGGATTTGCACGATACGACCAGCAATAGAATTGGAAGGATGAAAAGTCTTTTAATTGTTATGTTCATGAATAATATATTTTGATTAATAATGTGGTGCGAAAATGAATGCAAAGATATTTAACTTTGGCCGATACACGAAAATATTACTTTTCAATTTGAATTATTTTATTTAAAAGAGGTGAAGAAGCTAAAGAAATAGGTCTTTAAAGGTATCTTTGCTGAGAAAAAAAATATTGATCGCAAGAATGAAAACATGGATAGTAAACAGATCAAGACACTTCCTGCCGGCTTATTCAACCGAAACATCGGCAGGTATGGATATTAGAGAAAACATTGACAGGGATGTTATACTCAGGCCTCTGGAAAGAGCATTAATAAAAACAGGACTGTTCAGGGAAATACATGTTGGATACGAAGCACAGAGAACAAACGGTTTTGGCCATACAGGAAAGGAGTAAAAATGAAAATTATAAAGTACCTGACAACAACCACATTACTTTTACTTATTGTGGCATCATGTGGAAAAAAAATTGCACCGTCTGCTTCAGTTGTAAAAAGCTCTGTACACTTCGATGAAGCATCATATAATTACTTCTATGTAGAGGCTATAAAACAAAAATTACTGGGAAATATAGGTGATGCTCTGAAATATTTTGAACAGTGTATTAAGATCGATCCGAAAAGTGATGCGTCTTATTACGAGATGGCCCAAATTGTTGTCCTAAGCGGTGATGATAAAGACGGTAAATATTTTATAAAAAAAGCAATTGATATTGACGAGAAAAATGTATGGTATCTGACTATGCTTGGGGGAATATATTACCAGGAAAGGAAACTTGACAGTGCAATTATTTATTACGAAAAAGCGGTAAAGTTTTTTCCGGAAAGAGAAAGCCTTCAGCTTACTTTGGGCAATTTATATTCTGAGGACGGCAAATATGATGAAGCAAACGCAATATTTGATTCTTTCGATAAGAAATATGGAGTTAATGAAGAATCAACTTTATCTTCAATTAAAAGTCTTATGGCTGAAGGAAAGAATGATGAAGCATTGGAAAAAGCTAAATTACTGGTAAAGATTGATCCTGATAATATTGTATATAATGGACTGCTTGCTGAAGTGTACTCTGCTAAAGGAGATAATGATCAGGCCCTTGCCGTGTATGACGGGTTAATGGAAAAAAATCCTGGTGATCCACAAACGCAGCTTTTATTGTGCAACTTTCTTATTACCACAAAAAACTATAACGAGTTATTTCGGATTTTGAATTCTGTTATGTTGAATAATAAGGTAAAAAGGGAAGATAAAATATCGCTGATTGCGCGCCTGATTGATATACCTGATATGTTTAAGGAAAACAGGGATAAGCTGATGATGGCAATTATGGTTTTGGAAGCAAATTATAAAAAGGATAATATTATCCCTTTGCTCAGGCCTGATTTTCTTATTAAGCAAAACAGGCTGGATGAGGCAGCTGACAGACTGGAGGAGATCGTCTCGGAAATGCCTGATAATTATTATGCCTGGGAAAAATTGCTTCTTGTTTATCTGCAGGAATCTGATTATAAGAATTTAATGAGCAAGGGAGAAGAATGTGCAACACGATTTAACAGATCATTTCTTGCTAAGTTGCTTTATGCGAATGGAGCACTTGAGAATGGAAAATATAATATTGCACTGGATGAGTTAAAAAAGGCAGAAATTCTTGCAGGAGATAATAAGGATTCTATACTACAGGTTGTTACTATGAAGGCAGATGTTTATTATAGAATGAAAGATTACAAACAGGCTTTTAATTTATTTGAAGAAGCTCTTAAATATAATAGCAATGACCTGACAGTGCTGAATAATTATGCTTATTATCTTGCAGAACAGGATCAAAAACTTAAAGAAGCTGAACAAATGGCCAGGAAGGTGATTGAAGTTGAAGGGAATAATAATACCTTCCTGGATACTTATGGATGGGTCCTTTATAAACGGGGGAAGGTTAAGGAGGCAGCTAAAGTAATGGAGAAAATTATTGGTAGCGGTGATAAACCTGACGCGGAATATTATGCGCATTACGGATATATTCTGAAAAAGGAAAAGAAATGCGATAAGGCAATTGAAAATTGGAAACTTGCTCTTAAACTCGACAGTACTAAAGTTAACCTGATTAAGGAGATTGAAAATTGCAAAAAGTAATTATAATAACGGCAATTTATCTTTTATTATCAGGATGTACTGTTTTAAAAATTAAAAAATCAGGAATAGAAAGAATATCTAATGACCTGACTAATAACAGGATAGTTGAATTATTAACGAGAGGTAATCTTTCGGATAGTAGTTATTATATTCAAAAGGCTGAAATTGAAGTTATTACAAATAATGAAAAGGAAAAATTCATTGCTTCATGGAAATTTGAAAATAGTGGAAGATCTTTACTTAGTTTCAGAAGCAGGACAGGGATAGAGGTTGCAAGAATATTGATTACGAATGATACGGTGCTTATAAATGACAGGATAAACAGAAATCTATATTATGGAAGTGCAAACTATATTAGAGGAAAGTACGATGTTACAGCAATGTCATTACCTTTAATAATAGGAGATTACATCGGGAAAACTTCAGGTTGGGATGAAACTCTTAAATGTTCCGGAGGAACAATAAATTTACAAACGTCAATTAATGGAACTAGAACAAATTATATAATTGATTGTAAAAAGGGTAAAGTTATTACAACAAGTTTGTATAGTAGCATAAATGAGAAAGAGATAGAATTGAATTTCTCAAAATTTGTTGGGATTGGTGATATTATAATACCTTCGAAGATTTCGATAAAATATTATAAAATAAATTCTGAGATAAATATTAAAATTGATAAGGTTATGTACCCATGGAAGGGAGAGATTCAATTTATTCCGGGAAATAAATATGAGATTTTAGAGCTTAAATAAAAAAATTTAAATTCAAATTAGTGGCTTTATTCTCAGTAATAAGTATACAATTATTGGAGAATGGCATAAAAATAGTTTATTGATGAGGAAGTATATAGGACTTTTTACTATAATATTTTTTGGTTTTGTGGAATGTTTAAATGGTCAGACAAGAGCAGAACTGGAGGGAAAAAGAAACAAAACGCTTGATGATATTTCCTATGTTGATAATCTTTTAAAAGCCACTGCAAAAGAGAAGAATGAAAGCATAGGTGCTATTAAGATTATAGGGAAAAAGCTTAATTTAAGGGAAAATGTTATAAGCAGTATGAGGGAAGAAATAAATCTTTTTTCGGAAAGAATTGACCTGAATACATTAGCGATTGATATGATGGAAAGTGATTTGGTTCAGCTTAAAAATGATTATAGAAAAGCCGTATTAAATTCATACAGGTTGGAAAAGGGAAATCCGGAAATCGTTTATATCCTTTCCTCAAAAGACTTTAATCAGGGGTATAAGAGGCTTAAATATCTTCAGCAGATAACAAAATTCAGAAGGAGAGAAGCGGAAATTATTATGGAATTAAAGGGGCAGATAGAAGATACAAAAGAAAGACTGGAAGCGGATTTAAAGAAAGTTTCAGATCTTAAGGAAAGGGAGGAACAACAAAAATCCCTTTTACAGAATGAGAAGAAAAGAATGAATTATATGGTTCAGACTTTGGGCAACAGAGAAAAGCAGCTTAAGAAAGAACTTGAAGAAAAGAAAAGAATTGCAAGAAGAATAGAGAGTGAAATAGCACGACTAATAGAAGCTGAAAGAAAAAAGACTGTTAAATCAGAAAACACACCGGAACAAAAACTGATAGGGGATAATTTTGCAGAGAATATGGGAAGGTTACCCTGGCCTGTGGAAAAAGGAATTATAACGAGTCATTTCGGTGTACAGAAGCATCCGGTGTTAAAGTACCTTACTGAAGATAATATAGGTATAGAGATAACAAGTTCCGGAAAAGTCTTTGCACGAAGTATTTTCCAGGGAGAAGTGGCAGAAGTGTTTCCAATATCCGGTGCAAACATGACAGTTATAATACGGCATGGTAAATATTTATCAGTATATGCGAACCTCGTAAACGTGACAGTCAAAAAAGGAGATAAGGTGGATACTAAACAGATAATTGGAGAGGTTTATTCTGCTCCGGGCGGTAATAATAACAGTATTTTAAAATTTATGATATTTGCGACAAAATACCAGGATCCGGAGTTATGGATAGCAAAAAATTAATTGTAATTATGTAACAAATATTGCATATTTAAGTATAAAGAGGTGCATTTAAAATTATATGTATAAGAAAATAAAAATAGAGTCAGACATAGGAAACCTGAGAATTGTAGAAAATGTCATCGAGGAAACTACAAACGAAATCGGAATAACTCAGGATAATTATGGTAAGATTTTAGTATCAACGATGGAAGCTGTTAATAATGCTATTATTCACGGAAATAAATCAGATCCGGAGAAAATAGTAGACATTGAAATTGCTTACCTGAGCAATAACCTGGAGATTAAGGTTACTGATGAAGGAATGGGTTTCAGTCCTGATGAAATTAAGGACCCGACAATACCGGAAAACAGGGAAGCACTAAATGGAAGAGGGATTTTTTTAATGTCGCACCTGGCCGATAAAATAAGGTTCAACAAGAAGGGGAACAGGGTTACAATTATTTTTAACAATTTGGTACCTTGAGTATAAAAGTATTCTATGATGAAACAGAATTCAGACTAAGAGGCTGGAAAAGTATAAAAGGTTTAATAAAAAAGGTCATCGCGAAAGAGGGAAAAATTTCAGGTGACCTGAATTTTATTATTACAAATGATAAAAATGTTAGAAAGATTAATATAGAGTTTCTCGAACATGATTATAATACGGATGTTATATCTTTTAATTATAATGAGGGAAATGTTATAAACGGAGAAATATATATAAGTATTGACACAGTAAAGTCAAACGCCTTAAACTATAATGTTAGTTTAAATGAAGAAATTGTCAGAGTTATAATTCATGGGGTTTTACATTTGGTGGGATATGATGATAAAACGGAGAAGAAAAGAAGGGTTATGAGAGAGATGGAAAATATGTGGCTGAAAATAAAGGGTGAATAGGTGATGGAATTTATATATGAGATAATAGTTGTAGGGGGAGGTCATGCGGGATGTGAAGCAGCACATGCAGCTGCTAAAATGGGTGCGAAAACGCTGCTTATTACCATGGACATGACTAAACTGGCTCAAATGTCATGTAACCCGGCAATGGGGGGGATAGCAAAAGGACAAATAGTAAGAGAAATAGATGCATTGGGAGGTATGAGCGGCATTGTAACAGACCGCAGCATGATACAATTCAGAATGCTTAATAAATCTAAAGGTCCTGCTATGTGGAGTCCAAGAGCTCAATGCGACAGGCAGAAATTCACAAAGGAATGGAGGAAAGTACTGGAAGGAACCGATAATTTATTTATCTGGCAGGAACAGGCTCAAACTCTTTTGCTGGAAGATAAAAAAGTAGTAGGGGTTGAAACTTCTTTCGGAACAAGATTCAAAGCCAAGGCTGTAATTCTTACTAATGGTACATTCCTTAATGGATTAATGCACATAGGATTCAGGAATATCAAAGGAGGAAGATCAGGCGACCAGGCTTCAACAGGATTAAGTGAGCAGCTTGAAGGACTGGGATTTACCGTTGAAAGAATGAAGACCGGCACAAGCGCCAGAATAGATGGCAGATCGGTTGATTTTTCTGAAATGACAGAGCAGAGAGGAGATGAAGAAGAACTGGGATTTTCTTTTCTGGAAGGAATAGAGAAAATAAGGGAGCAGAAAAGTTGTTTTATTACGCATACAAACGAAGAGGTTCACGAAGAACTGAAAAAGGGACTCGAATTCAGCCCGTTATTTACAGGACGTATTAAAGGAAGGGGCCCCAGATATTGCCCAAGTATTGAAGATAAAATTGTAACTTTTAAAGAGAAAAAGTCACATCAGCTTTTTATCGAACCCGAGGGTATTGATACTGTTGAATATTATATAAACGGTTTTGCAAGCAGCCTTCCTCTGGAGGTTCAGCTAAAAGGACTAAGGAAAGTTAAAGGACTGGAAAATGTTGAGATATTCAGACCGGGTTATGCTATTGAGTATGATTTCTTTCAGCCGACACAATTAAAAAACAGTCTCGAAACAAAATATATAAGTAATCTGTTTTTTGCCGGACAGATAAATGGAACTACCGGTTATGAGGAAGCTGCGGCACAGGGATTGATGGCTGGAATAAATGCAGTACTGAAAACGAGAAGAATGGAACCTTTTGTACTTGGAAGGGAAGAATCATATATAGGAGTGCTTATAGATGATCTTGTTACAAAAGGAGTTGATGAACCTTACAGAATGTTTACTTCAAGAGCTGAATACAGGATTTTACTGCGCCAGGATAATGCTGATGAAAGATTAACACGTAAGGGAAGAGAAATTGGAACTGTTGAAGAAGAAAGAGTAAAAAGACTCGAGGAAAAGGAAGAGATGATAGAAGAAATAATTGATTTCCTTTCTAAAAAAAGCGTAGGACCGAAAGAGGTTAATGATTTTCTGAAAAGTATTGAAACGAGTATAATTTTACAGAAGGTAAAAGCAATAACAATTGCAACGCGACCTCAGGTTAAAACGGAAAATTTATTGAAGCTTCTGGACGACGGAAGGAAACTTAGAGCTTTTAATTCAAAAAGATTAAAGGAGATTGCCGGGGCAACTGAAATAAAAATTAAGTATGAAGGATATATTGCAAGAGAAAAAATTGTAGCAGATAAAATAAAAAGACTGGAAAGCTTAAAAATACCGGGAGATATTAATTACAGCGAACTGGTTTCAATTTCCACGGAAGGAAGACAGAAATTAAACAGGATCAAACCTTCAAATATTGGTCAGGCAGGAAGAATTAGCGGTGTTTCTCCATCTGATGTGAGTATCTTATTAATGTACCTTGGAAGATGAATTGTTCCACGTGGAACAATTTTATAAAATAAAAAAAATGTTTTATGAAAATTTCAGGGCAACTGGTCGATATTCATAACCGGACAATCTATCCGGCCGTAATTACAATAAACGCAGGAAGAATTGAAAGCATAAAGAGAACAAGTGTTTCTCCTGAGGTTTATATTTGTCCGGGACTGATAGATTCGCATATTCATATTGAAAGTTCGATGATAACGCCCGGAGCTTTTGCCATTGCGGCAGTGAAACATGGAACCACAGGTGTTGTGTCCGATCCTCACGAAATTGCGAATGTGCTGGGAATTTCTGGTGTGAGATATATGATCAAAGATGCAGAAAATGTACCATTGCGCTTTAATTTCGGGGCACCTTCATGTGTGCCTGCAACAAGATTTGAAAGTAGCGGAGCAGCATTGGATCATTCAGATATTGAAAAATTGCTCAATCAGAAAGAAATAAAATATTTATCTGAAATGATGAATTTCCCGGGAGTAATTAATGGGGATGAAGAGGTAGCTAAAAAACTGGAAATTGCAAAAAAATTGGGAAAGCCGATCGATGGACATGCACCGGGGTTAAGAGGAGATCTTCTCAGGAAATATGTTGAAGCGGGTATTTCAACCGACCATGAGTGCAGCACCCTGGAAGAGGCAAAAGAAAAGATAAGCCTTGGAATGAAAATACTGATAAGGGAGGGAAGTGCAGCTAGGAATCTTGATGCGCTTAAGGATTTATACAGGACTGATCCGGAAGCAGTTATGCTTTGCAGCGACGACCTTCACCCGGATATGCTAAAGGTTCGTCATATTAATAAAATTATAGCAAAACTTATTTCGGAAGGATATGAAAAGTTTGATGTAATCAGAAGCGCCACAATCAATCCTGTAAAACACTATCATCTTGATGCAGGACTTCTTCGCGAGGGAGACGCTGCAGATTTTATCCTGGTCGACAGCCTGACTGAAATGAACGTGATCGAAACATGGATAGATGGGATAAAAGTGTTCGGATCGGGCAGGGTACTTTTTTCTTATAAACCGGGTGTGGGAATAAATAATTTTAACTGCCAGCCTTTAGAAGAAGAAGATATCAGAGTCATTAACAAGCCCGGAAAGATCAGGATAATTGAAGCTTATGACGGGGAACTGCTTACCAGGGAAATCCTGCATCACACAGGAAAAGGGAAATATGTCACCACTGATACAAAGAATGATATTTTAAAAATAATAGTTAAGGACAGGTATAATGATATGGCTCCGGCTATGGGCTTTATTAAAGGTTTCGGTATAAAAAAAGGTGCATTTGCCAGCTCAATAGCTCATGATAGTCATAATATAATAGCTGTGGGAACGAATGATAGGGATATTGTGAATTCTGTTAATGAAGTAATTAAACTCAAGGGAGGCTTATCCGTCTGCAATGGTACAAAAATTGATTCGCTCCAGCTTAATATTGCAGGTATAATGACAACCAGGCTTTGTGATGAAGTTGCAAAGGATTACAAGCGATTAAGCGACAATGTGAAATCTTTCGGATGCCAGATGAAAGCTCCATTTATGACATTGTCTTTCATGGCGCTCCTTGTAATCCCCGATCTTAAAATAGGAGATAAAGGATTGTTTGATGTCAATAAATTTCAACCAATAGGATTGTTCGTGGCGTAGGGCCATACCATGGCATGGTCCTACAATGCCATGGCCCTACATCCACAAGAATTCCGCGGTTCACCTGCCCGGACATTTCTTATCTTTGTCATGCAATTATTTTTATGATATGGGCACGGAAGCAAAATTTAAATCTATCCTTTCACTTCTTCCCGATAAACCGGGAATATACCAGTTCCTGGATATTTCAGGAACCGTAATTTATATTGGAAAGGCAAAGAACCTGAAAAAAAGGGTGGCTTCATATTTTTCGAAAAACCAGTCAGGGAAAACTACTGTTTTGCTACGGAAAACCCACGATATACGACATATCGTGGTGGATAATGAATCAGATGCTCTATTACTTGAAAATAACCTGATCAAGAGACATCAGCCAAGGTATAATATCCTGTTGAAAGATGACAAGACATTTCCATGGATATGCATAAAGAATGAACCATTTCCGAGAGTGTTCAGTACCAGGCATCCTATCAGGGACGGATCGTTTTATTTTGGGCCCTATACTTCGGCCCTGATGGTTAAAACGCTTATAGAGCTTATAAGACAGTTATATAAACTCAGGACCTGCTCCCTTAATCTGACAGAATCCAATATTTCAGCTGGAAAATTCAAAGTATGCCTCGAGTACCATCTGGGTAATTGCAAAGGTCCATGCGTCGGGCTGCAAACCAACGACGATTATCAGGAAAGTATAATTCAGATAAAAGATATCCTGAAGGGTAACATCTCGACTGTTATGGAACACCTGAAAACCCTTATGCACCATTACTCTGATGAATTCAGATTTGAGGAAGCCCAGGTTATCAAAGAAAAGATAGAGATACTGTCGCGATTCAGAAGCCGGTCAACCATAGTAAGCAATACAATCAGAAATGTCGATGTCTTTGCTATTACGCAGGAGTCTGATAATGCGTATGTTAACTACCTGAAAATAGTGGAAGGAGCTGTAATACAGGCGTTTACAGTGGAATTGAAAATCAGGGCAGATGAAGAAAAAGAAGCTATTCTTGGCTTTGCCATAACGGAAATAAGACAAAGACTTTCAAGTGATTCGCCGGAAATTATTGTCCCTTTTAAGCCCGATCTTCTTATAAATAAAATAAAATATACTGTTCCCAGGGCGGGCGAAAAGTTGAAGCTTCTTGAGCTTGCCAGCCGGAATGCAGTATATTTTAAACTGGAACAGAAAAAAAAGAGACTGGAGCATTCACCACAGGTTCGTACAGGAAAAAATCTGGAAAAGCTTAAAAACGATCTCCATATGCCCGATCTGCCTGTACATATTGAATGCTTCGACAACTCAAATATTATGGGAACCAACCCTGTAGCCGCTTGTGTTGTTTTCAGGAATGCAAAACCAAGCAAGAGTGATTACCGCCATTTTAACGTTAAGACTGTTACGGGCCCTGATGATTTTTCATCTATGGAAGAGATTGTTTACAGGAGATATAAACGAATGATCGACGAAAAACAAGATCTACCCCAGCTTGTGATCATCGACGGAGGCAAGGGGCAACTCTCTTCAGCAATGAAAAGCATTGATAAGCTGGAGTTGCGACAAAAGATTACCGTTATCGGGATAGCAAAAAAACTTGAGGAGATCTATTTCCCGGGAGACAGCGTTCCTATTTATCTCGATAAAAATTCCATCAGCCTTAAAATAATTCAGCAATTAAGAAACGAAGCCCACAGGTTTGGAATAAACTTTCATCGTGATAAAAGGTCATCAGATATGCTCAGGTCAGATCTTGACCAGATAAAAGGGATCGGACAAAAAACAAAAGAGATTTTACTCAGACATTTCGGGTCAGTCGATAAAATCAAAAATGCCGAAAGAGAAGAGCTCGAAAATGTCATCGGCCATTCCAAAACCGTACTTTTAACGGAATATTTCAAAAGTTAGTTCTGGTTTCCACGTGGAACATACTACTGATATGAACATACTAATTATATGATATTGTGCTAAATAGAAGGTGTTATCTTCAATATTAAGTCAGCGAGAATTGAATATTTTTGGCTTAATGGGCAGGAGGCCGGAAATTTTATCCTCCCAATCGACAATATTAACAATCCTCAGGTGCTTCGCGACATCTCCCAGAAATTCTCTTTTCTCCCCCTCCCTCGCCTTCGCGTAGCCGTTACGGCGGAGCAAGGCAGGGGGAGTGCCCGAAGGGCGATGGAGTTATATCCGCTTCAGGAAAAATTATGAATTATGGGAAAGGTTAAGTACTTTTTTAAGTTCCTCAGATATACCAATTGTTCCAAAAGTAACTAGCCCTTTCATCCCTAAAGACTCAGCAGTTTTTACATTTATTTCGAGATCGTCGATATAAAGAGTCTCTTGCGGAATAATATTATATTTTTCCAATAAAATTTCATAAATCCGTCTGTCGGGTTTTGATGATCTGGCTTCGGCCGATATCAAACCTCCATCGAAATATTTGAAAAAATAATAATCTGTTTTTACCTCCTCGAAAATATCAAAGGGGAAGTTGGATAAGAAATATAGACAGAATCCCTGTTTTTTTAATTCAGGAAGCAATATTACGTTCTCGTCGATAGGGAATATCAAATCGGTACGTAAATTAAAAATATGGGCTATTTCTTCCTTATTAAGAGATGATGTTAATGAAATGGATTCAATCGCATCCGAAGTATTAATTTCTCCGTTGTCTAGCATTCGCCATTCTTTGCTGGCGAAAATATCACTAAGGATTTTGGATTTGATATTTCCAGGGTACCCCTTCTTATCAAAATATTCTGAAGGCCTGAAGCTGATCAGAACATTTCCAAGGTCAAAAACAATATTTTTTATCATATCAGGGATTCTTCATGCTTACAGGCTGGCCGGTTGCTTCAAGAACATTCCACCACAATTCTCCTTTAATATCAATTTTCTTACGTTTAGCAACGACCATCGGAATTGGCATAAGGGTGAACTGGTAATTCCAGAATCCGATAACAAAATCTGTTTTACCTGAAAGTGCTGCATGAACAGCATTCTGTGCGAGAAGGTTACAGAATTTACTATCGTTTGCATTGGCAGGAGCGCTTCTGATTATATAACTCGGATCAATATATTTGATAGAATGAGGAAAATCTTTGTTTCTGAACTCTTCGGAAATTTTATCTTTCAGATAAACACCTATGTCTTTATGTTTTATATTTCCTGAAGCATCTTTATCTTCATTGACCGATTCAAAAAAATCCTGACCAGCCCCTTCTGCTACAACTATTACCGCATGATGCCTTGCTTCCAGTCTTTTCCTTAGGACTTTCAGAAATCCGCGCGGACCATAAAGGTCAAAAGATATTTCAGGTATAAGAACAAAATTCACTTCCTGAATAGACAAAGCTGCACTGGCTGCAATAAAACCGGAATCTCTTCCCATAAGTTTAACCAGTGCAATACCGTTAAAGGCACCAATCGCTTCATTATGAGCATATCTGATAATATCATTTGCCATCGAAAAGGCCGTTTCAAATCCAAAGGATTTTTGGATAAGGTCGATGTCATTATCAATTGTCTTTGGAATGCCGGCAACACTTATTTTAAGTTTTCGTTTTTCGATTTCCTTATGTATGGCATGTGCCCCGCGCAATGTGCCGTCTCCTCCGATACAGAAAAGAACATTGATATTCATAATCTCAAGAGTATCTACCATTTTTTCAACATCCTGGCATCCCCTGGACGATCCGAGTATTGTTCCGCCTGTAAGGTGAATGCTGTCGACCATCTTTGCGGTAAGCTCAATAACCGGATGATTATATTTTGCAATCATGCCCTCAAAGCCGTACTGAATACCAAAGACACGGCTTATCCCATACCTGTAACTAAGTTCATTTACCAGGCTTCGGATTACGTTATTTAACCCGGGACATAATCCCCCGCATGTAACAATCGCAACTTTTGTCTTGGCTGGTTCAAAATAGATATATTCCCTCGGTCCGGCTTTTTCAAAAGATATGGGAATTTTGCCGGTCTCCCTGCTTTTTAGGAAATTAACCAGAGAGACATCATATAAAATCCTTTCAGCGTCATCAACAAATTTGAAAATCGGACTTTCAACTCTGCGATTAAATTTTAGAGGAGAATCAACACTTCCCTTACCAAGAGAGGGGACAATAAAATCCTCGTATTTCATCATATGGTGTTTTGAGTGAGGGTATATAAATCAAAATGAAAACAATTAAGTCTTGCCCATACCAAATTTACATAAAATTTTGATTGATTGTAAAATAAGGGAATCAGATAATCTGCTTTATCCTGCCTACATTGCCATCTTCAAGCATTACTTTTATCCCGTGAGGATGATTTGGTGATGATGTCAGGATTTCTTTAACCCTTCCCGGGGTAAGCCGACCGGTACGTTTATTTTCAGACAGTTCAACCATAACAGCAATTCCCGGCCTAATGTCTGCTCTGCGTGTTCCTTCCATAGATGTTAAAGTTTTAAAATTCCAAAGAATTTTAATGGTTAGATTTAAGGTTTATAAGGTAAATCGTATGCAATGATATAAAATATATTGCATGCTTTATAAAAAATGACCCAGGATTTATGTTAAAATTAACAAAATGGCTGAAAATACTTTCAGAGACTGCTTTATCTTAATTATCCTGCAGTTCCTTTTATCTTAACCCTTATCCTGTACAGGCTTTTACTGGCCGTGATATACAGGCTTTTCATATCTGTCCCGCCAAAGCATACATTTGCTGTCCAGCTTTCGGGAACAGAAATATTCCCTATTCTTCTACCATTTTTGTCAAAGATTGTTACACCTGTTCCTGTAAGGTAAATATTTCCGTCGACATCAATGGTCATGCCATCTGAGCCCATTTCACAAAAGAGCTTTTTATTGCTCAATGTGCCATTGCTGTTTATGGTATATGACCAGGTTTTGTTTGCGGCAATATCAGCGATAAAAAGAGTTTTTCCATCGGGAGTACCAACGATTCCGTTTGGCTGGACAAGGTCATCTGCCACCCTTATCATGGATTTCAGATCCGGGTTGAGATAATACACGCCCTGTATATCCTGAGGTTGTGATTTGTGATCCCACCATGAACGAAAATAGTACGGATCTGTGAAATATATACCCCCGTTTGGATTAATCCAAAGGTCATTAGGTCCGTTAAGTACTTTTGTTAAGTATTTTGAGGGAATAATTGTAACCGATTTATCCGGGGCGATACACCAGAGTTCGTTTTTTTCATCTGCGCAGGCCCATAGATTACCTTTATTATCGAATTGCATTCCGTTTGATCGACCGCATGGTTGCATAAATGTTGTAAGCTTATTGCCTATGCTCCATTCCATTATCCGGTTATTTGGCTGGTCTGTGAAAAACACATTTCCTTTTGAATCCGCCGAAGGACCCTCCGTGAATGAAAAACCATCTGCGAGTTTTTCAAGTTTGGTCCCCGGTTGAATGATATTATTAATCTGATCATTCTGAATAAAGGTAAAGCCTGTGATCAGAACAGAAATAGCTGGCAGGATTTTATATATTTTCATATTTAATTACAATACAACAGGTTATGTAATATTATCAGGACAGAGGGCTTATAACCGAACATTCCTGACTCTTTCTATGTAATTATCAATCTGTTGAGGAAGCTCAAATCCGACAATTATCATATCGACGGTTCCCAGTCCTAAAACGTACTTCAGAGAAGCTTCAATTTTATCAGGCTGGTTTCTGAATTTGCCGTTTCCGATAAGCTTCATGCCTATTACGCCTTTTCCGGCTTTGTGAAGCTTTTCAATAACAGGAATTACGATTGCGGGATCGTTGTTATCCATAGTTTCTCCATAGGGATTTACACGAACGTGAATGATGTCAACCCAGGGACTGTCGGCTGCTGCTTCCATAGCTTCAAGGGAATGGACAGAAACACCATGGGCACGGATAATTTTTTTTGCCTTGAGGGTCTCAAGGATATCCATCTGTTTCTTCTGCTTGTCGGTCCATCTTGGATCTGTCATGCAGTGGATCTGCACCATATCGAGATAATCGGTGTTTAATTCCTTCCTGAAACGGTTAACTACTATATCGGCATCAGGCCGCTCAGTTTCCGGAAGGCCTCCGGGGCTGACCCAGATCTTGGAACTTAAAATATAATTTTCCCTGGGTATACCCTTTAGGGCAGCGGCAACAAAAGGGTGAGTACCATAGCTGTCGGCACAATCGAAGAATCTTATTCCTTTTTCATAAGCCTGGCGGATAAGCGATTCGGCGACTCCTGCCCTGGTTATATTTGAAGAACGGTTAGAACCGCTGAAACCTGTCCCCATTCCCAGAAGAGGTGCTTTTATTCCGGACCTGCCAAGACTGACAATCTGAAAAGGATCTGCAGTACGGGCAAACGGATACGAAGGAACTGAAAATGCAGCCTTCCCAAGGAGAAGGCTCCCGGCTCCTGCCGATAATGTAGTAACAAATTGTCGGCGTGTGAGTTTATTTTTCCCCATAATGATAAAATCTTTGGTAAAGTTATCAATATAATTAATGTAATCCCAGCTGTTTAACTAGATTTCCCGGAGAAACAGGACGTCCTTTTCTGGTAGCCACCCCGGTAACCCTGGCTGTGGCAATCAGCTTTTTATCATGTAACCTGAATATTGCCTGTTTAAAAACAAGCCTTACATTTCCCCCCCTCTCAATATCTACTGTAATATAGAATTTATCACGGCTTCTAAGTGGGAATTTGTAGTCAATTTCAATCCGTGTAACAATAAGATCAATTCCCTCGTTGTGAAGTTCTGCAAAGCCAATGCCTTTGGATATCAGGAACTCATGTCTTGCATGTTCAAGATAATGCAGATAGTTTGCATTATTGACAACTCCCTGAAGATCGCATTCATAATCCCTTACAGCAAATTCAACACTATATAAGGAAGGACCTGTCACCATATAACCTGAAAAATATTAGAGAAACAAATAATTTTCGGGTTACAATTTAATAATTAATAAGTATTTATATTATTAATTGATCATGAGTTTTTAAATTCAATTTTCTCCTCTTTACATATATACTGTATAGCCCATTTTCCTGACTGACCTGCAGGCGGAAGTCCACCGCCGGGAAAAAGCCACTGACCGGCCATGTAAAATTTCTTAAGGCCGGGTAACCAGGGGTTGAGATTATCCATAAGGTTTCCGGCTGAAGGCATGAATCCCTCATACGACCCTTTCCATACACCTGTATACCTGACATTCGTTATTGGAGTGGCCACATCAATGACTTCGATTTTTGAACTTATATCGGGGAATCGGTTTTCAAGGAGGGCAGTACAATCCTTCCCAATTTGCTTTTTCTCGGTTTTGTAAGCTGCTCCCTCAAGATCTTTCCACAAGTTCCAGGGAGATTCGTACCTTATTACAAGCACAGTTTTCCCTTTGGGTGCCATGGTCGGGTCGAAGTGGTAATTCATTATATTATAACCATGTTCCAGCCTTGTACTTCCTATTTGCAGATCCTTAACTATCCATGATTCGACCTGGGCATCGGAGCAGATCTCGCTATTAATTCCAAAGGAAACCTGTACTATTGGTGTAAATAACTCCCAGTTTTCATAGGCATTCGATATTTTCCTGTCTACATATTTTCCACGAAGCATTTCAAAAATTGTCGAATGACCATCTGCCGCACTTATGACATAGTCAGCCCGTATCTCTTTTCCATCATTCAACACTACTCCTTTGGCGATGTCATTATCAACGATTATGCTTCTTACCATCTTACTGGTTGATAATTTACCTCCCAGCTCAAGGAATTTTGTTGTCATTCTCTGTGCCATTGGGAAAGAACCACCAATAAGGTATCCGGCATTTTTCTGGTTGAACCATGCAAACATCATAATAAAAGCAATTGCTGAAAAATCCCTTGATCCATACATGGCATCAAGAAAATAGGAGAGAGCAGGGTTCTTAAAATTCAGTTTTTTAAAGTATTCCTTACAGGTTTTCTTTCCATATTTCATGAACAGTACCATTACTGGCATCATTCCTGATAATGATTTCAGAGTCTGATTAAACCTTCTGATTCCCGGTGGATTTGAATATGGTTGCAGAGAGGCAGATTTTCTCATATCGCTGCACATTTTTTTAATACTTCGGGTATCTTCCGGCGCCATTGTGCATAAGTAAGCTTCCCATCTGTCAAGGCTGGTATAAATTATAAATTCCCTGCCATCATCCGATAAAGCTTTAGTATGAATTTCATGATCCACAATTTGCACATTATCATTCAGCACATTTGTCTCTTTCCAGATTTCATTGAAGGGACCTTTCCTGGTTCCCACCAGCCAGTGAAGGCAATAATCAAAACGGAACCCTTTACGGTCCCAGGCAGTACACTGACCTCCTGTGGCCGAGTGCATTTCAATTATTTCAGCATCGAATCCGTTAACTTTCGCATAAATTCCGGCTGACAGTCCGGCAATGCCACCTCCGATTATTAATATCTTTTTACTCATAATATTCTGAACATTAAACATATAACATTAAATAATTTATTGGTTTCCAGTAAATTATTACATGTCAAAAATATTTAAAAAAATAAATGTTGCCTAAAAGTTACCGACGACCGCCAGAAAATCTGGGATAAATGGAAGTTTTTGGGTAACAGGTAGGTCCTATCATCATCAAAACGAAATTTTGTAATATAAAGATTCGAATTTTCCCGATGGGACCGGTTAGGATAAAACCTGTCTTATTAAATTACCGGTTTTTGTAATTAAAAAGTCAGATTTATTTTGGGAAACGACGGAAGAACTTAAGTATACCGGCATGAAATTTATGAATGCTGTGAGGTTTATAATGCATAAGGATGCACTCACCGGTAATATAATTAATATCAGTATCCTTAAGTTCCGCCAGAGCTTCTTTAGTGTCTGCCATCTGCTGAATCCAGATCTGTTTGATGCCTTTTTCTTTTGCGTCTCTTATAACAGAAGCAGTTTTGTCCTTTTTAGTCATGATGATTATACCGCGCACATCAGGCGGCAATAAATTAACATTTTTATATGACTTTTCCCCCATTATCTCATCTGCTTCAGGATTTACCGGAAGTATTTTCATTCCCTTATCTTTCAGTTCTTTATATGCCGCATACCCGAATTTTTTAGGATTACGTGATACACCAACGAGTGCAATTGGCTGAGCTTCAATAAACTCATTGATCTGTTTTAATGTTGTCATGGCTTATCAGTATAAAATGTTTGACAGATTAAAAATACGAAAAAATTAAATATTTTGCTCATTTTCAAGCAATCCTTCTAAGTATCATATCTGTTATTGACACACCCCCCTTGCCCCCGCTAAGCGGGGCAGGCTCTTCGGGCACTCTTCCCAGGGGGGGAGAAAACTGCAAGGAAGTGAAATTTAACCAGATATAACAGAATAGTTTCCACCTTCACTAAAGCTTTGGCGGACAATGCTCACTTTAGTTCACTACAAACTTTTTCTAAGTATAAAGACTTAAAATTTAAATAAAAATACGATCTGAAATAAATTTTTATTTACTTGGTATATGGTTTAAATAATAATAAATCAATATGAAAGGACCTTCTGAGCACAGCGGATACCTGTTTTCCAAAAGATATTCCAATTATGTTTTTACATTACTGTTCCTGTTGTATATGTTCGATTATATCGACAGGATGGTGGTAACATCGATGTTCACATCAATTGAAAGAGACTGGGGTATTACTCACACTCAAAGCGGATTGCTGGTATCAGCTGTATACTGGGCCATTGTACTGCTTACATTTCCGATATCCATCCTTGTAGACAGGTGGAGCAGGACTAAAACAATAGGGGTGATGGCAATTATGTGGAGTATGGCAACAGCTATCTGTGCCCTGACCGGCAATTTTGTGCAGCTGTTTATGGCCCGCATGTTAATTGGTGTCGGAGAGGCGGGATATGCTCCCGGTGGGAGTGCCATGATTTCGGGGTTATACCCGATTGACCGGAGAGCCAGAATGATGGGGATTTGGAACGCATCAATTCCTTTAGGTTCTGCAATAGGGGTTCTGCTGGGAGGAATTATTGCGGTTAAGTTCGGATGGAAACATGCATTCGGAATTGTAGCCATACCGGGAATGATAGTTGCAATTTTATTCCTTTTTGTAAAGGATTACAAAACCGTTGACCTTTCATTTTTCGATAAGAACAGTAACAAGATAAAGATGGAGAAAAAGGATATGGTGAAAGAATTTATATCAAAACCTTCTATCCTTTACACTTTTTTTGGAATAGCTGCCGTAGTTTTTGTAACTACTTCGATGCTGACATGGCTGCCTACCTATTTTGAAAATATGAGAGGTATTTCCCAGGAAGCTGCCGGGAAAATGGCAAGTTCTGTTATGGTTCTTGCCCTGATCGGAGCTCCTCTGGGGGGATTTCTTACTGACCGGTGGAGAAAATCGAGGATTAATGCACGATTGCTTTATCCTGCCCTGTCAACGCTGCTATCGGCAATAGTTCTTTTTATCGCCCTGGCTCTTGGCAGGGGAAGTATTCAATATGTTGTCCTGCTTGTTTTCGGAGTGCTTATTATGAGTTTTATTTCAGGGGCAGCAGCTGTTACCCAGGATGTTATTCATCCCGGACTCAGGGCAACATCTTATGCAATTGCAGTTGTTATTCAGAATCTTCTGGGTGCATCCACAGCACCTGTTATTATGGGTAAAATATATGACCTGACAAATATCCAGACGGCATTGTCGATCCTTCCGTTCGTACTGTTAATAGGAGCTTTTCTTTTCTGGCTTGGTTCGAAACATTATGTTAAGGACCTTGAGAACGTAACAAAGATTACACTGGAGGCTGAATAATGTCACTTTTTCCTTGAGGTGGTATAATGGACAAATTCTTTTAGTGATTCTTTTACTTCAGATTCAGGATATGAATCAAGAATGGCAAGAGCTTTGTCACGATACTGGTTCATTTTAAGTGCTGCATAATCAATTCCGCCATAATCGGATACAAATGCTATAACTTCTGCAATTTCCGATCTTGTTTTCTTCCTGTTTTTTACAATGCCAAGTATTTGCTTCTTTTTTGCTGAGGGCGATTGCTCCAGTGCGTGTATCAGCGGAAGAGTTATTTTCTTCTCCTTGATATCATTCCCAACTTTTTTGCCTGTAAGTCCGGTCCCTTCATAGTCAAGGATATCATCTCTGATCTGAAATGCAATACCAATGTTTTCGCCAAACTCCTTCATAATCTGTATTGTCTCCTGATCATCCGAAACTGATCTTGCACCACAGGCAGTGCAGGCAGAGAGTAACGCGGCAGTTTTACTCAGAATGATCTTGAAGTAATCTTCTTCCTTAATATTCAGCTTCCTCGATTTTTGTAACTGCAATAATTCTCCTTCACTCATTGATTTAACTGCTTCAGAAACAATTTCAAGCATGTCAAACCGATTTTTTTCCACACTTATGAGCATTCCTTTTGAAAGCATGTAATCACCCACCAGAACAGCTATTTTTGAATTCCAAAGAGCATTAATTGACAGAGCCCCGCGTCTCTCATTCGCATCATCCACGACATCATCATGAACCAGCGATGCCGTATGAAGAAGTTCAATAAATGTAGCGGCAACAAACGCTGATTCGGAGATATTCCCATTAAGCCTGGCGGTGAGAAAAACAAGTAATGGCCTCATCTGTTTGCCTTTACGTCTCAGGATGTAGTTCAGAATGATGTTCAGCAACGGGATATCACTTCGCATAGTTTTGCTGAAATAAGCTTCAAATTCAGCCATCTCCTTTTCAACCGGTCCTTTAATTCTGTCAAGAGCAGACATAATTTTAAATTTCGTTCAAATATAGTAAATTAAGGAGTTTATAATATTTGTTTAACGCGATGATATCATTTTAAATGGAGATCAACGCATTTTAATAAGTTTTTTAATACGGTGACGATATTCGGGAGAACAGTGAATCTCTTTTTATACTGTTATTCGAGGCTCCGGTTCGCAATTAACAGATGAAATGATTATCAAGGCAGGATCATTATAATATATAGCATATTAACATATTTATATATATTTGCATAACAAAATTTTTAATAATGGATTTTAAAGATCTTAATCCGGAAAGTCTTGAAAAGGCAGCCAATATGCTCAAAGCAATAGCTCATCCAATCCGGATCTCTATTGTCGGCTGTCTCGAAGACGGGGAAAAAAGAACAGTAACAGAAATACATACACAGCTCGGAATAGAACAATCAACCGCATCCCATCACCTGGGAATTTTGAAGGACAAGGGTGTACTTTTGTCAAAAAGGGATGGCAAGAATACCTGGTATTTTCTGAAACATGAAAACCTAAGAACGATTCTGAGTTGCGTAAGCAGTTGCTGCCAGGAATAATCTGAATTATTTACTGTCCCGTTGACATCAGGAAAAATCCCCGAACATTTTTTTCTGAAACAGGACTATCGAAATTACCCCGCATGTAATTGCAGAGTCAGCAATATTGAATACAGGTCTGAAAAAAATAAGTGATTCTCCCGCCTTTACAGGAGACCAATCAGGCCAGTGTGTGTTGATAATCGGGAAATAAAACATATCCACCACTTTTCCATGAAGAAATGATGCATATCCTCCACCGGGAGGAAACAGAACAGCAGCTTTGTTATAGCTTTCACTGAATATCATTCCGTAAAATGCACTGTCGATAAGATTTCCTATGGCACCTGCCAGTATAGCACTTACAGAAAGGATCAGACCCAGATGGGCCTTTCTGTGTATAAGTGAATATAGAAACCAGCCTATACCAAAAATTGCAACCAGCCGGAAAAGACTTAATATTGATTTGCCGTAGCTGCCTCCCATCTCCATTCCAAATGCCATGCCGTTGTTTTCAATGAAGTGAAGCATTCCCCATTTCCCAAAAAGAGGTATCTCCTGACCAATTTGCAGGTGAGTTTTTATCCAGATCTTCAGTGACTGATCAACTATAAGTATCACAAAAATCAGTAGCAGCGACTTTTTCCCTGTTGACATTCCTGTCTCTTTAAAATTCAGGGGCGCAAAATAGTAAAAAAATCAATGCTGAAGTATTTCTCAGAAAAGAAAACAAACCTGTATCAAAGAAACCCCGGTATGCTTCAATTGCATTATTCTGTTTCATGGTTATTCAAAAAGATAAATTTTCGAATTATTTTCCTTTGTGTCACTTAGTGCTGTACTTAGTGATCCTTTGTGGTACAATGAATTAAATCTAACTACAAAAGTCACAAAGGCTTACACAAAGGGTAACAAAGTATATCTTAATCAACCGGAACGAAAGGTATCATTTATTAAGAATAGATCATCCCATATCTTCCGGTCCTTTTTCAAACAGATTTAATTTCACGGAAAGCCGCATTGTGACTGCCAGCAGAATGAAAAGTCCAATGTTTCCTGCCAGGTAAGCATAATCATTAAGCGTAAGCAAAACAAAAATAAAGGAATAGAGCAGGACAAGAAGTCCTGAAATTAACAATACGGTTCGTTTCGTTTTTATTAATGTGCCCAGGAAAAAAGAGATCAGTAAGATAGTGGAAACTGCCGAGATTAAATAAGCCAGGTTAAATCCGGTGTGTTCACTTAAGGCATTTAAGAGAGAAAAGAAAAGAACAAGGCCAAGAGATAGCAGCAGATAATGGAAAATATGAATTTTTTCTTTTATGGTCAGCTCTGCAAACAATAGTGCCAGAAAAGTAAGTGCAATAAACAGAATTCCATATTTTGCGCTTCTCAGGGATTTCTGATAATGATCTACGGTAAGAATAAAATCCACACCGAAAGAATCAGCGGAAGGTGAATAAGAATTCCCTGTCCATATTTGCGGAAAGTTCCGATTAAGATTTGTCACAAGCCATTCTGCTTTGAATCCCGATTTATCAATCGTCCTGTCGGTGGGCAAAAAATTACCTGAAAAACCCGGGGACAACCATGATGATCTAAGATTGACTTCAGTAGTTTTCCCGACAGGAGAGAAAGTCAGGCTCTCTGACCCCGACAGGCGAAGATCCAGAGAATAATGTATTCTCTGATTTTTCCCGTTACCTGCAGCCTGAAATGTGATCCCGGAATTAAAAACATCTGTATCCTTAAGTCCCGGGACAGCTTCCAGACTGACAGAGTCGGTCTTAAGATTCACAGTGCCCTTTAGTCCGCGAT
Organism: uncultured Bacteroidales bacterium; assembly: GCA_963815075.1. Taxonomy (GTDB): domain Bacteria; phylum Bacteroidota; class Bacteroidia; order Bacteroidales; family VadinHA17; genus LD21. Next base: position 57,677 of record CAWFFK010000011.1, read on the forward strand.
TATCACTTATTCCCATTGAATAATATGCTTCATCCCAAAGGATCTCAGTTTTCTCTCCGGTATTTATTTCCGGGATTATAAAATCTCCGGAAATATTCAGATCAGCTGTATAGACAGCTGCCTTGTATATGCTTCTATGCCTTGTCTGGGTATTAATATCTCCGGTAATATTCAAAGTTTCAGGCATGATGTGAAATACCGTTTTATAAGGCTCTGCATCTTTCCTGGAAGGGTATATCCATGAGGGGATGTTCAGCACCGGTCCTGTAATGTTCTGAGGTCCGGCCCATTGGAAAGCAATTTCTTTCTTTACATTTTCGGAGTTTTTCTGTCTCTCCTTAATAATAGATTTTATCATCTCAAGGGGTATCAGTAGAAATACTCCGAGAACCCCCAGAAGCACCATCTTGACAGTAAGAGACTGATGCCATTTTTTGTTGTCACTGATTTCAATTTTCATAGTTTCATTATTTATGTTAGTACTTTGCACCACAAAGTGGAATGACAAAAAAATTATTGCGATTTTATTATTTCTTCAAGTGCTTTAAGGTGGAGCCTGAATGACCTTGCACCATCGGTTGTAACGGAGTAGCTGGTATTGGGCTTCCTGCCGATGAATTGCTTATTCACCCGTATTAAATTATTATCTTCCAGGGCTTTCAAATGACTTGCAAGATTTCCGTCAGTAACTCCCAGTGCCTCTTTCAGGTTATTGAAATCATAAGAGTCATTTACCATCAATATCGACATAATGCCTAACCGCACCCTGTTTTCGAATAGTTTGTTTAAGCCTGAGATTGAAATTTTCATCCTTCGTATTTTCTGTACATAAACACTCCGTAGCATATATGCAGGATACCAAATCCAAAACACCAGAATAAGATTCCGTATTCCGGAAAAACAGCTGCTGCAAGTCCGGTGCATATTTCAATAATGCCCATATAAAAGAGTTCATTATATGTAAATTTACAGGCATTTACCAGGGCAAGGCCGTAAAATATAAGCATTGAAGGTATTATAAGCTGCCACTGACCATTAAAATAGATTATGGAAATAAGTATTCCACCTGTTACCAGCGGAACAAGAAGGCTGGAAAGCAAACGTCTTGATACCGGTGTCCATATCTTCAATCCATGGCGGACAGATTTCCTGTATGAAAAAAAGAATGATATCCCGATTGCCAGTATCAGGACGATAAGAGCATCAGAAAAAAGCTGCAGCTTCAGGATACCCAGCTCTCCGGGAGACAGGTTCCTGAAGAATTCCCCGTTATTGAAAATGTTACTTTTCAGGAATACAGTATAGGCAATTGCTCCGCCGGTCAGCGCTGTTAAGCCGGCAAACAGACCTGACAATCCACTTAATGAGAGGAACCTTGAAGACTCCTCCATTATTTTTTTGATTGTTTTCAGATCATCGTAATAGTTTTGTTTACTCTCCATATTACAAATATAAAAGTACTTTGTATTGCAAAGTAAAGTTATTTAATTGTAAAAACAAAATATAATGGATATAAATATTGTAGGGACGTTGCATGCAACGTCCCTACAATTATCTATATTAATTAATGTTTATTGAATCACTACTGGCAGTTAACATTCACCCTGTTGGAATCCCAGCAATACCAGTTTGTATCTCCCAGGTAATCTAAACTTTTAACCCGTCCTTCGCGTGTGGTTGTGTTCCATTCGACATTAACGTCAGAGAATTTAATACCATTATAATAATGAATTGAATAATATGCGTTTAATGTGCTGCTTGTCAAGCCATATTCAATATAGCTGTTAAGGAATGGATCTGAAGATTTGATATAAGTATATTTGATAGTGCCTAAGGTATTCCCCGATTTGGTCCAGTCAATCCGGAGCAGGGCAGTTGGAGACAGGTTGCTCTGGTAAAGAATCCACTGGCCACCAGTCGCGTCAAGTTGCGATGTACCTTCAAACCAGAGGAAATCGGTATAGGATCCCTCTTTGGTAATATACATTTTCCAGGCGACATCAGTTGATTGTATCTGCCCTGTTAAACGGGCTTTATAAACAACATCTGAAACTGTGACGCTGTAACTCCATTGCCATGTCTTGTCGGATAAGTAAACAGGATCCTGATTAACTGCAAGTTCAAAGGATGCAACCGGTATGGCAAGTGTTGTACTTATAATTAATCTCCATATCCCGGCAACGGTTGCAGCATAATCCCAGTTGCTGTTTTCAGTGCCCTTCTGTCCGGGGATCACTTCCACAGATTTTTTCAGGCTTACAAAATTACTGAAATCAATACTCATTGATTCCTGTGGAGGTAAAACCGGGGGCTCGCCGATATCCTTATGCTTTTTGCAACTGTTAAAAAAGACAGATGAAAGGATAATTATAAGTGCAACAGAAAGAAGCTTTTTCATAGTGTTATCAATTAATTTATATAGTGTTATCAATTAATTTAAAAGAGAACGATAATATTGGGCAAAAATTATTATGACCGGTTATGCAAAGATACAAAGTCAGCCCTGAATTGCCCCCCGATTATTCCTTATTTATTATTTCTCTTTGATTCAAAAAATTCAGAATCTTTGCTTCGCTCAGAATTACAGGCATTTAGAGATCAGTAGGGTAAGATTATTAATAAATATAAAGTTTAAAAAATTTATTAATCCTGACAGAACCGGACCAAAGGTTTTTTTATCTTTATTATTATATTTATAAAGCTTGAATAAATATCAGTTTTATAATAAATTATTTGATCATTTTCATATTTTTGAATCTGGTAGGGTTAGAGGGGAAATTTAGATTAAATTCTGGCGTTTATGCATAATATTCTCGATGATTTTCCATTACCTCACAACTTTTTTTGTTTAGAAAAGTTTAAAAATTTACTCCTGGCTATTCTTTTGACAGGTATTTTTATCCCCGGCCGCTCAAATATTATTCAGGAAGATGATTCAAGCCTTTATAAACCCAGAATTTTATCCGCGGAAGAACTTATAAGAGGAGAAAGGCTTTTTTACGGACTGATTTATGTGGACAATAAATTAATTGATTGTGCCTCATGTCATAACACCAGGGTATCTGATACTATGAACTGGAATCCCGATGCGCTCCAAATTTCCAGAAAATACCTTGGGAAAAGCGCCAGGGATTTAGGCAAAGTATTACTCAATCCTTCAGGGATAAAAATGTCGCAGGTGCACAAAGGATTCCAGCTTACACCTGAAGATATAATGATGATTAAAGCTTATATGGATAAATTTGTCGATATAGGCCTTACACAAAAGAAGCCGGTGATCACTAATCTTTTATTATTTATACTGGCATCACTGCTTTTTCTGGCTTCAATTACAGATCTGATAATCACTAAAAGGCTAAAGATAAGGTGGATAAATTACATTATATTTTTCGTTTCGGCATTTATTATTACCAAGATCCTGGTCGTTGATGCCATAGCTCTGGGCCGTTCGAAAAATTATTCCCCATTTCAGCCGATAAAGTTTTCTCATGCAATTCATGCCGGACAGAATAAAACAGATTGTATTTATTGCCACAGCTATGCTCCTTTCAGCAAAACGGCTGGTATTCCGCCGGTAAACGTGTGCATGAATTGCCACCTGATGGTACGAAACGGGACCCGTTCAGGGGTATTTGAAATATCGAAGATCATTAACGCTTATGAAAACAAAGTGCCAATTGAGTGGATCAAAGTGCACAATCTGCCTGATTTTGTGTTTTTCAGCCATGCTCAGCATGTAGGCGCCGGTGGTCTCAAATGTCAGGAATGTCACGGGGAAGTAGAAAAAATGGATATAATCAGACAGGTAAGTGATTTATCCATGGGCTGGTGCATTAATTGTCACAGGACTAAAAAATTAAATATTCACAGCAATAAATTTTATTCGGAATATAAGAATCTGGCAGCCAAAATAAAAACAGGAGAAATTGACAGTGTTTCTGTCGATATTCTTGGAGGAACGGAATGTATGAAATGCCATTATTAACAACATAATACTGGAAAAGTGCTGAATTATGAAAAAAAACTGGAAAGATCCGGAAGAAATTGATGGTTTTGCTCTCTTTAATGATGAAAACGGCAAAGTATTGCCGGATGATCATATTCCTGAATTACCCGGAAGTGATTTTGTTAAGAAAGGTACATCAAGAAGGGATTTTCTGAAAGTTCTGGGATTCAGTTTTGCCTCGGCAGCCGTACTTGCAAGTTGTAAACGGCCTGTCCTGAATGCATTGCCCTATATTATACAGCCTCCTGAAATAACGCCCGGTAAGGCGCTGTATTATGCCTCCAGTTTTTTTGACGGACATGAATTTTCAGGTATTCTTGTAAAGACCAGGGATGGAAGACCAATTAAAATTGAAGGCAATGCTCTTTGCCCATTTAATAAGGAAGGAACAACGGCCAGGGTACAGGCCTCCGTATTAAGTCTTTATGATGACGCACGTTTGAAATCGCCCGCAGAAGCTGGTGTTCCTGCTTCATGGGACTCTGTTGATGCTAAGATTATTTCAGCGCTGTCTGAAATCAATTCACGGGATGGAATGATTGTGCTGCTTACTTCGAGTATCATTTCTCCTTCCACCATAAAGCTTATAACTGAATTTGGAGACAGATTCAGGAATTTTAAATGGATTCAATATGATTCTGTTTCATATTCTGCTATAATGGAAGCCAATGATATTTGCTTCGGGAAACCTGTAATCCCTGATTATCATCTTCAGAATGCTTCTGTAGTAGTTTCGGTAAATGCGGATTTTCTAGGGTCATGGATAGCCCCGGTCCATTTTATTCCGGGATATGCAGCCGGAAGGAAACTTGATAACGGGGAAAAAGATATGCTGAAGCATATTCAGTTCGAATCAGGGATGAGCCTGACGGGAGCCAATGCAGATATCAGAAAGGAAATCAGACCTTCCGAAGAAAAGATACTACTTACAGACCTGTACAATAAAATCGCTGATAGAACAGCAGCGGAGAAATTCCCGGGAATACCTTTTAAAGAAGACCTTAATGATCTTGCAGACCTCCTGGTTGCATCAAAGGGAAAATCAATAGTGGTATCAGGGGCAAATGATGTTGAAGTACAAATCATTGTCAATGGGATTAATAATCTTCTGGGCAGCTATGGCGAATGTATCGATCTTAACAACAATCTTAATATTGCATCAGGTATTGACAGTAAAATGGAAGGGCTTGTAGATGACCTTAATATTGGTAAGGTAAAAGCCCTGCTTACGTATAATGTCAATCCAGTTTATGATTATCCTGAAGCGGATAAATTTCTTAATGGCTTGAAAAACACTGAACTGACAGTGAATATGTCAGTCAAATTGAATGAAACGTACGGAAAATGCAGGTTCGAATGCCCTGTTAATCACTTTTTGGAATCGTGGGATGATGCTGAAATTATTCCCGGACAGCTCACTTTGAGTCAGCCGTGCATAAACCCGATTTTTGATACACGCCAGTTCCAGGATTCATTATTGAAATGGTCGGGAAGTACCATTATTTATCATGATTACCTGATAACAAACTGGAAGAAATCCTTTTTCCCGTCTTCGGATTTTACAGATTCAGAGAAATTCTGGAATACAGTACTGGGCAATGGTGTATATAGTTACACAATAAAGGCTCCGAAACCAATTTCATTTCAAAAAGATGGACTCTTTAAGGCGCTTAAAGGTCAAACCGGTATACCTGCAGGAGGATTTGAGATTGTTATTACCGAAAGCGTATCAATTGGAAACGGAATACATTCAAATAACCCCTGGCTGATGGAATTGCCAGATCCTGTTTCGCGTCAGTGCTGGGAGAACGTTGCCGCAATATCAAGAAGCGATGCGAAAAAACTGAACCTGTTTATGGGGTCGCTGGTTAAACTTGCTGATGGTCTTATCCTGCCGGCTTTTATTCAGCCGGGCCAGGCTGAGGGTACAATTTCCGTTGCTCTCGGTTACGGGCACACAAACTCAGGTCCTGTTTGCAATGGTATTGGCGTAAATCTGTATCCGTTTATAAAGTTAAACAAAGGTAACAGGCTCTATAATTTTGTCATTGACAAATTGGAGAACACTCTTAAGCAAACAAAGCTGGCCCTTACGCAGGATCATAACTCGATGGAGGGAAGGCCAATAGTGAGGGAAACTGTTCTGAGCGAATATAAAAAAGATCCTTCATCGGGGAATGCGTTCCATAAAGAATTTGAAGCTTCACAAGACACACTTTATCCTGATGTTAAGTATGATGGTTTTCACTGGGGTGTTTCAATCGATCTCAATTCCTGCGTAGGATGCAATGCCTGTGTCATAGCCTGCCAGGCTGAGAATAACATCCCGGTTGTTGGAAAAGATGAGGTCATTCGCAGGAGAATAATGCACTGGATCAAGATAGACAGGTATTATTCAGATGCGCCTGATGATCTTAAAGTTTACTTTCAGCCTCTCGCATGCCAGCATTGCGATAATGCGCCATGTGAAAATGTTTGTCCGGTATCAGCAACCAATCATAGCAGCGAAGGATTGAACCAGATGACATATAACCGTTGCGTTGGAACCAAATACTGTATTAACAACTGTCCTTACAAAGTGCGAAGATTTAACTGGTATCGCTACACCAATAATAAAGTATTTGATTTTAATACTGCATCGGACCTGGGCAAAATGGTTTTAAATCCCGATGTAACTGTCAGGGAAAGAGGAGTAGTGGAAAAATGTTCTTTATGTGTCCAGCGAATACAGGAAAAGAAGTTACAGGCAAAGCTTGAAAAAAGGACAATTGAAGATTATGAAATCAAGACTGCGTGCATGCAGGCTTGTCCGTCAGAAGCTATCGTTTTTGGCAACCTGAATGATAAAAACAGTAAAGTTTCGAAGTTATTTCAGGATCCGAGAAGGTACAACCTGCTTGAAGAGCTGCATACTCTTCCCTCAATTGTGTACCTGACCAGGGTAAGGAATGATGAGAAACTAAAAACATAAATAATCATAAGGTAACCGATGTATAACAGAAAAATCAGAGGTCCCCTTATTGAAGGGAATAAGACGCTTGGTCAGATTACTCAGGATGTAATTAACCCTATGGATCTGAGTCCGGGATTGTGGTGGTTCCTGGCTTTGGGAGTTGCTTCAGCCGCCACGGTTTTTGGATCTTATTGTATTTATATAACTGTTTCTAAAGGAATTGGCACATGGGGCGTTAATAATTCCGTGGCATGGGGATGGGCTATAGTTAATTTTGTCTGGTGGATCGGGATAGGACATGCGGGAACTGCATTTTCAATTTTCCTTCTGATTCTCAGGCAAAGATGGAGGACCTCAATTAACAGGTCTGCTGAAGCCATGACCGTTTTCGCAGTGATCTCGGCGGCACTTTTCCCTGCCCTGCACATGGGAAGGATCTGGCTTGCATTTTTTATATTTCCTTATCCTAACACGCGGGGACCATTATGGGTGAATTTCAATTCGCCACTCTTCTGGGACTTTACTGCTATTACTGCTTATCTGTTAATTTCGGTTTCTTTCTGGTATCTGGGTATGCTTCCTGATCTGGCAACAATACGCGATAAAACGGTCTCAAAAATCAGAAAAGCGCTTTATGGATTCTTCAGCCTTGGATGGACCGGTTCAAGCCGCCACTGGATACGGTACGAATCGCTGAGCTTCATACTTGGAGGTTTAGCTGCAGTACTTGTGGTTTCTGTTCACTCAATCGTCGCAACCGACTTTGCTGTGGGGATTATACCAGGCTGGCATTCTACAATTTTCCCTCCTTTCTTTGTGGTCGGTGCTATCTTTTCAGGATTTGCAATGGTAATGACACTCATGGTTATCATAAGGAAAGTTTATAAGCTGACAGATTATATTACCGATAACCATATGGATGCCATTGCCAGGATACTGATTTTTATATCCTTGCTCATGGGGACTGCCTACCTGACGGAAGTATTTGTGGCATGGTACTCCGGCAATGAATATGAAATGTTCACATTTTTCAGGAACAGGATTACAGGCGATTATAAGATTCAGTTCTGGGGCATGGTAATTTGCAATGCTCTTGTCCCTCAGCTGTTCTGGTTCAGGAAGCTGAGAAGAAACTGGATGGGATTACTGTTTATCTCCCTTACCATTAACGTTGGTATGTGGTTAGAAAGATTCAACATTGTTATTACCTCACTGAGTAAGGATTTTCTGCCATCGAACTGGGTTTCATATACGCCGACGGTTATTGATATTGGCGTTTTTGCAGGCACGATAGGATTGTTCGGAGTGGGAGTATTGCTTTTCATGCGGTATATTCCCATAATGGCTTTAAGCGAACTGAAAGGGGTGGCCCATATCGGAAGCAAAATTGAGGATTAATATGACTTGGTTATGACCAGAAGTTTTCAAATAGGGATTTTCGAAGATGAAGAAAAATTTCTTTCTTCCATCAGATCGTTAAAAGAGCAGGAATTTCTGATATATGATGTATTTACGCCATATCCTATTAATGAAGTATTTCATTTATTAAAACGTAAGTCAAGACTACCGACAGCTGCTTATTTTTTCGGGCTTTTTGCAATTGCGGCAACCCTGGGATTTCTTTATTATACTTCTGTAATAAACTGGCCCATTGATTACGGAGGTAAGCCTTTTAACTCATTCCCCTCCTTCATTGTGGTAACTATTGTTCTTACAATTCTGACTGTAACCATCTTAAGTCTGGCGCTCTTTTCTGCCAGATCGAAACTGTTTCCCGGTCGTGAGAATACAATTTTTGATCACAGAGCCACCAACGATAAATTTGTAATAGTTGTCGAGAATGAGGAAAAGGACAGATCAAAGGCCGTGAAGGTCGGGGATCTTATGAAAGAGCAGGGAGCTATAGAGGTTATGGATAAAGAATTTGGAAGCATTAACGAATGAAAAAAAGATATGTTTGAGAAAAAACATAAAGCAATTTTTCTGGTTCTTTTTTCAGTGATTATCGCCGGCTGCAACCGGGACAGGAATAATCCGGGCTGGGATTATTTCCCGGACATGTTTTATTCTACAGCTTATGAGACCTTTACCAAAAATCCGAATTTTAAGGATGGTATGACAATGAGAGTGCCTGCAGCCGGAACCGTTCCCAGGGGATTCACACCCTTTGAATATACAATTGATTCAGCATCGCGCGCAAAAGCAGGGAAAGAACTGATTAATCCCGTATTACTGAGTGACGAATCACTCACCAGGGGGAAGGAAGTTTATACCACTTTCTGTGCCGGCTGTCATGATGTGCATGGAGGAGGCGACGGCCATCTTTATAAAATCGGGTTATATCCTGTAAAGCCGCGCTCTCTGATCTCAGAAACTGCCATTAAACTGAAGGATGGTGAGATTTATCACACCATTATGCTGGGGTTTGGGGCTATGGGTGCACACGGATCGCAGATAAGACCCGAAGACAGGTGGAAGCTTATATTGTATATCAGGCAGCTGCAGGAAGAGGCAAAGAACATTTCAAATATTAAAGAGGGGGGAAACAAAAAATGAAGGAACAAGTAACCGTTTCCGGAAGCTTCAGAATAATTACCATTCTCTTAATAGTTATTGGCGCCGGTAGTTTCATTTTTGGTTTAATGATTAATCATCAGCTAGCCTGGGCACATTACCTGCTGGTTAATTATTACTTTTTCTCACTGGCTATGGGAGGAGCTTTCTTCTTTGTCATTCAGAAGATAACTCAATCGGGATGGTCATCTGCTTTTCTGAGAATACCCGAGGCAATGATGTCTTATATTCCTGTAGCTGCGGTCTTCTTTTTAATTCTGTTTTTTGGCATGAATGACCTTTATAAATGGTCAGATAAAGAAATTGTCGCCCTTTATCCGATTTTGCAGCATAAATCGGTTTTTCTCAATGTCCCATTCTTCTTTATCAGAATGGTTGTTTGCTTTGCTCTTTGGATTATTTTTATAAGGATATTAAGAAAGATATCACTTAAAGAGGATCAGTTAAACCCGGATAATCAGGAGGGTATCATGCAACTTTTCGCCAAAAGCGAACTCTATTCAAAAATACTCATATTTATTTTTGCAATAACTTTTTCCCTGACAGCATTAGACTGGATGATGTCTATTGCAGATAGCTGGTTCAGTACTGTTTTTGCTTTAAAGAACCTGGTAGCGGCATTTCTGCACGGGATCTCAATACTTGCGCTTATAGTTTTTATTCTGCATAAAAAAGGATACTTCCCGTTTTTAAATAAATTTCATCTGCATGATTTTGCCAGGTATATCTTCATGCTTTCCATTGTATGGGGATATTTATGGTTTGCCCAGTTCATGATTATCTGGTATGGAAATATTCCTGAGGAAACATCCTATTTCTTTGTTCGCTGGCAAAATGGCTGGAAGGTTCTGTTTTTCCTGGAGATAGGACTAAACTGGGCTGCTCCTTTCATGATACTTCTTCCTGTAAAGACAAGCAGGAATATGACAACGATAATCGCGGTTATAATAATCCTTATTATAGGGCAGTATATCGATCTTTTTGTTCAGGTAATTCCCGGAACAACCGGGTTACTGAAATTTGGATGGGTTGCTGCAGGCATTTTCCTTGGATATGCGGGATTATTTGCACTTGTGGTGGGCACTACCCTCAGCAAGGCCGGGATAATGCCTCACAATCATCCCTACCTTGAAGAAAGCATCAATCACCAGTTCTGATTATATTGATTAAGCATATCGGGATTCTGAAGGAGTTTTTTCCCCCTTTGTGTTCGTGCATACCTTAATGTCCTTTGTGGTAAGTTAGTGTTCATTTAACCACAAAGGAACACAAAGGATAAATAAGAAAACAAAAACCGGAAAGTCAGCTGATTATCCTGTCGGATATAAGAAGGAGGAGAATAAGCAGAAAGTAAGAATCAAGAAGCCTCGAGTATTTCTTATAATTAGTTTCGCCCGGCTGATTCTTCAGAAGATCAGAAAACAGCCAGATTAAAACAGCTGATGCTATTATAAGCACCAGTATGACAGGTCCGTTTTTAATGATTTCAAAGTAGCAAAGGAAAATTGCAGCAATCACAGAGGTTACCACCCAGGTAAATGTAAGGCGGTTTATCTGAGCTCTGTTGAGAATGTTTGTAAGGCTTGGGATCCCTGCATTTTTATACTCCTCTCCATATCTCATAATAAGCAACCAGAAATGTGGTATCTGACCTGTAAATAGAAGAAATTCAATGAAGATCACAGGTTTATCCCATAGACCTCCCCCTGCCGCGACCCAGCCTATCAGGGGAGGCAGTGCCCCTGTTAAAGCGCCCGGAACAACCGCAAAAGCAGTTTTTCTTTTGGAATATGTATAAATGCCATTGTACCAAAGTATGGTTATCAGTGCTATAATTGCCGAATTAACGTTACCGGCTGCAAAAATGATGGCAATCCCGGCCAGAAAATTAACAAGAAAAAACAATATTGCATGACTGAATTTGATTTTTTGTGCCGGGAGCGGACGGGAACGTGTCCGGGTCATCTTACTGTCTATTGTTATTTCCTGTATCTGGTTCAATACTGAAGCCGATATTGCCATTAAGAGAATTCCAAGAGTAATTAAGAATAATCCGGCAGAAATATGGGGATTATACATAAAATAACCGGTGAATCCCGTGAGACTTACCGGTAACATTATTTTCAATTTGCTTAGTTCCAGGTAATACTTAAGTTTATTTCCTGAATTATTTTTCATTAAGAGATTTCAGGTATTCAATAATTTTTGAAATATCTTCATCTGTCAGCTTCCCTTTATAACTTTGCATCAGTCCTTTAGGGTATCCTTTGACAACCTGGGCACCAGGATCCAGAATCATATGTCTTATATATGCTGAATCAACGGTAACCGTTAATTCTTTTTCATCTCTTATTATGGTCTCTTTTTTCCCATACAGATGCAGGTAAGACGGACCAACAATTTTTGATCCATCGGAAGAATGACACGCGGTGCATCCCTGCGTTTTCATTATTTCAAATCCCTGTGTAGCTGGTGTTTCTGCTTCCTCTTTTTTGGAAACGGTAGTCGTATCCCCATACCAGGCAGAGAATTTTTCTTTTGACATAACTTTCACTGTTGCATTCATATATGAATGTCTCAGTCCGCAATATTCGGCACAAAAGAGATCATAATTGCCTTCGCTTTTTGGAAGAAACCACATTACCTTTTCTCTGCCGGGAATCATATCGGACTTTATCCTGAATGCAGGAATAAAAAGGCTGTGAATTACATCGAGAGAAACAAGACTTATTTTAACGGGAGTGTTGACAGGAACGACCAGATCGGGACTTTGTTTACCATTTTCGTATTCAAAGGAGAAGTTCCACATTCTTGCCACACTGGTTATGTTAATAGTATTCTTGGGGGGTTTGGTCATTGGTTTCCATCCGGCCCATCCGAAATAGAACATTGCAAGTGCGAGAAGGGTTGGAATAACAGTCCAGACTGTTTCCAGAGTATTACTGCCTACTATCTGGGTAGCCGTTTTATTCTTCTTCTTGTTATATTTAAAAACAAAAAAAAGCATCAGAAAAGTAATTCCTACCAGAAACAACAATGAAATACCAGCAATAAAATAAAAGGCAGTATCGAATGTAGATACATAATTTGAAGCATCAATTCCGGTAGTTGAATACATACTGATTATCTATATAAATAGTCCAGAAACGTTAGTATAATTACAGTAGATATTAAAAGTGCAACAGCAATGACTCCAATAGTAAACATCCTGCTCTCAAATTTAAGATGCATAAAGTATCGTAAAACCAGTGAGGATTTTATCACCGCTATAATTAGAGCTATTGCAACAGTGAGTGTGCCGAGATAAATTTGTGTTACCGTAACCGACGTTAGAGCCAAAACAATTAAAATAACCAGAACAATCAGAAACGTCCGGTAAGGAATTATATCGCTTTTATCATTATCAACTTTTTCCATTGATTTCATGTAATAAGATAGAATAAGGGGAACAGAAAAATCCAGATTAGGTCAACCAGGTGCCAGTATAATCCGCTGTTTTCAAGTAAGACATAATTCTCAGAATCAATCTTATCCCTGATAATTTTTGACGTTATGAACCAGATAAAAACGAGACCGATAATGATGTGCAGGGCATGCAGACCGGTCATAAAAAAATAGAGCCCGTAAAAAAGTACATCTCCCTGGCCTCTCAGGGCCAGGACGGATGAACCGGGATAGATATGTTCCTTAATATGCGCTCCCCATTCAAAATATTTATTGACAAGGAAGATCAATCCCAGAATAATTGTAATACTGATCAGCAACAAAGCGAGTTTTTTATTTTGTTTACGGATAGCTGTTATGGACATGGCAATTGTTGAACTGCTTGTCAGGAGAATAATGGTATTAACCGTACCGATAAACACATTCAGTTCCTGGGCAGCCAGATGGAAGGCGGAAGCATTTCTGAAACGATAAATAGAATAAACTACAAAAAGTCCTCCGAAAAGCAGCATTTCAGTAAAGAGAAAGAGCCACATTCCGGTCTTAGATGCCAAATCGTCGCGGTGAGTTACTGTTTCCATACTCAAATATAATTGTATGGTCCTTTTGTAATTACTGGTGTGTCTTCAAAGTTGTCAGTCGGAGGGGGTGAAGAAATGGTCCATTCCAGAGTCTTCCCGCCCCAGGGATCAGCCGGAGCTTTTACACCTCTTTTCAGGGAGATGAAAAGGTTTGTTATAATTATAGCTAATCCTGCGTAAAGGACCATCGCTCCCATAGATGATACGATGTTTCCGGGATGAAAGATTTCGTCGTAGTCAAAATATCTCCTGGGCATACCCATATATCCAAGGTAGAACATTGGTCCATAAAGAGTAATAAATCCGACAAAGAAAATTACCAGGCCTGTATTGGCCCAAATTTTGTCATACATCTTACCGGTTATCTTAGGGAACCAGTAATGCATGGCACCAAAAAAGGCGAATCCGGTTCCGCCGAAAACGATAAAATGGAAATGAGCAACAACAAAATGTGTGTTATGCAAATGAACATTGGTTGCCAGGGAACCAAGAATAAGACCTGAAAAACCGCCTATCATGAATACAAAGATAAAGGCCATTGCCCAGTAAAACGGTGTTTGCAGATCTATTGACCCTTTATGCATTGTTGCAATCCAGTTAAATACTTTTATGGCACTGGGAATTGCCACAAGAAATGTCAAAAGAGAAAAGGTATATAATGCCGTACCGCTCATTCCCGATGTGAACATATGATGGCCCCAGACAAAATAGCCTACAAAGGCAATTGCCAGGGAGGCGACCACCATGAATTTATATCCGAACACCATTTTGTGAGAATAAGTTACGATGATCTCAGAAATTGCCCCCATTGCCGGCAGGATCATTATATAAACGGCCGGATGGCTGTAAGTCCAGAATAAATGCTGGTAGAGAAGTGGATCTCCACCCAGTGTGGGATCGAAAAAACCAATATGCAATGTCCTTTCAGCGACAATCATGAGCAACGTGATTCCGATAATCGGAGTTGCAAGCAGCTGCACCCAGCCGGTTGCATACAGAGTCCAGGGAAACAGGGGCATTTTCATCCATGTCATACCCGGGGCGCGCATCCTGTGAATGGTTACCAAAAAATTTAACCCTGTAAGTATCGAAGAAAATCCGAGAACAAAAGCTCCAAATACTGCCGGCAGCATGTTCCCCGTGGTCCTGAAACTATAAGGAGCATAAAATGTCCAGCCGGTATCGGGTGGCCCCTGACCGGTAAATTGTGAAATTAATACCAGAGAAACCCCTGCAACATAAAGATACCACGACATGAGGTTCAGCCGCGGGAATGCCACATCCTTTGCCCCGATCATAATGGGAAGCATGAAATTCCCGAAAACAGCTGGCAGCCCTGGAATAACAACTGCAAAGATCATTATAATACCATGCAGAGTGAAAAATGCATTATAGGTCTGAGCATCCATAATGGTTTTTCCCGGAGCAATAAGTTCGAGTTTCATCATTAATCCAAGTGTCGCAGCAATGCCAAAGAAAGTGAGGATTGAGAAGAGATATAACATACCAATCCTTTTATGATCAGTAGAGAATATCCATGAAAAGAGACCTTTATATTTTCCTTTATAATCAAGGTAGCTGGTTTCCATAATATCTTTCAGAATAATTAATTATGCCTTTTTTCTTAATTTTACCCTCGACAGTGCAAGGATTAAAAACACCACCAACACTATGAATATTATAACTATGGCAGAAACCCTGGTTACATTGAAAACAAACTGATTCCCCTTGGCATCATATCCGTAGCAAACAGCCAGCAAACGATTGATAGTCGGCCCTATTTTCCCTTTTGCAGCTTCCACAAGCGTTATTTTGATATCGAAAGGAAGGAAATCAATTCCCCTGAGGTATCTTATTATTTTTCCGTCGGCAGCAAGAGCTATCAGACCGGTGGGATGGACAAACTGACCGTTCACCTTTTGATAATTGAACCCGACCGACCGGGTCAGCCTGGCTATATCTGCGCTATCCGATACAAAAAAGAGCCAGTTTTTAGCATCTTCTTTTTTCTTCATGGTACTTATATAACTGGCTTTCTTATTAATACCCAGTGTGATGTTTTCAGTGGGATCAAAACTGATGGTTATAACCTGGTAGTCCTTGCCAAGTTGCAGATCCATTCCATCTATGAATTTAGAAATTCCCCACATCAGGGGGCTGCATGTTCCGGCACACTGATAATAAACCAGGTTAAGAATGGCAGGTTTATTTATTACGTCTTTCAGAAGAACCGTATCTCCGGCTTCGTTAACAACTTTTACATTCAGATCGGCATATTGTCCCTGTTTTTCATCAAAGCCAATCTGCATCTGCTGATTAAACAGCGACGTCTGAGAATACAAATGAATATTTAAGAGACATGTAAATAATGCAAGAAGCAGTTTAAATTTACTCATAGCAATACTTTAGTCAGGTTAATATTGTTGCTTATAAAGATATAAAAATTTTCTGCCGGGGGGAATAAAAATATTTCATTATTACCATATTTAATACTTTTTCATATTTCATTTTGCATTAATTCCTTATTCACTATTATACCGGTAAATAGCCTGTCTGCGTTAAATGGGAGAAAAACACCGGGAGTTTATTTCTTACCGGCTTCTTCTTTTTCAGAATATATACCTGCGATCATCATTGATCCACCCATCAGCGATATGTCTTTAAAAAGAGCAATAAGAGTTGCTGTTCTATCGGTACCGTTAAAAAGGTGTGGAATATGAATGGTCACTATAAAAATGAAAAGAAGCAAAGCAAGCAACAGGGTGGACTGTTTTATGAACTTTTTGGTTATTATGCTGATACTTGCTGCGATCAGCATTATACCTGTGAGGATTATTGTATAAGGGCCCAATGGTATGAAGGAAGTGAGCATACCAAGATAGTAATCCGTCATAAGGAAATGGTTTATTCCGAATACTGCAAAAGGTATTGCAAAAAGAATTCTTCCAATAGTCGTGATTTTTTTCATGAATTGATGCAATAAAGTTGACAATGATGACAAATTGTGTTTTTACACTGAATAAATGAATTTAAAACTAATAGGTTACCATAAAATTCATATCTATAAATGTATGAAATTTTTATGACTAGTTCAAAAATGCTTAATAGCACATTTGTTTTTGATATTTTACAAAAAATCGAACAAATACAAACCGTATATGTTATTGATTAAAAACACTAAATCATGGAAAGAAGAAAATTTCTTAAGTCAGTTGGGGTGGCGACTGCAGCTGCTTATGTCGGTTCAAATGTACTTGCCAGTGGCAGCAGTACAATGAAAACTTCCGGAGGTGAAGGTAATACTTTGCCTGAATTTCCTCCCCTGCCTTATGCATACGATGCCCTGGAACCATATATCGATGCAAGGACAATGGAGATACACTATGACAAACATTTCAGAGGCTACTATACGAATTTTATTAACGCAATAAAAGGTACTACCCTGGAAAACATGTCATTGGCAGATATTTTTGCATCAATTTCTAAACAGTCAGATGCTGTAAGGAATAATGCAGGAGGGTTTTATAATCATGAGTTGTTCTGGCATAATCTGGGTACAGGTTCGAAAGGTCCATCTACTGAATTATCGGCAGCCATTACAAAAACATTTGGCTCTTTTGATAAATTCAAAGATGCTTTCAGCACTTCAGCTAAAACGAGGTTTGGAAGCGGATGGGCATGGTTATATATGGCACCTGGTAAAAGCCTTGCAATAGGGAGCACCCCGAACCAGGATAATACGATTATGGATATTTCTCCGATTAAAGGCACACCATTGCTGGCAATTGATGTTTGGGAGCATGCTTATTACCTTAAGTATCAGAACAGAAGGCCGGAATATATTGAAGCATTCTGGAATGTGGTTAACTGGGATGAGGTTAATAAGAGATTCAAACAGGCCCTGGGGTAAGATCAGGTATACAAAAACCTCTTGATTTTCAGTGTAGCGGTCTTCTGAAATGGAGACGATTGTAGTACCACTTTCTGTATCTTGCTGAATTTATTAACGTGTGAGTTAACATAAGTCTGCAGTTCATTAAGAATTTCATCAACCTTGTCTTCAACCTGTCGGGTGACGTCTTCTTTTAATGTCTGATATTTCTTTTCCAGCTCTTCCATATTTATATGAACCAGCGCAACTAATTTCCCTTTTTGCTGAACAACGAGGGATTCCACAACGAAGCAGAAATTATTTATAACCGATTCGATCTCTTCGGGGTAGATATTTTCGCCGCTGGCCCCTACAATCATGTTCTTAAGCCTGCCTTTGATGTAAATGTTTTTTTGCGGGTCCATCGCTCCCAGATCTCCTGTTTTAAACCAACCATCAGGTGTAAGCACCTCATCAGTCATTTCAGGTTCTTTGTAATAACCCTTCATAACATTGGGTCCTTTAGCCCATATTTCACCCTCGCCTGTTCTTGGATCAGGGTTGTTAATCTTAAGCTCAACGCCTTCTATTGCCGGGCCGGTTGATTCGAATACTGATTTCTGCGGGTCAGAGCCAGCAAGCAGAGGAGACGTTTCAGTAAGTCCATAGCCTATGGCATAAGGAAATTTTGCCTCAATCAGGAAACGCTCGACTGTTTTGTTAAGTCTGGCCCCGCCTATACCAAAAAACTTCAGCTCGCCTCCGAAGGTTTTGATCAGTTTCTTTCCGGCAGCAACATTAAGAACTTTCCTGATAGAAGGTATTTTATACAGAATTTTAAGGATCTTTTTATCTCTGAATACCGGCATTATCTTATTGAAATATATTTTTTCAATGATAAGCGGAACAGTGAGCATCATGGTGGGTTTAACTTCAGCCAGGGCCGGTAGCAATACTGCAGGAGTTGGAGGTTTTCTGAGATAGTAAACACAAGAGCCACAAAGCATTGGCAATATTAATCCCAGAGTATTCTCGTATGTGTGCGAAAGAGGCAAAACAGAAAGAAAACGGTCGTTTTCATCAATCCATTGGATTTTCCTGCCTTTCTGAGCATTAAAAGAGATGTTTTTGTGGGTAAGCATAACTCCCTTTGACCGTCCCGTTGTCCCTGATGTATAAATGATGGAAGCAAGATCCTCCTCCCCAACCTCATAATCCCTTATAGATTTTGCTGAAGGATCAAATTTTGCCGGCTCATGTTCTGAAAGTATCAGGGAGAAATCTTCAATTCTGATAATAGTTTTGAGCACTTCTGATTTATACCCTTCAATTCGTGACAGTAATGAGGAAGATATAAATATTGCTTTAGACCCGGAGTGCTCGAGTACGTTGCTTACTTCGGTGTTTGAAAAATCAGGCAAAACAGGTACAGCAACGGCTCCCATAAATGTAATTGAAAAAAATGCCACACCCCAGTTGGGCATATTATTACTCAGGACAGCAACCCTGTCTCCCGGACAGATTCCGATCTTCTCGAGAAAAGCCGTTAATGCCTTAATTTCATTATTTACCCTCTCATAGCTTAGAGGCTCTTCACCAACAAATGCATAGGCATTATGCTTTCCAAACTTTCGTAATGTTTCATTAAACATCGCAGGGAAAGTTAACCTTATACTATTTTCTTCCATTATCCCCTATTATTAAGACAATTAAAACGCAAAGTTATGTAAATATTGATTCAAATCAGGTTAATAATATATTAAAATACCTTAATTATGCAAATGCTGGTCAAAAGATTAAACCTTTATCGTCCTTAATGGTTAATTTTATAAGTGATATTTTAATGACAAAATTATGGCTTCAGTAATAAGGGTAACAAAGGAGTTCCATTTTGAGATGGCACATGCCCTGTTGAATTATGATGGTCCCTGCAGAAACGTGCATGGGCACTCTTATCGCCTGTTTGTGACACTTTCCGGCATTCCGGCAGATGAACCCGGAGATCCGAAGAACGGCATGGTAATAGATTTTACGGACCTGAAAGACATTGTAAAAAAGGAGATTGTGAATGTCTTTGATCATGCAGTGGTTGTGAGCAGAAGTTTTGATAAAGAGAAGATGGAGATGTTATCAAAGACATTTGGCAATACCGTTCTGGTTGATTACCAGCCTACCTGTGAAAATCTTGTACTTGATTTTGCGGGAAAAATTTCGCCCTGGTTGCCCAAAGGCGTAAACCTTCACAGTCTTAAACTTTATGAAACAGCAAATTCATTTGCAGAATGGTATGCTGATGATAACTAAAAGTTAAGTGTGAGCTAAAGTTTGAAGTACTTAGAGTTCTAAAACCTATTAAAAGAATAATTATCAGATGAACGAAAACGGACCAAAGAAACTCTTTCTGCTGGATGCATATGCGCTTATTTTCCGCTCCTATTATGCATTCATCAAGAATCCGAGAATAACTTCCAGAGGGCTCAATACTTCAGCTATCTTCGGCTTTCTGCTTACCCTTGAAGAAGTGCTTCAGAAACAGAAGCCGACTCACATTGCGGTAGTTTTCGATACCCCGACCCCAACCTTCAGGCATGAAATGTACAAGGAATACAAGGCTAACCGCGATGAAACTCCCGAGGATATTAAAAAAGCGGTTCCCTATATAAAACGCCTTATTGAAGCATATAAAATACCCGTTATCGATTTTCCCGGATTTGAAGCTGACGATGTAATCGGCACATTGGCAAGGAAAGCTTCCGGTAAGGGATTCACAACCTATATGATGACTCCCGATAAAGATTATGCACAGCTTGTATCAGATAATGTTTATATGCTCAAACCCTCGCGAAGCGGGAATGAATCTATTTTATGGGGAGTTGACGATATAAAAAAGGAGTTTTCCGTTCAGCGTCCGGAACAGGTTATAGATGTGCTTGCACTTATGGGTGATACCGCAGATAACATTCCGGGAGCACCGGGTGTGGGTCCCAAAACAGCAATGAAACTGATATCCGAATACGGTAGCGTTGAAGAGCTTTTCAGGAACACCGGCAAGCTGAAAGGGAAGCTTAAGGAAATAATCGAGGATAACAGGGAACAGATCGAATTTTCGAAAAAACTTGTCACAATAGAACAGAATGTGCCGATAGAATTAAATGAGACTGCCCTTGAGATAGAGGTTCCTGACCCGGATAAATTAAAAATTCTGTTTGATGAGCTTGAATTTAAAACGGTAGCTGCAAAAATACTTGCTGAAATAGACAAATCAGAGAAACCAAGGGAACAACAGCAGGCAGCAGCAACGCCGGCAGACTCGCAGCAAGGTTCATTGTTTGGCGATGAAATGACAGTAAAAGTTACAAAAAAATCTTCCATTGATGATGTTCCGCATAATTACATTCTCATTGACAATAATGATGATCTTAAGGGATTGGTAAAAAAGATACTGGATCTTAAAGAATTCTGTTTTGATTCGGAGACAACAAGTATAAATTCACTTGATGCAGAGCTGGTTGCTTTATCTTTTTCGTGGGAAAAAGGATCAGGATATCTTATTCATTTTCCGGAATCTCAAAAAGAAACAAAGGCCATTCTTGAAATAGTAAGACCCGTATTTGAAAATCCGGGAAGTCTGAAGATAGGACAGAATATGAAGTATGATATACAGGTTCTGGCCAATTATGGAATTGAAGTCAGGGGCTCTTTATTCGACACGATGATTGCACATTACCTGCTGGAACCTGACATGAGGCATAACATGAACCTTCTTTCCGAAACATATCTTTCATACGATCCGGTTCATATTGAATCTCTTATAGGTGAAAAGGGAAACTATCAGAAAAATATGCGTTCCGTTCCCGTTGATAAGCTTAAGGAATATGCCGTGGAGGATGCGGATGTAACTTACCAGTTGAAGAAGGTTTTTGAGCCCCGCATTAAATCAGAAGGACTCGGAGACCTGGCAAGAGATATAGAAATGCCTCTGATAAGGGTACTGGCTGCCATGGAAAGGTTCGGGGTAAAGCTGGACCTTGAGGATCTTAAGGCGACAACGGGAAATCTTCGTGAAGATATTATCTCACTCGAAAAAGAGATATACTCTCTTGCAGGTACTGAATTTAATATCTCTTCCCCCAAGCAACTGGGAGATATACTCTTCGTCAGGCTTAAGCTTGATGAGAACGCCAGGGTCACAAAAACAAAACAGTTCATCACCAATGAAGAAATATTACAGCGGCTGACCAGTAAGCACCCGATTGTGAATAAAGTATTGGAATACAGAGGTCTTAAAAAGTTATTATCAACTTATGTTGAGGCACTTCCCCTGCTTGTGGACAAAAAAACCGGCAGGATTCATACTTCTTACAACCAGGCAGTTGCCTCAACAGGCAGACTCAGTTCTAATAACCCGAACCTTCAGAATATACCGGTGAGGGATGAAAGAGGAAGGGAGATCAGGAAAGCATTTGTACCTGAAAAAGGTAATATTTTCTTCTCCGCCGACTATTCGCAGATCGAGTTAAGGCTGATAGCTCATCTCAGCAAGGATAAAGGTATGATAGACGATTTCCTGTCGGGGAATGATATTCATGCTGCCACCGCCGCAAAAATATTCGGAGTTGAAATTAAGGATGTAACCCGGGAAATGCGCAGCAGGGCAAAGACTGCTAATTTTGGCATTATTTACGGAATATCATCATTCGGCCTCGCTGAAAGACTTACTATAGGAAGAAAAGCGGCAAAAGATCTGATCGATGGATATTTCACCTCTTATCCGGGGGTCAAGAGATATATGGAGGAAAGCATAAAAAAGGCGAGAGACAAAGGATATGTAACTACCATGTTCGGAAGGAGAAGATATCTCCGCGATATTCACTCACGCAACCAGGTTGTAAGGGGAAATGCTGAACGGAATGCTATCAATGCACCCTTGCAGGGCAGTGCCGCTGATATCATAAAGATTGCAATGGTGAGGATCTACGACAGGATGGTTTCAGAAAAGTATTTATCGAAAATGATCCTTCAGGTACATGATGAACTTATCTTTGAGGTTAAGGTTTCCGAACTTGAAAAACTAAAAGATATGGTATTGTTTGAGATGTCAAACGCTGTTAAACTTGATATACCACTGAAAGTTGACTGGGGAACAGGGAACAACTGGTTTGAGGCACATTAACCTTACAACCCCCTCTCCCGCTAAAGCGGGATCTCACCCCACGGGGGGAGAAGAGATTACTTCGTTTAGTAGATATATGTCTATTACCTGGAATATTTTCTCCCCCCGGGGGGTAAAAGGCGGTAAGGTCAAAGAGTAAAAACAGAGAAAAAAATTTAAAGCCCCCATACCGAGCTTGTCGAGGTAGGGGGGGTGGAGGGTAAAAATGAAAGTAAAAGTATTATTCTTCGGGGTTCTGGCAGAGGTTACGGGTATTGATTGTAAAAATTACTCAGGTGTAAAATCACTTGGCGACCTCAGGTTAAGAATACAGGATGATTTTCCGGAAGTTGTACATTACAGCTACCGGATCTCTCTTAATAATGTTTTTGTTGATGGTGATCCTTTGCTGAATGACGGTGATGAGCTGGCTTTTATGCCGCCTTTTGCAGGAGGGTAAGGAGTTAATTGATCAATAATTTGATATATGGGAATCAACTATCTTTTAGAAGGACCTATAAAACAGGACGTTATCTCTTTTTTTATGGAAAAGATGAGCGAGCGTACCAATACAGGGGGGCACTCGATCTTTCTGGGACAGGTGAGGGCTGACGAAATCGGTGGCAAAAAAGTGATTGCAATAGAATATTCTGCATATGAAGGTATGGTGAAAACAGAAGGTGATAAAATTAAGGAAACAATTTTATCAGATTTTTCTGATGTCCGGTCGATAGAGATTGTTCATTCTACCGGTATTGTCAAAGCCGGGGAAATTTCTTTGTTTGTTCTTGTTTCAGCAGGTCACCGGCAACAGGCGAACCAGGCCTGCACAAGGGCTGTTGACCTGATAAAGGAAAGCCTTCCTGTATGGAAAAAGGAGATCTTTGATGATAAATCCCATTCCTGGAAACAGAATCACTGACTTCAGACAGGTTCCTGATTCTTTTTAACTCCGGGAATCTCTGTTTTAGGAAGGTTAGGATCATCTTTTCTGGTTATAACCACAGATCCGTCTTTCCCTTTGAGAATTGAACTATATTCTTCTTTGTTGTTCAGTATTTCAAGAGCCTTTGATATCTGTTCATCTTTTTTGATTGTCCATTTTATCTCTCCTTCTTCGTAGAAATACCTTCCTATTATTTCATCTTCTATAAGTTCGGTTATTTCACTTCTGAAAAGGGTCAGGTCCTTACCAAGGCTATGTGAAACATCTTTCTCGAGAGTGTTGAAAATGTCCTTATTAATATCGTAATATTTTTCCTTTTTTGCGTTGGCAATAAGATCGTTGAGGGACTCTTCCGTGCCGGTTTTGTAACTAAAATTACGGTTGATAAGAAAAGTCTTAAAGTCGGCATAATCCTTATCGGTAAATGAAAATTGGGCGGGTGTTTTAATATCAGGGTGAGCCCAGAAATACTGAGTAGCATAATCAAAAATAAAGTTTCGCAGGTAGAGCTCGCCTGATATCTGGCTAAGGGGTTCCGGTAAAACTTCAACGTCGGGTGTTATACCACCGCCATCCTTTACTATCCTGCCGTTTCTCGTTTTAAAATCAGAGATAAGTGAATCGGGGATCACTCCTACACTTCCATCCTCATTAGGATGTGAAAAATCGACAGCCTGTATACACCTTCCGCTTGGAATATAATATTTTGCCGTAGTAACCTTAAGCTGGGTGTTATAGCTTAAAGGACGTGTTATCTGTACCAGACCTTTTCCGTATGATCGCTGACCAACAATTACACCTCTGTCCAGATCCTGAATAGCTCCGGCTACTATCTCCGAGGCAGATGCAGAACTTCTGTTAATAATTACAGCCAGGGGAATTTTATCATCCAATGCCGGTTTGGTTGTTTTGAAATCTTCATCAAACTGCTGCACCTTCCCTTTAGTGGAAACAACCTCATTTCCCGGGTCGACGAACAGATTTACTATTGCAACAGCTTCAGTAAGCAATCCCCCGGGATTACCCCTGAGGTCAAGTATTATTTGTTCGGGATTATTTTCCTCGAGGGAATTGAGAGCAGATCTGACATCTTCAATACACCCCTGCGTGAAACTTCTGAGTCGTATATAGCCTGTTTTTGAATCCAGCATCCCGTAATATGGAACGGGAGGAATGACAATCTTTTCTCTTTTAAGCAGATAATCAGCATCTTTTCCGTTTCTTTCAATAGTAAGAATTACGGATGTCCCCGGATTTCCTTTAAGTTTTTCACTTACACTGTCAGCAACCAATCCCTTGAGGTTCACCCCATTGACTTTTTTAAGAATATCTCCGGCTTTGATACCTGCCTGGTCGGCAGGAAAACCCTTGTAAACCTCGGTTATGACAACATAATCACCATTGCTGCGAACAAGAGATCCAATGCCGCCATATTTTCCTGTTGTCATAAAGGTGAATTCACCACTTTCTGACTCGGGATAATATACTGTATAAGGATCAAGCGATTTAAGCATATTATCAATCCCGGTTTTGATCAGTTTATCAGGATTTATCTCATCAACATAAAAAGTATTCAGCTCCCGGAAGAGAGAGAAGAAAATATCAAGGTTTTTAGCAATCCTGAAATCCCTGGTTTCCTGTGTAACAAGGAAGCCGGTGCTGATACCTGTTACTATTAAAAGTGACAGAACAATTATTATTTTACCGGTACGTATTTTTTTCATAATTAATAACCTTAAAATTGGAAAGGCGAAAATAATAAGAAAATTCGGGAAGAGATTTGATTAAGAAACAATTATAATAAATTTAACATTCTTTTTCACTTTGTTCAATCCGGGAAATCAGTTTATTGATTATATCTGTCATTGACTTTTCAAGAGTCAGATAATCAGGTACCATAAATCCTTTGATGATAATAACAAAAACTATCTGAATATGTTTTGAGATCAGGTAATCGTAAAGTAATTTTTTATTTTTCCTGTATACCTCTCTCATTCTTCTTTTTATCAGGTTTCTGGTCACAGCGAGACGGAATCCTCTTTTGGAAACGCTGAAAGCAACCTGAGCAGGACCGGGGAGGATCACAGGACTTCTATCCCAAACTACTTTAATAAGGGAATTATGGAAGATATATCCGTTTTCAAAGAGGCCGGAAATTATTTTAGTACTGCAGAGTCTTTCAGTCTTATCAAACGTCTCCCTTCGGGTTTTCATATCAGAGCAGCATATAAAGTAATCCTTCAGGGATGACTTTTAAGGAAGTTTTATACAAGAGGGTAATCTGAAAAAACTATTTCAAATTTCTGTTATACTCTTTCAGATAATCATCAAGAGCCATAGTCATTGACGGAGCTTTTGGATTTGGTGCATTAATATCAAGCCTCAGACCTTCGCTGGCAACAGCGCAGGCTGTCGTAGGGCCAAAGGCAGCAATTTTAGTATCCCCCTGAACAAATCCGGGGAAGTTCTCCTTAAGTGATTTTATGCCAGAAGGGCTGTAAAATACCAGAATATCATAATCAAAATCATTTTGATTCGCAAAATTGGTGCTTATTGTTCTGTAAAGGGTTCCTATTGCATACTTAATCAGGTTTTTGTCAAGCAATTCAGGAATCTCAGCGTTATGAGGTTCAGAAAGAGGCACAAAAAATGAGTCCTCCCGATGTTTTGCAATAACATCAATCAGATCCTGGAATTTGGCTTTACCGTGGAAGATTTTTCTCTTCCTGTAAACAATATATTTCTGAAGATAAAATGCAACATTTTCTGTAATACAGAAATACTTCATGGTATCGGGGACCACTATCCTGAGTTCGTTGCAAATTCTGAAAAAATGATCTATTCCAGTTTTACTTGTGAAGATTACCGCTGTAAAATCAAGAATATTGATTTTTTGTTGACGGAAATCTTTTGATGAGATACCCTCTATCTCAACAAATGGTTTAAAATCGACCCTTAGATTATATTTTCTTGCCAGTTCGAAATATGGGGATTTCGGATTGAGAGGTTCTGGCTGTGACACTAAAATCTTCCTTATTTTCAACGCTTTACAGTTTTAATTTAACCCTCAAAATAATACCCGCCAAACTAAACCCGGCCTGTAAAGTATTTAATTAATACCAGTACAGGCAGGATTTCTAGCGCACAAAGGTATAAAATCAAATAGAAAATAGAAATATTCCGGTTTAGAAATAATATCAGGAGTCTTGTAACACGAATGAGATATAGTAATCCTGCCAACACTATTCCGAAAGTAAAAAAGGTTCCGACCGGTAAAAATGTGGTGTAGAAAATCAAAAGAATAATGAAAAAAATCAGAATGGCACCGGACCTGTACGACTGGTAAATATTAACCAGATATTCACTGAACACGTCCTTGTGTCCGCTTAAAACACCTGTTACCAGGCAAACAAAATGTCTTAATGTAACTGCGGTAATAATTACACCTACAGAGATTAACCAAATGACAATATTGCTTATTCCTGCAGGTATTAATCCATAATAGGATGCAGCAGTATAACCGAACAGACCCAGTACCAGGAATGATATAAGGTTAAGAATGGTTGACTGCCACATAAACAATCCGCCGATATCTCTTGAAGAAGGGTCATTTATTCCCCGGAAAAGGAAAAATCTGATAACGCCTGTGAATATACCTTTTGAAGTTGATCTAACTATTGTGTAGAAAAAAGCGACCATAAGAATGATAAGGATAACCCAGTCATTGTGAAGATAATTCAATGGCAGATCATTGCCGGGTTTCAGATGTTTAATAAGAATTGCTCTTTCCTGTGCCTGCTGTTTCCTGTTTATTTCTGTGAACGTAAAAGGGAACCTGTTGTAAGGAGCCTTGCCAATATGGTTAATAAAGTTATTTTTATCATTAAAGGTGATGTCGCTGACACTGTTTCTTTCACATACTGATGTTGTATCTGCAATATATTTAACAACAGGTTTTGGTGAAGATTTAATTTTATGCTTTAATGTATCTTTTATAATCAGGGTGTCACGGGTACGCAGGGAGTCTGATTTAAAAACACTCGTATCTTTTAACACTATGTTTTTATACTTAACTGTATCCTGCTGCAAATCTGTCCGGGAGATAATCATCATTTTTGTGCGATCAAAGCACAAAAGTAATGATTATTAAATGAGTTATTTCAAAATATGCCAAAGACAAAGGATCAGAAGTGATCGCTTATGCAGCCGGATATTTCAGAGAGGATATTATTTGCCAGCCTGCTTGCTCCTAACCTGAAGAGACTGTTGTTGAGCCAATCCGCTCCAAGTCCCGACGATACAATCTGATAATATGTAATGGCATCGGAGGGCATAACTATTCCACCTGCTGCTTTAAATCCTACTTTAATTCCGGTTTCCGAATAAAAATCCGATATTGCGCGACACATCACATATGAGGCTTCCGGTGTCGCTGAAACAGGAGTCTTGCCGGTGGATGTCTTTATAAAATCGGCACCGGCATCCATCGCAATCATTGAAGCCCTGTAAATGTGTTCATAATCGCCTAATAGTCCGGATTCGACAATAACTTTTAATTGTTTTTCTCCTATAGCGGTCTTTATTTCTCTTATTTCATCGGCTACCATGGCAAAATCATTGCCAAGAAAAGAACCGACTGAAATCACCATATCGATTTCATCAGCTCCTGCCTCAACAGCCATTTTACATTCATTCACCTTTATATTTCTGAATGTTTGCGATGTAGGAAAACCTCCTGCAACTGAAGCTATTTTCACATTCCTTGCCTTCAATTTCTCTTTTACAACTGCTACAAAATTTGGATATATGCAGATAGCAGCAACATTTGGAATGTTTGAAAATCTTCCTGAAAAACTATTTACCTTACCTGTAAAACGCAAGATCTGACTTTTGTTGTCGGTTGTATTCAGACTTGTCAGGTCGATCAGGTTCAAAAGACTCATCAGCAGATGCTTGCCAGGCTCTTTCGTCGTGGCAGCATAAGCTTTTTTAAGGCCCTTTTTTATTTCCGCTTCGGAAGGGCATTTATTGATCAGTTTTTGATATAGTTTTGTCATAACATTTATTCTATATTAAACTTAATATCGGCAATTTGAAAAAAAGTCCGGGGTTAATATAATGCTTTTTGTTATCATAATTATTTTTATTCCAATTTTATGTTGCTCAAAAAATAAGAAAAATGATAATACCGGAATCCTGTAGCAGGCAGACGGCGATTTTTAGGCGATGTCAGCAAGGAACGGAATATTCAGTCAGGGACGTTGCAGAAATATCGCTACGATGAATAATTATCATTTAATTTTTTGTTCCTGGCAAGGGATGCGAATATTCCCATAACAGATAAAACAGAGAATATTACAAAACCGGTTCTCATTGAGCTTATCAGCGCAGGATATGTGTCAGGATTAATAGTCTGCTTTCCCAAATAATATGAAATAAGCATCATTGCAATTCCCATGCTCATCATCTGGCCTATCATCCTCATTGTTCCTACCACTCCGGATGCCACACCAAGATTCCGTTTTTCAACAGAGCTCATGATTGCATTCGAGTTCGGAGAGGAAAAGAGACCAAAGCCGGTACCCATCAGGATCAATAAAAGTATAATAACGTAATCGGGTGTAAATTTGGTGATGAAGCATAGCATAACAAGCCCTGCTGCTGTCAATCCCATACCTGCAGAGGCAATTACGCCAGGATTTTTTTTATCCGATAATTTTCCTGCGAGAGGCGAAAGAATTGTCATTGCAACAGGTTGCGATATCATTATCAGACCAGCCGTTCTGGCGTCCAGACCTTTAAGATATTGAAGGTAAAGGCTCATAAAGAATCCTATTGCACTGGTAGCGGAATAATTAATCAGAGCTGCGAGGCCTGAAAATGCAAATACCCTGTTTTGAAGAAACAATCGGATATCAAACACGGGATTTGTGATGGTTTTTTCCATGAACAGAAATACAATGGTCATTACTGCACCAGTGGCAATAAACAGCCAGCCTGTAAGGGATGGAAGTTTGGAAAAGCCAAACATGAAACCGGCAAGAGCAATACCGTAAATGGCAGAACCGCGCCAGTCGAATATCTCTCCGGCAGCATCCGACCATTCTGTTTTGATCCGTTTTCTGATAAGGACAAGAGCAATTATACCAAAAGGAATAAGGAATACAAAAATGCTTCGCCAGCCAAGATACTGGGTAAGTAATCCTCCTGTAACAGGACCACATGAAAGGCCCAGGTAGGTTGCAGTAATATTGATCCCCATTGCTTTTCCTCTTTCCCCGGGCTGGAATACAGAAGTAAGGATGGCCATGCTTGTACCGAAGATCATAGCGCTGGATAATCCCTGAAGTATTCGTAAAACAATAAGAGAGCCAATGCTACCTGAAAAAACTATAAGTGTTGTTGTAATGGTAAAAAGGAATATTCCAGATGAGAACACCTTTTTTCTTCCGATGATGTCGGCAAGACGGCCGAAAGGCAAAAGGAATATAGCTGCAGAAAGGATAAAGCTGCTGATAACCCATCCAAGACCTATGGCATTTGCATGAAGGTCTTTTCCTATAGAAGGGAGAGCCAGATTAACTGCAGAGCTCAGAAAGGGAGTAAGGAAAGCTGCAAATGAAGTAACAAGCAGAACAGATCTTTTTAAGGTTTTTATTTCTGTTGAATCAATATTCATAAAAAAACTGTCTTAAATTTCAATTAATGTTCCTGTATTTCAGGGTATTGGAATATTGTGATATTTTAATATTTTAATATTCTAATATTCTAATATTCTAATATCATGATATTATGATTTCATAATATTTTATTAATTTAATATTCCTGTATTGTAATATTCTTAAAACAAAATATAATTTGTCCGGAAATAAACCTTTTACGACTTGCCAATTCAATCCTTTTCTTTGGTGTCAATGATAATTGTAACAGGACCATCATTAACCAACTCTACCTGCATCATAGCGCCAAACTCACCAGTACCAACCTCCTTCCCCATTAACCGGGAAAGACTTGATACGAACTTATTATACAGCGGGATAGCAGTGTCCGGATGTGCTGCCCGTATATAAGATGGCCTGTTTCCCTTTTTTGTTTTTGCATGAAGGGTAAACTGACTTATGGCAAGTATCTCCCCCCCGGTATCAAGAACTGAAAGATTCATAACTTCATCACGATCATTGAAAATTCTCAGCCGGACTATTTTATTGCAAAGCCATTCAATATCAGTATCATTGTCTGATTCTTCAATGCCAACAAAAACGAGTAACCCGGCCCCAATTTCCGATCTGATCTTGTTCCTAATTGTTACGGAGGCTTTATTTACCCGCTGAATTACGGCTCTCATTGGAATCATTTTTGTGATGTCCAAATATATACATTCAGATTCAGAAATTTTTGAGTGTTGATTTATATTATATTTGCGAAACTTTGACTGAAAAATGGATTTTTACACTATACTGGCTATTGCTCTTGGATTATCCCTCGACACATTTGCTGTTTCCTTGTCATATGGCGTGATAAGAAATCGCATCCTTTTCAGACAGGCAACCTGGGTTGCGGTTGTTCTTGCTGTTTTCCAGGGAGGACTGACCATTGCAGGCTATTTCCTGGGAGAGATATTCTCAGATGAATTAAAAGCTGCTGATTATTGGGTCGCCTTTGGATTACTTACTTTTCTTGGCATAAAAATGATTATTGAAGGACTGAAAAGGACAAACGGGGAAGACAAAAAAGATTACACAGGCTTTGCTATCCTCTTTACAATTGCCCTGGGAACCAGCATCGATGCTTTTGCCGTTGGAATCAGCTTTGCACTGCTCGAGGTAATGATATGGCAGGCCGGTATACTTATTGCCATCGTAACATTCCTGGCCTCCATGACTGCCATAAGGATTGGGAAATCGGCAGGAGAAAGACTCGGGAACAAAGTTGAAATAATAGGCGGCGTGATTTTAATTGCAATCGGGCTGAAGATATTTCTGGAACATTTCCTGTCATAAATTTCTCATGCATGTCCCGCGGGTATCCGAAGATTATTACCTGTGAATTTCTGCGATACCTTCCTGTTTAACCTTCCAGCCTTCTTCATTTAAGAGATCCCAGTATACAGTATACCTTCTGTCATAAATTGAATAAAAGGGTCTCATCTCCACATCACGCGGCCTGCCGGTGTTTACTGTAACAAAAGTATTTGGTTTTCCGGCCACAGGCTTCATCCATGTTGAGGGGTCCCTGTTTTCCGTCATCATAACAGGTACGTACATTGCATCGCGTGAGGTCGTATCACTTAGTGGACCAAGATCTCCGGCCAATACCAGCGGGCCGTACATTACGGCAACCCTGTTGCTGTCGTCCGGCATCGCCTCAAGCCGAAGCGAAAAAGGAATTTTAACGTCCACAATATCACCCGTCTTCCATACTCTTTCAACTGATACAAAACTCCCCGGGTGTTGTGAAATGCTTTTTCCCTTTCCATTTACAGTAATTTCAATACCATCCTTTGCCCAGTATGGATAACGAACAAGAAGAGCGATACGAACAGGCTTTTCACAATTAAATTCAAAATGTGATCCCTGTTCCTGCGGGTACGATGTTTTTTGTGTGATGACAACTCCTTTTTCTCTCCAGTCAAGTTCAGATGCAATGAACTGGAACACAAACAGATCATTATTATTGTGGTAGAAAATATTTCTTCCGTATTTTGAATGGTTCTCCATGCCTGTTCCAATGCAACATGTGAACTGGTAAGGATCCTGAAAATCCTTGAAGCCTCCCATGGCAAGCGACAGATTGTAAGTTACATTTCCGGTTTCGGGGTTCTGGGAAGCAAGAATGTGATTAAAGAGAGCTCTCTCGTAAAAATCAGCCACGTCTGCTGATGCATCCCATTCAAAGAGATGTTCGGATAGTTTTAGCATATTATAAACATTACAGGATTCTGTGGTCCCTTCATTGAGACGGTTCCTGAATTTATCCTCCGGACCAAAATATTCATTGTCTCCATCCCCCCCCGTGACATATGAATGATGATTGACAACGGTGTGCCAGAAAAATTCAGCTGCCTTGCGATCAGATGTATCGCCTGTAAGCTCATAAAGTCTCGACAGAGCAATAAGTTTTGGAATATTTGTGTTGCAGTGTTTTCCCGGAAGAATATCTATGCCTGCTTTCAGTGAATCAAGAATGGCTTTATGATAAAATATTTCCGAGATCTTCAGGTATTTCGGATCTTTGGTATCAGCATAAAGGTCAGCAAGAGTCTCACTTATACCTCCGTGTTCGCAGTGGAGCACCTTCTGTACCTGATCGCCAGTGAGAGGAGTCACAACCTTACCGATCCAGTCGGCAAAGCGTTTTTCAACCACCAGGGCCGTTGAGTCTCCACAAAGTTGATATGCATCTCTCAGGCCTGCCAGAATCTTATGCTGAGTATAAAAAGGTGACCATATTCCATTAAGGTTAAATCCCTGGGATCGGATATTACCTTTTGCCACCTCATTTTCAAATATCTTCTTTCCTCCGGGGAATGCCCCAATATATCCGTCACCATCGGCATCCTGCAGTTTCTTAAGTTCATCGACTATGTAATTTACCCTGTTGAGAAAAGAGGTATCTCCTGTTGTCTGGTACATCATAGAGCAGGCACTCAGGTAATGGCCAAGGCTGTGACCGGCAAGAGTCTCATTTTCCCATCCCATGTAATGTTCCGCTTTTGGTTTCAATCCGGCTTCGGTATAGAATTTTGACAGAAGACGGTCGGGCTCATAATTAAGAAGAGTCTTTTCGTCAAGCTCTGTGGCATGTAAAAATGGCCCGTCAAGGAGTTTAACATCTGTGAGCGGAAATTGCAAAACACTGAATGTCACAACTTCAGGGCCTCCTGTTCGGATTCTGTTTTTTACATGATTGGAACAACCGGAAACGGAGAGCATTAAAATTAATGCCACCAAAAGATTATAATAAGACTTTTTCATTTTTTTGTAATAAATTAAATGTACAAGATCATTTATATGTTAAAGATAATATCTTAAATTCCTTTTTGTTACACAAAGGTTCACAGAGTCCCGACAATAATGTATTTTTTCATAATTCCAGCAACATATTTTAATATCTATATGCCGTTTTAGTATTTATGCCAACCCCCATCCTAGCCTTCCCCCTTGGGGGAAAATGAAAGGGGGTGAAAAGCCTCACAGTGTTGAATAGATTTGTAACAAAAATGCTGAATTATAACTTAACTATCAGGTCTCTGTGGTCCTCTGTGTATTCTCTGTGGTTCTCTGTGTAAGTTCTTAATAATTTTATAGAATATAATTCAAAACGGGATCATCCTTCGCACTCTTTTGTCAAAGACAGCCATCTCGCTAAACCCTACATATCTCAATAACTCATAGGCTTCCTCAAAGTATTGTCCCACCCGGGCAGGCATGTGTGCATCGGAATTTACACATACAGGAACTTTTTCTTCCCTGAAAACATGAAGGTATCTGCGATCGGGATAAAAATCTGCAATCGGCCTGTTTCGTCCGTTTGTATTTACTTCGAACACAACATCTTGCTTATGCATTTCTTTAGCCAGCTTCCTGTAACAATGTTCAAGGTCGGTTGAGGGCCTATAGCCATATATCCTTATAAGATCGCAATGCCCTATTATATCAAACATCCCGGATGAAACGGCAGCAACGACGGTATCAAAATATGTTTCATAAAGTATGTCGATATTCTTCCCCTCATAGAATTCCGGGCCAAGATCAACTGTTTTATCACCCTGGTAATGAACCGAGCCAATTATAAAGTCGAGCGGCAGTTGAGCGAGGAATTCCCTGATCTCAGACTCCCGGCCTTCAAAAAAATCGACTTCAAGACCAGTTTTTATTTTGATATCATTTGTTTCAGTACGCAGTTGTTCAATATGACTAATATAAAGTGGAACATTAGCCGGATTCATAATCCAGTCCTCCGCTTCTTTGAAAAGGTTAAGGTGATCGGAGAAGCCTATTTCACTTAATCCGGCATCAATAGCTGAAAAAATATATTCTTCGGGAGATGAACGACCGTCACTGTACCTTGTGTGAATATGGTAATCGGTTTTATATACCATTTTTCTATAAAAAGGGGTAACAAATTGTAACTGACTTTCAAATTAGGTCGAAATTTGGGAATAAAACAAATTGAAATTTGATAAAGTGATCAGGAAAATGGTAATTTTGTGAAAATTTTTTAACGTGAATGAAAAAAAGAAACCCTGCGTCTGTGCAGATTGCGAATTCCGGGATGTTGTATTCGCTTATCTTGATGATCCTTTGATAGAAGATTTATGCAATCACAAGGAAGAACAGTTTTTTCGCAAGGGCGAGGTTATCAATCATGAAGGGGAGAAGATCAGCACCTTTAAATATCTTAAAAGCGGACTGGTTAAGCTGTACAGGAGAGCTGCCACGGGGGAAGAACAGGTAATAACCATAACCAGGCCATTCGAGTTTGTAAGTAATATGAGTATTTTTTCAGAGGAGCGTTATCAGTATTCTGTTGCTGCCCTTGAAGATTCCGTAGTATGCATTGTCAAGCTTGATTTCATCAAAGAATTGTTCATGAAGAACGGTGGATTTGCTATGGGTCTTCTTACCAAGATCTCAATGATTAATGATAAAATAATCAGCCAGACACTCGACATCAGGCAAAAAAACCTTGTCGGGAGAGTAGCTTATGTCATACTTTATTTTACAAAAGATATTTATAAGTCGCGGGTATTCGACCTTCCTGTTTCAAGAAAAGAGATAGCGGATTACATAGGGATGAGCACTGCAAACGTTATCAGGACCTTATCCGATTTTAAGAAAGAGGGAATAATCAGGGTCTTTGGGAAAACAATTGAAGTGGTTGATCTTGAAAAGCTGGAAGTGATCTCAAAGCGTGGCTGATAAGGCATCCTCAAGGCGGGGATAGGCAAATTTATAACCTGATTTTATTATTTTTTCAGAGGAAATACGACTTCCTTTTAAAACAATATCAGACATCTCACCCAGAACCATTCTAAGTGCAAATGCAGGAACAGGCGGATGAAAGAAAGATCTGTTCATGGAGTGTGCAAGTGTTCTCATAAAATCAAGTTGAGTCACATAGCCAGGTGAAACGGCATTATATGCACCCTCCATTTTATCATCCTTTAAAATTTTAAAATAGATATTGCACAGGTCTTCCAGGTGAATCCACGGCATATACTGATTACCCGATCCCAGTCTCGGAAAGAGTCCAAACCTTGCCGGCTTCAGGATTCTTACAAGTACACTTTCATTCTTATCAAGTACTACAGCACTTCTTATTTTTGCTGTTCGCACACCATCATTTCCGAACATGTCAGCTGCCTCTTCCCATAGCCGGCATGTTATTCCAAGAAAATCCGAGCCCGGATTATCTTCTTCCCTGAATATCTTCTCTGATGTTATTGAACCATAATAACCAATGGCTGAGGCTGAGATGAACGCCCTGATCCGGATTCCGTTCCGGGAGATAACTTTATGAAGAAATTTTGCCGATTTTGTACGGCTATTTATGATTTCCTCTTTTCTGCTTTTTGTCCAGTGTTTCTCACCAATGCTTGCTCCTGCCAGGTGTATAATGTAATCTATTCCTTCAAATACAACCGGGTCGATTATCTCTTTTTCCGGATCCCATCTGAACACCCTGACTTTTCCAAATTGGTTTACTTTTCTTGACAGGTGGGACACATTATAACCTTCTGATAATAAAAGCGATGTAAGATTTCTTCCAATGAGTCCGCCTCCTCCGGTTATCAGAACAGACATATTGTTTTGTATCTTGGTATGGGTTTGATTTTTTGTCATTATGTGGTATTTGTAATAATATGAAAAAGTTATACTTTAGAGGTCTTAAATTTACGAACAATGGTTTCAAATAAAAAGAAAAATAACATGGCAAATCAAAAATCAACCAAGGGGATAATTGCTATTCTTACGGGGGGTGGTGATGTCCCCGGTCTTAATCCTGCTATTCGTGCAGTTACAATACGTGCAAACAGGGAAGGATATAAGGTAATCGGACTTCGCAGGGGATGGGCTGGTATAACTGAATTAATAAGGGATGCCAAAGCAGACAATACTAATAATTTTCAGGAACTTACTGATGACGTAGTTAATAAAGCAGGTCGTACCGGAGGTACCTTCCTGCATACTTCAAGAACCAGGCCAAGTCATATGCCAAAAGCAAGTGTCCCGGAACATCTGCAGAGCACATACAATGATGAGATTAACGACCTTACCCCCGAGATAATTAAAAATCTCGAATGGCTTGGTGTGGATTTTCTTATACCAATAGGAGGAGATGATACGCTCAGTTATGGTGTTCATCTTTATAAACAAGGAGTAAATGTTGTTGCTATTCCAAAAACCATGGATAACGATGTTCCTGGTACCGATTATTGCATAGGGTTCAGCACATGTGTCACGCGCACTATTCAGATGACCAACAGTCTCAGGACATCTGCAGGATCTCACGAAAGACTTTTGGTACTGGAGGTATTCGGGAGGTATGCTGGCTTCACTGCTATGCTTCCAACAATGGCCGGAGCTGCAAACAGATGTGTTATACCGGAATATGAGTTTGATATTGAGCTTCTTACCAAGCTTCTTGTGGAAGACAGGAACCATAATCCAAGCAAATATTCTGTATTATTAATTTCTGAGGGTGCCATGTTTAAGGGAGGCGAAATGATATTTGCCGATAGTGAAAAAGATGCTTATGGACATGCCAAGCTTGGAGGTATAGGAGATCTGGTTTCCGCAAAACTTAAGGAACTTTCCGGAAAATTCAATAACGGTAAGACCATTAATGTAATAAACCAGAAGCTGGGATATATGGTTCGGGGCGGAGATCCCGATTTTTTGGATTCAATAGTTCCGATGGCTTATGGAAACCTTGCCCTTGACCTTATTCTTAAGCGGGTCCATGGAAGAATAGTAGTCCTTAAAAACGGGCGATATGATAACCTGCCAATTGATGTTGTAACATCTACAAAGAAGATTGTGAAAGTATCTGATTATTATAATGTTGAAAGGCTAAGACCATATTATCACAGTTTTGAGATGAAGCCTTTCCTTCTGATGGCATCTGATAGTTAAAAATCGATTTTACCCCCCATCGGGGCTGTTGAAAAAATCCTTAGTGCGACTTTGTGTAGACCTTCGTGGCCTTAGTGGTAAAATATAATTCATTGAACCACAAAGGATCACAAAGTACATCACTAAGGAACACGAAGTAGTAAAGCAAAAAAACTAACTTTTTCAACAGCCCCCTAATACAGTTTTTTAAATCTAATTCGGGGGTAGCAGCTAAAAAAAATCAATTTTTATAAATAGGGACGTTGCATGCAACGTCCCTACTGCGTTTTATTGCCGGCGGAAATTAAAATGTGCGACAAATTTCTCTATTTTTGTTCCAAATGTACATCATTTGGAAAAGGGAATCGTTTTAAAATCAACCGGAAGCCGTTACCGGGTTCTTTATGGTGCGGGACTGAGCATTATTTGTTCAATTAAGGGAAAGATAAGGATTAAGGAATTGCAAACCACTAATCCGGTTGCAGTTGGTGATAATGTGCTTTTTGATATCGACAGGAAAACCAATTCCGGCATTATTACCGAAGTGCTTGCCAGGAGGAATTATATTTTAAGAAAAGCTTCAAATCTTTCCAAACAGTACCAGATTATTGCCGCCAATATCGATCAGGTATTTCTGATGATCACAATAATACATCCGGAAACGCCCGTTGAGTTTATTGACAGGTTCCTTATTACTGCCGAGGCTTACAGGGTTCCTGCCAGGATAATAATCAACAAGACCGACCTCTATGATTATGCTGAGGCGGAAAAGATGGAATACCTTGAATCGTTATACGCCAAAATAGGATATGAATGTCTGAAACTATCCCTGAAAGATGAAAAAAGCCGCGATATCATTATACCTCTGATGAAGAACAGGATAAATCTCGTTTCAGGCAATTCGGGTGTTGGCAAAACCACACTTCTTAACCTGATTGATCCGCGGCTTAATCTTAAAACAGCTGAGATATCAGACTATCATAAACAGGGTAAA
The DNA here is from genome assembly GCA_963815075.1 of uncultured Bacteroidales bacterium. Classification (GTDB taxonomy): domain Bacteria; phylum Bacteroidota; class Bacteroidia; order Bacteroidales; family VadinHA17; genus LD21. Next base: position 96,315 of record CAWFFK010000011.1, read on the forward strand.
CATATTACAACCTTTCCTGAGATGCATCAGATGCCCTTTGGCGGCTTTGTTATTGATACCCCGGGCATCAGGGGATTTGGTGTTGCCGATATGGAACGCAACGAAATATACCACTTTTTTCGTGAGATATTCAAAGCTTCAAAAGGATGCAGGTTCACCAACTGCCTGCACCTGGATGAACCGGGATGCGCAGTGAGATCCGCTGTCGAAAGCGGAGATATAGATTTTCTTCGGTACAGGAGTTATCTTAATATTATGGAAGGAGATGACCGCAAGTACAGGTAAATGGAAAATATAATTTTAAAAGTTATCTTTATGTGCTCAGGCAGATAAACATTTTATTCAGATGAGAAGAATCCTTATTCTAGCCTATGCGGCATTTCTGCTTATAATGGTTGCAAATTATATCTATTACAAAAGTTTGTACTACAAGCAGATTCAATATTTTACCGAATTACTTGACCGGCAGGTTCAGATCATAGGCATTTCGATCGATAATACCAGTAATTCTTTTATCAGCGATCTGAACCAGGCTACTTTTTCAACCGATCTGGCATTGTTTTTTACAGATCCCAGGGTCAGATACCGATTGACGGAAAACATGAAACTCTTCTTTTCAAAATACCAGAATTTTGTCACGGGAATAAAGTATTATGATAATAATAAAAACGAATTTACTTTAAAAAAAGACGCTGATCCCCCGGGGGAGTGGCTTGATAATTCTTATACACTGCATTCTCAGGCAGAAATATTTTCAAGGGAAAAGCTGGTGAAGGCGGACAAAGTTTTTTATTATTATTTGCCTGTTATAGATAATGATACACACAGGACAATCGGCAACATTGTCGTGACTGTTGATTATCCGAAATATTTTTCTGAAATATTTTCGGAATTTAATCTTAAAGATTACCAGTGGCAATGGGTAGTAAGCGACTCAGGCCAGATAGTTTATGACAATTTTGAAAAGAATATCAGGTATTTGCAAATAGACAGGATTACCAGTCACCTGGGCAGCGGATCCACAGGGGATACGCCTGTTAATGCTGTTATTGACGGTGTCAGAACTGATCTTATTTCAGCCTATTATTCGACACAGCTTTTAGGAAGGGAGCTCATACTTGTTTTTTCAGCTAAAACCGATTTGTTCCAGAAATATATTATAAGAAATTCTTTATTCATTGTTCTGGGAACATTGTTTATGATTCAGGTCATAATATTTGTGTTCTGGAGATTCTTTAAATCACAGAAATCAGAAATGGACAGGCTGAAATCTTCAGAAACAATGCTTTTCAAACTTATTGAAGAAATGCCGGTAGGTGTCATAATTCATAATAAAGCCAGGGAAATATTGAAAGCCAACAAGGTTGCTGCAAATCAATATTCATATACCGATGATGAAGAAATGAAAGGCAAGATCTTCCCGGAAACATCTTTAACAGATGACAATGACTACTTTTCAAAAAATCTCGGAGGCAGCTTTAATCCGGATCAGTTCGTAATAATTAAGAAGGAAATTGGAGAAATTGTTTTATACAGAAACAGCATACCGATCAAATTCATGGGAGAAGATTCGATCATGGAGATTCTCATAGATGTTACCATGCTTGAATCTGCAAGGAAACAGGAGGTTAAGGCCAATGTTGCCAAATCAGAATTTCTTGCCAGGATGAGTTATGAGATAAGGACCCCGCTCAATGGAATAATAGGAATGACAGATGTTCTCTACAGGTACAAACTGTCACCTGAGGTAGTGGAAATAATTGGCCTTTTGCGGCGGTCCACAGAGGTTCTTCTCAACATAATAAATGATATACTCGATTTTTCTAAAATTGAATCAGGGAAAATGATTCTTGATGAAGTTCCGTTTAACTTTCGGGAAGAGATCACTTATTGCTCGGACCTGGCCAGGACAAATATGCTGTTAAACAGGGCCCGGATAGAAGTTTTAGTGGATGAAAATGTTCCGGAGAGTATCATCGGTGACCCTTTCAGGCTGAGGCAGGTGATCACCAACCTTCTGAACAATTCAATCAAGAACACTGATAAAGGAGAAATAAGACTCAGATGTCTTCTTAAAAGTAACGACAACGGAATAGTAACTCTTGGATTTGAGCTTCTCGATACAGGCAAGAGTTACGATAAGGTAAGCCTGAAAAAAATATTCGGCGATTTTGTAAATATTGAATCAAAATCTGTCAGGGCCAGTGAAGAGTCGAATTTTGGAACAATCCTGGCACGACGGCTGGTTGAATTAATGGGTGGAGAATTCTCTGCAGAAAGTCCGTCAGGACTGTCAGGTGAAATGGGTATGAAGGTATCCTTCACAATTGTTACTTATTCCAACGACAGACAAATTAAGGATCTTCCACTCGAAAAAATCAAAACATTCAACAGTATCAGGACTCTCGTTATTACCGGTACTCAGAACCGCGATGAGGAAATATTGGGAGTTTTACATAAAATGGGGCTTATTGTCAGGGTAACTACTTACATGAAATCGACAGTGAACCAGATTAGGGAAAATACGAATTATCCTAATGAAAAATATAACCTGGTCGTACTATTTGATGATGAAAACTTTAATGGATTTGATGCAGCCAGGGAAATTTGGGATAACAAGCTCTCAGGCCATTTTATTATGATAATGATAACCAGCAATGATAAAAAGGGAAATTATATGAAATGCATCACTCTGGGAATAGATCATTATCTTATTAAACCATTAGATAGCAGCGATCTGGTTAATGTAGTCAGGAATAGTTTTCCCTTTATTGAAGATTCAGCTTCATCAATTGACCTGGGAACGGACAGGAACAATATTAATATATTGATTGTAGAAGATAATAAGATGAATCAGAAAGTTATCGGCACAATGCTGAAATCTCTCGGGTATTCATTTGATATTGCCGACGACGGGTATGCAGGTTATCTGCAGGCTAAAACCAGGAAATATGATCTGATTTTTATGGATCTTATAATGCCCGAAATGGATGGCTACGAATCGGCACAGAAGATTCTCAGTTATGATAAATCGATATTGATAGTTGCCTTTACCGCCGATAATATGCCAGAATCAAAAAGAAAGGCAGAAATGTCGGGGATAAAGGATTTTATCTCAAAACCTGTCAGAATAGACGAACTTAAAAAGCTATTTGCGAGGTACTTTAAAAACTAGATGGCTCTAAGTAAAATTAATGTTGCAGGGTTTCTCGATCTGGCCGAAAGTATTCCTGTTATAGATGTCAGATCACCGTCGGAGTTTAGCTACGGTCATATACCCGGCGCAAAAAACATTCCTCTTTTTGATGATACAGAAAGAGCTATTGTCGGCACAAAATATAAAAAAGAGGGAAGAACACCCGCGATTCTCGAAGGGCTTAAAAAAGCCGGCCCTGCAATGTCATTCAAACTGGAACAGGCCCTGAAATATGCCAAAGACGGAAAGCTTCTCGTTCATTGCTGGCGTGGAGGAATGAGATCGGAAGCGATGGCCTGGCTCTTTTCATTAGGCGACATCGAATCTGAGGTGCTTGAAGGAGGATACAAGGCATATCGCAATCACATTCTTAACAAGCTTGCTGAAAAGAGAAAAATGATCGTTCTTGGAGGAATGACCGGGAGCAGCAAGACGCATATTCTCGGTTTTATAAAAGAATCTGGCAACCAGGTTATTGACCTTGAAAGAATTGCAAATCATAAAGGGTCTGCCTTCGGTTCCCTCGGACAGTTGCCCCAGCCAACAACAGAGCATTTTGCCAACCTTCTTTTTAATGAATGGGAAAAACTCGATTGCAGGTTTCCATGCTGGGTTGAAGACGAAAGCCGCAACATTGGCTCGGTATTTATGCCTGATAAGTTTTATACAAATATGCAGGATACTCCGACTATAATTCTGATGCTGGATGTCAGGACGAGGCTGCCAAGATTATTAACAGAATACTCGGCCTACCCTCCTGAAATGCTGAAGGCATCAATAAAGAAGATAAGCAAAAGGCTGGGAGGCGATAATACCCGGGATGCTGTTGACGCAGTAGATAAAGGAGATTTTGCAAAGGCCATTGCAATAACCCTTTATTATTATGATAAAGCTTATATGTTCGGATTAAAGAAAAAAAACAACAAGAATATTATCATGGTAAATACCGATACAGATGATATTGAATCTAATGCTCTCAAAATATTAGATGCCGCGGACAGAATAAAGTGGGGTTAAGTTGAACGTTTTTCAAATAAGTGAAATTTAACCAGATATAACAGTATAGTCCCCCCTTTACGGGGGATGTCAGCGAAGCTGACAGGGGGGCAGTTATCCCCGAAAAAAAGTCTTCAGGGGGAAAGGGGGCTAGTCTCTTTATGATCAACCCACTTATAGACTTTATCGGATCTTCTCAGAAAATCAGGTGTTTTGATTGAACAGAGCTCTCCTTTCATGGCTTTTTCCGTTGGATCGAGATCAACCCTTATCTCATCGATAACATATTCAACAACACCTGTGGTTGGTCCCATAATCAGGATGGTATCTCCTTTTACAAGATCGCCGTTTTCAAGTTTTATCTCAGCTACATTAAGTTTGGTGAAATAATTGGTGATTTTACCCAGGTAGATCTTCCTCTTTGTTGCATTCGAACCATAATTTGTGTTCCATTCTCCCATCTTCTGCCCAAGATAATAGCCATCCCAGAAACCCCTGTTAAAAACAGTTGAGAGTCTTTCTCTCCAGGCTTCTGCTTTTTCTTTATTAAAAGATCCGTTAACAATAGCAACTACGGCTTCATTGTAACAGGAAGTAACTTCTTTCACATACTCTGCAGAACGGGCTCTGCCCTCAATTTTAAGAACCCTGGCACCGGAATCAATAATCTTGTCAAGAAAACCTATTGTACACAGATCTTTGGGCGACATGATGTATTCATTATCAATTTCAAGTTCATAACCTGATTCTTTCCCAGTGGCAATATATGATTTCCGGCAGGTCTGGTAACACTCCCCCCTGTTAGCCGATTTATTGTTTTCGTGAAGGCTTAAATAGCATTTTCCTGAAATAGCCATGCATAATGCTCCGTGAATAAACATTTCTACTTTAATAAGCTCACCTGCCGGTCCGCGTATGTCCTGTTCTCCTATGCTCTCATGAATATGGTTTATCTGATCAAGATTCAGCTCCCGGGCCGGAACCACAACATCAGCCCATCGGGAGTAAAATTTCAATGATTCAATGTTGGTGATATTCAGCTGGGTTGAAAGATGAACTTCAATGCCTTTTAAAAAGGCATAACTGATAACTGAAAGATCGGATGCTATAACGGCGGATATTCCGCTTTTTACTGCTGCATCGATAATACCCTTCATCTGTTCAAGCTCATTATCGTAAACGACAACATTTACAGTCAGATAGCTTTTCAGGTTATTCTTTTTACAAATTGATACAATATTCCGCAGGTCATCAATAGTGAAATTATTCGAGGAAGCAGCTCTCATGTTGAGTTGCTCCACACCGAAATACACGGAGTCAGCACCACCCTGAATTGCTGCCATCAGCGATTCATACGATCCTGCAGGAGCCATTATCTCAATATCTTTCCTGGTCATAACGGGCTGCAAATATAGCAATTAGATTCTATCTTTTTTCATGACGATCCTGATGCATGATCCCTTGCCAACCTCTGATTGTCTGACAAAAATCCTTCCGTGATGATATTCTTCGATGATACGTTTTGCAAGAGAAAGCCCAACGCCCCATCCTCTCTGTTTTGTTGTGAAGCCGGGATTGAAAATTTTTTTGAATGCTGATTTGGGTATACCTTTTCCTGTATCTGTAATGTCAATTATGGCATTTTTATCTGTTTCAGCAATATGGTATGTTATTTCGCCGCTGCCCTCCATGGCATCAATTGCATTTTTTGACACATTTTCAATAACCCATTCAAAGAGGGCTGAATTTACAGGTACAAAAACTTCTTTATCAGGAACATAATCGTTGATAAACCTTACTTTTGATGAAGTTCGTGATTTAAGGTACTCAACGGTTCTTGAAATTACCTCGCTGATATTCTCATTTGTAAGTTCCGGTTTTGAACCTATTCTGGAAAACCTTTCTGTGACTTTCTCAAGTCGTTGTACATCAAGAGCAAGTTCCTGGGTTATTGAAATATCGGGATACTTGTGTTTCAATATTTCTATCCATCCGGCAAGCGATGAAGTGGGAGTGCCAAGCTGATGAGCAGTCTCTTTTGACATACCGACCCAAACCTTGTTTTGATCAGCTTTGTGCGAAGTACTGAAAGCCAGATAAGAAACAAGAATGAAAAGGATGATTATTCCGAGTTGAATATACGGGTAGAAAATCAGCATGGTAAGTATTACGCTGTCTTTATAATAAATCAGGTTATAATGTCCGCCTCCAAGGTTTATTATAATAGGTTTATTTTTCTCCTTTATTTTCCCGAGAATCTTTTTCATATACTTTGGATCCTTTATCCTTGAAGCATCAAAATTACCGGAGGAGATAATATTATTTGATTCATCGGTAAGAATAACAGGTACTGTAGTGTTATTATCAATAATGGAAGAGAGAAAATCAACATCCTGGTTTGAATCGGATATTGAAACAAGCCTGATAGCCTCCGCCCACAATTCAACATTCTTCCTTTCTTCTTTTTTCAGCTTTGATACAAGGTAATCAGTGAAGATAAGAGAACCCATTCCTATAATCACTGCAAAGAGAAGGAGAAACAATTTCCAGAGAGTTTTATACTGAAATATATTCAAGTCTTAAAGTTTTAATATTAATGTTATTTCGTTATTTCGTTATTTCGTTATTTCGTTATTTCGTTGTGGTTTTGCACTGTCAGTTCATTTGTAGCTATTTCTTTTTTTTGGGAATAGTATCGGACGTAGAATAAGTTGTATCAGAATCATCCCATTTGATCCTGAAGCGTGTTTTTTTCTCCGCCGGTTTTTGTCTGGCTGACGTATCGGATTTAAACCATCCGTATTCCTGGTTCAGTATTGATTTTAAATTTTGTCTTTCATTTTTAATATTGTTTTTTACTTCACTGCCAACTGCTTTCAGGTCATAGCTTACTTTTACTTCCTCACCCTTATTTTCAATTTTTAACAAAAGAGAAGTTCGTCCAAGTCCATCATCTTCAACAGCACCAAATTCCGTCACCGGATTTTTGGTTTTCCTTCTTTTTTTACTCAGAATTTCTGATAACAGCACCTTTACGTGATACTTGTAATCATTATCAAAGCTATGATTGCCATTTACTGACAGATCTGCTGCAGTAGAATTTACGTCCATTTGGGGCAGGTAAAGTACATTATTTTTTATAAAAAAATCATTTTGAAGCTGCTCAAAATGAATATTCTCAAGCTCTGAAAGTTCAATGAACGACGAAAGTTTTTTGACCGGCTCAAAATTAAGAAGGGCTCCATTTACGAGGGTAAACTTACCTTCAGCCGTAAGTGATTTAACCTGCGGATTCAACAAAGAGTCAAGCGGGAGCAAAACGGACAGGGAACCCGATAAAGTCCCTTTAAGGTTTTCAGCCTTAATAAAAGCCTGACCGAAATTATTGAATACAGTGAAGGCTTTATTTACATTTATACCAGACACATTAAAGCTACCTCTTGTTATGATTGATTTATTGATATTCTGAACGATGAAACCGTTGCCAGAGATGGTTCCGTTCAATGATCTTAAATTAAGCGACTTAAAGGTCAGTAATCCCGGCTTGTAATTTAAAGCCCCGGTTATTCCGGATGAAGAAAATTTCTTGTAACTGAGGCTGTCTATTTTGAAATTTATATCAAGAATGACATTCCCTGGCAATTTTACTGCTGTTTTTCGTACATTTTGTGAACCCGGTGCAGAAGAAACAGTGAAGAATGCCTCGGGGATCAACCTGTTTAGCGTAATATCGGCTTTTGCTGTCATCTTTACAGCGCTGCCTGCAAGCCATCCCGGTAGATTGCCGAACTCTCCGTTAACTATTGCTTCCTGACCTTTATAATGAAATTTGAAATTGGTCGCCCGGATAATATCCGAAAATAATAAATTTCCGTTAACCTTCGTGAACAGTGTCTTATTGTCGTGAAAGCCGATGTCGAGTGCATTAAAAACAAGATTTCCATGTGGCTTAAAGCTTGCAACATCAGCCAGTGTAATTTTCTTTTTCGGCCAGAAGTCTGTAACAAGATTAAAGTCAGCATCTACCGAACCATCCGCCGTTGAGAGTTCTTTAATATTGAAAAATTCTTTAAGTTCTCCGGGGAAGACCCTTCCCTTTATCCTGATGTCTGACTTTGGATGATTAAAATCTGACATTGAATAAGATCCCGTATATTCTCCGGATCCGAGTTTCCATTTGAGGTCCTTTAACGAAAAAGTACTGGTTTCAAAATTGTTTTTTGATCCGTTTGAAAGGAACCCGTTAAATGTGAGGTCATTAATTGTAATCTTAGAGTTTTTGTAATTAATATGACCCTTTTTAAGACTGTAACTTATTTCGACATGTGGATTGGAATTCCTTGCCAGAAGACCTTTTATTTTGCAGTTGGCAGCAAGTATGCCTGACGGATCGTAAGCGGATGCTAACTCAAGGTATTTCCCCGGCAGATATTTTGTTATATTGGCGATATCTAAATTATGACCGGTTACATTTAGATCCAGTACATTACCTGATGAAACAAATCCGCTCAACCCGAGATCATAATCTTCAATTGAAAGATTACCTTTTTTAAATAGAATACCTTTTTTAGTGCTTTGCAATACCAGGTTAAGATCAGCATTAATAGTCCTTGAAATCAATGTATTGAAAAGCTGGAACCGGTTTATTTCCATATGAGCTGCAGCGGTAAAATCAATATTATCACCATATATCCTGCTTTTAAGCCTGCCGTTCTTAACCTGCCCGGTGATTATTAATTTGACAGCCAGGTTATTATAATATGCCTTTATGTCATGAACATTTATTCTTTCAAGATTAATAGTAAGGTCCTTGCCTCCTGTTTTCATATTTTTTTCAGTGATATTCCAGTTTACCAACCCTGCCGTATCGGTATAAAAGTTCATTCTTCCATCTCTTGCAGCAATACTTTCAATATTATAGCTTCCTTTAATGATATCGGTTAATTTGAACTCAATGGATACATTCCTGGCTGCCAGCAGAGTATCGGTATTTCTTCCTGAAAAATCCGATGAGTTGAAATTTAAAGATGAATGAACAAAGACATCCTTAAGTTCGAGGGAAGCTTTCGGGAATCTTCGTAAAAACGAAAGTTTTAAAGATTTATAATCAAATTTTGTTGAAATATCATTATTGAGGGATCTCAGGATTATATCTGCAACCTTATCCTGAAGCAGAAGAGATGCTGAAAAAAGCAATAATGTGACTGATAGTATCAGTATTAACGCGGATTTTAAAATTTTACGGACGAGTTTCATATAATAAAAAAAAGAATCAGCAGGTTAAATTTACAGCGCATAAAGTTAATCCATTTAAAGAAATAACTTCTTTAATGATTAAAGGTTAAAACTCTTAAACCGCTGAACTTATTGTTGAAATGTTGAAAAGTTGAACATAATCGGATACCTTTATTCTTTAGCCATCATGGCACAAAGACACAAAGTTGCACCAGAGATTGATTATAAGAGATAAACACCTGGTTACCTGGTGGCAATTCATCATTAACAATCCTTCAATTTCTCCATTCCTTAAATAGTAGTCTCATATACAAGATGTTAATATTTCATTAATATTTGAAAAGTTTGGAGTCACTCAACACTTCTGTTTACTTTAAGTACTTGATATTATGATTCTCAGGATTGTTATTTACAGCGAAGGTATGGAATGTATTATTAAAGACATTGATCAGAAGGACCTTCCCCGATAAAATATTCCCTGCCCCTGTCAAAATTTTAATTGCTTCATTAGCCATATAGGTTCCTGTTATACCCGGAAGAACACCAAACAGTCCTACATCCGCAGGTTGGGGATTTTTAACATCTGTATTACTGGTCCGGGGACTAAAGCACCTGTACGTCGCCCCCCCCATGTAATTAAAAACAGAGACAATTCCTTCAAATTTATAGATTGATCCGTGCACCATGGGTTTATCAAGAATAACACAGGCGTCGTTAATAATATATCTTGAGTCAAGGTTATCTGTTGCGTCCATCACAATATCATAATCCTTAATAAGATTCAGAGCGTTGGAGGCATCAAGTCTGAGGTTGATTATTTCAAATTCAACCGATGAATTAAGATGCACAAGTCTGTTTTTAGCAATAATTGATTTTAATTTTCCCACATCAGACGAACCGTACAGAACCTGCCTTTGCAGGTTGGTTTCATCTACCATATCAAATTCAACAACGGCTATTTTACCGATGCCGGCAACTGTAAGGTACTGCAGTACCGGACAACCAAGTCCTCCGGCTCCCACAACAAGGACCTTCGAATTTTTTAATTTTTCCTGACCTTGCAATCCGATTTCCGGGATCATTATCTGTTTGTTATATCGCCGGATTTCCCTCTGGGTTAATACACTGGATTCCATGTTAAATATGTGTCTGTTAAATACAAAGATACATTATGGGTCCGCAGGATACAACAAAAAAATACAGAAGGGACGTTGCATGCAACGTCCCTACCACAAGAAATAAATCAGGGATGAAAATATTAATCGTTAAAGGTAAATGCAATTCCTACTTCGAAAGGATACAGGTCGTAACCGCCTGGTCCTTTTCCTGACTGAAACAATGGTGTCAGATAATATGTTCCGTATATCTGGAAATTCCCATATCCTGCACGTGCAGTTGCTCCATATCGCAGCATATTCAGGCTGAAATCCTTATATGATTTGACCTTGGGTCCCGATTCATAGACCATTTTGGTATGTGAACCTAATTTTACGGCTCCGACGGGACCTGCTGCGATATTAAGGCAATGGTTATCGACTGGTAACTGAAATTCAAGCAAAACAGGGACGTACAGATAAACAGTCGCAAGTTTGGATTTTTTGAGGTTGGTTCCAGGGTCAAGTTCTTCAATTACTCCGTTATCACCTTTAAGGATGTTATTGTCGCCGTCGAACTTATAGTTGTTCCAGTTTAATCCAAGTCCGGTAACAAGGCCAATGTGTCTGGTAAAACCTATGCTTAATTGTGAAAAATTGATATTAAAACTGGCTGATTTTCCCGAATTAAGTGACATATATTCTATATCGGCTGGTAATGAAAGGCTATTGTCGGAATTCACATAATTATTAAACCCGAATTCAACCCCGGTCCAGTGTCCTCTAAATCTGTTGGCTCTTCTGTGAAAGGGCCGGTCAAAGTCTTTATCGTTCCAATTGTCATCCTGTGAGTATTTTTTAAAGCTGAATCGCGGACCTTCCAGTGATTCCAGCATCCTTAGTCCCCTGTTTCCTATTCTTAAATCAAGAGCTGAATCGTTTTCTTCAAATCTCACCTTATCATCTCCAATTGTAACTTTTGTGGTTTCATTAGCATTAGCTTTGGTTTCCTCTTTTTTTTCAGCCTGGCTTTCTGCCGATACTTTCTGACCGGATCCACTGATTATTATTGCAATGAACAATATGAATATACCTGTCTTTTTCATGATTTTTAAATTTAAAATAGTTCAACTTTTCAGAGATGGGACGAACAGAGTGTGAAAAAAGTTACTGAAGAGGTTCAGAATTTTTGACAGGAGCATTAAATTTTAATATCCTTGAACTGAAATATACAGATTTAATATTCCCGTTGACATCGGTTTTTTCATTCAAAGCCATCTCCCATCCGAGTAATTTATTAAGACCTGTAATTCCTGCTTCTGCTATTTCATAAGGCTTAAGAGGTGTATTTTTCACTGTTTTATCTTTAAGGATCTTTTCCCTGATTGTTTTTGCAATGAACTTGCCTATATTGCTTCTTCCGTCATCATAATCAATAAAAACAGGAATTGGAGCCGACGCAACAAGCCTGTTCTCCGCAGGAATCGGGGGAAGGTTGATTTCTATATGAACCGGGACCTTTTCAAAAGGCATTTCATCAATCCGTATGTTTGTTAAAAGCAAATCACTTTCTGCTTTTGTAAGGGAATCAGGATGAATATTATCAGGAATATTTTTCCCTGCCCTGTTATAATGATCTTCTCCCTTCCGGGTTGTTATTGCTGCTATTTGCTTTGCAGGCTGTTTTTCTGGAATAACCTGATGAGGTCTGGCTTGAGTAGTATCAGGTATTGTTTTTTCAGATATTCCGTTAATTTTTTCAGGGATACTTCGTGGTGCAAGAAGCCAGATCGCAATTATCAGAGCAACAGCAGCAGCGGCGCCTGATATTGCTACTGTCATCCTGATTACTCTTTGGACGGGAGATTTTTTTAACAGGTGATTTTTATAACTGTAACTTATTTTTTGAGGAGTAAGCCGGACCTTTTGGATAAGGTCAAAAATTCTCTTTTTTTCAGGATCATTATCTATGATCTGATCAAGCTCTGTTTTCTGTATATCGGAAAGATCATTCTCAAGGTAAGCCACGCAAAGGTATTCAAACTGGGAGGAGGAAAGGTCGGAAGTACCCTTTTTAAGCAGGTCTTTGTTAGGGAAATGCTCCTGAGAAGGCTTAAGGCTGAAAGAAGACAACTCTTCAAATTCTTCCCTGATATCAGGATTTTTTTCAAGGAACAGTTTAAGCTCCTCTGCCCGGAGTCCGCTTAAATTGCCATCGAGCCAGTCAATAATCCATATTTCATAATTTGATCTGTCTATATTCATGGCTAAAGAACTGTTTCAATTTTTCCTATGTAGCTTTTAAGCGCGATGCGTCCCCGGTAAATATTTATCTTTACCTGGCCTTCGCTCAGCCCTGTAATTTCACCGATCTCTTTATAACTGTATCCTTCATAATCTCTCAGTAAGACTGCTGTTTTCTGATGCTCGGGAAGCCTCCCTAGCGCATCATGAAGAATTTCATTAAGATCGCTGTAATGATTGTTGCCTGTCATCTCCTTTTCATCGAATTCTTCTATGCTTATTATCCTCTTTTCTTTTCTGATAATATCGATCATTGTATGATAAGCAGTAGAAAAAAGCCACGACTTAACAACAAGGTATTCGATTTCTGCAACCCGTCTCCACAGTTTTTCAAAACTGTCCTGAACAATATCGTTTGCCCTGTATTCATCCTTAAGATTACCCCGGATGAAACGGTAAACCGAGTCGGCATACTCTTCAACAGACCTGTTATATTCCTTAACCGTCATGACGTGAATTTCAATGCAAAGACGGATGAAAATGTGAATAGTTACAGCTAAGTTAAAATTATTATTGGAAACAGGCGACCGGCCACCGGCACTTCATGCCGTAATTCGCTTCGCTGTAATTTGCCCTTCAGGCCGTCATTTGCCTGCGACGTCATTCAGATGTCATTAGCGCTTCGCGCGTCATTTGGCCCTTTGGGCTGACATTAATAGTAATTAATTATATATCAAAGAATTACTATTGATTTACAATTGAATGACCACAGAATGACTACCGAATGACAATTGAATGACCAATGAATGACTTTAGGGCCCAGAGTCTAGTGTCCAGCGTCCGGTGCCTTATTTTGGCTGATACACCCTGATCCAGTCTATCTCCATGGATGTCACTCCATTAAGAGGTTTATCGAGGCCCCCTGCCAGAAGAACATACATTGGCTCCTGCGGCACTTCTGATGTCTGGGTGAAAACCAGGGTGTTATTTATCTTCCATACAAGTTTATCCGCAGTCCATTCGAGAGTAAAAATATAGAAGTTGTTTGCGTAGCGCGATCCCAGGGTTTTTTTTGTTATATTTCCGTTTAACGGGAAATAGTCAAACGAGACTTTCCCGTTAGATGTTCTGCAAATATCGATATGAGGAGTAATCTTATCCGCGAGCATCCAGAAAGCGCTTTTAGCAGCAGGGTTTCCAAGTTTTATCTTTGCTGAGAATGTACCGTATTTCTGCCTGAAACTGTTCCCGGAGTTGATAAGTCCTGAAGTATAACCGAATTCTTTTGTGGTAAAGCCATCATATGCGGACCACACCTTTCCTGTCACTTTCTGTGGTTTGGTATTGATTTTAAGCAGACTGTTCCTGAGCTCAAAATTATCTTTCTCGGTATATGCCTGAAGATCTGATTCCACAGAATACCTGTCTTTAAGGAGTTTCTCGCCCCAATAGTAATTGGTAAGCCATTTTTTTGTATCAAGGTTGTCGCTGTCGAATTCATCGCTGAAGGTCAGTTCTCTGTTTTTCAAAACAAGGAATTTGTCCGAATCCCTTACTTTAAAATACCAGATAATATCCGGATTCTTTTTCAGCCTGTCATACTCCTGTAACTGTTTGAACATTTCTGTTTTTTCAAATCTCTTTTTGTCCAGCAGGTACTCTTTCTTTTCTCTGAATTCTGCAGTGGCAAGAAATTCTTTAAGTTCACTGTATCTTGCAAGTCGCGAAGAGCCCTCAGTATTGAGATAATTGGCATACTCTTTTGATGCCTTGAATTTAAAAAATTCCTTAATATCAGGAGATGTTTTAAGTCTGTTGTATTCAAGAAGCTTTTTATATTCTTCAGTATCTTTGAAAGTAAAGGGTTTCATATTCTTTTTTGCCTGAAACTCTGATGATTTGACAAGTTTGTCCAGCTCTTCATATCTGAGGACAGTTTTTGATTTTTTGGTCTCGTCTTTTCCTCCGGTTTTAAGGAAGGCTTTTATTTCGGGATCCTTCCTAAGGCTTTTAAATTCCTTGAACTTGCTGTATTCTTCACTGTCCTTGAAGGTTACAGGTTTCATTTTTTGTTTTCCCCTGAATTCCGGCGAGTGAATAAATTTTTCAAGCTCTTCAAATTCAGTGATTTTGTCAGAACCATCCATCTCCTTAAATCTCTTCAGGTAAGTGTTGGAAGTTGTTTTAAAATAACTGACGATATCTTTTGCTTTTCGCAAGCCCGAGAACTCTTTTTCCTTCAGGTATTCCTCGGAATTCTTGTACTTCAGAGACTCGATCTCCTTTCTTTTGTTGATGAAACCTGAAGAATTAACCAATCCATTCAGCTCATTGTATCTTGCCAACTGATCAGATTCCGAAAAGGCAGTGAGTTTCTCAAATTCAGCAGCCAGAGCTTTTTCAGCCTGCTCAATTTTAGATGTAGATGGGATCATTCCCAGTAAAAGCTTGAGACTTGCCATTGTAAAATTGGTTTATGTACGACTGATAAAGATAAAAAATCTTTCCAGAATATCCGTTCACCGGCTCTAAATATTTGCTTTTAAGGTTTTATGGATACCCTGAATTAATAAAACGTACTAAAATTGGTATTATTAGGAATCAGCCTTTAAATAGCCCGACCTGTAAATGGATTCTCTACAGATCAATTGCAAATATTTTTAAGAATTTTATAAAAATATTTGGATTTAATATTTTGGTGTTTTAATTTTGACCGACCGTTCATTCAAAAATAGTTTTTCTTAAGCTGAATATCAAAGAATTTTAAGAATGGCACCCAAAACTCCGGAACAATACCAGACGATAAGAGAAGAAAAGAGAACTCTTATTATGGATATTGCACTGAAATATTTTGCGAGTGAAGGTTATCACAAAACTACAATAAGTGATATAGCTAAGCATGCGGGTATCTCCAAAGGGCTTATGTATAATTATTTTAAGAGCAAAGAACATTTGCTCAGCGATATTATTGACCGGACAATGGAGAATATAGGACAATATTTTGATCCGAATAATGATGGTTTTCTGACTGAGCAGGAATTTGAACTTTTTATCAGGAAACTATTTAATGTTCTCAGGGAAAAAATTGATTTCTGGCGTCTGTTCTATCAGTTATTGATGCAAAATGAAGTAAGGCAACAGTTAATGAAATCAGCACTGGGGCCGGTAAAAAATCCGCAGGATGTTTATTCAAACAGCAGTAAATTCATGAAGGAAGTCACAAAAGTTATGGCAGATTATTTTTTCAGAAAAAAAGACAGAAAACCTGAAGATTATGATCCGGTACTCGACATGAATATGTTCATTTACACTATTGAAGGATTTGCTGTGATGACTGTTTATATGGATGAAGTTGATGAAATTTATTATGAGAAAACCATAAACAGGATTATTGAACTTTATAAATAGATTGGTTATGCAGAAGTTATTAAAAATACTATTTTTTTCAGGATATCTGATTTCATCTTTTATGGTACTTTCTGCCCAGGGCTTAACAGCCACTGAAATAATTAAAAAGGCTGATGAAAAGTTTAATGGAGAAAAGTCGAGTATGACGGTGATGTCCATGACAATAATACGGCCTACATGGCAGAGAACCGTCGAATTTAAAAACTGGACAATGGGCCGCGATTATGCTCTTACTCTTATTACTTCTCCGGCAAAGGATATCGGCCAGACATTTCTGAAGAGAGGCAATGAGATGTGGAACTGGAACCCTTCAATCAGCAGGCTGATTAAACTGCCACCATCGATGATGTCGCAGGGATGGATGGGATCAGATTACACCAACGATGATATTATGAAGGAATCATCGGTTGTGAATGATTACACGCATGAAATAACAGGAGAGGAGACCATCGAAGGTCGGGAGTGTTACAGGATCAAGATGGTTGCGAAGGAGAATGCAGCGGTAGTTTGGGGACACCAGGTCAGATGGGTTGACAAAAAGGAATTCCTGGTGCTTAAAGCCGAATATTATGATGAGGATGGAGTTCTCATAAGGACAGAGACAGGCAGTGATATTAAAGAAATGGATGGCAGGATGATCAACACAAAAATTGTGCTTACACCGGTTGATGAACCGGGCAACAGTACTGTAATTATAATAAAAGATATTAAATTCAACATTCCTATTAAGGATAGCTTCTTCTCGCAGCAGAATATGAAAAATATCCGTTAACCGGCTTAATTATGAAAAGTTATTTATTGGCCTGGCGAAACCTTTGGAGAAACAAAAGAAGAACTCTTATAACTGTAGCCTCTGTTTTCTTTGCAGTGTTTTTTGCCCTGCTCATGCGATCGCTCCAGCTTGGTTCTTACGGTCACATGTTCAGGAATGTCATTGAATCATATACAGGCTATATCCAGGTTCAGAATGAGGATTTCAAAGATAATTCCACTGTTGACAATGCTTTTGATTTTACACCGGAAATCAGGCAGATAATCCTGAATGACAAGAATGTGACTAATCTGGTTCCGCGTTTTGAATCTTTTGCTCTTGCCTCTACCGGACCGCTTACAAAAGGCGTATTGGTTATGGGAATAGATCCTGTAAAGGAATCGCTCCTTTCGAATGTAAAAGCCAGACTGGTTCGGTACAGACTTTCCGATAAAGCTGTTGACACGCTTAAAAAAATGGATCTTCCCCAAAAAGTCAAATCCAAGCTGGATCTCTTCAGGGGTGAAAGCTATTCCTCCGGTTCCATACTTCAGCTTGATCTCGGGATAAAAGACAAAGAGGCAATGTCCATTATGCCTGAAATAGAAAAGGTGACATCATTCAGAAACGGATATATAACCCCCGGAAGCAAGGAGGCACTTTTAGGGGATAACCTGGCTAAATTCCTTAACCTGAACATAGGAGATACACTTGTGATGATCGGGCAGGGATACCACGCCACAACTGCAGCTGCAAAATTCAGAATCGCGGGCATTGTCAAGCTGCCTACACCCGACATTGATAATAAAATAGTTTACCTGCCCCTGGATGTTTGCCAGGATTTTTACAATGCTCCCGGAATGCTGACTTCCATGGCATTATGCGTAAAAGATAACAGCGACAGGGCTATTAACAAAACACTCAGATCGCTGGGGAAAAAACTTCCTCCTCCTCTCAGACTGCTGGGATGGAGAGAGATGAATGCCCTGCTGATTAACCAGATGGATGCCGATAATAAAAGCGGTGCGATTATGATCGGAATACTTTACCTGGTAATTGCATTCGGTATCTTCGGCACTGTACTGATGATGACCACAGAACGCAGACGTGAATTCGGGGTACTTGTCGCCATTGGTATGCAGAAATCAAAACTGGCTGCTATTTTCTCGTTTGAGATGATCTATATAGGTCTGCTTGGAATATTGAGCGGCGTGGCTGCTGCGCTTCCCGTGATAATTATTGGTCAGTATAACCCGATAAGGTTCTCCGGCGAATATGCTAAAGTTTACGAGAGCTATGGCATGGAACCGATAATGCCGTTCATGCATGTCAGCTATTACTTTTTGTGGCAGTCGGTAATTGTTGCCCTGATTGTGGGAATTGCAATTTTCTATCCGGTCAGGAAGATATATAAAATGAAGCTGGTCAGCTCTTTAAAAGCATAAAAAATCTTTGATATGATCTGGAAAACAGCATGGAAAAATGTGTGGAGGAACAAGGTAAGGAGCCTTGTTGTAATCTCTTCTGTTACAGTTGGGATATTTGCCGGAGTGTTTGCAATCGCCCTGATGAACGGAATGATAGCTCAGCGTGTTGACGATGCACTGAATGAGGAGATTTCGGATATCCAGATTACCAATAAGAATTTCCGGATCAACGATGACCCTCATATGATAATTGATGATCCCTCCAGGGTCGTATCTGTTATAAAGTCTGTTGAGGGAATCGACGGAATCGTCGAAAGAACTGTTATAACGGGAATGGCCAATACTGCATTAAAAAGTACCGGGGTGCAGATTAACGGCATTGATCCCGAAAAGGAAAAACAGGTTTTTACTTTGTATAAAAAGATCATACCCGGCACCGGAGATTTCTTTGAAAAGGAATCAAAACACAACCCTGTCCTTATCGGAGAGGATCTGGCCAAGGAACTCGGTATAGTCAGGTTTCATGTTGATACTGCAACACTGGCCGGGCTAAGAAGACAGGGAATACCGGAGACTATTGTTAAGAAACTTGAACCAATAGTGGGTCAACGATTTACAAGCGAAGGACAATTCCTAAAAAAAATGAATTCTGTTTTTACTGCAAAGGAGGCAAAAAAGTTCGGAGCTGCAATAAAAAATGAGGCATGGACATTCAATGAAGCAGCTCGTCTGACATTGACTTTCCTCGATAAAGACAATAACCAGGTTGGTGCAATATTCAGACTTACAGGCTTGTATGACATATCGAACAGTGTCTTTGAAAAATCCATGGTTTTTATTAAAAGCACTGATCTTAAAAGGCTTACCGGACTGCCAGACAGTTCTTCCCATGAGATTATTGTCAAAATTAACAATCTTGACCAGACAGTACCAATTACGAACATTCTGGCTGAAAAGCTGCCTGATCTGGAAGTCATGAGCTGGAAAAAGTTACAACCCGACCTTGCCATGATGACTGATCTGGTTCAGGAATTTTACCTGATTTTCGGAATTATTATTCTTGCAGCACTGGCTTTCGGGATAGTTAATACTATGCTTATGGTGGTTCTTGAAAGGACAAAGGAGATAGGTATGCTGACGGCTATTGGGATGAATAAGAGGAAAGTCTTTTCAATGATAATGCTTGAATCGGTATTCCTGTCTCTGATCGGAGGGGTTGCGGGAATGATCGTAAGCTACCTGATAGTAAGATTAACTGCACATACCGGGATCGACTTATCGCGTTATGCCGAGGGTTTCGCAGCGCTTGGCTATTCGGCTGATGTATACCCCCGGATCAGTGCCGGATTCTTTGGTATTGTGACCATTTTAATAATAATAACAGGAATTTTATCATCTGTCTACCCTGCTATGAAAGCTCTTAAATTAAACCCGGTTGAGGCCATCAGAACAGAATAGTAATTAATATTTAAATTAATATGTCATGAAAGTGCTTGATATAAAAGATGTTTATAAAATATATAATGAATCGGAAATTCAGGTTCATGCAGTAAATGGGGTTACTCTTGAATTTGAGGAAGCGGAGTTTGCAGCAATAGTAGGTCCATCCGGTTCAGGCAAGACAACTCTTTTGAACCTTATTGGCGGCCTCGATAATCCTACCTCAGGTGAAATTATTATTGACGGAACAAATCTGTCAAAACTGAAATCCTCTGAGCTTATTGATTTCAGGATGAGGAACATTGGTTTTGTGTTCCAGTCATATAATCTTATTCCTGTTCTGACGGCAAAGGAAAATGTTGAGTTTATAATGTCTCTTCAGAAATGGTCGAAGAAGGACAGGGATGACAGAACTTATGAGCTATTGAAAGCTGTTGGACTGGGCGACAGGATAAACAGCCGCCCGTCAAAACTTTCAGGAGGACAGCAACAGAGAGTGGCTGTCGCAAGAGCTCTTGCTTCGCGGCCCAAATTTGTTCTGGCAGACGAGCCCACGGCAAACCTCGATTCCAAAGCATCGACCACCTTGCTTGAAATAATGGAACAACTGAATATTGAAGAAAAGATAACATTTATATTTTCCACGCACGATGCCAGGGTTGTAAAATTGGCTCACCGGGTAATTACACTTGAAGACGGCAAGGTTGTTTCGGATGAAATCAGAAAATAAGAAATTCATATCAGGAATATGTTTCGGAACCCGGTTATATCTTTATTAATTTTTCTGGGCAGTTGCTTTTCTTCATTCTCGCAGGAAAAACCAAAATTTCTGACTCTTAATGGTTATGTGACTACCATGCAGAGTGTAATATTTGATTCCCTGTCAGGGCCATTCATAAATGATAATCTTTTGCATAACAGGCTTAACTTCAAAGGATATGTAAATGACCACATTACTTTTGCCACGGAATTCAGAAACAGGCTTTTTACCGGTGATATGGTAAAAGCAGGACCCTCTTATGCTAAGTTAACAGCCAAGGACCAGGGCTGGGTTGACCTTTCCTGGAATATTCTAAATGAACCTTCATATTTTCTTAATACAACAATCGACCGGGTATGGATTGATTTTAATTATGGTAAGTTCCAGGCCAGGGTCGGACGACAGAGAATAAACTGGGGTCAGACACTTGTATGGAACCCAAATGATATTTTCAATGCCTATTCGTACTTCGATTTCGATTATGTTGAACGACCCGGGAGCGATGCTATAAGACTGCAATACTATCCCGGTTACTCATCTGACATTGAGGTTGCTGTAAAAGCCGACTATATGAATAATATTACCGCTGCAGCGCTGTACCGGTTCAATAAATGGGGTTTCGACATTCAGTTCCTTGGAGGGTATTTTAACAGCGAAGACCTGGTAGCCGGTACAGGATGGTCGGGGTCATTCGGATCACTTTCATTCAGAGGTGAAGCAACCTGGTTTCAGCCGGCTAAAAATAATGCCGGGAGCACAGGAACAGGTTTATTTACAACCGGACTGGACAGATCTTTTAAAGACAATTCGATGGCACAGCTACAGATTATGTACTGCAATAAGCCTGTTGGGCTGAACAGTTTCACCTCTCTTTATAATGAAACTTTAACAACAAAGGATCTGGCGTTTTCAAAATTTACAGCTTTCGGTTCATTCTCATATCCCGTAACGCCCCTTTTTACCTTAACTTTATCAGCGATGTGGTTTCCTGATCTGAAAGGCTATTTCCTGGGACCTTCGCTTGATTATTCCCTTGCAGAGAATGTTGATTTTTCTCTTTTCTGGCAACATTTTGACAGTAAAACCAATTCGATCCGGCAAATAATAAACCTGGGTTTTCTGAGGGTAAAGTGCAATTTCTAGATTTTTAATACTTTTACCTCATCAATAAAAATTTTAAAGATGGCCCTGGTACATGAATTTGAACGAAGCGGGAACTGGTTGTTTAAAAGGAGAAGCTGGCTCCCCGTGTTTTTAATTATTGCGGGTGTTTTTGTGATGTATCTTGGCAACAGGCAGGCCATACTTTTTGATATGAGAGACGAGCTTATTTTTCTTGGAGTGAGTCTTTTCGGACAGGCAATAAGGATTTTTACCGTGGGATTTACTCCTAAAAATACCTCGGGAAGAAATACCATAAACGGACAAATCGCCGATGAACTGAATGTTACAGGCATATATTCAATAATACGTCATCCGCTCTATGTCGGTAATTTCTTCATGTGGCTCGGACCTGTTCTTTTTATCCGTTCACCATGGTTCATATTAATATTCGGGTTAATATACTGGCTTTATTATGAGCGTATTATGTTTGCGGAGGAACAATTCTTAAGAAGAAAATTCGGTGAGATATATGACAAATGGTCAGAAACAGTGGGTTCCTTTATTCCCTATTCATTACGATATATTCACTCAAAGCTTTCATTTTCAATCAGGAATGTTCTTAAGAGAGAGTATAACAGTTTCGCAAATATCTTCATAATATTTATTGTGCTCGACCTCTTCAGGAATTATTTTCTTTCAGAAAGGATCTACCTGACGGAGATGTGGGTAGATCTGGCTGTTCCCGCCGGTATTATATGGGTAGTGGTAAGATCAATTCATAAATATACCAGGTGGCTTGAGGTGGAGGGACGATAGCCCCTCTGTCCGGCTAAAGCCGGACATCCCCCTAAAGGGGAGCTAATTCTCAGGAAATAAGTGAAAATGTCTAAACATGACGTGTATTAGCCCCTCTTGAGGGGGGTTGGGGGGCAAAAACCTTACCTTCTTGATCCCATGAAGATCATAATATACCAGAGCAGTGTTGCCAGCGAACCCAATGCTGCAATCACATAGGTATATGCAGCCCATCTGAGCGCATCTTCCGCCTTGGGATGATTCTCCCGGGAAGTAATCCCGGAGGTTGAAAGCCATGCAAGTGCCCTTTTACTGGCATTGATCTCAACGGGAAGAGTGATAAAACTGAAAAGGGTTGTAAAGGCAAATAATACAATCCCTGCCAGTAAAATACCCGGAAATCGCTGTATCAGCAATATCCCTGCAAGCAATATCCATGTTACATATTTTGATGAGAAGCTGACAGCCGGAACAAGTTTAGATCTCATTCCGAGCCAGGCATAAGCTTTGGCGTGCTGAACAGCATGCCCGCATTCATGTGCAGCCACGGCAGCAGCCGAAATACTTCGTCCGTTATATACCTCCTGGCTAAGATTAACAGTCTTATTAGCAGGATTATAGTGATCAGTTAACTGTCCCTGTACACTCTCGATTTTAACATCGTAAATTCCGTTGTCCTGTAGCATTTTTAGTGCAACCTCCCTGCCCGACATTCCATTATCAAGGGGTATTTTCGAATACTTTTTAAATTTAGATTGCATAGTAAGGCTCACGATCATACTTGCAACCATAATCCCGATAAAAATCACCCAGATACTCATAATATTTTTTTCCTCCTGAAATTAATTTTTTTCACTACTGCAAAACACCTGCCAATTGTTTTATGACAGTCATAACTTGTCATTTTGTCATAATAGCAATTGTTTTGTCTCCTTTGTTTAAAAACCTCTTTCCCGGGTCAATTATTATCTTTGTGGCATGATTAAATTAATTAAAACGATATTGTCATTCATTTTTTCTCTGCCTGTTCTTTTTTACAGGTATTCAATATCTCCGTTTTTAAGACCATCATGCCGGCATGTGCCTACATGTTCACAATATATGCTTGATGCGCTGAAAATACACGGACCCTTCACCGGCCTTTTATTGGGAACAGGAAGAATACTCAGATGCAGGCCGGGAGGCACTCATGGTTATGACCCTGTTCCGGTATTCAGGTTTCGGCGCTATGGTGCGTTACAGACAATACTGGGAAAATGGAAAACCGGAAACAGGTTGAAACATTAAAAATTCAATTCCTCTTTCAGTTGTTTATATCCTGATCTGCTGACCGGCAGTTTATCTCCTGATTGCAGGATTGCAACATGATTATCTTTTCCGTAGGGTTCTATTTTCTTAATTTCTTCAACTCTGACGATATATGAACGATGCACTCTCACAAAATCATTTTTTGGCAGATTATCCTCGAAAAACTTCATTGTCTGCTGCTTCAATGCCTTGCCTGCAGCATGGTAGATCATTACATAATCATCCTGGGCTTCAACATATCTTATCTGCTCAACAGGTATAAGATTGATCGCGTTTCCTTTACGTACAACAATCCTGTTTACGGGGGCGATTGGCTCGGGTTTCTTTTCCAGGAGCTGATTGGCCGGTATTTTGTTGCCCGTCCCGGACCTTATTTTATCGATTGCCTTTTTGGATGCTTCAAGGAATCTCCTTTTCGGGAAAGGTTTCATAAGATAATCGACAGCATTCAGCTCAAAGGCTTTAATTGCATACTGATCATAAGCCGTTGTAAAAATTATTTCGGGTTTCTCGGTCAGAACCTCAACCATTTCAATTCCGGTGAGCCTGGGCATTTGTATATCGAGGAATACCAGGTCGGGTTTCATTACGGTAATTGATTTCAACCCTGAAAAGCCATCAGCACATTCAGTTATCACTTCAATATCTTCAATCTCTTTTAAGTAATGCTTTATTATTTCCCTTGCGGGGGCCTCATCGTCAATTATTATTGTTCTGATCTTTTCCATCTTAATACTGTATCCCTGTCTGTTAAAAGTACATATCGTTTTCTTCTCCCTAAAATTATGTAATAATTTTTAATTGACACCTATTAATTTTCTTCAGGGATAAAAAGTTTTACAGTATAAATACCGTTTTCTTTAAATGTTGATATTGAGGCCTTATTTCCATAGAAAAGTTCAAGTCTTCTTGAAACATTTATCAAACCTGTACCCGTTCCTATTCTTAACGACGGCGATGTATCATAATTATTGCTTATGGTTATTTCAATATATCCATCAATGATCTTTGCCTGTGTTGTGATCTTTACGCTTTCTGTACTTTCATAAACACCATGTTTGACTGCATTCTCGTAAAGAGGTTGCAACAGCATCACCGGGATTTTAAAATTCAGGCAATTGTCATCAATTATCTCTTCCGTTGTCAGCTTATCGCCGAATCTTACCTTTTCTATATCAAGATATAGCCTCAGGTTTTCAAACTCATTCTGAAGGGAAACAGGTTGCTCATCCTTTCTTGACAGCGCATACCTCATGAATTCCGAGAGCTTCACAACCATTTCCCTGGCTTTTTCAGGGTCGGTAATCGTAAGAGAGCTTACCGAATTAAGGCTGTTGAACAGAAAATGCGGATTAATTTGTGATCTCAGCATTTTAAGCTCCGTTTCCTTTAAAAGGGTCTCGAGCTTTGCTGCTTTGGCATTCTTTTCAGAAAGATTGCTAAGGCTGATGAAGAGATAATAGGTAAGGACAACAAGGCCGTAAATAAAAACTCCGGCACCAACCCTGTACGGTAAAGTTGTACTCCAGAATGTCTGGTAATTGTTTTGTGCAGGCAGGACTGATGTCATTACAAGTTTTGTTATCAGTACCCATAAACTGATAGATATGGCTCCGGTGATAACTAAATTTGAGATCAGTACTGATATTCTGTTTTCGCTGGAATTGAAATACTGAAACGGGTACCATAATGAGAGGGCTAATCCTGAATAGATTAACAGAGAAATCAGACTGTCGATCACGCTGATATTAATGAAACCGCCATAGGCAAAATAGAATAAAACAGACTGGCCCAGCGCAAGAATCAGCCAGACCAGCCACCATACAATAAGTCGCACTCTGTTCTCAAGTACAGGGTGTTTCATCAATAAAAATTTTAATAACTTTTAACCTCGCCTCCTCCAAATATAACAGCTCCTTTGATAATAAGCTGTTTGGACGGATCAATAGTCCTGCCCGGATTTAATTTACGTGAATCGTTGAATCCCCCAAGTATTGGTGTAACCTCTATAGTGACAAACCAGTTGTCGGGCACTATTATTGTTGCCCCGCCGAATATGCATGCAATCTCAAGATCAGATCTCCCGGGAGCAAGGTTAGCTTTGGTAAGATCGAGTTCCATGCCTCCAAAGATTGCCGTAATCTTACCACCTTTAAAGTTCTGTGAGACTATCTGGCGTTCGCCTCCGCTGAATATATTCACATAATCGACCCAGTCATCTCCCGCTATTCCCTTTGATTTAACAGCATTAATCCCGCTTCGTTTGGAAACGATGAAGATAATACCGATTATAATGAATATTGACGGCCAGAACATATTATATGCATGGAATGTCTCACGGAATATCATGGGGATGAGGAAAAAGCCCCCTACCGCCATCACAATTACTCCTGCAGTTTTTTCAGTTGACCCAAGTGTCATTATAAGACCAATTGCAACAAGCAGCATAGGCCAGCTGAAAACAACATGATCGATGAAGTCGGGAAAAAAGCCGGTGTTTCTCAGGACCAGGAATAATCCGACCAGTACAAGTATCAGTCCTATAATAGCGCGATTGTTTGTAAGATGATGATGTTCATGCCTTTGAGGCATATTATCATCTTTGAAGTTCTCATTTGTTTCCATTGACGTAAATTTATCAGATTCTTAATTAATTATCTAAATTATTCCTCTTAAAAAATGAGGATATTATAAACACCAGGCCGATTAAGAAAATCACCCCGGGCCAGTAGAAGGTCCTGAAGACCTCAGGAGTAAAAAGAAAATACCTGTCCTGTAAAAACCATAACCCGCCGGCAATAAGCAAAATTCCTCCCGCGAAACGAAGATTGAGTAACAGAAATACTCCGATAAATATCATTGCCGTCTGCCAGGTGAAATATCCGCTTATGCTTCCGAGGTTAAAAAGGTCGTTAGTAGCAACGAGAAGTGCCACTCCAAGAACAATAAAGAACAGTCCCACACTAACCCTTGGGTGATGTTCTCTTTCCCTCAGGTGTCTGACATGATAATGATCTTTGTGTCTCATGATGCAATTTATTTATTGAATCAAATATAGTTTATATTAAAACAGTGAGTTAGAGGAAATCGGCAAACGACGTTTTTATACCGGCATTTGGAGTTTTAAGGCAATTAATGTTACTTTTTTGTTGATAATTTTTTTAATTGAATAAGGATTTATATTTTTGCAAACCAAATTTTGAAGAGATGTCCGTTAAATATACAATACTGATAAGCGGATTAAAGGAAGGACGCCACACAATTCATTTTGAGATTAATAGAGAGTTTTTTGAACAGTTTGAAGAGTCGGAAATTAAGGAGGGAAGCCTTGTTGCAAATATTGAAATGGATAAAAGGTCGACCCATCTTGACCTTGGAATAAGGATATCGGGCAGTGTAAGAATATGTTGCGACAGATGCCTGGAAATGTTTTCCCAGCCGGTTGTCAGTGAAAACAGACTCCTGGTTAAATTTGGGAAAAACGAAGAAGAAACTGATCCTGACATTCTTTTTCTCCCGGTTGACGAAAACGAATTGGATCTGAAGCAGCATATATATGAATATATTTATCTGGCACTTCCGATAAAAAGAGTGCATCCGAATGATGAAAATGGGGAAAGTACGTGCGACCCGGTAATGTTGGAAAAGCTGAAAGAGCATATGGTTGAAGAGGATCCCGAAACTGATCCCCGATGGGACGAATTAAAAAAACTATTGAACAATAATTAAACTGATTTAAAATGGCACATCCGAAACACAAACATTCCAAAACCAGAAGAGATAAGCGCAGGACTCATTATAAGGCGACAGCACCGACAGTTGCAAGTTGCTCTAATTGCGGATCTTCAGTTATGTATCACAGGGTATGTCCTGAGTGTGGATTTTACAGGGGGAAACTTGCTATTGAGAAAAAAGCAACAGCTTGACAGCTTTTAATTTAATAGAGATCATATGAGAATTGGCCTTGATGTGATGGGTGGTGATTACGCACCTGATGCGATCATTGAGGGCGCAGTAGATTCCCTGCAATATTTGACAGAGAATGAAAAGCTTGTCCTTATCGGAGACGAAGGATCCATATTAAGGAAGCTTAGTGATATGCAGGTTGAACCATCTTTGTTTGAAATAGTACATACAACGCAGGTAATTGAGATGGCTGATCATCCTGCAAAAGCCTTTTCGCAAAAGAAGAATTCAAGCATTGCAGTAGGTTATGGGATGCTTAAAAGCGGAGTACTTAACGGATTTTGCAGTGCTGGGAACACCGGTGCTATGCTGGTTGGAGCAAGCTATACAGTCAATGTGATTCCCGGTGTGTTAAGGCCGGCACTGGCCACGCTGCTTCCATGTGTTGATAACAGGAATTCTGTTATTCTTGATGTCGGTTTAAATCCCGATTGTAAACCCGATGTACTATTGCAGTATGCAATACTCGGAAGCATTTATGCACAGTATGTCCTTGGGAAGGAAAATCCTACTGTGGGTCTGATCAATATCGGAGAAGAGGCTTCCAAGGGAACTCCTGTCATAAAAGCTGCATATGAGTTAATGAAAGAACATCCTTCGTTGAATTTTGCCGGTAATATTGAAGGAAATTCACTGTTTCGCGAAACAATGACAGATGTAATAGTATGTGATGGCTTTGTGGGGAATGTTATTTTGAAACAGGGTGAAGCTTTCCATCATATTTATAAAAGCAGGAATCTGAGTGATTCCTACTTTGACCGTCTGGATTTTGAAAATATCGGGGGTACCCCGATAATTGGAATAAACGCCAATGTGGTAATTGGTCATGGTATCTCAAAACGCAAAGCTATAATGAATATGGTTCTCCAAACCAGAGCCGTAGTACATGCCAACCTGGCTCAAAAGATAAAAGAAGCTATTTAAAATTAAAAATGGAAAAAATACGTGCAGCCATAACGGGTATTAATGCCTGGGTGCCGGAATACAGACTGACAAATCAGGAACTTTCAAAAATGGTTGATACCTCCGACGAGTGGATAATGCAAAGAGTCGGAATAAAAGAGAGAAGAATTCTTAAGGGAGAAGGGCTAGGTAGTTCAGATATGGGTGAACAGGCAGTGCGCGGATTATTATTGAAAACAAATACGGCACCTGAGGATGTGGACCTTGTAATCTGCTCCACAGTAACACCTGATATGCTCTTCCCTGCAACTGCAAATATTATTTCTGATAAATGCGGTATAAAAAATGCCTTCAGTTTTGATTTGAATGCTGCATGTTCGGGCTTTCTTTTTGCCTTGCAGACAGGAGCCTCATATATTGAGTCAGGCAGGTATAAAAAAGTCGTTGTTATCGGAACTGACAAGATGTCGGCAATCACCGATTATACCGATCGCACTACCTGTCCGCTCTTCGGAGATGCTGCAGGCGCAGTTTTGCTTGAGCCGACCAGCGAGGATCTCGGGATTGTGGATTATATTTTTCACACAGACGGATCAGGGCGGAAATTTCTTCATCTGAAAGCCGGAGGATCAGTAAAACCGGCTTCTCATGAAACTATTGATGCAAAGGAACATTATATTTACCAGGAGGGCCAGAGCGTATTTAAATTTGCAGTTGTGAATATGGCTAATGTGGCTGTGGAAATAATGGAACGCAATAATCTTAAATCGGAAGATATCGCCTGGCTGGTTCCTCACCAGGCCAACCTGCGTATTATTGATGCAACTGGCAGGAGAATGGGGCTTCCTCCTGAAAAGGTAATGATCAACATTCAGAATTACGGCAACACAACCACAGCAACAATTCCGTTATGTATGTGGGAATACGAACAAAAGCTTAAAAAAGGGGATATACTCATACTTGCTGCCTTTGGAGGCGGTTTTACCTGGGGTTCAATCTATCTAAAGTGGGCTTACGATCCGAAATAGGAACCTGTTTATGTTTTTTGTGCAATAGTTTTTATATTTGTGAGTTATTTAGTTTTTATCTCTAATAAACCTCAAGATATTATGGCAAAGATCAATGAGACAGATAATCCAACCATTAACCTGATAAGCAATGGAACAGAGATAACAGGTGATGTCGTTTCCAACGGCGATATCCGGATAGATGGGTTTCTTAAAGGCAATCTTAATACAAAGGGTAAAGTTGTTATTGGCACAACAGGAAAAGTAAGCGGAGAAGTTATTTGCAAGAATTCGGAAGTCTCAGGTATTGTTGAAGGCAAAATTTCTGTCAGCCAATTACTGAACCTCAAAGCGTCTTCGAAAATATTTGGCGATATAGCTACTTTAAAGCTTTCAATTGAACCAGGAGCAAAATTCTCGGGTAGCTGCAAAATGAGTGATACCGACGACAATGGAGGAATATCAGTCATCAAAGAAAAAGAACCCGAAAAATCCGGGAAGTAAAGGGATAAGGGATTTTGCCAGATACTCGGGTCTGGCCTTTCAAATGGCAGGCATCATACTCGTTGCTGTCTGGGGTGGTACTAAGCTTGATAAACTGGCAGGATTCGAAAATCCGGTTTTTACAATAATACTTTCACTTCTGGGGGTTTTTGCAGCCATTTACACTGCAGTGAAAGATTTTATTAAGTGATATCCTTTTGAAAAGGTTTCTGAAGTTTATATTATATCTCTTATTATTGAACATCCTGGTTATCTCAACAGGATACTTCCTTGTAAAAATAATTAAGGTCAATCTGGCATTAAGCAATATTGCGGTTCTGTCATTATTGTTTTCAGTAATCGGGATCGTGACCTTTGCTGTCTTTTTAAGAGGTCAGAGCAGAGACCCGGCAAGCCAGACATTTCACAGCCTGATTGCAATAAGTTTCAAGTTCCTGCTTGAGATAGGATTAGCTCTTATTTGGTTTATTGCTGCTAAAAAAAACTCCGTGCAATCGATTTTAATGTTTTTTGTTATATATTTAACACTCACTTTGTATTCGATTTCAGTTATATTGAAAATTCTGAAAAACAGATCTTTATAAAACAAATAATGGTTTGAAAACAAATATTTTCACTGGTTTATTATTTTTTCTTCTGCTGGCAGGTAATGCTGTTTCTGTTTTTGGTCAGGAAAGCCGGGATCAGGAGGAAGAACCTGAAAAATTTGATGCAAATACATTTATCCTTGAACATATCACCGACTCACATGAATGGCATATTTACACCAATAAAAATGGCACGGGTGTGGCAATCTATCTTCCTGTAATTGTTTACAGCAAAGAAAAAGGATTTAACTTTTTTTCATCACGACGGCTGGCTGACGGCAAAGTTTACAAGGGATTCAAAATAGAAGAGGAAGGCGATCTGCAAGGGAAAATCGTAACTGTTAATGCAGACGGGCAGGCTGATGAAAAGAACCTTCCTCTCGACCTGTCGATAACAAAAACAGTTGTCGGTATGCTGGGTGCTGCTTTAATCTGTCTTTTGCTGTTTCTGTCACTGGCGAGATCGTATAAGAAAACAGGGATCAGCGAGCCGAAAGGTCTTCAAAGTTTCCTGGAACCGGTAATCCTTTTTGTCCGCGATGATATTGCAATACCTAATCTTGGCCCTCATAAATATGAAAAATACATGCCCTATCTTCTGACAGTATTTTTTTATATACTGATTAATAATCTGATGGGACTTGTTCCCTTTCCTCCTCCTTTCGGCGCGAACGTCACGGGAAACATAGCAGTCACCTTTACTCTTGCTTTCTTTTCTTTTGTGATTATACAATTCAGCGGTAATAAAGCTTACTGGAGGCATATTTTTGCAACACCCGGGGTACCAATATGGCTGCTTCCGATAATGATACCGGTGGAAATTATAGGATTGTTCGCCAAACCTTTTGCACTGATGATCCGATTATTTGCAAATATTCTGGCAGGACATATTGTCGGACTGAGTCTGATAGCACTGATATTTATTTTTGGTTCCCTGATTCTGGCCCCTGTCTCAGCATTTTTTGTGATTTTTATGGATTTTATTGAGCTTCTTGTAGCTTTTTTACAGGCATATATATTTACCCTGCTTTCGGCATTATTCATTGGTATGGCATTGCAGGAGAGCCATTAAGATTTTTGTTTAACTAAATATTTTAATATTATGACAGGTACATTAGCAGCAGTAGGAGCAGGTCTCGCAGCAATAGGCGCAGGGATTGGTATCGGAAGAATCGGAGGTTCGGCAATGGATGCAATTGCACGACAGCCTGAAGCTTATTCCAAGATACAGCTGGCTATGATCATTTCAGCTGCCCTTATTGAGGGAGTTGCTCTGTTCGCAGTTGTCGTCTCTTTATTGGGAATAAAGTAACAAGGATGTATGAAGCCTGCAACGGTTGGTTGCAGGGCTTCTTTTTTTAGAAAATTCATAAAAATGTGAAATATGATATTATTAACTAACAGTCTGACAACGCCCGCAGTAGGGACACTCTTCTGGTCAGTGCTCATCTTCAGCCTGTTCTTTCTTGTTCTCGCAAAATTTGCCTGGAAACCGATCCTCAACGCTGTAAACGCACGCGATGAAATGATACGGGGTTCTCTCGAATCAGCTGAAAGGGCTAAGGAAGAAATGTTAAAGCTTCAAAGCGACAATGAAGCTATCCTGCGCAAAGCAATAGAAGAGCGTGAGGGTATACTTAAAGAAGCCAGGGAGGTCCGCGACAGGCTGATCACAGAGGCAAAGGGGAAAGCGACTGAAGAGGCTGAAAAACTCATTGAGAAAGCCAGGACAGGCATTGAAAGTGAAAAGCTTAAAGCACTTTCTGAAATTCATGAACAGGTAGCCACAATTTCAGTGGAGATTGCTTCAAAATTGCTGGGGGAAAAGCTTAAGCAGACAGGTGAGCAGGCGAAACTGATTGATAATTACCTGAAAGATATTGATTTCAAGAAGAATTAGGAAGCTGACAAGTAATGAACGACAGTAAAATATCAGTCAGGTACTCAAAGGCATTATTCCAGTCGGCAATCGATAAGAAGATCCTTGATAAAGTAAACCAGGATATGATCTTTATTTCTGAGATCTGTAAAAGCCCGGAAGCCAAGGAATTACTGCGGAGCCCGATTATTGTTCCGTCAAAAAAAAGCGCAATATTTCATAAGATACTGGAAAACAATGTTGAGGAGATCACCCTTTCACTTGTTGACCTGGCTGTAAAAAACGGCAGAGAGAGTTTTATTCCCGCAATTGCCAGGGATTTCATTCATGAAACATTGAAATTCAAGGACATTACGGAATCTGTCCTCACAACTGCCGTTAAAGTGGATCCTGATATTAGAAAACAGATAACTGATCTTATAAAAAATGTATTTAATACCGGGGTTGAACTTGAGGAAGTTATTGATCAGGAAATAATTGGGGGTTTTATACTGAAAGTTGATGACAATTACATTGATGCAAGCATAAGGAATAAACTCCGTAAAATAAAGAAAGAGCTTTTGGGAAGCACAATGATCAGGGAATAAAGAATCATAAATAATAAGGAATTTTAAGACAATATAACATGGCAAATATTAAACCAGCAGAAGTTTCAAAAATCCTCAGGCAGCAACTGGAAGGCATACAGACAGGAGTTGATCTGGAGGAAGTTGGGACGGTGCTTGAGGTTGGAGACGGGATTGCCCGCATCTACGGACTTTCAAATGTGGAATCGAACGAACTTATTGAGTTTGAAAACGGTATGGAAGCTATTGTCCTTAACCTCGAGGAAGATAATATAGGGGCAGTGTTGCTTGGTCCCACAGAAGAGATTAACGAAGGAGATATTGTTAAAAGAACCGGGAGAATTGCCTCCATAGGAGTAGGCGAGGGTTTACTCGGACGAGTTATAAACCCTACCGGCCAGCCTCTGGATGGGAAGGGCCCGATAACAGGAAAACTTTATACCCTGCCTTTTGAAAGAAAGGCTCCTGGTGTGATCTTCCGTCAGCCGGTAAAACAGCCTCTTCAGACAGGTATCAAGGCTATAGATGCGATGATACCAATCGGCCGTGGACAGAGGGAATTAATCATAGGCGACAGGCAAACGGGAAAGACTGCAATTGCTATCGATACAATTATCAATCAGAGAAGCAACTTTGAGAAGGGTAAACCTGTTTACTGTATTTATGTTGCCATAGGGCAAAAGGGATCCACAGTGGCAAATATTGCAGCCATTCTTGATGAACATGGGGCACTTCCATATACGGTAATTGTGCTGGCAACGGCATCTGACCCGGCAGCTTTGCAGTTTTATGCACCTTTTGCAGGCGCTGCCATTGGAGAGTTTTTCCGCGATTCGGGACGTGATGCGCTTATTATTTATGATGACCTTTCAAAACAGGCAGTATCTTACAGGGAAGTGTCGCTCCTGCTTCGTCGCCCGCCGGGACGTGAAGCTTATCCGGGTGATGTTTTCTACCTGCACTCCAGATTGCTTGAAAGAGCTGCAAAAATTATAGAATCAGATAAAGTTGCCATGAAGATGAATGATCTTCCGGAGGTGCTGAAACCTATGGTTAAAGGAGGAGGATCCCTTACAGCTCTTCCCATTATTGAGACTCAGGCCGGCGACGTATCTGCCTATATTCCGACAAACGTTATTTCAATAACCGATGGTCAGATATTTCTTGAATCGAGTCTGTTTAATGCGGGGGTACGACCTGCAATCAACGTGGGTATTTCGGTTTCGAGGGTAGGAGGGAACGCGCAGATAAAAGCAATGAAAAAAATCGCCGGAACACTCAAAGTTGACCAGGCACAGTACCGCGAGCTTGAAGCATTTTCAAAATTTGGATCTGATCTTGATGCCTCAACACTTGCCATTCTGAATAAAGGTGCAAGAAACGTTCAGATACTCAAACAGGCTCAATATGCGCCTATGCCTGTTGAAAAGCAGATTGCGATAATATATTGCGGAACTATGGGTCTGTTAAAAGATGTTCCAATAGAAAAAGTGAAAGATTTCGAGAATGAATACCTTGAGTTGCTTGAACTACAGCATAGAGACATTCTGGATAAACTAAGGGATGGAATACTTGATGATGATATTACTGACCTTCTTGAAAAAGTCGCGTCAGAGTTAACGTCAAAATACAAACCTCAGTGATCGGGACTGGCTGATAAATAAATCTTACATGGCGAATTTAAAAGCAATAAGAATACGGATAGCCTCTGTCAAATCAACACGGCAGATTACATCAGCCATGAAAATGGTATCTGCCGCAAAGCTGAGGAAGGCTCAGGATAAAATTGTAAGCCTGAGACCCTATGCTAATAAATTACAGGAGATCCAGATAGGTCTTTCTCAAAGTCTTGCGGATTCGGAAATTGAAAATGTTTATGGAAGAGATACTTTACCTGAGAAAATCCTTATTGTCGTAGTAACATCCAACAGAGGTCTTTGCGGAGCATTTAACTCAAATGTCATAAAAGAAGCCAAAAGGATTATTTCGGAACAATACAATGAACAGTACACCAGGGGGGATTTATCAATACTGACAATAGGCAAGAAAGGATTTGATTATTTCAGGAAACTCAGGATAAACATGCTTCCCGAACAGAATAATCTTTTAAATGATCTTTCCTACGATAATGTGGCCAGGGTAGCAGAAGAAGTGATGAGCAGTTTCGTCCTGAAAGATTTCGACAGGGTGGAACTTATTTATAACAGGTTTAAAAACGCAGCTGTACAAAACCTTACAAATGAGTTGTTTTTACCGGTGGAATCTGTCCCCCCGGGTAATATTAAAACACCTCCGGTCGACTACATTTACGAACCTGACAGGGTGAACATAATTAAAGAACTTATTCCTAAATCATTAAAGATACAATTTTACAAAGCAGTACTAAATTCATTTGTTGCAGAGCATGGCGCCAGAATGACTGCCATGCATAAAGCAACCGACAATGCTACACAAATGATAAAAGACCTGACACTTCAGTACAACAAAGCAAGGCAGGCAGCAATAACCAACCAGATCCTGGAAGTGGTTAGCGGAGCCGAAGCACTAAGAGGTTAAATTTTAATTGACAGACAGGATTGTTTTAAAAAAGTAATGTATAATCACACTGAACTTAAAGATTTAGTCGAAAAGGCTATTTTTAATCTATCCTACAATACTGAAGCCGGAAGGCTTATTGACCCGGTGAAGTATATCCTGTCAATAGGCGGGAAAAGGCTAAGACCGGTACTTGCCCTTATGGCATGCAATCTTTTCAATGACAAGATAGATGATGCAGTTATGCCTGCAGCCGGAATCGAGGTTTTTCATAACTTCACGCTGGTGCATGATGATATTATGGACCAGGCTCCGTTAAGAAGAGGATTTCCGACAGTTCATAATAAATGGAACTTAAACCAGGCAGTACTTTCTGGTGATGTAATGGCATTTATTGCAAATGAATGTTTTTTGCAGACCCCGCCGCGATTTTTATCAAAGGTGTTCGGGGTATTCAATAAAGCTGCTATAGAAGTTTGTGTGGGACAACAGCTTGATTTAGATTTTGAAAAGGCTTCCGTAATTGCCGAGAAAGAATATTTGCGGATGATCGAATTAAAGACCTCTGTACTGCTGGCTGCTTCAGTTAAAATAGGTGCAATTATCGGAGGAGCCAGTGATCAGGATACGGATCTTCTTTATGAGTTTGGGAGAAACCTTGGACTGGCCTTTCAGATTCAGGATGATCTGCTCGATATTTATGGAGATGCAAGAGTATTCGGTAAAATTCAGGGCGGCGACATAATTTCCAATAAAAAAACATTTCTGCTTGTAAAAGCATTCGAACTGGCAACCGGCGATCAGCTTAAAATACTGCAGGAACAATTCCAGGGAATTGAATTGGATCCTGATACAAAAGTCAAAAAAATACTGGACCTTTACGATCAGCTTAATATTAAATCAGTTACGGAGACTCTGGCTCACGAATTCATAAGAACTTCTTTTGCCCTTCTTGATAAAATTGATGTGATCAGGGAAAGAAAAAATGAAATGGAAGGGATTGTAAATTCACTTATAGGAAGGGATCAATGATCTACCTGCCGGGATTTTCATGTTTTTTAAGCCGGTCAATATTTACCAGAATTGCTGCATTTGCCATAAACTGTCCATATCTGCTGACAATATATTTTACTTCGCCGCAAAAGTCAAACTTTTCTGTAATCTTAACACAGGTGCCTGCCCCGATATTAACACCCATTGCATTATCAGACACGGATGAAACCGTACCTACCCATTTTATCTTCGCAAAAGTAATATTAAGTCCTGCCAGGCCATAAAACACGAACCGGTCAGGTGAGTTGAAAATATAATGCCCGTTTACATCGAGAATCATCGCAGAGACCCTTGTTTTCTCACCGACCGAACCAATGCCTGACTGATTGGTGCGAGGGAAAAACCAGGTGAAGGACGGAGCAATATGGAAGGCCTGGTTAAGTTCATAAATTCCTGTAATAAATATTCCGGCAAAGGGACTCCTGAGCAAATCGGCAGGAGACCCTGTTTCGTTGTCAAAATGGAAACCTGTTCCGCAGGACAGGCCTGCCCCTGCCTTTGTAAACTGGGCATTCAGATCGTAAAAAGCAGATATCACAATCAGAAATATAACTAACAGCCTTTTCATCCTGTCTGATTTTTGGTTATTAATGGTCAGATGTGCGTTGAGGCTTTAAAGATAAAAAATATTGTCAAACAGGTCAATGAGGAAAAGTTGATGGAATAAGGGAATGAACTTTTCTGTAAAACTGAATTTTAAAAGGCATTAATAAGTATAAAGTCCAAAAATTATTAAATTTGTACCTTCTGTACTTAAAATAGCAATAATCAGGTACCTTTCATCCTGAATAAAAAAATGAATACCGGGAATTTGATCACTGCAAAAAATATATAAATACTCATTTATAAAACAATAAAAATATATGCCACAGAACACGGGGAAAATCAGCCAGATCATTGGTCCGGTGGTTGATGTCACTTTTGAAAAACAGGGCTTTGATATGCCTGATATTTATGATGCCCTTGAGGTAAAAAGGGATGACGGTTCGAGGCTTGTTGTTGAATGTCAGCAGCATATCGGGGAAAGAACAGTCCGTACAATTGCTATGGACTCTACTGATGGTCTGCGAAGGGGAATGGAGGTTATTGCAACCGGACAGCCAATTACCATGCCTATCGGAGAACAGATAAAAGGACGTCTCATGAATGTTACTGGGGAAGCGATCGACGGAATAGGACCCCTCGATAAAACAGGTGGATATCCGATTCACAGGACCCCTCCAAAATATGAAGATCTTTCAACAGAAAAGGAGGTTTTATTTACAGGGATTAAGGTAATTGACCTGATTGAGCCCTATTCCAAAGGAGGAAAAATCGGCCTTTTTGGTGGTGCCGGTGTAGGGAAAACAGTTGTTATTCTTGAACTTATCAATAATATTGCGAAAGCTTACACAGGTCTTTCGGTTTTTGCAGGAGTAGGAGAAAGAACAAGAGAGGGTAATGACCTTCTTCGCGAGATGCTTGAAGCCGGCGTAATCACATATGGAAAAGAGTTTTTAGAGAACATGAAATCGGGGGGATGGGATCTCTCTACTGTGGACAAAAATGCTCTTAAAGAATCAAAACTCGCTCTTGTGTTTGGCCAGATGAATGAACCTCCCGGGGCAAGGGCAAGAGTGGCTCTTTCAGGACTTTCAGTAGCAGAACACTTCAGAGATGGTGATGGTAAAAGTGGTGGCAGGGATATCCTTTTCTTTATGGATAATGTGTTCAGATTTACCCAGGCAGGATCGGAAGTGTCAGCTCTTCTGGGAAGAATGCCTTCAGCGGTCGGTTACCAGCCTACACTGGCTACCGAAATGGGTATCATGCAGGAGAGGATCACTTCAACAAAACACGGTTCGATCACTTCTGTACAGGCAGTTTATGTGCCTGCTGACGACCTTACTGATCCGGCGCCTGCAACAACATTCGCTCACCTCGATGCAACAACAGTGTTAAGCAGGAAAATTTCGGAACTCGGAATTTACCCGGCTGTTGATCCGCTCGATTCAACATCGAGGATCCTAAGTGCGGAGATTGTTGGCGAGGATCATTATAATTGCGCCCAGCATGTAAAGGAACTGCTGCAGAGATATAACGAATTGCAGGATATTATTGCAATACTGGGTATGGATGAACTTTCTGAAGAAGACAAGCTGGTTGTTCACCGTGCCAGAAGAGTACAGCGATTCCTTTCTCAGCCATTCCATGTGGCTGAACAGTTTACCGGGACAAAAGGCGCCCTGGTTTCAATTGAAGATACAATAAAAGGGTTCAATATGATAATGGACGGGAAAGTTGACCAGTATCCTGAATCGGCTTTTATGCTGGTTGGTACCATTGACGATGCTATTGAAAAAGGCGAAAAGATCCTTGCCCAGTCAAAATAAAAATATATAATGAAAATAGAAGTTATCACACCTGACAGGCGGGTATTTGAGGGGGATATTAAATCTGTGAGAGTTCCGGGCAGAAAAGGATCTTTCCAGGTTTTAAAAGACCACGCCCCTATAGTGTCAACACTGGAAAACGGGAAAGTAATAATTGTTGATGAGGAAGGAGCTGAGAAAATTATTGAGATTGAGGGAGGCGTTATTGAAGTTAAAGCGAACAGGATAATTCTGCTTGCTGACTCGGCAAGATAAAATGACATGAATCCTGATGAATTTAGAAAATATGCCCATGAGCTGGTTGACTGGATGGCAGGCTACATGGAAAACGTTGAGGATTATCCTGTTAAATCATTAATACAACCGGGTGAGATTTTTAATAAGATACCGGATCTGCCACCTTCTGACCCGGAACCATTCAGTGCTCTGATTAAAGATTTTAATGAGATCATTATGCCGGGAATGACGCACTGGCAGAGTCCTGATTTTTTCGCCTACTTTCCGGCAAACAACAGTCCCTCTTCCGTGCTTGCCGAAATGCTTATATCCACACTCGGGGCTCAGTGCATGATCTGGGAGACCTCGCCTGCTGCAGCCGAACTCGAAGAAAAGATGATGATATGGCTCAGGGATATGATAAAGCTTCCGGAAGATTTTGAAGGGGTAATCCAGGATTCCGCTTCCACAGCCACACTTGCTGCCATACTTACTGCCCGTGAAAAGAAAACAGGATTCTCATTTAACTTAAATGGCGCTAAAGAAGCCGGTACACTGAGAATATATTGTTCCGAGCAGACTCATTCATCAGTAGAGAAGGCCGTTAAAATTAGTGGTATAGGAAAGAAAAACCTGGTGAAAATAGCTGTAAGAGAAGATTTTTCGATGGATCCTGAAAAGCTGAGATCAAATATTCTCAGCGATAAGAAAGCAGGTTTTGTCCCGTGTTGTGTGGTGGCAACTATAGGGACAACAGGAACCACCGCCATTGACCCTTTAAGAGCCATAGGCGAGATTTGCCATGAAAATGATATCTTCCTCCATGTTGATGCTGCCATGGCCGGAACTGCCCTTATTTTGCCCGAATTTCAATGGATGCTTGACGGCAGGGAATATATCGACAGTTTTGTTTTCAATCCTCATAAATGGATGTTTACAAACTTCGATTGTACTGCCTATTTTGTAAAGGATGCGGGCTCTCTTATTAAAACTTTCGAGATTCTTCCGGAATATCTAAAAACCAGGACAAGAGGAAAAGTAAATGATTACAGGGACTGGGGTGTTCCGCTCGGGAGAAGATTCAGAGCCCTGAAACTCTGGAGTGTGATCAGGACATTCGGCACCGAAGGTCTGCGTGAAAAGGTACGATATCACATACAAATTGCTTCGGAGCTTCAGAAAATGATATCAAAAGAATCTGATTTTGAGATGCTTGCCCCTGTTGTCATCAGTGTGGTTTGTTTTCGTTACAGACCTGTTGGATATAGTGAGGAACAGTTAAATGCAATAAACGAAAAACTGAACCACCTCCTGAATGATACCGGTAAAATATACTTAAGCCATACTGTATTAAATGGCAGATACACTCTCAGGATGGTAACCGCACAGACTAATGTTACCCTGGGGCATGTGGAAAAGGCATGGACTCTTATCAGGACCATGGCACGTGGATTAAGTGCGTGATTGGTTCAGAGTACTCTTCTTCCGATGCTCATACCAAAAAGATCCATATTAAATAACAATTCGAAATAGGGATTTTGGTTGAAATTTTTCCATGCTGCCCGTACCCCTCCTGAAATCATAAAAGGGATCCTGAAAAGATGGAAATCCGACATTAATTCTACCCCGAAAGAGCTGAACTTTTCGTTCCCCTGGTGAAACTGGTTTGTCGATTCGCCATTAACGATTACATTAAAATAGTAATTATCAGTGCCTGAAGCGTAATCATAAAACAGATCTGCCCGTATCCTTTTAATGTAAAGAAGACTTGCCAAGTTAAAATCAGGATATATAAGCGGTAAAGCATAATCGGCAGAGAGGAAATTCAGATCAGTGGAAATTATTTCACTATAACCTCTGGGAAAAGAAATCATGCTCCCGAAAAAATATTTTGAAGGATTTTGTTTCTCTTTTTCAAACCTTAACCTAATACCGTTGTTTGGCAAAATGCCGGGGAAGTAGAATGAACTGCTAATCGATGTTGAATTTCCGTATATGTTCCTGTCAAAGGGTGCATATGAGTAATTAAGATCGATGGTCTGGGCCCACCTGGGAAAAATGTCACGATATGCCGAAATCTGATAATTTGAAAAAAATAACCTTCCTTTCAGTATTGTCTGGCCGTAATCGTATCTTCCATTTTCCTTCAGGTAAATATAACTGTTCACATATTCGGAGGAAACAGATGGCTGCAGGTATTGAGAAAATCTGCCTGAAGAGAACCGGAAAGGTAGCAGCACGGTATTTGAAAACCTGATTGTGGGTTTTGGTTCCGGAGGGCTGTTTACCGATTCCCCCAGTTTGTAAACCCCGGGATCATCACCATAATCGAGTTGAGATTCCACCACAGGATACCATCCTTCCCATGTTATCCGTGAATGAATGACATTTCTTTTTGTTGCGGAATATTCATAACCGATAGTTGATGTAAGGGTGCTGAGACTATTCTGGCTCATGACGGTTATTCCCGGCCTGACAGATGCCGGATTGGAGGTAATGGTCTCAATATCTGCATAGAACGGCATCCAGCTGTGAAATCTGAAAAGATGTTGCCATTTTCTATATGGTTCAGGGGTGTAAGAAGTACTGATAGTTTTTGAAGTCGATTGTTGATTCATCTTAACCTGGTCCAGCAGAGGTGAGGGATTCCCTTGTTTTATCGGTGTTGTCTGACGGATATCAGCTGATGACAGAACGCAAATATTGTTGCCACCCGATGTATAATCGCTATAAATGATTGTGTTTCGCGTGAGGAACAGGTCTGATATACCGAATCTTGAACTGGTTAATCTTGAGATTTTATTGTCAGGACTTTTTAATAAAATATTGTCAGTTCCCGTAGCAGAGCTGACAAAGAACAACGAGTCATTTCTCAGGCAGGAAGACTGAAGGTCATCCCTGCCTGCTTCAATCAGTGTCTCCCAATCCTTTTTCATTAAGGAATAAGACATAATTCCCTCGCCATTTTCCGTCAGATAAATAAAAGTGATTATCTGCCCGCCAAGAGCCCATTGAGGATGTTGAAGATAAGCATTCAACGGTGCCGGAACGGACTGCAATATTTTTCCTGTTTCCGAACTAATGACGAGAAGGTTATTCCTGTCATCAGCAGTGTTTTCAGAAACAGCAATCCTGCTTCCATCGGGTGATATGGCAGCAGCCAGATATCTGGATCTTTGAGATAATTGCCTGGTCTGCCGGGTTTTCAGATCCAGTATCTTAATTACTGAATAATTCCTGTTTTCCCATCTGGCATCCGGTTGAGATTCTACCCATACCAGCTTACCTTTCGCATAGGAAATAACCCCGGGATAGATCTGGCCCGGAACGGAGATTCTCTTTTCAGCCTTTGTGGATGGCTTTATGAGAACAAAGTAAGGCGGATCGGACAATGAGGTCTTTATAGCAATGATGCTGTCAGCGCCTGCAACCAGGGGTGAATTATAATTGATATATTTACCCTGTTTTGACGGATTAACTGCGTCATAAACAACTGATTTATTTTCTGCAAGCTCTTTTGTCCAGATATGCTTCAGGGTATCAAGTGTTACATTGTAAAGGCTCTTTTTTTTAAGATTTGCATTTCTGTTGAGGCTTATATTAACAGGATTTATGGTGAAGGGTTCATCAGCGGTAAAATCGAATACTTTATTCCATATCAGGGGACTG
This sequence comes from uncultured Bacteroidales bacterium, assembly GCA_963815075.1. Lineage (GTDB taxonomy): Bacteria > Bacteroidota > Bacteroidia > Bacteroidales > VadinHA17 > LD21. Next base: position 139,330 of record CAWFFK010000011.1, read on the forward strand.
GTCTTTGCCAGGGCCCATGTTACCATCTGATAGCCTGTCTCATAATAAGATGGAACAAAATCGCGGTATGAATCATTAATGATCTTGTCGTACTTAAATAAGCTTTCTTTTTCAACCGCCAGGGCCTTAAGCTGTTTCTGGAAAGAAGGTGAACGACCTCTTCCTGATTCCGTAAGGTACGATTCCGCAAAAACAGCATCTCCTTCCAGTAGCCATAATGGAAGCAGAGAGGCGACTATCCCGGTAGCCTGTTCACCGATAACAAATGACATTGCTTTGGAAAATCCCTGGTTCAGCGACTCCATCTGAAATACATGAGTGATCTCATGGGAGGTAAGCTGCTTATCCGGGTCAAGCGGAACAGTGTTCTGGTCCGGGGTCGGGTAAATCTCCATTCGTCTCGGTGCCCAGGCTACATAGCCGTTCGACTGGGTGGTAAAATTGTGTATAATAACAGGTATCCTGAACTTCTTGTCCGGGAAGATTGTGGTAATTTTTGAATACGCCTGGTCCAGTGATTGTGCAAATGCAACACCGCCTGTTCCATATTTCACGGGATAAATAACTGTGAAATGTCCGGTTTTGATCTGCATCCATTTAAGAGAGGAAGGATCCTGGCCGGTATTGTAATACTGTGCTGAAACAATATTTACTGATAAAAGAAGAACCAGACACAGGATGGAATAAGGGTACCTCATTTAATTAACAATTGCCCAAATGTAATAAATTTAGTGAGCTTTAAGCCTTTGGCGAAAATATTAAAAAAATAAGTAATTTCGTCCTTTAATCGTTTAAGGATATTGAAAAAAATCATGCCAGGGGATGAAGAATTACAAGCTTATTAACAACATAACAGGCTGGGCTGTCTTTTCTGTTGCCGCGGTCACCTTTCTGATGACAATTGAACCCACTGCCAGTCTGTGGGATTGCGGTGAGTTCATCGCTTCAGGATTTAAACTTGAAGTTGGCCACCCTCCGGGGAATCCGGTATTTATGGTTCTTGCACGTTTCTTCACACTTTTTGCGGGAGGAAATGTATCAAAAGTTTCTGCAATGGTCAATTCGATGTCTGCACTGGCAAGCGCATTCGCAATACTTTTTCTTTTCTGGACCATCACACACCTGGCGAAAAAAATATTGCTTAATGATGAGAGCAAATACACTACAGCGAGGATAATTGCAGTTATGGCTGCAGGGGTAGTTGGTGCCGTGGCCTATACTTTTTCTGACTCATTCTGGTTTTCTGCAGTTGAAGGGGAAGTCTATGCAACATCTGCATTTTTTACTGCAATAGTGTTCTGGGCCATCCTCAAATGGGAGAATGTTGCTGAAGAAAGGCATGCCGACAAATGGTTAATACTTATAGCATTTCTTATGGGGTTGTCAATCGGCGTCCATCTTCTTAACCTGCTGACCCTTCCCGGAATAGTACTGGTATATTATTTTAAGAAATTTGAATTCTCATGGAAGGGATTTTTATTTTCCCTGGCTGTTTCCGTAACTCTTCTGGCACTCCTGATGTGGGGTATAATACCCGGTGTTGTCACGATTTCTTCAAAATTTGATCTGTTTTTTGTAAACACTCTGCATCTTCCGGCTAACAGCGGCATGATATTTCATATAATTATTCTTACTCTTCTGTTTGTTTTGGCGGTCAGATCATCATTTATCTCATCAAAAAGCCGCAGGAATGCTGTCCTGGCTATTGCCGCCCTTTTCTTTACCGGAATATGGGTTGTTTCAGGGTCTGTTTTTTTTAATGTACTTATATTAATTATAATAGGCGGAACAACGTGGTTCCTGGCTGAAAAGAACAGGGTAGCACTTAACACAATGCTTACGGCCGTAATGGTTGTAATGATAGGCTATTCAGCCAATGCCATCATTGTAATAAGAGCCAGTGCCAATACGCCTCTTAATGAGAATAATCCTTCAAATCCTTTCAACCTTCTTTACTTTCTGAACAGGGAACAGTATGGTCAGAGACCTTTATTCAAGGGGCCATATTACAATGCCCCGGTTATTGATTATGTTAACGGGAAACCAAAATATGCTCTTGCAAAGGGTAAGTATATAATAACAAGTTACAACCTTGAGCGTGTTTATGATCCACGGTTTGTCACACTTTTCCCGAGGATGTGGAGTGATCAGAGCGATCACCCGGAAGTTTATGAACAATGGGGAAAGGTAAAGGGAATACCAATACAGGTTACAGACCAGGAGGGTGAGAAGAAGATAGTCAGAAAGCCGACATTCAGGGAGAATCTGCGGTTTATGTTCTCATATCAGTACGGGTATATGTATTTCAGATATTTCATGTGGAACTTTGCGGGGAAGCAAAACGATACGCAGGGAACAGGAGGTGTGGTCAACGGCAACTGGATAACAGGAATAAAGTTTCTTGATGAGCCGAGGCTGGGAACCATGTCGGATTTACCACCGGATATGAAAAATGATCCATCAAGGAACAAATTTTACCTGTTACCTTTCCTGCTCGGATTTGCCGGTCTGTTTTATCAGTTCAACCGCGACAACAGGAACTGGATCATTATACTTCTTCTTTTTGTGATGACAGGCATTGCGATAGTCTTTTACCTTAATCAGTATCCTAACCAGCCAAGGGAAAGGGATTATGCTTATGCGGGATCGTTTTACTTTTTCTCGGTCTGGATAGGACTGGGTGTACTGGCTCTTTTCGATGGCCTGTCGAGGCTGACAGGCGAAAAAATTGCAGCACCAATTGCAGGAATATTATGTTTCATCGCAGTTCCCGTACTGATGGGATCTGAAGGCTGGACCGATCACGACCGTTCGGGCAGATATCTCACACGTGACGTTGCGTTTGACTACCTTAATTCCTGTGCGCCCGATGCAATTCTTTTTACCAATGGCGACAACGATACTTTTCCCTTATGGTATGCCCAGGAGGTTGAAGGAAAAAGGACTGACGTAAGGGTATGTAACCTGATGTTGCTTAATACCGACTGGTATATCGACCAGATGAAAAAACGGGTTAACGAATCTGCCCCGCTGCCCGTTACCCTTCCGGTTAATAAATATTATGACGGCGTGAACAACCAGGTTTTCATTGTGGAAAAGACAAAGGATCCGGTTGATATTTCAACCATTATTGACTGGGTAAACAGCAATAACAAGGCAACAAAGATACAGGTATCATCATCAGAACTGCTGGATATAATCCCTTCACGTACCATAAGGATCCCGGTAGATGCCAAAAAAGTAATTGCATCCGGTACGGTTGCCCCCCGGGATTCTGACAAGATCGTTCCATATATTGATATCAGGCTAAAGGGGAGCTCAATACTTAAAAGCCAGCTGGTGGTGCTCGATATTCTTGCTCATAATAATTGGGAGCGCCCGATTTATTTTGTTACGGGTTACCAGAATGATGCAATGGGCCTTGAAGAATATTTTCAGCTTGAAGGGCTTGCTTACCGCTTTGTGCCGATAAAATCGCAGAATAAAAGCTGGCTCGATTATGGGAGGATAAACACGGATATCCTGTATGAGAACATGATAAAAAAATTTGTATGGGGCGGAGCCAATGGAAAAAATGTAAATCTCGACTATAACCACAAACGTACAATTATTGTTATTAGGGCCAGGCTGAACTATGCCAGGCTTGCCAAAGCACTTGCGGCTGAAGGTAAAAATGAAAAGGCTGTGGAAGTTCTGGATTTCTGTATGAATGCTCTTCCCATTGAAAAGACTTCATACGATCCGTATGTTCCCGATCTGATCGAAGCATATTTTGCCGCCGGGGCAACTGATAAAGCATTGCAAATGACAAATGCTCTTTGCGATTTTTATTACGGACACCTCGATTATTACCTGAAGCAGAAACCTTATATAGTTAATTCGGCAGAATATGAAATCCAGTCGGCAATCCAATATACTTCGAGAGTTGCCAGCGCATGCACTGCATATGGTAAAACGGAACTCGGAGATGAGATAAATAAAAAGCTGGAAAACTATTACAGTGAATACGTGAAAATTGTACAGTCCTTCACCAAATAATAATAATTTTCTAGGTATGTGATACCGGTGTGGACGTATTCAGGTATTTGCCTACAAGAAAGAAGATCTTCTCAGGGTAAATGGGTTTAAGCACATACTCGTTGCATCCTGCTATATAGGCTTCAGTTTTTGCCTGCTCGGATGAGTATGCAGTTATCATCAGAACCGGGCTTTTTCTGGTTTTCCGGAATATCCTGATGCATTCTATACCATTAATAAGCGGAATAAGAAAATCCATTATAACAAGGTCGGCTTTATTGGTTTCCTGATTAATATAATCGATGAAATCTTTACCCGTCCGGAATATTTTTAAATCAGCACCGGAACTTTTAAGAAGAGTTTCATAGTACCTGATGGACGGTAAATCGTCCTCAACAATAATTATGGTCTTTCCTTCTAACTCTAAGCTGCTGATATTCAGGGTCATTTGGGTGATTGATTAGGCTTCTATAAAATTACTATAAGAAAGGAATCCTGCACTTTTCAAACGGTGCAGTTATTAACATTTTATCAACATTTCCTGACTGGCCCAATAATGTGCCATTTGCTTTCCTGAATAAATTTTTGCAAATTCATATAAATAAATTTTGAAGGGCATGTTGAAAAAGGGTTGCATTATCAGAGTTTCAACACTAATTCCGGGATTGTCATTATTGATTAATAATGCATATAGTCAGGCTGGGATAAGTAATGGGACCAGAGCTGTCATAATTCAATTCTGAGATTCAGATACTGATTATTTGCATACCCATTTACTTGTTATACCCTGAACTGTTTCATCTTTTTTAGCTTCTATGCTAAGAAGATCAGCATCACAATACTCCGTTTGGGAACCTTCGGTTATAAGATTGTTGGACGAATCATAAGTGTTTTGCGAACAGACTTTGCAATTCTTAATGCTATCGCACGAATTGGATGCGCCAACAAGAAACAGGAACCCTAATGCATAGAATAATTTTCTTTTCATAGATGGTTTTTAAAAATCAAATATACGAATTCTCTTTTTTTAGTGGTCAGAATTAATGGAAAAAGGTTGCCTGGAAATATAATTATTGTGGTTCATGCAGCAATTGATAAATCGTCAAGTCTTTGTATCAGGAATGAAAATATTTATAAATTGCAAAAAAAATTATTGTCATGGAAGAATCTAGAATGAAAAAGCATGTTACCGTGGTCGGGGCTATTCATATCGGCTTCGGCTTCCTCGGTCTGATAGCTGCTGTTGCGTTATTCTTTATTTTCAATTTTGCCAGGAGCCAGGTAGGTGGTGATGAAACCGGGGAATTGGTTCTCAGGTTTTTATCAATCAGCCTTCCTCTTTTGGTCGGATTTTTGTCAACACTGGGACTTATAGGCGGAATCGGGCTCCTCACGTATATGCCATGGGCAAGATACCTGGTAATAGTTGTTGCAGCTCTCGGATGCCTTAATATACCAATAGGAACACTGAAAGGCGTATACTCTTTATGGGTTTTAATGCAGGATGATACTGTCAAGCTCTTCCAGAAGAAATAAATTCAGATTTAAATATTATTTTTATTTTTAATGTAGAGGCTGTCTCAAAAGTCATTTTTAAACACAAAGAACACTAAGGATTCACGAAGTTCACAAAGGTAAAAACATGATATTTAATCCTTTGCGACCTTTGTGAAAAACTTTGTGCCCTTTGTGGTTTATGGATTTTGACTTTTGAGACAGCCTCAACTTTTTTTGGCGTATTTTTGTCTGGTGAACAAATTCCGGTATTATGGCAGATGATAATAAGATAATTTTTTCGATGAACAGGGTCGGAAAATCTTTCCCTCCTCACAGACAGGTGCTTAAAGACATATCACTGTCGTTTTTTCTGGGAGCAAAAATCGGTATAATTGGTCTCAACGGATCGGGGAAATCCACCCTTCTGAAAATTATTGCAGGTATAGAAAAAGAATTCCTTGGAGATATGACATTTCTTCCCGGGTATACTGTAGGGCATCTGTCACAGGATCCTCTTCTTGATGAAAGCCGCACGGTCAAAGAGATTGTTGAGGAGGGAATGAAGGAAACAATAGATATTATCGGGGAATATGAGAAGATCAATAACCGCTTCGGAGATCCCGAAGTATATGAAAACCCTGACAGGATGCAACAGCTCATGGACAGGCAGGCTGTGCTTCAGGAAAAGATTGATTATGTTGATGGCTGGAATATTGAACATAAACTGGAGCGTGCCATGGACGCTCTTCGCTGTCCCTCGCCGGAGGTCAGGGTTAATTTACTTTCAGGAGGTGAGCGAAGAAGGGTAGCCCTTTGCCGGCTGCTTTTGCAACAACCCGATATACTGCTTCTGGATGAACCTACAAACCACCTCGATGCCGAATCGGTTCAATGGCTCGAAACAACGCTTAAACAGTACCATGGCACTGTAATATGCATAACTCACGACCGTTATTTTCTCGATAATGTAGCGGGCTGGATACTGGAACTCGACAGAGGAGAGGGGATCCCATGGAAAGGGAATTATTCTTCGTGGCTGGAACAGAAGGCAAAAAGGCTTGAAGTGGAAGAAAAGGGAAATGTGAAAAGACGAAAGATCCTTGAACGTGAGCTGGAATGGGTCAGAATGTCTCCAAAAGCCCGGCATGCCAAATCAAAAGCCAGACTGGGAGCTTATGAAAACCTCCTTAATCAGGATGTTAAACAGAAGGAGGAAAAGCTGGAGATATTTATCCCTAACGGACCGAGGCTCGGCGATAAGGTTATAGAGGCAAAATCAGTCACCAAAGCATTTGACGATAAATTGTTATTTGAGAATCTTGATTTCAGCCTTCCTCCGAATGGAATAGTGGGCGTTATCGGTCCTAACGGAGCAGGGAAAACAACACTCTTCAGGATGATAATGAAGCAGGAAGAAGCAACCAGTGGAGCCTTTACAATTGGAGATACCGTATCTCTCGGCTATGTTGACCAGGCTCATTCTGCCATCGATCCCGCAAAAACCGTTTATGCGGTCATTTCAGGAGGACAGAATGATGTGATGGTCGGCAACCGGCTCGTTAATGCAAGAGCTTATGTTGCCAGGTTTAATTTTACCGGGGCTGACCAGGAGAAAAAATGCGGTGTTTTGTCGGGAGGGGAAAGAAACAGGCTTCACCTGGCCCTTACGCTCAAATCGGGTGCTAATGTCCTGCTTCTCGATGAACCCACAAACGATATAGATGTTAATACCCTTAGAGCGCTGGAAGAGGGACTGGAGAGCTTTGCGGGATGTGCCGTAATAATATCACACGACAGATGGTTCCTCGACAGGGTCACGACGCACATGCTGGCTTTTGAAGGCAATTCAAAAGTTGTATGGTTCGAGGGAAATTACTCTGAATACGAGGAAAACTACAAAAAAAGAGTTGCCGATACAACACCGGCAAGAATAAAGTATAAAAAACTCATTTGATCTTATTTTTTTATTTGTGGTATGAAAAAGCTTATAATTCTTTTCGCAGCAGTGATTAGCGCCACTATATTAATGGCTCAGGATCCTCAACCCGGAACAAATCGTTTCGACTCCGACTGGCGCTTTCACCGCGGAGGCGCATTAGGCGCTGAAAACCCTCAGTTTGATGACTCGTCGTGGCGCCAGATTGATCTGCCACATGACTGGAGCATTGAAAATTTAGCCGGAACCGGATCGCCGTTTAACCGTGATGCTATAAGTCAGGTCAGTGGCGGATTTACAACCGGGGGAACCGGCTGGTACAGGAAATCATTCATAATCCCGTCCGGACTGGCCGGGGAAAGAATAATAATAGAGTTTGACGGTGTTTATATGAATCCGGAGATCTGGATCAACGGTGTTTCCCTGGGGAGTCACCCTTATGGTTACACTTCTTTCTGGTTCGATATTACCGGCTATGTAAATTTCGGGAAACCAAATATTCTGGCTGTAAAGGTAAGGAATGAAGGTGAAAACAGCCGCTGGTATTCAGGTTCAGGAATTTACAGGCATGTTTGGCTGAAAATACTTGATCCTGTACATGTGGCACAATGGGGAACTCGTATCACTACCCCTGAAGTTAATAGTGAATCAGCTACAGTAAATATTACCACAGAAGTTAACAATCATTCGGCCAACTCATTAAAGATCAGGGTCATCACCCATATTCTGAATGATAAAGGAAAGGAAACAGGCAGCAGTGCCGGAGCTGAGCAGACGCTTGAAAGTAACGGCTCTTCAGATTTCAGCGAAGAAATAAAGATAAGCAAACCCGATCTCTGGTCGCCGGAATCTCCGACACTTTATACAGCTTTAAGTGAAGTATATGTTTCTGATACGATCACAGACAGGGTTGAAACCTTATTCGGGATCAGAACTATTCACTTTGATGTGACAAACGGGTTTCAACTGAACGGCAAAAGTGTGAAACTTAAAGGGGGGTGTTTTCATGATGATAACGGGCCGCTGGGTTCAAAGTCATACGACAGGGCCGAAGAACGCAGGGTTGAATTGCTGAAAGCCAGCGGATTTAACGCCATCAGGTGTTCCCATAACCCTCCCGCACCTGCTTTCCTTGATGCCTGCGACCGTCTTGGCATGCTGGTTATTGATGAGACATTCGACATGTGGAATGACGGCAAAAATGAAAATGATTATCACCTCTATTTCCGGAAGTGGTGGAAAAGAGATATTGAAAGCATGGTAAAGCGCGATTTTAACCATCCCTCTGTAATTTTATGGAGTATTGGCAACGAGATACCCGGTATGAACACACCCGGGGTAGTTGAAACTGCACAAACACTGGCTGATTTTGTAAGATCCATCGATCCTGCACGGCCTGTTACAGCAGCTGTTAACGGGCTTAATCCTGACAAGGATCCCTTTTTTGCCGTCCTTGATGTGGCAGGGTATAACTATGGTTCGGGAGGAGATCATCAGAAAAGCAGCATATTTGATATTGATCATGAACGTGTACCTTCAAGAATAATGGTTCAGACTGAATCGTACGCCCTGGAAGCTTTTAAGAGCTGGATGGACGTATTGGATCATCCCTGGCTGATTGGCGATTTTGTATGGACTGGGTTCGATTATATAGGGGAGGCAAGTATCGGCTGGCGGGGATACTGGCAGGAACAGAATTTTTTCCCGTGGAACCTGGCATATTGCGGCGATATCGACATATGCGGATGGAAACGTCCCCAGTCGTATTACCGCGATGCACTATGGAAAACCAGTCAGCTTTCACTTTTTGTAAAACCCCCGGAACCATCATTCCCTGAAAATCCCGACAAGATGTTCTGGAGTAAATGGAACTGGTTCGATGCTGTTGCAGACTGGAACTGGGCGGGCTATGAAAACACTCCTCTCGAAGTAACTGCATATTCATCGTGTGATGAGGTTGAACTGTTTATTAATAACAGGTCGCTTGGTAAAATGAAAACCGATCGCACAACCGAATTTAAAGCTGCCTGGAATGTTCCTTTCCAGCCGGGAGAACTAAAAGCTGTAGGTTACAAAGGGAAAAAACCGGTAAATACGGCTATCCTTCGCAGTGCAGCTGTCCCAACACAAATAGGACTGACAGCAGACAGAAATGAGATTAATGCCGATGGCCAGGACCTGAGTTATATCACTGTTGAACTGCTGGATGATAACGGGATCAGGAATCCTAAATCGGGAAATCCCGTGAAGTTTGAAATTGAAGGGCCGGGTAAAATTATTGGTACAGGCAATGCAAATCCGGTAAGCCTGGAGAGCTATACTGAACCTGAAAGAAAGGCATGGCAGGGTCGTTGCCTGGTAGTAATAAAATCGGAACGTGATAAAGGGAGAATAACTCTTAAAGCATCTTCAGCAGGATTGAAACCGGCAAGTATTGTGGTCAATTCAGTCGAATAATCAGAATTAAAATTTTTAATGATTTTAACCGTTAATTAAAGTCATAAATTGTCAATAAATGAAGAAAATACTATTTTTTGTACTTATCCTGATATCCGTTTCAGATTTTAAGGCAAAAGCGGTCAGTTCGTCCGATTCTCTTATTATCAGTCCGTTTGGGAAAGTTTTTATTTACAGGAAGACCCCGATACCCGGGAATATTGCCATAATGATTTCCGGTGATGGTGGCTGGAGATTCGGTGTTACGGGATTTGCTGCCGCCTTTTCAGAAATGAATACTCTTGTTATAGGTGTTGATATTCTAAGATATTACAGGGAACTCAGAAAGCGTAACGATGAGTGTTATGACGTCGCTGCTGATTTTGTGCAGCTTGCAACGGAAGTGGAGAAAAGATATAATTATCCCGATTATAAACCTCCTGTCATAATGGGTTATTCGAGCGGTGCAACACTGGTTTATGGTATACTTGCCCAGGCTCGTCCGGAAACCTTTGTCGGGGGAATATCGTTGGGCTTTTGTACCGATTTTGAGCTCCCCAGGAGGTTATGCGAGATAAACGGGCTCAAAGAAAAAGTAATAACAGAGGGGAAAAGCTATCTTTTTGAACCTGATGCACGACTGGGTAATCCGTGGATCGTATTACAGGGTAAACTTGACAAAGTTTGTAGTTATACGGGGGTTGAAGAGTTTGTTTCACGTACAACCGATGCTGAACTTATCACTTTACCAAAAGTGGGCCATGGTTTTGCAAAGTGGAGCGATTTTATGCCGCAATGGAAGGATGCTTTTAATCGCATAATTGCAAAATCAAATAAAAGTCAGCCTGTAAACGATATTGTAATAAATCCAAAAGACCTTCCGGTGGTGATCACAAACGCTAAAACCCAGGACAGGGAGGCTCCGGTTGCACTTCTTATTTCAGGAGACGGCGGCTGGTACGGCTTTGAACAGGAATTAGCAGACAACTTTGCTAATCACGCTATACCGACAGTAGGACTGGATTCAAAAAAATATTTCTGGAACAGGCGTACACCCGAAGAAGCAACAGAGGACATTGCAAATGAGCTCAATTATTATCTTAAAGAATGGGGAAGGGATAAATTAGTTCTGGTCGGATATTCCCTTGGTGCGGAAATAGTGCCATTTATTGTCAACAGGTTACCGGCCGGTATTAAGTCAAAAGTTATATCCGTTGTGCTTTTATCTCCCGGTATTAACACCGATTTTGAGATACACATATCAAATATGCTGGGAATGGGCAACCGCCAGAATACTTACAATGTTCCGGAAGAAATAAAGAAGATGGAGGGTATTAATACCGTGATTATATTTGGTGAAGGTGAAGACTCAAAAGTCCCGGAACTGCTGAAGGGGACTTCCGTAAAGATCAGCTTCATACCAGGGGACCACCATTATAAATTTAACCTGCCACTGATAATGCAAACTATGATCAACGATAAAGCATTTTGAAAGAGATAAATTCTCCTTATTAAAATCAGATGGTAATCAGGATCTGCATCATAGTACTGACTTTTTATTCTTTAGCTTCATACCCGGGGTTTTCTGAAAATGATACCCGTAAGCAACTTACAGTAAGTGGTTTTGTAGTGGATGCAAAAAATGGAGAATCATTAACAGGTGCGGTCATTTATACAAAGGAATTGCCTGCAGTTGGGATCACAACAAATTCGTACGGATATTTTTCTCTTACACTTCCTGAAGGTAAATATAATTTGATTGTTCAGTACCTTGGATATAAGACCAAAACAATCCCTCTGAATCTGACAGAAAACCAAAAGATCAATGTTGAACTGGAGGAAGAATCAATTACGCTGGGTGAGATTACAATTACAGGTGAAAAGAACAACAACAATGTGGTATCCAATGATTTGATAGCGAAAATCAGTGTTAAGGAGATTCAGAGCATTCCGGTTATTCTGGGAGAAAAGGATATCCTTAAAACCTTGCAGTTACTTCCGGGAGTAACACCGGCAGGGGAAGGTAATGCAGGATTCTATGTGAGGGGAGGAGGTGTTGACCAGAACCTCATCCTTCTTGATGAAGCTCCGGTTTATAATCCCTCTCATCTTCTTGGTTTTTTTTCGACCTTCAACTCCGATGCCATTAAGGATGTAACCCTTTATAAAGGAGGATTCCCTGCGGAATACGGTGGACGCCTGTCATCGGTGGTGGATATTAAAATGAATGAGGGTAACAGTAAAGAATACCATTTGTCAGGCGGAATAGGACTAATTGCATCGCGACTTTCTTTAGAAGGGCCCATTCTAAAGAATAAAGGTTCGTTCATGATTGCAGCCCGGCGGACATATGCGGATCTTTTCCTTAAACTCCTGCCCGGTAATGGGGCTGATTCCACAGCAAGTAAAACAACCCTTTATTTTTACGATTTAAACCTGAAAGCCAATTACCAGATTACAAACCGAGACAGGATATATTTTTCCTGTTACCTCGGCAGAGATAATTTCAACCTGGGAGGTTCCCTGGGTCTGAACTGGGGAAATATCACAGCTACAGCCAGGTGGAACCATATCATTAACGATAAGATGTTTTCAAACACTTCATTAATTTTTAACCGCTACAGTTATAATTTTAATGTGGCTGTCGGAACAAGTACTATGAAAGTGCTTTCGGAAATAAAAGACTGGAACCTGAAAGAAGATATCAATTACTATATAAATTCCAAGAATTCGGTAAAATTCGGGTTCAATTCCATTTACCACACATTTATTCCAAGCAAAGTCGACACCACTTCATTTTTTCACATCAGGTCGATGGACAACAGATATGCACTTGAAAATGCTATATATATTTCAAATGAACAGACAATTTCAAAGCACCTGAAGGCAGACTACGGATTGCGTTATTCGCTCTTCAGTTCGATTGGCCCGGGAACTGTTTACACATATGATAATGTGGCTGATATTATTGATTCAGCATCATATCCCAGTGGAAAAATTTACAATACGTCCGGGGGGCTTGAGCCAAGGCTTATTTTAAATTACATTATAAACGACTCATCTTCCGTAAAGGCATCTTATGCCCGGACACGGCAATATATTCACCTTCTGTCAAATACCACATCAACTACTCCTTTTGACCTGTGGGTACCCGGCAACACAAATATCTTACCTGAAATTGCTGACCAGTACACCTTTGGATATTTCAGAAACTTTTCAAATAACAAGTTTGAAACTTCTGTTGAGGTATATTACAAAAACATGAAAAACCAGATTGATTACAGGAACGGAGCTAACCTGATCCTTAACAATAAGGTGGAATCACAGCTGGTATTTGGCAAAGGATGGGGATATGGTGCTGAATTTCTGATAAGGAAAAAATACGGGAAGCTGACCGGCTGGATAAGTTACACACTATCCAAAACCAGGAGACGGTTCCCTGCTATCAACAATGGGGCGCCTTTTCCTGCAAAACAGGACAGGCCAAACAATATATCGGTCGTAGCAATGTATGATATAAGTCGCAGGTTGACCATTTCTGCAACATGGATCTACCTTAGCGGGAATGTTGTGACTTTTCCCAGCGGACGTTATTATGTTGATGGTAATGTTGTACCATACTATACAGAACGAAACGGCTATCGCATGCCGGATTATCACAGGCTGGATATCGGACTTACCTGGCAAAGAAAAAAATCCCTCAGGTTTGAAAGCAACTGGAATTTTTCAATATATAATGTTTATGCCCGGGAGAATGCCTATGCAATTAATTTTCAGCCCGACCCGAATGATCCGACCAAAATGCAGGCAGTCCAGTTATCCCTTTTCAGGATTGTTCCTGCAATAACTTATAACTTCAAGTTTTAAAAGTGCCTGACATGATAAAAAGAAGAATATCATCATATACAAATTTCCTCACAGCAGCGTTCCTCACCCTGACCCTTTTCGTTTTACCGGGTTGTGAGAAGGTGATCAATGTCGACCTTAACGTAGCTTCACCCCGCATTGTAATTGAGGGTTTAATTAATGACGGACCGGGACCCTACACAGTTCTGATAAGCAAGTCGGGGAGTTATTTTAATCAACCCTCACTTCCCCTGGTTTCAGGGGCTGAAGTCATTATTACAGACAACACCGGTATAAAAGATACCCTTGCAGAAAAGGCCCCGGGTGTTTACATTACGTCGAAAATCCGTGGAATTCCGGGAAGGACATACACCCTGGCGGTAAGATCCGACAATATTGAATATACGGGTACCTCGACAATGCCGGATCGTGTTAATATTGATTCTCTCAGCTTAATAAGAACCCAGACCCAGCATTTCGGATTTGGCGGAGGTACTGGACATGAAACAAATATTTCGGTATACTGTCTTTTCCGGGATCCTCAGGAAAAGAACTTTTACAGGCTGAAGGTTTTTTCAAATGATACAACTGATGCTGATGAATACAGGTTATATGACGATCAGTATGCAAACGGTGAAGAAACACAGCTCAGGGTAGAATTTGCAGAGGCGGGAGATACTTTAAAGGTCGACTTGCTTTCGCTCGATAAATCAACTTATGGATATTATCGTACCCTTGAGGATCTTATTCATTCAAACCCGGTCTTTGGCTCAACGCCGGCTAATCCGGACACCAACCTTAGTAACGGAGCCCTCGGATATTTCGGCGCCTGCGCTGTTTCCACAAAAAAAATTATTATAACAGAAGCCATGATTAATGCGGTGAGATAATCAGATTATCCACTTTTCCTGTCAGGGTAAATAAATCGACAACCGGTTACTTTCAGCCGGTAAACCAATTTAATAATATTATACATTTGTAATGATATTTAAAAAACAGGATGAAGCATATTCTTGTTCTGATATTGTTCCTGCTCAGTTTAACAAGGTTGACTTTCTCACAAACCTTTACCGACAGTAATCTTCCTATTGTAATAATAAATACAGATTATACGGTTGCAATTCCCGATTCGCCAAGGGTACTGGCGACCATGAAAATAATCTTCAGGGGAGCAGGCCTGCGCAACTATTTAACTGATGAGGATTCTGCTGAATTTCTGGATTATAATGGTCGTATTGATATAGAAATAAGGGGTTCCAGCACACAGGAGCTGCCAAAGAAACAATATGGCTTCAGCACATTGCAGGACGATAATATTACAAATAATAATGTCAGCCTTCTTGGATTTCCTGCAGATAATGACTGGATACTCAATGGATTGGGATTTGAACCATCCTGTATGCGCGATTTCCTGTGCTATAATCTGTCGCGGATGATAGGAGAATATGCAAGCAGGACAGCCTATTGTGAAGTTGTTATAAATGGTTCATATAACGGACTTTATGTTCTCCAGGAAAAAGTAAAACAGGGGTCAGGCAGGGTTAATATTATGAAAATCGACCCCAATGATAATACTTATCCCAAAATTACCGGTGGGTATATTACCAAATCAGATAAAACAACGGGAGGGGATCTGGTTGCATGGACAATGTCAAGCTATTTTGGGATTGGAGATGTTCCATTCATCAATGTGCAGCCGAAACCTGAATTAGCCACTCCGGAGCAGACTAATTATATAAAATCACAGTTTTCGCGTCTGAGCAGTTCGACATTAGCAAAAGATGCATCGTTCGAAACAGGTTATCCTTCGGTAATCGACATACCCTCATTTGTCGATTACATGATTATAAATGAATTATCTGCAAATGTGGATGCATACCAGTTCAGTACCTTCTATCATAAAGACAGGAACGGGAAGCTGAGAGCAGGGCCGATATGGGATTTGAACCTTACTTTCGGGAATGATCTGTTTCAATGGGGATTTGACAGGAGTAAAACAGATACCTGGCAATTTTACAATGGCGACAATGTGGGACCGCAATTCTGGATAGATCTTTACAATGATCCGTATTTCAAATGTTGCCTATCAAGAAGATGGAATGAACTTATTCAAAGGGGTCATCCGTTAAGTTATTCAGTTATCGATTCCCTGGTAGACAATACGGCAGCGACGATCGGTGAAGCTATTGTACGTGAAAATACAAGGTGGGGCACTATACCCGATTTTGCAGGCGAAGTATCAAAAATTAAGAACTTTATATTGCAACGCATCCCATGGATGACGGAACAATTAAAAAGTGCCACCGGTTGCTGCAACCTGGAAGTTCCTTCGCTGGTAATTACAAAAATAATGTACAATCCGGAAACAACCGTGGATTTCCCAAACAGCAGCGACCAGGAATTCATAGAAATAACAAATACCGGGGATAAAATTGTAAACCTTACAGGGGTTTATTTTAAAGGGACAGGATTTGTTTACCAGTTCCCTGCTTACACCCAGATTAATCCCGGAGAAGCAAAAATTATTGCAGGAGATGCGGAGGTTTTCAGAGAAAAATATGGCTTCGCAGCTTTTGGGCAGTTTACCAGGAACTTATCAAATACCGGTGAGAACCTTATACTGGCCGATGGTTTGGGTAACGAAACAGACCGTGTTCAATATTCGGATCTCCCTCCCTGGCCCGATGCCAGCGGTAACGGAAAATACCTGGAACTTGTCGATCCATCCTCTGACAATAATGTTGCAACAAACTGGATAGCTTCCTCCTCAACAATATTATCTGTTGAAAATAACATGGCAAACCAGGAGTTGATACTTTATCCGGTACCTGTAACGAGCTATCTTAAAATTGAATCGTCAGGCATTATTAAGGAATTACAATTATTAGATATACAGGGTCGCTTACTTAAGACCTGCACTGTCAATGCCGGTGAGTATACACTTGATATGGCCTCATATAAAACCGGAATATATATTTTGAAAATAATTACGTCCAACGGGCATTTTCTAAGAAAAGTCATCAAGGCCACCAATTAAATTTCTAAAATAAAGACAGCAATTAAAATTATTTCTGTTACCGGGACTGTGAAAAAATAAGGAATTGTCTATATTTAAATTATTCAGGGAACCTTAGCTAACTTAAACAATAAAAATGTGGAAAAACTTGCATTAAAAGAAAAAATAGGGTATGCACTCGGCGACGGAGCTGCAAACATAGCATGGCGTGGCGTTTCAACTTTCCTGCTGATCTTTTATACCGATGTTTTTGGTATTAATCCCGCGGCCGTGGGATTACTGTTGTTAATTGCCCGGTTCAGCGATGGAGTAAGCGATATTGCCATGGGCATCATCGGTGACAGAACCAATACTAAATATGGTAAATTCCGGCCATGGATATTATGGACTGCAATACCGTTGGGGATTATTCTTTCATTGCTTTTCACAAGTCCGAACTTCAGCCCTGCAGGTAAAATAATTTATGCCTATACCACATATATACTGTTTACCCTGGTTTACACAGCAAATAATATTCCTTACGGAGCGCTTATGGCTGTTATGACCGGTGATGATAAGGAGCGTACAAGCCTTGGCTCCTATCGTATGGTTGGCGCTTTCGCCGGCGGTATGCTGGTTCAGGGAGCTCTGCTGTTTCTGGTTGCCCATTTTGGGAACATTAATCCCACCATAGCAGTTGACAGGCTGGATTCCAAAAGATATGAAGTAAGGGTTTCATCGCCCAGGGATGTGGAAAATGTGAACATCAGGACCAAAAACGGTATTGCCATGTTTACCTGGGCGGATACTGCAATGATGAAGAGTGAAAATGTTCCCACGCGGGGAAAGAGTTTTTCAATGAAGGCACATAAGGATTATTCTTTTAATGTTGACGGGGAGGAGAAGATAGATGCAGCCGGCATTTCGATCATTGACCAGAAAAAAGGTTACAGCAATTCAATTTACCTTCTGTCTGTTTTCCTGTCGCTGTTCCTTATTATTACATTCTACTCAACAAAGGAACGCGTTACACCACCTAAAGCACAGGAAACCAATCTGGGAAAGGACCTGAAAGACCTCTTCAGAAACAGGCCATGGATTATCCTGTTGCTTATAGGCCTGATATTTCAGATTTACAACTCCATAAAACAGGGCATTGTTGTGATCTATTTTTCACATTATTTACACCATCAGCTGCTTGCCGCATCGTTTATGGTCGGATTAATGATTGCCTCCATAGCGGGAGCCATGGTAACATCACCTCTGGCACGGCGGCTTGGCAAGCGCAACCTTTTTATTTATGCATTGATCTTTTCGGGACTTGTAAATGCGTTACTTGTGTTTTGCGGTCCGGATAATATCAAGACTATTTTTGCAATTGGGATAATTTCGGAGTTTGCGGCTGCTATATTTCCGACTCTGTTTTTTGCAATGCTTGGTGATGCCGCTGATTATTCCGAGTTCAGGAACGGAAGAAGAGCCACGGGACTCATCTATTCGGCAGGTTCTTTTTCAACCAAGCTGGGAGGAGGTGTTGCCGGGGCTATTATTGGATTTGTGCTCGCCGCATATAATTACAATGGGCAGGATGCCATCGCCATTCAGGGTGCTATTCCCGGAATAATTATGCTTATGAGCTGGATCCCGGCAATCATTGCACTTCTGGGAGCAGCCTTAATGACAATCTATCCGTTAAATCAGAATAAAATGAATGAGATTACAATCGAATTATCACAAAGACGCGCAAAAGAGCTGGCTTAGAGAGAACAACAGTATAGATTAGAATTCTGACAATAAAAAAAAGTAAAATGAAATTCGGACATTTTGATGACAGGAACCGCGAGTATGTAATAACTAATCCCGGAACACCATGGCCATGGATCAACTATCTGGGAAATGAAGATTTTTTCTCGCTCATTTCCAATACAGCCGGTGGTTATTCGTTTTATAAAGACGCCAAATTCCGCCGGATAACGCGATATCGTTACAATAACGTGCCAATGGACAGCGGCGGAAGGTATTTCTATATCAAAGATGGAGATTCCATCTGGTCGCCGGGATGGAAACCGTGCAAAACAAGACTTGACAGCTATGAATGCCGTCACGGGATGAATTATACCATTATTACCGGGGGGAAAAACGGTATAAAAGCCAGAATCCTGTTTTTTGTGCCGCTTAAAACATGGGCTGAAGTGCAGAAACTGACTCTTACCAATAATTCAAAAGAAACAAAAAAGCTGAAGATCTTTTCTTTTGTTGAATGGTGCCTGTGGAATGCAGCTTCCGACATGGAAAATTTCCAGAGGAACTTCTCTACCGGGGAAGTCGAAATTCAGGATTCCGTTATTTATCATAAAACAGAATATAAGGAAAGACGTAATCATTATGCCTATTATTCGGTGAATACTCCCGTAAGCGGTTATGATACCGACAGGGAGTCCTTCTTTGGCCTTTATAATGGGTTTGATGAACCAGGGGTGGTTGCTGAAGGCAGATCAGGGAACTCCGTGGCTCATGGCTGGTCTCCCATTGCTTCTCATTTTATTGAAGTTGAACTTAAACCCGGAGAATCAAAAGATTTTATTTTTGTTCTTGGATATGTCGAAAACAGCGATGATGAAAAATGGGAATCAAAAAATATTATAAATAAGAAAAAAGCAAAAGAGACCATTGCCAGGTTCGATACCCCAGCAAAAGTTGATACTGCCCTGGCCGACATGCGCAAATACTGGGATAACCTGCTCAGCATTTATACCATCGACTCAGGTGACGAGAAGCTCGACAGGATGGTTAATATCTGGAACCAGTACCAGTGTATGATCACATTCTGCTTTTCCCGTTCCACCTCATTTTTTGAATCAGGCATTGGCCGCGGAATGGGTTTCCGCGATTCAAACCAGGACTTGATAGGGTTTGTTCATCAGATACCGGAACGCGCCAGGGAGCGAATCATCGATATTGCTTCCACTCAGTTTCCCGACGGTGGCTGCTATCACCAGTACCAGCCGCTTAACAAAAGGGGCAATAACGATATTGGCGGCGGCTTCAATGACGATCCCATGTGGCTTATTCTCGGAACTGTGAGCTATATAAAGGAAACAGGGGACTTTGGCATACTCGATGAAATGGTACCGTTCGATAATGATCTGTCTGTGGCCGGAAGCCTGTTCGATCACCTCACAGTTTCTTTCGATCATGTGGTTAACAATCGCGGGCCCCACGGGCTTCCACTTATTGGCCGTGCTGACTGGAATGACTGCCTGAACCTGAATTGTTTTTCCAGCGACCCTGATGAATCATTCCAGACCACTGAAAATAAAACAGAGGGGAGTAAGGCAGAATCGGTAATGATAGCAGGCCTGTTTGTTGTTTATGGCAGCGATTACGCTGAACTGTGCAGGAAGCTGGGAAAAAAGGATGAGGCATTACGGGCACAGAAATATGTGGATGAAATGACAGACGTTATTAAAAAACATGGATGGGACGGGGAATGGTTTATCAGGGCTTATGATTATTATGGCCGGAAAGTCGGGAGCAACGAAAATGAAGAAGGTAAAATATTCATAGAATCAAACGGATGGTGCACCATGGCAGAAGTCGGGAAAGAAGAAGGACTCTGTAGGAAAGCTCTCGACGCGGTAAAAGAAAAACTGGACTGCGAACATGGAATTGTTCTTAATAATCCCGCATTTACAAGGTACTATATTGAATACGGCGAGATATCTTCCTATCCGCAGGGATACAAGGAAAATGCAGGTGTTTTCTGTCATAATAACCCGTGGATAATGATAGGCGAAACAGTATCGGGCAATGGGAACAGGGCCTGGGAATATTACAGAAAAATCTGTCCTTCATACCTTGAGGACATAAGCGAATTACATAAAACAGAACCATATGTTTATGCCCAGATGGTTGCCGGGAAAGATGCCTTTAAACCAGGTGAGGCCAAAAATTCATGGCTTACCGGCACCGCTTCGTGGAATTTCTACGCAATCACACAATTCATTTTGGGCATAAAACCTGATTATGATGGCCTGGTGGTTGATCCCTGCATCCCTGATTACTGGAAAGGATACAGGGTAACAAGGAAATTCAGGAGGGCCACTTATAATATAGAAGTATCAAATCCTCATTCAAAATCAAAAGGAGTTAAGGAGATCACTGTAGACGGGAAATCCGTATCGACAAATATGATCCCTTTGTTTGGAGACGGCCGTACACATAATGTTAAAGTTGTGCTTGGATAGATAGCATATCAGGCCGTCGCAAAATATTCAAAAAGAAATAGTATTTTTGGCAGTTTTACTTATTGTAAAATTTAAACTTTATAAGATGAATAAAATTTTTATGGGAATTCTCGCTTTTGCCTTACTGGAAGGATGTTCCACTAATGTTAAGAACACTGGTGACACAGCAAAAAAATCTCCTGGTTTCGATGTTCAGAATATGGATACTACTATAAAGCCGGGAGACGATTTCTTTGATTATGTAAACGGCACATGGATAAAAAACCACCCGGTTCCTCCCGACAAAAATTCGATATCTGCCTTTGATGAACTGATGGAAAAGAACAGGCATGATATAAGGGAAATTATTGAAGAAGCTGCTTCTGACAAAAATGCTCTGCCGGGCAGCAACGCGCAAAAAATCGGCACATTCTATAATTCTGGAATGGATACCGTATCGATCGAACAGGAAGGGATAAAACCTGTTAAGAAGTTTTTCGATAAAATTGATTCCATACGTAATACTAATGATTTACAGTCTGTTGTTGCTTATTTTCAGACCTACCAGATAAGTCCGTTTTTCTATCTGTTTTCGAACCAGGATTCAAAGAACAGCACCAGCGTGATAGCAGGATTCTACCAGGCAGGTATAGGTCTGCCCGACAGGGACTATTATTTCAATAATGACGGGCCAACAAAAAAAATCAGGGAGGAATATATCGTGCATTTAACAAAAATGTTTGGCTTGTTAAATGATGCACCTGATGTTGCTGCCAGGAATGCACAGACTGTTATGAAAATGGAAACGGAGCTGGCCAAAGCTTCGTTCACGCATGTTGAGAACCAGGATCCGCAGAAGACCTATAATAAGGTTACCCCTGACGGGCTGACCAAACTTTGTCCGAATATTGACTGGAAATCTTATTTTATAAATGCAGGTTATCCGGGTATTTTGGAGATAAACGTGTATCAGCCTTCATTCCTTAAGGAACTTAATACCATGTTGAAAACGGTCCCTGTTGACGACTGGAAGACTTTTTTGCGCTGGCAAATGATTAACAGTGTTGCATCCTACCTGAGTGATGATTTTGTTAAACAGAATTTTGACTTTTACAGCAAATCATTATCGGGACAGGAGCAGATGAAACCACGTTGGAAGCGTGTGCTTGATGAGACCAGCTCTGATCTTGGTGAATGTATCGGCCAATTATATGTACAAAAATTCTTTCCCCCCGAAGCAAAGCAGAAAATGACCGACCTGGTTATGAACCTGAAAAAATCGCTGAAACAGAGGATTGAAAATCTTACCTGGATGGGCCCTGATACCAAACAGGAAGCTATTGCAAAACTCGACAAGATGGGAGTTAAGGTAGGTTATCCTGATAAATGGAGAGACTATTCCGGTCTTGAGATCACCTCCCAGCCTTATGTTCTCAATGTATTGAATTCGCAGGCTTTCGATTTCCGCTATACTATGAATAAGATCGGCAAGCCAGTTGATCCCACCGAATGGGGAATGACTCCACAGACTGTCAACGCATATTATAATCCTAACAGGAACGAGATTGTTTTTCCGGCAGGTATTCTCCAGCCTCCTTTCTTTAACATGTACGCCGACGATGCAGTAAATTACGGGGCCATCGGGATGGTAATCGGCCATGAGATGACCCATGGATTTGATAATATGGGAAGGCAATTTGATAAGGACGGAAACCTCCGTGACTGGTGGACCAAGGAAGATTCCAAAGCTTTTGAGGAGCATACAAAAAT
This sequence comes from uncultured Bacteroidales bacterium, assembly GCA_963815075.1. Classification (GTDB taxonomy): domain Bacteria; phylum Bacteroidota; class Bacteroidia; order Bacteroidales; family VadinHA17; genus LD21. The sequence goes on from CAWFFK010000011.1 coordinate 162,053, forward strand.
GCTGGTTGATCAATACAACAAGTATGAGGTTCTGGATTCAACATTTGTCAACGGACAATTAACTCTTGGTGAGAACATTGCCGACCTCGGTGGAATAACTGTGGCTTTAAACGCCTATAAATTATCGCAACAGGGTAAGGAACAGCCTGCGCCTATTGACGGTTTCACAGATCTGCAACGCTTTTTCATGTCGTATGCCCAGATATGGAGGACCAATATGCGCGAAAAAGAACTGAGAAGAAGAGTAAAGACTGATGAGCATTCGCCTGCAAAAATCAGGATTAACGGAGTGGTTTACAATGTTCCTGAATTTTATCAAGCATTCCCTGGCATTAAGCCGGGAGATAAACTTTACAGACCGGTTGATGAGCGTCCGGTTATATGGTAAAAGTAATACAGAAACAAATATTTTAAGTGAATAGGCTGTCTCAAAAGTCAAAAAAGACTTATGAGACAGCCTATTTAATTTCTATTTTCAACGGCTGTCTTATGACTATGTGCATGAAGAAAGCAGAGGCAGCAATAAGAACAGTGCTTTTTTGGTTCGTTGTGTGAAGGATATTTGAAAGATGATAAAGACAATGATTTTTCAGTAAGAATGTTATTGACATCAGTCCAAACATGATGTAACTTTGATCGTTAATAATAATGAAAAATGGAAACCAGGTTCTGGCCATACTCATTATTAGTATGGGGATTAATATTTTGCATTGTCATTGGTTGCAAAAGGGAAGAACCACCATCAGTACCTGCAGTATCTACCGATATACTGTCAGGTATTACTGCAACATCAGCCATAAGCGGAGGGAATATTTCTTCGGATGGCGGATCATTCATTTCAGCCAGGGGGGTATGCTGGGACGTAAATCCCAATCCTACAATTTTTGATAAATTTACTACTGACGGAGAGGGTGCAGGTCAATTCGTAAGCACCATCACAGGACTGGAAAGCGGAATAGGATATTTCCTGCGGGCTTATGCTACAAACAGTGCTGGTACCGGATATGGCAATGAATACATCTTTATAGCGCCGCTAACTGACATCGATGGGAATGTCTACAATACCGTGACAATAGGGGATCAGGTCTGGATGACTCAGAATCTGAAAACCAAAAAATTTTCCGATAATACGGAAATTCCGCAGGTCACTGATAATTCTACCTGGACCTCTCTTTCCACACCCGCTTTTTGCTGGTATAAAAATGATGAAAATTCCAATAAGTCTATTTACGGCGCTTTATACAACTGGTTCGCGGTTAACTCCGGTAAACTTTGTCCGTCGGGCTGGCATGTGCCGAGCGAGAAAGAATGGTTAGATCTGGAGGATAAACTGGGCGGAGTGTTTTTAGCCAGCGGCAAATTGAAAGAAGTGGGTCAGGAGCACTGGATGGATCCTAATGACGGAGCAACAAATGATTATGGTTTTACGGCTCTTCCCGCTGGTTATCGTACCGGCCAGTCTTCAGGATCATTTCGCACAAAGGGATACTATGGCTGGTGGTGGGCTGGTACAGAATATGATTCAACCGGTGCCCGGGTTCGTTTGATGACCTATGATACCAGGGAAATTGCCAGGGGTACAGGGCTGAAAAGAAACGGCTATTCTGTTCGTTGTGTCAAGGATAATTATCACGGAAGATAAATGCCGGGAAAGCCTCTTTTAAAGAGAATCTGCTATTCAAAAATAAATGTACCGAATTTATTGTACTCATGAAAGGATCTGCCGGTTTTTTGCCAGGCAAAATCCAACGCCCCGTTATCATGATCAATGCGATACATGTTTCCCCTCCATCTTGTTCCTGAAACAGGAGGTACTTTATTCAACGGGGCAAGCAATTTGAAAGGGATATAGAATTCAGCTATCCAGGCCGATATTCTGCTTCCGCTTGTTTTGCTTCCTCCGATTGCACTTGTGGCATGCTGAGTTTTTCTGTCGCCTTCGTAATGCCAGGGCAGCCAGCCCAGAAAAGTTCCTTTATAATTCGGTACGATAATAGGCAATTCGTAATTCAGGGGGGATAATTCATACTCAAAGTATACCGGGAAATCCTCGTCGGGCCAAAGAAAAACCTCTACCACATCTTCCTCCCACAGATTAAGGTTATCAGCCTTCATGGTGGAAGTCAGTTTCCTGTCGGCACAGCTGAACAGGAAATAAATCCCCGTTCCGGAATATAGCACCTTGACTTTTGTCTGGTATCCCGTTATGCTCTGATCTGACGGGAGCAGTGTTATCCAGCCGGCATTATTCCATGCTTCAGAACTGCCGGTGCCTGTAATTTTAAAATCCTGGCATTTTTTAATTACAACCGAATCAGGCTTATTGCTAAACGCCAGTAATTTGCCGTTCATACCTGCCCCTGATAAAAGAAAGGAAAAAATAAAAAGTGCGGGCCAATAATTTTTGATCATTTTCATAATATGATATATTAAATATTCGACGGGAGTCGCACAAATCTTCACAGAGGCCTTTACAGACACCTCCGCCGGATAGGAAAAAATCTTTAAGCAAAGTAGTTTAAATTTTTTATTTGGACAATTAATCTTTAATCATGTTTGCATTGTTGATTCAGTTATCAGGACCAGTTAGTCCATATTGAATTTGAACTTTGCAGGAATTGGAGTGTTAATGATTTTGTAATAGAAGTCCAATTATTTCTTTTAATTACATAATATTAATTGCAATGAAAAAAACGATCTTCATTTTGGCAGGTCTTTTTCTGTCTCTCTTTGGTCTTAATGGCCAGAGCGTAACTGGCGGATATAAGATCATTCAAAAAATCTCTCTTCAGGGGGACGGTTTCTGGGATTATCTGAATGCCAATGATGCAACAGGGATGTTATATGTTTCACATGGGAAAATGGTACATGTGGTTGATATGAAAACCGGAAAAAGTGTTGCAACCATTACTGATGTGAATGGTGTTCATGGTATTGCAATTGCCCCGGAATTCAATAAGGGATTCATCAGCAACGGAGCTGATAATAATGTGACTGTCTTTAATACGAAAGACTTCAGTGTCATTGAAAAGGTTGATATAACAGGAAAAAATCCCGATGCCATAATTTATGAACCTTACACCAAAACAATTATTACATGGAACGGGCGTTCATCGAATGCAACTGTGATAGATGCCAAAACCGATAAGGTAACCCAGACTATTGACCTGTCTGGAAAACCGGAAGCTGCTGTAAGCGACGGTAAAGGTAAGGTGTATGTGAATATTGAAGATAAAAGTGAAGTAAGCATGATCAATGTTAAAACATGGAAAGTGGAACAAACATGGTCTATAAGCCCGGGTGAGGAACCCAGCGGACTGGCCCTCGACAATGAGAATCATCGACTTTTCAGTGCCACAGACAAGCTGATGGTTGTGCTTGACGCAGAGACCGGCAAGGTTATTACAACACTCCCCACAGGTGGTCGTGTGGATGGAGCAGGTTTTGATCCGGGTCTGAAACGCGCATACAGTTCATGTGGAGATGGTGAACTTACTGTTGTCCAGGAAGAAAATCCAAATTCCTTTAAAGTGTTGGCAAATGTACCAACACAGGCCGGGGCCAGAACCATATCTGTAAGTGCAAAAACACACAGGATATATTTGCCAACTGCAGAATTCGGCCCCACCCCGGAAAAAACAGCTGAAAATCCAAGGCCTCGTCCGGCATTAAAGCCGGGAACATTTACAGTGCTTGTGATTGAACCCGGAAAGTAACTTATGAATGTAATGTTATCACTTTTGAAGCAGATTCATCCATACGGGTCAGCACCTGTCAGATGGATCTCAATATTAATAATTCAACTACTTTTTGTTGTTTCGGCGGCTGCACAGCCTAAACCAAACACTTCACTTTCAGGTAAAGTATTTGACAAATCAACCCGGCAGCCCCTGGAATACGCAACAATTACTGTGATAAGCAAACAGTCAGGTAAAGTAATAAATGGTACCGTGACAGATGTCAAAGGTATATTTACCATATCCGGACTTCCGTATAATAAATACCAGGTCAATATCGATTTTATCGGCTATGAAAAAAATACAATAGATAACGTAAATATCAGCAAGGATAATCGCTCCCTTTCATTAGGGACAATATACCTTGCTCAATCAGCCAAGAGCCTTCAGGGTGTCGTAATTGTCGGTGATAAACCGGTTGTTGAGAACAAAATTGATAAAATTGTCTACAATGTCTCCAATGATATTACCTCACAGGGGGGAGCAGCTATTGATGTTCTTAAAAAGGTGCCACAGGTAACAGTTGATGTAGACGGGAATGTAGAATTACAGGGAAATTCCAATATCCGTTTCCTTATCGATGGGAAGCCTTCCACTATATTTGGAAGCAACCTGTCTGATGCACTTGCATCTATTCCTGCCAGTCAGATCAAAAGCATTGAAGCTGTCACAAATCCCGGAGCCAAATATGATTCGCAGGGAACAGGAGGGATTATCAACATTATTCTCTATGATAATAAAATGGAGGGAGTAAACGGCAATATCAATATAACGGCCGGCACACGACTGGAGAATGGTTCTGTTAACCTTAACATGCGACATAACAAATTTGGTGTAAATGTTTTTTTCAGTGGTCATGCCCAACTGAAATCACAGATGCCATACTCTCAAAACCGGGTTTCAACTGACACTATGGCTAAAACATCTACATCGATGATACAGACCAGTCTTACAGATTTTGAAAGAAATGGCTTCAGGTCAGGTGTTGGTTTCGACTGGGATATTGCAAAAAATAATGTAATTACCGGTTCGCTGGGTTATGATCAGTTCAGTAACCGCACCAGGGGACTTACCGACCAGGAGCAGTTAGTACAGGATCTTTCGTCATTTACGGAATCGGACCTGTACACTCTGCGTAACTCAGACAGTTATACAAAGATTCACTCGCTCGACTGGAGCCTTGACTATAAAAAGAAATTTAAGAAGGATGGGCAGGAACTTGATATACTCTACAGTGCAAGCAATGGGGACCCATACAGTAATTACAGTCAGTCGCAGTTTTATGCCGGGCAACTGATACCTTTTGCAGGGTCCTCAAGCATTAACCCGGGAACAGATAATGAAACAGATATCTCCATTGATTATGCACACCCGGTGGATAGTAATTTGTTAATTGAAACCGGTGCAAAAACTGTAATTCAAAATCTTACAAGCATCTCTGATGTGAGCGTATTCAATCCTTCCAGTGACCTTTTCATAAACGATGCCCTACAATCTTATCATTTTAATTATACAATGAAAATTTATGCAGGATACATTTCCGGCACTTTTAAATTGTTCAATTTTCTTAACGTTAAAGCAGGAACACGGTATGAATATACTGACGTTAGTATTGACTACCCTAATACGTCAATTCCTGCATACGGAACGTTAGTCCCTTCTGTTGTTTTATCTCACGATTTCAGTAAGACGAGCTCTTTGAAACTGGCATACGGAAGAAGGATTGAACGCCCCGAATACAGGGAATTAAATCCGTTCGTTAATCTCAGCGATCCATATAATATTACCGTAGGCAACCCTTTGCTGAAGCCCGAGATCGGGAATAATTTAGAGTTGGGTTATAGCAATACATTTAAAAACGGGGGGAATATTTATGTTTCATTCATAGAACGTATAAACACACAGGACCTTAAACAGATTACAACTTTTTACCCTGAATACCTCATTGGGGATTCAATATACACCAACGTATCGGTCACTAACCGTCAAAACGTAGGTGAGGAGTATAATTCAGGCATTAATATTTCAGGCTCATATCCTCTTACAAAGAAACTTAACATACGGGCAAATCTGATGATTTCCCGACGGTATTCAGTCAGCAATCTTAATATCGCCAATGTGGCGACCGGATTAAGAACCAGGATCAATATGAACGCGACCTATGAGTTGCCAAAAAACCTTGTTTTAGAGTTGTTTGGATTCTATAATGCAGCAACCCGGAATATACAGGGAAAGACTCCGCAGTTTTTCATTTACACCTTTGCATTTAGAAAGTTGTTTCTGGATAAGAGAGCAAGCTTTGGTTTTACTGCAACAAATCCTTTCGCTAAATATATCAGACAGGTCAGTACAATCTCCACGGAGAATTATACATCGAATATAAACCGACAGTTGCCATTCCGGTCTTTTGGTATCAGCCTGATGTATAAGTTCGGCAAACTGGAATTCAACAAGAACAAAGAGGACAATAATAATAACTTTCTAAATGATCCGGGTTCAATAGGTAATTGAGAATCGTTCCTGAATCATTTCCGGGGTTTTCCCTAAATAATAATACTGGAATATTTCGATGTTATTGGCACTAATTTTATAATTTAGCCTGTGTGATATTGTATTAAATAATTATCCTGTCTAAAATTATTATCTTCCATGACCGACAAATCATCTGCAACAGATAAAAAAGGGCGCGTTAAAAATAATATCAAACCTGCCCTCCTTGTAATTGATGTTCAGAATAAATACCTTAAAATGGTTCCGCCACGTGATAAAGAACTTTCAATATTCTTCATTAATCTACTGATTGAACTTTTCCGAAGGCATGATTTTCCGGTAATCCGTATTTATCATCTGGATAAGGAAGCCGGACCCGATTCAGATCCACAGGAATTTGAATATCCAGCCTCAATATCCATCAAACCCGGCGATACACAAATAATTAAAACCTATTCGGATGGTTTTAATAAAACCAAACTTGATAATCTTCTCAGGGAGAAAGGAAGCAACACGCTATTTCTTTGCGGCTTAAGTGCAGTAGGCTGTGTACTGGCAACCTTTATTGGAGCATATAACCACGATTACAAAGCCTTTATTTTAAAAGATGCCATTATGAGCCATAATACGGATTACACTAAGAATGTGGAGGCTATGTTTTCCGCCATCAGCTATGATGCAGTTAAACTGATACTCGAAAGCTGTTAAGACAGGCCCGGTCTGACCAATGGGTTATTGATATGAAGATTGCAATTGTTATACTTGGTACAAGAGGTGATGTCCAACCCATGGTTGCATTGGCCACGGGATTTGGCTTTGGCAGGCTGGCAATGAATATATTGATGAAGGGTTTTGTGAATAAGAACAGGTCGAAGCTGGGATTGAAGCCAATTAAAGATATATGGGAGCATTGGGTAGGTGAAAATGTCTTAATTGCCTGCGACAGGGAATTAAACGAGGCCCGAGAGGGGGTGGCTTTCAGGTTTACTCAAACCGGGTTTATGATATTTCCGTCTAAAATCGGCTTACCGGCTGAGGTGGTAACTTTCCTCAGCTCGGGGAAACCCCCTGTATATATAGGATTTGGCAGTAACCCTATAGTAAATTCTGAAAAATACAATCGGATTTTTGAGCAGGTACATGATACGACAAATCAGCGGCTGATAATTTCCAGGGGGTGGGCTGATTTACCCGGAAGCAGCACATCTGACATATTATATGTTAATGAGGTGCCTTTTGAATTGTTATTTCCCTCACTGGCAGCTGTTATTTATCATGGAGGCACCGGCACCATGGCAGCAATCGCCAGAGCAGGTATTCCGCAGGCTGCATTTCCGTTCATGGGCGATCAATTTGAAAATCGCAAACAAATTGTGAAATTAGGACTTGGCCCCAATACCTGTGATTTTAAGAAAATAACGGCAGATGCAATTTCTTCAGCTATTACAGAATGTACCTCTGATGGTAAGTACAGGAAAAATGCCGAAGAGATATCGCAAAAACTTCAAAATACAAATGGGATTGAATTAACCATTCAGCTTATTGAAGAGGAATTTAAAAAATGAGGTAAAAATGCTCATATCGGGACAACCTTCAGCTTTTCAAACAAACCCGGGTAGTCAACTGGATAATCTCTTATTTCATTTGTACTCATTATTTAATAAAGATCTGAAATTATATTAGATTCACATATGGAAAATCCTGACAGAGTTAAAATTGAACAGATAGTAAAGGCCCGAAAGAAGGCACACACCTATTACTCCAAAAAATCGAAAGTATATGAGGCTTTTACATTAATGGAGCAAGCTACCTATAAAGACGGAGAACTGACCAAAAAGCAGAAAGAACTTATAGCTGTAGGCATATCAGTTGCGACGAACTGCGAATCGTGCATGGAATGGCACATAAAACAGGCTCTTGAAGATGGTGCTGCAGCGGCAGAGATCATTGAAGCTATTGAGGTAGGAATAGAGATGAGCGGTGGCCCGGGTACAGTATCGGCGCGGTTTGCGATGAGTGTTCTGGAATATTATAACAATCTATATATCAGCAAAATATAACACAATTATAAAAATTTGAACTTTGAATCATAAAAAATAAAATTGTATTTTAAAGAATGAATTTTTAAATTTGACAAAGAGTGTTATAAGACTGTATATCTAAGACTATAAGAATAAGTAAGGGAATAATTTGCTCACTTGTCGGGCGAAGACTGAATTTCAATATTTATTACTGCAAAGTGAAAAAGCTAAAAATTTGTATTTTAGATCTTATTCATAACAGTCCTTCTCAATCTTTGTACCGTCGTGTTATGTTTCCCAATTATATCAGTATCATGCCTCAGATTATCGGAGTGTGGTGCAGGGAAGAAGGTCATGAGGTACATTATCACATCTTTACCGGATCGCAGGCATTGGGTGACCTGTTAGAGAATCAGGCAGACCTTGTTTTCATAAGTTCATTCACTTACACAGCACAGCTTGCCTATGCCATAAGCAATTATTACCGGTCACAGGGAATTGCAACAGCTCTTGGCGGACCTCATGCGAGATGTTATCCGGAGGATGCCAGATTATATTTCGATTATGTACTTGGATTGACTGATAAAAGACTGATAAATGACCTGCTGCAAAATTTTGAACTGAATAAGCAAGGTGGAGTATACCTTACAACTTCTTCACAACCCATATCAATTCCGGGAGTTCGTGAAAGATGGGAATTTATAGAAAAGGTGCACAATCAATATAGTTTAATAAAAACAGTGCCAATGCTTGGAAGTTTTGGCTGTCCATACAGCTGTGATTTTTGCGTTGATTCAGAAATTCCTTATCAAACGCTCGACATGGACATGATCAAAGCTGATCTCCGGTTTCTGATGAAGAAAATGAAACATCCCAGGGTCAGCTGGTATGATCCCAATTTTGGTATTAATTTCAGGTTATTCATGGAAACCATCGAATCGGTAGTCCCCCCGGGCAGCATTGATTTTATCGCCGAAGGCAGTTTGTCTGTTTTAAATGAACCTAATGTTAAAAGACTCAAAAAGAATGGATTTAAAATGATCATGCCGGGTATCGAATCGTGGTTTGATTATGGGAAAAAATCAAGAACAGGATCGAGTGTCGGGATGGATAAGGTTAAGGAGGTATCTGACCAGGTGAATATGATCCAGAGATATATTCCGCAGGTACAAACCAATTTCATGGTTGGCCTTGACTGCGATAAAGGACAGGATCCGTTTACTCTTACCAAACGATTTATCGACCTTACACCCGCAGCTTATCCTTCCTATGCATTGTTATCAGTATATGGGAAAGGTGCCGGAGGCAATTTAAAATATGAATTGGAAAACAGAATTATTCCTTTTCCTTTTCACATGATGATGTCGGTGCATATCCTGAATATTATCCCTAAAAATTATACCTGGGAGGAACTGTACGTTCATTTTATTGATTTATTGAAATACAGCTTCTCTGCAAAATCTATGTACCGTCGTTTTAATGCCAATAATATGATTGCTCCGAAATGGATCATTCTTCTGCTGTCATTAACCATAGGTGGTTCGAGCAAAATAAGATGGCTGTCTGACATGCTTAAAGATCTGCACAGAAACCCCGATTTTCAATCTTTTGTAAAAAAAGAAACAAGCAGAGTACCGGCATTCATGATTGAAGCTGTTAAAAAAGATCTTGGCCCGTTATGGCATTGGCTTCCTGACAAATCTTTATCGTACGATCCAAATATAATCTCGAATCTGAAATAAACAATATGCACATGCTATAAGATATTCCCTGCATGAATAATGGATATGAAGGAATTGCAGGGGAAAATAATGTTATTTATTCACCAACGCTCACCTCAACCTGAGCCTCCTGTATGATAACGTTATTATAGTTTATCTGTGGTTTAATAATCCTGGTAATGATCTGTTCCCCATGTTTCAGGGTTTCATCCTGCTTAAACTTTGCAGATAGCTTCATCCCCGGATTATAAGGTTTATTGAGCAGATCAACCATCTCATACCCATTTTCTTTGAAATTATCAAGAATGCGGTCAACTGCAAATTCGAGCTGTTTCAATCCTTTCGTTTCCGGATCCATGTTACTTATATTCTTTTGAATACGAATAATTTCATCTGTAACTTTTAAAACAAGCGAATGGTCAATTTCCTCCGATTCATTTAGTTCTTTTTCGCTTAGTCTCTTCTGAAGATCAAGTGACCAGAATACCTGATTATCAAGCTTTATAATCTCTTCCCGGATTGCTTCTGAACTGTTTTTTATCTGGTCCGACAATTCTTTTTTTACCAGTATTAACCTGCTTCTTAACCAGCCGAACAGGATTGCAGGAAGAAGAACGATTGCAATAATTGCAAGGATCCAGTATAGAGTAGTATTATGGCTCACTTTTTTATTTAAAGCTGAAACGTCAGTATTTGTTTTATTGCTTAATTGCCGGATCTGCAACTCCAGTTTATCTGCCATTGCCTGTAAGTTATTGTTTGTCAGAGCTAATTCTTGTTTCAAAACATCCACACTATCGACAGCAGAAGAGATTCTGCCTTCAAGTTTTTTGATATTTGAATTAGCCGTATTTACCTGCTTTGACAATCTGGAATTGCGGTATTCAAGATTCTCAATCTGTCGTTGTAGTTGCAGTATAGTGTCATTTTTAGTTTGTGCAAGTGAGACAGCACCAAAAATTGCAATTACTCCTATGATTAATATTGTCTTTTTCATCTTATAAGGCTTATATACATGTTAAAATTGACACGATTATATCAAATAGTTATTCCAAAATTAATCTATTTGGATGGATTTACTACCCCACCTTAATGAAAAGCACTGACATGGTTATTTGTCAAGGTTTTATATATTAATTTATACAGCCCTGCCAGAAAGTTGTAATTGAAATAATCTTATAAGTTGACATAAAAGCAAAGACGCAGCAACAGGACAAAAAACTGGAAAAAATATTGTTAATATTTCCATCCCCAATATCCCAAATATTGATTAACTTGTAATGATTTGTGAAGGTTGCATGTTAGACTTAAGCATTATATTTATTGATAATTAAATGTGTTGACATATAATGCTTATGTGACTGACGTGGCGGAAGTATGGAAAATACGAAAGGTAAAAAGCACCCGTTGAAGATTTGTCAGGCTGTGGACATACCCGGATAAATAGGTTATATGAAGATATTATTTTATTGAATTTCAAATAAAATTTGTAACTTTCTGTGTTTTCTGTGAAGTGCTAATTTTTTCTCGCTGCTGACATGAAAAAGAAGATCATTCTTAGACGGATATTCCATCGTGACGAGCCACGATTGGCTATTATTTTCGAATATGACCAGGAACTTGCAACACTTGTCAGGTCGATTGATAATTCAAAGTGGAGCCATACCAATAATTGCTGGTACGCTGATGACAATGAAAAGACTCTTAAGCAGATACTTACTCATTTATCGGAACACAGCAGATATCGATATTTCAAAGCTTGTTTCAGGTGAAAAGAAAGAGGAGCCCGCCGGATTATTTTCAGATAAAGAGATCTTTGAAGAAGAAACTGATTCTTCATCATCGATTCCTGACAATAATTACCCTGAAAATGAAGAAGTCACCAGGTCGCCTGTAATTAAGCGTAGAGCCGGAAGATATGATCCTGTTCGGTTTACGATCAACGAACCAGACGGAAGGCTTGTAATAAAGTTCACCGGGAGGTATGATCCGGGGTGGATTGATGAGATGCGGCTATACGGTAAAATATACTGGGATAAAAACAGGAAAGAATGGCTGTTTCCGTGGTCGCAGTTAACGGTTGATTCTTTATCTGATTACTTTTCATCGCGAGGTATTGATGTGATAATAAGGAAGACAGTGCTCCCGGGCGTTCTGAAAGAACTTCGTGATGAGCAGGGATCGGATGTACGCGGCAGGGATCCGGGGGAGAAAGCTCTGGAAGGGATTGAACGGTTAATGAAATATCTTGAAGAGAAGCGTTACAGCAGGAGAACGATTGAGTCGTACCGGTCGAATATAGAATTGTTTTTTAAATATTTTAACGACAGGGATCCGGCTGATCTTGATGAGAGTGATATTTCGCGATTTATAGATGATCATATTATAAAACTTGGCTATTCTGCCTCGTATCAGAATTTAATAATCTCAGCAATAAAGCTTTACTACACTATTTCGGAGGAAAGAAGAGTCGATTTGAGCTCGCTTGAGAGGCCTCGTCGAAGCAGGGCATTACCGAAAGTATTGTCGAAGGAAGAGGTTATGAAGATTTTCAGTGCGACCAGGAACAACAAGCACAGGCTCATGTTATGGTTTATTTATTCATGTGGATTAAGGCGCAGTGAAGTGACGAATATTAAGCTGAGTGATCTTGACAGGGAGCGGGGCATTCTTCATATTCGGGAAGGGAAAGGTAATGTTGACAGGATGGTACCGATACCACAGAAAGTCTGGGAAAAGGCAGATGCATATATAAAGAGTTATAATCCGGTCAGATATCTTTTCGAAGGGCAGGGGGGTGGCAGGTATTCTGTTGAGAGTGTTTATTCTGTTTTCAAGCAGTCGTTAAGGAGGGCGGGGATACAGAAGGAAGTGGGAGTTCACAGTCTGCGTCACAGTTATGCCACCCATTTACATGAGAGCGGACTGGATATCAGGTACATACAGGAATTACTGGGACATAAGAGCACACGTACAACGGAGATTTACACACATGTGAGCAGGCGCAATCTGTTTGCCATAAGGAGTCCGATAGAGGATATGGAAATTGAATAAGGGATGAGGAGTGAGGAGTGAGGAGTGAGGAGTAAGGAGTGAGGAGTAAGGAGTGAGGAGTGAGGAATAAGGAGTGAGGGATGAGATAGGTTAGAATTTGTGGTTAAGATAAAAAGATTGCTTTGTCGCTTAGCTCCTCGCAATGACGGATTATTTTTGGACTTTAATATTATG